>NZ_JBITBZ010000012.1:0-288475 GCF_044452745.1 Streptomyces sp. NPDC051822 | reverse complement strand
ACAACACAGCCCACTCGGCATCCGAAAGCTCATGACGACGCACCACGACAAGCATGATCCCTCATCACCAGACCGCCTTTGAAGACGACCCCTAGGGGGCGTCTTGCCGCACCCCTTGGGGCGAGACCCCAGGGCCTGATCCAAAAGACAGGCCCTAGGCCGCCCCCTCCGTGCGGACGGCCTGGGCGTCGGCGGCCGTCAGGACGGTGTCGAGGAGGCCGGGGAAGAGGGCGTCGAGGTCCTCGCCGCGCAGGGCGTTGAGCTTGGCCGTGCCGCGGTACATCTGCTGGATGACGCCGCTCTCGCGCAGCACCCTGAAGTGGTGCGTCGTCGTGGACTTGGTCACCGGGAGGTCGAAGTACGAGCAGCTCAGTTCGGTGCCCTCGCGCGCCATGTCCCGCACGATGCGCAGGCGTACCGGGTCCGAGAGCGCGTGCAGCACCGCTTCGAGACGGATCCGGTCACGCGGGGGGTGTTCGAGGGCACGGGGGCTGGTGGCGGTCGTCATGGCGGCGGCTCCACTTCATCCGGGATGCGGCCCATTGTACGAGAACCCTCGTAGTTTGACAGACGCCGTACTACGATGGGTACCGTACAAGGGTCCTTCGAGGCATCCCGAAACGGAGTCCGTCATGAGCGTCGCCCTGTTCGAGCCCTACACCCTGCGGTCCCTGACCGTGCCCAACCGGGTCTGGATGGCACCGATGTGCCAGTACTCGGCGGACATGACCGGACCGAACGCGGGCGTGGCGACGGACTGGCACTTCGCCCACTACGCCGCCCGGGCCACCGGCGGCATCGGACTCATCCTGGTCGAGGCGACCGCCGTCGCCCCCGAGGGACGCATCAGCCCCGCGGACCTCGGCCTCTGGAACGACACCCAGACCGAGGGCCTGCGCCGGATCGCCGCCTTCCTCAAGGAGCACGGCACGGTGCCCGGCATCCAGATCGGCCACGCGGGACGCAAGGCCTCGACGAACCGCCCGTGGGAGGGCCGCGGGCCCGTTCCCGACGGCGGCCCCGGCTGGCAGCCCGTCGGACCGAGCCCCGTCGAGTTCGCCGAGGGCCATCCGGTGCCGACCGAGCTGACCGTGGACGCGATCCGGGAGATCACCGGGCAGTTCGCGGACGCGGCCCGCCGCGCCCTCGACGCCGGCTTCGAGGTCGTCGAGGTGCACGGCGCCCACGGCTACCTCATCGGCGAGTTCCTCTCCCCGCACAGCAACCACCGCACCGACGCGTACGGCGGTTCCTTCGAGAACCGGACCCGCCTCGCCCTCGAGGTCGTCGAGGCCGTCCGGTCCGTGTGGCCCGAGGAACTCCCCGTCTTCTTCCGCGTCTCGGCCACCGACTGGCTGGGGGAGCAGGGCTGGACGGCCGACGAGACCGTACGGTTCGCGGCGCTGCTCCGCGACCACGGCGTCGACCTCCTCGACGTCTCCAGCGGCGGCAACGGCGGACCGGCCGAGATCCCGGTGGGCCCCGGCTACCAGGTGCCGTTCGCCGCCCGCGTCAAGGCGGAGACCGGACTGCCGGTGGCCGCCGTCGGTCTGATCACCGAGAGCGGCCAGGCCGAGAAGATCCTCTCCAACGGCGAGGCAGACGCGGTCCTCCTCGGCCGTGAGCTGCTGCGCGACGCCTCCTGGGCCCGTCGCGCCGCCCGCGACCTCGGCGCGGAGGCTCCCGCGACTCCGGCGCCGTACGCCTGGGCGATCTGAGCGGCACGAACCGGGGGTTCGCGTTCCGGGGGCCGGGCGCGGGAGTGTCCGGGAGCCGTTGTCAGTGGCCGGGTGCAGACTGGCCCGTATCCGCGACAACGGCGTCCTGGAGGTCGCAGTCATGCCCGACGTACTCCTCACCGTAGGCACCCGCAAGGGACTCTTCATCGGCCGCAGGCGTGACGGCCGGTGGGAGTTCGACGATCCGGCGTTCCCCGCACAGGCGGTCTACTCGGTCGCCATCGACACCAGGGGACCGACCCCGCGCCTCCTCGCGGGCGGGGACAGCCTCCACTGGGGGCCGTCGGTCTTCCACTCCGACGACCTCGGCAGGACCTGGGCCGAACCGGCGCGACCGGCGGTCAGGTTCCCCGAGGACACCGGGGCCTCCCTCGAGCGCGTCTGGCAGCTGCACCCGGCACCGCGCCACTCCCCCGGCGTCGTGTACGCGGGGACGGAGCCGGCGGCGCTCTTCCGGTCGACGGACGGAGGGGAGTCCTTCGAGCTCGTCCGCCCGCTGTGGGAGCACCCGACCCGCTCCCGGTGGGTGCCGGGCGGGGGCGGCGAGGCCGTGCACACGGTCGTGACCGACCGGCGCGACCCGGAGGCCGTGACGGTCGCGGTGTCCACCGCGGGAGTGTTCCGCTCCCGGGACGGCGGGGCCGCGTGGGAGCCCTCCAACCAGGGCGTGTCGGCGGTGTTCCTGCCGGACCCGAACCCCGAGTTCGGTCAGTGCGTGCACAAGATCGCCCAGGACGCGGGCAACCTGGACCGCCTCTACCTCCAGAACCACTGGGGCGTGTTCCGCAGCGACGACGCGGGGGCCAGCTGGTCCGACATCGGCGCCGGGCTGCCCTCCGACTTCGGGTTCGCGGTCGCCGCGCACCCGCACCGGCCGGACACGGCCTATGTCTTCCCGATCACCGCGGACTCCGACCGGGTCCCGGCCGGCCGCCGCTGCCGGGTCTACCGCACGACCGACGCCGGAGCCAGCTGGGAACCGCTGGCGCGGGGGCTGCCCGAGGGCGACCACTACGGCACCGTGCTGCGGGACGCGCTGTGCACGGACGACGCGGACCCGGCGGGCGTCTACTTCGGCAACCGCAACGGCGAGCTGTACGCCAGCGCGGACGACGGCGACAGCTGGCGACTCCTCGCCGAGCACCTGCCTGACGTCCTGTGCGTCCGGGCGGCGGTGATCTGAGCCTGGGGGCCGGGGGGGCGGGGGCGGAGGCGGAGGCCGGGGCCACGAGTGTCCTGGAGCACCGTGGCCCCGGGGTCACGGCCGGGGTCCCGGGATCAGGGCAGGCGCCAGTCCACCGGCTGGGCGCCCTGCTTCAGGAGCAGCTCGTTCGCGCGGCTGAAGGGCCGGGAGCCGAAGAAGCCGCGGTCCGCCGACATCGGGGACGGGTGCGCGGACTCGATCGCCGGCAGGTCACCGAGGAGCGGGCGGGCGTTGCGCGCGTCGCGGCCCCACAGGATCGACACCAGCGGCTTGCCCCGGGCGGCGAGGGCGCGGATGGCCTGCTCGGTGACCTCTTCCCAGCCCTTGCCGCGGTGGGCGGCCGGCTTGCGGGGGGCGGTGGTCAGCGCCCTGTTGAGGAGCAGGACGCCCTGCCGGGTCCAGGGGGTCAGGTCGCCGTTCGACGGCCGCGGCATGCCGAGGTCGGTGTGCAGCTCCCGGAAGATGTTCTCCAGGCTCCCCGGCAGCGAGCGGACCTCGGGCGCGACCGCGAAACTCAGTCCGATCGCCATCCCCGGCGTGGGATAGGGGTCCTGACCGACGATCAGCACCCGCACCTCGTCGAAGGGTTGCTGGAAGGCCCGCAGGAC
The DNA here is from genome assembly GCF_044452745.1 of Streptomyces sp. NPDC051822. NCBI lineage: Bacteria > Bacillati > Actinomycetota > Actinomycetes > Kitasatosporales > Streptomycetaceae > Streptomyces > Streptomyces sp. NPDC051822. The sequence continues at coordinate 284,924 of NZ_JBITBZ010000012.1, read as the reverse complement.
GTTCTGCCCTGATGGCAGGTACGTCCGGCCCGCGGCGATCTCCGCACGCAGGAAGTCGCCCATCTCGGCCACCCGCCCCGCGACGGGGCCGAGGGCCTCCGCCCAGCCGGGCTCCACCAGTTCCTTCAACGGTCGCGCTGTCACGGACCGTCACTCTACCGGCCTACAGTGACCATCCGGTCCGGGCGTCTCCCCCGCCCCACTCGACGCGAGGACGGTGCACCGTGGTGTCCATGAACGAGCCCTTCGCCCCCGCAGGCCCTGCCGGCCCCACCGGCGGTCTGGTCGTCGGTGTCGACTCCGGGGGGTCGGGGATTCGGGTCGCCCTGGCCGAGGCGGCCGACGGTGCCGTGCTCGGCACCCGCGCCTCGCGGGAGCCGGTACGGACCGGTCCTGGCGGGATCTCCGCCCGGCACCTCCTCGAACAGGTCCTGCCCGCCGTCCGGGCCCTGGCGGAGCCCCACGGCGGGCGGCCGGTGGTCGCCGTGGCCGTGGGCGCCGCCGGGATGGCGACCCTCGGGGACGAGCTGCGCGCCGAACTGCCGGGTGCGCTCGCCGAGGCATGGGGGGTCGGGCGGCTCGCGCTCGCGGCCGACGCGGTCACCGCGTACGCCGGGGCGCTCGGGCAGCGGCCCGGCGCCGTCGTGGCCGGCGGGACGGGCATGATCGCCCTCGGGACGGATCTGACCTCCTGGCGGCGGGCCGACGGCTGGGGCCACCTCCTCGGCGACTGCGGCAGCGGCGCCTGGATCGGCCGGGCCGGCCTGGAGGCGGCGATGCGGGCGCACGACGGGCGGCGCGGCGGCTCGGCGGCGCTCCTGTTCCGCGCGGAGAAGGTGTTCGGGCCGGTGGCCGGGCTGCCGGGCGTGCTGTACCCCCGTACGGACCGGCCCGCCGTGCTCGCCTCCTTCGCTCCCGAGGTGGGGCGGTGCGCCGCCGAGGACCCGGTGGCGGCGGACATCCTGGCGCGGGCGGCCGGTCACATCGCCGACGCCGCTGAGGCGGTGTGCCCCGTCGCGCCCGGAGCTGTGGTGGCACTGACCGGAGGCCTGTTCAGGATGGGCGACGCCCTGCTCGTACCGCTGCGCACGGCGCTCCGGGAGCGGCTGCCGCACGCCCGGACGGTGGATCCGGCCGGGGATCCGCTTGCGGGGGCCGTCGCGCTCGCGGCGGGACTGGCCTCCGGCACCCTGCGGCTTCCGGAGGACCCCTCGCTGCTCCGTCTGTTCGGCGACACGGCGTCGTAGGCGAGGGTGCGGACACAGTCGAAGGTCGCGGGCATCCGCCCAGGTGGGAGCCTGTGTCTCGACCCCAGAGGGGGCGGGGGGCCGCACCCAGGGGGGACATAGGGGGGCAGAAGGCGCGTGACCGTACCTCACCCGACGGCACACCGGGCGAAACCAGTAGCATGCGGCGCCATGAGCTCCCCCACTGGGCCTGCTTCCGGCCTGCCTGTACGAATGCCTCGACCCCGTCAGTCCGGGCGGCACCGTCGCCCCGAACCCGCGGCGGCGCCCGAGGGCGCTCCCGCACTGGTTCTCGCTGTGCCCGGCGCGCCCTCCGCCGCCATACGCTCGCTGGCCGAGGAGGTCGTGAGCATCGCGCGTTCCGAGCTGCCCGGCCTCGAAGCCCTGATCGGCTTCCTGGAGGGCGACGACATCGAGCTCCCGTCGCTCGCGACGATGCTCGCGACCGCCGCGTCGCTGCGCACCGAGCGGTACGAGCTGGCCGTGGCCGCCGGCCGTGAGGTCACCGCCCCGACGGGCCCGGCCTCGGTCGTCGTCCCGCTGCTCGCCGGTCCGGACAGCGCCCAGATGCGCCAGGTGCGCCAGGCCGTCATGGACGCCGGCAACACCGCCGAGCTGACGGACGTCCTCGGCCCGCACCCGCTGCTCGCCGAGGCGCTGCACGTGCGTCTGTCGGAGGCGGGTCTTGCCCGTGCCGACCGCGCCCGGCTGTTCACGGTGGCGACGGCCGCCGACGGCATCATCCTGGCCACGGTGGGCGGCGAGGAGGCCGTGCAGGCCGCGGGGATCACCGGCATGCTGCTCGCCGCGCGCCTCGCCGTTCCGGTGATGGCCGCCGCGCTCGACCAGGAGGGTTCGATCGCCTCCATCGCGGATCAGCTGCGCGCCGCGGGCTCGGAGCAGCTGGCCCTCGCCCCGTACCTGATCGGTCCCGAGCTGCCCGAGGGGCTGCTCGACGAGGCCTCGAAGGAGGCCGGGTGCGCCGCGGCCGAGCCGCTGGGCGCCTACCCGGCGATCGGCAAGCTGGTGCTCTCGCAGTACACGGCGACCCTCGGCATCCCCCAGCAGCAGGGCTCGTCCTCGCTCTGAGGCCCGCGCCCGCGCCCCTGCCCGTACGTCGAAGGGCCCGCACCGGATGTCCGGTGCGGGCCCTTCGACGTACGAACGGGGTCCCGAGCCCCGCCGGTCCCGCCGGTTCAGCCGAAGACGACGCAGGAGGCCGCCGGGGCCTCGATCGAGCCCGCGCGCGAGGGGATCCCGGTCACGGGGTCGAGGGTGAACCAGGTGACGTCGCCGGAGCGCTCGTTGGCCGCGTACAGGTGCCGTCCGGACGGGGCGAGGGTCAGGTCCCGGGGCCAGCTGCCGCCGCAGGGCACGGTGGCCGCGAGGGAGGCCCCGATGCCGTCCGCGTCGAGGGCGAGCACGGCGATGGTGTCGGTGCCCCGGACGGCGGCCCAGAGGAACCGTCCGTCCGGGGCGACGACGACCTCGGAGGGGTAGGCGGCACCTGTGGCCTCCTCGGGGACGAGGTCGGGGACGAGGTCGGGGACGACGGGGGCCTCGTCGAGCGGTTCGAGCACGCCGGCGGCCGCGTCCCAGCGGCAGACCGTGAGGGTGGGCTCCAGCTCGTTCAGGACGTACGCGTGCGTGCCGGCCGGGTGGAAGGCGAGGTGGCGCGGGCCTGTGCCGGGACGCAGCGCGGTCTCGCCGTGCAGGGTGAGCGCCCCGGTGGCGGGGTCGAGGGCGCAGATCCGTACGGAGTCGGTCCCGAGGTCCACGCTGACGACCCACCGGCCGCCGGGGTCGGGGAGCACCTGGTGGGCGTGCGGGGCGGCCTGGCGCGCGGCGACCGGTCCTGCGCCCTCGTGCCGCAGGACGGTCGTGGCGGGGCGGGCGGTGCCGTCCTCGGCCAGCGGCAGGGCGGTGACGCTGCCGGAGGCGTAGTTGGCGGTGAGGAGGTGGCCGGCGGTGACGGCGAGGTGGGTGGGGGCCGCGCCTTCGACGGGGACGGGCGCGCCGAGCGGCCGGGGGGCGGGTCCTGTGACGTCGAAGGCGGCGACGGCCCCCGCGTCGGTCTCGGACACGGCGTGCAGCACCGGGCCCGCGAGGGCGAGGAACGAGGGGTCGGCGACGGCGTCGCTGCCGCCCGTGACGGTCAGCGCGCCGGTCTCCTCGTCCACGTCGGCGGCCAGGACGCCGCGCCCGCCGGCCGAGGTGAAGGAGCCGATGTACGCCCGTACCGCGCTCCGCCCCTGAACCGTGTCTGCCGTTCCCGTGTCGCGCACGGCGCCTCCCCTGTCCCCTGGGCCGGTCGCGGTCGACCGGCCGTCGTCCGGCCGACGGTAGCAGGCGGTCTAGACCAACGGTGCGGGGTGCTCAGGCGGCCGGCACCAGCGGGGCGCGGACGTCGGTCTTGAGGGGTGCCGCCAGGCCGACGAGGGCCTGCTCCAGGCCGTGCAGATGGCCGAGGGCCGCCTCCGCGCCGGGGTGGTGGTGCGGTACGCCGACGGCCTCGGCCACCGGCGTCCGCCCCGGCCCCGCCGGGGGCACGAGGGCGTGGACCGCGGCTTCCACGCGCCAGGCGGCGGCCACGAGCCGGGCGTCGTGCGAGGCGTCCGGGTCGGCCGCGACGGCGGCGAGGCCCCGGATCTCGCGGGCGCAGTCGTCCAGGAGCGCGAGCACCCGGCGCGCGCGGGCCTTGCGGGCCCGCAGCGGGTTCAGGGGGTGCACGAGCGGCGCGAGGGAGAGCCGGACCCGGCCGAGCAGGATCTCCAGCTCGGCGGCGTGCGGCGCCGGGTCGACGCCCGGGTCGCCCGCGAGGCGCCGGGCGGCGGCGGTGGTGCAGGTGTGCACGCACGTCACGGCCCGCTCGATCCAGGCGTTGGTGGCGGCGTGTGTGGTCACCGGCAGCAGGGCGACGCCGATCGCGGCGCCGATCGCGCCGACGGCGGTCTCCTGGAAGCGCAGGAGCAGCAGGCCGGGGTGCAGGACGCCGAGCAGCCCGTAGAGCAGTCCCGCCATGACGGTGACGAAGAACATCATCCAGCTGTACGAGAGCGGGGCGGTGTAGAAGATCCCGAAGACGCACACGGCGACGAGCAGGGCGGTGGGGGCGGTCGCGCCGCCCAGCGGGACGGCGATCAGCAGGCCGGCGGCGATGCCGGCGACGGTGCCGAGGACGCGGCGGAAGCCCCGGACGAGCGTCTCGCCGCGCGAGGCGGTGTTGACGAAGATCCACCAGGCGGTGCCGACGGCCCAGTACCAGCGCTCGTGCGAGATCAGCTGGCCGGCGGCGAGGGCCACGGCGCAGGCGGCCGTGGCCTGGAAGGCCTGGCGGGTGGTGGGGCGGGCCAGGCCCGTTCCGGGCAGCGGGGCGGGCGCGCCCGGCGGCGGCACGTGCCGCTCGATGCACCAGGCCACGAAACGGACCGCTCCGACGGCGAGCAGCGCGAGGGCGACGGCGGCGTACAGCTCGGGAAGCTGGGAGGGGAGCGCGTGCAGGAACTGCGTCACGAAGAACTGCATGAACGCGAAGATGCCGAGGGCGTGACCGCGCGGTCCCCACCGGCGGGCGTACACGCCGGCGAAGACGACGAGCAGCCAGCTCGCGTCCCGCAGGAGTGGGGCGCCGTGCAGGAAGGTGGCGAGCGCGAGGACGGGGAAGCCGACCGCCGGCAGCAGGGCGGTGGTGACGGCCTGGCGGCGGACGGTGGAGTCGCCGACCGTGAAGAGGGCGAGCAGAGCGGCGAGACCGGCGGTGATGGAGGCGGTCAGGGAGAGGCCGAGGAGCTCCGCGAGAGCGACGGCGAGCGTGATGCCGAGAACGGCGCGCGTCGACACCCTGAGTCGGACGCGTCCCGGGTCCGGGGCCATGAAGTACTTCCGCACGGCGGCCAATCCCGCCCCCCTTGTCATGTTCCTCGCCGCGCGCGAGGGCCCCCGGGGGTGGTGGGGGCTCGGACACGACGAAGGCACCGCGGGCCGGTCCGGCCTCGTCGCCGGACGGCGCTGCGCGGCGCCGAAGGTATGTGATGGCTACAAGGATAGACGGAAGGGGGTACGACGGCTCAACCGACCGTGGAAACGGTGGGCCATCGGCCCACTGCGACAGCGCGTCGGGTGGCCGGGCGAAGCCAATGGCCCACACGTTCCAGCTCCCCTCTCACCCCAGGCTGACGACCGCCCTGTGCGTGGCGGCGAGCGTGCCGGGAGTGATCCGCAGGGTGAGCGCGGATCCCGTGGACAGCACCTGGACCGTGGGGTCCTTGGACACCACCGCCGGCACGGGGCGGTTCCAGGTCAGGTCGATCGGCGCCCCGTCGCGCAGGGGGCCCGAGACGCAGATCGTGGCGGTGGTGCCGGACTCGCGGATCAGCACGGACGCGGGGGCGGCGGCCGTGACGTCGCCGACGGTGCCGGCGAGCCAGAAGTTGACGCCGGTGAAGCCGAGCGCGGGGACCCGTACGCCCTGCTGTTCGTTGGCGTTGGCGAGGACGGTGAGCCACCCCGTGTCCGCCGCGCGCGCCGCCGTCTCCGCCTGGGTGGCGCCCGGCATCAGGACGTACGAGTAGGCCGCCCACGTCGGATCGGTGCCGTGGTCGAGCCAGAGCGTGAGGTACCGGCGCGTGTGGGGCGAGGTCTCGGCCCCCTTGTTGATGTCCGACCAGGCACCCGTGCGGGCCTGGCGCAGGGCCTTGAGCGCCGTGGCGCCGCCGGGGAAGACGTAGCCCGCGAAACCGGCGAGGTGGGCCCATCGGGCGCCCGTGAGGGTGGCGCTCCAGCCGAGCGTCGTGGGCTGGGCCGCGCCGTCGACGGTGAAGGCATGGACTCCCGTCCCGCCGAGGTTGCGGTTCTCCACGACCGACTCGACACCGGCGCCGTCGCGGCCGTGGATCCCCGCACCGAGGCAGACGACCGCGTCGTCGAGGAAGAACCAGGACTTCTTGGCCAGGAGCGTGGACGACAGCCCCTTGAGGTACTGCCCCACGGCCGCGTACGTGCCGTCCGTCGTCCCGCCGACCCAGCGCACATCGGGCCGGGCCGCGCCCCAGGTCCCGCCCTCGCCGTCGGCGAGCGGCTTGCGGGAGGCCGTGGTGCCGGGCAGCCGGTAGGGGTCGACGGTGGGCCAGAAGTGATCGCTGTACTGCCCGTTGGCGAAGTCGTCGCCCCACCAGTAGAGCATTCCGGAGCCGCTGTGCCAGGCGCGCAGGTTCTCGCCGTTGCCGTTCTCGTAGTACGTGATCCGGTTCGACGCCATGGAGAGCGACGCCGCCCACCCGGCGCGGCGGTGCACGGCGCGGTCCATGCCGGGGAAGAGACGGTGACCGGACGGTTCGGGGCTCGCCGGGGCCGTGCCGTCCTGGACGGCCTTGAGGCGGGCGAGCGCGGCGACACCGAGGGCAGGGTCGGCGAGCAGCGGGCTGAAGTGGTCGCGTGCGATCCAGCCCTTGACCATGCCGTCCCAGCGGGCCTTCTCGGCGGCCGAGGCGCTCCGGGCGAGCAGCGCGACGCACGCGATGATCCCGTGGCCCCGCAGGTGGTCGTCCTGGCGGACGCCCCTGGTGTCCGTCCGCTGCACGCCGCGGCTGATCGCGCGCCCCGCGACGGCGTCCATGGCCAGGCCGTTGAAGAGGAAGGGCGCGTAGGCCTTCTCGACGGAGTCGAACACCACCTGCCGGCCGCTGTCGGTGACCTCCCACGCCGATCCCTTGAGCAGGGCGAAGAGCATCGAGAGCCCGCCGAGCATGACGGCGCCGTAGGAAGCGGCGTAGGGGACGTACGTGTGCTGGATGAAGCTGCCGTCGGCGTGGAGACCGTCGCCGGACGTGACGTACGGGAAGACCGGGGAAAGCGCGTCGCGGGCCCGGGACAGCTTCGCGGAGGACTTTCCGACGACTCCGCGGAGCGCGAGGACCCGGCAGAGGTCGACCCGGTTGGCCCCGGTGGAGGTGCCGGTGTAGCTCGCGACCGCGCTGTCGGGGACGAAGTGGTCGACGGCGGCGCAGTGTGCCGCGACGCGGGTCGCGCCGAGGACGTCGTACAGGAGGACGTCGATGTCGAGCAGCGCCTGCGGGATGCCTATCTGCCAGTTGTACCAGTTGCCGTAGCGCACCTGGTTCGCGTGGTACGCCTGGTCGTGGAGGTGGTCGAGGCCGGCGAGGATCTCGGCGCGCAGGGTCGGGTCGCCGGTGAGTCCGGTGCCGGGCTGGGAGTACGCCTCGGCGAGGGTGCGGAGCCGGTTGTAGCTGGTGTTGAGGTTGCCCGAGTACGTGTACGACTCGGCGTCCGTGTCCGGTTCGGGGTCGGCATACGGCAGGTCTGGCCAGAGGGAGCCGTTCGCCGGGGCCATGGCGGAGCGGAGGTCGCCGGCGGTGGCGCCGAGCGCGGCGAGCTTCGAGGCGAAGGGTTCGGCGGTCGGCACGACGTTCGTGCCGAGGAGCAGGTCCCGCCAGGTCAGGCGCAGGGTGTCGTACGCGTCGGCGGCGTGTGCGGCGGTCGCGGCGGCCGGTATCGCGAGCGGGGCGACGACGGCGGCGCCGAGGGCCGCGCGCAGGAGGCCTCGGCGGGACGCGAAGGCAGGGGGCGTGGGGGCGGAGGAGGGCATGAGGGGAGGAACCTCCGGGGGACGGGCGCGCGGGCGGCCCGGCGCGGTGGCGGACAGCATGCCGGGGACAGAAAGCGATTTCTACCCCTGCGGCGGAATCCGCCGCTCCCATCGCGCGCTCCGCTCCCGCCGCTCCCACCCCCCGCGCGCCGCACCGGCCGGCGAGTGCCCCAGGGCCTGTCCCCCACCGGAGGACGGGCCCTACGCCGGCCGCTTCGACGTCAGGACGCCTATCTTGTCGATCCGGTGCTCGGGGTTGCCCTGGGCGTCCCGCCAGAAGTTGCCCGCCGCGTCGTCCTCCGGCGTCGCGCACGTCGAGAGGGTGATCATGGCTCGGGTGGGCTTCTTCCCCGGTTCGCCCGGCACGGCGGCCCGCTGCTCGGCGAGCGAGCGCTCCGAGCGGAAGGACGTCTCCCGCGTCTCGACGATCTCGTACGTGTAGACCGTGCCCCCGGCGGTGACACGCACCAGGTCCCCCACGTCGACCGCGGGCAGATCACGCAGCGGCCCGCCGGCGGAGAGCCTGTGGGCGGTCACCAGATAGTTGCCGACGTCCCCCGGCCCGACGCCCCCGTGCTCGCCGTAGGGGCTGGCAGCGACACCCCGGTCCTGGATCCGGGTTCCCGCCCGGTCGTCGGTCGTGCCCTCGTACGGCACGACGTCCAGTGCTTCGACCCCGATCGACGGTACGGACACCTCCGCCGCGACGGGAGAGGCGGTGGGGTGGGGCGTGGGCGCCGACGGCGAGGGCGGCGGCGGGGCCGCCGACGGGGCGTGGACACCGGCGGACGTCGCGTCCGCGCCGTGGACGCCGGCAGGCGTCACCTGCGCGCCGCGGACCGCGGCGGTCGTACCGTCCGCGCCGCGGACACCGGCAGGCGTGCCGCCCGCGTCGGCGCCGCGCAGAGCGACGCCCGCGGCCACCGCGACGACGGTGATCACGGCGGCGACAGCGGCGGCGACCACGGCGCGCACACCGCGGACCCCGGACCGGCCCCTGCGCAGGAGCCCACGACGGTTGGCACCCATGCTCCAAGGATCACCCATTCGCTACGCCGCGGCACCTGCGGCCGGTCAGCCGACCCGGTCCCCTGACGACACGCGGTGGACCTCCAGGCCGGGCGTCGCGAGCAGTTCGGTGATCAGGTCCTCCGAGCCGCACACGTACGTGCTCACCAGATCGACGTCCCCGCCCACGCACCAGGCCCTGTCCTGCGGCCACCACAGGTCCGGCAGTTCGTCGAACGGCTCGGCCTCGGGAGGGGACATGGCGTCGGCCGGCGCTCCCGACAGGAGGATCTCGTCCCGCTCCGGCGTCGGGAAGGTCGGGATCCCGGGCCATTCCCGGCGGCCGTAGCCGTGCCACAACCCGAACCAGCACCGCTCCGGCGTGTCCGTGTGCCGGGCCGGTACGGGGATCAGTTCCCGCGCCACCTCGCCCGGCGTGGGGCCTTCTGCCGGATGCTCGTCCCACACCCCGGTCAGGCCGTACTCCTCGTCGTTCTGGTAGAACCGGTCCACGCCGATCACCTCGTGCCAGTCGGTCAGCGCCCCGACGCTCCGCCCGTAGGCGGCGGCGACGGTCCCCCAGCGCACGGGGCGCTCGGCGCGGGCCGCGGGGTGCAACACGCGCGCGTATGCGGCGAATCCTGGTGCGGCGACCCCGCCGACGGTTCCGAACTCGCCGTACCCGGGCCGGCGTCCGGTCAGCCAGCGGGCCGGCCCGAGGTCGCCCCGCTCGACGCGCAGCCGCCCCGTACAGGCCGGCATCCGTCCACTCCTCGCTCACGCGCACCATCCGTGCCGACGTCCGCCGAGACGGTCGTCCACCAGGGCGACTGCCGGCGTAGCCCGGCGGCCAGGGCCGTACACCAAGGCCGGCGGCGAGGGCCCGGCGGTCGTACAGAGCACGTACATATTCCGTCCAGTGGGCCCCTTGCAGAATGGCAGCGCCCGCCACCGCTGCGGCCCCGCAAGAACGTTTCGCCGCAGTACGAGCAATGGCAGGCCAACCGTCGCCCTTTCTGGCGACGGTGCACAGACCGCGCGTCGGAAATCTGATTCGTCCAGTGAGTCCAAGGGGAAACACATGCCAGAAGTCGGCGGCTCCAAGGGTCTGACCGTACCCAATGACCCGTTCCTGTCCACCGTGGACACGGTGTGCGCATGGCTCGGTTCCGCACCCGAGAAGGTCGACGCCCTGTCGGGCGGCGAGCGGAGCCGCGTCCTGGGTGAGGTGGCCGACATCAACGCCGCTGCGGCCTCGGGCGACAACAGCGCCCTGTACGCCCAGCAGTACCTCCTCGACCGGATCTACCAGCTGTACACCAAGATCCCGCAGGGGCAGACCGCCGAGGGCTCGGTCGTCGTGTACGAGATAGGCAGGCTCCTCGAGACCGCCACCGCCGCCGCCCAGGACGCCCTGATCGAGCCGGGGCTGATCGAAGAGGCGCCTACGGAGCCGCGGGAGTACCTGACCTGGCTCAAGAACACGGCCCGGAACCACCGGGTGTACAAGCACCCGTACTACCACGAGTTCATCCGCAACGCGGCCTCGCACGACGACCTGCGGAACTACGTGATGCAGGAGTCGGTCGTCGACGGCCGCTTCGACGACCTGCTCGCCATGATGCAGGTGGGCACGGCCGGCGCGGCCAAGATGGAGATCGCCGCCAACTTCTGGGACGAGATGGGCAACGGCGACCACGCCCAGGTCCACACCCACCTCTTCAACAAGATCTACGAGGTCTTCGAGATCTCCGAGGACGAGCTGAGCCGGTCGCTCACCGCGACCTCCCTGCTCAACGGCAACCTCGCCGTCATGCTGTGCCGCCAGCGCGCCCTGTACGCCGAGGCCGTGGGCTTCCTGGGCATGACCGAGTGGATGGCACCCGACCGGTTCGTCCAGGTCGTGCACGCCTGGGAGCGCCTCGGTCTGCCCGAGGTCGGCATCACCTATCACAAGCTGCACATCACGATCGACTCGCAGCACGCGCAGGGCTGGTTCCACAACGTGGTGCTGCCCGCCGCCGAGTCCGCGGACATGCGGCGCGCGATCGCCCGCGGCATCCTCTGGCGGCTCAACTCCTCTGCCGCGTACCTGGACGAGCGCATCCCGTCCGTCGCCGCCTGACGTCCGACGACTTCATCTTCTCTGGAGGAGAGACCATGGCCCTTGGCAGCGAACGCTTCGTCATCATCGACCTGCCCGACATCTCCGCCGACATCCTGCCCAGCTACGACGACTGCCCGGTCGACGAGTACATGGGCAACGGCACCCGCTTCAAGCGGTTCTCGCAGTACCGCCTCAGCCCCCAGGGCAGTGACGGGTGGTCGTTCGAGCGTCTCGCGCACCGGGACTACACGACCTACAAGAAGTTCAACTCGGTCGGCGGCGGCATCCGTCGCGTCTACGAGCCGATCAAGGTGGACTTCACGCCGCTGATCGAGCACGGCGTCCGCGAGCTGGGTCTCGACCGGTCCGAGGACTGGCAGATCAACGTCCACCAGAACCGGACCCGCGCCGAGGGCGGCAAGCCGGGCCCGCTCACCCCGGAGGGCGTCCACCACGACGGCCACGAGTTCGTGATGATCGCGGTCCTCAACAAGGTGAACGTGGCCGGCGGCCAGACCCGTCTGTGGAACCCCGGGGCCGACGAGCCCTTCTGGGCCGGCACGCTGGAGCCGGGCCAGGCGGTCCTCCTGGACGACCGGGCGCTCGCGCACGACGTCACCGACGTGCTGTCCGCCGACGGCGGCCCCGGCCACCGGGACATCGTCATCATCGCGTTCTCCCGGTGGGCGGAGAAGTGGTACGGCGAGGAGCACGACAGCGCCGCGCTCTCCGAGCAGTGAAACCGGGCGCCGCCCCGGGGCGAGGCACCACGCCTCGGGGCGGCGCCGCGCCCCGCAGCCAAGGGAGTTCATCCGTGAACGACTTCTTCAAATACCAGGCAGCAGGCAACGACTACTTGGTGATCGACCCCCGCCACACCGACTTCCCCGTGAGCCGTGAGGCGATCCGGCTGGTCTGCGACCGGCGGCTGGGCATCGGTGCCGACGGACTTCTCTACGGGCCGCTGGAGCAGCCCCGCCCCGGCGCCCCGGTCTCGCTCGACCTGTACAACTCCGACGGATCCGACTGCGGCAGAAGCGGCAACGGTCTGCGGATGTTCGCGCTCCACCTCGCCGGGCAGGAGCCCGGCGTTTGGGCCGACGGAGGCGAGTTCACCCTTCGTACGGCCGCCGGCGACTCCCCCGTACGGGTCCTCGACGCGTCCGAGGGACGGGTGGAGGTGGGCATGGGGCGGCCCGGCTTCGACGCCGCCGACGTGTCCCTGCTCCGCGAGGACGGGACTCCGCTCGCCGGGCGCGCGGTGAACGTGCCGCTCGCCGTGGACGGCGACGAACTGACCGTCACCTGCGTGTACAACGGCAATCCGCACACGGTCGTACGGGTGGACGACACCCCGACGGCGGAGCTCGCCCGGCGGCTCGGCCCCGGGATCGCCGGTCACGAGCGCTTCCCTGACCGCACCAACGTGCAGTTCATGCGCATGGTGAACCGGTCCGTGATGGAGCTCGAGGTCTTCGAGCGCGGCGCCGGGTACGTGACGGCGTCCGGCGCCGGCGCCTGCGCGGCGGTGTCCGCCGCCCGCGAACTGGGGCTCTGCGAAGCCCGGGTGGAGGTCAGGATGCCCGGCGGCACGGTGGAGATCAGCGTGGCCGAGGACGGCCACGTCACCATGACGGGAGACGCCGAGCAGGTGGCGGCCGGCTCCTTCGCGCCCGCCCTGCGCGCCCGGCTCGACCGGACGACGCCGGCGAAGACCGTACGGTGAGCCCCTCCCCGCACGCGCGGACGACGCGTGACTACCCGATCCAGCGGTGGGTGTTCGAGGACGCCGCAGGGCGCTTCGACATCGACCTCGGCGACAGCAACATGCTCCCCGGGCGCCTCGACTCCCTCAAGGTGCCGGCCGGCCTCGAACTGGACTACGGACACGACCGGGGCCTCGGCGCCCTGCGCGAGGCGGTCGCCGGCCTGTACGGCGGCTCGGCCGAATCGGTGCTCATCACCCAGGGCGCCCAACAGGCGCTCTACCTCGTGTACGCGGCGCTGCTGACCCCCGGGTCGCGAGTGATCGCCTTCCGGCCGGGCTGGCAGCAGTCCTGGGACGTGCCGCCCGAGCTGGGCGCCCGGGTCGACCTCGTCGGATTCCGCCCGGACCTGAGCTTCGACGTCGAGGCCGCCGAGGCGGTGGCCGGGCCGGACGTGCGGCTGATCGTCGCCAACAGCCCGTGCAATCCGACCGGCCGGCGCATCGGGGAGGACGACCTGCGCGGTCTGGCCGCCCTCGCGGCGCGCACCGGAGCCCATCTGCTGCTCGACGAGGAGTACGCGCTCGACCTCTCGCGCTCAGCGGCCGTCGGCAGCGACCGGGTGATCTCCGTGTCCAGCCTGTCCAAGGTGTACGGCTTTCCCGGGCTGCGGGTCGGCTGGCTCTACGGTCCGCCGGCCGTCGTGGAGAGCTGCGCACGGCGCAAGTTCCTGTCCACCATCTCCAACTCGGTGCTGTGCGAGACCCTGGCCTGCGACGTCCTGGCCCACCGCGAGGACCATCTGCGCACGTACCACGAGGTCACCGAAGCCGGGCTCACCCTCGTACGGGACTTCGCCCGGCGCAACGCGGACGCGGTGACCCTCGTGGAGCCCGAGGGCACCCCCTTCGCCTGGCTCTGGCTCACCACGGGGGAGGAACCCCTCGCGATGTGCCGCAGAGCACTGGACCTGGGCGTCCTGCTGATGCCCGGCGAGACCCTCGGAGCCAGTGACGGCTTCCGGATCTGCTTCGCGCGGTCCCCCGAGGCGGTGGCCGAAGGACTGAGCCGCGTGGAGCGGGTCCTCAGACCCTCCACCGCCCCGGCCGGCCCCGCCCCGGTCCGCTGACCCGCCGGGGCTCCGGCCCCCTGGCCCCGGCCCCCGCCGCGGGGGCCGCCGCCCCGGCCCGTCAGGACCCTTGAGTTCCTCACTTCCGCGCCCCAGGCCGATGCGCCGCGCTGCCGCGCCCCGCCCTGCCGCGTCCTCGACCTCCCTCCACGCTGCCCTGACCTGCTTCGCCCTGCCCTGCCCTGCCATGCCCCAAAACGGAGTTCTGTGACGATGAGCATGCACACTGACGAGTCGAACATCCAACTGTCCTTCGGCCAGGAACAGTTGTGGTTCCTGGACCAGATGAGCCCCGGTGAGACCACCTACAACGTCCCGGTGGCCTACCGGCTGCGCGGCCCGCTCGACACGGCCGCCCTGGAAGGCGCCATCAACCTGCTCGTGAAGCGCCACGAGCAGCTCCGGGTCACCTTCCACGCGGCGGACGGCGTCCCCTACCAGGTCGTGTCGCCCGCCGAGGACCGGCCGCTGCCGCTCCGGGACCTCTCCGAGCTGGGCCCCGATGAGGCCGAGAGCGCGCTGCGCGAGGCGCTGCAGACCGAGGCGGACACGCCGTTCGACCTGGCCGCGGGGCCGATCTCCCGGTTCCAGCTGTTCCGGCTGGCCGCCGACCACCACGTGCTCAGCCTCAGCTTCCACCACATCATCACCGACGGCTGGTCCGGCGGTGTGATCAGCCGGGAGATCTCCGCGGCCTACGACGACCTGGCCGCGGGCCGGGCGCCCTCGCTGCCCGAACTGTCCATCGGCTACGTCGACCACATCCAGCGGCAGCGCAAGCAGCGGGCCGACGGCGTCTGGGAGGAGGAGCTGAAGTTCTGGGAGGAGCGGCTGGCCGGCCTCGAAGCGCTCGAACTGCCCGCCGACCGGCTCCGGCCGCCGGAGCCCACGCAGAACGGCGAGACCTTCGTGGTCGACTTCCCCGTCGAACTGCTCACCAAGGCCCGGGCCTTGGCGCACGAGCAGGGCGCCTCCCTGTACATGGTGGTGGCCGCGGCCCTGAACGTCGTACTGAGCCGGTACAGCGGCCAGGACGACATCGCCCTCGGGGTGCCCATGCTCGGCCGCACCGACCCCGAACTCGAGGACGTCGTAGGCCTGTTCATCAACATGACGGTGCTGCGGTGCGACCTGTCGGGCGGTGTCACGTTCACCGAGCTCCTCGAGCGGATCGCCGACGCGAACCTGGACATGTACGACAACCAGGACGTGCCGTTCGACCACGTCGTCGACCGCGTGCAGACGACCCGGGACGCGGGACGCAACCCGCTCTTCCAGATCGCCTGCCAGCTCCTCGGCGAGGCCAGCACCGGCGACTCCCTCGAACTGAGCGGTCTGTCGTCCGAGTCGATCACGCTGGCCACCTCGCGCTCGCGGTTCGACCTGTCCTTCAGCTTCATCGAGGGCGCCGAACGCCTGCGCCTCATCGTCGAGTTCGCCACCGACCTCTACGACCGCTGGCGCGTCGAGGCGATGATCGACCACTTCCGCACGGTGCTCGACGCCGCCGCGGACGCCCCGGAGACCCCGGTCTCCGCGCTGCCGATGCTCTCCGAGGCCGAGCGCGCCGAGCTCCTGGAGGTGGGACGCGGCGCCGACTTCGACTACACCACGGAGCCGGTGCACGCGACGATCGCCCGGATCGCCGAGGAGAACCCCGACCTGGTCGCCGCGGTCTGCCGCGGCGTGGAGATGACGTACGGCGAACTGATGCGCCGGGCCGGCAAGCTCGCCCGGTACATCCGTTCCCGCGGGGTGCGCCAGGAGGAGGTCGTGGCCATCGCCATGGACCGCGACCTGGACGCGCTGGTCGCGATCCTGGGTGTCATGGTCTCCGGCGCCGCCTACACCATCATCGACCCCTCGCACCCCAACGCCCGCCTCGACCACATGTTGCGGGACACCAAGAGCCCGCTGGTCATCACCCGGGCCGCCTCGCTCGGCGACCTGCCGGAGTCGTGCGGCTGGGAGACCGTCCGGATCGACGCGGACTGGGACGTCATCGAGGCGCAGCCGGACGACGAGCCGCTCGAGGAGTGGGCGCAGCCCGCCTCCATGGTCTACGTCCTCTACACCTCCGGCTCCACCGGGCGGCCCAAGGGCGTGATGATCGAGCAGCGCGGCCTGCGCATGTTCATCGAGGCGTACCGGCGCAGCTTCGGCGAGTGGAACACCGAGGACCGGCTCCTGCAGCTGCCCGCGCTGACCTTCGACATGTCCCAGGGCGAGATCTTCGCGGGTCTGATCAGCGGCTCGGCGCTCGTGCTCGTGGCTCCGGAGGACGCCTCGTCGCCGGAGGCCCTGGGGGCCCTGATGCGTGACCAGCGGGTGACCTACGCGGGTCTTTCCCCGGCGATCCTCTCCGTGGTCGAGGCGGGGCCGTACCCGCATCTGAAGTACATCATGGGCGGGGCGGAGGCGCTGCCGGCCGATCTGGTCAACAAGTGGAACCTGCCGGGCCGGAAGTTCGTGAACCTCTACGGCCCCACCGAGGCGTCGGTGGCGACCACCGAGTACCTGTGCGAGCACAAGGAGTGGCAGTCCTCGCCGCCCATCGGCCGGCCCGAGTTCAGCCGGCTGCACTACGTGGTGGACAAGGAGTTCAACCTGGTGCCGGTCGGCGTGCCGGGCGAGCTGCTGATCGGCGGCGACGACGGCCTCGCGCGCGGCTACCTCAACCTGCCGGAGCTGACGGAGGAGAAGTTCGTCCCCGACCCGTTCCTGGGCAAGGGCCGGGTCTACCGCACCGGCGACCTGGTGCGCTGGACCCGTGATCTCCAGATCGACTTCATCGGGCGGCTCGACAACCAGGTGAAGCTGCGCGGGCTGCGGATCGAGCTCGGTGAGATCGAGTCCGGCCTGCTGACGCACCCGAAGGTCCGGATGGCCCTGGTGCTGCTGCGCGAGGACTACGGGGAGAAGCAGCTCGTCGCGTACTACACGGTGCTCGGTGACATCTCGCCGACGGTGGCGGAGCTCCGTGAGCACCTGGGCGCGACGATGCCCGAGTACATGGTGCCGACCGGGTGGGTGGAGCTGGCGGAGTTCCCGCTGACCCCGGCCCGCAAGATCGACCGCACCAAGCTGCCGGCTCCGGTGTCCGGTTCGGGCGACGGGACGGCGAGCTTCGTCGCCCCGGTGACGGCGACCGAGGAGAAGGTGGCCGAGGTGTTCGGCACCGTTCTGTCCGTGACGCAGGTCAGCGCGGACAGCAACTTCTTCGAGCTGGGCGGCAATTCGCTGCAGGCGATGCGGGTGGTGAGCCGGCTCAACAAGCACTTCGGGGTCAAGGTCAACGTCCGGCTCCTGTACGGCGGTGCCTCGGTCGCCACGGTCGCCACGGCCATCGACACGCTGGTGGAGTCGAAGGCGGGTACGCGTGCTTGACGTCCCGCGGGTCTCGATCCCGTCCCCGTCGCAGCCCGTGCCGCCGACGCCCGCAGCACCCGCGCCGGCGCCCCTGCCCGCGCCGCAGAACGGCTCCGGCTCCGCGCAGGCGGTGCTGCTTCGCCGGGGGATGGAGCTGCTGACCGGGACCGACCCCGAGCTGGCCCTGTTCCTCGACCGGGAGGTGGAGCGGCAGGCCATGACCCTCGCCATGGTGGCGTCCGCCAGCGCCGCGGGCCCCGCGGTGCTGGCCGCGGGCGGCGCCGCCCTGTCGAACGTGACGGCCGAGGGCTATCCGGGGGCTCGCTACCACCCCGGTGCGGAGCGGTTCGACGGTGTGGAGCGACTCGCCGTCGACCGGGCCAAGCGTGCCTTCGGCGCCCGTTACGCCAATGTGCAGCCGCATTCCTGCTCCTCCGCCAACCAGGCGGTGCTGGCCGCGCTGCTGCCCCCGGGCGGTGTTCTGCTCGCCCTCGACCTGGACTCCGGCGGGCATCTCACGCACGGGTCCGCCGCGTCGGTGACCGGTCACCACTACCGGGCGGTGCACTACGGCCTGGACGACCAGGGGTTCATCGACTACGACCAGGTGGCCGAGCTGGCCCTCGCTCACCGTCCCAAGGTGCTCATCGCCGGAGCCAGCGCCTATCCGCGGATCCTGGACTTCGCCCGGTTCCGCGCCATCGCGGACTCGGTCGGGGCGTATCTGGTGGCCGACATCTCGCACATCGCCGGTCTGGTGGCCTCCGGGGAGCACCCCAGCCCCATCGATCTGGCGCACGTCACGACCACCAGTACGTACAAGCAGCTGGGCGGGCCGCGCGGGGGGCTGATCCTGATCGGGGAGGAGCACCTGACTCCCGGCCCGGACGCCCGCCGCACCCCGCTCTCCCGGCTGATGCAGCGCGCGGTGTTCCCGCAGTCCCAGGGCACGCCGAGCCCCGCGTCGGTCGCCGCGAAGGCCCACGCGCTCAAGCTGGTGGCGGAGCCGGCGTTCGGGGACACGATGCGGCTGGTCCGTGCGGACGCCGCGGCGCTCTCCGACGCCCTGGGCGAGGCCGGATACCGGGTCCTGACCGGCGGTACCGAGAACCACATGGTGCTCCTGGACATGCTCGACCGCGGCATGACCGGTGTGGTCGCCGAGCGCGCCCTGGAGGAGTGCGGGATCCTCACGAACCGCAACCGCATCCCGAAGGACACCAAGGCGCCGCTCGTCGCCAGCGGTCTGCGTCTGGGCACGAACGTGCTGGCGCAGCGGGGCATGGGGCCGGATCAGATGCGGGTCTGCGCCGCTCTGCTCCACGACGTGCTCAGCGCGACGACCGTGCTCGGTGACACCGAGTTCCGCACCGACCCCGTGGTGCGCGACCGGGTGACGGCCGAGGTGGCCGCCCTGTGCCGCACCCACCCGCTGCCCTTCGGGGCCGGCGTCGGCGCCGCCGATGTCTCCGACCGTGAGCCAGGAGAGAGGTCTTGAGCCGGAACCCGGATTCCATGACGACTCCCGCACCGGATCCCGTACCCGCGCCCCTGACGGGGGGTGCCTCGGCTGCCGTGGCGTCGCCGCCCGTGCTGCTGCCGGTCGATCGTCCACGCCTGCCCGGGGCCGCTCCGGAGCGGACGGGCTCCGCCCGGCTGCCGCTCGGCCCCTCGGCCAGGTCGGCCCCGGAGGGAATCCTCCTGGCGGGCTTCACCGCCCTGCTCCACCGCTGGAGCGGTCAGGCCGACTTCGGCTTCCTCGTGACGGCACCCGGTGTCGGTACGGCGGTCCGCCTGAGCCGTACCGTCACCGGCACGGAGACGGTGGCCGGGCTCGCCGACGGCTCGGCCCCCGTCGGGACGGCGGAGGCCGGGCCGGCGGGTCGGGACGAGTTCGAGCTGGTCCTGCACCCGCCGGGCGAGGAGGACGACGGCCTGCCGGGCGCGGAGCTGCGGTACGCCCCCGAACTCTTCGACCGGGCCACCGTGGTCCGGCTGCTCGACTCCTACCGCACGCTCCTGGAGGACGCGCTCGCGGACCCGGAGCGGCCGGTGTCGCGGCTGCGGCTGCTCCCCGAGGACGAGCTGCGCCGGATGCTCGTCGAGTGGAACGACACCGCGGCGGACCTTCCGCACGACGTCTGTCTGCACACCGCGTTCGAGGCCCGCGCCGCCGGGGCCCCCGACGCCCTCGCCCTGGTGGGCGGTGACCGGAGCTGGACGTACCGCGAGGTGAACGAGGCGGCGAACCGTCTCGCCCACCATCTGCGGGGCCTCGGGGTCGGCCCCGACCGGCGGGTCGGCATCTGCCTGGACCGCTGCGCCGAGCTGCTCGTCGCCGTCCTCGGGGTGCTCAAGGCGGGCGGCGCCTACGTGCCGCTCGACCCCGACTACCCCCGGCAGCGCCTCGCCACGATGGTGGCCGGCACGTCCTGCGCGGTGGTCGTCAGCCGGAGCGGTCCCGCCGACAGCCTGCCTCCCGCGGGCACCGGGCCCGACACCCCCGTGGTGCTCCTCGACCGGGCCGAGGAGCTCCTCGCCGGGCTCCCCGCCCACGATCCGGAGGGCGGCGCCACCCCCGACGACCTCGCGTACATCATCCACACGTCCGGGTCGACCGGCGCCCCGAAGCCGATCGCCCTGCGGCACCGCGGGGTGATGAACAACATCGCCGACCTCAACTCCCGCTTCGGCGTGGGCCCGGGGGACCGGGTCCTGGCCCTGTCGTCGCCCAGCTTCGACATGTCGGTGTACGAGTTCCTCGGGCTCACCGCCGCGGGCGGAACGGTGATCCTGCCGGAGCCGGAGCGGGCGAGGGACCCGGAGCACTGGGCGGACCTGCTCGCCGCCCACCGGGTCACCGTCTGGAACTCGGCTCCCGCTCTCCTGGACATGGTCGTCGACCACCTGGACAGCATCGGTGCCCAGCCGCTCGGCGACCTGCGTCTGGCGCTGCTCGGCGGCGACTGGATTCCCGTGTCGCTGCCCGACCGGGCACGGGCGTTCGCCCCCGCCCTGCGCTTCGTCGCCCTGGGCGGAGCGACGGAGTCCTCGATCCACTCGACGATCTTCGAGGTGGTGAAGACCGACTCCCGCTGGACGAGCATCCCGTACGGACGCCCGATGGCCAACCAGCGCACGTACATCCTCGACGAGGGTCTCCAGCCCGTGCCGCCGGGGGTTCCCGGCGAACTGCACCTGGCGGGGATCGGACTCGCCCGGGACTATCTCGGCCGGCCCGAACAGACGGCGGAGCGGTTCTTCGAGTGGTCCTGCGGCGAGGTGTCGGGCGAGCGTCTCTACCGGACGGGCGATGTGGCCCGGTACGGTCCCGACGGGCTGATCGAACTCCTCGGCAGGGCGGACTTCCAGGTCAAACTGCGCGGTCTGCGGATCGAGCTGGGCGAGATCGAGTCCGTGCTCCGCGCCCATGACACGGTCAGGGAGGCGGTCGTCACCGCGCATCCCGACGGAGCGGGCGACCGGCGGCTCGTCGCCCATCTCGTCGCCGACAGCGGCCGGACCGTGGAGCCCGCGGAGGTCGCCGAGCACGCCGCCCGGTCCCTCCCCGCCTTCATGGTGCCCGGCACCGTGCTCGTCCTGGACGAGCTGCCCCTGACGCCCAACGGAAAGGTCGATCGCAAGGCCCTCCCGGCGCCGCCCGACGACCTCGGCGAGCCGCCGGGGAGCGGCACCGCGCCGTCCACGCCGACCGAGAAGGCGGTGGCCGAGGTCTTCGCGGCCGTGCTCGGCACGTCCCGGATCGGGGCGGACAGCGGGTTCTTCACGCTCGGCGGCAACTCCCTCCAGGCGATGCGCGCGGTCACCCGGCTCAACAAGCACTTCGGGATCCGGGTGAACGTCCGTCTGCTGTACGGCGGTACGACGGTCAGCGGCATCGCACGTGTCATCGACGAGCGGCTCGCACCGCCCGCACCCACCCCGAACGGAGCGCCGACCCCGTGATCGAACCGACCGTCGGCAGTCTCGTCACCCTCCGCGCGGAGGGTGACCTGCTTCCGCTGCACTGCGTCCATCCGGTCTCCGGATCGCCCTTCTGCTACTCGTCGATGGCGCACCGGATCGCCCCGGCACGCCCGGTGTTCGGATTCGAGGCGCCAGGATTCGACGGCGCCTCGGAGCCCCTGACGTCGATCCGCGAGCTGGCCGAGCTGCACACGGCCTCGCTCCGGGCGGACCGGCCGCACGGCCCCTACCAGTTGCTCGGATGGTCCCTCGGCGGGGTCGTCGCGTACGAGATGGCACGGCTCCTCGTCGCCGCGGGTGAGGAGGTGCCGCTGCTCGTCATCGTGGACGCGGCGCTGCCCGGGACGCAGTCGGTGCCGCCCGACGACGAGCTGGCCCGCTACTTCCTGTACGACTTCCTCGGCGTGACCCGTGACCGGGCCCCCGGTGTCGACAAGGCGCTGGCCGGTGTGCGCCCGGGGGCGGAGCCGGCCGAGGTCTTCGCCGCGGCGGAGCTCCACGGCGCCGTACCGGAGGAGTTCGACGCGGAGTTCCTGCTGGAGCGCTACGCCCTCTTCCGTACGCATGTCGTGGCCATGCGCGAGCACCGGCTCGACGCGGTGTACGACGGGCCCACGATCCTGATCAGAGCCGCGGAGTCGGTGGAGCGGCTCCTCGACTGGAGTCCGTACGCGAGCCGGCTCACCGAGCACATCGCACCGGGTGACCACCATTCCGTGTGGCAGGACCCGGGCCTGGCGGCCATCACCGCCGTCGTCAACGAGGCGCTACGAGAGGCGGGTCCGGCATGACGGAGCACGGCACGCCCACCACGTCGGCCCCCGCGGCCGAGGCGGAGGGCCCTCCTCGGTCGCTCTGGCGCGACAGGGACTTCATGGTGTTCTGGGCGGGCGAGGGGCTCTCCCTCTACGGCACCCAGATCACCCAGCTCGCGCTGCCGCTGACCGCGGTCCTGGTCTTCGGCGTGGGCGCCGGGGAGCTGGGCATGCTGCGGTTCGCGCAGCTGGTCCCCTTCCTCGGGCTCGCCCTGCTCTTCGGCGTCTGGGTGGACCGGGTGCGGAAGCGGCCGGTGATGCTGGGCGCCAACCTGGTCCGGATGGTGCTGATCGGGCTCGTGCCGGTCCTGTACGAGTTCGGGCTGCTCACGCTGCCGACGCTGTACGCGCTCGCGCTCGGCATCGGGGTGGCGACGGTGCTCTTCGACGTCAGCTGGATGTCGTACGTTCCGGTGCTCGTGAAGGACCGGCGGAGCCTCCTCGAGGCGAACACCAAGCTGAACGCCACGCTGTCGTCGGCGGACATCGCCGGGCCCGGTCTCGCCGGCACACTCGTGAGCGTGTTCTCGGCGCCGTTCGCCATGACCGCCAACGCCTTCTCGTACGCCCTGTCGGTGGTGTCGCTGCTCCTCATCAGGAAGCCCGAGCCCGCGCCGGCGGTGCCGGAGGAGAAGCGGCGGCTGCGCGTCGAGCTCTTGGAGGGGCTGCGCTGGGTGTTCGGGAACCGCTGGCTGCGTGCGATGGGGCTCGTCGGCTGTTCCTGCAACTTCCTGCTGACCATGGTGCAGACGCTGTTCCTGCTCTACGCGGTGCGCGACAAGGAGCTGTCCGCCGCGGCGGTCGGTTTCGTGATGGGCGCGGCGGCCGTGGGAGGCCTGCTCGGCGCGCTGATGTCCGGGATGGTGGTGCGCCGTCTTTCGGTGGGCACCGCGTACCGGGTGTCGGTGTCGGTCATCTTCCTCGGCCCGCTGCTCATTCCCGCGGCGGGCGGTCCCCGCTGGCTGCTCGTGGGCCTGTTCGTGGCCTCATTCTTCATGGAGTACGTGGGCGCGAGCGTCTCGAACGTGCTCATCGTGAGCCTGCGTCAGACCATCACCCCGCAGCATCTGATGGGCCGGATGACGGCCGCGATGCGCATGCTGCTGTACGGCGGCGGGGCGCTCGGCGGGCCCGTCGGCGGCCTGCTCGCGGCGCTCGCCGGTCTGCACGGTGCCCTGTGGATCGCGGGCCTGCTGTCCGCGGCGATGCTGGTCCCGATCTTCCTGTCCCCGGTCGGCAGGCTGCGCGCCATGCCCACCGGGCCGGAGGACGAGGCGTTCATCTCACGGTGAGGTCCGTCGCCCGCGTGACGTCCTCACGCTGACGGAAGGCGGCCCTCCGGAGGACCGCGGCGCGCCGCAGGACGACGGCGTAGGGTTCGCCCACGTCCGGGTCCGCCGCGTCGAGCCGTGCCAGGGCCGCCCTCCGGTTCAGCATCGGCTCCTGCTGGGCGCACTCGGCCGCGTAGATCCCCAGGAGGTCGTGGAGGCGGTAGCGCTGCCCGTGGTCCTCCAGGAGGTGGTGGGCGACGAGCTGGCCGAGCAGCCGCCGGGCGGTGTCGCGGTCCGTGTCCGCGAGCGACGCGGCGGCGGAGACCGTGATCGGACCGTCCTTGCGCAGGCCGAGGAAGCGGAACATCCGTGCCGCTTCGGCGGGCAGGGCCCGGTACGACGTCTCGAACGCGTCGCGCACGCTCGCGAGGGCGTCGTCGGCGACGGTGAGGCGGTCGAGCCGGCCGCTCTCCCTCGTGTACTGCTCCACGAGGGTCGCCAGCGGGACGCCGGGGTTCGCGGTGAGTGCTTCGGCGGTGATGCGGAGCGCGAGCGGCAGCCCGCCGCAGAGGGCGGCGAGGCGCCGGGCCGCTTCCCCGTGGTCCGTGAGCCGCCCGCCGGACAGGGTGGTGAGGAGCTCGGCGGCCTCGTCGGCCGCCAGTGGCCGGACGGTGACCGTGCGCGCGCCGTCCCTGGCGGCCAGGCCGCCGAACCGCTGCCGGCTCGTGGCCACGACGCAGGACGTGCCGCGCGGGATCAGGGGCCTCAGCTGGTCCGCGCTGAGGGCGTCGTCCAGGACGATCAGCGTGCGTTTGCCGTACATCAGGCTGCGGTAGAGGGTGGCGCGGCCCGCGAGGTCCCGTGGGATGCGCGTGCTGTCGGCTCCGAGGCTGGTGAGCAGATGCAGCAGCGCGTCCGACGCGGTCAGCGGCCTGCCGCGCAGCCCGTTGCCGCAGAGGTCGACATAGAGCTGGCCGTCCGGGAAGCGGTCCGCGAGCCGGTGCGCGAGTTCCAGCACGAGTGCGGACTTGCCGACGCCCGCGGGGCCGTCGACGACGATCACCGGGGTGCTGCGCCGGCCGAACTCGTCGTCGACGAGTGCCTCCAGCTCCTTCAGCTCCGTCTCGCGTCCGGTGAAGCCGCGTGCCACCGGTGGGAGTTGTGCGGGTACGGGCAGTCCGGCGCCCCGTCCGTCACGGGGCCTGGGGGCCACGTTCCCCGCGGGGAGCCGTAACTCGCGCTGTCCGGCGAGGATCCGCCGGTGGAGGTCCTGGAGCTCGGTCCCCGGCTCGATGCCCAGCTCGCGGCGCAACAGCCGGCGGGTCTCCGTGTACACGGTGAGGGCGTGCGCCTGGCGGCCGGCGTGGTAGAGCGCCAGCATGAGCAGCCAGCGGAGCTTCTCGCGCAGGGGTTCGTCGGCCACGGCGCGTGAGAGCTGGTCGACCGCCTCGGCGTATTCGCCGGCCTCCAGCATGACCGCGGCCCACTCCTCGACCGCGGTCAGGCGCAGGTTCCGCAGCCGGACGCCCTCCATGGCGGCGAAGGGTCCCGGGACCCCTGCGTAGGCCTCGCCCCGCCAGAGCGCCAGGGCGTCCTCGTACAGCCGTAAGGTCGTTTCGGCGCTGCCGCCCTCGCGTGACCTGCGGGCGTGGCCGTGCCGCTGGACGAAGAGCGTGGCGTCGACGTCCACCGGGTCGAGCCGCAGGCAGTAGCCCCCCGACGCCGAGGAGAGCACGGCGCTGGCGGCCCTGCTGCCGCGTCCGGGCTCCAGCGCGCGGCGCAGCCGGGCCACGTACGTGTGGACGCCGTTGGCCGCCGTCTCCGGTGTGTCGCTGCCCCAGAGGGCGCTGGTGATGGTCTGTCCGCTCACCACCTCGCCGGCCCGGCTGGCGAGCAGGCTCAGGACCGCGCGCTGTTTGGGTGAGCCCAGCGGGACTTCCTCACCGTCCCGCCAGGCACGTATCGGTCCCAGAAGCTGGATGCGAAGAGACGCCCCCGTGCAGATCATCGTGCCGTTCACCCCTCAGAGATCACCGAGCATTGCAGTGGTCGTGGTCATGACATGTGCGACTGCGCAGCGTGCCGGAAGGGTCGTCACTCGAGGCACGGCCGCGAATGTGATCCGGACACCAGGGCGGCACCAGGCCCTTCAGGGAGCATCGGGCATGCTCCGAAAGGCGTACTGCCGCTCGCCCGTCCCCGCAGGGTCGATGAGCCGCGCCTCCAGCGCCTTGTTGACGGCCCCGATGCGCGAGGCCGCGCCCGGCTTCTCGAAGATGTTCCGCAGGTGCCGCTTCACCGTCGCCTCGGTGATGCCGAGGAGGACGGCGATCCGACGGTCGCTCAGCGCGTCGGCGACATGCGTGAGGATCTCTCGTTCGCGGGGCGAGAGGGGCTGCCCGGAGGCACCGCGGAACGCGGTTCCCGACGTCGCGCTGCACGACGGGGCGATCATGACTTGCGGGTCGCGCGCCATGGCGCCGCGGATGGCGGACAGCAGCGACGCGCGGGGAGCGCTCTTTCGGTCGCGGATCTCCCGCGCCATCGCCTCGCGGCTGCGCCGGGTGGAGTCCCGTACGACGTCGAGCAGCTGGAGGTCGTGCTCGCCCGCGCGGTCCGCGCCGCCCTCGCGGTCAGGGACGTCGGCACGGTCATCGGCGTCGGCGCGGTCAGGGGCGTCGGCGCCTTCCGCGCCGTCCGTCAGTGAGCGCGTGACCGCCGCCTGAACCCGTGCCAGCGGCCGTACAGCGCTCGGTGCGCCGGACGGCCGCGGGGTCGGGGAGCGCTCCAGGTACTCCGCGACGACCTCGACCAGCAAGGATCCCGCACGCACGGCGTGAACCGACACGGCTCCTCCCCGGGCGCTCCGGCCGGCACCCCGCGGGCCCGTGAGCCGCACGGATCGCGGCCCGCCCGATGCCCCGGCACCGGTGCCCGACGGGGCCCAGCAGTCGTTCAAAATTCCATGAACCCGGTCACATACGGAATCCCAGGCTTCCATGTCCAGCCCGAGCGGATTGCGTTCTTCGACGAGCCTGCTCCGATAGGCGTCGAGCAACCCGGCCTCGCCGGAGAGTAAATGCGCGGCCGACCCCTCGTCTTCGACACAAGGACCTCGCCGTGACTTTCCCCGCGCCGATGTGTCGGACACGCCTCCCCCTTCCCCGATGCCCATCCCTCCGCCGGTTCCCTCGACACACGGACGGTGCAAAACGAAGAGAAATGCCGGAGATCGCCGTGATCATGCCGTACCACCAAAAGGACGTCAAGTGGTCGCGCCCATGGAATCAACATGTTCATACGCCATTGACGAGCGACACAAATCCCCCGAAAGAACTCGGACGGCGACGAACGTCCGGCTCGTCGGCTTCCGGTCCGCCCGAGGGCCGCCCAGGACCGCCCGAGGACCACCGAGGGACCGCCGAACACCACTGGCCCCACGGGCGAACACCAGCGGAACACCGTGGCAGGGACGGCCTGACACCACCAGCCGATCCCCCGCCACCCGTCAATGCGGCGCTGACGCGAACGTCTGTTTCCAGCCGACTGGCACCACCCTCCGGGCGCACGACGGACTCATCCCGCATCGCCGCATTCGTGGCGTATCAGGTCACCATGGACTCGAATTCCCTGCCACGTCGCGAAGCACGCCACCATGACTGTCCGAGTGAAATCCAATGGAATACGAAACGGCCGTCCGCCCACAACCCCGAGACCGATACCACAGGCCGAATACTGCGGTCACCCGGAGGACCCGCAATTCTTTCCGACCATTCCGATCCCTCCGGAAAACAATGCATCACGCGGGCGCACGGGTTGCACCGGTAAAGACCCTCCCGCATATCGGGGGGTCCCGCACGCCCGAGGGCGGGGGCTCGTATGCCGAACCGAAGAAGAATGGCCACCGGCGGCCGGGCTTCGGCCGGTCCACGCCGATCCGGGGCCTCGGCTGGCCGCTGAGCGCCGACAACCCCGCCCGGCAGACGCCCCGCCGGGTCACCATCGCCCGTACATCACTCGAACGCCACGACATTCTGCGGCCGTTCCTGTCGTATACCGAACAACCGAAGCGGATTGCCCGGACAGGGCTGCAAATCCTCAAGGAACGGCATGCTCCAGGGAGTGCCGCGACACGTCCGGTCGCCTTCACCCCGCCCGGCCGACTCGCCATGTCCGCGCCATGTCGACTCCGCCACGGGCATTTCCCGTCGGCGGGAGAGAGCGGCGCGGAACTCCCACACTCCCCGAGGGTCGACGGGATGTCGTCAGCCGGCACCGAGGCCGGACGGTGCGGTGCCGGTCCGCCACGCGCCCCTGCCTCCCGCCCCCTCACGAGACCTTCACATGGACGCCATAACTATGGCTGGAATGCAGCGAGTTGTGGCGCGTGTGTTCACAGAACCCCCCAGAGATCGCTAGCTTCCCCTCAACCTCGTTCGCCCCGGGAAGGACCTCGTGAACGCATCCTCTCGCAGAGCCACGGCCACCCTCGCCGCAGCCGCTCTGGCGACCCCGCTCCTCCTGGCCTCCGCCGCACCCGCCTCCTCCCAGCAGGACAGGGCAGGCCGGGACGCCGCCGCGCTCTCGAAGGCGCTCGTTCGCGAGGCGTCCGCCGAGGACGCCTTCAAGCACCTCCAGAGGTTCCAGGCGATAGCCGACTCGGCGGGCGGTCACCGCGTCGCCGGCTCGCTGGGGCACGACGCCTCGGCCGCGCACGTCTACCAGCAGCTGAAGAGGGCCGGGTACGACGTCTCGTACCAGAGGTTCGACTTCATCTACACGCAGACGCTGGCCGAGAAGCTCTCCACCATCACCCCGGCCCCGCACGACATCGAGATCAGGGCGCTGACGTACACCCCGTCGACGCCGGTGGGCGGGGTGACGGCCGAGGTGGCGGCCGTCCCGGTCGACGCCGACGGCACCACCGGCTGCGAGCCCGGCGACTACACCACGGGTACCTACACCGGCAGGATCGCGCTGATCAGGCGCGGCGGCTGCTCCTTCGCCGCCAAGCAGCAGCAGGCCGCCGCCGCGGGCGCCACCGGCGCCCTCATCTACAACAACATCGACGCCGGATACGGTCCGCTCTCGGGCACCCTCGGCGACCCGGCCGCCGCGAAGATACCCACCGGCGGGATAAGCAAGGCCGAGGGCGAGAAGCTCGCCGCCGACCTCGCCCAGGGCCCGGTGACCCTCTCCTTCGAGATCCGCCAGCTCCAGGAGAAGCGTTCCACCAACAACGTGATCGCCGAGACGAAGAACGGCGACGCCGCCGACACCGTGATGCTCGGGGCCTCGCTCGACTCGGTCCTCGCGGGTCCGGGCATCAACGACAACGGCTCCGGCGCCGCCGGACTGCTCGACGTCGCGCTCAAGCTGGCCAAGAAGGAGAAGCACCCGCGGAACAAGGTGCGCTTCGCCTGGTGGTCGGCCGCGGAGAGCGGCCTGCTCGGCTCACACCACTACGTCGCGAACCTCACGCCGCCCGCCAGGCAGGAGATCAGGCTCTACCTGAACTTCGAGCTGATCGCCTCCGCGAACCACGGCCTGTTCGTGTACGACGGCGACAACTCGGACGGCGCCAACACGCAGACCGCCCCGGCGGGCTCCGACCGTCTCGAGCGTGACATCACCGCGTTCCTCGGCACGAAGGGACTGCCGCACGCCGGCACGCCGTTCGTCGCCCGCTTCGACTACGGCCCCTTCGTCACCGCCGGCATCCCCTCCGGCGGTACGTTCGCCGGCGCGGAGGGCCTCAAGTCGCCTGCCGAGGCGGAGAAGTTCGGCGGGACGGCGGGGGTCGCGTTCGACCCGAACTACCACGCCGCCGGGGACACCCTCGACAACATCAGCATGACGGCGTTCGAGCGCAACATCGACGTCATCGCGAACGCCGTCGGCACCTACGCGCACGACCTCGGCAGCCTGCGGCAGCCGTCCGCCGCCGGGCGGTCCGACATCCGGCCGACCGCCGGCGCACCCGAGGGCGTCGGCCCCGGCGTGACCGAGTAGTACGGCCCCCACCCCGCACTCCCGGTGCCGGCGCGCCGTCCGACGGCCCGGCACCGGCGGTCGTGCACCGTCCCACGGCATCCCGCGACCCATACGCACCGCCCCAGACGAGCCGTCCGACAGAAAGCCGAGGCCATGCCCATCGACGTCACCGCACTCCGGGCCCACTTCCCCTCCCTCGACCACGGGCTCGCCTTCTTCGACGGGCCGGGCGGCACCCAGACCCCGCGCCCCGTCGCCGAGGCCATCGCCGCGACGCTCACCGGCCCCCTCTCCAACCGGGGCACGGTCAGCCCGTCCGAGCGCAACGCCGAGCAGTCCGTCACCGACTTCCGCGCCGCCTACGCCGACCTGCTCCACATGCCCGCGAGCGGCATCGTCCACGGGCGCAGCGCCACCCAGCTCACGTACGACTTCTCCCGCACCCTGGCCAAGGGCTGGCGGCCGGGTGACGAGATCATCGTGAGCCGCCTCGACCACGACACCAACGTCCGTCCCTGGGTCCAGGCGGCCGAGCACACGGGAGCGACGGTCCGCTGGATCGACGTCGACCCGGAGACGGCGGAGCTCGACCTCGGGTCGTACGAGCGGGCCCTCTCGTCCCGGACCCGGGTGGTGGCGGTCACCGCGGCCTCGAACGTCCTGGGCACCAAGCCGCCCGTCCGCCGGATCGCCGACCTGGCCCACGAGGCGGGCGCCCTCGTGTACGTGGACGGGGTGCACTACGCGGCACACCACCTCGTGGACGTGCCCGCGCTGGGCGCGGACCTGTTCGTGTGCTCGCCGTACAAGTTCCTCGGCCCGCACTGCGGCGTGCTCGCCGGAGCGCCGGAACTCCTGGAAACCCTCCGCCCGGACAAGCTCCTGCCGTCCTCGGACGCCGTCCCCGAACGCTTCGAGTTCGGCACCCTGCCGTACGAGATCCTCGCGGGCGCCCGCGCCGCCGTGGACTTCCTCGCCGCGATGGACCCCGGCGACGGCGTCACGCGCCGGGAGCGGCTGACGCGGTCCCTGGCCTCCCTGCACGCACACGAAACGACGCTGCGTACGAGGCTGGAGGAGGGCCTCGGGGACCTCGGCGACGCCGTCACGCTGCACTCGAAGGCCCAGGACCGCACCCCGACGTTCCTGATGACCCTCGAAGGCCGCGACCCGCGCGAGGCCCAGCTCCACCTGGCCGCCCGCGACGTCCTCGCCACCGCCGGCCAGTTCTACGCGCACGAGCCCTTCGCCGCGCTGAAGCTGGAGGGCCCCGCCCTGCGGGTCGGCCTGGCGCCCTACAACACGACCGGCGACATCGACCGGCTCCTCGCGGGCCTCGCCGAGTTCCTCTGACGTTCAGGAGGGGATGTCGGCGAGGGTGCGGTTGAGGGCGCTGTCGGGGCGGGCGGTGAGCTCCTCCCAGGTGCCCTCCTCCGTGACACGGCCCGCTTCGAGGACGGCGATGCGGTCCGCGCGGCGGATGGTGGCGCGGCGGTGGGCGATGACGAGGGTCGTCCGTCCCTCCTGGCGGAGCGCGGTGGCGAGTTCGGCGTCGCTCGCGTTGTCCAGGTGGGCGGTGGACTCGTCCAGTACCAGGACTCTCGGCCGGGCCAGGAGCGCGCGGGCCAGGGCTATCCGGGCCCGCTGGCCTCCCGAGAGGGTGGCCCCGCGCTCGCCGACCGGGGTGCTCAGGGGGGCGATCCGGTCGACGCCGCACCGGCGGGCCGTCTCGGCGAGGAGGTCGTCGTCGGCCTCGGGGGCGGCGAGCCGCAGGTTGTCGGCGAGGGTGCCGTGGAAGAGGGGCGTCTCCTGGCCCACCAGCGCGACGGCCCGCCGCAGGTCGGCGTCGCTGACCTCCCGTACGTCGACGGGCGGCCCGTCGGCGGGGAGCAGCTGGACCGCGCCGGCCGACGGGTCCCAGAAGCGGGCCAGGAGGTGGGCGCAGGTGGACTTGCCCGCGCCCGAGGCGCCGACGAGGGCGAGGGTCTGGCCCGCCGGCACGGTCAGCTCGACGCCGTCGAGCACGGGTCCGCCGCCGTAGTCGAACCGCACCCGGTGCAGTCGGACGCCCAGTGGGCCTGGGGGAAGCGCGCGGGGCGCGGCGGGTGCCGGGGCGGGTGCGGGGGCCCTCACGGCCGCGCCGACGCGGGCGGCGGCGGCACGCAGGGCCACGGCCTGGCTGAGGGACCTCGCCGACTCCGCGACGGGCCCGAGTACGGCGAGGGCGAGCGCCATCGCCGCCGGTGCCCAGGCGCCGTGCAGTCGTCCCGAGGTCATGGCGTGTGCCGCGGCGGCCACGACGCCGAGGAGCGCCACGACGATGAGGAGATCGCGGACCGCGGCGGCGACGGCCTCCCAGGTGGCCTCGGCGCGCTGGGCGTCGCCGACCTGCCGTCCGCGGTCGGCCAGTCGGCGGCGGCGTCCGGTGAGGGCGCCGAAGGCGAGCAGCTCGCGCAGGCCGTCGACGATCTCCACCGTGTCGGCCGAGAGACCGGCGACGGCCGTCCGGGTGCGGGCGCCGCGGGCCGCGCGCCCGCGGGCCTCGGCGAAGGGGGCCGCGGTGAGCAGCGCCGCGACCGGCAGCACGGCGGCGAGCAGCCACGGCTCCACCGTGGCGAGGACCGCCGCCCCGCCGGTGAAGACCGCCCCCGCGGCCAGGAGCTGGGCGGTGGTGTGGGCGTAGAGGAACTCCAGTGCCTCCACGTCGGCCATGGCGGTGGCGGCGAGGTCGCCGCTGCGCCGGCCGGCGACGCGGGCGGGAGCGCTGCGGGCGAGCCCGTCAAAAACGCGGACGCGCAGCGCGGCGAGGACCCGGTAGGCCAGGTCGTGCGAGAGGTCCATCTCGCGCCAGGTCGTGAGGGCCCGTACGAGGACGAGGGCGGCGAGCGCGGCGACGGTGCCCGACGAGGGGGCCCGGCCTTCGATGACGGCCGTTCCCACGGTGTGGGCCGCCAGGGTGAGGAGGGTGACGAGGGAGGCCTGTTCGATGAGGGCGGCGGCACAGGTGCGGGCCGTCATGAACCGGTGCTCGGCGAGGGCGGGGAGCAGGGCGCGCAGGGAGCCGCGCTCGGGCAGGACCGTGTCGGAGGTGGTGGCGGGGGCGGTTCCGGTGGCGCTTTCGGCCTGGGTGGCGGTTCCGGTGGCGGTTCCGGGGGTGGTTCCGGGGGTGGTTCCGGGGGTGGCGTCATTCGCGGGTTCGGTGGCGGCTGCGGTGGTGTCGTTCATGCGGCGAGTTCTCCCGGGTGGATGCGGCCGGCCTCGGCGAGGCGCGCGTAGACGCCGCCCGCCTCGACCAGGCCCGTGTGGTCGCCGACGGCGTCCACCCGTCCCCCGTCGAGGACGACGATGTGGTCGGCGTGGCGGACGGCGGCGAGCCGGTGGGCGATCACCAGGACGGTGCGGTCGCCCGCGGCGTGCAGCAGTTCGCGGACGATGTCCGCCTCGCGGCGCTCGTCGACCGAGCTGGTCGCCTCGTCGAGGACGAGCACGGGGGCGTCCGCGAGGAGGGCCCGCGCGAGCGCGATCCGCTGTCGCTGCCCGCCGGACAGGGTGGCGCCGCGTTCGCCGAGGACGGTGGCGTAGCCGTCGGGGAGGGCGGCGATCTCGTCGTGGACGCCCGCCACGCGCGCCGCCGCCGTCAGGTCCTCGTCCGTGGCCTCCGGCCGGGCCATGCGCAGGTTGTCGGCGATCGTGGCGTGGAAGAGGTACGTGTCCTGCGACACCACGGCGACGCCCTGCCGCAGCGCGTCCAGGGAGTGCTCGTCGGTGCGGCGTCCGTCGAGGGTGATCCGGCCTCCGTGCGGGTCGTGGTGGCGCAGGAGCAGGGCGAGCAGGGTGGACTTCCCCGCGCCGGACGGGCCGACGATCGCGGTGGTGCGTCCCGCCGGTGCGGTGAAGGAGACGCCGTGGAGGGCGGGTTCCGGTGCGCCTTCGTAGGTGAACCGGACGTTCTCGAAGCGGAGTTCCGGGGGCGCCTGCCACGGTCCGGCGGCGGTTCCGGTGTCGTGGACGGCGGGTTCGACGGTGCGCAGCGCCGCGATCCCGTCGGCGGCCGACGCGCCCAGGTATCCGGCGTGCCATTCGCGCGCGAGGTCGCGCACCGGCCGGAAGCATTCGGAGGCGAGGAGCAGCACCAGGTAGGTGCCGGTCGCCGTGGTCGATCCGCTGACGGCCGACCAGCAGGCGAGGAGCGCGGCGGCCGCGGTGCCGCCCTGGATGGCGAGGTCGGTGATGCCGGTGTCGACCAGGGAGACGCGCAGTTTGGCGACGGTCGCCCGGTGCAGTGCCGCCGAGCGCTTCTCCAGGCGTTCGCGGGTGCGGCCGACGGCGCCCGCGGCCCGCAGGGCGGGCATGCCCTGCAGGGCTTCCAGGTAGTCGGCGCCCAGCCCTTCGTACGTGTCCCAGTGCTCCTTGCCGCGGGCGGCGAGGAGGCGGTCCCAGGCGCGCGGGCCGGCCAGGGCGAGCAGCAGGGCGGGGACGAGACCGAGCAGCGCCGCCGGTTCCACGGCGGCCAGGACGACGAGCACCAGGGGCGGCACGGTCAGGGTGATGAGGAGCTGGGGCAGGTAGCGGGAGACGTAGGCGTCGACGCCCTCCACGCCGTCGACGAGGGTGGTGCGGACGGCTCCGGCCCGCGCGGTGGTCAGGTGGGCGGGGCCCAGGCGCCCCAGGTGGGCGAGGAGTTCGTCCCGCAGGGCCACCCGGACCTGCGCCCCGGCGCGGGTGGCGGTGCGCCGCTGCCAGGTGCCGAGGCCCGCGCGGGCGGTGACGACGGCGAGCACCCCGGCCAGCAGCCAGGGGAGTTGTGCCGTGTGGCCGCGGGCGAGGTGGGCGAGTGCGACGGCCAGCAGGGCCGACTGTCCCAGGTGGGTGAGAGTCACGACACCTTGCAGGAGGGTGGCGGTGAGCAGCGGGCGCCGTGCGCGGAGGGCGGCGCGGCGCAGCTCGGGGTGGACGATCATGCGGTGTTCTCCTCGTCGGCGTGGAGGGTGCCCAGGGGGTGTCCTGGCCTGCCTGGTCCGGTCGGCGGCCCACTCCCCAGGGCCAGGCCGTGGACGATCCAGTCCTGGCCGGGTGGGGCGCCGAGCGCCGCGCCGAGGTCGGCCTGCTGCCAGGAGCCCACAGGCCGGGCGGCGAGGCCGTGGCGCCTGGCGGTGACCTGGGCGATGTGGACGGCGAATCCGGCCCGCAGGTGGGTGCGGCGGATGTGCGCGTCGTCGGAGTCGGCGGGGCAGCCGCGGGCGAGCAGGACGGCTCCCGCGTCCGCGATCCAGGCCTGGCCCGCCGCCCAGGCCGCGAGCGTGGGGCGGGCCTCGCCGGCGGCGCACCGCCGCGGTGTCGCCCCGTCGGGGGCAGGCTCCATGAGGCCGGGCTCGGGGCCGCCGACGGCGGCGCACCAGCGCAGGTCGCCGCCGCCCGCCCCGACGGCGGTGGTGAGGACCGCCCGCAGCGCCTCGGGACTCGGAATGCCTCGGAGCGGCGGCGGGTCGCTCCGGCGGGCGAGCAGCTCCTCGGGCGTGGGTGCCCCGTACGGACGGTCGGGCCGGTGGGCCGGGCCCGGCGGGGGGACGCGTACGGCGGCGAGGGGGCTCGTCGTGTGTCCGTCGAGCCGGAGTTCGGGCTCCGCCGTCCCCAGCGCCCGGGCCGCGAGGAGCAGCGCCGCCGCGGTGTGTCCGGTGTCGAGGAGGAGCAGCGGCAGGGCGCGGTGGCCGTAGTGGGAGACCGTACGCCGTGCGGTGACGGAGAGTTCGGCGGTCAGGCCCGGCGGCGTACCGGAGGGCTGGTCGCCGAGTCGGTGGACGCGGTGACGCAGCGGGTCGTAGCCGTAGCGGCCGGGTGGCAGCGAGCAGCCGGCGCCCACGACGAGTTCGGTGTCCACCGGGTGCAGGGCGCCGGCGGAGGCGGCGGGCCGCAGCCTTCCCGGGTCGTCGGATGCCGCCAGGGAGAGCCGCAGCAGGGTCCGCAGATCGAGCTCCGCCGGACCGCCCTCCGGGATCGGCAGCGGCGGCCCCGGCCAGGCGGGGACGGCCGGTCCCGCGGGTGTGTCGGGGCCGGGGCGGCGCGGGGAGCGGGCGAGGGCGAGAGCGGCGGCGAGGTTCTCGGGGTGCGGGTCGGGGCGGTGGGCGGCCACCGGGCCGCGGTCGGGATGGCGGGGGGCCACCGGGCTGTGCCCGTCGGGGCGGTGCGGGTCGACCAGGCGGTCCGTGTCGCGGTGTTCCACGGTGGTCCTCACATGTGCGGCGGAGGCGCGAGGGTGAAGTCCTCGGGCGCGTGCGGCGCCGTCGGCCGCCAGCCCCGCCGGACGGCTTCCTCCCCGAGCCGGGGGCAGCCGAAGTAGCCGAAGGCGGCCGGCGCGTTGGGGAGGAGTCCGGAGACGAGGACCCGGGCCACCCGCAGGGACGTCTCGGCCACGTCCTCGGTCGTCAGGTCGAAGGTCATGAGGCGGTGGCCCCCGGTGTGCAGCGCGCGCTCGAGGCGTTCGCGGCTGCCGGGTTCGACCGCGTCGACGGACACGGTTCCGTGGGCGGGTGCCGTGAACCGCCGCGCCTCGGCGGCCATCCGCCCGTCCAGCCACACCTGCACGTGCGCGCCCAGGTCCCGTACGTGCTCGAACCGCTCGCCGCAGGCGTCGAGGTAGCGGTTGTCCGCGCGGTGCTCCAGGTAGAGCCCGCGGGCCAACAGGCCGGCCTCGACGGCCTGGAAGACCCACCCGTCGGGGTCGGTAAGGCCCTGGGTGAAGACCCAGGTGTGGACCGCTTCGAGCACCGCCTTGCGGGCGGCCTCCGCGGGGTCGTACTTGCAGGCGAACCCGGCCGCGTACAGGCCGAGCCGCGGGTCGTGGACGAGCGCGGCCATGCACGGGGCGAACTCGGAGGGCATCTCCACGAGGTGGACGTCGAGCGCGGATCCGGCCAGGTCGTCGAGGAGGCCGGGGACACTGGCCGGGTCGATGCCGCGGGTCGGCCCGTCGAGGTGCCACCACAGTTCCAGGGCGTCGCGTTCGACGACCTCCAGGAGGCCGCGCTCGACGGCGTCGTCGAGTCCCTGCCCGGTGGCGATGCCCGCGTAGTTGAGGTGGTGGGTACGGGGCAGCTCCCGCAGTTCGCCCTGGCGCCAGTTGAGATGGGTGAGGGCGACGGGTGCCCAGACCTCCGCCGTCCGCCCGCCGGGCAGCAGCTCGGTGCCGCGCGTCCACAGGGACGGGGTGTCGGCGGTCAGGCGGCGGTAGGGGAACTTGTCGCGGGTGTACTGCCATGGCGCGTACGTGGGCAGGTCGTCCGGGCCGTAGAGCCGCAGGCCCTTCTCGGCCAGCTCGGCGGCGGTGGCGCGCAGGGGGGCGTCGGGGTGACCGGCCGGCGGCACGCGGTTGCCGCAGTACCGCTCGATCCCCTCGGCTATCGCGGCCACTCGGGCCTGATCGGGGTCGCCGAAGGTGGTGCCGAGGGAGACCCGGTCGGCGGGCCACAGGCCCAGTCTGCGGGCGTCGGATATCTCGGCGGTGAGCGCGGTGTAGCGGGGTGGGGCGCCCGCGGGGTGCTCGACGGGCTTGACCTTTCGGACGATGCCGCAGACGGGGTCGACGAGTGCTTCCAACGGCAGCGCCGTCATCGCAGGATCTCCTTGGCGGGGTCGGTGGGGGCGGGGCGGGACGGGAGGACGGGCAGGCTCAGCGCCACGCTCCCGGGGTCGACTTGCCGCCCGGAGGCGAGCAGCCGGTCGGCCGTCACCGGGTCGTCCCCGCTGTGGGGGTTGCGGGCGTGGGCAGGGAAGTGGTGTCCGGCGATCTCGAGGCGGAGGCGGGTGCCGGCCCGCAGCCGACGCGCGATCCGGCCGAGCTCGACGGTGAACTCGGCTTCGCGGGCGGCCGGTTCCTCGCGCCGCAGGACACCGAGGGCGAGACGCTCGGCCGTCCCCTCCGGTGTGAGGGCGACGAGGCGGGCGGCCCAGTCGGCGGAGGGGGTGTCCGCGGTGGCCCGCAGCCGTACCCGCACCGGCCCGACGGCGTCGAGCGGACGCGGCAGCGGCGCGGTGGCGAGCAGGCAGCGGTCGGGGGGTCCCCCGGTGGGTACGGCGAGGTCGTCGGAGCGGACAGGGCGGTCGGGATCGGCGGTGAAGACGGCGCCTCGCAGCAGCCGCAGCCGCTGGGTGCGCGCCTCGCCTTCGACGGCGGCGGGCAGCCACAGGTCCGCGCCGCCGAGCGCCACCGCGCCGTGGCGGCCGGGGGCGAGGTCGCCGGTCAGGGCGCGGCGGGCCCACCGCACGTACAGCTCGCCGAGGCCCACCCGGTGGGCGGGGCCCGCGCCGGGGCCGGGCGCGGCGACGAGGCCGTGCCCCCAGGGGCCGAGGAGCAGCCGCGCCGAGGGGCCGCCCCAGGTCTGCCACAGGGCGAGGGTGTCCTCGGTGAAGTGGTCGTGGTGGCCGCCGACCGCGAGCAGCGGCATGCCGGCGTGCGAGGCCCGCGCCGTGAGACGGCCGCGGTCGTCGTGCCGCCACAGCGCCGCCCAGGAGGGCAGGCTTCGGCCCAGCCGCTCGGGAAGGCCGGTGAGCGGCAGGTGGGCGAGCAGGCCTGGGTCCGCCGCCAGGGCCTTGTCGAGCGCGCCGTCGTCGGAGTCCCGGCGGTCGCCGTGGGCGGCCCACCACCCTGCGCGGCTCAACAGCCTTTCCGCACCGCAGGGTTCGCGGGCGGTCTCCGTTGCGCCGAGTGCGGGCACGGCGGCGATGACGGCGTCGGGCCGCGCCTCCCGGTCCGCGTCGAGGGCGAGGGTGAGGGCGCAGTGCGCGGCGTAGGAGGCGCCGACGGCGACGATCCGTCCGTCGCTCCACGGCTGCCGGCGGATCCATCGGGCGGTCACGGCACCGTCGGCGGCCTCGTTCTCGTACGGCCGCCACTCCCCCGGCGAGGCGAACCGGCCGCGTACGTCCTGGACGACGGCGGCGAAGCCCCTGCGCGCCCAGCCGCGTGCCTCCGCCAGGTGCCGGGCGCGGTGGTAGGGAGTGCGGATGAGGACGGCGGGGAAGGGGCCCGGGCCTTCGGGGAGCCGCAGGTCCGTGGCGAGGTCTTCGGCGATCGGGGCCGTACGGAAGGAGGTCATCCGTCCGTCTTCGGTATCGGCGCACCGTCGGACGGCGGCGCTGACTTCGGTGTCGGTGCGACGGCGGACGGCGCCGGCTTCGGGATCGGTGAACCGCCGTACAGTCGGGCCGACTTCGGTGTCGGTGCGACGGCGGGGACCGGAAGGACCGGGTGTTCGGTGACGGTCAGCGTACGGAGGTCCACCTGCCGGAGCCGGCGCCGGGCGGGGAGTCCGGCCGAGTCCGGGGTTCCCGTGGCCCACCGGCCGAGGTCGTCGGCGAGCAGGGCCGCGAGCAGCGCGGCCCCGGGTACGCCGAGCGGGACGGGCGCGCCGGTCGTACGGGGACCTTCCCAGTACGCCGCGAGTTCGCGGTGGGCGGGAGTGGCGGCGAGCCGACGGGCCCGGACGTGGGCGGAGGTGACGTCCCCGGGGGCGGCGGCCAGGGGTTCGACGTACGCCTGCCAGCCTTCGCGGTGGCAGCGCAGCCAGGCCACTCCGTGCGCGGGCAGCCGGTCGGCGGCCTCCCACAGCCCGTCGGGTACGGGGCCGTCGAGGCACCACACGACCGCGGCCGGCTCTCCGTCGAGCAGGTCGGCCATCCGTGCCGGTGCCCCCTCGAAAGCGGTCAAGGCGGGGGCGGTGCGGGGCTCGGCGCCCAAGGCGGTGAGGTACGCGGCCAGCGGCCGGGTCAGTGCGGGGTCACCGAGGAGCCTGATGTCCCGGCGGTCGGCGGGCCACGGCGGGCGCGGCGGCTCCTCCGCGAGGTATCCGGCCTCCTCGAAGGCCCTTACGACGCGGTGCAGTTCCGCGTCCATGCGGTGCGGTTGCGCGTCCGTCCGGTGCGGCTCGGCGTCCGTCCGGTGCGGTCCCGCGTCCGTGCGGTGCGTACCGGTGCCGGCGAGCAGGGCGAGCAGGGCGCTCTCGTCCGCCGCCCCGGTCCTGACGGTGAGGAACTCCCCCTCGGCGGTGCGGACGGCGAGGCCGCGCCCGGGAACGGTGACGACTTCGACTCCGGGGACGAGCCGGTTGCGGGACACGACGATCCTCCTGACGGCGGGGCTTGGGATGGGCGTGGGCCCGCCCGAAAGGCGACGGGCGGGCCCACGGTCGAGGGTGGTGAGGCCCTCGCTTACTCCTCGGTGTCCTCGAAGGGGTTCTCGACGAGCGCGTTGGAGTGGGAGGCCGAGTCGTGGGCCAGCTGACCCGGGTCGGCGATCGGGGCGAAGATCTGCTCGTTGTCCATGAACTCTCCTGGTTTGTGAGGGAGATGCGGCGCTCGGTCGAGCGCCGTGATCGACACTAATGGAAGTGATTTTCATTTTCTAGAGTGGCAGAGGTGACCAGAGGGTGATCTGGGTAACACACGGGCCAGCCGCCCTCGGGGTCCTCGCCGACCCGGCCGGCCACCTTCAGGACGTCCGCAAGGAGAGCCGGCGTGACGACCTCCTTCGGCGTTCCGTCGGCCACCACGCGGCCCTCGCGCAGGGCGACGACGCGTTCGGCGAACCGCGCGGCGTGGGCCAGGTCGTGCAGCACCATCACCACGGTGAGGCCGCGCTCCTCGCGCAGCCGGACCACCGTCTGCAGCACGTCGAGCTGGTGGTGCAGGTCCAGATAGGTCGTCGGCTCGTCGAGCAGCAGGACCCGGGTGTCCTGGGCGAGCGCCATCGCGAGCCGCACCCGCTGCCGCTCTCCCCCGGACAGCGCGTCGACGTCCCGGTCGGCCCACTGCTCCACGCCGACGTCACGCAACGCCCGGTGCACCACGGGGTCGTCGCCCTCGCGGAGCATGCCCAGCGGGCCCCGCGCCGCGTACCGCCCCTGCCGTACCAGATGACGTACCGTCAACCCCGGTACGGCCGGGGCGGACTGGTGCAGAAGCGCCACTCTGGCCGCCGTGGCACGCCGGGAGAGTCCGGCGAGGTCGTCCCCGCCGAGCAGCACCCGCCCCCGGTCCGGTTCTAGCAGCCCTGCGGCCAGCCGCAGCAGGGTCGACTTCCCGCAACCGTTGAGGCCGATCAGGGCGGTCAGTTCGCCCGGTCTCACGGTCAGGTCGACGCCCCGCAGGACGGGCCGCGCGGGGTAGCCGAAGTGGACCCCCTCGACCTGTATGCCCACGGACTGCACCTGCACTTGCGCCTGGCGCGGCGGCTGCGAGGACCGGGGTCGGGGCTGGGAGTGGGACTGGGTCATGCTCTGTCCTCCGTCGACTTCAGAACGTTCGGCCCGGCGCTCGGCGCACGACGACCAGCAGCAGGGCCGCGCCGAGGCAGGCGGTGAGTGCTCCCACCGGCAGCGTGAGCCGGCCGGCGCCGAGTGCCGCCGCCAGCAGCCGCGAGGACAGCTGCGCCACGGCGTCCGCCCCGCACACCACGACGGCGCCCGTCAGGGCCGCGCCCGGAAGGCTCACCCGCAGGTCCGCGCCGAAGAGGGCCACGGCCAGATGCGGCACGAGCAGACCTACGAAGCCGAGCGCTCCGACGGCCGCCACCGCACCCGCCGTCAGCGCCACCGCACACAGCAGGGCGAGGGAGCGGGCCCTCCCGGCGGAGAGGCCGGCGGCCAGGGCGATGTCGTCACCGCAGCGCAACAGGGTCAGCGGCCCGGCGAGCAGCCACGCGGCGATACCCCACACCAGGGCCCAGGGCCACAGCAGGTGCCAGTGCTCCCACACGCGACCCTCCGTCGTACCCACCAACCACTGGACGACGCTGCCGAGTTCGCCCGGCTTCACGAGCAGCACCATGGCGGTGAACCCGCCGAGCACCGCCGACACCAGCACGCCGTGCACGGCGGTCCGCGCCGGGTCGCCGCCCCCACGGCCCACGAGCAGCCACAGCAGCAGCGCCCCGGCGCAGCCGCCGGCACAGGCGGCGAGCACGACGGCCAGGGGCGAGTCCCATCCGGCGAGCCCGAGGGCCGTCGCGGTCACGGCACCGAGGACCGCCCCCGGTGTCACGCCCGTCACCTCCGGTCCCGCGAGGGGGTTGCGCAGCGCGGACTGCAGGACGAGCCCGGCCACGGCGAGGGACGCGCCCGCCCCCAGGGCCACCAGCATCCTGGGCAGCCGCAGCCGGAGCAGGATGTGACGTTCCGTCGCGTCACCGCCCCCGCCGAGGACGTCCCAGACCGCACCCGGTGACATGCCGCGTCCGGCGACGAGTTCCACCGCAACGCACAGAGCGGCCAGGACCGCGAGCGCCATGAAACGCCGCTTCACCGGGCATCCTCCGTCCCGGTCGTCCGGCCCCGGCGGCCCGACCGCATCAGGGCGACCCCTGCCGGTACTCCCAGCAGGGCCGTCCAGGCGCCGGCGGGCGTCTCCACGGGTGCGAGTGCCAGCCGGGCGGGGACGTCGGCGACCGTCACGACGACGGCGCCCCATGCGGCGGACCACGGCAGCCAGCGCACCGCCCCCGACGTGGGGGCGAACCGTCGCGCCAGGTGCGGGGCGAGGAATCCCACCCACGCGACCGGGCCGCACACGGCCGTGACGGGCGCGATCAGCACGACGGCGACGGCCAGCGCGGCCAGCCGGGCC
Source organism: Streptomyces sp. NPDC051822 (assembly GCF_044452745.1). Lineage (NCBI taxonomy): Bacteria > Bacillati > Actinomycetota > Actinomycetes > Kitasatosporales > Streptomycetaceae > Streptomyces > Streptomyces sp. NPDC051822. The sequence continues at coordinate 243,072 of NZ_JBITBZ010000012.1, read as the reverse complement.
CGCTGGGCCCGCACGCCGAGCGCCTCGGCGTCCTCGTCGCCCAGCCGCATCACCGACAGCACCGGAGCGCAGAGCACGAGGGCGGGGGCCGCGATCAGCAGCCAGGGCCAGAGCCCCACGACGTCCTCCCAGGTCCTGGCGGAGAGCGAGCCCAGCAGGTAGCGGTAGATGAGCTGGAGGTCGAGCTGGTCCGCCATGACCATCAGGACGAGCAGCGCGGCCTGCAGGGCGGCCGCGACGGCGGCGCCGGTCAGCAGGACGGCGGACGGGCCGCGCCCGAGTCCGGCGGCGAGCAGGGTGAGCCCGCCGCCGAGCGCGGCCCCGCCGAGCGCGAGCAGGGGCTGGACCACGGCGGGCAGGGACAGGGCCAGGACCAGGGGCGCGGCCACCCCCAGCGCGGCGCCGGACGAGACGCCGAGCATCTCCGGCACCGCGAGGGAATTGCGGAGCGCCTCCTGGAGCACGAGTCCGGCCGCACCCAGACAGGCTCCGGCGACCAGCCCCAGCACCAGGCGCGGGACGCGGAGTTCGGTGACGACGATGCCGGCGAGCGTGGTGTCCCCTTCGAGCACCGCACCGACGAGCCGGTGGGGTGGGACGTACGGGGTGCCGAGGCACAGGGCGCAGAGCGACGCGGCGGTCAGCGTCAGGATCACCAGGAGCGGTTGCCAGGCCCGGACGCGGGGCGGGGGCGACGGAGCCGCGCCCGCCGTACGGCCCTGACGGCCCTGACGGCCCTCCGTACGGCCCTCCGCTTGGAGGGCCGCGGCATCCGCCGGCGTGGGCGCCGAGGAGGGCGTCCTCACCGCAGCGCGGCCGTGGCCTCGTCGAGGACGATGCCCAGCGAGCGGGTCCCGCGCCCCTTGGCCCACACCTCTGAGTTCACCTCGTGGACGTCACCGTTCTTCACGGCCGGGATCTTGCTCCACAGGGGGTTCTTCGCCAGCTTCTCCGAGAGCTTGCCGTTCGCGTCGCCGAAGCTCATCGTCTCGACGAACAGCACGTCGACGTCCTGGGCGAGGATCTCTTCGAGGCTGTAACTTCCGTCCACGCCACGGGACTTCCACGGGTAGTCGGCGATCTTGGGGAAGAGGCTGGCGGTCACGTCGCCCTCCGGGGTCGCGACGCCGAAGTTCTCGTCGCTGCCGTAGATGATGAGGGCGGTCCTGTCGCTCGGGGCCTTCTCGGCCTTGGCGAGCTTGGTCCGGAAGGTCCGCTCGGCCTTCTCCCCCTCCGCGGTGCGGCCCGTGAGGGCGGCGGCGTCGCGCAGGTAACCCACGCTGTCCTCCCACGTCTCGGGCTGCATGGCCCAGAACGTCGTGGCGCCCTTCAGCGCGGGGGCGAGCTTGCCGTGGGTGTCACCGAGGCCGATCACGAGGTCCGGCTTGTGGGAGAGGATCGCCTCCACCTCCGGGGCGATGAAGCCGCCGGGGATGACGTCGACCTCCTTCGCCCTGGCCTCTCCGAGGAAGGCGGGGTGGGCGAGCAGTGTGCCGTTGGTGGCCGTCGGGACGATGCCGAGTTCGGTCAGGATGTCGTCGCAGAGCGCGAAGAGGCAGACGATCCGTTCCGGCGCCTTCGTCAGGGAGACCTTGACGCCCTTCACGTCCGTCAACTCGGTGGCTGCCTTGATCGGTTCGACGGTGACCTCGGTCTTCGCGGTGGGCCGGGCCTTGTCGTTCGCGGACTCGCCCCCGGTCGAGCCGCAGCCGGCCAGGACGGAGCCCACCACCGCCGCGGTGAGACAACTACGGACGAATCTGGACGGTGCGTGCAGCATCGATGCCCTCGCTTCTCGGCAGGAACCCGGAACGCGACGAACATACATGATAATCGTTTTCACTTTCACCTGCCCGGCTTCCTGGAGGACCCATGACAACCCCTGCCACCGCCCTGCTCGTCTCCGACCACGTGGACGGATCCCTGCACGTCCTGTCCGTGCCGGACGGCAGCGTCATAGGCCGCCTCACCGGACGTCATCTCTCCGAGCACGCGGGCCTCCTGGCGCTGCCGGGAGGACGGGTGGCCTGCGTCGACGACCGCCGGGGAGAGCTGCTGGTGCTCGACCCCTTCGGCGAGGTGCTGGTGCGGCGGACCGTCCCGGTCGCCGTGCCCGCCGAGCATCTCGCCTGCGATCCGACCGGCCGCCTGCTGGCCGTCACGACCGGCCTGGGCAAGAACACCGAACCCTGGTCGGACCTCCTGACGGTCGTCGACCTGACCACCGGCGAGGCCGCCCGCGTGCGGACCCGCGTCGGCGAACCGGGCGTGACGGTGCCGGGCGGCGGCGAAGCGCTCGTCGTCCTGCGGCACAGGGAGCCCGGCGCCCTCGCCGTCCACCGCTTCGGGGATCTCCTCGCGGCTCCGCCCGGCTGCCCCGTGGTCGGGCCCCACGCGCTCCTGACGCTGCCGGACGACGGCCACGGTGACGCGTACGACCCGGTCTCGGGGCGGGTGTTCGCGGCCACGGGCGAGGGGGTGCACACGGCCCGCAGGGCGGGCGACACCCTCGCGGCTGGGCCGGTGATCCCCTGGGAGTCGTCCGCCCGCGGCTGGTACCTCCGTCTCGACACCCGTCGGCGGGCGCTGTGGACCACCCTGCGCGGCGGTGCTCCTGACCCGCTGCGGTGGCCGGAGTGGACCAACCAGGCATGGCGCCACGACCTGGAGACGGGCCGCACGCGCCGCACCGAACTCGGCCCCGGCCTGGTCTTCCGGCTGGCCCTCGCCCGCGACCACGCCGCCTTCACCCGCGTGCACCCCGACGGCGACGAACTGGTGCTCCTAGGCGCCGACGACACCCTTCGCCGCGTCCCCCTCCCCGCCATGGACGGCGCCCCTCGGCGCGGCGGCACTCCCTGGGAGGGGGTCGAGCGCCGCGCGGTGGCCGCCTCGCCGGGCTCCGACTGGATCGCCGTCACCCGCGGCGGCCACGGCGAGGTGCATCTCGTCGACGCGCGGACGGGCGACGAGGTGGCCCGTCCACGCGTGGGCACACCGCTGCGTCACGGCGGCCACATGATGCTGCTCGGCCGGAACGACGGCGCTCACGGCGACCCCGTGGGGCGCTGAGAGGCGCGGGCCGAGGGGCTGACGGAGGAACGGGCCGGGGACGGCGCGGCGGCTCCCGCCGGCGTGGCGGAATCACGACAGTCGTGTTTCGGTAGGGCCGATCCCGTACCGCGAGTGGTCGCGGTACGAGACGATGTCGCTCCCGAGGCCCCCTACGGTGAACGCCGCGTTCGGCGGTGTGGAGCAGGAGCCAGGTGAGACACGGTGAGGCACCGGCGCCGGAGCGTCCGACGCAGCCGCTGACGCGTCCGCACATCGTGGCGGCGGGACTGCGACTGCTCGAGCGGGAGGGCGCGGCCGGTCTCAGCATGCGCAAGCTCGCCGGCGAGCTGGGAAAGGCCCCGGCGGCCGTCTACCGGCATGTCAGCGACAAGCGGGAGCTGATGTCCCTGCTCTTCGACGAGGTGTCCCGGCGGATCGTACTCCCGGAGGTGGGGGACGATCCCAGGACGGCCGTCCTGGAGGCGGCGCAGAGCGCGCACCGCGTGATGGAGGAGCACGGGTGGATCGCCACCGGGATGCTCGACGGGGCGCTGCTCGGCGCCACCTCGATGCGGCTCTCCGAGTTCATCCTCGACGCGCTCGTACGGCACGGGATGAGCGACGCGCAGGCCGCCCGCCTGGACGTGGCGATCTGGCAGTACCTGGTGGGGCATCTGGTGGCCGTACGGGCCGCCCCGCACCCGCCGGTACCGGGCGGGGACGGGGCGGAGGACTATCCGACGGTACGCAGGGTCGCCCCGCTCGTGGCGTCGATGAGCGACCACGAGCGGTTCACCGCCGGGCTGGTCGTCCTGCTCGACGGGGCGTTCGCCGCGCCGCCGGCCGCGCACGACGACGCGGCCGGGAACGGCGGCACAGCACCCGGCGGGGCTCCGCCCGTCACCCCGTCCGTCAGCCCGTCCCTCAGCCCGTCCGGAGCCGATGCGGTGGAGTGAGCGCCGTCCGGGGCTGGTAGAGCAGCACCGCCGCCGGGGCGGGGGCCTCCTCCGCCGGGAAGTACCGGGTCAGCTCGTGTCGGCCGCTGATGCGCAACTTCCGGTAGGAGTGGGTGAGATGGGACTCGACGTTCCGCAGGCTCACCTTCAGGAGCTGGGCTATGCCGCGGTTGCTCATCCCGCGGGCGGCCAGTTCGGAGACCTGCCGTTCGGTCGGGGTGAGCAGCGACTCGGTGGAGTCCTTGCGCGGGTCGGGCCGCCCGCCCGCGTGCCGCAGCTCCCGCTGCACCGCCTCCACCAGGCCGTCGGCGCCGAGCGAGATGCCGACCTCGTTGGCGCGGTGGAGCAGTTCACGGGTGCGCCGGGCCCTGCCGCTCTGCCGGTGGGCTCGCCCGGCCGCGTACAGGGCGTGGGCGAAGAGCAGGGGCGCGGAGGCCGGTTCGAGGAGTTCGGCGGCCTGTTCGGCGAACTGGAGCGCCTCGCGCCCCGAGCCGGCCGAGGCCTGGGCGACGAGGGCCCTGCCCAGGGCGGAGGGGGCGCCCCAGCGGCGGGCGCGTTCGGTCTCCTCGCGGGCGGCGCACCGGGCGGCCGCCCCTTCGCGCAGGGCCAGTTGGAGGGCGGACCGGGTGGAGAGCCAGGGCAGGATCGCCGGGTTGACGACGCCGCGGCGGGTCAGCTCGTCCCCGCAGTGGGCGATCAGCGCGAGGCCGCGCCGTGCCTGGCCCATCCTGCCCAGGGCCCGTCCGGCGCTGTGCAGGAGGTGCAGCCGCCACCAGGTGACGGGCTGCTCCCCGGGAAGGGGCGGGGCCTCTTCGAGCAGGGCGCCGGCCGCGGCGACGTCGTCCTTCTCCAGGGCCACGTCGATGAGGACGCTGCGGGCGAGCGCCCCCACGTGGAACTTGTCGGCGTCGATCCGGGTGAGCAGTTCGAGTGCCGTGCGGGCGTCGCTCCCGGCCTCCGCGAGGAGGCCGCGGTGGAGCTGTACCAGGCCGCGTACGGCCAGGGCCTCGGCGATCCGGGTCACGGTGCCCTCGGTGTGCGCGAGCCGTACCTCGGTGTCGATGTGGCGCCTGGCCTCGTCGACGTCGCCTGCCCAGAGCAGGGCGAGGAGCGCGTGGTACCAGGTGGTCGAGCCGTAGGGGGCGCGGGGCACGGTGAGGATGCGGTCGGCGATCCGCCGTACCGCCGCGGCCGAGTTCCCGGCGGCGGTGCGCAGCAGCAGGACGCGCTCGAGCCGGTCCTCGTCCCGGTCGCCGGGCCGGTAGGTGCCCTCGTGGAGCCGGATGTGGGTGAGCCGTTCGCGCAGGCGGGCGGTGGTGGCGGGGTCCGGGGTGCCGCTCTCGCTCCTGGCGTGCTCCAGGACCTGGCGGGCGCAGGCGGGGTCGTCGAGCCGGAGGAGGATGTCGGAGAGCCGCAGGGCCTCCCGGAGCCGTTCGGCGGGGCCGCAGGCCCCGGCGGCGTGAGCGGTGAGCGCGCGGGCGGAGGCGGGCAGGTCCAGGGCGGTGAGCGCCTGGATCCGCAGTCCCTCGGCGCGGGCCGACTGGTCCTCGGGCAGGCCGTGAAGGACGGCCTTCTCGATCAGCCGCCGGGCGCCCTCGGGGTCGCGGCCGACCATGCCCTGGGCGACGTCGAGCAGCAGGCGTGCCATCCACGGCTCGTCGAGGCGGTGGGAGCGCAGCAGGTGGGCGGCGACGTCCTCGCAGGAGGCGCTGCGGCGCCGCATGAAGCAGGCGGCGAGGCGGTGGAGTTCGGCGCGGTCGGCGCAGGGGATGTCCTCGTAGAGGAGTCCGGCGAGTACGGGGTGGCGGAACGTCATGTCGTGGGGGCAGAGCAGCCCCGACTCGGTGAGCCGGCCGAGGGTGCGGCAGGCGTCCTCGGTGGAGACGCCGCACAGGGCGGCGAGGATGGAGGGGTCCAGGGGGGCGCCCAGGATGCTGGCGGCCCTGGCGACGTCGAGTCCGTGGGGGTCGAGCCGTCTGAGCATGCACAGGATGCGTTCCTTGACCGCCTGGAGGCGCAGCCCCTCGTCCGCCGCGTCCGCCGGTCCCCTGCCGGCGGGGCCGGTCGGGGCGGTCCGTAACCGCTCGGTGAGCAGGTACGGGTTGCCGCCCGTTCCCGCGACCAGCGCGTCCACGGACTCGTGGTCGTGGCCGTGGAGGGCGGCGGCCAGGTCGGAGGCGGCGCTGGGGCTCAGGTCGTGCAGGTGGATGTGCCGGTCGGCGCGGACGCCCTCCATGAGTTCGACGAGGAGGTGCTGGTCGCTCGCCGGTTCGCCGCAGCGTTTGGTGGCGAGCAGGACGACGGGGAGGTTGTCCAGGCGGCGGCTGAGGAAGCCCAGCCAGAGCAGGGACCTGCTGTCGGCGTGGTGGACGCAGTCGACCGTCAGGAGGACGGGGGTGCGCCGGGCGGCCCTGCCCACCGCGGCGCACAGTTCCGCGAGCAGCGGGTAGTCGGGTTCGTCGGGTCCGCCGCACGGAGGGGCTCCGTTCGACGCGAAGGCGCGTTCCCAGCCGTGGGCGGTCTCGGGGAGCGTCCCGAGGAGCTGGTGCACGACGCCCAGCGAGAAGCGCTGTTCGGTGGGGGACGCCGTGGCGGACAGTACGACCATGCCCTGTTCGCGGGCGGTCTCCTCGGCCCAGCGCAGGAGGGAGGTCTTGCCCGTGCCGATGATGCCCTCGACCAGCGCCACCGCGCCCGCGCCGCCTCTCGCAGAGTGGAGCATGTCGGTGATGACCTTGGATTCCTCGCTCCTGCCGAACAGTTCCTGGGGCACGGTCCTGCGCCTCCTGCCTGAAGAGTGAATGCGCGTCGTCAGGGTCGTTGTCCGGTCATGACCGGGCCGTCGACTCCCTGGCAGAAAAGGGCTTCTTCCGGCGGTGCGGAGGAGAGTCCGAGCCTCCCCCACGACCCTCCGATCACCGGTGAACGGCGTACACCTCTGATGCGCCCCGACGCTAGCACGGGCGTGTGCCGAATTTGTATGACCGGTTCTTCCCGAAGGATTCGAAGCGTGTTCCTTCGGCCATTACTTCGGTCCTCCCGTATTGATGCGGGCGGGTACCGCACGGGTACGTTTCCCAGGCATCTCGCGGTGACCAGTGAGCGATGCGGAAAGCACTCCCCGCGCGTTCTGACATATTCGCCCGCGACCTATTGGCGAGAATCTGATGGAGGGACCGGTGCCCGCGTGACCGTGATCAGTGAGGAGCGTCGCCCTTCGGGGGCGACCGTCGGGCGCGCCGGCGCGTGTCGCGCGGGGGCGGGCCGATGAGCGGTTCCGGCGCCGCGGGCGCCGACAACTCGGTCCGGCTGTTCTGCCTTCCGTTCGAGGGGGTCTCGGCGGGCGTGTACCTGCCCTGGGCCGAGGCCGTCGGTCCCTCGGTGGTCGTCACACCGGTGGAGCTGCCCGGCCGCGGCCGTCATCCGCGCACCCGCCCGTGCGACGGACTCGAACCGCTGCTCGCCGAGGTCATGCCGTACGTGGCCCGCATGTGCGACCGCCCGTTCGCGCTGTTCGGGCACGGCTTCGGCGCCCTCCTCGCGTACGAGATCGCGGCCCGGCTCGAATGGGAGCACGACGCGGTGGCCGACCGCCTGTACGTGTCCGGCTCCGGCGTGCCGCACCGGCTCGCGCCCGAGCGGGCGCTCGGCCGTCTGCCGGAAGCGGCCATGGTCCGCGGGCTCCGGGAGCGGGGCCGGATGCCTCCGGTCGACCCGGATCCGCGGCGCGCGGCCCGGGATCTCGCGGCGCTGCGCGCGGATCTCACCGTCATGGAGGCGTACCGCCGCGACCCGCGCCATGTCGTGCACTGCCCGGTCACGGCGATGCGCGGGCTGCGGGACCGGAGCGTCACCGCGGCGGACCTGGCCGGCTGGCACCGGTGCACCCGGCGCGCCCTGCGTACGGCGGTGTTCCCGGGTGACCACTACTTCCCGCTGACCGCCCGGGCGGAGCTCCTGGACACCTTCACCGGGGATCTGATCCGGCCGCGGGCCCTGCGCCGCATGGTGTCCGCGGCGGCCACGTACTGACCGGGTGGGGCCGGTTCCGGAATCGGCAACAAGAGTTGTCCGGGACGCGGGGCGCCCCCATCCTGACCGCCGGAGGTGACCGTATGACATCCACACACCCCGCCGAGGGCCTCGACGACGAGGACCTCGGCGCCGGGCCGGAGCAAGAGGCGGAACCGCTCTCCGGTCTCCTGACGGACGCGGCGCACTGGCTGCGCGGCCTGCTCGCACCCGGGCGGCGGAGCGCGCCGCCGGTCCGCCGGGTCCTCGACGTGGGCAGCGGGCCGGGCGTGGCCTCCTGCGTACTGGCCGAGGTCTTCCCCGAGGCGGACGTCGTCGCGGTGGACCGGTCCCCCGCGCTCCTCGACCGGGCCCTGGTCCGCGCCGCGGAGAGCGGGCTGAGCGGGCGGATCACCACCGTGCGGGCCGAGCGGCCCGACGAGTTCGGCCGGCTGGGACCCGCCGACCTGATCTGGACCGGCAACGTCTGCCGTCATCTGGGCGACCAGCAGCAGGCGCTGCGGGGCCTGGCGTCCGCGCTGCGGCCCGGCGGGATGCTCGCCGTCGCCGAACGCGGGCTGCCGCCGCGCTTCCTGCCACGGGACATCGGCATCGGACGGCCCGGCCTCCAGGCCCGCCTGGACGCCGCTCTCGAAGCGCGGTACGCCGCCGGGCGGGCCCGGCTGCCCGGCGCCACCTCCGTGGTCGAGGACTGGCCGTGCCTGCTGGCCTCCGCCGGGCTCGTCCCGGCCGGCACCCGTACCTTCCTGGTCGACCTCCCCGCTCCGCTGGGCCTGGTCCCGCGCCGGCACCTGCACACCCGGTTGCGGCGCACGCTCGACGAGCTCGGCGAGCGGCTCGACCTCGTCGACCGGCTGACTTTGGAGCAACTGGTGGACGGCGACGCCTGCACCGGCGTCCTGTGGCGTCCCGACGTCTTCTACCTCACGGCGGTCACCGTGCACACCGCCCGCCTGTGTCGGGCCTGACCGGCCGGATTCGCGGAAGCGCGTCCGCCCCCCGCCCGCATTTCATTGAAATCCGAACGGCCCGCGGAGTTCCCGCCGCGGGCCGTTCCGTCATGTCCGGGGGTCCGTACGACCGTAGGACGAGCACAGCCGCAGATTCTTCGGTCAGCCCTACGGTCCGACCGTATTGAGGGCCTCACCCCCGCACTCCTACGTTCCTTCCCGGAGCAGCCGCTCGACCGAGACCGAGAATCCGGAGAGGGCATATGCGAGTGACGGAGGAAGCGTGAGAATTCAGGTTCTTGGCCCGCTGCACGCGGAGACGGGCGGATTTCCGATCGTCCCCTCGGCGGCGAAGCAGCGGCAGATTCTGGCGCTCCTCGCTCTCCGCCCGGGGCAGTTCGTCCCGGTGACCGCGCTGCGGGAGGAGCTGTGGGGGTCCGTGCCCCCGTACAGCGCGCACGCCACCTTCCAGACGTACATCCTGCGGCTGCGCCGGCTCCTGGCCGCCGCCCTCGGCGGTCCTGACGGCCCGGCCGGCGCCCGGGAGCTGCTGGTCACCGCGCACGGCGGCTACCGGCTGCGGATCGCGGAGGAGGACGTGGACGCCTTCGCGTTCCGGCGGGCGGCCCAGGCCGGTCACGCGGCCTTCGCGGACGGCGACAACGAGCTGGCGTCCCGCCTGCTGCGCCAGGCCCTGGCGCTGTGGCGGGGAGCCGCGCTCGTGGACATACCGGCCGGGGCGGCGCTGCGGACCGAGGCAGCCGGCCTCGAAGAGCACCGGCTGCTCGCGACCGAGCGCCGCATCGACGCCGAGCTGCGCCTCGGCCTGCACGGCGAACTCCTGCCGGAACTCGTACAGCTGACGACTCATCACCCGTACGACGAACGGCTGCACGCCCAGGCCATGGTCGCGTTCTACCGCTCGGGGCGGCAGTCCGCCGCACTGGACCTGTACCGCGGACTGCGCCGGCGGCTGATCGAGCAGCTGGGCCTCGAACCCGCTCCGCGGCTCCAGCGGCTGCACCAGGCGATGCTCTCGGTCGATCCCCGGCTCGACTCGGTCGCCCAGGGCGGCCGGCCCACACCGACGTTCGACCTGTACGCGTGCTGAGCACACCCCGACCCAGGACGGCCGAGCGAAAGGTCACACCGTGAACGACAAGACCCCCACCCTCTACGAATGGGCCGGCGGCGCCGAGGCGCTCGAACGGCTCACGGAGGACTTCTACCGGCGCGTCCGCAAGGACGAGCTGCTCGCCCCGCTCTTCCAGCACATGACCGACGACCATCCGCAGCACGTCGCGACCTTCATCGGGGAGGTCCTCGGCGGGCCCGAGCGCTACACCGAGGACCACGGCGGCTATCCGCACATGGTCTCCCGGCACCGCGGCCGGGCCGTCAGGCCGGAGCAGCGGGCGCGCTGGGTGGAACTGATGCTGGAGGCCATGGACGCCGTGGGGCTTCCTGAGGACGCGGAGTTCCGCTCGGCGTTCGTCGGCTACATCGAGTTCGGCTCGCGGCGCGCGATGGCCAACTCGCAGCCCGGAGTGGGTCCGACGAGCCGTACCACCATCAAGAAGTGGGGCTGGGGCGAGGCCCTGCCCGGTGATGACTGACCAGAGGGCCGGACGCCGGCGGGAGCGCCGCGGGAGCCCGTTCCCGCGTCCCGGTATCGGCAACAAATGTTGTCCGTCCGCCACGCTCGGTTCCAGCATGGGGACCACTGGTGATCACCACGATCAGACCGGCGCGCACCCGCCCTGATCCGTCCCCCGAACCATCCCAGCGAGGAGTTCTCCCATGCGTCCGACCAGTTCCGGGCCGGTGCCCGGCGTCACCTACGTGCCGGTCGTCCGGCAGTCGGTCACCCAGGTGCCGGGAGGTGCCGGCCGATGAGCGTCGAGGCCGAAGTCCAGCCGACCGCCTCCGGCAAGGCGGGCGACCGGCTGCCGTTCGCGGTGTACCTGCTCGCGTTCAGCCTGTTCGCGATGGGCAGCGCCGAGTTCCTGCTCGCCGGCGTCCTGCCGGACATCGCCGACGACCTGAAGATCTCCCTGTCGTCCGCGGGCGCGCTGATCTCCGCGTTCGCGATCGGCGTGGTGATCGGCGGCCCGCCGCTCGCCGTGCTGACCCTGCGCTGGCCGCGGCGGACCACCCTGGTCGTCTCGCAGGTCGTGTTCGCCGTCAGCGTGGCCGTCGGCATCGTGACGGACAACTTCACCGTGCTCCTCGTCACCCGCTTCCTGGCCGGTCTCGCCTACGCCGGGTTCTGGGCGGTCGCCGCCGTCACCGCGATCGGTCTCGTCACCCCCGACCGGACCGCGCGGGCCTCCGGCGTGGTCGTCAGCGGACTCAGCATCGCCATGGTCGGCGGCGGTCCGGCCGGCGCGCTGCTCAGCCACTTCACCGGCTGGCGGGGCGGGTTCTGGGCGGTGGTCGCCCTGACCGTCCTCGGCGCGGTCTCGACGGCGGTCGCCGTACCCGTGACCCGGGCCGCCCAGGAGCCCAGCGTGCGGCGGGAACTGCGCACGATGCGGCAGCCGCAGCTGTGGGTGGTGTACGCGGCGACCCTGCTGAGCACGGCCGCGTACATGATCTCGTACAACTACCTCGCGGCGTTCCTGACGGACACCACCGGCATCGACTCCGTCTGGGTGCCCCCGATCCTGGTCCTGTTCGGCGTCGGTGCGTTCGTCGGTCTGTCCATCGGCGGCAGGATCGCCGACGGGCGGCCCCATCACGCACTCCTCATCGGGGCCGGCGGCATCCTGGTCACGTCCGTCCTGCTCGCCCTGCTCGCCGAGTCGGCCGTCGCCGTCGTCGTCCTCGTCCTGCTCCTGGGCGTCGCCGGATTCATCCTCAACCCGGCCATCTACGGGCGGGTGTTCACCGTGGCGGCAGAGGCGCCGACCCTGGCGGGAGCCACCGCCGTCTCCATGTTCCAGCTCGGCATCAGCATCGTCCCCGTGCTCGCGGGCATCGCGCTCGGCGCCGGTGCCGGTCTGACGTCGATCCCCTGGCTGGGCGCCGGCCTGGCCGTACTCACCATCCCGGTCGTGCTGATCGACCGGACGATGGCCCGCAACCGGGCCCGGAGCTCCCCGACCGGCGAGAACTGACCCACGCTCCGGGCTCCTCGTTTCTCCGTCCGGCGTCGCGTTTCCCGTCCGCCGGCGGCATTCCATCGCCGGGAGCCGCAGAGAGACCCCACAGGACTTCTCTGCGGTTCCCCTGAGGGAGGATCCCATGGACAACGAACTCGGTTATGAACTCGGCAATTGGGTGGTGTCACAGATCCAGAGCCCTGACCGTCCGACGCAGCTGACCTTCTCGCTGCTCGACATGGAATGGGATCTGCTGCCCGAGGTCTTTCCCCCCTACACGGACCCCGGGCCCGGCCTCTTCGCCTCCTGGGTGCCGTACGAGAAGGGCGGCCGCTTCCTGGAGATGGGGTGCGGCGCGGGCGTCGCCGCGGTGCTCGCGGCCCAGCGCGGCAGCGAGCACGTGGTGGCCCTGGACATCAACCCCGCGGCCGCGGAGAACACCCGGCGCAACGCCGAGCGGCACGGGGTGTCCGACCGGGTCACGGCCCTGACCAGCGATCTGTTCGACGCCCTGGAGCCCGGCGAGCCGTTCGACCTCGTCTTCTGGAACACCCCGTTCATCGAGGCGCCCGAGAGCCGCCCGTACGCCGGGCAGATCGAGCGCGCGGTCTTCGACCCCGGGTACGAGATGGTCCGCAGGTTCTTCCGTGACGTGGTGCCCCGTCTGGCGGCGGACGGACGGGTCTACCTGGGCACCAGCGAGGCGATGGGCAACAGGGACAAGATGCTGCGGGCAGCCGAGGAAGCGGGCTTCGAAGGCCACCGGTACCGCAGCGAGTCCGTCGAGCTGCCCGCCGCCGAGTTCGGCGACTCCCCGGTGATCGCCGCCCACACCGACGAGCGCGGAATCGTGCACATGGACTTCACGATGTACGAGTTCCTCCGCCGCTGACCTTTTGATTCCCCGGCCCGGCCGAGAACTCCCCGTATCGAGCGACGGGCCATCAGTTCGGCAGCATCCGATTCACGACTGGGCGACACGAGCCGCCCCGGAAGATGGGAATGTCATGAGCGCCAACGGGAACACGAACGGCACGGGAACCGGCTTCGACGTCGTCATCGCCGGCAACGGAGTCCTCGGGCTCTCGCTCGCCTGGGTCCTGGCACAGCGGGGACAGCGCGTCGCCGTCCTCGGCCTGCCGCACCGGCCCTGGGCCGGCTCGGCCGCGGCCGGGGCCATGCTCGGCTGTTTCGGCGAGGTCACCACCTCCCTGCTCGCCACCGAGCACGGCCGGGCCAAGCTGGAACTCGGCATCCACGCCAAGGACCTGTGGCCCCAGTGGCTGGCGGAGCTCGAGGACGGCACCGAGGGCGCCGGCATCAAGACGGCCGAGGGCACCACCGTCGTCCTCAACACCATCGGCACGGCCGAGATCGACGACGCCAACTACAACGCCATCCGTGCCGAACTCACCCGCTACGACGAGCCGTTCGAGGACGTCGAGCCCTCCGACCTCGACTGGGTGGACGCGGAGCCGATCTCCCGTCCGCTGAAGGCCTTCCACATACCGGGGGAGCACGCGGTCGACGCCTCCGCCCTCCTGGAACGCCTCGAGTCGGCGGCCGTCCGGGCCGGCGCCGTCCTCGTCCCCGAGTTCGCGGCGCGTGTCGAGTACCAGGGCGAACGGGTGACCGGAGTCGTCACGGCCTCCGGGCGGACGATCGCCGCCGACCAGGTGACGCTGGCCGCGGGAGCCCGCACCCAGGAACTCCTCGACAGCCTGCCCGTCGGCCCCCGCATCCCTCGTCTCGTCAGCGGCTACGGCGTGTCCGCCCTCGTCAAGTCCGTGGACGGAACCACCCCCGACAGCGTCGTCCGAACCCCGAACCGCTCCTTCGCCTGCGGGCTCCACGTCGTCCCCCGCGGTGACGGACACGTCTACCTCGGCGCCACCAACGTCATCTCCGTGGAGCCGCGCGACACCGCCGAGATGCGCGACCTGGTCTTCCTCCTCCAGTGCGCACACCGCCAGGTCCGCCGCAGCCTCTGGAACAGCGACGTCACCAAGGTCCAGGTCGGCAACCGGCCCGTGTCCATGGACGGGTTCCCGCTGCTCGGCGAGGGCGGCATGCGGGGCCTGTGGATCATGACCGGCACCTACCGCGACGGGCTGCACCTCTCCCCGCTGCTCGCCCAGGACTTCGCCGCCCGGATCCTGGGCGAGCGGCCCCAGGCCGACCTGGACCGGTTCGCCCCGCTCCGGCAGCCCATCAGGGCGGGCAGCCGTCAGGAGATCGTGGACCTCCTCATCGACCACCAGATGGGCATCGGCTACGAGCAGGACTGGACGATCCCCGTCGAGTGGCACCAGTGGATCGAGATGGACCTGCGGCCGGCCACCCTCGCCTGGGCCGACGAGCTGGACCCCGAGTTCACCCCGCCGGCCGAGCTGCTCTTCGCCTCCCGCTTCGACCCCGAGCTCGTCAGCCTGCTGCGGAAGTACTACGCGACCTGCCGCGAGAACAGCTGACCCCGTCCCGCCCTTCCGCACCCCGAGAGAGGACACGCAATGGCAGTAGAGGCGATCGACCCGTCCGGCCTCCCCAAGCCCTACGGATGGCGGCAGCTGGCCGTCGGCACCGGCAGCCGGGTGGTGTTCCTCAGCGGCCAGACGCCGCGTACCGCCGACGGTGAGCCGGTGGGCATGGGCGACCTCGCGGCCCAGACCGAGCAGGTCTACCTCAACATCGCCACCGGCCTCGCCGCGGCCGGCGCCACCTTCGACGACGTCCTGCGCCTGACCATGTACGTCGTGGACTGGTCGCTCGACAAGTGGGACGCGATCATGGCGGGCGCGGAGCGCGCGGCCGCGAAGCTGGGAGCCGACGTCATCCGGCCCACCACCCTGGTCGGGGTCGCCACGCTCGCCGAACCCGACTTCCTCATCGAGGTCGAGGCGACCGCCATCGCCGCCTGACCTCCCGCGACGACGAGTGGGGGCCCCCCCGCCCCGCGGCGGCGGGGGCCCCCCCCGGGGGGGGGGCGCGCCCCCCCCCCGGGGGGGGCGGGGGGGGGGGCCCCGGGGCCCCCCCCCCCGCCGGCCCGCCCGCCCCGCCGCGGGGGCCCCCGCCGGACCGGATCCGGCGGGGCCCCACTCGTCGTCGGGGAAGCTCAGCGCCGCTTGGCGAGGAGGTCGTCGATCACCGTGGCCACCGACTCCGCAGACGGCAGGCCGGGATGGTGGCTCGCGGTGCCCGTGGTCGGGTCGAAGCCGTCGTGCCACTCCGGCTCGTTGACGAGGGCCCCGTCCTCGCGGATCCGGGCGATGTTCCGCCGGACGGCCGGCTTGTGCCACATCCGGGCGCCCATCACCGGGAAGTACACGACCGGACAGTCCACCGAAAGCGCGACCGTCATCAGCCGGTTGGGCGCGGCGCCGCCCGCCGCGGCGGCGAGGGTGTGGGCGGTGGCCGGCAGGACCGCGAGCACGTCGTGGTCGGCGGCGAGCCGGGACGGCTTGTCGGTCGGCCAGTCCGCCGGGGATTCCCCGCTCACCACCCGCTCGGCGAAGAGCGCCAGGCTCTCGGGTGAAATGAAGGAGGCCGCCGTGTGCGTCAGCAGAACCGTGAACGTGCTGCCCGCGATCTGTCGGCGCATCGTCTCGATGTACGAAGGCAGCCGGGTCACCGCAATGGATCCTGTGGCACCGACGAGTATGCGTTTCCCGGTTGTCCCCGGGGATTCCTGAATTCCCATGCCCCGATGATGTCGCCGTGTTCCCACCCCTGGTCAATGGCGCCCACCGGGCTCGGCGGGGGTGGTCCAGCGCCGGTCCAGCGGCGGTCCCGTGCTGGTCGGGCACGGTCCAAATCCTACGGTCGTCCCTACGGTCCGACCGTATTGAGGCCGTTTACGCCCGCTGCCTAATGTCGCTTTCCGTACACGAATTCGAAAGCCCGCCAGGGCATCCGATGAAAAGAGGCGGACGTCGATGGAGGATCTCTTCGCGAAGCTGCGCGGCGGTGCGGGCCACCCCGGTCCCGAGGAAGTCCGGCTGCCGGATCTCACACCGCGGCCCGAGCGCCGTCATGAACCGTTCCCGCTCACCGACATTCAGCAGGCCTATCTGATCGGCCGCCACAAAGGCCTGGAACTCGGCGGCATCTCCAGCCAGTACTACCTGGAGTTCGACTGTCCCGGTCTCGACGTGGACCGGCTGACCGAGGCCCTCGGGAAGGTCGTCGCCCGGCACGACGCGCTGCGCACCGTGGTGGGGCCGGACCAGACACAGCGCGTCCTGCCCGCCGCCGAGGTGGAGCCGTGTCTCGTGCGCGGAACGGACCTGCGCGGCCGGACGGCCGCCGAACAGGCCGCCGAGGTAGAGCGCGTCCGGGCCGAGTTGACGGAACAGGTGCTGCCGGTGGACCGGGCGCCGCTGCTGGACGCCCGGGTCACACTGCTCGACGGCGACCGGGTGCGGCTCCACCTGGCGGTGGACCTGCTCTTCCTCGACATGCGCGGCCTCTACCTGCTGCTCGACGAGTGGCGCCGGTTCTACGACGACCCGGCGTGGCTTCCCGAGCCCCTTGAGCTCTCGTTCCGCGACCACGTGCTCGCCCAGGAGGAGCTGCGCGCCGACACCCCGGGCAAGGAGGCCGCCGCGTATTGGGCGGACCGGCTTGACACCCTGCCTCCCGCGCCCGAGCTGCCGCTGGCCACGGCGCCCGAACAGCTCGGCGTCCCGCGCTTCGTCCGGCACCGGGCGGTCCTCGCGCCGGAGCGCTGGAAGGCGCTGCGGGCGGCGGGCGACCGGCACGGTCTCACCCCGTCGGGCGTGCTGCTCGCCGCGTACGCAGAGGTGGTGCGGACCTGGTCGCGGCGGCAGGAGTTCACCCTGACCGTCACCCAGTTCCACCGGCTCGGCAGCCACCCGCAACTCGGCCGGATCATGGGCGACTTCCTCTCCCCGAGCCTGCTCGCCGTCGGCGGGGGGCCCGAGGAGACCTTCGGGCAGCGGGCCCGGAACCTGCAGCAGCGGGCTCTGGAGGACCTCGCGCACTCCGCGCACGGCGGCATCCGGGTGCTGCGCGACCTCGCCCGCCGCCGGGACGACGGCCGCGCGTCGATGCCCGTGGTCTTCTCCAGCACCCTCGGCGCCGAGGAGGACGGCGGCGACGGCGAGCCGCGGTCGCGGAGCCTGGAGTCGTTCGGTGAGCTGGTCCACGACCACAGCCGGACCCCTCAGGTGTGGCTGGAGAACCAGATCCTGGAACAGGACGACCGGCTCTCGGTGAACTGGAACGCGGTCGATGGCCTGTTCCCCGAAGGGGCCCTTGAGGCCATGTTCGAGGCGTACGTGACGCTGCTCGACCGGCTGACCGACGACGCGGCGGTGTGGCACGCCACCCGGGGGATCGTGCCGCTGCCCGCCGCGGACGCCGCGGAGCGCGAGCGGGCCAACGCCACCGCCGAGGACATCCCGCCGGCACTCCTCCACGAGCTGGTCGCCGAGGCGGCGGCGCGGCGCCCCGACGCGGTCGCGGTGATCACGCCCGGCGCGGAGACCACGTACCGCCGGCTCACCGAGGACGCCCACCGGATCGCGCACCGGCTGCTCACGGGCCCGGGTGCCGGGCCGAGCGAGATCGTCGCGGTGTCGATGCGGCCGGGCGCCGCCCAGTTCTCCGCGCTGCTCGGCGTGCTGCACACCGGCGCGGCATACGTGGCGATCGACCCGGAACTCCCCGAGGAGCGGCGTCTGAAGCTGCTCGCCCGATGTTCGGTGCGGGCCGTGGTGACCGATCCGGAGCTGCGCGACACACTGGCCTGGCCGCCGGGCGTGACGGTGGTGACCTCGGAGGACGCGGCCACCCTCGCGTGCCCCGCCGAGGCGCCGGAGCGCCGGCAGGGCCCCGACGACCTGGCGTACGTCATCTTCACCTCGGGCTCCACCGGCGAGCCCAAGGGCGTGATGGTCACCCACCGGAGCGCCGCCAACACCGTGCAGGACATCAACCGGCGCTTCTCCGTGGGCGAGGAGGACCGGGTGATGGCACTCGCCCCGGCCGGCTTCGACCTGTCGGTGTACGACGTCTTCGGCGTCCTCGGCGCCGGCGGCACCGTCGTCGTGCCCGACCCGGCGCGCGGCAGCGACATCGCCCACTGGTCGCAGCTCGTCGGCCGCTACGGCGTGACCATCTGGAACAGCGTGCCCGCCCCGATGCGGATGTGGATCGACTCGCTCGGCGAAGGGGGCGTCCCGCGCGGCTGCCGGCTGCGGCTCGCCCTGCTGAGCGGTGACTGGATCCCGGTGGACCTGCCGAACCGCATCCGGGAGAAGATCCCCGCGATGCGGGTGATCAGCCTCGGCGGCGCCACGGAGGGTTCGATCTGGTCGATCCACCACCCGGTCGACACCGTCCGGCCCGAGTGGTCGAGCATCCCCTACGGGAAGCCGCTGGCCAACCAGACCATGCACGTGTTCAACCAGTGGCTGGAGCCGTCCCCCTTGGGTGTCACCGGCGAGATCCACATCGGGGGCGTCGGCGTGGCCCAGGGCTATCTGGGCGACCCCGGACGCACCGCCGAACGCTTCCCCGTCCACCCGGTCACCGGGGAACGCGTCTACCGCACCGGCGACCTCGGCCGCTATCTCCCGGGCGGCGACATCGAGATCCTCGGCCGCGAGGACTTCCAGGTGAAGATCAACGGCTACCGGGTCGAGCTGGGCGAGATCGAGGCCGCCCTGCTGCGCAGGCCCGAGGTGCGCACCGCGCTCGTCACCGCGCCCGCCCACGCCCGTACCGGACAGCGGCAGATCGTCGCGTACGTGGTGCCCGAGCCCGGGACGGACCCGGACCCGGCCGAGCTGCGCGAGGCGCTGACCGCGCTGCTGCCCGGCTACATGGTGCCCAGCCGCTTCCTGACCCTGGACACCCTTCCCGTGACGACGAACGGCAAGATCGACCACCGGGCGCTTCCCACGCCGTGGAACGAGGAGCCCGACACCGCCTCCGGCCACGTGGCGCCCCGCGGCCGGGTCGAGGAGCGTCTCTTCGCCCTCTGGTCCCAGCAGCTCGGTCACGACGACTTCGGCGTGGAGGAGGGCTTCTTCGACATCGGCGGGGACTCCCTGCACGCCGTCGGCCTCCTCGCGCTGCTCCGTACGGAGTTCGGGATCGGGGCCGACATGGAGCAGGAGATGGTCGAGGGCCTGTTCATGAACGCGTCGATCGCCTCGTTCGCCGAACTGATCACGTCCGTCGAGGAGTCCGCCGCGTGACCGCCGCCGCCGAGCCCGCCGCCACCGAGCCCGTCGCCTCCGTACACGCCGCCCCCGGGTCCGCCACCCCCTGGCCGGCCGCGTCCGAACCCGTCGCCCCGGTCCGCGAGTGGGAGTACGTGATCGTCGGAGCGGGCTCCGCCGGAGCCGTGACCGCCGCACGGCTCGCCGCCAGGGACTCCGGGAACGTCCTGCTGCTGGAGGCCGGCGAGGACCAGCCGCGCCCCAGGGACCGTTCCCACCCGCTGGCCGACGCCGGGCGGCTCGTCCTGGCCGGCCACAACTGGGACTACCGGGCCAACCTCCGTACGAGCAAGGCTTCTTGGGAGGAGCTGATCCAGGGGCGTACCGAAGCGTCCGCCACCGCCCCGGGCGGCCGGGCGGGCGCCCGTGCCCTGTGGGAGCGATTCCCCTACCAGCTGGGCAAGGTCGTCGGCGGCGGATCCGCCGTCAACGGCGCCATCGCCCTGCGCGGGCTGCCCCGCGACTTCGCCGCCTGGGAGGCGCACGGCAACCCGGACTGGTCGTGGGAGCAGGTGCTGCCGTACTACAAGGACATCGAGGACGACGCCGACTTCCCCGGCCGTCTCCACGGCGACGGCGGGCCGCTGCCGATCCGCCGCACCCCGCGCGGCCAGGTGCACGAGCTGGACGCGGCGTTCTGGGAGGAGTGCAACCGGCAGGGCGTCGCCGATCTGCCGGACCTCAACGCCGGTCTGGAGGCCGGGGTCGGCCCCATCCCCGGCAACGCCGTCGACGGCGAACGCATCGACGCCTCCACCGCCTTCCTCGAAGGCGTCCGCGACCTTCCCAACCTCCGGCTGCGCACCGGCGTCCGGGTCACCCGGGTGCTGTTCGAGAAGGACCGGGCCGTCGGCGTCGAGGCCGAGCTCGACGGCACGCTCACCACGATCCGGGCCCGGCACGTCGTGCTGAGCGCAGGGGCCGTGGGCACGCCGGTCATCCTGCAGCGCTCCGGCGTCGGCGGCGCGGGACTGCTCAGGTCCCTCGGGATCACGCCCGTGGCGGACCTCCCCGGGGTGGGCCGTGACCTGGTGGACCACCCTTCGGTGGTCATCTGGTCCAAACCCGCCGACGGGGTCTGCACGCCCGGCCTGCCCTGGCGGCAGGTCGCTGCCCGGATGAGCAGCGGCTTCGACGACGACGTGGACATCCAGGCGGGGCTTCTCAACAACGTGGAGAGCCACACCATCCCCGGCTTCGTCGACCGTCTCGGCTGGCCGCTGGTCGTCGGCATCTCGGTGATGCTGCTGCGCCCGCGCTCCCACGGCCGGGTCTTCCTCGACAGCGCCGACCCGCGGGCGGCGCCCGTCATCGAGCTGGGCCTCGGCACCGACCCCGAGGACGTGGAACGCCTCTGCCACGGCGTCCGGCGGGCGTGGGGCTTCCTGCGCTCCCCCGGCCTGTCGGCCCGCCTGACCCGTACCCAGTTCTGGAGCGACCGGATGGTCGCCGACGACGGCGTGCTGCGCAGCGGCGTCCGCCACATCATGAACCCCGGCTGGCACGCGGCCGGTTCGTGCCGGATGGGGCCGGACGACGACCCGTGGGCGGTCGCCGACCAGGAGGGCCGGGTGCACGGCACCCGGAACCTGCGGATCGCCGACGCCTCGCTCTTCCCGACCATCCCCAGCGCGCCCACCAACCTGACCACCCTGATGCTGGCCGAGAAGCTGGCCCGGAACACGAAGGAGTGAACGTGCCGTCTGCGTCCAGTCCCCCGGTACGGCTCTACTGCTTTCCGCACGCCGGGGCGACCTCGCTGGTCTACCGGGGCTGGCAGGCCCTGAGCGAGCCGCGCCTCCTGGTCCGTGGCGTGGACGCGCCGGGCCGGGGCACCCGCCGCCGGGAGCGGAGGGCGGCCGGCTTCGAGGCCCTGGTGCGGTCCATGGCCGAGGAGGTCGTCGCCGATCTCCTCGCCGAACGGGGCGGAGCTCCCGGCCCGCGCTGGGCCACCTTCGGGCACAGCTTCGGTGCGACGACGAGCCTCGCGGTGGCCGCGGAGGTGACCCGCCGGGTCGGCGTGCCGCCGGAGCGGGCCGTACTGTCCGGGGCCGTTCCGCCCCGGCTCCAGAGGCCGGGGCCACTGCTCGACTCCGTCACCGACGAGGAGCTGCTCGCCAGGACCGCCGCGGACGGAGGAACACCGCAGGCCGTGCTCGCCGACCCGACGATGAGCCGGATCCTGCTGCGGATGCTCCGTGAGGACGACACGGTCCGGGCCGAGTTCGCGCGGGTGGCGTCCGGGCTGCGGGTGGACTTCCCGCTCACCCTGATCGCCGCCCGGGAGGACGTGCACGCCCCGCCGGAGAAGGTCTGGCAGTGGTCGCCGCACAGCTCGGCCCCGGTCCGCCGGGTCGAGATCGACGGCGGTCACTTCGCCGCCGTGCGGCGCCCCGGGGACACCCTGACCACCATCGTCGACGACACCGACCCCGGGAAGGGGTGACCTCGTGGCATCCAGCAGGTACGAGGCGGAACACGAGCAGTTCCGGATGACGTGCCGGGAGTTCCTCCACCGCGAGGTCGTGCCGCACCACGCCCGGTGGGAGCGGGACGGCATCGTCGACCGCGAGGTGTGGCGCAAGGCCGGGCGGGCCGGGCTCCTCGGCATCGGCGTCGACCCCGCGTACGGCGGGGGCGGCGAGCCCGACTACCGTTTCCCCGCGGTCTTCTCGCAGGAGATCATGTGGGCCCGCGCGACGGCGCCGGGGTTCGTGGCGCACAACGACGTCATCGCCACCTATCTCGCCGACCGCACCACCGAGGAGCAGCGCAAGCGCTGGCTGCCGGGGCTCTGTTCGGGTGAGCTGATCGCGGCGATCGCGATGAGCGAGCCCGACGCCGGCTCCAATGTGGCCGACATCCGCACCACGGCGGTCCGCGACGGTGACTCCTACGTCCTCGACGGGCAGAAGACGTTCATCACCAACGGCGAGAACGCGGACGTCGTGGTGGTCGCCGCCAAGACCGCCCCCGAGCGCGGCGCGCAGGGCATCAGCCTGCTCGTGGTGGAGCGCGGCGCGCCCGGGTTCACCCGTGGGCGGCGCATGGAGAAGCTGGGCTGGCACGCCAGCGACACCTGCGAGCTGTTCTTCGACGGCTGCCGGGTGCCGGCCGAGAACCTGATCGGCAGGGAGAACGCCGGGCTCGCGTACATGATGGCCGGGCTGCCCCGCGAGCGGCTGAGCATCGCCACCGTGGCGGTGGGCGCGATCGAGCGGATGCTCGCGGACACCCTGGAGTACGCCAAGACCCGCGAGGCGTTCGGTCAGGCCATCGGCACGTTCCAGCACAACCGTTTCCAGCTGGCCACGATGGACACGGAGCTGACGGTCGCCCGGGTGTTCCTCGACCACTGCGTCGCCGAACTCAACGCGGGACGGCTCTCGGTGACGGACGCGGCGAAGGTGAAGTGGTGGACGACGGAGCTCCAGGTCGACATCGCCCACCGCTGCCTCCAGATCCACGGCGGCTTCGGCTACCTGAAGGAGAGCGCGATCTCCCGGGAGTGGGCCAACAGCCGGGTGCAGACGATCTACGGCGGGACGACGGAGGTGATGAAGGAACTGATCGGGCGGTCCCTCGGACTCTAGGACCAGTCGCCGCCGGGACACGGTGTTGCCAAATCGGCACCTCTGGTTGCGACTTCGGGACGTACTCGGTCTAATGACGGCGTGGAGCAGTCCTCGACCATCACCCAGGCCCTGTCCGCGGTCGGTCCCCGGCTCAAGCGGGTGCGCACCGCGCGCGGTGTCACGCTCGCCGCCCTTTCGGAGGCCACCGGCATCTCCAAGAGCACGCTGTCCCGCCTGGAGGCGGGGCAGCGCCGTCCCAGTCTCGAACTGCTGCTGCCCATCGCCCAGGCCCACCAGGTCCCGCTCGACGAGCTGGTCGGCGCCCCGGAGGTGGGCGATCCGCGCGTCCGGCTCAAGCCGCACGCGGTGAACGGCAACACCGTCCTGCCGCTGACCCGCCAGCCCGGTCCGCTGCAGAGCTACAAGATGGTCCTGCCGGCGAGCCGCGACACCCCGGAGCTGTGCACCCACGAGGGGTACGAGTGGCTGTACGTGCTCTCCGGGAGGCTGCGTCTCGTCCTGGCCGACCACGACATCGTCCTCGACCCCGGCGAGGTCGCCGAGTTCGAGACGCGTCTGCCGCACTGGTTCGGCAGCGCCGGGGACGGCCCTGTCGAGGTCCTGAGCCTCTTCGGCCGGCAGGGCGAGCGGATGCACGTGCGCGCCCGGCCGACACGCCGGGCGCCCGCCTCCGACACGTGAGCCGGGGGCGGGCGCGCGCTGCGGCGGTGGCGCGGTCGCTCAGGACGCGGCGACGGGAGCCGCCGCCGGCCGGCCGGCGGCGGCCCGGTGGGCGGCGAGGTCGCGTTCGATCTCCTCGTCCACCAGGTCGTGGTTGAGGGCGAAGGCGGCCGCGGCTCCCATGCCGGCCGCCGTGACGGCCTGGGCGCGCGGGTCGATCACGTTGCCGACGGCCCACAGGCCGGGGCGGCTGGTGCGGCCCGCCCGGTCGGTGACGAGCCAGCCCTGTTCGTCCTTCTCGCAGCCGAGTCCGGCGAAGGCCCCGTCGTTCGGGGTCATCCGCGGGAAGAGGAACACTCCGGCGCACTCCAGCGACCGTCCGTCGGCGAGCTCCACCGTGTGGAGCCGGCCGTCCTTGGCGAGCAGGGCGGACACCGACCCCTCGGCCACCTCGACGCCCCGCGCGTCCATGCGCTCCCGCTCCTCGTCGGTGAGCGGCCGGTCGTGCGGGACGTAGGTGACACGGCTCGACCACTGGCGCAGCAGCAGGGCCTGTCCCGGCGAGGCGGGGTGGACCCCGAGGACGACGATCGGCTGGTCGCGGACCTCGTAGCCGTGGCAGTACGGGCAGAAGTGCACGTCCTGTCCCCACATCGCCCGCACGCCCGGGATGTCGGGCAGTTCGTCGTGCAGCCCCGTGGCGAGCACGACGTGCCGGGCGTCAAGGGTCGCGCCTCCGTCCAGGCGCACCACGTACCCGCCGGTCTCCGCGGGCTCCACCTGGTCCACCCGGCCGTCGATCCGGACCGCGCCGTAGCGCGCGATCTCCGCGCGGCCGACCTCGAGGACGGTGAGCGGGGGGACACCGTCACGGGAGAGGAAGCTGTGCATGTGGGCCGAGGGAGCGTTGCGGGGCTCCCCGGCGTCGACGACGGCTACGGTGCGGCGGGCCCGGGCGAGCACGAGCGCGGCGTTCAGCCCGCCCGCCCCGCCGCCTATCACGATGACGTCGTACGCACCCCGGGAGTCCGTGGTGTCCGTGGTGTCCGTGGTGTTCGTGGTGTTGTTGGCGCCGGTCATGGCGATCACCTCCGCCGTCAGGGTGCGGGGCGGGGCACACCCGGGCAATCTTTGTTGCCGTTTCCGGGACACGGCCGGTGGGAGGCCCGCCAGGGCCGTCCGGCGGGGATACCGTCGGCGCCATGGTCGGTGTCGGTGATCGTCAGGGGTGGCTCCGGTGTCTGCTCGCCGGGGCCGTGTTCGTCGTCGGGATGACCGGCACCACGCTGCCGACCCCGCTCTACCCGCTCTACCAGGAGGAGTTCGGGTTCTCCGAGCTGACGGTGACCGTCGTGTACGCCGTGTACGCCTTCGGGGTCATCGGGGTGCTGCTCCTCGCGGGCGACGCGTCGGACACGGTCGGCAGACGTCCGGCGCTGCTGTGGGGCCTCGGGTTCGCGGCGGCGAGCGCCGTCTGCTTCCTGTGCGCCGACGGCCTCGGCTGGCTGTACGCGGGCCGGCTCCTCTCGGGGTTCTCGGCCGGCCTGTTCACGGGCGCCGCCACCGCGTACGTCATGGACCTCGCCCCGCCGGGCGGGGAGTCCCGGGCGACGCTCGTGGCGACGGCCGCCAACATGGGCGGGCTCGGGTGCGGCCCGCTGCTCGCCGGTCTGCTCGCGGAGTACGCCCCCGAGCCGCTGCTGCTGCCCTTCGCCGTCCACCTCGTCCTGACGGCCCTGGCGGCCGTCGTCCTCCTGCGGCTGCCGGAGACCGTCGGGGAGCGCCGGCCGCTGACCGCCGTACGGCCGCAGCGGCCCGCGCTGCCCGCCGAGGTCCGCCCGGTGTTCGTGCCGGCGGCGATCGCGTCCTTCGTGGGCTTCGCCCTGTTCGGGGTGTTCACCTCGATCAGCCCCGCCTTCCTCGCCCGGTTCCTGCACGTGGACAACCATGCCGTGACCGGTCTGGTCGTCGCGCTCGCCTTCTTCGCGTCGACCGCGGGACAGCTCGCCGTCGGCAAGGTGGGAGTGGCGCGGTCGCTGCCGCTGGGCTGCGCCGTGCTCTTCGCCGGTCTCGCCCTCCTGGCGGGGGCGCTCGCCACCGACCTGCTCGTCCTCGTCGTGCTGTCCGCGGTGGTCGGCGGAGCGGGGCAGGGGCTCGCGTTCCGCGCGGCGCTGTCGGCCGTCGCCGGGGCGACACCGGTGGACCGGCGTGCGGCGGTGATCTCGACGCTGTTCGTGGTCGCCTACACGGGGATCTCGGTCCCGGTGATCGGCGTCGGCCTGCTGAGCGATCCGCTCGGTCTGGAACGGGCGGGCCTGGTGTTCACCGGCGTCATGCTCGTCCTGGTCGCCTCGGCCGGGATCTACCTGCTCCGACGGCCGGTGCGCGCCGGGGCCGCTCAGGGGCGGGCCCGGTCCTGAGCGGGCTCGCTACGGCTGGGGCGGCCGGGGCTCCCGCACCGGGTGCTTGCTCATGATCGAGACCCGGTTGAACGCGTTGATCGTGACCGCGACCCAGATCACCGCGGAGATCTCGTCGTCGTCGAGGACCTCGCGGGCGGCTTCGTAGGCCTTCTCCTGCGGGAGGGCGTTCGCGGGGTGGGTGGTGGCTTCGGCCAGGTCGAGGGCGGCGCGCTCGCGCGGCGTGAAGAGTTCGGTGTCGCGCCAGGCGGCGAGGACGCCCAGGCGCCGGGTGGTCTCGCCGGCGCGGAGCGCCGCCCTGGTGTGCACGTCGAGGCAGGAGGCGCAGCCGTTGAGCTGGGAGACGCGGAGGTTGACGAGTTCGACGAGGAGGCGGTCGAGGCCCGCCTCGGCGGCGGTGGCGCGGACCGCTTCGGCCGTCTGGACCAGGGCGTGATAGGGCTTGGGGCTCTGCTTGTCGACGTAGACCCGCCGGGTCCCGTGGTCCGCCGCTCGCTCGCTCACCGTGCGCTCCTTCACCGGCCGCCGTGGGGCGGCTCGTTCGCGGCCCGTCCGCGTGACAGGCGCCGTCCTCATGATGCATGATTGTTGAAGGTAAAACTACCTTGTTCGAAGGGGTCGGTCATGAACGGTGCCGGGGTCGAGGTCCTGTCCGCACGGGACGTACCACTGGGAGGGCCGCGGGCCATGACCGTGCGGCGCACCCTCCCGCAGCGCGCCCGCACCCTGATCGGGGCGTGGTGCTTCATCGACCACTACGGCCCCGACGAGGTGGCGACGACCGGCGGCATGGACGTGGCGCCCCACCCGCACATCGGCCTCCAGACCGTGAGCTGGCTGTTCGAGGGAGAGATCGAGCACCGCGACAGCCTGGGCAGCCACGCGTTCGTCCGGCCCGGCGAACTCAACCTCATGACGAGCGGTCACGGCATCAGCCACTCCGAGGTGTCCACCGGCCGGACCACGCGCCTGCACGGTGTACAGCTGTGGGTGGCGCTCCCCGAGGAACACCGGAACACCGGCCGCGACTTCCAGCACCACGCCCCGGGGACCGTCCGCGTCGACGGAGCGGACATCAGGGTGTTCCTGGGGTCACTGGCCGGCGAGACCTCGCCGGTGCGGACCTTCACGCCCCTCCTCGGCGCGGAACTCCTCATCGACGCGGGGGCGAGCGTCACCCTGTCCGTGGACCCGGCGTTCGAGCACGGTGTGCTCGTCGACGAGGGCGACGTACGCGTCGGGGAGACACCCCTCAAGCCGGCCGAGCTGGCCTACCTCGCCCCCGGCGGCGACGGCCTGACGCTCACGAACGCCTCGGAACGCCCCGCCCGCACGGTGCTGTTGGGCGGTCCCCCGTTCCTGGAGGAGATCGTCATGTGGTGGAACTTCATCGGCCGCAGCCACGAGGACATCGTCGAGGCCCGCGCGGCGTGGGAGGAGGCGTCCGACCGTTTCGGGACCGTCGACGGCTACCCCGGCGACCGTCTTCCCGCGCCCGCGCTGCCGAACGCCAGGATCACTCCCCGCGTGAACCGCGTGAACCCCGCCCACCGCTGAGTCACCGTGGCGAGCTCGACCTCTCGGGTGCGACCAGGGTCGGGTCCCGGTCGGTCCGCGGGCCGGCCAGGGGCAGGTGGTAGAGGGCGAAGGCCCTGCGGATGACGGGCTGGGCGACGTTGCGGACGCGGACGCCGGCGGCCGTCATCCCGTGCTCCGTGCCCAGATGGGCGTGGCCGTGCACGGCGAGGTCGGCGCCGGACTCGTCGATGGCCTCCGCGAGGAGGTAGCTCCCCAGGAAGGGGTAGATCTCCACCGGTTCGCCGGCCAGCGTGTCGGGCACGGGCGCGAAATGGGTGAGGGCGATCCGGGCCCCGCAGCCGTCGGCGGACAGCTCGGTCAGGGCCCGGCGCAGTCCGTCGGCGCCCCGGCGCGTGGTGCGCACGAAGTCCTTCATCTCGCGTTCGCCGAACTCCCCGGCGCTGCGGCCCGCGAACCCGCCGCAGAATCCCTTCGTCCCCGCGATGCCCACCTTCTCGCCCGCCACCGGCAGGACCACGCTCTCACCCTCCAGGACGGTGACCCCGGCGTCGGTGAGGACCCGGGCGACGTCCGTCTCCCGCTCGGAGTGGTAGTCGTGGTTGCCGAGCACGGCGACCACGGGGACGCCCAGATCGCGTACCTCGTCCGCGACGACCTCCGCCTCCTCGACCGTGCCGTGGCGGGTGAGGTCGCCGGCGAGGAGGAGGACGTCCGCGGTCTCGTGCAGGGTCTCGAAGGAGGGACGCAGCAGGCCCCGGCAGTCCGGGCCCAGATGGATGTCGCCCACCGCGGCCACCCGGGCCACGGCTCCGTTCTGCCGTCCGGGGGAGGTCACAGCAGCTCCTCGGCCCGGTCCGGCGGATCCGCGCAGACGACCTGGAGGTCGGCGCGGACCGGGAGGTCGACCAGCTCCGCCTCGGCGATCCGGAGGATCTCGTCGCGGCGGTCGGCCGTCGGGACGGTGCCGGTCAGGAGGACGACCGCGCCGCGCACCTCGATCCGCACCCCGAGTTCGGCCACCTCCTCGCGCGCGAGCCGGTCCCTCAGCCGGGCGATCCGGTACTCGCTCTCTCCGCTGTTCATCGCGTACCTCCGTCCTGTGCCGCCGTGCCGTACCGCGGCGCCGAGCCGTGCCGAGCGGCGCCCCCGACCTGTCCTACGGCGCCGCCGACCTGTCCCACCGCATCGGCGGCTACCCGCGCGGCGCGAAAAGATCCGTCCGCCCGGCGGCGTTCAGCTCTCCAGCGGGCTGGTCGCCGGGCCCTGGAGCACCGAGCCGTCGGCTGCGAAGCGCGAGCCGTGGCAGGGGCACTCCCACGTCTGCTCGGCGTCGTTGAAGCCCAGTTCGCACCCCATGTGAGTGCAGCGCCGGCCCGTCCGCAGACCGGCCACGAAGTGGCGCGCCACGCCTGCCTGGTGCCCGGCGACTCCGGGGACCTCGCGGGCGGGCAGCCTCCGGCGCGGGTCGACGAGTTCCGTCCAGGCCGGACGCGGCGCGCCCGTGAGGTGCGCGGTGAGCAGCCGGGCCGCGGCGACGCCGTTGCTGAGCCCCCAGCCGCCGAAGCCGGTGGCGACGTAGACGTGCTCGGTGTCGGGGTGCTCGTGGCCGATGCAGGGGAGTCCGTCGGCGGTGTGGACGTCCTGCGCCGCCCAGCGCTGGACGGCCGGCGCCTCGGCGAAGCCCGGAAGGCGGTCGCGTGCCCATGCCTCCAGGCGCTCGTACCGCTCGCGTACGCCCCCGCTCCCCGGCTCGAACGCCTCGCCGGCGACGATCAGCAGCCGCCTGTCCCCGTCCAGCGGGGCGCTGCGTACGGACCGGGTGCCCTGCTCGGGCGTCAGGTACATCCCGTACGGGATGTGGCGCTCCTCGACGGGGGCGGCGACGACCAGCTCGCGGCGGAGCGAGAGCCGCATCAGGAGGGTGGTGTGGCAGCGGAGCGGGAAGTGAGTGGCGAGGACGACGTCGACGGCGTGGACGGTGTGCCCGCCCTCCACCGTGAGTCGGCAGTCCGTGGCCTCGTGCACTTCGGTGACGCGGGTGCCCTCGTGGAGGCGGCCGCCGTGCGCGACGAGGTCGTCGACGACGCCGAGCAGGAACCGGCGCGGATGGAACTGCAGTTGGTCCTCCACCCGGACGGCCGCGGCGACGGGGTAGGGCAGCCCCGTCTCGGTGACGGCGGTGGCCGGCAGCCCGGCCGCCGCGGCGGCCGCCGCCTCCGCCCTGACCTTGGCCGCGCCCTCCTCGTCGAGCGCGTACGTGTAGGCGGGCCGGTGTTCGATCTCCGCGTCGACGCCCAGCTCCGCGCAGAGCCGCGTCACGTCGCCGAGGGCGCTCTGCTGGGCGTCGGCGTACAGGGTCGCCGCCCCGGGGCCCTGGCGGTGGCGGAGGCGTTCGTAACAGAGGCCGTGCAGGGACGTCAGCTTGCCGGTGGTGTGTCCGGTGACCCCGCCGGCGATCCGGCCGGCTTCGAGCACCGTCACCTCGCGGCCGGCGCGGGCCAGCTCGCGTGCGGTGCAGAGCCCGGCGATCCCGGCGCCCACCACGACGACGTCGGCGCGTAGGTCACGGTCCAGCGGCGGGTAGGCGCTGCCGGGTGGTGCGGACTCCATCCAGTACGAGCTGTCCGGGCGCATGATCGCTCCTCTCGGCGGTCGGGTGCTCCGGCGACTACCCGGAGGCGCCGCTTCGCAGTCGCCCGCGTCCGGAGGTTCCCGTACTCCCCCAGACACCCCTAGGCCTGTCCGGCGGATCAGGGCCGGGTCCGCCGGACAGGCCCTAGTCCCCGGGTCCCGCCGAGAACGGGCCGGTGTCGAGTCCGTCGAGGAGGCCGGCCACGTCGTCGTACACGGCTTCGGCGCCCGCCTCCGTCAGGTCCGCCGCGGGGACTCCTCCGCAGAGCAGGGCGACGGTGGCGAGGCCGGCGCGGCGCGCGGCCTTCATGTCCCAGACGCTGTCACCGACGAAGACGGCCCGGTCGGGGGCCACGTCCACCAGGGAGAGCGCGTGCTCGATCGGGTCCGGGGCGGGCTTGCCCTCCTCGACGTCGTCGGAGGTGGCGGTGGCCGTGATCGCGTCGTCTGCGTCCACGGCCGCGCGGAGCGCCTCCAGCTCCCGGTCCTTCGCGGAGGTCACCAGGACGACCTTCCAGCCGCGCCGCGCGAGGGCCCGCAGCAGGTCCGCCGCGCCGTCGAAGGCCCGGAGCCGTTCGAACCAGGTGCCGTACAGGGCGTCGTGGGCGCCGCTGAGGCGGTCGTCCCCCGACCGGTCGCGGTCGGGCCCGAGCAGGTGCTCCAGGAGATCCTCGCCCGGCAGACCGATCGCGTGGTGGATGGCGCGGGTGGGCACGGTGTGCCCGCCCTGCCGCAGGGCCTCCCACCAGGCGACGACGTGCAGGGGGTTGGAGTCGACCAGGGTTCCGTCGACGTCGAAGAGCGCGGCACGGTCCATGTCCGGGACTCCCCTCCGGGGTGCGTGTCGGTGGTCCGGGGGACGCCGACTGTTCGTCAGTGGGCGGCGGCGCCGAACTCGGCGTGCTGGGTGCGCAGGGCGAAGTCGGTTTCGTCCCCGGGCGGTCCGCCGAGGAAGAGCCTGCGCGCCTCGGCGCGTGCCTCCCTCACCAGGGCGTGGAAC
Source organism: Streptomyces sp. NPDC051822 (assembly GCF_044452745.1). Taxonomy (NCBI): domain Bacteria; kingdom Bacillati; phylum Actinomycetota; class Actinomycetes; order Kitasatosporales; family Streptomycetaceae; genus Streptomyces; species Streptomyces sp. NPDC051822. Next base: position 211,883 of record NZ_JBITBZ010000012.1, on the reverse strand, counting down.
TCATCGTCGGTGAGCTCGCGCCGCTCTCTCGCGTGCCGCTGCCCCACCGTGCGGCCCTCGGCGTCGGCGCTCATCTCCGGGCCTCCTCTTCCGTGCCGTGCCGCGGTTCTCTCTCCTGCCGCGGCTCCCCGTCTCTCTCGTGACGGGCTCTCTCTCATGACGCGCCTACCCGCTTCGGCGCCGGACAAGGGCGGCGGCGGTCCCGCGTTCCCGCCCGGTCCTGGGTGGGTGCCGGGCGGGAGGGCATGCCGGGGCAGGTCACGGGTAGTCGTGTGCCCGACAGTGAGGGGTTTGAGATGAAGAGCCTGACGACGGATGCCGGGGAGCGGCCGGTGGCGGTGGACCGGAGGACGGACGGCCCGTACGTCCCCCGGGTGTACCGCCTGCCCGGGGTGTACGCGCCCCAGACGGACACCGGCCTGCTGGCGGCCACCGTGCGGCGCGAGGAGCTCCGGCCGGGTGCGCGCTCGCTCGACCTGTGCACCGGTACCGGTGTCCTGGCGGTCGTCGCCGCCCGACGCGGCGCGCGGGCCACCGCCGTCGACATCTCGCGTACGGCGACCACCGCCGCGCGGTTCAACGCCCTGGTGCACCGCTGCCGGATCCGGGTGCTGCGCGGCGACCTGGACGCGCCGGTGCCGGACGAGCGCTTCGACCTGGTCACGGTCAACCCGCCGTACGTGCCGAGCGAGGACGAGGCGGCGCCGGTCCGTGGCGCGCGCAGGAGCTGGGACGCCGGGACCGACGGCCGGCTGCTGCTCGACCGGGTCTGTGCCCGCGCTCCCCGGCTGCTGACGTCCTCCGGCGTCCTGCTGCTCGTCCAGTCGTCGCTCGCGGGTGTCGACGCCACCCTGGAGGCCCTCGGCCGGCGCGGCCTCACGGCCCGGGTGGTCGAGCGTCGTACCCACGCGTTCGGGCCCGTGATGTCCGCGCGAGCGGGCTGGTTCGCGGCCCGGGGGCTGACCGCTCCCGGCACGCGCGTGGAGGAGCTGGTGGTCATCCGCGCGTTCCGGCCGTGATTGGGAAGCGCTGCTCCGGGCAGTCGCGCGATGTCAACGCAGTCGTCTCCGATCGGTGGTGTGTCATGTCTGCTTCTCCGCGCGGGAACGCCCCGCACGCGAGGACACGGGTCGCCGCTCCTCCGGAGCCGCGGGACGCGGGCCGGGACGCCGGCGCGAGCCCGGAAGGCGCCGGGTCCCGCACGTGGCCCCCTCGGGTGCAGCCCCTCCTCGAAGGGCCGCTGCTCGTGGAGGGGCCCGCGGACATCGTGATGCCCGACGGGTCGGTGCTCCGCTGCGAGCGTCCCGTGATGGCCCTGTGCACCTGCCGGCGGACCCTGCGGGCACCCTTCTGCGACACGAGCCACCGTCCCCGTCTGCGGCGCGCGCCCGGCGCCCCCGCGCCACGGCGTCGGGGCCGCGCGCCGGACGACACGGCCGACGAGGCGGGTGCGGACGACGCGGCCGGGGAGGGGACGACGGACGACGGTACGACCGAGGAGGCCCGCGCATCATGAGCGTCCTGCACGCCCTCACGACGACCACGGCCCCTCCGCTGCCCGAGGCACGCGGCGACGTCTCGAACGCCGTACGGAGGCGTCTGCTCGGCGGCGGCGTGGGAGAGCTGCCCCGGGAGGCGGAGATCGCGCGCTGCTCCCCGTACGGCGAGGATCTGCAGCTGGCCCTCCACCTCTGTTACGCGCCGCACTACCAGGGCTTCGAAGGGGTTCCCGACAGTCTCGAATGGGACGCGGGGCTGCTCGGGGTGCGGGCCCTCCTGGAGCACCGGTTCGAGAGCGCGCTGCGGCACGACTGCCGCGACCGGTCAAACGTCGACGAGGCACTCGCCGCCCTCCTGACCGAGCCTGCCGGTGGCACCGGCGTCACCCGGTTCCTGCTCTCCGACGGGAAGATGTGGCACCTGCGCGAGCACGCGGCGCTGCGGTCGGTGTCGCAGCTGCGGGAGGCCGACCCGTACCAGTGGGTGGTGCCCCGGCTGCGCGGCCGCGCCAAGGCCGCGATGGTGGCGATCTCCTACGACGAGTACGGCTGCGGGCGGCCCGAGCGCATGCACTCCCGGCTCTACGCGGACCTGATGGCCGATCTGGATCTCGACCCGGCGTACGGGCGTTTCGTGGACGTGGCCGGGGCCGAGACCCTGGCGGTCTCGAACCTGATGTCGCTGTTCGGACTGCACCGGAGGCTGCGCGGGGCGCTCGTGGGGCACGTCGCCGTCGTGGAGATCACCTCGTCGCCCGCCTCTTCCCGGCTCGCCGCCGCGCTGCGCAGGTCCGGGGCAGGCCCGGCCGCGGAGCGGTACTACGAAGAGCACGTGGAGGCGGACGCCGTCCACGAGCAGGTGGTACGCCGCGACGTCGTGAGCGGTCTCCTGGAGGACGAGCCGGACCTCGCGCCCGAGGTCTCCTTCGGCATCGCCGCGACCTGCCTCCTCGACGACCGTTTCGGCGACCATCTGATGGACGCCTGGTCGAGGGGCGAGAGCGCGCTGCGGACGCCCTCCGACGGGGACGGCTCCCTCCTGTAACCCGGTGCCGGTCCTCCGCCGGCCCGCCCGCCCACCGGGAAGACCGGGTTCCGTACCAGAATGGGGTGGTACGGACGGGGGTCCGGGGCCCGGAGGAGGACGACGGCGCATGGCGGTGGACGAGCTCGACACCAGGATTCTGCGGCTGCTCATCGAGCAGCCGCGGACGAGCGTGCGGGAGTACGCGCGGATCCTGGGGGTGGCGCGGGGCACCGTGCAGGCCAGGATCGACCGCCTGGAGCGGGACGGGGTGATCACCGCGACCGGCCCGGTGCTCTCCCCCGCCGCCCTGGGGCACCCGGTGCTCGCGTTCGTGCACATCGAGGTGACGCAGGGGCATCTGAACGAGGTCGGCGACGCGCTCGCCGCCGTGCCGGAGATCGTGGAGGCCTTCTCCATCACCGGGGGCGGCGATCTGCTGACCCGGGTGGTGGCCCGCGACGCCGAGCACCTGGAGGACGTCATCCAGCGGCTGATCCAGCTGCCCGGGGTCGTCCGCACCCGCACCGAGATCGCGCTGCGGGAACGGGTGGCGCACCGGCTGCTGCCCCTGGTCGAGGCGATGGGACGGCGCCGGGGCCCCGCCTGAGCTCTTTGTCACTTCCTCCAACGGGGCTGGCAGATGCGATGAGATGCGCCGGGTTACATTGCAGATGAGAGCCCGGACGGCCTAGCGTGACGCACATGCAGTCCTACACCATCGGACAGGCGGCGCGCCTGCTCGGCGTCAGCTCCGACACCGTGCGCCGCTGGGCCGACGCGGGCCGGGTCGCGACCCATCGCGACGACGGCGGCCGGCGTCTCATCGACGGCCACGACCTGGCCGCCTTCTCCGTCGAGATCGCACAGAGCACCGCGGGCGACGAGGACGTGCCGTACACCTCGGCACGCAACGCCTTCGCCGGCATCGTCACGGCGGTGAAGCTCGGCGACGTCGCCGCGCAGGTGGAGATCCAGGCCGGTCCGCACCGGCTCGTGTCGCTCCTCACCCGCGAGGCCGTGGAGGAGCTGGGTCTTGAGGTCGGCATGCGGGCCACCGCCCGCGTGAAGTCGACCAGCGTGCACATCGACCGGACCTGACCCCAGCGGACCGGTTCCCCACCCGTCCGGGCGGCCCCGCCGCCCCGCGCCCGAGGAGCCCCACCCCCATGCCTCTCTTCCGCACCCGCACGGGCCGCCGGGCCCTGGCCGCCGCCGCGACGGCCGGTCTGCTGCTGCCGCTCACCGCCTGCGGCGGCGACGGCGCACCGCAGGACGGCGCCGCGCGGTCCACCGGTGCGTCCGGAGTGCCCGCCGCCCGTCTGACGGTGCTCGCGGCCGCGTCCCTGACCGATGTGTTCGAGTCCGCCGGCGCCGCGTACGAGAAGTCCCACCCCGGCACGGAGATCGTCTTCTCCTTCGCCGGCTCGCAGGAACTCGTCGCCCAGATCGCCCAGGGTTCGCCCGCCGACGTCCTCGTCACCGCCGACGCCAAGAGCATGGACAAGGTCCGCGCCGACACCGGCGCCCCCACCGTCATCGCCAGGAACCGGCTCGTCATCGCCACCGGCGAGGGCAACCCGCACAGGATCGACGGCCTGGAGGACCTCGCGGACACCGGACTCAAGGTCGTCCTCGCCGCCCCCGAGGTACCCGCCGGCAAGTACAGCAGAAAGATCCTGGACGCCCAGGAGATCACGGTGAGGCCGGTCTCCCAGGAGCCGAACGTCCGCGCCGTGCTCAGCAAGGTCGAGCTGGGCGAGGCCGACGCGGGACTCGTCTACCGGACGGACGCCGAGAGCGCGAAGGACAAGGTCGACGCCGTCGACATCCCCGACGCGCAGAACGCCGTCGCCTCCTACCCCGCCGCCACGGTCAAGGACTCCGAGAACGCCGAGGCGGCCGCCGCCTTCGTCGCCTGGCTCTCCTCGCCGGAGGCACGGAAGATCCTCCTGGACGCGGGCTTCCAGCAGCCGTAGCCCGGTCGAGGAAGGCCCCGCTTCTCTCCGCACCTTCGACCCCTGGAACGAACGATGAAACGCCCCCACGGTCGGCCCACCGGGCGAGGGACCCGCACCCCGCTCCTCCTCGCCGTGCCCGCGCTGCTCGCCGTGGCGTTCCTGCTGCTGCCGCTCGCCGGGGTCCTGGCCCGCACCGAGTGGGGGGCGTTCGGCGCGCACCTGACGAGCCCCGGCACCGTCGAGGCCCTCGAACTGTCCCTGGTCGTCTCCTTCTGGGCGCTCGGCCTCTCGCTGCTGCTCGGCGTGCCGCTGGCCTGGCTGCTCGCCCGGGTGCCGTTCCGCGGGAAGGCGATCGTCCGTTCCCTCGTCCTGCTGCCCATGGTGCTGCCGCCGACGGTCGGCGGCGTGGCACTGCTGCTCGCCTTCGGACGCCGCGGTCTGATCGGCCCCTGGCTGGAGAACACCTTCGGCGTGACGCTGCCGTTCCACACCTCCGGCGCGGTGGTCGCCGCGACCTTCGTGTCCATGCCGTTCCTGGTCATCAGCCTGGAGGGGGCGCTCGCCGGTCTGCGCCCCCGGTACGAGGAGACGGCGGCCTCCCTCGGCGCCTCGCCGGTCCGGGTGTTCTTCACCGTCACCCTGCCGATGGTGGCTCCGGGGCTGCTCGCCGGCGCGGCGCTGACCTGGGCGCGGGCCCTGGGCGAGTTCGGTGCCACCATCACGTTCGCCGGGAACCTGCCCGGCACCACCCAGACCCTGCCGCTCCAGGTGTACCTGCTGCTCCAGGAGGAACCGGAGGCCGCCACCTCCGTCTCGCTGCTGCTGCTCGCCGTCGCCATGGCCGTACTCCTCGCCCTGCGCGGCCGCTGGACCGGCACGCCGTCCCCCCGCCGTACGCCACTCGCGTCGGATGCCCTGGGCCCCGGCGGAGCCGCCGATCCGGCGATTGGGCCGGTGCCGCCGTTCGGCGGGGCGGCGGCGGACCGCGAGGAAGAACCCCGGGCGCCGGGTGACGACGACGGCCCCGACGCAGGCGGGCGCTGGGCGCTGCACGCCGACGTCGACGGCTTCACCCGGCTGACCCTGGACGCCGCGCCCGGCACCACCATCGCCGTCGTCGGCCCCAACGGCGCGGGCAAGACGACCCTGCTCCGCGCCCTCCTCGGCCTCACCCCCCGGGCCCACGCCGCCCTCCGGCTCGGCGACGCCGACGTCACCGGCCTGCCGCCACACCGCCGGCAGGTGGCGTGGGTTCCGCAGGACGGCGCCCTGTTCCCCCATCTGACCGCACTCGCCAACACCGCGTACGGGCTGCGGGCGCACGGAGTGCCGCGGGCGCGGGCGCGGCGCGAGGCCCTGCGCTGGCTCGACCGTCTCGGCGTCGGTCACCTCGCCGACCGGCGCCCCGCCCAGCTCTCCGGCGGCCAGGCCCAGCGGGTCGCCCTGGCCCGCGCGCTGGCCGCCCGGCCCCGGCTGCTGCTCCTCGACGAGCCGCTCGCCGCCCTCGACCAGACCACCCGTGCCCATGTCCGGCACACCCTGCGCAGCCACCTCTCCGGCTTCGGCGGCGTCTGTCTGATCGTCACCCACGACCCGGTCGAAGCCGTGTCCCTGGCCGACCGCGTCCTCGTCCTCCAGGACGGCCGGGCGCTCCAGGACGCGCCCCCGGCCGAGGTCACCCGGCATCCCCGCTCACCGTGGGTCGCCCGCATGCTCGGCAGCAACGCCTGGCCCGGCACGGCCACCCCTGACGGCCTCGACCTGGACGGGGGAGGCGCCCTCATCACCGCCGAGCAGCCGCCCGCCGGGACCCCGGCCCTCGCGATCATCGCGCCCGAGGCGGTGGCCGTGCACCGCGAACGGCCCGGCGGCAGCCCCCGTAACGTCTGGCCCGGGACCGTACGCGAGATCACCGCGAGCGGCAGCCGGCTCCGGATCCTCGTCACCTCGGACCTGGCCCCGCCGCTCGTCGCCGAGATCACCCCGCAGGCCGCCGCCGAACTGGGCCTCGTGGACGGGGCGGCGGTCTGGACGGGGGTCAAGGCGACCGAGGTGACCGTCGTACCCCTGTGAACCCCGTGGCCGACGGGCCTCTCTTCGTCAGCGGGTGGTACGGGCGAGCAGCATGGCCACGTCGTCCTGGGCCGCTCCCGCGAGGAGCCGTCCCAGGACCTCGTCGCACAGCGTGTCCAGCGGGCGGTCGAGGGGCCGCAGGGCCTGGGCGAGCTGCCGCATCCCCTCGTCGAGGTCGCGGTCGCGGGCCTCGATGAGGCCGTCGGTGTAGAGGACGAGCAGCCCGCCCGCGGGCAGCGCGACCTCCTCCGTGCCGAAGTCGTGGGCGCCGGTGCCCAGCGGGGTGCCGGGCGGCCCGTCGAGGAAGGTGATGGTGCCGTCGGGGGTGGCCACGGCCGGCGGGGGGTGGCCGGCGCGGGCGATGACCCAGCCGCCGGTGGCCGGGTCGTGGACGGCGTACACACAGGTCGCCATCGTGTCCTCGCCGAGGTCCGCCACGACGGCGTCGAGGGAGCTGAGCATCGCCGCCGGCGGGATGTCGTGGCGGGCCAGGGTCCGTACCGCCGTGCGCAGCTGGCCCATGACGGCCGCCGCGTGGATGCCGTGCCCCATCACGTCGCCGATGACGAGCCCGGTCCTGCCGCCGGGCAGGGCGATGACGTCGAACCAGTCGCCGCCGACGTCATGGGCGCTGGCCGGCAGGTAGCGGCCGGTGAGTTCGAGCCCGGTGACGGCGGGCAGCGCGCTGTTGGTCAGGCTGCGCTGGAGGGTGAGGGCGGCCTCCCGCTGGGTCGTGTAGAGACGGGCGTTGTCGATGTTGAGGGCGGCGCGGGCCACGACCTCGTCGATGAGGACGCAGTCCTGCGCGTCGAAGGGCTCGCGGGTCCGCAGCCGGGTCACCGCGACCGCGCCGAGCACCTGGCCGCGGGCGACCAGGGGGACGAGCCGCGCCGAACCGATGCGGGTGGAGAAGTAGGTGCGGAGCGCCTCGGTGCGCGGACCGGTGAAGAGCGCCTGGACGTCGGAGGTGTAGAGGTTGAAGGGCCTGCCCCGGGAGACGACCTGCTCGTACACGGAGTCGAGCGGGATCTGGAAGGTCTGCCCGGGGGTGAGCACCGACGTGGGCGCGGTGGGGTCGGGGAAGCGGGCCGCGAGCCGGCGCAGCACTCCGCGCGTGGAGGCCGCCGGGTCGTCCGGTTCGAGGACGGACTCCAGCATCTGCACGTCCGCCGAGTCCGCGAGCTGGGGCACGAGGAAACGTACCGCCTCCTCTGCCGTCTGCTTGAGGTCCAGGGTGGTGCCGATCTTGGCACCGGCCTCGGCGAGCAGGGCGAAGCGGTGCCGGGCCCGCTCGACCTCGCTGTGCGCCTCCTGGCTCTCGGTGATGTCGACGAGGGAGGCGATCAGTCCCAGGGACTTCCGGTCGGCGCGGTCGACGAGGGGTGCGTACGAGCAGGACCAGATGCGGTCGCGATCGGGGTCCGCGGGGGTGCGGCCGACCCGGCGGGCGTCGACGACGGCGGTCCCGCTCTCCAGGACCTGGCGCATCAGCGATTCGAGCGAGGTGGCGTTCACGCCGGGCACGACCTCGGTGAGGCGGCGGCCCACGTGCTCGGCCGCCGGTACGCCGTTCATCCGGGCCAGGGTGTCGTTGACGCGCAGGAACCGCAGGTCGGGGCCGAGCAGGGCGAGACCGATCGGCGACTGGGTGAAGAGGCTCTCCATCGCCGCCAGGTTCTCCCGCATGCGCAGGACCTCGGAGGTCTCCACGGCGATGAGCATCGCCCCCGGCCGGCCCTGCGGATCGGCGGCCGGCACGATCCACATCTCCATCGCGACCATGTGGCCGTCCCGGTGGCGGACGGGCAGCGTGCCGACCATGGTCTCGCCGTTCTGGACGCGGTGGGTGAGCCGGTCGGCGAGTTCGCGGTTGGCGTCGGGGACGAGCAGCGGGGTGGCGAGCCGTCCGAGCACGTGCTCGGGGCGGTGGCCGAGCAGGTCCTGGGCGGCGAGCGACCACTCGACGATGCGGCCCTCGGCGTCCTCACGCCACAGGGCGATCGGAAGCAGCTCGCGGAGCACGCCCGCGTCCCCGACGGCCGCCCGGGGCGGCTGCGGAACCCTGCTCGACGACTGGTGAGTCTCCAACGCATCGACCTACGCATCGGCCCGGCCCCGGGGGGCATTCCCTATCGCATCACCCTAACCGAGTACCTGGGGGCGGGCCCTTCGCGGTACGGCCGTTCGATGAGCGCGGGGCGAGGGGTCCGGGGGGCGGTTCGGTTCCGTGGAGGGGATCGGTCCGGCTCCACGGATGGGGGCGGTTCCGTAGTTCTACGGACGGGGGGCGGTTCCGTAGTTCTACGGATGTGCGGGCGGCGCGGAACTGCGACAGTCGGTCCGACCTCTGCGCTCGCCCCCGCCCCCATGTCCGCCGTGGCCGCTGTGGCCACCGCCGTCACCGCCCCGCGCCCCCACTCCCCGGAGCACCCCGCATGAGCAGCCGCTCCCCCGACGAGATCCGTACCGGTGCGCGCGCGTACGGCCCCGAGGCCGGCGGTCGCCCCGAACCGGCGGATCCGCACGAGCTGCTCCACCGGGCCCGTCGGCTCACCTCGCACCGGCACCCCCGGGCCGGCAGTGCCTGGGAGCGGGCCGCGGCGGCCCTGGTACGCGCCGGCGGGACGCTCACCCCCGGCGACCACGCCGATGCCCTGGACTCGACCGCCCTCGACTGCCGGGGCGCTGCGCGGCCGGCCGCGCAGCCGCTCTTCTTCCGCGCCGCCGACCTGCACGAGCGGGCCGGGCGGCGCGGCAAGGCGCTGGTCTCGCGGGCGCGGGCGGTCCTCGCCGGTCCGGAGCCCGGCGCGACGGCGCTCGCCCGGCTCACGGAACTGTGCGAACGGGCCGGACTCCTCCACTCTCTGGGGCAGGCCGGCGCCGCGGAGACCGCGACGGTCCGCCTGCTGCGCGGCCGGGCCCGCGCCGACCTCCTGCACACCGCGCCCGACCCGGCGGCCGAGGCCGGGGCACTGCGCGAGGAGCTCACCCGTCTGATCGCCTTCACCGGACGGCACCCGGCGGACGGCGCCATGCCCGGCGTACGCGCCGACACCCGTGCGCTGCTCGGCCGGATCACCGCACCCGACGACCCGGCCGCCGCGCTGACCCATCTGCGGGCCGCGGCGGAGGAGCACCGTGCCGGGGGACGCCCCTGGCAGGCCGCGGAGCACGAGTTGGTGCTCGCCGCTCTGTTGCGGGCCACCGGCGCCCCCGAGGAGGCCGCCGCGCTGCTCAGGGCCGCCCTCGGGTCCGAGGCTCCGGGCTCGCCGCTGCAGGCCTCCGACCGGGCCCGGCTCTGCCTCGCCCTGGCGCGTGCGGTCGCCGAGCCTGGCGGGCGGCGGCCCGCGGCCGGCGGGCCCGGGGCGGAGGACGAGGAGCTGTCCCTCCTCGCCGAGGCCGCCGGGCAGGCCGACGGGCCCGCCCAGGACGTGCACGTGGGCGCTTTGGCACGGCTCCGCCTCGGGGTCGCGCACGCGGAGCGGGGCCGCTGCCGCGAGGCGTCGGTCCTCCTCGACGAGGCCCTGACCGGATTCGCGGAGGACGGGGACGGTGCGGCGCGCGTACGGGCCAGGGCCTGGCTCGCCGAGTGCGCGCTGCGCCTGGGCGAACCGGAGCTGGCGGCACGGGAGTACGCGCGCGCCGCGGCGGAGGCCCGGTCCTGGGACGACGGGAGTCACGCCGCTGCTCTGAGCGGTCGGGCGGCGTACGCGCTCGGCGCGGCAGCCGGTACGCCCGAGGAGGCGGCCAGCGCCCACGAACGGGCGGCCGATGACACGGACCCCGCCGCGGGCCCGGGCCCGGGTGACGCGTGGCCCTGGCTGCGCGCGCTCCCGGAGCCGTGCGGACCGCAGGGGCCCTACCAGGTGAACGTGTACGGCGAGGTGGGCGGACCCGGGCCACGGCCCGGCGGCGCCCCGGTGAACCGAGTACAGGGGTGTGTGTGAGCAGAGTGATCGACGGCCGCTTCGAGCTGGTGGAGCGGCTGGGCGGGGGCGGGATGGGCACGGTCTGGCGCGCCCGCGACCTGGTCCTCCACCGGGACGTGGCGCTCAAGGAGGTGCGTCCGCCGGATCCCGCGCTCGCCGAGCACGACGTCGAGGGGGCCAGGACGCTGCGCGCCCGCGTCCTGCGCGAGGCACGCGCGCTGGCCCGGATCGACCACCCGAACGTGGTGACGATCCATCACATCGTCGACGCCGGCGAGGGGACCTATCCCTGGCTCGTGATGGAGCTGGTCACCGGCGGTTCGCTCCAGGACCGGCTCGACCGGGGCACGATGACGCCCGTCGACGCCGCCGGGCTCGGCCGCGAGCTGCTCTCGGCCCTGCGGGCCGCCCACGCGCGCGACATCGAGCACCGTGACGTGAAGCCGCCCAACGTCCTGCTGCGCCCCGACGGGCGGCCGGTGCTCACCGACTTCGGCATCGCGGCGATCCGCGAGTCCACCGTCCTGACGGCCTCGGGTTCCATCATCGGCTCGCCGGACTACATGGCGCCCGAGCGGATCCGCGGCGTCGGCAGCGGTCCGGCCGCCGACCTGTGGTCCCTCGGCATGCTGCTGTACGTGGCGGTCGAGGGCCACCATCCGCTGCGCCGGGAGAACACCCTCGCGACGCTCGCGGCCGTCCTCTCCGACGACGTGCCGCCGCCGCGGCGGGCCGGTGCGCTGACCGGCGTACTCACCCGGCTCCTCGTACGCGACCCGGCCGAGCGGCCGGACGCGGAGGAGCTCGACCGCGCGCTCGCCGCCGTCACGGCGACGGGCCCGGCCGGGCCCCCGGCCCCCCGTGAGGACGCGGGGCCGGTGGCCGGCGAGGACGAGGCAACCTCGTTCCGGCTGGCTCCCCCGTCCGCGTCAGCGTCCACCGCAACTTCGGACGCGGCTTCTTCGGAGGCTTCCTCTTCGGACGCGGCTCCTTCGGACGCCTCGTCGGACGCGGCTTCGCCGGTTCCTTCGGCCGCGGTTCCTTCGGCCGCGGTTGCGGCGACCGCTCCCTCCGTGGCCTCCCCTCCGGGTGGCCTCGCACCGCGTCGGCGGAGCCGTGCCGGGCGGTTCCTGGGCTCCGCCGCCGTGGTGGTGCTCGCCGTCGGCATCCCCGTCGCCGCCATGAACTGGGACTGGCGGCCGTCCGACCCCGGTAGCGGCCCGAGCAGCGCTCCGCCTTCCCGGCAGGGGCCGGCCGCGCAGCGGCCTTCGGCGTCCAAGGCCCCGGCTCCCACCAAGGAGGCGGATCCGGTGGCGCGCGACCTGCTGACGCCCGCCGGAGTCAGGACCGCCATCGCCGCGGTCAAGGCGGCCTCGGGCAGCACCAGGGTCACCGGATTCGTCGTGTACCCGGACTACGCGGTCGCCGAGTCGCTGGTCAAGGGCAGTTCGAAGCGGTACGACCGCTACGTCTACCGGAACGGGGACGTCGCCGTGCGCCAGGGATCCGGCACCTCCTTCCCCGGCGCGGTCCCGGCCGACCTGAACGCCTTCGACTGGGACGCCCTGCCCGGACTGGTCAGGCGCGCCGACGAGGAGCTGGGGGTCGACCAGCCGACCAGCCGCTATCTCGTTCTCGTCCCGGGCTCGACCCTGCTCGGCAGCGAGGCGGGGCTGAGCATCTACCTGACCGACGCCTACGGCACCGGCTATCTGAACGCCGACGCGAAGGGCCGGGTGACGGCCACCTACCCCCGCAAGGACTGACCGCCTCCCACACTCTGCCTGACCACGAGGGAGGCGAGTCCGGCCCGGGTCTCCACACCCGTCTTGCGGTAGACGCGGGCGACATGGCTCTCGACCGTGCGGGGGCTGAGAGAGAGCCGGTCGGCGACGGCCTGGTTGGTGAGCCCTTCGGCGACCAGGACGGAGATCTCCCGCTCACGCGGGGTGAGATCGGCGAGCCGTCCCCCGGCGGCGCCCTCCGCCGGGACGGGTCTGGTGCGGTCGGCCAGGTCCACCAGCATCCGGGCGCCGCCCTCGGCGGCCAGGCGGCGGCCCCTGCGCCACTGCGCGGCGGCCCGGGGCCCGTCGCCCGCCGCCTGGGTCCAGGGGGCGGCCAGGAGGAGGCTGTGCGCCTCGCGGAGAATCGCGCCGGAGCGGGCGCTCTGCCGGGCCGCGTCGGCGAACGCCTCGGCCGCCGCCGCCGGTTCGCCCCGCCGGGCGAGGACCTGGCCCCAGGCGCGCCGCGCGGCGGCGAGCTGGACGGGCAGCCCGAGCCGCTCGGCCTCCGTGAGGGCCCGGCCTGCCACCCGCTCGGCCTCCGCGAGGTCTCCGGTGGCGAGGGCCGCCCCCGCGAGGAGTTCGAGGTATCCGGGGCGCAGCGAGGCCTGGAGCCGGGAGAGGTCCCGGTCGCCGCCCGCCCGCACGAGCACGTCCCGCACCCGGTGCGGGTCCCGGGAGAGCGGTACCGAGTAGCCGAGGAGGCAGCGGGCCTGGGTGGCCCACCAGCCTTCGGCGGTGCCCACGGTGGCCGCGGCGTCCTCGGCGGCGGTCAGCGCCTCCGCGTCGCCGAGCGGCCGGGCGTGGAGGAGGACGGTGGCCCGCAGCGCCCCGCTGAAGCCGACGAGTTCGGGGCCGCCCAGGGCCCGGGCGACGGCGAGGGACTCGTCGGCCAGGGCCAGGGCGGTGCCGACCCTGCCGGTCAGGAGGTGGACGTACGCCAAGCAGAGGAGGAGCTGCGAGAGCGCGAAGGGCCGTCCGGCGCGGCGGGCCATCGCGATGCCCCGGGTGGCGTGCCGCTCGGCGGTCCCGTACTCCTCCAGGAAGACCTCGGTCCAGCCGAGGCGCACCAGCGATTCGGCCTGGTCCGCCAGTCGCCCGTCGGTGAGGGCGTCGGTGAGGGCCGCGGCCTCCGCCGCGTGGGCGCGGGCGGCGGCGGTCTCGCCGGTGTAGGCCTCGCCGAGCGCGGTCAGGGTCAGCACCTCGGCCGCGCCCGCGTCGTCGCGGCGCCGTCGTGCGTCGTCGAGGGTGGGGGCGAGGACGGGGCGGACGTCGGGGTACCGGGCGGCGAAGAGGGCCCGGCAGCCCCACTCGACGACGAGCCGGGTCCGAAGGTCGGGGCGTGGCCCGGGGGTTCGTGCCAGTTCGGCGCGGAGCAGGGCGTCCGCCTCGGGGTAGCGGCCGAGGTGGCGCTCCATGAAGGCGCAGAGCAGCACGGCGGAGGTCCGCAGCTCGGCCGGGTCCGTCCCGCCGACGCGGAAGCCGTCGTCACCGGACTCGCCCCGGTCGCCGGAGTCGCCCCGGTCGCCGGAGTCGCCCCGGTCGCCGGAGTCGCCCCGGTCGCCGGAGTCGCCCGCGTCGTCGGAGTCGCCCTGGTCGCCGGAGTCGCCCGCGTCGTCGGAGTCGCCCTCCTCGTCCGGGTCCTCTGGTCCGCAGGCGTCGATGAGGTGGTGCAGGAGGTCCCGGCTCTCCGCCACCCGGCCGGCCGACCCGAGGGCGTCGGCCCGCCGGAGCATCAGTTGCCGGCGGCCGGCGCGGTGGTCGGGAGTGTCGGGGAGCAGCGCGAGGACGGCCGCGAGCCAGTGGGCGGCGCGGGCGGGGTCGGCCGTCCCGATCCGCTCGGCGGCCTCGACCAGTTCGGCGGCGACGGCCGGGTCCCAGACGGTCGCGGCGCGCACGAGGTGCGGGGCGCGCTCGGTGACGGGCGCTCCGGTGCGGGCGAGGGCGTCGGCCGCCCGCCGGTGCAGTTCTGCGCGGCGCCACGGATCGAGCGTGCCCCGGACGAGTTCCGCGAGGGCGGGGTGGCGCAGGGCCAGTCGGCGCCCGTCGGCGTCGGGCCGGACGAGGTCCCGGCGGGTCAGCTCCCGCAGGGACTCGTCGACCGTCGCCCGGTCCCCGGAGCCCGGCGGGGTGACGGCGGTGAGGAGCTCGGCCGTCGCACGCCCGTCGAGCACGGCGAGCGCCTCGACGAGCGCACGCTCCGGCCCGCCGAGCGGGGTGAGTTCGTCGAGGAGCACCGCGACGGGCCCGGTGCGGGACGCCTCTCCCCCTCGCGTACGCGCGTGCGCGAGGGCCCGGTGGTAGAGCGGATTGCCGAGCGAGGCGGCGTGGATCTCCCGGGCGAGGCCGGGCGGCAGCCCGGCGACGAGCCCCTCGGCGCACTCCTCCGCCGTCAGCGGCCCGAGGACGAGCCGGGCCAGGTCCCCCGAGTCGGCGGCCCGGGAGAGGACGGAGCCGGGGCCGGGCGCGGTCTGCCGCTCGCGGCGGGCGAGGACGAGCAGGACGAGGGCCCGGGTCGGATGCCGGAGGAGATGGTCGACGAGCGCGACGGAGGCGGGGTCGGCGCGGTGGAAGTCGTCGAGGACCAGCACGAGTCCGGGGCCCGGGACCCGGCCGAGGGCCGCCGCGATCCGCCGCACCCGGTCGTCGCACGCCGCACCGGTCGCGACCCCGTCCGCACCGCCGTCCTCCGGGCCCGCCGGACCGGACGCGGGCGCGAGCACGGACGCCGGTTCGAGGAGTGCCGCGAGTGAGGCCAGGGCCGGGGAGTCCGTGCGGTCTCCGTGGTCCAGGTCGGCGAAGGCGTCGGCGAAGGCCTGGAAGGGGATGCCGTGGTCCCCGTCGCCGGGGCTCGCGCGGCCGCGCAGGACGGTCGCGCCCTGCCGGCGCGCCCGCGCCGTGAACTCGGCGAGGAGCCGGGTCTTGCCGACGCCCGGCTCACCCGTGACGTCCACGGCCACCGGACCGGCTCCCGGCCCCGCCCCGGCCCAGCGGCGCCGCACCAGCGCGTCAAGCCGGTCGAGTTCCCGGGCACGCCCGACGAGCGGCGCGCGGTCGCCGCACGCCAGGTCCATGAACGTGCCCACCGGCAACCCCCTCGTGCACCCTGCGGTCGGTCCTTCGGCTCCCGCCCTTACCCCGACTCCCAGTTGTACGGCACGCCACCGACAACCGCGCCCTCACCGTCGGGCCCGTGCCGTGCCGCACCCGGCGTCAGGGGTGCATCCGCGCCCCCTTGAGCACCTTGTCGACCGCGTTGCGCGGCCCGTACACGGCGATGCCCGCGAGATCCAGCCGGTCCTTCCCCACCGCCCGTACCGCGGCGCGGTTGTCCCGGTCGTTGCCGGTGGCGAAGAGGTCGGTCGTGAAGACCGCGCGCGGCAGCGCGCGGGAGAGCGCCCGGGCGTGCGCCGTGGTCAGCGTCTCCTTCGTGCCCTCGAAGACCAGGACGGGCTGGCGGAACATCGGCAGGTACGGGGTGCCGTCGGCGTCGGCGTACGGTTCGCCGATCACCTCGGGGGGCACGGCTGGAGCGACCGGGTGATCGCGGAGGTGGTGGGTGTGGTCACCCTCAACCTCCTGACGGGCGCCTTCAACCTCCTGGCGGGCATCCGGCCGGCGACCGAGGACTGACGCCGCCGAGGGGCACCGCCGCCCCCGCCGTGGTCAGCGGCGGGTCCCCCCTCCGCCGAGGATCCTGGCCGCCTGCCTCTCGATCACGGGGTCGGCGTCCGCCGCCGGCAGCGTCGAGACCAGCTCCCGGAGCCGCTCGAAGTCCTCGTCGGACTGGCAGCACACGTCGCTGATCGCACCGTCGAGGTAGTCGGCGGTGTTGTCGTCCGCGTCGGCGAACGCCGCCAGGACCAGGCGCAGACCGTGGACGTCCCACCGTTCGAGCAGGGCTTCCGCCGTCTCCCGGGTGACGGCGGTGTCCTGACCGTCCAGCAGCAGCTTCCGCAGCACCTCGGCCGCCGCGGGGTCCTCGGCCGAGGCGGCCAGTCGCCGTCCGGCCGCCGCCCTGAGGGCCCAGGAGTCCGAGCGGGCGTCCCGAAGACCGGCCTCGTCGTCGGCGGCGCCCGGGTCGTACCCCGTCACGGCGCGCGCGTACGACGAGAGGGCCGCGATCACCTCGGCGCGGCTCCGCCGCCCGGCCAGGACCTCCATCTGGTAGCCGTCCTCCATCGCCACGAAGTTGGCGGCGATCAGGCGCGGCGGATCCTGGAGGACGAAGTGCCCCTGCGCCCTGCCCAGGACGAGGATCTCGGCGTAGACGGAGATCTGCCGTTCCGTCAGCGCGCTGTCGAGGGCCGCCGCCTTGGCGTCGCGCAGACAGCGCGGCCAGTACTCGAAGAGCAGCCGGGTGAGCGCGTCGTCCGGTCCCGCCGCCACGCCCTTGCCGATGCAGGCCCTGAGCTTGAGGCGGGCGTCGGCGAAGCCGTCCGCCGCGGCCTCGCGGTCCTGGCTGTAGCGGGTGATGGCCTGCTGGTAGGTCTCGTGGACGAGGGCGTCGAGGTCTCCGTAGTAGAGCACCGCGGCGGGGGTGACGCCGGCCTCGTCGGCGACGTCGCGCAGCCGCAACCCCTCCAGGCCGCGCGTGAGCAGCGCGCGCTGCACCGCCTCGGCGAGCTCGGCCCTGCGGGCCTCCTTCCCGCCGCCACCGGCCTTCTTCCCCCTCGTGGACTTCGTGGGCTTCGTCGTCACCGCACTCCTCACCTCTCCCCAAGTTCCTATACGGGGATTCAGAGAATATCCCCCAGGCCTTGACTCACCTAGCCCCCCTCTCTTAAATCTGCGTTTAACAAAACTCCCCCTCTCCAGGAGTACGTCATGACGACGCCCCCCGGCGGGACGGGCAAGGGACTGCGCGGCGGCTCCCTCGGCCTGCTCGCCTCCGTCGCACTCGGCCTGTCCTCCGTCGCCCCGGCCTACAGCATCACCGTCACCCTCGGCTTCGTCGCCCTGGTCGTCGGCGAGCTCGCCCCGGCCGCGCTCCTCCTCGGCTTCGTGCCGATCCTTCTCACAGCCTTCGCCTTCCGCGAGCTCAACCGCGAGATGCCCGACTGCGGCACGACCTTCGTCTGGAACACCCGCGCCTTCGGTCCCGGGCCAGGCTGGCTCGCCGGCGGCTGGGTGCCGCAGACCGCCACCCTCATCGCCATGGCCGCCCTCGCCCAGGTGAGCGCCGGCTATCTGCTCGGCCTCCTCGGGCTCGACGGCGCGGCGGACGACACCGCCGCCGTCACCGCCGTCGCCGTCCTGCTCATCGCCGCCCTCACCGCGGTCGCCCGCCGGGGTCTGCGCGTCGCGGCCGGCGTCCAGTACGTGCTGCTCGGGCTCCAGCTGTTCGCCCTCGTCGGTTTCGGGGTCGCCGCCCTCGCCCGCCCGGGAGCCGCGGACCCGTCCCCGAGCTGGCTCGACCCCCTCGCGGTCGACGGCTTCGGCCCCTTCGCGCAGGCCGTCCTGCTCTGCCTCTTCATCTACTGGGGCTGGGACGCCCTGATCACCACCAACGAGGAGACGCGCGACAGCGACCGCGTGCCCGGCCGGGCCGCCGTCATCTCCACCCTGGTCCTGCTCGGCACGTACCTGTTCATCGCGTTCGCCGCGCTCTCCTTCGCCGGGACCGGCACCGGCGGCATCGGACTCGGCAACCCCGACAACGCCACCGACGTGCTGGCCTCCCTCGGGCCGCCGGTCCTCGGCCCCGTCCTGGCGAAGGTGATGGAGCTGGCCGTCTGCGTGTCGGCCGCCTCGGCCCTGCTCACCTGTCTCGTCAGCAGCCCTCGCGGCACCCTCTCCATGGCCACACACGGCGCGCTGCCCGCCGCCTTCGCCCGGGTGCACCCCCGGTACCGCACCCCCGCGTTCGGCACGGTGTTCTTCGGCGCCGCCGCGGCGACCTTCCTCGTGGCGCTCTCGCTGGTCTCCCGCGCGTTCCTCGGCGACGCCATCCTCTGCGTCGGGCTGCTCATCGCCTGCTACTACGGCACCACCGCCCTGGCCTGCGTCTGGTACTTCCGCAAGCGCCTGCGCGACTCGCCGCGCTCTCTGCTCCTGCGGGGCGTGCTGCCGCTCACCGGAGGGCTGCTGATGCTCGCGGCCTTCGCCCGCAGCGCGTACGACATGCTCGACCCCGCCTACGGCAGCACGTCATTCCACGGCGTCGGCGGCGTCTTCCTGCTCGGCACCGGCTCGCTCACCGCCGGAGTGCTCGCCGTCCTCACCGCCCGCTCCCGTTTCCCGCTCTTCTTCCGGACCGGACGCACGACCGTCGCCGCCCACCTCGTCACCGTCGAGGACTGAGCTCTCCCCGAGAGCCGCTCACCGCCCACCTCACCAAGGACCCCGAATCCCATGCGCACCCTCGCCGTAGCCGCCCTGCAGACCGCGCCCGTCCCGTACGACCTCGAAGCGACCTGGCAGCGGTACGCCGACCAGGTCCGGACCACCCGGTCCCTCTTCCCCCACGTCGGGCTCGTCGTCGTGCCCGAGCTGCTGCTCGCCGCCGAGGGGCCGATGCTCGGGCCCTCCCCCGAGGACTGGATGGAGCGGACCGCCGAACCGATACCGGGCCCGACGACCGACCGCGTGTGCGCGCTCGCGCGGGAGACCGGCCTGTGGCTGATCCCGGGCAGCCTCTTCGAGCGCGCCGCGGACGGCCGGATCTTCAACACCGCCGTGGCCGTCTCCCCCGAGGGCGAGATCGTCGCCCGCTACCGCAAGATCTTCCCCTGGCAGCCGTACGAACGGACCGCTCCCGGGGACGAGTTCACCGTCTTCGACATCCCCGGCACCGGCCGGATCGGCCTCGCGATCTGCTACGACGGCTCGTTCCCCGAGACCGTCCGCCAACTCGCCTGGCTGGGCGCCGAGGTCGTGGTGCAGCCGACCCTCACCACGACCCGCGACCGGGAGATGGAGCTGGTGTGCGCCCGCGCCAACGCGTGGACGAACCAGGTCTACGTACTGAACGTCAACGCGGCCGACCCCGCCGGCGTCGGTGGCAGCGCGATCGTCGACCCCGAGGGCATCGTCCGCCAGCAGGCCGGCGGCGGCGAGGAGATCCTCGTCGACGTCCTGGACCTCGACACGGTGACCCGGGTGCGGGAGCACGGCTCCGCCGGACTCAACCGCCCCTGGAGCCAACTGGCCCGGTACGGCGAGGGCATCCATCTCCCCATGTACGGCGGGGCGTTCCGCACCCCCGAGTGGGCGGACCGGCCCGCGTAGGGCGCCGGGGCGGTGCCCGGCCCGGCCGGTCGGCAGCCGGTCCGGGCACCGCCCGAAAATAGTAGCCATGTACATAGTAGCCATGTACTGTATCTGCTGTGAGTTCATCGGGTTCATCGAACGAAGGCGCCACGGCGGGATTCCTGGTCTGGCGCCTGTCCATGAAGTGGCGGGTCGCCGTCGACCGGGCGGTCGCACCGCTGGGCCTGACCCACGCCCAGTACGTGGTGGTGGCATCGTTGTACGGCATGTCGCGCTCCGGGCTGCGGCCCAGCCAGCGCCGGCTCGCCGAGCACACGGGGCTCGAACCGCTCTACGTCTCCAAGCTCGCCCGAGCCCTGGAGACCGCCGGGCTCGTCGCCCGCACCCGGGACCCGGACGACCCGCGCGCCATGCAGCTGTCGCTCACCGAGCAGGGGCACGACGTCACGCGCCGCGCGATCACCGTGGTCCAGGGACTGCTCGACCAGCTCCTCGAACCGCTCGGGGGACAGGACGACCCGCGTACCCGCCGCTTCACCCGCGAACTGGCGACCCTGCTCGACGCACCTCTTGATCCGCACGCCGAGAACGACGAGGAGCAGTCATGACCACCACCACGACCACCGCACCCCCGGCCGACGGCCGGGTCATCGCCCTGGCGCACTACGCCGCACGCGCCCTCCTGGAGGGCGTGCTGACCCGGCACGGCGCCACCTTCCACCAGAGCGTGACGCTCCGGGCCGTCGCGCGCGCCGGCGATTCCCTCGGCCGGGACCAGCTCGTCCGTGACGTCGACGGCTCGCTGAAGATCGGCGCCCCGGCCGTCCACGACGTCGTCGGCGAGCTGACGGCCGCGAAGCTGCTGGAGGAGGACCCGGCGGAGACGTCCCGGCTGCGCCTCACGGACGCCGGGCGGGAACTGCTCCGGAGCACCGGCAGCGAGACCGCCGAGATCTCCGCACGGCTGTACGCCGGCATCCCGGCCGAGGACCTCGCCGTGACGGGCCGCGTACTGACCCTGATCACGGAACGCGCGAACGCCGGGCCGACCGGCGCCTGAAAGCCCGCCCAGCCGTACGGTTCACACCGCCGTACGGTTCACACGCTCGGCGACGCCTCGCTCGGCGACGCCTCGCTCGGCCAGGCGTCGCTGCGCCACGCCCGCTGCTCCGCGCCCGCGCCCCGGTGGGCGGCGAGCGCGGCGGCCAGGTCGCGGTGGATCGGGACGGCGGGCCCTTCACCCGTGGGCACCAGCGCGCCGCCGGCGGGTATCGCGGCCAGTTCGAGACCCCGGCCCTCGGCCCGCAGCCTCGCCGCCGCGTCCGCGACCGCGAGCTGGCCGCCCGCCGACCAGCCGCGCAGCCGGGTCAGGTCGAGGACGACCGGTCCCGTGCCGCGCGCGACCGCCCACCCCACGGCCCCGGTGAACCGCCCCACGGCGTCGGCTCCGAGGAACCCGGCGAGCGACAGGACGCCCAGGTCCCGTTGGACGGTGTAGCGCCATTCGATGGTCATGTGCGTCGTCATCCTTCTCGTACGGGGAGCACCGCGGAAACACCGGGGCCGGCCCCGGGTGGTCATCGGGTGGCGGCCTCGCTCTCACGGAGTTCCGCGAGGAGCCGTCCCTGACCGGTGAGCATCTCGGTGAGGATGCGCCGGGCGGCCTGCATCAGCTGGGCCACGTCTCCGCCCGCGAGCGTGTAGACGACGGTCGCCCCCTCGCGCGTGGACGTCACGATCCCGGAGCGGCGCAGGACGGCGAGCTGCTGCGAGAGCGCCGCGGGTTCGACCTCGATCCGGGCGAGCAACTCCCGTACGGGCAGAGGCCCGTCCTGGAGCAGCTCGAGCACCCGGATCCGTACCGGATGACCCAGCATCCGGAAGAACTCGGCCTTGGCCTGGTAGAGCGGGACCGGCACGGTCTGTCCTCCGTGGGGTGGCGGGGGCAAGGGCCTGTCCGGTGGGTCTCCGGACGCGCGGCCCGACCAGCATGGAGGGAATTGCAGAGTTGTGCAATTCGTTGTCTCACCCGTCGGCCTCCGGGACACGTGTCGGAGGCCGGCCGCTGTAGTCCCTGACCGGTTCAGACCAGCAGAGAAGGAAACGGCATGAAGATCGGCATCATCGGAGCCGGCAACATCGGCGGCAACCTCACCCGCCGCCTCACGGCCCTCGGCCACGACGTGTCCGTCGCCAACTCTCGCGGCCCGGAGACCCTCACCGCGCTCACCGAGGAGACCGGCGCCACCGCCGTCACCGTCCCGGAGGCCGCCCGGGGCGCCGAGGTCGTCGTCGTCACCATCCCCCTGAAGAACGTCCCGGACCTTCCGGCCGGACTCTTCGACGGTGCCGCCGACGGCTTCGCCGTCCTCGACACCGGCAACTACTACCCCCGGGAGCGCGACGGCCGCATCGACGCCATCGAGGACGGCGGACTGACGGAGAGCCGCTGGACCGAGCTGCAGATCGGCCACCCGGTCGTCAAGGCGTTCAACGGGACCTACGCGCAGGACATCCTGGACAGGCCGCTGCCCGCGGGCGACCCCGAGCGCCTCGCCCTGCCCGTGGCGGGGGACGACGCCGCGGCGAAGGAGAAGGTACGGCTCCTCATCGACGAGCTGGGCTTCGACACCGTGGACGCGGGCGGGATCGACGACTCCTGGCGCCAGCAGCCGGGCACCCCGGTCTACGGTCTCCGGGAGGGCGTCGACTCGGTGAAGAAGGCCCTCGACGAGGCCTCCCCCGAGCGCACGGAGGCCTTCAGGGGCTGACGCCTCAGGCCGCCGTCGGTCCCGGCGCCGTGAACGTGACGTCTGCGGCGGCGGCCGTGACCTCCGCGTCGCTGCCGAGCGCGTACGCCGCGACCCGGGACACCGTCGCGGCCGGTATCGCCGCACTGATGCCGGGCGCGGCCGGGACGTCCTGGGTCGCGTGGGCGTCGTGCGGCACGACGACGCGGTAGCCGCGCGCCAGGGCCGTACGGGCCGTCGCCTGGACGCACATCTCGGACATCACACCGCAGACGGCGACGGACCGCACCCCCGCGTCGGCGAGCAGGCCGCCCAGCGGGGTCTCCTGGAAGCCGTCGTCGTGCGGCTTGCGGACGACCACCTCCATGGGCCCTGCCTCGACGGGGTGATGGAGCCGCCAGCCCGGTGTGTGGGGTTCGTCCTCCGCGCGGGGCGGTCCGTCGTTCTGGAGGTGGACGACGAGCGCCCCGTCCCTCCGGGCCCGCGCGATGAGGTCGGTCGTACGGTCGACGAGCCGGGCGGCCGCGGGCACGGCCCCGTCACCGGTGACGAAGGCCGACTGCACGTCCACGACGATCAGGGCGTCCACGGGCCGCGCCGGCGTGACGCTCCCGGGCGGTGTCTGCGGGGCGGGCCCGGCGGAGTGGTCCATCCGGCCATCATCACGGCCGAGAGCCCCCGCCGCCAGGGGATTTCGTCGACCGGAGGGCCTGACGCGCCCCCGGTCACGACGCCGGGTCGCGGCGGCCGGCCCCCACGCCCTCCGCACGGCAGGAGCACGGTGGAGACGCACGAGGCCTTCGCGGACGGCGACCGGATCGCGGCCCGCTTCACGATCCACGCCCGGCTGCGCAAGGGGGATCAGGCGGGTACGGCTGATCCGGCAGTGCCGGCTCCGGGTGCAGCAGGTCGCCGAGGGCCGTCAGGCGGATGAGCCGGAGGATCCAGGGCTGGTCGCAGACGAGCCTCCAGTGCGCACCGCGCCCGCGCGCGCTCCCGGCGCAGTGGGCGAGGAGGCCGAGCCCGGTGGCGTCGCAGAAGGTGAGGCGCCGGATGTCGACGGTGAGGGCGTCGCACTCCCGGACGAGGGCGTCGAGCTCGGGTCTCAGATGCCGGACGAGGACGAGGTCGAGTTCGCCGCGCAGGGCGGCGACGGTGAGACCGCCGGTCGAGCGGACGACGAGGTGCGGGTCATGACGGGGAATCAGCTGCATCGGACGCTCCACAGGGTGGCTCCATGTGTCGCTTCGAGCGTGGCCGCCCCGCTCCGGGGAGGGACGTTTCGCCTCGGCCGCTGTCACCTGAATCGGTGAATGCGCGGGCGGCCCGATCTCGCCCGCACGCCCGAAATCCGCACAGGGGTACGAGTGCAGCGCCCGCACCCGTACCCCTCGGACATCCTCGGGACGGCGGCCTCAGCCCGCGAAGCGCGCCATCCAGTCCTCGACCTCGGCCGAGGAGCGGGGCAGGTCCCCCGACAGGTTCTCGTGGCCCGCGTCGGTGACGAGGAGGTCGTCCTCGATGCGGACGCCGATGCCCCGCCACTCCTCGGGCACGGTCAGGTCGTCGGGCTGGAAGTACAGGCCCGGCTCGACGGTGAGCACCATGCCGGGTTCGAGGAGGCCGTCGACGTGCTCGCCGTTGCGGGCCTGCGCGCAGTCGTGGACGTCCAGGCCGAGCATGTGCCCGGTGCCGGCCATGGTGAAGCGGCGCTGGAGGCCGAGTTCGTACGCGCGGTCGACGGGTCCCTCGATGAAGCCCCATTCGACGAGCCGCGCCGCCAGGTGCCGCTGGGCGGCCTCGTGGAAGTCGCGGAACGGGGCGCCCGGCTTGACCGCGGCCATGCCGGCCTCCTGGGCCTCGTACACCGCGTCGTACACCTGGCGCTGGACCGGGGTGAAGGTGCCGCTGACGGGGAGGGTGCGGGTGACGTCGGCGGTGTAGAGGGAGTGGGTCTCCACGCCGGCGTCGAGCAGCAGCAGGTCACCGGGCCTGACGGGGCCGTCGTTGTCCGTCCAGTGCATGATCGTGGCGTGCTCGCCGGAGGCGCAGATGGTGCCGTAGCCGACGTGGTTGCCCTCCAGGCGGGCCCGGCGGAAGAAGGTGCCCTCGATCCACCGCTCGGAGGAGGCGATCGCCCGCGAGAGCTCGCCGACGCAGTCGGTGAAGCCGCGGACCGTGGAGTCGACGGCCTTGCGCATCTCGCCGATCTCCCAGGCGTCCTTGACGAGCCGGAGCCCGGACAGCGCCTCCTCCAGCTCGTCGTCGCGCTCCTCGTCGCTGATGACGGCGGCTTCGAGGGCCGGGTCGACGCCGCGGACGATCCGGGTCGGCACGCCCGCTCCCGCGGCCAGGTCCCCTGCGGCGGTGCGGACGTCGCGGCAGGGCAGCCCGAGGACGACCTCGGACTCCGCGAGGGAGCGGCGGCGGCCCATCCACAGTTCGGCGGTGTAGCCGATCCAGAACTCGTCGTCGTCGCGGCTGTCGCGGG
This sequence comes from Streptomyces sp. NPDC051822, assembly GCF_044452745.1. NCBI lineage: Bacteria > Bacillati > Actinomycetota > Actinomycetes > Kitasatosporales > Streptomycetaceae > Streptomyces > Streptomyces sp. NPDC051822. Next base: position 187,163 of record NZ_JBITBZ010000012.1, on the reverse strand, counting down.
GCAGCTGGTAGCAGTACGCGTCGTGGCCGCCGTCGGCGCGGGGTTCGAGCACGAGGGCGCCGTCGCGGGCCTGGTCGCCCGTCATGTGCACGTAGCCGCTGTACGGGCGGAAGGGGTAGGTGTCGTCGTTGGAGCGGGTCTTGAGGTTGCCGGAGGGGACCACGAGGCGCTCGCCGGGGAAGCGCGCGGAGAGGGCGGCGCGGCGGAGGGCCGCGTACGGCGCCTGTTCGGCGGGCTCGAGTCCCTGCCGCTCGGTGTCCGCCCACCCCGTCCTCATGAGCGCGGAGAGTTCCTCGGAGACGCCTCCGTAGAGGCCGTTCTTGCGACCCTTCGCCACGTCCTGCACCTTCTTCCGGGTGAGTTGCTCGTCCGCCGGTGGTCGGCGGCCTCCGGAAGGTACTCCCCAGGGCGCCTCCCGGGTGCCCGGATCGGCCACTGGCACAGATCGGCCACACCGGCGGGGGCGCGGGGTCGATAATGCGTGCATGGCGAACGACAAGCTCGGCGATGCGCTGCGGGTGCTGGGAATCGGCCCGGAGGCCGTACGGGTCTATCTGACCCTCCTGGAACGCGGCCCCGCACCGCTCGCCGCGATCCGCTCGGCGGCCGGTCTGGACGGCGCGGAGTTCACGGCGGCCTACGGCGAGCTGATCGACTCGGGTCTGGCGAGCGCCGCGGAGGAGGCCACGGACGTGGTCGCGCCGGTTCCGCCGGCCGCGGGTCTGGAGATCCTCGGCCGGCACCGGGCGGCCGAGATCGACGCCTCCCGCATCGCCGTCGGGGGCGCGTTCGACTCGTTCCGGCGGCAGCGGCTCGCCGCGTACGACGACCGGCTCGTGGAGGTGGTCACGGGGGACGCGATCGGCCTCCGGATGCGGCAGGCCTGGGCCAGTGCCCGCGAGCAGATCCGCCAGTTCGACTCGCCGCCCTACTTTCCCCTGGAGGGCGCCACCGACGACGCGCTCGCCACCCTCGCGCGAGGGGTGAACCAGCGGGTCGTGTACTCCCGGGAGTCGCTCGAACATCCGGGACAGCTGGAGAACTCCATCGAACCCTGCGTCGAGGCGGGCGAACAGGCCCGGGTGCTGCCTTCGGTGCCGGTCAAGCTCGTGATCATCGACGACTCGTACGCGCTGGTCTCCCTGTCGATCAAGGAGACGGACGTGTACAACACGATGCTGGTCGTGCAGCCGTGCGGGCTCCTCTCCGCCCTCGTGGCCCTCTTCGAGCAGGCCTGGCAGAACGCGCTGCCCTTCCACGGCCGCACCCCGCGGCCCGCCGGCCTGCTGCCGGCGGACCGGCGGCTGCTCCGGCTCCTGGCGGCCGGAGCCGCCGACGACGTCATCGCCCGGGAGATCGGCGTCAGCCGCCGCACGCTCTTCCGCCGGGTGCAGGTCCTGATGGCCAGGCTCGGTGCTACGAGCCGGTTCCAGATGGCTCTGCAGGCACAGCGCTCGGGGTGGCTGTGACCGTCGCCCCGACGCGGCCGGCCGGGACCTTGGCCGCCGTGGCCGTCGCACCGCTGCGGTTGAGCCGCTGCCACAGGTAGGTGTGGACGAGCGCGCTGTTGTGGGCGGCCTGTTCGTTGTCCCCGGCGCCCGCGTGGCCGCCTCCGGTGTTCTCGTGGAAGAGGACCCGGTGGCCGAGTTCCCGCAGCCGGGCCGCCATCTTGCGGGCGTGGCCGGGATGGACGCGGTCGTCACGCGTCGAGGTCATGAGGAGGACCGGCGGAACGTCCCGGTCGGCGGCCAGCCCGTGGTACGGGGAGATCGCGCGGAGGTGCGGGAGGTCGGCCTCGTCGTCCGGGTCGCCGTACTCGGCGATCCAGGACGCGCCCGCCAGGAGCTTGTGGAAGCGGGTCATGTCGAGGAGCGGCACCTGGGCGACGATCGCGCCGAACAGCTCCGGGTGGCGGGTGAGCATGGCGCCCATGAGGAGTCCGCCGTTGCTGCCGCCGGACGCGCCCAGCATGTCCGGGGTGGTGATGCCCCGGGCGACCAGGTCCTGGGCGACCGCCGCGAAGTCCTCGAAGGCACGGGGCCGTCGCGCGCCGAGCGCGGCCTGGTGCCAGTCGGGGCCGTACTCGCCGCCGCCGCGGATGTTCGCGATGACGTAGGTGCCGCCGCGCTCCAGCCACGCCCGGCCGGTCACCGCGCCGTAGTACGGCGTCAGGGAGACCTCGAAGCCGCCGTAGCCGTAGAGGAGGGTGGGCCCCGGGCCTGTGGCGGCGCGGTCGGGGCCGATGACGAAGTACGGCACGCTCGTACCGTCCCTGGAGGTCGCGAAGTGCTGGGCGACCGTGAGGCCCGTGGAGTCGAAGCGGTGCGGGGCCTGCTTGAGCACCTCCGAGCCGGCTCCGATGCGGCCGAACCGGAGCGTCGAGGGCTGCAGGAACCCGGACACGTCGAGGAAGTACTCGTCGGACTCGTCCGGGTCCGTGTCGACGACGCCGACGGCGGACAGCGGCGGAACGCCCACGAGCGGCTCGCGCGTCCAGCCGCCGGCGGCCGGGGTGAGGACCTCGATCCGGGTGCTGACGTCCCGCATGGTCTCCAGGATCAGGTGGTTGCGGGTCCAGCTGTGCCCGGCGAGCGCGGTCCGCCGGTCCGGGGTGAACAGCACCTCGGGCGTGCGGTCGCCCGCCATGAAGGCGTCGAAGCCGAACGCGAGGAGGGACCCCGTCGGCTGCCCGAGCCACGGGGACTTCAGCGTGACGATCAGATACTGCCGGTGGGCGTAGGCGAGGGCGTCGTCGGGCACGTCGATCCGCGCGCGCGTGCCGTCGGGCCGCAGGAGGTACGTCTCGCTCCGGAAGAAGTCGAGGGAACGCCCGACGAACTCCCGCTCGAACCCGGGCGTGGTGTCCCGCTGCCCCCAGGCCGACACGTCCCCGCTCGCGGCCTCGAAGACGGTCTCGGCCTCCTCCACCGGCGTCCCGCGGCGCCACCTGCGGACGGTGCGCGGGTAGCCGGAGTCGGTGAGCGAGCCGGGACCGAGATCCGTACCGACGAAGACGGTGTCGGCGTCGACCCATCCGATGCGCGTCTTCGCCTCCGGCAGCCGGAATCCGCCGTCGACGAACTCCCTCGTGCCGAGGTCGAACTCGCGGACCACGACGGCGTCGCCGCCGTCGCGCGAGAGCCGCACCAGGGCCCGGTCGTGGTCGGGCCGGCGGACCCGCGCTCCGTCCCACACCCACTTCTCGCCCTCGGCGGCGGCGAGCGCGTCGACGTCGAGCAGCACCTCCCACTCGGGCTCGTCCTGCCGGTACCGCTCCAGGGTCGTACGCCGCCACACGCCGCGCAGGTGCTCGGCGTCCCGCCAGAAGTTGTAGAGGTACGCACCGCGCCGCACGGTGTAGGGGATCCGGTCGGAGGCGTCGAGCACCTCCCGCAGGCGCGCCTTCAGCGCTCCGAATCCGGCGTCGCCGGCCACCTCGTCCGCCGTCTCGGCGTTCCGCTCGGCCACCCACGCGAGCGCGGCCTCACCCGAGATGTCTTCGAGCCACAGGTACGGATCGTCATCGTTCACTCCCCCATACTCTCGTAGTCGTCGCCGTCGCCCTTGATCCAGCCGTGGCTCTCGAACCAGTGGGTGTCGAAGTAGCGGGCCGTCGAGAACGGGTGCTGTCTGTCGGTGAGCAGGCGGTAGACGAATTCGGCGGTCGTCCCGTCGAAGCGTTTCCACGAGTCGGGAACGTCCTCCTTCGCGAGGACGGGCCATCGGTCGGGGTCCGGGCCCTCGGTGAGCCAGTAGAACTGGTGGGCCTGCTCGGAGTTCGCCCATTCGAGGAGGCCGCCGGGGGCCGGATACACCTCGTACGGCTCCCAGAGGCCGCTGGGGTGCGCCCTGGCCCACTCGCCCAGCCACTCGGTGTGCCGGACGAAGTCGTCGCTCACGAAGCCGCCGCCGGGTACGTGGAGCCGGAGGAAGCCGTCGAAGGCGCCGCGCCCGAAGATCTCGGCGAGCCGCTTGTAGTCGCCGGGCAGCGCGGTCCCGACGCGGGCCTCGACCTCCGCCCAGTCGACCGTACGCGCGCTAGCCACATCCCATCCCGTGACGGCCACGACCCCGTCCACCCAGGACGTCACCTCGTCGGCCGCCTGGTCCGCCGCCAGGTCCGCCGCCGGGTCCTCCCGCTCGGCGACCAGCACCACGAGCCGTACGCCCTCGCCGGAGCGGACGGTGCCGCAGCCGATCCACCGGCCCGCGTACGGCCAGGCGCGCATCTCCACGATCCGGTCGCCGAACGGGGTCAGGAGCGGGAGTCCGGTCGTGGCGGTCACGGTCGGATCGGCGTAACCGTCCATGGCGAGGTTGCGCGGCCGCCCGTACCGTCCGCCGAGCGCCCGCTGGAGCGAGGGGAGGTCGTTCACCCCGTCCGAGGGCGTCAGACAGAGGTGTCCCGCGGGGTGTCCCGCCTCTTCGCAGTCCAGATCGCCCGTGCCCGGCCAGGTCAGCCGGTGCACGGCCGCGAGGAGTTCCTGTTCGTCCATGGCAGGCATTGAAGCGGAGGCCACTGACATCGCGAGGAGGCCGGGAGGGGTCCACGCCCCGAGACGGCCGTTGACCCCGCGCGCTCCCACCGCTACGTTCACGCCATGTTGCGTTCAGCCCTGCTCACCACGCGCGGTCACATCGACCTGCTGCGGGTGGCCTCCGCCGCGTGTCGCCGCGGTCGCTGACGCCCTTTCACCGTTCGACACCGCCACGCCCGTGGTGTGTCCGGTCACCCTTCTGACGCCCCGCCCTCCGTGCCCGCGCCCTCCCCGCGCCCACGGCCGCTGACGCGTACCCCTCTCTCCTTCCCCCGTTCTCCCCCTGGAGTGCCGCCATGACGGTCAGTCATGCCCCGCCCCCCTCCGCGCCCGCCCCCACATCCGGCATATCGCCCTCACCCGATGTCGAGGCCCTCACTCCCGACCGGCGCCCCGGCCGCCGCCCCGCCGTCCCCCGCTGGCTGCGCCGCACCGTCGGACCCGTCCTGCTCCTCGCCCTGTGGCAGACACTCAGCTCGACGGGGGTGCTGTCGCCCGACGCGCTCGCCTCGCCCGGGACCGTCGCCCGCGCCGCCGGTGAGCTGATCGGCGACGGAACCCTGCCGACCGCGATGGGCGTCTCGCTGCGCCGGGTCGCCGCGGGCCTGCTGATCGGCGGGGTCGTCGGCATCGCGCTCGCCCTGCTGTCCGGGCTCTCCCGGCTCGGGGAGGACCTCGTCGACGCCCCCGTCCAGATGCTGCGGACCGTGCCCTGGGTCGGACTCATCCCGCTGCTCATCATCTGGCTGGGGATCGGGGAGGCGCCCAAGGTGGCGCTCATCGCGCTCGGCGTCGCCTTCCACCTCTATCTGAACGTGTACGCCGGCATCCGCGGCGTGGACGCCCAGTTGGTCGAGGCCGGGCAGTCCCTGGGCCTCGGGCGGTGGGGCCTCGTCCGCCATGTCGTCCTGCCGGGCGCCCTGCCCGGGGCCATGACCGGGCTGCGCTACTCCCTGGCCACGGCCTGGCTCGCCCTGGTCTTCGGCGAGTCCATCAACGCCGACGCCGGCATCGGCTTCCTCATGAACCAGGCGCGGGAGTTCTTCCGCACGGACGTGATCGTCGTCTGCCTGGTCGTCTACGCCTTCCTCGGCCTGCTCGCCGACGCCGTCGTCCGTACTCTCGAAAGGCTGCTGCTGCAATGGCGACCGACCTTCACCGGGCAGTGACCGTCCAGGGTCTGACCCGCTCCTTCGACGGGCGGCCCGTCGTCGACGGCCTCGACCTGAGACTCGCGGCCGGCCAGTTCACCGCCCTCCTCGGACACAGCGGCTGCGGCAAGTCCACGCTCCTGCGGGTCCTCGCGGGGCTCGACCGCGAGATCTCCGGCACCGTCCTCGTCCCGCGCCGCCGGGCCGTCGCCTTCCAGGCGCCGCGCCTCATGCCGTGGAAGCGGGTCTGGCGCAACGTCCTGCTCGGACTGCCGGGGAAACCGGGCCGGGCGGTCGCCGAGAAGGCCCTGGCGGAGGTGGGACTCGGCCACCGCTCGGGCGCCTGGCCGAAGACCCTCTCCGGCGGCGAGGCACAACGCGCCTCTCTCGCAAGGGCATTGGTACGCGACCCGGATCTGCTGCTGCTCGACGAACCGTTCGGCGCCCTCGACGCGCTGACCCGCATCAAGGCCCAGCGGCTCGTGGCCGAACTGTGGCAGCGGCGCGGCTGCACGGTCCTGCTCGTCACCCACGACGTGGACGAGGCGCTGCTGCTCGCCGACCGCGCCCTCGTGATGCGGGACGGCGTCATCGCGTACGACACCGCCGTCGACCTCGACCGCCCCCGCTCCCCCGGCGATCCCGCGCTCGCCGCGCTCCGCACCCGTCTGCTCGCCGAACTCGGCGTGGCGGAGCACGAGTCGGCCGCACGGACGGCCGGCCGATGACCACCCTTCCGCACCCCGAGGAGAGACACCCGTGAAGTCCTTCCGCCTGTCCGCCGCGGCCCTGCTCGTGCCGCTCGCCCTGCTCGCCTCCGCCTGCTCCGGCGCCTCCGCCGCCGGCCAGGGCTCGAACACCGACGGCGAGGGGTCCCTCGTCCTCAACGTCGGCGACCAGAAGGGCGGCGCCGAAGCCCTCCTGCGGGCCGCCGGCGAACTCGACGACCTCCCCTACCGGATCACCTGGTCGACGTTCAGCTCCGGTCCACCCCTGCTCGAAGCGGTGCACGCCAAGGCCGTCGACATCGGTTCCGTCGGCAACACCCCGCCCGTCTTCGCCGCGGGCGCCGACTCGAAGATCACCGTCGTCGCCGCGACACACGGCGACTCCGCGGGCGAGGCCATCCTCGTCCCCACGGGCTCGCCCGTCCGGTCCGTGCGCGGCCTGAAGGGGAAGAAGGTCGCCGTCGCGCAGGGCAGCTCCGCCCACTTCCAGCTGATCGCCTCCCTCGCCGACGCCGGGCTGAAGCCGGACGACGTCCGGGTGACCCCGCTGCAGCCGGCCGACGCCCTGGCCGCGTTCAGCAGCGGCAAGGTGGACGCGTGGGCGGTCTGGGACCCGTACACCTCGCAGGTGCTGCTGAGCGGCAAGGGCCGGGTCCTCGCCGACGGGCGCGGCCTCGTCAACGGCCTCGGCTTCCAGGTCGCCGCCCCCTCGGCCCTGGCCGACCCCGCGAAGGCCAAGGCGATCGGCGACTTCGTCGAACGCTTCCGGCGCGCCCAGGGCTGGGTGTTCGACCACCCCGAGGACTGGGCCCGGGTGTGGGCGAAGGAGACCGGTCTCCCGTACGAGGTGGCCCTCGCGGCCGTGAAGCGCAGCAACGGGACCCGTATCCCGGTCGCCCTCGACGACGCGGCCGTCGCCTCCGAGCAGAAGATCGCCGACACCTTCGCCGCCCTCGGGCTCATCCCCCGCAGGTTCCGCTTCGCCGACTTCGTCGACACCCGTTTCAACAAGGACCTGCCGCCGTCGACCACGCCGGCGCGCAGCTACGGAAAGGCCTCCTGATGACCGTCCATCTGCACTGGTTCCTGCCGACCGGCGGCGACGGCCGGACCCTCGTCGACCGGCACGCCTACACGGACGGCGGCATCACCCGCGACCGGACCGTGTCCGGTGTGCGGGCCCCGGACATCGACTATCTGATCCAGATCGCCAAGGCCGCCGAGCAGTTGGGCTTCGAAGCCGTGCTGACCCCGACGGGGACGTGGTGCGAGGACGCCTGGCTGACGACGGTGGCCCTCTCCCAGCACACGGAACGGCTCAAGTTCCTGGTGGCGTTCCGGCCGGGGGTGATGTCGCCGGTGCTCGCGGCCCAGATGGCGGCCACGTACCAGCGGATCACGCGGGGCCGGCTGCTCCTCAACGTGGTGACCGGGGGCGACTCGGCCGAGCAGCGCCGCTTCGGCGACCATCTCGACCACGACCGGCGGTACGCGCGCACGGCCGAGTTCCTCTCGGTGGTGCGGGGAGCGTGGAGCGGCCGGCCGTTCGACTTCGAGGGCGAGCACTTCCGGATCGACGGCGGGCTGACCGCGCTGCCGCCCGACCCGCTGCCGCAGGTCTTCTTCGGCGGCTCGTCCACCGCGGCCGGTCCCGTGGCCGCCGAGCACGCGGACGTCTATCTGACCTGGGGCGAGCCGCCGTGGCAGGTCAAGGAGAAGATCGACTGGATCCGGGGGCTCGCGGCGGAGCGCGGCCGGACGGTCCGCTTCGGCGTCCGGCTGCACACGATCTCCCGCGACTCGGCGCGCGACGCCTGGGCGACGGCGGACCGGCTGCTCTCCGATCTCGACGCCGAGACGGTCTCGGCCGCGCAGGCGGTCCTCGGCCGCAGCGAGTCGGTCGGCCAGCAGCGGATGCTGGCGCTGCACGGGAGCGGCTCGCTCGGCCGCGACCAGCTGGAGATCTCGCCGAACCTGTGGGCGGGCGTGGGTCTCGTACGGGGTGGCGCGGGCACCGCGCTGGTCGGCAGCCACGCCGAGGTCGCGGACCGGATCGAGGAGTACCACGACCTGGGCGTGGAGCACTTCGTCCTGTCCGGCTACCCGCATCTGGAGGAGGCGTACTGGTTCGGCGAGGGCGTGCGGCCGGTCCTCGCGTCGCGCGGGCTGCTGCCGTCGGTCGTCGCCGACCCGCTGCTCGGTGTGCCGGCGGCGAACGGCCGTCCGGCCTCGGCGCCCGGTGGAGCGCCGCTCCTGGTGCCCGGCGGGCGGTAGGGGGTGTCTTGTCGATCAGGCCGGATCAGGGAGCGGTGTCTGGTGCCGTGGATCGCAAGGCGGAGGAGGGAGTCATGGCGGAGCCATGGCGATCGACGACAACGCGGCGAGGCGCGGTGCCAGACACCGCGAGCCCGGCCTGATCGGCAAGACACCCCCTTAGGCCCTCCGGCACACTCCACGGGGGCGCGGGAAGTTCCGCGCCCCCGTCCCGGTTGGTAGAACCGTGAACGATTTCGTGGTGGAAGAGCGCGCGGAAGAGGACCCGGCACCGGCGGCCGGTCGGCGGGCCGCGTCGGTGGACGTCGTCGTCATCGGCGCGGGCCAGGCGGGCCTGTCCGCCGCCTTCCACCTGCGCCGCGCCGGTCTCGAACCGGACCGGGACTTCGTCGTCCTCGACCACGCCCCCCGGCCGGGCGGCGCCTGGCAGTTCCGCTGGCCCTCGCTCACGTACGGCAAGGTCCACGGGATGCACGCACTGCCCGGCATGGAGCTGACCGGCGCCGATCCCGCGCGCCCCTCGTCGGAGGTGATCAGCGCGTACTTCGACACGTACGAGCACACCTTCGACCTGCGGATCCACCGCCCCGTCGACGTCACCGCCGTCCGCGAGGGCGAGGACGGACGGCTGCTCGTCGAGACCTCGGAGGGCGACTACGCCACCCGCGCGCTGATCAACGCCACCGGCACCTGGGACCGGCCTTTCTGGCCGCGCTACCCCGGCCAGGAGACGTTCCGGGGCCACCAGCTGCACACGGCCGGATACCCCGGTCCCGAGCCGTTCGCCGGGAAGCGGGTGCTCGTCGTCGGCGGCGGCGCCTCCGGCACCCAGCACCTCATGGAGATCGCGGACGTCGCCGCCGAGACCTTCTGGGTGACCCGGCGCGAGCCGGTCTTCCGGGAGGGCCCCTTCGGGGAGGCGCAGGGACGGGCGGCCGTGGCGCTCGTCGAGGACCGGGTGAAGCGCGGGCTGCCCCCGCAGAGCGTCGTCTCGGTCACCGGGCTCCCCGTCAACGACGCGATCCGCTCGGCACGCGCGCGCGGGATCCTGGACCGGCTCCCGATGTTCGACCGGATCACGCCGACGGGGGTGGTCTGGGACGGCGGCCGGACGCTCGACGTGGACGTGATCCTCTGGGCGACGGGCTTCCGGGCGGCGATCGACCATCTGACCCCGCTGCGGCTGCGCGAGCCGGGCGGCGGCATCCGGGTCGAGGGGACGCGAGCGGTCCGGGACGAGCGGGTCCACCTCGTCGGCTACGGCCCCTCCGCCTCGACCATCGGCGCCAACCGGGCCGGCCGCGCGGCCGTCTCCGGCATCCGCCGCCTGCTGCGCGGCGCCCCCGTCGCGGCTCCCGCCGGGTGACCCGGCGGGAGGCTCAGCCCCGCGCGGCGCCGCGGTTGGCGTTGAACTCGGCCACGTTCACCTGGTGGGCCGCGTAGTCGGCCGTGAAGCGGGTGTCGCCGGGGGCCACCGTGACGAAGTAGAGCCAGTCGCCGTCCGCCGGGCGGATCACCGCGTCCAGGGCCTGGTCGCCCGGGTTCCCGATGGGCGTCGGCGGCAGGCCCTTGCGTGCGTAGGTGTTGTACGGGCTCTCGGTCCGGGTGTCCTCGAACGTGGTGTCCACGGTGCTGCGGCCGAGCGCGTAGTTGAGGGTCGAGTCCATCTGGAGGGCCATGCCCCGGGCGAGCCGGTTGTGGACGACCCGGGCGACCTTGGCCATGTCCTCCGGGTTGTCGGCCTCGGCCTGCACGATGCTGGCCGCGATCACCGCCTCGTACACGCTCAGTCCGTGGGCCTTCGCCCCCTCGGTGATCCGCCCGGTCCCGAACCGCTTGCCCGCGGTGTCCACCATGAACCGCAGCAGCCCCTCGGGGGTGGTGGCCCGGAGCACCGGATAGGTGGCGGGGAAGAGATAGCCCTCCGGGTTGCCGCCGGCCGCCTTGGGCAGCGGAAGGGCGGTGCCGGGTGCGGTGACGGCCCTGCGCGCGGTGCCCTCGGGCAGGCCGAGCACCCGGTCGACGGCCGTGTAGACCTGCCCGGCGCGCCACCCTTCGGGGACGAGCAGGCTGCGGGGCTGCTCGACGGCGGGTTCGTCACGGGTCAGGAGCAGGGGGACGGTGATCCCCGCGACGACGACCAGGACCGCTCCGAGGAGAAGCGCGATGCGGCCGCGCCGGGTCAGCCGGGACCGGCGGGGAGGCCGGGGCGACCGGGGCGACCGGGGCGACCGGGGCGACCGGGGCGACCGGGGAAGGGTCAGGCGTCGGGGGCGGCGTGGGGGTGCGTACGGTGACGGCGGCCGGTGCGTCATGGCCGCACGCTAACCCGGTGCGTACGGGAATCCGGGGAACCCGCGCACGCGGCGGCGCCGCCGGCTCCCTGGGACGGGGAACCGACGGCGCCGGGCGCTGCGATCGTCAGACGAGCCATCCCAGGAAGTGGAAGACGCCGGCGAGCAGATCGGTGATGACGTTCATGGTGGTGCTTCTCCTCGTACAGGTACATCAGTGGGACTGCTGTGGGACTGCGCGGTCACGGTCTGCAGCACGTCGATCGCGCACCGCAATCTTCTGACGCCGTACGGGAGCGGGGCAACGATTCCCGGCACGATCACACGTTCTGGGGAACAACCGCTCCCACGTTCGCTTGTTCGGCGCTGGCCTCGGGTCCGTCGTCGGGCGGCGCGTCGGCCACGGCGGTCACGGCGCCGCGGGCGTCCCTGCGGAGCAGTGCCGCATACCGGCCGTCCCGGGCGAGCAGCTCCTCGTGCGTCCCGCGCTCGGCGATCCGTCCCGCGTCCAGGACGACGATCTGGTCGGCGTCGCGGACGGTGGAGAGCCGGTGGGCGATGGTGATGGTGGTGCGGCCCGCGGAGAGGGCGTCGATGGCCTGCTGCACCGCGAGTTCCGTACGGGTGTCGAGGGCGCTCGTCGCCTCGTCGAGGATCAGGACGGGCGGGTCGCGCAGGATCGTGCGGGCGATGGCGAGGCGCTGCTTCTCGCCGCCCGAGAAGCGGTAGCCGCGCTCGCCGACGAGGGTGTCGTACCCCTCGGGGAGCGAGGCAATGTGCTCGTGGATCTGGGCGGCGCGCGCGGCGGCTTCGATCTCCTCGTCGGTGGCGTCCGGCTTGGCGAAGCGGAGGTTGTCCGCGACGGAGGCGTGGAAGAGGTACGTCTCCTGGGAGACGACGCCGACCGCGCGGGCCAGGGTGTCGAAGTCCAGGTCGCGCACGTCGACGCCGTCGAGGGTGACGCGACCGCCGGTGACGTCGTAGAGCCGCGGCACGAGGTAGCTGAGGGTCGACTTGCCGGAGCCGGTGGGTCCGACGACGGCCAGGCTGCCCCCGGCGGGGACGGTCAGGTCGATGGCGTCGAGGGTCGGGCGGCCGGTGCCCGGGGAGTCGTAACGGAACTCGACCTTCTCGAACGCGACCTCGCCGCGGACCTCGCCGAGCCGGACCGGCTCGGCGGGCTCGGTGATGTCCACCGGCAGGTCGAGGTACTCGAAGATGCGGTGGAAGAGGGCGAGCGAGGTCTGTATCTGCACGCCGGTGGAGAGCAGGCTGACGGCCGGCCGGAACAGGCCCTGCTGCAGGGAGACGAAGGCGACGAGCGTGCCCAGCGAGATCTGGGCCCCGCCCGAGCCGAGCGCGATGCCGGCGGCCCAGTAGATCAGGGCGGGCATGGCGGCCATGACGATGCCGATGGTGGACATCCGCCACCGTCCGGCCATGGAGGAACGCACTTCGAGGTCGACGAGACGCTCGGACTCCTCGGCGAAGGACTTGCTCAGCGAGTCGGCGCGGCCCATGGTGCGACCCAGCAGGATGCCGCTGACCGAGAGGGACTCGGTGACGGTCGCGGCCATGGCGGCCATCTGCTTCTGCCGCTGGGTGGTGATCCGCTTGCGCTCGCGGCCCACGCGCCGGCTGATCCAGACGAAGACCGGCAGCAGGGCCAGCGAGACCAGCGTGAGGCGCCAGTCCAGGGCCAGCATGGCGACGACGGTCGCGATGACGGCGGTGAGGTTGGAGACGAGGGAGGTGGCCGTGGAGGTCACGGTCGCCTGCATGCCGCCGATGTCGTTGGCGATGCGGGACTGGACCTCGCCGGTACGGGTGCGCGTGAAGAAGGCGAGCGGCATCCGCTGGAGCTGCTCGTAGACCCCGGTGCGCAGGTCGTGCATGACACGCTGGCCGACGGTGGTGGAGATGAGGGTCTGGAGCACCCCGAAGACGCCGGTCAGGACGGCGGTGGCGATCATGCCGAGGGCGAGCAGGCTGAGCAGACCCGTACGGCCCTGCGGGATCGCGGTGTCCAGGATCTCCCTCAGGAGGAAGGGGGAGGCGACCGAGACGAGCGAGGCGGCGCCGACCAGCAGGCCGACGATCAGCAGGCGCGCGCGGTAGGGGCGGAAGAGCCGCAGGATGCGCCGCAGCTGCGCGGGCTCCTGGGGCTGGCCGGAGGCGCGGGGCGGGGGCGTCCAGTCGGACTGGTCGTGGGGGCGCATGGGCTCCTTCGAGGGTTCGGGGTCGGAGAAGACCCTAGCTCATTGTTACCTATACTCACAATGAACATGGTCCTGATATTGTTCCCGTATGACCACCTCCGACCCGCTGACCAGGACCGACGCCGACGGGCTCCTCGCCGAGCAGCTCCTCCGGCTCACCCGGCGCCTGCACCGCATCCAGAAGCGCCACCTGGAGCCGGTCGGCATCACACCCGCCCAGTCCAGGCTGCTGCGCACGGTCGCGCACTTCGGGGAGCCGCCCCGGATGGCCGATCTCGCGGCCTGGCTCGAAGTGGTCCCGCGCGCCGTGACCAGTCTCGTCGACGGTCTCGAGGCCGTCGACCGGGTGCGCCGGGTACCCGATCCGAGCAACCGGCGGGTCGTGCGGATCGAGCTCACCGACGCGGGCCGCGCCACGCTCCGTGAGCTGCGCAGCGCGCGCCGGGCCGCCGCAGAGGACATCCTTGCTCCATTGACCGCCGCACAGCGCGAGGTGCTCGGAGGTCTGCTGACCGCCCTGGTCGACCCCGGCCCGGAGGGCGGCTGCTGACCCCTCGGGCACGGGGCCGCGCCGAAGGGGAGCCATGACATGCCGCTGTTCGAGCCGAACCCGCAGACCCTTCGTCCCGGTACGAAGCGGAGTCCGGCCCCGGACCGCGTCCCGGAGCTCCACGCCAAGGGCACGCCGCGGGGGCTGCGCGAGGAGCTGACCGAGCTGCTCGGCGCGGAGAAGGTCCTGTCGACGATCTCCGACCTGGTGCGGTACGCCTCTGACGCCAGCCCGTACCGCTTCGTCCCGCAGGTCGTCGTGGTCGCCGAGGACATCGACGACATCTCCACGATCCTGTCGTACGCCCACGGCAAGGGCCGCGAGGTGGTCTTCCGGGCCGCCGGGACCAGCCTCAACGGCCAGGCCCAGGGCGAGGACATCCTGGTCGACGTGCGCCGCCACTGGGCGGGCGTGAAGGTCCTCGACGGCGGCGCCCGCGCCAGGATCCGCCCCGGCACCACCGTCGTACGGGCCAATGCCGCGCTCGCCCCGCACGGGCGGGTCCTCGGGCCCGACCCGGCCAGCGCCATCGCCTGCACGATCGGCGGGGTCGTCGCCAACAACGCCTCGGGCATGACGGCGGGGACGACCCGGAACTCGTACCGGACCGTCTCCTCGCTCACCTTCGTGCTGCCGAGCGGGACCGTGGTCGACACGGCCGACCCGGACGCCGACGCGGAGCTTGCGCGCGCCGAGCCGCGCCTGTGCGCGGAACTGCTCGCGCTCAAGGCCGAGATCGAGGCGGATCCCGAGCTGACGGCCCGGATCAGGGCCAAGTACGCCATCAAGAACACCAACGGCTACCGGCTCGACGCCTTCCTCGACGGCGACACCCCGGTGCGGATCCTGCGCGGCCTCATGGTCGGTTCCGAGGGCACCCTCGGCTTCATCTCGGAGGTCGTCTTCGGCACGCTGCCGCTGGACCGCGAGGTGTCGACGGCGCTGCTCTTCTTCCCCTCGCTGCCGGCGGCGGCCGCCGCCGTGCCCCGGTTCACCGAGGCCGGGGCCCTGGCCGTCGAGCTGATGGACGGGAACACGCTGCGGGCCTCGGTGAGCGTGGCGGGCGTCCCCGCCGACTGGGCGGAGCTGCCCAGGGAGACGGCGGCGCTCCTCGTCGAGTTCCGGGCGCCGGACGCGGCGGCCCTCGACGCGTACGAACGGGCGGCGGCCGAGGTGCTCGCCGGGCTCGGCCTGGTGGCCCCCGTGGCCTCCGTGGAGAACGCGTTCACCCGCGATCCGGGGAGGATCTCCGGCTACTGGAAGGCCCGCAAGGCCTTCGTGACGGCCGTCGGCGGCTCGCGCCCCTCCGGTACGACCCTGATCACCGAGGACTTCGCGGTGCCGCCGTTCCGGCTCGCGGAGGCCTGCGCGGCACTGCTCGACCTCCAGGCCCGGCACGGTTTCGACGCGGCCGTCGCGGGCCACGCGGCCCACGGCAACCTCCACTTCCTGCTCGCCTTCGACGCGGCCGACCCCTCCGACGTCGAGCGGTACGCGGGCTTCATGGACGAGTTCTGCAAGCTGACCGTGGAGCGCTTCGACGGGTCCCTCAAGGCGGAGCACGCCACCGGCCGCAACATCGCGCCCTTCCTCGAACTGGAGTGGGGCACGAAGGCGACCGACCTGATGTGGCGGATCAAGGAGGCCGTCGACCCCGACGGGGTACTGGCCCCGAGGATCGTCCTGGACCGCGACCCGCACGCCCATCTGCGCGGCCTCAAGACGATCCCGTCCGTGGAGCGGATCGCCGATCCGTGCATCGAGTGCGGCTTCTGCGAACCGACCTGCCCCAGCCAGGACCTGACGACCACTCCGCGCCAGCGGATCGTGCTGCGCCGCGAGATGATGCGGCAGCCCGACGGCTCCCCGGTCGAGACCCGTCTCCTGGAGTCCTACGGCTACGACGCCGTCGACACCTGCGCGGGGGACTCCACCTGCAAGCTGGCCTGTCCCGTCGGCATCGACACCGGCGCCCTGATGAAGAGGTTCCGGCACGAGCGGCACTCGCCGCGCGAGGAGCGGATCGCCGCCCTGGCCGCGAAGGACTTCCGGGCGGTGGAGGCGTCCGCACGGCTCGCCGTCGCCGCCGCGGACCGGATCGGCGACCGGGTCCTCGCGTCGGTGACGGGCGTGGCACGCCGGGCGGTCAGCACCGACCTCCTGCCGGAGTGGCTGCCGGAGCTCCCGGGCGCGGCGGCGCGGCGGCTGCCCCGCACCCACCGCCCCGCGGCGGTCGCCGTCTACTACCCGGCCTGTGTGAACCGGATCTTCGGCGATCCGGAAGGGGACCGGGGGCCCTCGCTGCCGGAGGCGGTGGTCGCGGTGTCCGCGCGGGCGGGGAAGCCGGTGTGGATCCCGGGCGACGTGGCGGGTACGTGCTGCGCGACGATCTGGCACTCCAAGGGGTACGAGCGGGGCAACGAGGTGATGGCGAACCGGATCGTCGAGGCGGCCTGGGGGTGGACGGCGGGCGGGACGCTGCCGCTGGTGGTGGACGCCTCCTCGTGCACGCTCGGCATCGCGCGGGAGGTGGTGCCGTACCTGACGGAGGCCAACCGGGCGCTGCACGCGGAGCTGAACGTGCTCGACTCCCTGGTGTGGGCGGCGGACGAGCTGCTCCCGCGGCTCGACGTGCGCCGCCGGGTCGGCTCGGCCGTGGTGCATCCGACGTGCTCGATGCGGCACCTGGGCGACGAGGAGAAGCTGACGGAACTCGCCCGTGCCTGCGCGGAGGAGGTCGTCGTCCCCGCCGACGCGGGCTGCTGCGCCTTCGCGGGCGACCGGGGCATGCTGCATCCGGAGCTGACGGCCGCGGCGACCGCCCGTGAGGCGGCCGAGGTGACGGCGCGGCCCTTCGACGCGCACCTCTCGGCGAACCGGATGTGCGAGATCGGCATGGACCGGGCGACGGGCCGCGGTTACGGCTCGGTGCTGCTGGCCCTGGAGCGCGCGACGCGCCCCTGACCGCGCCTCGGCTCCCCGGATCCGGAGGGCCCTTCACCCCGAGCGGTGAGGGGCCCTTCGTATGTTCGGGTGACGGCGGGTGTTCCGTGCCGCTCGGCGCGAGAGCCGGAACAGTAATGTCCGATCATCCGTCGGGACGGCCGTGCACGCGGCCCGGGAGGTTCCATTGAACGAGCAGACGCCGCACGCCCCGAGCCGCCGCCAGGTCCTCGGAACCGCCGCCGCCGGGGCGGTCCTGGGGGGCGGCGCCGTCGGCGGTCCGTCCGCCCAGGCCGCCGGGCCGGCCGCCGGGCCCGGGGCCGCACCGCGCCGGCAAGGGGCGACCATGGCCGGGGTCCCCTTCGAGGGCCGCTCCACGGTCCGGGTCGGCGTCGTCGGCTTCGGCAACCGGGGCAGCGGCATGCTCCCCCACTTCCTCGCGCACCCCTGGGTGCGGGTGACCGCCGTCTGCGACCCGGTTCGCGCCAAGGCCGAGCGGGCGGCCTCGAAGGTCGTCGCCGCGGGCCGGCCCGCCCCGGCCGTGTACGCGAACGGCGAGGACGACTACGAGAACCTCAGCGCCCGTTCGGACGTCGACCTCGTGTACGTGGCCACCCCCTGGGACAGCCACTTCGCGATCGCCCGCGCGGCGCTCCTGAACGGCAAGCACGTCGGTGTGGAGTGTCCGGTCGCGATGCGGCTCGACGAGCTGTGGGAGCTCGTGGACCTGTCGGAGCGGACCCGCCGTCACTGCATGCAGCTGGAGAACTGCTGTTACGGCCGGAACGAGATGCGGGTGCTGCGGATGGCGCACGCCGGCAAGTTCGGCCGTCTCCTGCACGGCGCGGGGGCGTACAACCACGACCTGCGCGGCCTGATGTTCTCCCCCACGTACTACGAGGGCCCCTGGCGCCGGCTCTGGCACACCCGTCTGAAGGGCGACCTCTACCCGAACCACGGCATCGGCCCGGTCGCGAACTACCTGGACGTCAACCGGGGCGACCGGGTGGTGAGCATCAGCAGCTTCGGCACTCCGGCGCTCGGACTCGCCGAGTACCGCGAGGAGAACATGCCGGCCGGCGACCCGAGCTGGAAGGAGTCGTACGTCGCGAGCGACCGGACCATCAGTCTGCTCCAGACGGCTCTGGGCCGGGTGATCCGCCTGGAGCACGACGTCTCGACCCCGCACCCGTACAGCCGGATCAACAGCCTGGGCGGCACGCGGGGCGTCTTCGAGGACTATCCGGCCCGGATCTACCTGGAGCCGGACCACAAGGACGACGAGTGGGGCGACTTCTCGGCGTACGCGGCCGAGTTCGACCACTGGCTCTGGAAGGAGCACGCCAACCCGCCGGGCGGCCACGGCGGCATGGACTACCTGATGGTCTACCGCCTGATGCAGTGCATGCGCCTCAGCCTGCCGCCGGACTTCGACGTGTACGACGCCGCCACGTGGACGGCGCCGCTGCCGCTGAGCCACGCCTCGATCAAGGCCGGGGGCGCCCCGCAGGAGATCCCCGACTTCACCCGGGGCGAGTGGCGCCGGGCCCGCCCGGGCGTGGACTCGGTGAAGCCCGCGTGAGGAGCCGGTGCCCGGCGCCCCTCGTCCCGAGGGGGCCGGGCACCGTGGTGTTCAGCAGCGCCGCAGGTCCTCGGTGACGGTGCCCTGGACGGTGGTCAGACTGCGGTCGTAGCAGCCTCCGGAGCCGTACAGCCGGTAGCGCTCGTTCGTGGTGCCGACCGCGTGCCGCTGGTCGCGCGGGACGCCGGTGGTGTACGTGGCGTCCCCGGTGTACGTGTCGTCGAGCCTCGACCACGACAGGCGCCGCCCGTCGCGGACGACGCTCGTGTCGGCGCGGTCCCCGAGGGTGAGGACCGTGCGCAGCCGGTCGCCCTCGCCGACGGTCGTCTCCCCGTCCATGGTGTACGTCCGGTCGGTGCGGGTGACGGTCCTGCCGGTGGTGACGGTCTCCCGGTCGGTCCAGCGGGCGGTGAGCGCGTCCGGGTTCTCCCCCTCGCCCCAGCGGTGGGTGGAGGTGTGGGCGACGGTCCGGGTGACGGTGGTGTCGACGCGGCCGTGCGAGGTGTTCAGATGGCCGGCGACGGTGAGCCGGTGGCCGGCCTCCGTGTCCAGGCGGTGGGGTGAACCGGCTGTGTAGGCCGAGGAGTTGCGCGGTGCGGTCTCCTCGTGGCGGTCGAGGCCGCCGGTGACGACCCGGCTGCCCTCGTCCTGCCAGAGCAGCACGTTGGTGGGGGTGGACCAGCCCGCCTGCCCGGCCGGTACCCCGGCGACCGTGACGTCGACGCGGTGGGCGCGGCCGTCGTTGAGGAGGGCGGCGAAGGGCGTCAGGTCGTAGACGACCGGCTGGACGTCGAAGGCGCGCGGTGCGGGGGTGACGTACCACAGGAAGGGGTTGGACCAGCCGCCGGTCCAGACCGTGGGGAAGGGGGCGGCGATGCCCGCGAGGCGTCCGTCGACGGAGACGCGCACCTCCCGGTGCGGGCCTTCGGGCGCCCGGCAGGAGTAGGGGGCGGCGTCGGGGACGGAGAGGTACCAGTACTCCTCGCAGCCGCCGCCGGAGCCGGTGGCGTACACCTCGGCGAGGACGCGTTCGGTGTTGCGCGGGGTGGTGAGGGTGGCCCCGGTGAGCGGGACGACGCGGTCGGGTGTTCCGGCGGCGGGCTTCACCCGGCCCTCGGCGGTGTGGAAGGTGAGGGTGACGCGGACGTCGAGGACGCCGGTGTACGTCTCGTTCACGACATTGCCGATGAGCATCTCGACGGGACCCGGGCGGCTGAGGACGTCCCGGTAGCGGGTGACGTCCTTCTCGACGGACCAGGTGATGCCGTCGGGCGAGGGCTGGGGCGTGGAGGTGCGGAAGATCTCCACGCCGCCGAGGGTGAGGTGGCCGAGGCGGTCGTACTGGCGGCCCTTCACGCTGCCTTCGAGGCGCAGGACGACCTTGTTCCAGCGGGTGCCGCACTCTTTCGGCGGAACGTAACTCCCCTGGTAGGGGGTGAAGTCCCGGAACTGTGCGGCGGCGAGGGTCACCTCGCAGCTGCGGGTGCCGGGGGTGTCGACGGGCGGGGCGGCGGTGACCGGGTCGTGCCAGTCGCTGGTGAACTCGGCTGGGGGCGTCGGGCCGTTCGGGCCGTCGGCGGCGGCCGGCTGGGCGGTGAGGAGGGCTCCGGCGGCGAGCACCAGACCGCTGAGCATGCTCATGATCTTGAGTGATCTCATGAGCCGGAAGTGAAGCGTGGTCAGCGCCGTGCGTCCAGAAGACGATGATCGGACATGGCGCGATCTGTTCCGTCTTGTGGAAAATCGATTGCCGTCCGGCGGGGGAAAGGCGAACCTTTCACGGCTTCCCGCGGCCGGATCCGACCCCTCGAACACCCCGGCGCGCATCCCCCAGACAGACCCGGAGACCCTGGGACGCCATGCAGATTCGAGATCTTCCCCACGCCGACCCAGGGGTACCCGATGTCCGCTCGGGCACCCGGTTCCTCGTCTGGCTCGGCCGTCAACAGCTCGGCGGTCAGGTGAAGTCCACCCTCTGGGGACTCCTGCACCACCTGGGCATCGCCGGCCTCCCGTTCGGTGTCGGCCTCGCCGTGCAGTCGGTCGTGGACCGCGACGGCGGGCGGCTGGCACTCGCCGGCGCGCTGCTCGTGCTCTGCGGGGCCGCCATCGCGGTCGGCGACGTGATGCTGCACCGCACCGCCGTCACCAACTGGATCACGGCCAGCGCCCGGGTCCAGCAGCTCCTCTCCCGCAAGACCGCCGAACTGGGCTCCGTCCTGACCCGGCGGGTCGCCGCGGGCGAGGTCGTCGCCGTCTCCACCGGCGACGTCGAGAAGATCGGATGGTTCGTCGAGGCCCTGTCCCGTTTCCTCGCGGGCGCCGTCGTGCTGGTCGTCATCTGCGCCGGCCTCCTCTTCTACGAACCCTCCCTCGGGGTCGTGGTGGCCGTCGGCATCCCCGTCCTCGCCCTGTCCGTGCTGCCGCTCCTCCCCCGCGCGACGCGCCGGGCGGACATCCAGCGCGAGAAGGCCGGCAAGGCCACCGAGCTGGCCTCCGACACCGTCGCCGGGCTCCGCGTGCTGCGCGGCATCGGCGGCGAGGACCTGTTCCTCGGCCGCTACCGGGCCGCCTCCCAGGAGGTCCGCAAGGCCGCCGTGCGCAGCGCGCGGATGTGGGCGCTGATCTCGGCGACCCAGGTCGTGCTGCCCGGCATCCTGCTCATCGTCGTGGTGGCGTACGGGACGCGGCTCGCGTCCGAGGGGCGGATCACGGTCGGCGCGCTCGTCACCGTGTACAGCGCCGTCGCCCTCACGTACCACCCGCTGCGGAACTTCGAGGAGATCGCCATGGCCTTCTCCTTCTCCCGGCCGTCCGCGAAACGCGCCGCCCGGGTCCTCGCCCTGGCCCGTACGACCACCACGACCGCCACGCCGGACGAGGACCGCAAGGCGACCGGCGACCTGTACGACCCGCTCACGGGGCTCCGCGCTCCGGCCGGCCTCCTCACCGCCGTCGTCTGCGGCGACCCGGACGTGGCCGGACGGCTCGCGGACCGGCTCGGCGGCCACCCGTCCGAACCCGACGAGCGGCACACCTCGGTCCTGCTCGGCGGGGTCCCGCTCGACGAACTGCCGCTCGCCACCGCCCGTACGGTCGTCCTCGTCCAGGACAAGGACCCGGTGCTGCTCTCGGGCACCCTCAGGGAACTCCTCGACGTGCCCTCGTCGGGAGCGGTCCTGCCCGAGGACGCGCTCGCCGCCGCCCAGTGCGGCGACGTCCTCGACGCCCTCGCGCAGGCCTCCGTGGACACCGACGGAGACCCGATGCGCACCCGGATCACCGAGCGGGGCCGGTCGCTCTCCGGCGGCCAGCGGCAGCGGCTCGCGCTCGCCCGGTCCCTGGTGACCGACCCGGAGGTGCTCGTCCTGGACGAGCCGACCTCGGCGGTCGACTCGCACACCGAGTCACGGGTGGCCGACGGGATCGCCCGGCTGCGCGCGGGCGGGACCACCGTGGTCCTCGCCTCCTCGCCGCTGCTCCTGGACCGCGCCGACCGGGTCGTCCTGGTCGACGACGGCCAGGCGGTCGCCGTCGGCACCCACCGCGAGCTGCTCGCGCGGGAGCCCCGCTACCGCGCGGTCGTCACCCGCGAGACCGAGGAGGAGAGCGCCGAGGCGGTCCACCGCCCCGACGGCGTCGAAGCACTGGAAGGGGAGACGGCATGATCGGCCTGGCGCCACCGGAGTACGACCCGGCGGCCCCGACGACGGCGACGACACTGCCCGTCGCCGCGACCGCGACCGTCCGCACCTACGTCCGCGAGCTGCTGCGCCGTCACCGCCGGGCGTTCGCGCTGCTCATCGGGGTGAACGCGGTCGCCGTGATCGCCTCGATGGCCGGCCCGTACCTGCTCGGTTCGGTGGTGGACGCACTCGCCTCGGGAGCGCGCGAACTGCATCTGGAGCGCACGGTCGCGCTGTTCGCGGTCGCGCTGCTCGTCCAGACGTTCTTCGTACGGCTCGTCCGGCTGCGCGGGGCGATGCTCGGCGAGGAGATGCTCGCCGACCTCCGGGAGGACTTCCTGGTCCGCGCGGTCGGCCTGCCTCCCGGCGTCCTCGAACGGGCCGGCACCGGCGACCTGCTGTCCCGGATCACCACCGACGTCGACCGGCTCTCCAACGCGATGCGCGAGGCCGTGCCCCAGCTGGCCATCGGCGTCGTGTGGGCGGGACTGCTGCTCGGCGGCCTGGCGGTGACCTCGCCGCCGCTCGCCCTTGCCGCGCTGCTCGCCGCGCCGCTGCTCATCGTGGGCGGCCGGTGGTACTTCAAGCGGGCGCCCTCGGCGTACCGCTCGGAGTCCGCGGGGTACGCGGCGGTGGCCGCCGCCCTCGCCGAGACGGTCGACGCCGGCCGCACGGTCGAGGCGCACCGCCTCGGCGACCGCCGGATCGCCCTGTCGAACCGGCGCATCACCGAGTGGGTCGCGTGGGAGAGGTACACCCTCTTCCTGCGTTCGGTGCTCTTCCCTGTCGTCAACGTCACCCACATGACGGTGCTCTGTTCCGTGCTCCTGCTCGGCGGGGTCTTCGTCCTCCAGGGCTGGATCGACGTGGGCCAGCTGACGACGGGCGCCCTGCTCGCGCAGATGCTGGTGGACCCGATCGGTCTGGTGCTCCGCTGGTACGACGAGCTCCAGGTCGCCCAGGTGTCCCTGGCCCGGCTCGTCGGCGTCCGGGACATCGAGCCGGACGCGGGCGACAAGGAGGTGCGGCCGGAGGGCCGCGCCGTCCGGGCCGACGACGTCCGCTTCGGCTACCGCGAGGGCGTCGACGTGCTGCACGAGGTCTCCCTCACGGTGGCCCCCGGCACCCGGATCGCCCTGGTGGGCCCTTCGGGCGCGGGCAAGTCCACCCTCGGCCGGCTGCTCGCGGGGATCTACGCCCCGCGGACCGGCTCGGTCACGCTCGGCGCCGCCGAACTGGCCCGGATGCCGGCCGAGCGGGTCAGGGAGCACGTGGCCCTGGTCAACCAGGAGCACCACGTCTTCGTGGGCACGCTCCGGGACAATCTGCTGCTCGCCAGGACGGGGGCGTCGGACACCGAGCTGTGGGCCGCGCTCACGGCGGTGGACGCTGAGGTCTGGGCGCGGGGTCTCGACGAGGGCCTGGACACCGAGGTCGGCTCGGGAGGCAGGTCCCTGTCCCCCGCGCAGGCCCAGCAGATCGCCCTCGCCCGCCTCGTCCTCGCGGACCCGCACACGCTGGTCCTCGACGAGGCGACCTCGCTGCTCGACCCGCGGGCGGCCCGGCACCTGGAGCGCTCCCTCGGCCGTGTCCTGGACGGCCGCACGGTCGTGGCCATCGCACACCGGCTGCACACCGCTCACGACGCCGATCTGATCGCGGTGGTCGAGTCGGGCCGGATCACCGAGCTCGGCAGCCACACGGAACTGGTCGCGGCGGACGGGGCGTACGCGGCCCTGTGGCGCTCCTGGCACGGCTGACCGACAGGGCGGGCGGACCAGGCGGGGCTGACGGACAGGACGGGGCTGTCGTTCGACGGCCCCGCCCGGCCCGGCTCAGTAGCCGATCGTGAAGCGGCGCTGGACGAAGCGGGGCAGCTCCGCCTCGTCGATCAGCGCCACGGCCGCGTCCTCCGCCGAGACGCGGCTGCGTCCCTCGGCGTCCCTGACCGGCTGGTCCTCGCCGATGCGGAAGCGGCCGGTGCGCTCCCCTGGTGCGATGTCCTCGGCGGGGCTGAAGTAGGTCCACCGCCGGTTCGAGGTGCGCAGCACGTTCAGGGCGTCGCGGTGGCCTCGGGCGGCCCCGACGCCATCACGCTGCGCGCCATCGCCCGCGAGATGGGCATGACGGCCAACGCGATCTACGGCTACTTCGCCACCCGGGACGACCTGGTCACCAGGCTCATCGACGACGTGTACTCGGCGCTCGCCGACACCGTGGAGGCGGCCTGGGCCGGCGCCCCCGCCGAAAACCCGGCCGCTCGCATCCTCGCCTGGGCCCGCGCCTTCCGCGCCTGGGCCCTGGCGAACCCCGAAGGCTTCCGGCTCGTGTACGGCGACCCGGTCCCCGGCTACCGCGCGCCCGAGGCGGGCCCGGCCCCGGACGCGGCCCGCCGGGTGTGCACCGGACTCGCGGGGCTCGCCGCGGCCGCCTGGCCGCACGCCGGACCCCTCTACCGGGACAGCGCGTTCACCTGGTCCGACTTCGACGCCGGACTCCTCGACAAGGTGCGCCCGGCCTTCCCGGAACTGCCCCCGGCGGGCGTCGCCCTCGCCCTGCGGCTCTGGGGACACTTGCACGGCCTCGTGGCCCTGGAGGTGTACGGACACCTCGGCCGCCAGACGGCGAGCCCGGACAAGCTCTTCCAGGAAGAGCTGTCCCGGCTCGTGACGACCCTCGGGGTGCCCCGTACCGCCTGAACGTCAGAGGAAGCCGAGCGCCGACGCCCCGCCCACTCCGCCGAGAAGCATGAAGGCGGGCATCAGGACCTTCAGTTCGACCCAGCTGCCGGCGCGGAAGCGCATGAACTTCGGCGGACCGATCGGGTACCAGCGCTTGCGGCCGACCGGGATGGGCCACAGGATCGGGCAGCCCGAGACGGTCAGGGCGTCCCCGATGTCGTGGACGAGGGCGCCCAGGACGATCGGCAGGCCGAGCCACAGGTACTCCTGGCCGGGGCCGGTGAAGAACCAGTCCGCGCCGTTGCCCGGCTTGTCGAGCACGCCCGCCAGGATCCAGGCGCTGGTCGCCCCGAGCAGCCACACCAGGACGTCGCTGGACATCCGGGCGGCCCGCCACAGCAGGCCTTCCACGGCGAGCACCAGATGCACGAAGAGGATGGCGAGGACCGCCCAGCGGCCGCCGGTGACCGCCGCGGCGGAGGCGCCGCCGCCGATCAGGACCGCCCAGAGCCAGGTGTGGGTGAGGGTCCGGTGGCCGCCGGACCTGCGCGGGTCGGCGGAGGAGCGGGTCGCCTTGTAGACCGCGTACGACAGCTTGTCGACGATCTCGCACAGGCCCTTGGAGACCGGTCCGAAGGCCCGCGAGATGGTCGCCGACTTGTGGTCGAGGTCGGGGGCGAGGGCCGCGCCCGCGCAGATGAGCGCGCCGACGAGGAGAACCGGCCAGGGCATCGGCCGGTCGAAGGCCGCCGCGACCGCTCCGACCCCCAGCCAGGCCGCGGCTCCGGACAGCGAGTGCGCCGGTCCCATCATGGTTGACCCGCCCCGTTTCTCCCCTGCCGGCGCTCAGTTGACGCACGGTCGACGGGCGAGCCTATCGTCCGTGATCAACGCTGCCGATGGCCGGTTCCCTCATCCGAGCGGAATCCAGGCAAGATGGGGGGCGTGACCCTTATCGATCAGCTGCCGCCGACCGCCGACCCCGACGCCCTCTTCGAGGCCTTCTCCTCCTGGGCCGAGGACCGGGGCATCACGCTCTACCCGGCCCAGGAAGAGGCGCTGATCGAGGTCGTCTCCGGGGCCAACGTGATCTTGTCCACACCCACCGGCTCCGGAAAGTCGCTGGTCGCGGCGGGGGCGCACTTCACCGCGCTCGCGAACGACCAGGTGACCTTCTACACCGCGCCGATCAAGGCGCTCGTGTCGGAGAAGTTCTTCGACCTGTGCAAGCTCTTCGGCACCGAGAACGTCGGCATGCTGACCGGCGACGCCTCCGTGAACGCGGACGCGCCGATCATCTGCTGTACGGCTGAGGTGCTGGCCTCGATCGCGCTGCGGGACGGCAAGTACGCGGACATCGGCCAGGTCGTGATGGACGAGTTCCACTTCTACGCCGAACAGGACCGCGGCTGGGCCTGGCAGATCCCGCTCCTGGAACTCCCCCAGGCGCAGTTCGTGCTCATGTCGGCGACGCTCGGCGACATGTCGATGTTCGAGAAGGACCTGACCCGGCGCACGGGCCGGCCGACCTCGGTGGTCCGCTCGGCGACCCGGCCGGTGCCGCTCTCGTACGAGTACCGGCTCACGCCCATCACGGACACCCTGACCGAGCTGCTCGAGACCAGGCAGGCGCCGGTCTACATCGTGCACTTCACGCAGGCGCAGGCCGTCGAGCGCGCGCAGTCGCTGATGAGCATCAACATGTGCACGCGCGAGGAGAAGGACAAGATCGCCGAGCTGATCGGCAACTTCCGCTTCACCACCAAGTTCGGCCAGAACCTCTCGCGTTACGTCCGCCACGGCATCGGCGTGCACCACGCGGGCATGCTGCCGAAGTACCGGCGGCTCGTCGAGAAGCTCGCCCAGGCGGGCCTCCTGAAGGTGATCTGCGGGACGGACACCCTCGGCGTCGGCGTGAACGTGCCGATCCGCACGGTGCTCTTCACGGCCCTGACCAAGTACGACGGCACCCGGGTGCGGACGCTGCGCGCCCGTGAGTTCCACCAGATCGCGGGCCGGGCCGGCCGGGCCGGCTTCGACACGGCCGGTTACGTGGTCGCCCAGGCCCCCGAGCACGTCATCGAGAACGAGAAGGCGCTCGCCAAGGCCGGCGACGACCCGAAGAAGCGCCGCAAGGTGGTCCGCAAGAAGGCCCCCGAGGGCTTCGTCGCCTGGAGCGACACCACCTTCGAGAAGCTGATCGCCGCCGAGCCCGAGCCGCTGACCTCCCGCTTCAAGGTCACCAACATCATGCTCCTGTCGGTGATCGCCCGGCCGGGCAACGCCTTCGAGGCGATGCGCAAGCTCCTGGAGGACAACCACGAGCCGCGCAAGGCCCAGCTGCGGCACATCCGGCGCGCCATCGCGATCTACCGCTCGCTGCTCGACGGCGGGGTGGTGGAACAGTTGCCCGAGCCGGACGCCGAGGGACGCACGATCCGGCTGACGGTCGACCTCCAGCAGGACTTCGCGCTCAACCAGCCGCTGTCGACGTTCGCGCTCGCCGCCTTCGACCTGCTGGACCCGGAGTCCCCCTCGTACGCCCTGGACATGGTGTCCGTCCTGGAGTCGACGCTCGACGACCCCCGCCAGATCCTCCACGCCATGCAGAACAAGGCGCGCGGCGAGGCGGTCGGGCAGATGAAGGCGGACGGCGTCGAGTACGAGGAGCGGATGGAGCGGCTCCAGGACATCTCGTACCCGAAGCCGCTGGAGGAGCTCCTCTGGCACGCGTACAACGTCTACCGGAAGTCGCACCCATGGGTCGGCGACCACCCGGTGTCGCCGAAGTCGGTCATCCGTGACATGTACGAACGGGCCCTGACCTTCACGGAGTTCACCTCCTGGTACGAGCTGGCGCGGACCGAGGGCATCGTCCTGCGCTACCTCGCGAGCGCGTACAAGGCGCTCGACCACACCATCCCGGACGACCTGAAGACCGAGGACCTGGAGGACCTGATCGCCTGGCTGGGCGAGATGGTGCGCCAGGTCGACTCCTCGCTGCTCGACGAATGGGAGCAGCTCGCCAACCCCGAGGTGCAGACGGCCGAGGAGGCCCAGGAGAAGGCCGACCAGGTCAAGCCGGTCACGGCCAACGCCCGCGCCTTCCGGGTCCTCGTGCGCAACGCGATGTTCCGGCGGGTGGAGCTGGCCGCGCTCGACAACGTGGCCGCGCTCGGCGAGCTCGACGCCGAGTCCGGCTGGGACGCGGACGCCTGGGGCGAGGCGATGGACGCGTACTGGGACGAGTACGACGACCTCGGTACGGGCCCGGACGCGCGGGGCCCGAAGCTGCTCGCCATCGAGGAGGACGCGGCGCACGGCCTGTGGCGCGTCCGGCAGACCTTCGCCGACCCGAACGGCGACCATGACTGGGGCATCGGCGCGGAGGTGGATCTCGCGGCCTCCGACGAGGAGGGCCGCGCGGTCGTCCGTGTCACGTCCGTCGGACAGCTGTAGAGGAGAGTTCAGTCCCGTGGTGACGAATCCCGCCGAGAGGCTCGTGGATCTGCTCGACCTGGAGCAGATCGAGATCAACATCTTCCGTGGGCGCAGCCCGCAGGAGTCGCTGCAACGGGTCTTCGGCGGGCAGGTCGCCGGACAGGCCCTGGTGGCGGCCGGCCGCACCACCGAGGGCGACCGGCCGGTGCACTCGCTGCACGCCTACTTCCTGCGGCCGGGGCGGCCGGGCGTGCCGATCGTGTACCAGGTGGAGCGGGTGCGGGACGGGCGCTCGTTCACGACCCGCCGGGTCACGGCGATCCAGGAGGGGCGGACGATCTTCAATCTGACGGCCTCCTTCCACCGGCCTGAGGAGGGTGCCTTCGAGCACCAGCTGCCGCCGAGGCATCTGACCGACCCGGAGACCCTGCCGAACCTCGCGGACGAGATCCGCCAACACCTGGGCGCGCTGCCGGAGGCCCTGGAGCGGATGGCCCGCCGGCAGCCGTTCGACATCCGGTACGTGGACCGGCTGCGCTGGACCAAGGAGGAGATCACCGACGCGGACCCGCGCAGCGCGGTGTGGATGCGGGCCGTCGGCCCGCTGGGCGACGACCCGCTGGTCCACACCTGCGCCCTGACGTACGCCTCGGACATGACGCTCCTGGACGCGGTCCGCATCCCGGTCGAGCCGCTCTGGGGCCCGCGCGGCTTCGACATGGCGTCGCTCGACCACGCGATGTGGTTCCACCGGCCGTTCCGCGCGGACGAGTGGTTCCTGTACGACCAGGAGTCCCCGATCGCCACGGGCGGCCGGGGCCTGGCCCGGGGCCGGATCTACGACCGCGAGGGCCGGCTCCTGGTGTCGGTGGTCCAGGAGGGCCTGTTCAGGAAGCTGTAGCCCTCCCTCCCGGTCACTCGTACTCGGTGCCGCCCTTGCGGGTCAGGTAGGCCGGGCTGACCGCCTTGGCGATGGCCCGGCCGCCGACGACCGGGCTGTACCGCTCGGTCGCGGGCCTGATGACGACGCCCTCCCGCAGGTGCGCCTCGCGGCCGGACACGGTCTCGCGGCCGCTCGCGTGGGCGAGGACGGTGTCCAGGTCGTACGGGCCGGCGTAGAGGCGCGGGACGAGCGGGGCCTCGCCGGGCTCCAGGACCTCGGCCGGGTCCAGCCAGTGGATCTGACCGTCGATGTCGGCCGACACGTCGAACAGGGCGTACCCGACCGTCTCGCCCCGGCCGTCGGCGCCGTACGCGAGGTCCTGAACCCCGGCGCCGTACACCTCGCCGAAGAGCCCGACGCGCCGGGCGCCGAGCCGCTTCGCGAGCCGCTCGGCGACGGCGGGCAGTCCGTGGCCGTGGACGGCCCGCCAGTACAGGTTGCGCGGGTCCTCCTTGAGGGCGAGGCCCTTGGCCCCGTACCCCTTGGAGGAGACCTGTGCGCGGCCGTCCTCGGCGTGCAGGGTCAGCAGGCAGGCCGTTCCGTGGAGCTTCTCGGTCAGGACGACGGGCTCGCCCGGCTCGAAGATGCCGGGATAGCGCTGGAGGTTCTCGATGTCGACCCAGGGCAGCAGGTCGGGGGCGGCCTCGACGTCGCCGTCCATGGTCGTGGGGACCGGCGGCGCCCACTTGGTGATGCCCAGGGTCTCCGCGAAGTCGGTGCCGTCGGCCGCCGCCCGCGCCAGGTCGGTGTCCGCGAGAGCGCCGGGCCGGCACACGATCCCCTGCGACAGCTCCCCGCGCAGCCGCACCGCCTTGACCCGGTCCGATCCCTTCCCGGAGAGCCGCCCGGTCAGCCCGAGCTCGTCGACGAGCGCGGCGGGCAGCACCGCCTGCTCCGGGATGTAGACGGCGGCGTCGCCGGTCCGGTAGGCACCCTTGGCGACGACGGCCCGGTACAGACCGACCTGGGCGAGTTCCAGGGCGTCGGCGTTGGGGTGCGGATGGACGGTCAGGACTTCGGCGGTGACGCGCAGGGTCGACATTTCAGGACTCCGGTCGCTCGGGTTTCGCTCTCATCGGGGCTCACTGTGCCGACCGGGGAAACGGCTGGGCGATCGCTTTTCCGCGCTGGTAGCGTCGCCCGGTTCCGGCCCGAGGCGCCTACGGCGACGGGTCGATGCCAGGGAGGGTGTCCTGCTCGACCTCGTGGCGACGGGTGCGGATGTCGGGGGCAGGGGGGTGGAGTTTGGCGTCGCAGGTCGGGCCGAGGCCCGTGCGTCGCGAGTCCGCTCCGGTCAGGGGGCGGCCGCAGAGCCGGCAGCACACCCGGCGCGGTCCCTCCTCCGGTGCGGAATCGATCGCGATTGCCAGTGGTTCGTCTCCCATGCTGTGATCAAACCCTATTTCCACGAGGAGCAGTCCATGAGCCTGTACGACATTCCGCTGAAGACACTGACCGGTGACCCGATCTCCCTCGCCGACTACCGGGACCGCCCCGTCCTGGTCGTGAACGTGGCCTCCAAGTGCGGTCTGACCCCGCAGTACGCGGGTCTTGAGCGGCTGCAGAAGGAGTACGGGGAGCGCGGTTTCACCGTGCTCGGCGTGCCCTGCAACCAGTTCGCGGGCCAGGAGCCGGGGAGCGCCGAGGAGATCCGGACCTTCTGTTCGACCTCGTACGGGGTGTCCTTCCCGCTCCTGGAGAAGACGGACGTCAACGGCGAGGCCCGCCACCCGCTCTACGCGGAGCTGGTCAAGGTCGCCGACGCCGACGGGGAGGCCGGTGACGTCCAGTGGAACTTCGAGAAGTTCCTCGTCGGCCGCGACGGCCGGGTGACCCGCTTCCGTCCGCGCGTCGAGCCGGACGCCCCCGAGATCATCGCCGAGATCGAGGCGCAGCTTGTCTGACGCCGGCGTCGTCGAGCGACTGCGGGCCGCCGGGTGCGTCTTCGCCGAGGAGGAGGCGGAGATGCTGCTCGCCGCGGCGAGCGGCGCCGCCGAGCTCGACCTCATGGTCGAGCGGCGGGCCGCGGGCCTGCCGCTGGAGCACATCGTGGGCTGGGCCGAGTTCGGCGGGCTGCGGATCGAGGTCGACGGCGGGGTCTTCGTGCCCCGGCGGCGTACGGAGTTCCTGGTCGGGCACGCGGTGGAGCTGGCCCGGCCGGGCGCCGTCTGCGTCGACCTGTGCTGCGGCTCAGGCGCGGCGGGCGCGGTGCTGCTCGACCGGGTCGGAGGCGCGGAGGTGCACGCCTCGGACATCGAGCCGGCGGCGGTGCGCTGCGCCCGGCGGAACGTCGAGCCGCGCGGCGGCCGGGTGTACGAGGGCGACCTGTTCGCGCCGCTCCCGCCGGATCTGCGGGGCCGGGTCGAGATCCTGGTCGCGAACGTGCCCTACGTACCGACCGAGGAGATCGGGTTGCTGCCGCCCGAGGCACGGGACCACGAGCCGCACGTCACGCTCGACGGCGGCCCGGACGGTCTCGACGTGCTGCGGCGGGTCGCCGCCGAGGCGCCGGAGTGGCTGGCGCCGGGCGGACACCTCCTCGTGGAGACGAGCGAACGCCAGGCCGAAATGGCCGCGGAGGCCGTCAGGAAGGTCTCGGGCGACCTCCTCGTCCCCGAGTTGGTCACCTCCGAGGAGTGGTGGGCGACGGCCGTGGTCGCGACCCGGCGCTAGGAACGGCGTGACTGCCAGGGCCTCTCGTTTGGATCATGCCGGGCTCGCGGGGTCCGGCACCGCGCCCTGATCCGGCCTGATCCGAACGAAAGACCCTAGGCGGTCCTGGGCTTGAGGCGGCAGCGGGCCGGGCCCGTCGCCTGGAGGGTGATCGCGGCGGTGACGGGGACCTCGGTGTCGACGGCCTCGAAGCCGTAGCGCTGGAGGATCATCGCCAGGGCGATCACCGACTCCAGCATGGAGAAGTGCTGGCCTATGCAGGCGCGCGGGCCGCCACCGAAGGGGAACCAGGCGTACCGGGGGCGGGTGGCCTCCGCCTCGGGCGTGAAGCGGTCCGGGTCGAAGCGCTCCGCGTCCTCCCAGTAGTCCGGGTGGCGGTGGGTGACCCAGGGGGCGACGATGACGTCCGAGCCCGCCGGGATGGTGACGCCGCCGATCTCGGTGGCGGCGACGGCACGGCGGCCGATGGCCGCGGCGGCCGGGAAGAGCCGCATGGCCTCCTTGAGGACCTGGGTGACGTACGGCAGCGCGTCGAGGTCGGCGGCCCCGGGGGTACGGCCGGCGAGGACCCGGTCGACCTCCTCGTGGGCGCGCTTCTGCGCCTCCGGGTGGAGGGCGAGGAGGTGCAGGGCGAAGCCGAGGGAGCTGGCGGTCGTCTCGTGACCGGCGAGCAGGAACACGAGGACCTGCTCGCGGAGTTCGGTCGCGTCGAAGCTGTCGTCCTCGGCGCTCTCGGCCTCGACGAGGAGGCTGAGGAGGTCCTGCCCGTCGCCGGGGGCCGCGCCGGAGCCGCGGCGTTCGGCGATGATGCGGTCGCAGACCTCGTACAGCGCCTGGTGGACGGCGGCGGCCTTGCGGTTGCCCGGGGTGGGCCAGTCGCGGGGGACGTTGACCGGGGAGAAGCCGCGGCGCAGCACGTAGGCGCCGAGTTCGGGGAAGCTGCGCTCGACGATCTCGACGGCGGCGTCGACGTCCGTGCCGAAGAGGATGCGGGCGACGGCCCGCATGGCGAAGCGGGTCATCTCCTGGAGGACGTCGACGGATCCGCCGCCGTCCTGCCACTCGCCGAGGAGGGTGGTGACCTCGGCGGCGACGGCCGAGGCGTAGGAGTCGACACGGCGGCGGGTGAAGAGGGGCTGGACGAGCCGGCGCTGGCGGAGGTAGTCGTCGTCCTGGCTCGTGAGGAGCCCGTTGCCGAAGGACTCGCGCAGCTCCCGGTAGAACCGGTTGTCCTTGCGGAAGTTGGCGGATTCGCCGGCGAGGACCTGCTGGGCGCCCTCGGCGGAGAAGACGCCGTAGACGACGGCGCGCATGCCGGGCGGTCCCGCGGTGATCCGTACGACGTCGCCGTGCTCGCGCTGGGCCCTCAGGAAGGTGCCCAGGGAGTCGTTCTTGAGGTCGAACATGGAGCCGAGCAGCGGAAGTCCCGCGAGTTCGGGCGCTTCGGTACCGGTGGTGATGGCCATGAACGGTTCCCCCTCGATCGTCACCTGCGGGGCGATTGTCCCCCAGGAAGTAACCCTCGGGTAGTAACCGCCGAACACCCGTCTGAATCTGGCCGGTTGGCCTGATGCCGCCGGGCCCCGCCGTTGTCAGTGGCGTCTGGGAGGCTCGTGCCATGGAGCCACCCGAGCTGACCCTGCAACTGACGATCGACTGCGCCGACCCCCGGCGCCTGGTGCCCTTCTGGCTGGAGGCCCTGCGGTACGTCCCCGATCCACCGCCCGGGGGACACCCCACGTGGCGGGCGTACTGGGAGGCGATCGGCGTCCCCGAGGAGGAGCTGGAGGAGGACGCCGGGGAGCTCCCGGAGTCCATCGTCGACCCGAAGGGCACCGGCCCCCGGGTCTGGTTCCAGCGGGTCCCCGAGCCGAAGACCGTCAAGAACCGGGTCCACCTCGACCTCAAGGTCGGCGGCGGCCGCGAGGTCCCCCTCGCCCTCCGCCGCGAGCGGGTGGACGGCGAGGTGGCCCGGCTGACGGCGATCGGCGCCACGATCCTGTACACGATGGACGAGCCGAACGGCATGGACTACTACGCCGTGGTCCTCCAGGACCCGGAGGGCAACGAGTTCTGCGTGGTGTGAGGAGCCGCTACTTCGCCAGCGCCCGGCTGATCACCATGCGCTGGATCTCGCTGGTGCCCTCGAAGATGGTGTAGATGGCGGCGTCGCGGTGCATGCGCTCCACCGGGTACTCGCGGGTGTAGCCGTTGCCGCCGAGGATCTGGATGGCCTGGGCGGTGACCTGCTTGGCGACCTCGCTGGCGTACAGCTTGGACATGGAGCCCTCGGCCGCCGTGAACGGCTTGCCCGCCGTGGCCATCCAGGAGGCGCGCCAGACGAGGAGGCGGGCCGCGTCGATCTGGGTGGCCATGTCGGCGAGCTGGAAGGCGACGCCCTGGTTCTCGATGATCGGGCGGCCGAACTGGACGCGGGTCTTCGCGTAGTCGAGGGCCACCTCGTACGCGGCGCGGGCGGTGCCGACGGCCATGGCTCCGACCGCCGGGCGCGAGGCCTCGAAGGTGGCCATGGCGGCGTTCTTGACGCGCTCGCCGCCCGACTTGGCCTTCTCCCGGGCACGGGCGAGGCGCTCGTCCAGCTTCTCCTTGCCGCCGAGGAGGCAGTGGCCGGGGATCCGGACGTCCTCCAGGACGACCTCGGCGGTGTGGGAGGCGCGGATACCGTGCTTCTGGAACTTCTGGCCCTGGGAGAGGCCCGGGGTGTTCGGCGGGACGATGAAGGAGGCGTGGCCCTTGGAGCCGAGTTCGGCGTCGACGACGGCGACGACGACGTGGACGTTGGCGATGCCGCCGTTGGTCGCCCAGGTCTTGGTGCCGTTGAGCACCCACTCGTCCTTGGCCTCGTCGTACACGGCCCGGGTTCGCATGGAGGCGACGTCCGAGCCGGCGTCGGGCTCGGAGGAGCAGAAGGCGGCGAGCTTGACGTCGGTCGCGTCGCCGTACATCTGCGGGACCCAGGTGCCGATCTGCTCCTCGGTACCGTTGGCGAGGACGCCGACGGCGGCGAGACCCGTGCCGACGATGGAGAGGGCGATGCCGGCGTCGCCCCAGAAGAGCTCCTCCATCGCGATCGGGATGCCGAGACCGGTGGGGTCGAAGAACTGCTGGGCGTAGAAGTCGAGGGAGTAGATGCCGATCTTGGCCGCTTCCTGGATGATCGGCCAGGGCGTCTCCTCACGCTCGTCCCATTCGGCGGCCGCGGGGCGCATCACGTCGGCGGCGAAACCGTGGAGCCAGTCGCGGACCTGCTTCTGGTCATCGTTGAGTTCGAGCGTGAACTCGCCCATGTGCCCTCCCAGCGGTGAGTTACTTGCGGTAACACCAGTCTGTTACCGGCCGGTACGGGCTGTCAACCAGCGGCGGAGCGGTTCGGGCCGACCAGCACCGGGCACCGGCCGGGTGTTACGTTGCGACAGCCTCACGGAATCGCACGGGCGGGGAGACACGCTATGGACATCGCACACCGGACCACCGACCGGCAGACGCCCGCCGAACAGCGGCGCCGCGAACTGCTGGAGGCGGCGGACCGGGTGGTGCTCCGGGACGGCCCCCAGGCTTCCATGAACGCGATCGCGGCCGAGGCCGGCATCACCAAACCGATCCTCTACCGCCACTTCGGCGACAAGGGCGGCCTGTACCGCGCCCTCGCCATCCGGCACACGGACGCCCTCCTCTCGTCCCTGCGGGCCGCGCTCGACGCGCCCGCCGACCGGCGGCGCCGTGTCGAGGCCACCCTCGACACCTACCTCGCCTCGATCGAGGCGATGCCGCAGGTCTACCGCTTCCTCATGCACCCCGCGGAGGAGCCGCACCAGACCGAGCAGGGCTTCGACGTCGGCCGGCACTCCGCGCCGCTGCTCCGCCGCATGGGCGAGGAACTCGGCCAGGTCATCGCCGAGCGCGTCGACCTGGGCCCGGCCGCCGAGGCCCAGGCCCGCATCTGGGGCCACGGCATCGTCGGCATGATGCACGCGGCCGGCGACTGGTGGCTCGGCGAGCGCCCCTGCTCCCGCGAGGAGCTCGTCCGCAGTCTGGCCGACCTGCTGTGGGGCCGGCTCGCGGAGGCCGACGACCGTCCCGGCGGACCCGGGTTCTAGGGCGCGCCTCCTGGGGGACATGAAGGTCTCTCGGGGGGGGACATGGAGGGCCGCTACGCCTCCAGCACCCCGGCCCCGCTCCCCCACGGCTCCTTGCGGACGGCCCGGATCAGACGTGACTTGCGCCACCCCGTGACCCGGTCCGCGTAGACGCCGCCCTCCAGGTGATCGGCCTCGTGCTGGAGGCAGCGGGCGAAGAACCCCGTGCCCTCCACGCGTATCGGAGTCCCGTCGATCCGTACGCCCTCGACCACCGCGCGGTCGTAACGGGGCGTCGGGGCTTCCAGGCCCGGCAGTGAGAGGCAGCCCTCGGGGCCCCGGATCACGTCGCCGTCCGCCTCCACCAGGCGCGGGTTCACCACATGGCCCAGGTGGCGGATCTCGTCGTCGTCGGGGCAGTCGTACACGAAGACGCGCAGGCCCACGCCGACCTGGTTGGCCGCGAGGCCGACGCCGTTCGCCGCGTACATCGTGGCGAACATGTCCTCGACGAGCCGGGCCAGTTCGGGCCCGAAGTCGGTGACGGGCTCACACGGGCTGTGCAGCACGGGGTCGCCGAGCAGAGTCATCGCTCGGACGAGGCCGGAACTGCCGGGGATGGGGCGGTTTCGCATGGCCGTAAGGGTACGGTCCGCCGTGACCTGGCTGTTTCCCGCGGCCGGCAGACGGTGCCGCTGTTCGGGCTGCTGGCCGGATCTCG
The DNA here is from genome assembly GCF_044452745.1 of Streptomyces sp. NPDC051822. Classification (NCBI taxonomy): domain Bacteria; kingdom Bacillati; phylum Actinomycetota; class Actinomycetes; order Kitasatosporales; family Streptomycetaceae; genus Streptomyces; species Streptomyces sp. NPDC051822. Next base: position 150,642 of record NZ_JBITBZ010000012.1, on the reverse strand, counting down.
ATAGGCTGAGCCCGGACCGACGCAAGGAGGAACAAGAACGATGTCAGGACACCCCGGTAATCCAGAGCCGCTGTCGCCGCGCGCCAAGCTGGCCGTGACGGCGGGCAAGGCCGCGGCCGCGGTGTCGCGTGCGGCGGGGCGCGGCAGTGGATCCGTGATCGGCGGCAAGGTGGCGCTGCGGCTCGACCCGGACCTCCTCGGTCGGCTCGCACAGCACCTGGACGTCGTCCTGGTGTCGGCGACCAACGGCAAGACGACGACGACCCGGCTCATCGCGGAGGCCCTGCGTGCGGCGGGCCCCGTCGTCTCGAACGCGCTCGGCGCCAACATGCCCGCCGGCATCACCTCGGCGCTCGCCGGCGGCTCGGACTCCAAGTACGGCGTCATCGAGGTCGACGAGAAGTACCTCGCCGGCGTCGCCCGCGACACCACGCCCAAGGTGATCGCGCTGCTCAACCTCTCCCGCGACCAGCTCGACCGCGCCGCCGAGACCCGGATGCTCGCCGAGAAGTGGCGCGAGGGGCTCAACGGCACCAAGGCCGTCGTCGTCGCCAACGCCGACGACCCGCTCATCGTCTGGGCCGCCTCCTCCTCGCCCAACGTGGTGTGGGTGGCAGCCGGCCAGGAGTGGAAGGACGACGCCTGGTCGTGCCCCGCCTGCGGCGGTGTGATGCAGCGTCCGGGCGACGACTGGTTCTGCGGCGAGTGCGGCTTCCGCCGTCCCGCGCCGAGCTGGGCGCTCAGCGGCGACCACGTGCTCGACCCGCACGGTTCGGCCTGGCCGATCCGTCTCCAGCTGCCCGGCCGCGCCAACAAGGCGAACGCCGCCACCTCGGCCGCCGTCGCCGCCGTCTTCGGCGTGCCGCCGCAGGTCGCCCTGGAGCGCATGTACCAGGTGCAGGCCGTCGCCGGACGCTACGACGTCGTCTCCTTCCAGGGCCGCGACCTGCGACTGCTGCTCGCGAAGAACCCGGCGGGCTGGCTCGAAACGTTTTCCCTCATCGACCAGCCGCCGACCCCGGTGATCCTCTCCGTCAACGCGCGCGGCGCCGACGGCACGGACACCTCCTGGCTGTGGGACGTGGACTACGGCCGGCTCGCCGGCCACCCGATCATGGTGATCGGCGACCGGAAGCTGGACCTCGCGGTCCGCCTGGAGGTCGCGGGCGTGGACTTCCGCGTCTGCGAGACGATCGACGAGGCCGTCGCGATGGCCCCGCCCGGGCAGATCGAGCTGATCGCCAACTACACCGCCTTCCAGGACGTCCGCCGCCGCGTCGGCAACTGACCCGTAGAGGACTTGCAGCATGAGTGACAGCAGCCTGCGCCTGGTCTGGGTCTACCCGGACCTGCTCAGCACCTACGGCGACCAGGGCAACGTCCTCGTCGTCCAGCGCCGCGCGGAGCAGCGCGGCCTCCACGTCGAGCGCGTCGACGTCCGCAGCGACCAGCCGGTGCCGACCTCCGGCGACATCTACCTGATCGGCGGCGGTGAGGACCGGCCGCAGCGGCTCGCGTCCGAGCGGCTGCGGCGGGACGGCGGCCTGAGCCGGGCCGCGTCCAACGGCGCGATCATCTTCTCGGTCTGCGCCGGCTACCAGATCCTGGGCCACGAGTTCATCAACGACCTCGGCGAGCGCGAGGCCGGCCTGGGTCTGATCGACGTGATCTCGACCCGCGGCGAGGGCGCGCGGTGCGTCGGCGACGTCCTCGCGGACATCGACCCGCGGCTCGGCCTCCCCCAGCTGACGGGCTTCGAGAACCACCAGGGCATCACCCATCTCGGCCCGACGGCCCGGCCGTTCGCCCGCACCGTCTTCGGCAACGGCAACGGGACCGGCGACGGCACCGAGGGCGCGTACAACGACACCGTCTTCGGTACGTACATGCACGGCCCCGTCATGGCCAGGAACCCGCAGATCGCGGACCTGCTCCTGAAGCTGGCCCTCGACGTGAACGCGCTGCCGCCGACCGACGACCGCTGGTACGAGGCGCTGCGCGCCGAGCGCATCACGGCGGCCTCGCAGCCCGCCTGAGTCAGCCCGCGCACCGCTGTTGGTCCCTCGTACGAACGTACGTTGTCCACTGTGCGGACATCCGGTTCGGCCCCGCCACCCTGCGGCGATAGGGTGGCGGGGATCCAGCCGGACGACGTGGTCCGGGAGTCGGCCCACGTTGCAAAGGTTTTTGGGCTATGCGCATTGGCGTGCTCACCTCCGGCGGAGACTGCCCCGGTCTGAACGCTGTCATCCGTTCCGTCGTGCACCGCGCCGTCGTCGACCACGGCGACGAGGTCATCGGCTTCCACGACGGGTGGAAGGGCCTCCTGGAGTGCGACTACCGCAAGCTCGACCTCGAAGCGGTGGGCGGCATCCTGGCCCGGGGCGGTACCATCCTCGGCTCCTCGCGGGTCCAGCCCGCGCACCTGGTCGGCGGCGTCGAGCGCGCCCGCGGCCACGTGGCCGACCTGGGCCTCGACGCCATCATCCCGATCGGCGGCGAAGGCACCCTGAAGGCGGCGAACCTGCTCTCCGAGGCGGGTCTGCCCATCGTCGGCGTCCCGAAGACCATCGACAACGACATCGCCTCCACCGACGTCACCTTCGGCTTCGACACGGCCGTGACCGTCGCCACCGAGGCCCTCGACCGGCTGAAGACCACCGCCGAGTCCCACCAGCGGGTCCTCGTCGTCGAGGTCATGGGCCGCCACACCGGCTGGATAGCGCTGCACTCCGGCATGGCCGCAGGCGCGCACGCCGTGGTCGTCCCCGAGCGCCCCTTCGACATGGACGAGCTGACCGCCCGGGTCGGCGAGCGCTTCGAGGCCGGCAAGCGGTTCGCGATCGTGGTCGTGGCGGAGGGCGCGAAGCCGCGTGAGGGCTCGATGGAGTTCAAGACCGCCGGCACCGACATCTACGGCCACGAGCGCTTCACCGGGATCGCCAACCAGCTCTCCGTGGAGCTGGAGCGGCGGCTCGGCAAGGAAGCCCGTCCGGTGATCCTGGGCCACGTCCAGCGCGGCGGCACCCCCACCGCGTACGACCGGGTCCTCGCCACCCGCTTCGGCTGGCACGCGGTCGAGGCGGCGCACCGCGGCGAGTTCGGCATGCTGACCGCGCTGCGCGGCACCGAGATCACGATGGTCCCGCTGGCCCAGGCCGTGGAGACCCTCAAGACGGTCCCGGCCGACCGGTACGCCGAGGCCGAGTGCGTGCTCTGAGCGGCGTCCGTACGTGACATCCGCCCCCGGTCGCAGTCGCGGCCGGGGGCGGTTCTAGTCTGGTGCGGACAACAAGCGCGAATCGGGCTCCAGGAGTGCACACGATGGATCACAGCGGGCACGGCACGACCATGGATCTGCCGCCGTTCACGCTGGGGCGGGGCCTGGAGTTCTCTCCCGACCTCTTCTTCCTGATCGGCTGCCTCGCGGCGCTCGGTCTGTACGGCGTGGGCGTGGTGCGGCTGCGGCGTCGCGGGGACGCGTGGCCGGTGAGCCGGACGGTGTTCTTCACGGTCGGCGTGCTGACCGTCGCGCTCGTGACCTGCACGAAGCTCAACGACTACGGCATGGTCATGTTCAGCGTGCACATGGTGCAGCACATGGTGATCTCCATGCTGTCGCCGATCCTGCTGCTGCTCGGCGCGCCGGTGACCCTCGCGCTGCGGGCCCTTCCGGTGGCGGGCCGCGGGTCGACGGGGCCGCGCGAGCTGCTCCTGAAGCTGCTGCACAGCCGGTACATCAAGGTGATCACGCACCCCGGCTTCACGATCCCGATGTTCATCGCGAGCCTGTACGCGCTGTACTTCACGCCGCTCTTCGACTTCCTGATGGGTTCGAAGCCCGGGCACATCGGGATGATGGTGCACTTCCTGATGGTGGGCGTGGTCTTCTTCTGGCCGATCATGGGCGTCGACCCGGGTCCGCACCGGCCGGGCTATGTGATGCGGATGCTGGAGCTGTTCGCGGGGATGCCGTTCCACGCCTTCTTCGGCATCGCGCTGATGATGGCGTCGGAGCCGATGGTCAAGGCGTACGAGAACCCGCCGGCCTCGCTGGGCATCGACGTGCTCACCGACCAGAACGCGGCGGGCGGCATCGCGTGGGCGTTCAGCGAGATCCCGTCCGTGCTCGTGCTGATCGCGCTGGTCTACCAGTGGTACCACTCCGAGCAGCGGCAGGCGGTCCGCCAGGACCGGGCCGCCGACCGGAACGGGGACAAGGAGCTGGAGGCCTACAACGCGTACCTGGCCTCCCTCCAGACCCGGCGGTGACGCTCCGCGCCGGATCGTGGGGCCCGGCGGCGTTCCCGGCGCACGCCGGAGCGTCCGGGGAGTAGCGCGCGCCCCTCTCGGGGGGTCACCATGGCCTGGACGGCTTCCGTGTCCTCGGTTGGAGGAGGGCGGACTGATGTCCGGTTCCACGAAGACGATGACGGTGCTCACCTGTGCCGCGCTGGTGCTGACGACGGCGTACACGGTGGCGCTAGGCAGCAGCGGCTGGCTCTGGTTCGCCTGGATCGTGCTCGGAGTGGCGACGATCGGCCTCGCCGCCTCGGACGGCGCGACCCCCTCCACCCCCCGCCGCCGCCCACCGACAGGCCCCGCGCGGCCCTAGGGGGTGTCTTGTCGATCAGCCCTTCGGGGCCAGGACCACCCAGACCTGGCCCGGTGCGAAGGCGAGCCGCTGTCCGTCCGGGGTCGTGAAGGTGGTGCCGGCCGTCGCCATGGGACGGGACCAGCGGGCCTCGTGGGCGCGTCCGTCGCGCAGGACGAGCGCGGTGCCGCTCCCGACGGTCTCGGTGTACGGGGAGACGCTGCCGAGGAAGTCGCGGAAGCGGGACGGGCGGATGTCGACGTACTGGATCACGACGGTCGCCGGCTTCAGCGGCCCGGCGTCCGTGGTCACGGCGGGTCTGCCGTCCATCGCGACCCGCCAGGCCTTGTCGGGAGCGGACCAGGTGAAGGTGTACCGGGCGGCGGGGTAGCGCACGGTGCGCTCGCTGACCGGGGTGCCGCCCTCGGGAGGCGCCCCGAAGCGGAATCCGATGTCCTGGGCGAGCCCGGTGCCGGGAGCCGCCGCCAGGGCCCGGCCCGGCAGGAGGTACAGGTTGTGGGGCGCGGGACGGCCGCCACCGCGGACGAAGGCTCGGGGGGCGTCCTCCGGCGGCAGTGCGTGCAGGGGCGCGGCCCTGAGCAGCGGTTTCAGGGCGGTCTGGGAGCCGGAGTAGGCAAGCGCCGGGTCGTCGAACTGCGCGAGCAGCTCGACGTCGGACTCACGGGCGCTGCGGACGGGGCCCGTCCGGTCGGGGAGCCGGGAGGAGTAGACGGCGAGGAGCCGGGTCTGGCCCGCCTCGACCTGTTCGACGTAGACCAGGTCGGCCGCGCCGAGGCCGGTGTGGGGACGGGCGGGGCCCACGTTGTCGATCTTGACGGCGAGGACCGGCGCGGGGCGGGCCGGAAGCCCGGTGAAGGGCGAGCGCCCGGTCGGCGCGGCCGTCGTGGGGGCCGGGGACGTGGGGGTGGTGGGCGCGGGTGCCGTGGTGGCGGGACTCGGTGTGGGTTCGGGCCTGCCCGGGTCGGCGCAGCCGTACAGACCGGCCGCCGTCAGCGCGCACAACAGCGCGGTGAGGACGCGGCCGGGGCGTCCGGTTCGCCGCTCGCTCGTCATGGTGACGCTCCCCCATCAGTGGACCACGGGCCCGCGCACGGATACAACGGGCTTGACGGACGACGAAACGGGGGTCGCGGGTGTTCTACCACCTGATGAAGCACGTACTGCTCGGACCGCTCCTGAGGCTGCTGTTCCGGCCGCGGATCGAGGGGCTCGAGCACATCCCGGAGGAGGGCGCGGCGATCGTCGCGGGCAATCACCTGTCCTTCTCCGACCACTTCCTGATGCCGGTCGTCCTCGACCGGCGGATCACCTTCCTCGCGAAGCAGGAGTACTTCACGGGGCCGGGGATCAAGGGCCGGCTGACGGCGGCCTTCTTCCGGGCGGCCGGGCAGATCCCGGTCGACCGGTCGGGGAAGGAGGCCGGGAAGGCGGCGATCCGCGAGGGACTCGGCGTCCTCGACCGGGGCGAGCTGCTGGGCATCTATCCGGAGGGGACGCGGTCGCACGACGGGCGGCTCTACAAGGGGAAGGTGGGAGTGGCGGTGATGGCGCTGACGGCCGGGGTGCCGGTGGTGCCCTGCGCCATGGTGGGGACCTTCGAGATCCAGCCGCCGGGGAAGGTGGTGCCGAGGATTCGGCGGGTCACCATCCGGTTCGGGGAACCGCTGGACTTCTCGCGCTTCGAGGGCTCGGCGGGTGAGAGGGCGGTGGTCCGCGCGGTGACCGACGAGATCATGTACGAGATCCTGCGGCTGTCCGGGCAGGAGTACGTGGACGAGTACGCGGCGGTGGTGAAGGCCGCGGAGGCGTCGGAGGCATCGGAGGCCCCGGGTGGGACGCCGCCGCGCAAGTTCCCCGGCCGGGAACGCTGACGGCGGATCCGCGCACGGCGCGGTGTCGCGCGGAGGACGCCCGGCCGGCGTCACGGGCATGAAGAAAGGGGCGGCCGTCGGACGGCCGCCCCCTCCTTCGTCACGCGGTGCGGGCCGTCACGGCTGCGGCGTGGCGTGCGGAGCGCAGACCTGGTCCCGCGCGTCCAGCTTCCCGGTCAGCAGATAGGCCTCGACCTTGGTGTTGAGGCACGGGTTGACCGCGTTGGTGAGGCCGTGCGAGCCGGCGTCCCGCTCCGTGATCAGGCGCGAGCCCTTGAACCGCTTGTGCAGTTCGACGGCGCCCGCGTACGGGGTGGCGGCATCGCGCTCCGACTGGGTGATGAGCACCGGCGGCAGGCCCTTGCCGGTCCTCACCTCGGTCGGGCGCTGGCGCGGGGCGGACCAGGTGGCGCAGGGCAGGTTCATCCACGCGTTGGCCCAGGTCATGAACGGGTACTGCTCGTGGAGCCGGCTATTGTCCCGGTCCCACTTCTTCCAGCTGGTCGGCCAGGGCGCGTCGGCGCACTCGACCGCGGTGTAGACGGCGTTGCCGTTCTCCGAGGCCGCGTTGCCCGCCGTGTCGGTCGGGTCCGACGCGGCCGAGTCGATCAGCGGCTGCGGGTCGCCCGCCGCGTACGCGCTCCAGGCCTCGGCGACCGGGGCCCACATGGAGTCGTAGTAGGGGGCGTTCTGGAAGAAGCCGATGAGCTCGGCCGGGCCGACCTTGCCGCCGAGGGGCGCCTTCTTGGCGGCGGCGCGCAGGGTCTCCCACTGCTTCCGGACCTCCTCGTAGGTGTCGCCGAGGTGGTAGGCGGCGTCGTGCTGGGCGACCCAGGTCATCCAGTCCTTCAGCCGGCCCTCGAAGGCGATGTCCTGGTCGAGGTTGGCCTCGTACCAGATCTTCTGCTTCGACGGATTGACGACGCTGTCGAGGACCATGCGGCGGACGTGGGTCGGGAAGAGGGTGCCGTAGACCGCGCCGAGGTAGGTGCCGTACGAGACGCCGACGAAGTTCAGCTTCTTCTCGCCGAGTGCGGCGCGGACGACGTCGAGGTCGCGGGCGGTGTTGCGCGTGTTGATGAAGGGCAGCAGGTCGCCGCTCTTCTCGGCGCAGCCCTCGGCGTACTCGGCGGCCAGCTTGCGCTGCGCGAGCTTGTCGGCCTCGCTGTCGGGGACCGGGTCGGCCTTGGGGCCCTTGACGAACTCGGCCGGGTCGACGCAGGAGATGGGGGCGGACTTGCCGACGCCGCGCGGGTCGAAGCCCACGAAGTCGTAGGCCTTGGCGGTGTTCGCCCAGATCGCGTTCTTCGTGGTGACCCGGCGCGGGAAGCGCAGGCCGGAGCCGCCGGGGCCGCCCGGGTTGTAGAGGAGGGCGCCCTGGTGCTCGGCGGGGGTGCCGGTGGCCTTGATCCGGTCCACGGCTATCTTGATCTTCTTGCCGTCGGGCCTGGCGTAGTCGACCGGGACGGTGACCCAGCCGCACTGGATCGGCTTCTCCAGCCCCCAGCCGGTCGGACAGTCCTGCCAGTCGATGCCCGTCCGAGCCGCTCGCGCCGCGGCGACGGTGACGCCGATCGCCTCCGCGTCGCGCAGCTGCCGGTCGCTGTCGGCGTTCGCCGCCGGGGCCGCGAGCGCGCCCACGACGAGCGCGCCGGCCATCAGAGTGCCGGCCGAACCGAGCACTGCCGTGCGTGCCACAAGTACTCCCCCTGTAGGTGTCGTTCTGTCCGGGGGATCCTTTCGTCAGGGAAGCGCCGGGCGTAAGCCCGTACAGGTGTTTCTTTGCCGAACCCATAACCGGTGCCCGTGCACCGCTGAGCGGTGCGCTCGTGGGGTCCGGTCAGAGCGGGGCGAGTTCGGCCAGGGCGGTGTCGAGCAGGCGGCGCACGGCGAGGGCGTCGGGGGCGACGACGGAGACGAGGGCGGCGGGCCCGGCGAGCGGGCTGACGGCGCCGTTCTCGCCGAGCAGCCGGGGCTCCACCGGCTTCTCCGCGAACCCCGGCTCCACGACGAGGAGTTGCCCGGTGGCCCGGTGGCCGCCCAGGACGGCGCCGCCGTCCCAGCCACCGGGAGCGCCGGGACCGAAGGCGAGCTCCTGGTCGAGGAGGGGGCGTCCGGCGCGGCGGACGGTGAGGCGGGTGACGAGGGTGCCGGGCGGTTCGCCGTGGCGGCCGAGGATCTGCTCCTCGCGCAGCACCAGGCGTGCGGTGGGAGCGAGTTCGACGACCGTGCGCATCCGCAGGTCCGATCCCTGCACGGAGACCAGCTGTTCGGGCAGCCAGCGCAGGACGCCCTCCTCGCCGACGGTGATCCGGACGTCGTACGCGGCGGGCTCGGCGCTCCGGCCCGGCAGGGCGAGGGTCGCGGCGGCCGAGTCGACCAGGAGCCGGGCCCCGTCCCGTACCTCGGTCTCGACGGCGAGCCGGTCGCCGCCGAGCGGGGCGCTCATCGCCCCGACGACGGTGACCCGGGTGTACGGCCCTGCCGCCCTGGTGCGGCGCAGGGCGAGGGGCCCGTCGCTCACCAGGAGCGGCAGTCCGCCGTCGGCGTCGGCGACGATCCGGGCCGTGGCGCGCAGGCTCACGCGGTCCATGCCCCGAGCTGGGCGCGGACCCAGTCGGCGACGGGGGCGATGCCGTCCTCGGCGCGCAGCGAGGTGAAGGCGACGGGGAGTTCGCCGCGCTGTTCCCCGGCGTCGCGGGCCATCCGCGCCAGGTCGGAGCCGACGTGCGGCGCGAGGTCGGTCTTGTTGATCACGAGCAGGTCGGCCGTGGTGACACCGGGGCCGCCCTTGCGCGGGATGTCGTCGCCGCCGGCCACGTCGATGACGAAGATCTGGGCGTCGACGAGCCCCTTGGAGAAGGTGGCGGTGAGGTTGTCGCCGCCGGACTCGACGAGGATCAGGTCGAGCGGTCCCACGGAGTCTTCGAGGTCCTCGACCGCTTCGAGGTTGGCGGAGATGTCGTCGCGGATGGCGGTGTGCGGGCAGGCGCCGGTCTCCACGGCCTGGATGCGCTCGGGCGGCAGGACGGCGTTGCGGAGCAGGAACTCGGCGTCCTCGCGGGTGTAGATGTCGTTGGTGACGACGGCCAGGGAGAGCGTGTCGCGCAGGACCCGGCAGAGCGCGGCGACGGTGGCGGTCTTGCCGGAGCCGACGGGGCCGCCGAGTCCGATGCGCAGGGCGCGGCGGGTGCCGTCGGGGCGGCGGGCGTCGGCGGAGACGGCGCCGTGGGAGGTGTGGCCGTGGTCGAGGTGCATGAGGCGGCTCCTTGCGGGTTCCAGCGGTTCAACGGTTCTTGCGGGCCGGCGGCTCCGGCGGCCCGGTCGGTTCTTCCGGTCGCGGCTCCGGCGGGTCTACGAGGCGAAGAGGCGGACGGGCCAGGCCGCGTGCTGTTCCGCCATGAGGTCGAGCAGCGGCGCGGAGGCGGCGGGCAGGGCGTCGAACCCCTGCCGGGCGGCGGCCGCGGCGCGCTCGGCGACCTGGTCCATCTCGGGGGTGAGGCGGGCGAGGACGGCGGTGGCCTGGTAGGGGTCGAGGCCGAGGAGGCGCACGACCGCGGTGGCGGGTCCGCCGACCGTCTCGTAGGCGACGCAGTAGGCGGCGTCCTCGGGGTCGAGGCCGGCGGCCAGGGCGGTGGTGCCGAGGACGACGGGCTGGTGGGCTCCGCGCGGGTACATGGCGGCCAGCTCGTCGAGGCGGGGGCTCGGCCAGGTGGCGCGGGCGGCCCGCATCAGCTGGCGGCCGAGCCTGCGGGCGACCGCGCGCAGGGCGGGCGAGGGGGTGCGGGCGTCGGCCGCCGCGTCGAGTGCGGCCGGGTCGAGTCCGTACGCGGCCCCGGCGGCGAGCGCGGCGGAGGTGAGGCCGGTGGTGTGCAGCCGGCCCCGGCAGAAGGATTCGAGCCCGGCGGCGTCCTTGACGCGGCCGGCCCGGACGGCCGCCTCGGCGCCGCCTGAGTGAGCGTGCCCGCCGGCGGGAAAGCGCCCGTCGGCGAGCACGAGAAGGGCTGAGCGTGAGGTCATCGGGACTCTGTCAGAAGAGGAAGTAGCGCTGGGCCATGGGCAGTTCGGCGGCGGGCGCGGGTTCGACCGGCTCGCCGTCGATGGTCACCGAGAAGGTGTCGGCGTCGACCTCGACCCGGGGCAGGGCGTCGTTCTCCCGCATGTCGGCCTTGGTGACCCGCCGGGTGGAGGCGATGGCGGCGAACTCCTTGTGCAGGCCGAGCCTTCGGGGCAGGTCGTCCTCGATCGCCGCCTGGGCGACGAAGTTGACCGAACCGGCCGCCGCGGCCTTGCCGAGCGCCCCGAACATCGGGCGGGGCAGGACCGGCTGGGGGGTGGGGATGGAGGCGTTGGCGTCGCCCATCTGCGCGTACGCGATCTGGCCGCCCTTGATGACGACGAGCGGCTTCACGCCGAAGAAGGCGGGTTCCCAGAGGACCAGGTCGGCGAGCTTGCCGGGTTCGACCGAGCCGATGAGGTGGTCCATGCCCTGGGCGACGGCCGGGTTGATCGTGTACTTGGCGACGTACCGGCGCACCCGGTGGTTGTCGGCGCGGCCGTCCCCCGGCAGGGCGCCGCGGCGCTTCTTCATGACGTGCGCGGTCTGCCAGGTCCGCATGATCACCTCGCCGATCCGGCCCATGGCCTGGGAGTCGGAGGAGATGATAGAGATGGCGCCCAGGTCGTGGAGGACGTCCTCCGCGGCGATGGTGGAGGGCCGGATGCGGGACTCCGCGAAGGCGAGGTCCTCGGGGACGGCCGGGTTGAGGTGGTGGCAGACCATCAGCATGTCGAGGTGTTCCTCGATGGTGTTGACGGTGTGCGGCCGGGTCGGGTTGGTGGAGCTGGGCAGGATGTACGGCTCGGAGACCACCGTGATGATGTCGGGGGCGTGCCCGCCGCCGGCTCCCTCGGTGTGGTACGCGTGGACCGTGCGGCCGGCGATGGCGGCGAGGGTGTCGCCGACGAAGCCCGCCTCGTTGAGGGTGTCGGTGTGGATGGCGAGCTGGGCGCCGGTCTCCTCGCACACGCTCAGGCAGGCGTCGATGACGGCCGGGGTGGCTCCCCAGTCCTCGTGGATCTTGAACCCGAGCGCCCCGCCGCGGAGTTGGGAGTGCATGGCCTCCCGGGACATGGTGTTGCCCTTGCCGAGCAGGCCGATGTTGACGGGGAAGGTGTCGAGGGCCTCGAACATCCGGGCCGTGTGCCAGGGGCCGGGTGTGACCGTGGTCGCCTTGGTGCCCTCGGCCGGTCCCGTACCGCCGCCGACGAGGGTGGTGACGCCGGTGGCGAGGGCCTGTTCGACGACGGTGGGCGAGATGAAGTGGACGTGGGCGTCGACGGCGCCGGCGGTGACGATCCTGCCGTTGCCGACGATGATCTCGGTCTCGGGGCCGATGACGAGGTCGGGGTGGACGCCGTCCATGGTGTCGGGGTTCCCCGCCTTGCCGAGCGCGGTGATCCGGCCGTCCCTGATGCCGATGTCGGCCTTGACGATCCCCCAGTGGTCGATGACCAGGGCGCCGGTGATCACGGTGTCGGGCGCGCCCTCGGCGCGGGTGGTGCGGGCCTGGCCCATGGACTCGCGGATGACCTTGCCTCCGCCGAAGACGGCCTCGTCGCCGGCTCGGCCGGGGCCGCCGCTGCGGTCCTCCTCGATCTCGACGAGGAGGTCGGTGTCGGCGAGCCGGACGCGGTCGCCGGTGGTGGGGCCGAAGAGGTCGGCGTAGACGGCGCGGTGCAGCTCAGGCACGGGGCTCTCCGTTCGCACCGGTGACCCCGGCGGCGGTGGCGGCGGTGTCGAGGGGGCCCGCGGTCTCGCCGCGCAGGCCCGGGACGACCCGGCGGCCGGCGATCGGGACGAGCTCGACCTCGACGGGGATGCCGGGTTCGAAGCGGACGGCGGTCCCGGCGGCGATGTGGAGGCGCCGGCCGTGCGCGGCGGCCCGGTCGAACTCCAGGCCGGGGTTGACCTCGGCGAAGTGGTAGTGCGAGCCGACCTGGACGGGCCGGTCGGCGGCGTTGAGCACGGTCAGGCGGGTGACGGGGCGCCCCTCGTTGAGGGCGACGGGGCCGTCCGCGTACAGGATCTCTCCGGGGATCATCGGCCGGCCCGTTCAGACGATGGGGTCGTGGACGGTGACGAGCTTGGTGCCGTCGGGGAAGGTGGCCTCGACCTGGACGTCGTGGATCATCTCGGGGATGCCGTCCATGACCTCCTCGCGGGAGAGCACCTTGCGTCCGGAGGCCATCAGCTCGGCGACGGTTCGGCCGTCGCGGGCGCCTTCCAGGATGTGGGAGGTGAGGAGCGCGACGGCCTCTGGGTGGTTGAGCCGCACTCCCCTGGCCCGGCGCTTCTCGGCCACGTCCGCCGCCACATGGATGAGCAGGCGTTCCTGCTCGTGCGGGCTCAGTTGCACTCTTCCACCTCACAGTCGTCGACCGGGACACCCGGACAGCCGTGGACCCTACCGACCGTCAACAAGGTGTTGAGGTGCAGAGATGCGGCACACGGTCAGACATTGCACGTTAGGGCGGAAGTTTTTCCGGCTCGTTAACTGCGGCTTTGCATTTCCATGATCATCGGACTCGTCCGGACCCCATGGGTGTCCATGGGTCCCCACGGGGCGCCACGGGTGTCATGGGTGTCACGGTTCGTTACGAGGAGCCCGGCTCGCGGTGGTGGGCGGCGATGCCGAAGCGGCGCTGTTCGCCCGCGGCGGAGTCGACCGGGTGGAGGCCGGAGACCGAGCTGACCACGTGCTCGTCGGCCGGCTTCTCGGCCGCTTCGAGATCCTCCAGGTCAGCGGCGGAGACCAGGGCGACGAGCGGCTTCCCGTGACGGGTGACGACGACGCGCTCGCCGCCGTACACGACGCGGTTGATGAGGTCGGCCAGCTCAGCCCGCGCTTGCGTCACCGGGATCTCGTAGGTCATGCTCCCCATCTTACGGCCTGTACGTCCTGTACATTTTTTACAGATGGAGGTACGTCATGCACGCACGTCACGTCCTGCCCGAATTCACGGAGCGGACCGGCAACGGCACCCGGACCCTCGACCCGTACTCCAAGCTCCTCGAGTCCCGGATCGTCTTCCTCGGCACACCGATCGACGAGACCGCGGCCAACGACGTCATCGCCCAGCTACTCCATCTGGACCACGCGGCGCCGGACCGGGCCGTCTCGCTCTACCTCAACTCCCCCGGCGGCTCCGTCAGCGCCATGACGGCGGTCCACGACACGATGCGCTCGCTGCACTGCGAGGTGGAGACCACCTGCCTCGGCCAGGTCGAGTCCACCGCCGCGGTCCTGCTCGCCGCCGGCACTCCAGGGAGGCGCCTGATGCTCGCGGGCGCGCGAGCCACCCTCCGGCAGCCCGCCGTGGAGGAGCCGCTGCGGGGGCAGCTCAGCGACCTCGACATCCACGCGGGCGAACTGCTCCGGCAACGCTCGCTGATGGCCGGGATGCTCGCCGAGCACACGGGACAGGACCGGGAGCGGATCGACGCCGACCTCGACCGTCTCACCGTCCTCGACGCGTCGGCGGCGGTCGCGTACGGCCTGGTCGACCACGTCGTCACCAGCAGGCGGGCGGCCGCCGCCGGCGACACGGCGCGGTGAGGCGGCCGTGGTCCCGGAACTGCCGCCCCTGCCCGCCCTGACGCGGGCCGAGGGTGAACTCGTCGACGCGTACCTCGAAGTCGCCGACCTCCTCGGGAAGATCAATCCATCCAGAGGTACGCATACCTATGGAGCGCTGCGAGCGGCACAAGCCCTGGTGGGAAGGGCGGAGGCGCTGCGTGAGGCCCTGACGCTCATGCATATGCGGGGCGAGCACGAGGTCCACGCGGACACATTGGCGCGCGCCCTGCGGGTGTTGGACGGAGAGCGGAGGACCGGCCGCGTCACTGTCCGCGACGCGCAGGCGAGTTGACATTCCGGCGCGTCGTGTCGAGGGCCGTACGGCCGACGCGCACCGCAGAATCGCTCCCCCGTTCGGCGTAGTCGACGAGTCGACATATGTGCCGGGTGACTTGCACATCACGTGCACGCATCTGGCCGAACGGGGCGTTCCACCCCTGGTGCGGGGCTCGTCGGCCAAACCTCCGACGATCACGAAACCATCCTGTCCACCCGTATGGATCAGTCGTGAGGAGCCTCACATATCGCCGTTTCAGCTCGGATTTCGACCTCTGTGTGGGTCAAGATCCCTGTCGACGACAAGCCCCCGCCACCGCGGCGGGGCGGTCCGGGCGGACGCCGAGTCCTGCCGCTGTCCCGGACGTCTGGTCGACAGGAGTGGATCGGCAGGAGTGGAGGACCCGATTTTTACGGGGCGTACGCGCTGTTCCGGCAGCGGGGCCGTCCCTTGGGGTGAAGCCGCGTCAGCGGCCGGGCATCTTCGCCAGCCCGAACCCGACAGGTCATCCTTCGCAGGCGGCTGACGAAGGGTTGCGCATGACCGCGCAGATGCACGTCCCGTCCCTGCTGTCCCGGGCCGGAGCCGTCTCGGCTCTCACCCTCGCCGCCGTCGGCGGCACGCTGCTCGCACCAGGTGCGGCATCGGAGGCCCAGGCAGCCACCACGCACGCGAACAAGGCACTGAGCGTCGCCGCGTCCAAGAAGGGAGCCCCGTACCGGTACGGGAGCACCGGACCCACCAGGTTCGACTGCTCCGGGCTGACGCTCTACGCGTACAAGAAGGCGGGCAAGTCGCTGCCCCGCACCGCGCAGCAGCAGTACAACACCACCCGGCACATCTCCGCCTCCAGCAGGCAGCAGGGGGACCTGGTCTTCTTCCACTCCGGCGGGAGGGTGTACCACGTGGGCATCTACGCCGGCAGCGGCAAGATCTGGCACTCGCCCAAGACGGGCTCCTGGGTGAAGCTCGACAAGATCTGGTCGTCGAAGGTCTACTACGGCCGCGTCCGGTGATCCGGCGCCGATAGCGGTCCGTTCGTGAGGGGTGCGATGGCGCCGCCGTACCCCCTCGCCCGCCGTACCCCCTCGCCCGGAGGACCCGCACGCACCCGGAACTCCCGCGCTCACCGGGAAGACCCGTATACGAAAACCCCGTCAACACCTCGCGACGGGTGACACGGTCCACGGGACGGTGATCCAGACCGTCTTGCCGCCGTCCTCGGTCGGTGTGACCGAGAGCCGGCCGCCCGCCTCCGCCGCGAGCACACGGATGATGACCAGGCCCCGGCCGTTGTCCTGCTGGACCGCCGCCGGAAGCCGCCTGGGCCGGCGGGGGTGGCTGTCGGTGACGCCGATGTGGAGCCGTTCCTCGCGCTCCAGGCGGATCTCGACCGTGAAGGTCGGCGACTGGCCGAGGGTGTGCAGAACGGCGTTGGTGGCGAGTTCGGAGACGATCACGCGGACCGAGTCAGCGAGGTCCGCGGCGCCGTCGAGGCCCCAGCCGGTGAGGACGTCCGCGACGTACCTCCGGGCCGTGGGGACCGAGGCGGGGTCGCTCGGCAGCGTGACGGATGCTTCCTGGTGATCTGCCATGGCGACGCTGTCCCTTTCCCGCCGGGGCCGCTGCCCCGGATCGCGCTTCGCGTCAGAGTGCCACCGATCGTGCCGCGCCGGGCCGCGTTCCACCAAGATATGTCCCCATCTGTCGCCCGAAGCGGTGAACTCTGCTGCCTCGGAACGCTTTTGGGCCCTCCCCCGGATCGCCCGCCGTCACGCCTCCGGGACCGCGGGCGCCGTGCGCAGGATCGTCGCCACCGCGCGCTCGATCTGCGCGTCCGTCAGATCGGCGCGGGCCGTGAGGCGCAGGCGCGAGATGCCGTCGGGTACGGACGGAGGACGGAAGCAGCCGACGACCAGGCCCTGTGCGCGGCAGTCCGCCGCCCAGCGCAGCGCCGCCTCCGGGGAGGGGGCGCGCACCGAGACGACGGCCGCGTCGGGCCGGGCCGCGGTGAGGCCCTCCTCCGTGAGCAGCCGGTACAGCGTGGTGGCGACGGTACGGGCCCGCCCGGCGAGGCCCGGCTCCGCGCCGAGCAGCCGGAGGCCGGCGAGCGCGCCGCCCGCGGCGGCCGGGGCGAGCCCGGTGTCGAAGATGAAGGTGCGGGCCGTGTTCACCAGGTGCTCGATCACCCGGGCCGGGCCGAGGACGGCACCGCCCTGGCTGCCGAGCGACTTGGAGAGGGTCAGGGTGGCGACGACGTCCTCGTCGCCCGCGAGCCCGGCCTCGTACAGGGCGCCCCTGCCCCCTTCGCCGAGGACGCCGAGGCCGTGGGCGTCGTCCACCACGAGCCCCGCCCCGTGCTCGCGGCAGGCCGCGGCGAGCCGCGTCAGCGGGGCCTTGTCGCCGTCGACGGAGAAGACGGAGTCGCTGACCACCAGGGCCCGCCGCCCCGGGTGCGCGTCCAGGGACTTGGCGACGGCCTCGGGATCGGTGTGCGGGACGACGGCCGTCTCGGCGCGTGCGAGGCGGCAGCCGTCGACGATCGAGGCGTGGTTGGAGGCGTCGGACACGATCAGGGAGTCCCGGCCGCCGAGGGCGGTCAGGGCGGCCAGGTTGGCGGTGTAGCCGGAGGAGAAGACGAGGGCCGCCTCGAAACCGCAGAAGTCGGCGAGTTCGCGCTCCAGGCGGGTGTGCAGCCGGGTGGTGCCGGTGACGAGCCGCGAGCCGGTCGAGCCGGCGCCCCAGCGCCTGGCCGCCTCAGCCGCGGCCTCGGTGACCTCGGTCCTGCGGGTGAGGCCGAGGTAGTCGTTGCTCGCCAGGTCGAGGAGGTCGGATTCGGCCGCCCGGGGCCGCAGCGTACGGACGAGACCGGCATCCGCCCGGCGGCGCGCCTCGGCGTCGGTCCAGTCGAACGCGGTACGGCGCGGGCCCGCGGCCCGTGCGTCGTCGGCCTGTGGCATGCGGCGATCCTTTTGTAGGCAGCGCACAGACCCTAACCGCAGGATGCCGTGGCCGGGATGTGGTCATCCACACACCTCGTTCGGGGGCGTTTGTTCGGATCCTCCTTGGCCCGGGGGTGGGCGGTAGGCAAGGATCAGCCCTTATGGACCTGCTGAACACGCTGGTGGAGAAGGGGCTGCGGCGCGAGCTGCCGACCCGTGAAGAAGCGCTCGCCGTCCTGGCGACCTCCGACGACGAACTGCTCGATGTGGTGGCGGCGGCCGGCAAGGTGCGCCGGCAGTGGTTCGGGCGCCGGGTGAAGCTCAACTACCTGGTGAACCTGAAGTCCGGCCTGTGCCCCGAGGACTGCTCCTACTGTTCGCAGCGGCTCGGCTCCAAGGCCGAGATCCTCAAGTACACGTGGCTGAAGCCGGACGAGGCGTCCCAGGCCGCCGCGGCGGGTGTCGCCGGCGGCGCCAAGCGGGTCTGCCTGGTGGCGAGCGGCCGCGGTCCGACGGACCGGGACGTCGAGCGGGTCGGCAGGACCATCGAGGCGATCAAGGAGCAGAACGAGGGCGTCGAGGTGTGCGCCTGCCTCGGTCTGCTCTCGGACGGCCAGGCGGAGCGGCTGAAGGACGCCGGCGCCGACGCGTACAACCACAACCTGAACACGTCCGAGGCGACGTACGGCGGCATCACCAAGACCCACACCTACGCGGACCGCGTGGACACCGTGCAGAAGGCGCACGCCGCCGGTCTGTCGGCCTGCTCGGGTCTGATCGCGGGCATGGGCGAGAGCGACGAGGACCTCGTCGACGTCGTGTACGCGCTGCGCGAGCTGGACTCCGACTCCGTGCCGGTCAACTTCCTCATCCCCTTCGAGGGGACGCCGCTCGCCAAGGAGTGGAACCTGACCCCGCAGCGCTGTCTGCGGATCCTCGCGATGGTGCGGTTCGTCTGCCCCGACGTCGAGGTACGGATCGCGGGCGGCCGTGAGGTGCACCTGCGCTCGATGCAGCCGCTGGCGCTCAACATCGCGAACTCGATCTTCCTCGGCGACTACCTGACGAGCGAGGGCCAGGCCGGCCAGGCCGACCTGGACATGATCGCGGACGCGGGCTTCGATGTGGAGGGCGCGGGCACGACCACGCTGCCGAAGCACCGCGCGGACGCCCTCGCGGCGGGGGCCGGGGGTTGCGGTTCCAAGGCGTCGGCCGGCTGCGGCTCGCACGACGCGGAGGAGGGCGCGGGCTGCGGCTCGCACTCCGGCGGCGGGTGCGGTCCCTGCGGCGGGCACGCCGAGACCGCGTCCACCGCGTCCGTGTCCACCGAGACCGCGTCCACCGCGTCCGTGTCCACCGGGGCGGCGGAGAGCGCGGCGGCCGCGAACGGTGCCAGGACCGACCTGGTCGCGGTGCGTCGCCGCGGCGCCGGTACGGACCTCGCCCCGAACGCGTGACGGCTGTGAGCAACGACGAACTCATCGCCCTGGACCGGGCGCACGTCTGGCACCCGTACGGCCCGATGCCGGGACGTACGGACCCGCTGGTCGTGGCGTCCGCGTCCGGGGTACGCCTCCGGCTCGCCGAACCCTCCGAGGGCCGGGACGAGTTGGTCGACGGCATGTCCTCCTGGTGGTCGGCCGTCCACGGCTACAACCACCCGGTGCTCAACGCGGCGGTCCGCGACCAGCTGGAGCGCATGAGCCACGTCATGTTCGGCGGGCTCACGCACGAGCCGGCCGTGCGGCTCGCCGCCCGGCTCGTCGAGATCACCCCCGAGCCGCTGCGGCACGTCTTCCTCAGCGACTCGGGCTCCGTGTCCGTCGAGGTCGCGGTCAAGATGTGCCTGCAGTACTGGCGTTCGCTCGGCCGCCCCGAGAAGCGGCGGCTGCTCACCTGGCGCGGCGGCTACCACGGGGACACCTGGCAGCCGATGGCCGTGTGCGACCCGGACGGCGGGATGCACGAGCTGTGGACGGGGGTGCTCCAGCGGCAGGTGTTCGTGGACGCCCCGCCCGCGGCGTACGAGGAGTCGTACGCCGAGCTGCTTCGGACCGAGATCGGTAAGCACGCGCACGAAGTGGCCGCGGTGATCGTGGAGCCGGTGGTGCAGGGCGCGGGCGGGATGCGCTTCCACGACCCGGAGTACCTGCGGGTGCTGCGGGAGGCCTGCGACGCGCACGACGTCCTGCTCGTCCTCGACGAGATCGCCACCGGCTTCGGCCGGACGGGCACGCTGTTCGCCGCCGACCAGGTGGGGATCTCCCCCGATGTGATGTGCCTGGGCAAGGCCCTGACGGGCGGCTACCTGTCCATGGCGGCGACGCTCTGCACGAGCCGCGTCGCCGACGGGATCTCGCGTGGCGAGGTCCCCGTGCTGGCGCACGGGCCGACCTTCATGGGCAACCCGCTGGCGTCGGCGGTGGCCCTCGCCTCGATCGACCTGCTGCTCTCCCAGGACTGGCAGGTCCAGGTCAAGCGGATCGAGGCCGGCCTGCGGGCGGGCCTCGCGCCCGCCGCCGAGCTGCCGGGGGTCCGCGAGGTGCGGGTGCTCGGCGCGATCGGGGTCGTCCAGCTCGACCACGAGGTCGACATGGCCGCGGCGACGCGCGCGGCGGTCCGGGAAGGCGTGTGGCTGCGCCCGTTCCGGGACCTGATCTACACGATGCCGCCGTACGTGTCGGGCGACGAGGACGTGGCCCGGATCTGCGCCGCGGTACGCGCGGCGGCAGCGGCAGGATGATCATGTGAACGGAAGGACGGGCAGGTCAGTGGGAATCGTCGTCGTCAGCGGGACCGGCACGGAGATCGGCAAGACGGTGGTGACGGCGGCGGTGGCCGCCGTGGCCACCGCCGCGCACCGGTCGGTCGCCGTCCTGAAACCCGCGCAGACGGGTATCGGTCCCGACGAGCGCGGCGACGCGGACGAGGTCGTGCGGCTCTCGGGCGCCGTGGCCTCCACCGAGCTGGGCCGTTTCCCGGAGCCGCTGGCTCCGGGGACGGCCGCCCGGCGGGCCGGGCTCGCCCCGGTCGGGGCCCTGGAGGTCGCCGAGGCCGCCCGGAAGCTGGCTGCCTCGCACGACCTGGTCCTCGTGGAGGGCGCGGGCGGTCTGCTCGTCCGCTTCGACGCGGAGGGCGGCACGCTCGCGGACGCGGCCGCGCTGCTCGGAGCACCGGTCCTGGTGGTGGCCCCGGCCGGGCTCGGGACGCTCAACTCGACGGCCCTGACGGCCGAGGCGCTGCGGGCCCGCGGGATCGAGCAGCTGGGTGTCGTGGTCGGCAGCTGGCCGGCGGCGCCGGACCTGGCGGCGCGCTGCAATCTGGCCGATCTGCCGGAGGCGGCGGGCGCGCCGCTGCTCGGCGCCGTACCGGAGGGGTCGGGGGCGCTCGACCCGGCGGAGTTCCGGGCGGCCGCGGGCGGCTGGCTGGGTCCCGCGCTCGGCGGTACGTGGGACGCGGCGGAGTTCGGGGAGCGGTTCGCACCCGGGCCCGTGGCGCCCGGAAGCGTGGCGCCCTAAGCCGTCGCGCCCGGAACCGTGGTCCCCGGGGTGGCTACTCCGTAGGCTGGAGGCATGCGTGCTTCCGTGCAGGAGATCGTCTTCGATTGTGCCGACCCCGCCGTCCTCGTCCGCTTCTGGGCGGAGCTCCTCGGCGGTGATCCGGTCGACCGGAGCGGCGACTGGTCGTACGTGGACCCGCCGGGGTTCACGCGGCTGGCCTTCCAGCGGGTGCCGGAGGGCAAGTCGGTGAAGAACCGGCTCCATCTCGACCTCCGGGTGGAGGATCCGCACCGGGCTGCCGAGGAGACGCTGTCCCTCGGCGCGGCCCGGGTCGGCGACCTCATGAAGGACGAGCAGGGCGCCTTCCAGGTGATGCGGGACCCGGAGGGCAACGAGTTCTGCTTCGTGACAGGCTGAGGTGGTTCCCATGACACCGCCACCCCCGGTCGGGCCGGGAAACGTCTCTCCCCGCGTCCACCATCCGCTGTTCGCCCGCTTCTACGCCCGGTTCAGCGTGTCCGCCGACACCAGGGGCGGGCTCGGGGACCTGCGCCGGGAGCTGCTCGCCGGGCTCTCCGGCCGGGTGCTCGAGATCGGGGCGGGGAACGGGCTGAACTTCGCGCACTACCCGGCCGGGGTCACCGAGGTGGTGGCCGTCGAACCGGAGCCCCGGCTGCGCCGGCTGGCCCAGGAGAACGCGCGGCGGGCCGGCGTCCCCGTGGCCGTACTGCCGGACACGGCCGAGGCGCTGCCGCTCGAGGACTCCTCCTTCGACGCGGCGGTGGCCTCGCTCGTCCTGTGCACGGTACGGAGCGTCCCCCAGGTCCTCGCGGAGCTGCACCGGGTGCTGCGCCCGGGCGGCGAACTCCGCTTCTTCGAGCACGGGGCGGCCGGGACGCCCGGTCTGGCCCGGGTGCAGCGGGGGCTCGACCGGACGGTCTGGCCGCTGCTCTTCGGCGGCTGCCACACCGCGCGCGCCCCGCTCGCGGCGATCGAGGCCGCCGGCTTCACCCTCGGCCCGTACCGGTCCTTCGACGTCCCGGAGAAAGGCCCGCGCCTGCCGTCGTCGCCCTGTGTACTGGGCGTGGCGCGGCGGTAGGGGATGTCCCTGCCGGGCGCCGGCGCCCCCTCTCGTACCCCGGCGTCCGGCAGTCGGAACTGCTGGCGACGGTTCCGCACGACATGGTGGGATCCGGCCATGACCGATCCGCAGATACGTACCGCCACCCCCGACGACGCCGAGGCCGTGCTGGCCTTCTGGAAGGAGTCCGCCAAGGGGACGTCCGTCTCCGACGACGTGCGGGGGGTGACCCGGCTCGTCGAGCGCGACCCGGAGGCGCTCCTTCTCGCCGTGGCCGACGGCCGGATCGTGGGGTCCGTGATCGCGGGCTGGGACGGCTGGCGCGCCTCCCTCTACCGGCTCGCCGTGCTGCCCTCGTACCGTCGGCGGGGCATCTCCACCGCCCTCCTGCGAGCGGCCGACGAACGTTTCGTCGCGCTCGGGGGACGGCGGGTGGACGCCATGGTCCTGGAGGAGAACGAAACCGGGCACCACCTGTGGACGGCCGCCGGCTACCGGCGTCAGGACCAGTGGCGGCGCTGGGTGAAACCACTCGGGGAGTAGCCGCGGCGGGCCGGGCGGCAGGGTGACCACCAGGCCGCTTTGCCTATCCTTTACCATGGTTGCGCACAATCATGACCGAACATCACGACGATCGAAAGGTGTGAGCGTCCGCCCATGGGCGAGCCTCCCAGTAGCACTGGTTCCGACTCCCGCTCCGAAGACCGACATCGAGCGGTCCTCCGCCCCCTGACTGATCATGGGACGGAGGTGAACCGATGACCGAAGTGCTTCTGCTCCTCCTTGCGCTCCTCCTCTCCCTCGCCTGCGGCGCCTTCGTCGCGGCCGAGTTCTCGCTGACCACCGTCGAGCGCGGCGAGCTCGAAGCCGCCGTGGAGCGCGGCGAGCGCGGCGCGGCGGGGGCGCTCAAGGCCGTCAGGTCGCTGACCTTCCAGCTCTCCGGCGCCCAGCTCGGCATCACCGTCACCAACCTGGTCGTCGGCATGCTCGCCGAGCCGTCGATCGCCAAGCTGATCCGCGGTCCGGCCGAGGCCGTCGGCCTCTCCCCCGCGGTCGCCTCCTCGGTGGCGCTCGTCCTGGGCACCGCCCTGTCGACCGTGGTCCTGATGGTGGTCGGCGAGCTGGTCCCCAAGAACTGGGCGATCTCCTCGCCCCTCGCCGTCGCGAAGGTCGTCGCCACCCCGCAGCGGATCTTCACGGCCGCCTTCAAGCCGTTGATCAGCCACCTCAACAACACCGCGAACCGGATCCTGCGCCGCATCGGCATGGAGCCCACCGAGGAGCTGGCGTCCGCGCGTTCCCCCCAGGAGCTCGTGGCCCTCGCCCGGCACTCCGCGAAGGAGGGCGCGCTGCCCGCCGACACGGCCGAGCTGTTCGTCCGTACCCTCAACCTCGCCGAGCTGACCGCCGAGAACGTGATGACGCCCCGCGTGCAGGTCACCGCCCTCGAGGTGCAGGCCACCGCCGAGGACGTCGCCAACGCGACCCGCGCGACCGGTCTGTCCCGCTTCCCGGTCTACCGGGGCAGCCTCGACGCGGTCGTCGGCATCGCGCACATCAAGGACGTGCTCGCCATACCGGCCGCCGAGCGCCCGCACCGCCGGATCGGCGAACTGCTGCGCGAGCCCCTGCTCGTCCCCGAGACGCTGACCGTCGACCGCCTCCTCGACCGCCTGTCCGGGAAGCAGACGATGGCCGTCGTCATCGACGAGTACGGCGGCACCGCCGGTGTCGCGACGCTGGAGGACATCGTGGAGGAGGTCGTCGGCGAGGTACGCGACGAGCACGACCCGCACGAGACGCCGGACCTGGCGCGGGCGGGCGAGGACGCGGACGGGCGTGAGCTCTGGTCCGCGGACGGCGCGGCCCGTACCGACCAGGTCGAGGTGATCGGCCTCCGGGTGCCGGACGGCCCGTACGAGACGCTCGCGGGCGTCGTCGCCCATGAGCTGGGCCGCATCCCGGCCGTCGGCGACCGGGTGGACCTCGGCGACTGGCGGCTCGACGTCGTGGACGCCTCGGGCCGGCGCGCCGCGCGCGTCCTGCTGCACGCCCCCGCGACGCACCAAACCGACGCCGGGGCCGCCGGGACCGACGAGACCGGGAAGGCGGGACGATGACCGCGATCCAGCTGTTGATCGGCTTTCTCACCCTGATCGTCAACGCCTTCTTCGTCGGCGCCGAGTTCGCCCTGATCTCGGTCCGCCGCAGCCAGATCGAGCCGCTGGCCGAGTCCGGTGACCGGCGGGCCCGCAGCGTCATGTGGGGCCTGGAGCACGTGTCCGCGCTGCTCGCCGCGGCGCAGCTCGGCATCACGCTCTGCACCCTGGTCCTCGGCATCGTCGCCGAGCCGGCCATCGCGCACCTGCTCGAGCCGGTCTTCGACGCGATCGGCGTGCCGCACGGTCTGGTCCACCCGATCTCGTTCGTGATCGCGCTGAGCGTGGCCACGTACCTGCACATGCTGCTCGGCGAGATGGTGCCGAAGAACATCGCGCTCGCCGAGCCGACGCGCACCGCGCTGCTGCTCGGCCCGCCCCTGGTGACGCTCGCGCGGGCGCTGCGGCCGGTGATCTTCACGATCAACGCCTTCGCCAACGCCCTGCTCAAGCTGTTGCGGGTGGAGGTCAAGGACGAGGTCTCGGCGACCTTCTCCGACGACGAGCTGGCCCGGATGGTCACCGACGCTGGCGACGCCGGACTCCTGGACGACCGGGCGGCCGAGCGGCTGCACGACGCCCTGGAGCTGGGCCGCCGTCCCGTACGGGATGTCGTGATGCCGGCGGAGAAGGTGGTGTACGCGCAGGTGGGCACCACTCCCGAGGAGCTGGAGGCGCTGTCGGCGCGGACGGGCTTCTCACGTTTCCCCGTGGTCGACGCGGAGCGCAGGATCCTCGGCTATCTGCACGTCAAGGACGCCCTTGACGTCTCGCCCCGCGACGAGCCGTTCCCGGTGTCCGCGCTGCGGCCGATCGCCAGGGTGCGGGCGGCCACGCCGCTGGACGACGTCCTGACCGCGATGCGTCGCAGCCGGACGCATCTGGCGGCGGTGCTCGACGAGGACGGCAAGCCGTCGGGGCTCGTGGCGATGGAGGACGTGCTGCGGGAGCTGGTGGGCCGCCCGGCGGCGTCGTAGCGGGTACGCGAGGAGGCGGGTCCCGGATGTTCCCGGAGCCCGCCTCCTTCCGCCTCCCCGGCGGGCACGCCTCGCATACCGCGCGGTATGATCGCTCGGCCATGCAGATCAATGCCACATACAACAGTTTCGTCGCGCTCGGCGACAGCTTCACCGAGGGCATGTCGGACCTCAGGCCCGACGGTTCCTACCGGGGCTGGGCCGACGTCCTCGCGGACCGCCTGGCCGCCCGCACCCCCGGCTTCCGGTACGCCAACCTCGCCGTACGCGGCAAGCTCATCGGCCAGATCGTCGAGGAGCAGGTCGACACGGCCGCCGCCATGAAGGCGGACCTCGTGACCCTCGTCGGCGGACTCAACGACACCCTGCGGCCCAAGGTCGACATGGGGCGGGTGCGCGGGCTGCTCACCGAGGCCGTCGAACGGCTCGCGCCGTCCTGCGGGCAGCTGGTCCTGATGCGCAGCCCCGGCAGGAACGGTCCGGTCATGGAGCGCTTCCGCCCCCGGATGGAGGAGCTCTTCACCCACATCGACGATCTGGCCGCCCGGCACGGGGCCCTGGTCGTCGACCTGTACGGCGCCCCGTCGCTCGGCGACCCCCGGCTGTGGGACGTGGACCGGCTCCACCTCACCGCCGACGGGCACCGAAGGGTCGCGGAGGCAGTGTGGCAGGCCCTCGGCCTGGCCCCCGAGGAGGACTGGCGGACGCCGCTGCCGCCGTCCCTGCCGCCGGGCTGGACGAGCCGCCGGCTCGCCGACGCCCGCTTCGCCCGGCAGCACCTGGGCCCCTGGATCGGCCGTCGGCTGACGGGCCGCTCCTCCGGCGACGGCCGCGCACCGAAGCGCCCCGACCTGGCGCCCCACGAACCGCCGACGGGTCCGTGAGCCGCGCTTCGGGCGCGTCGCCCCCTCGTGGCGTGAGCTGCGTCTCGTAGCAAGCTCCACATGGGACCGTGGCGCTGGCCTGCAGAAACCGCCAGTAGAATCTCTCCACGTGACTGCTGTGACTGCGAAGCCCCGCATCCCCAACGTTCTGGCCGGCCGCTACGCCTCCGCGGAGCTCGCCGTCCTCTGGTCCCCCGAGCAGAAGGTGAAGCTGGAGCGTCAGCTGTGGCTCGCCGTGCTCCGTGCGCAGAAGGACCTCGGGATCGAGGTTCCGGAGGCCGCGCTCGCCGACTACGAGCGCGTGCTCGACCAGGTCGACCTCGGTTCCATCGCCGAGCGCGAGAAGGTCACCCGGCACGACGTGAAGGCCCGTATCGAGGAGTTCAACGCCCTCGCCGGCCACGAGCACGTCCACAAGGGCATGACCTCGCGCGACCTCACCGAGAACGTCGAGCAGCTGCAGATCCGGCTCTCCCTCGAACTGATGCGGGACCGTACGGTCGCCGTCCTCGGCCGTCTCGGCAAGCTCTCCGCCGAGTACGCGGAGCTGGTCATGGCGGGCCGCTCGCACAACGTGGCCGCCCAGGCGACCACCCTCGGCAAGCGTTTCGCGACCGCGGCCGACGAGCTGCTCGTGGCCTACGCCCGCCTGGAGGAGCTGCTCGGCCGCTACCCGCTGCGCGGCATCAAGGGCCCCGTCGGCACCGCGCAGGACATGCTGGACCTGCTCGGCGGCGACGCCGGCAAGCTGGCCGACCTTGAGCAGCGGATCGCCGGACACCTCGGCTTCGCCCACGCCTTCACCTCGGTCGGCCAGGTCTACCCGCGCTCGCTCGACTACGACGTGGTCACCTCGCTCGTACAGCTGGCCGCCGCGCCGTCGTCGATCGCCAAGACGATCCGCCTGATGGCGGGCCACGAGCTGGTCACCGAGGGCTTCAAGCCCGGCCAGGTCGGCTCCTCGGCGATGCCGCACAAGATGAACACCCGCTCCTGCGAGCGCGTCAACGGCCTCATGGTGATCCTGCGCGGCTACGCCTCGATGACCGGCGAGCTGGCCGGTGACCAGTGGAACGAGGGCGACGTCTCCTGCTCCGTGGTCCGCCGGGTCGCGCTGCCGGACGCCTTCTTCGCGCTCGACGGTCTCCTGGAGACCTTCCTCACCGTGCTCGACGAGTTCGGCGCCTTCCCGGCCGTCGTCGCCCGCGAGCTCGACCGCTACCTGCCCTTCCTGGCGACCACCAAGGTCCTCATGGGCGCCGTGCGCGCCGGGGTGGGCCGCGAGGTCGCCCACGAGGCCATCAAGGAGAACGCCGTCGCCTCCGCCCTCGCCATGCGCGAGCAGGGCGCCGAGCGCAACGAGCTGCTGGACAAGCTGGCCGCCGACGAGCGCATCCCGCTGGACCGGGCGCAGCTCGACGAGCTGATGGCGGACAAGCTGTCCTTCACCGGCGCCGCCGCCGACCAGGTCGCCTCCGTGGTCTCCCGCATCGAGGAGATCCTCAAGCAGCACCCGGAGGCCGCCGCCTACGCCCCCGGAGCGATCCTCTGACCCGGTTCACCCCGGAGCAGCTGGAGGCCGCCCGCGACCGCGTCGTTCCCGACGTGGTGGCGGGCGGCCTTTCCGTGCTGTTCTGCGGGATCAACCCCGGGCTGATGACGGCTGCCACGGGGTATCACTTCGCCCGCCCCGGCAACCGGTTCTGGCCGGTGCTCCATCTGTCCGGGTTCACCCCGAGACTGCTGCGGCCGGACGAGCAGGACGAACTCCTCTCGTACGGGCTGGGGATCACGAACGTGGTGGCGCGGCCGACCGCGCGGGCCGACGAGCTGAGCCGCGAGGAGTACCGGACGGGCGGGCGGCTGCTCGTCGAGAAGGTGGAGCGGCTCGCGCCGCGCTGGCTCGCTGTCGTCGGCGTCACCGCGTACCGCACGGCCTTCGACGAGCCCAAGGCGGCGATCGGGCCGCAGGAGCGCGTGATCGGATCCACCCGGGTCTGGGCGCTGCCCAACCCGAGCGGCCTCAACGCGCATTGGACGGCGGCGACGATGGCGGAGGAGTACGCGCGGCTCCGGGAGGCGGCGGCGACCGGGACTCCATAGGAGACCGACGCCTGGTCCTTCGGCCCTCAGGGAAGATCGAGGTCGGTTCCCCGGGGGACGTCGACGTCGGTTCCCCGGGGGACGTCGACGTCGGTGATCACGGCGAGGAGCTGGAAGGGCAGCTCCTTGTCCCACTGGGAGACGCCGAGGCCTATCCACCGCCCGTCCGCCCGCCACAGCCACACGCTCGGGGTGTGGGAGCTGAGAGTGGACCACGGCTCCGGCAGCTCCTCGCCCTCCATGCTCCGCTCCAGGACGGACCACAGACCCACCTCTTCCGGTGGCCCCCAGCGGGCGGTGAGCAGGACGGCGAGCCCGTCCCGCTCCGCCTCGTACTGCTCCTCGACGAGCACGCGGCGCGTGCCGTCGTCCTCCCAGAACTCCTCGCTCGTCGCGAGCTCCGCCACGTGGAAGCCCGGACCGCTGTCGAGGGGCCCGGACCGCTCCGGTCGCGCAGGGAAATCGCGGGAGCGCAGTAAGTCGATCGTCGCCAGGTGCCGTGCCGTGGTCATGGGTCCAGTAAAGCGGCCCGCACTGACAGTTGGCGTTCCGTCAGGAGGCGGGACGGGAGCGGCGCGGGCCGGGCCCGGGGGCGGCCCTCGCCGCGACCCGACCCATTGAGTACCATCCGCCGAAGAGGTGCACGAGCTGGAAGGACACACTGTGGGGCGGCTGACCGGCGGGGATCCGTCTCTGCTGCGGCGGATCAACTCCGCGGTGGTACTCCATGCGCTGCGCGGCGCCGAGGCGCCCACGCTCACGGACCTGACCCGGATCACGGGCCTCTCGCGGCCCACGGTCGAAGGCGTCGTCGAGGGCCTCATGGAGGGCGGTCTCGTCGTCGAGGCCGCGCCCGAGGAGGGCGAGACCCGGCGGCAGGGGCGGCCGGCGCGGAGGTTCCGCTTCCGCGCGGAGGCCGGTCATCTGCTCGGCATCGAGATCGGTCCGCACCGGGTGGCCGCGCTGCTGTCCGGTCTGGACGGACGGATCATCGGCGCCGGATCGCGCGAGGTGGCGGAGACGGCTCCCGAGGACGAGCGCCTCGACCGGGTGCGCACGGTCGTGGCCGACGTGCTGCGCAGGGCCGGGGTCGCCCGGTCCAACCTGCGGGCGGTCGGCGTCGGCACCCCGGGCATCGTGGAGGCCGACGGGACCGTCCGCCTCGGCACCGCCCTGCCGGGCTGGACGGGTCTCGCGCTCGGCGAGCGGCTGCGGCGGTCGTTCCGGTGCCCGGTGATCGTGGAGAACGACGCGAACGCGGCGGCCGTCGCCGAGCACTGGAAGGGTGCCGCGACCGACTCCGACGACATCGTGTTCGTCCTGGCCGGGCTGAGCCCGGGAGCCGGTTCGCTGATCGGCGGCCGGCTGCACCGGGGCTTCGGCGGCGCGGCCGGGGAGATCGGCGCGCTGCACCTGCTCGGTCAGGGCGTCACCCCCGAGCATCTGCTCTCGACCACGGACGAGCCGCTGCACCCGCTGGACGAGCAGGCGGTCGCCGAGGTCTTCGCGCTGGCCCGCAAGGGCGACGCGCGGGCACAGGCGGCGGAGGAGCGGTTCATCCAGCGGCTGGTGCACGACGTGGCGGCGCTGGTCCTCGCGATCGACCCCGAGCTGGTGGTGGTCGGCGGCTGGGCGGCCGGCCTCGACGGCGTACTGCAGCCGCTCCGGGACGAGCTGGCGCGGTTCTGCCTGCGGCCGCCACGGGTGGTGCTGTCCCTGCTCGGCGAGGCCGCGGTGGGAACGGGCGCGCTGCGGCTGGCCCTCGACCACGTCGAGGAGCAGCTGTTCGCGGTCGAGGGCACGGTGACGGCCCGCCGCTAGTGTCTGTCCGAGGACTGACCGGCGACGGGCCGTGAGTGTGACGGGTGTGTCGTCCTACGAGGCCATGACCAGGTCGACCGAGTCGCCGAAGGTCAGCCGGCAGGTGTCGGCGCGGTAGGTGGCCACGGAGACGGCGGCGGTACGCCCTCCGGAGAGGTAGCGGGTCGTCACCACCAGGACGGGCGCGCCCGGCAGCCGGTCGAGCTCCTTGGCGTCGTCGGCACGGGCGGAGCCGAGCTCCACGGAGCGGTCCTGGCCGTCGAGGGCGAGGTGCTGGAGTTCCCGCAGCACCGCGCGGGCGCGAGCAGGCCCCGCGGGTGCGTCGATGGCGCTGAGACCCGGGACGGAGCCGGCCGGTACGTACAGCAGCTCGGCGGCGACGGGCTGGTCCTGGCTGACGCGGAGGCGGCGGACGATGTGCAGCCGCTCCTCGGCGCCTGTCTCCAGGAGGCGTGCGACGGCGGCCGGTGCCACGTCGGAGGCGGAGTCCAGGGACTGCCAGGCCTCGTCGCCGACACCGGGCCAGGTGTGCTGGGTGGTGGAGACGTCGACGCCCACGCGCGGCGGGGCGACCGTGGTGCCGACGCCGCGGCGGCGCTGCAGCCGGCCTTCCAGCTCCAGCTGCTCCAGGGCCTGTCGGAGCGTGGCACGGGCGACGCCGAAGCGGGCCGCGAGCTCGCGCTCGTTGGGAAGGATCTCCCCGACCGCGAAGTCCGAGTCGAGCGCTTCGCCGATCACCGTCTTGAGGTGCTGGTACTTCGGCTCCGGTACCGATGCCAGCTGCGTGGTCCCCACCCTGATCCTCCGCAATTCGCCGTGTCCCGCGGCGGTTTTCCGCGCCCTTGTTTATTAAAGGTTCCTGCACTAACTCTGCGACCATAAGGCGAGCCTCCCCCTTGGTCAAGACCAATCCTCTGTCGAACGCCCCCGAATGTGACCCTCTGACCTAGATCGTTCACAGGACGTTCGCGCCCCCGTGAGCCCCGCGCAGCAAAAGGCCCCGCCTCCCGGGGTGGAGGCGGGGCGGGTTCCGGCCGCCCGGCGCGATCGCGTGCTTCCGGCGCCGTGGTGCGGCTCAGCGTTCGCCGGTGCCGGCGAGGCCCTGGAGCTTGTCGGGGTTGCGGATGACGTACACGCACTGGACGAGCCCGTCGCGCACCTCGAGTTGGGTGACGGTGTCGGGCCGCCCGTCGGCGAGGGTGAGGACGGCGGGGGCACCGTTGATCTCGACGAAGCGGATCTCGTACAGGGTGTCCGCGTCCCGTGACACGGCGGCGAGGAAGCGCCCGACCTTGTCGGCGCTCTCGATGATCCGGCGTGGGGTCCTGGCCTTGCCGCCGCTGTCGCCGACGAGTCGCGCGTCGGGTGCGAGCAGGGCGAGCAGCCCGCCGAGGTCACCGCCCGCCGCGGCGGCGAGGAAGCGCTCGGTGAGGTCGCGGCGTTCGACCGGGTCCACGTCGTAGCGCGGCTTGCCCTCGTCGACATGGCGCCGGGCCCGCCCGGCGAGCTGGCGCACGGCGGCCTCGGAGCGGTCGAGGGCGGTCGCGATCTCCCCGAAGGGGAAGCCGAAGGCCTCGCGGAGCACGAAGACGGCCCGCTCCAGCGGGGAGAGGGATTCGAGGACGACCAGGACGGCGAGGGAGACGGAGTCGGCGAGCAGGGCGCGCTCGGCGGTGTCGGGGGCGGCCGGGCCGAAGTCGGTGACGACGGGCTCGGGCAGCCACGGGCCGACGTAGGACTCGCGGCGCGACTGGGCCTGCCGGAGGCGGTCGATGGCGAGGCGCGTCGTGATCCGTACGAGGAAGGCGCGGGGCTCGCGGACGGCGGCCCGGTCCTCCGCGGTCCAGCGCAGCCAGGCCTCCTGGACGACGTCCTCGGCGTCGGCGGCTCGGCCGAGCATGCGGTAGGCGACGCCGAGGAGCATCTGGCGGTGCTCCTCGAAGAGTTCGGTCAGGGTGTCGGTCGCGATGTCGGTGGGCACCCCTCCATCCCAGCCCACCGCGGTCGGCCTGTCCAGTTTCGGACAGGGGCTTGAACTCCGAGCTACTCATCGGTAATTCTCCCTGACGGGACGTCTAAGAAGCTTCAGGACAGGGAGTCCGCATGCCCGAACGGATCGCGTTCACGTTTCAGGCCCCGGCGGGGCCCCGCACGGCGTCCCTCACGTACGAACGCCGGGGCTCGGGCGAACCGCTGCTGCTCCTGCACGGCATCGGACACCACTGGCAGGCCTGGGAACCCGTCCTCGACATCCTGGCCGCCGAGCGGGACGTGATCGCCGTCGACCTGCCCGGCTTCGGCGCATCCGACGAACTGCCCGACGGCTGCCCCTACGACCTGGCCGTCGTCGTCGCCGTGCTCGACGGCTTCTGCGCGGCCCTCGGCGTCGAACGGCCGCACGTGGCGGGGAACTCGCTCGGCGGACTGCTCGCCCTGGAGCTCGGCCGGGAGAAGCGGGTGCGCTCGGTCACCGCGCTCTCCCCCGCCGGGTTCTGGTCGGAGGGAGAACGGCGGTACGCCTTCGTGACGCTCCGGGCGATGCGGGGCGCCGCCCGGTCGATGCCCCTCCCCCTGATCGAGCGCCTGTCCCGTACGCCCGTCGGGCGCACCGCGCTCACCAGCAGCATCTACGCGCGCCCCGGCCGCCGTTCACCCGAGGCGGTCTACGCCGAGACGCTCGCGCTGCGCGGCGCCACCGGCTTCCGGCAGACCCTGGCGGCCGGCGGATCCGTGCGCTTCCGCGAGGACGTACCCGAGGTGCCCGTCACCGTCGCCTGGGGCACCCGC
This sequence comes from Streptomyces sp. NPDC051822, assembly GCF_044452745.1. Taxonomy (NCBI): domain Bacteria; kingdom Bacillati; phylum Actinomycetota; class Actinomycetes; order Kitasatosporales; family Streptomycetaceae; genus Streptomyces; species Streptomyces sp. NPDC051822. The sequence goes on along the minus strand of NZ_JBITBZ010000012.1, from coordinate 117,985 downwards.
GACCGGCTGCTCCTTCCCCGCCAGGGCGTCCGGGCCAAGCACGCCCTGCCCGGCGCGCGGCTCGTCCGGCTGCCCGGCTGCGGCCACGTACCCATGAGCGACGACCCGGCTCTCGTCGCGCGCGTCGTCCTGGACGGCAGCCGCTGAGGTCCGCCCGCGCGTCCGCGTGAACAGGCCGGTGCCCACGGCGGCGCCGGCCCCCACGAGCAGGCTGCCGACCGCCTGCGGGAGGCCGAAGGCGGCGCCCGCGACCAGCGCGGCGCTCAGCGCGGCGGCGACCGGGATCGCGCCGGTGAAGAGGGTGGCCCGCTCCATGCCGACTCGCTGGACGCCCATGTAGAAGAGGACGAAACCGACCACCGTGGCAAGCGCCGCCTGCCAGATCAGGGCTCCCGTCTCCACCCCCGTCGGCAGGCGTACGAAGTCGGGTCCGTCCACCAGCAGGCCGACGAGCGTCGCCTCGGCCGCGCCGACCCCGCAGACGGCGGCCGTGAGCAGTTTCGGCCCGAGCAGCCGGAGCACCGGGACGGCGAGGACCGTGAACCCCACCTCGCCCGCGAGCGCCGCCACCGACCAGCCGATCCCGGCCGGATCCGTCCGCCCCCAGCCCTGCACGGTGAAGGCGCCCGCGGCGACGAGCAGCGCCCCGTACAGCACGGCGGGGGCGGGCCTTCGGCCCTCGACCAACGGGACCAGGACGGCGACGACGACCGGGGCGCAGCCGACGAGGACACCGGGCACGGCGGGCTCGGCCGTCCGCTCGGCGGCGAGGACCGCCAGGTTGAAGCCGACCATGCCGACGCCCGCGAGGGCGGCGAGCCGCAGCCAGTGACGGGCGGTCAGCTTCCGCAGCGGGGCGAGCCCGCCGCGGCCGAGGAGCGGGAGCAGAAGCAGACAGGCGGCTCCGTAGCGCAGCGCCTGACCACCCGCGTACGGGTAGGCGCCGAGCAGGCTGTTCGCGGTGAAGGAGGCTCCGACGAGGGCGTAGGCGAGGGTGACCAGGAGGACCCCGCGCAGGGCGTTCGCGTTCATGACTCCGACGCTAGGCAGCGGGGCGGCCCCCGTTGAGGTCCACTTCCCTCGCGCCATCGGGGACCACTTCGAGGCGGGGAAAACGCGGTGCGCGTCGGCGGCTCGCCGGTCAGACTCCCGGGATGACCACGACGAACACCCGTACCGGCATGGCCGACGCGATCACCCGCATCAATCCCGACGTGCTGCACCCGACTCCCGGCTACCACCACATCACCGTGGTGGAGGCCGGCCGCACCGCCTACCTGGCGGGACAGTGCCCGCTCGACCGGAGCGGATCCCTGGTCGGCCCGGGGAACCTCGGTGCGCAGGTCGACCGGGTCGTCGAGAACGCGCTCGCCGCCTTGACCGCGGTGGACGCGGAGCCGCAGCACGTGGTCCGCTCGGTGATCTACGTACGGAGCGAGGACAGGGACGACCTGGTGACCGCGTGGCGCGGGCTCACCGAATCCGGCCTCGGACCGGCGTTCACCACCGCGAGTACGCTCCTGGGCGTCGCGCAGCTCGGCTACCCGGGTCAGCTCATCGAGGTGGACCTCACGGTGGCACTGTTCGGCTGAAGGGGGCACGGCTGAAGGGGGCACAGGGGATGAGGAACCACGGACAGGCGGCGTGGGAGCTGCTCCTGCCGTCCGTCGACGCACCGGCGCGGCAGCGGGGACGGGCCCTGCAGGAGGCGCTGCGCGAGGCGGTGCGCTCGGGGCGGCTCGCGGCCGGGACCCGGCTGCCGTCGACGCGCGAGCTCGCGGCCGACCTGGGCGTCTCGCGGGGCCTCGTCACCGAGGCGTACGAGCAGCTCACCGCCGAGGGGTACCTGCGCAGCGGCCGGGGTGCGGGGACCTGGGTCGGTGAGGCGGCCAGGGCGCGGCGGACGGAACGGTCAGGGGCGGTGGACGATCGCCTCGGGCCGGGGGCGGCCGGTCGCCTCGGGCCGGGGCGGGCGGTCGCCTCGGGCCGGGAGCGGCCGGTCGCCTCGGGCCGGGAGCGGACGGCGGCGTGCCGGTGGGCGGGGTCCGCGCCCCGGCTCCGGTCCCGGTCCCGGCCGCCGGGACCGCCCGCGTCCTGGTGGACTTCCGTCCCGGGACCCCCGACCTGTCGCTCTTCCCGAGGGCCGCCTGGGCGGCCGCCCAGCGTGCCGTGCTCACCCGGCTGCCCCACCCGGCGCTCGGGTACCCGGACCCGCGCGGGCTGCCCGAACTGCGTGAGGCACTGGCCGGCATGCTGGCCAGGCGGCGGGGCGTGGTGGCCGATCCCGAGCGGCTCGTGGTCTGTTCGGGCGTGGCGCAGGCATCGACGCTGCTCGGCTTCGCCCTGCGGGCGCGGGGGCTCGACGCGGTCGGCATCGAGGATCCCGGCAGTCCCGAACACGGGCGCCTGTTCGCCTCGACCGGCCTGGACACGGTGTGGCTGCCCCTGGACGAGGAGGGACTGCGGCCTGAGCCGCTCGCCGCCTCGGGCGTGCGGGCCGTGGTCGTGACGCCCTCGCACCAGTTCCCGTCCGGGATCAGCTGGTCGGCAGGGCGCCGTGCCGCGCTCCTCGACTGGGCGCGGGCCGTGGACGGCTACGTCCTGGAGGACGACTACGACGGTGACTTCCGGTACGACCGGGCTCCCGTCGGCGCGCTTCAGGGCCTCGACCCGGAGCGGGTGGTCTACGCGGGCTCGGTCAGCAAGTCGCTGGCGCCCGGGCTGCGGCTCGGCTGGACGCTCGTCCCCGAGGCGCTGCTCGGCGAGGTGGTCGAGCGCAAGCGCACGATGGACCTCGGCAACCCCGTACTCGACCAGGCGGTGCTGGCGGAGCTGGTGACGCGGGGCGGGTACGACCGTCAGCTGCGCCGCTGCCAGCGCGCCTACCGGGAGCGGCGGGACGCGCTGCTCGGAGCCCTCGCGGAGCACCTGCCCGGGACCCGGGTGAGCGGCATCGCGGCCGGGCTGCACGTCATCGCGCGCGTACCGGCGCTTTTCGGGCCGCCGGAACGGTTCCTCGCGCGGGCGGCGGAGGCCGGGGTGGCTCTGCGGCCCCTGGAGGACTACGGCACCGCGCGGCCCGCCGACGGGGACGTACGGCTCGTCATCGGGTACGCGCACCTGGCGCCTTCGGCCGTGACGGCCGGGATCCGGCTGGTGGCGGAGGCGGTCGGCCGGGGGTGAGGCCGTCGCGGGCGAGGGACGAGCCTGGGGGGCGATGGGCGGGCCTGGGGGCTCTGGGCGAGCCCTCGGAGGCGACGGCGAGCCGAGGCCCGATGATCTGTTCACGCGGGGTTGGTGTGGGCGCCGCCCCCGGCCGTTAGGCATGGGGCGACGCACCGCCCCCGCCCGGACCCGCCTCGGAGGCCCTTCCATGTCCCAGCCCGTACCCGGCAGTTCCCCCTCCCCCGCCCGTCGCAGCGTGCTGCGCGGGTCGCTGGCCGCCTCGGCGGCGCTGACCCTCGGCGGCACCGGTCTCGCCGCCCCCGCTTTCGCGCTGTCGGGCCGGCCCGGTGCCGGGTGGGGCGTCCAGACGGGCGACGTCACGGCCTCCTCCGGTCTGGTGTGGGTGCGGTCGGACCGGCCGGCGCGGATGCTCGTCGAGACCTCGGCGAGCGAGTCGTTCCGCCGGGTCCGCCGCCACCAGGGGCCGCTGATCGGCGCGGGCACGGACTTCACCGGCACCACGGCCCTGCGCGGTCTGCCCGCGGGCGAGCAGATCCACTACCGGGTCACCCTCGCCGACCCGGACGACCCCCGCCGGACGGGCGAGCCGGTCACCGGAACCTTCCGTACGGCCCCGGAGCGGCGCCGCGACGGGGTCCGCTTCCTGTGGTCGGGGGACATCGCCGGGCAGGGCTGGGGCATCAACCCGGACATCGGCGGCTTCCGCGCCTACGAGGAGATGCGCCGTCTCGACCCCGACTTCTTCCTGTGCAGCGGCGACTCGGTCTACGCCGACGGGGTGATCCAGCCGAGCGTGACGCTGCCCGACGGCCGGATCTGGCGGAACGTCACCACCCCTGAGAAGTCCAAGGTCGCGGAGACGCTCGACGAGTACCGCGGCAACTTCCGCTACAACCTGCTCGACCACAACGTCCGGGCGTTCAACGCGCAGGTGCCTTCGGTGGTGCAGTGGGACGACCACGAGGTGCGCAACAACTGGTACCCGGGCCAGATCCTGGACGACGCCCGCTACACGGAGAAGGACGTGGACGTCCTCGCCGCGCGGGCCCTGCGGGCCTTCGGCGAGTACACGCCGGTCTCCACGCTCCACGCGCGCGGCGGCCGCGGGAACCGGATGCACCGGGTGGTGCGGTACGGGCCGCTGCTCGACGTGTTCGTGCTCGACATGCGCTCGTACCGGAACGCCAACTCCCCCGGCCGGCAGGCCGACGACACCACGGGCATCCTCGGCGCCGAGCAGCTCGCCTGGCTCAAGCGGGAGCTGGCCGCGTCCACGGCGGTGTGGAAGGTGCTCGCGGCGGACATGCCCCTCGGCCTGGTCGTACCGGACGGCTCGGCGAACTTCGAGGCCATCGCGCAGGGTGACCCGGGCGCGCCGCTCGGCCGTGAGCTCCAGATCGCCGAGCTTCTGCGATTCGTCAAGCACCGGCGGATCACCGGCACGGTGTGGCTGACGGCGGACGTGCACTACACCTCGGCGCAGCACTACGCGCCGGAGCGGGCCGCGTTCAAGGACTTCGCGCCGTTCTGGGAGTTCGTGTCGGGGCCGCTGGCCGCCGGCGGCTTCCCGGCGAACGCCCTCGACGCGACCTTCGGCCCCGAGCGGGTGTTCGTGCGGGCTCCGGAGCGGGCGAACCTTTCGCCGATGGAGAGCCCGCAGTACTTCGGCGAGGTCGACATCGACGGCCACAGCGGGGAGCTGACGGTGCGGCTGCGCGCCGAGGGCGGGACGGTGCTGTTCAGCAAGGTCCTGCGGCCGGGGCGCGTGGGGCAGTAACGCCTGGTCAGGGCGGGGAAGGAGGCCTGGCCCGGTGATTGTCAGTGGCGGGACCTACGGTCGTACCCATGACGCGATCCGTGCAGGCAATCGCCTACGTCCGCCCGTCCACGCTGGAGTCCACGGGCTCCGGCCGGCTGCTCGGTCTGGAGACGGCGGGGGGCCTCACGCCCCGGGGGGCCGAGGCCCATCCCCGCTTCTTCTCCGGCTTCCTGGCCTCCCCGCAGGTCGCCGCCCGAGGGCTGCTCGCGGTCGCCGACGTGGCCGCGGCCCGCTACCACCAGCGGACGAGGACCGGGTCGCTGGATCCGGTGGTGACGGGGAACGGGGACCGGCTGCGGTTCGAGTCGTTCTCGGGCTGCGGCGGGGTGTACGCGCGCCTGGACGTGCTCGACGAGGGACTCGGGGGTACGGAGACGGGGCACGGCACCACCAACGTCGACGTCAACGACCCGCTGCGGGAGGCGCTGTCGCGGATGACCGGGGACGATCCGCTGCATCTGCGGGTGGGCCCGGAGGAGATGGCCGTGACCACGCTCGCGGGGGCGGTCGTCGAGAAGAAGGTCCCGCTGCCGGACCGCTGGCTGCGCGGCTTCGCCGAGGCGCAGGTCGCCTCGGCCCGGTTCGATCTGCGGGCCGAGGTGAGCGGGGCGGAGGCCGTCCGCTTCCTGCGGTCTTTGCCGCGCGGCCAGGCCCGCGGGCGCGGGCCGCTGCGGATCTCCCCGTCCGGCCGGTCGCTGCGCCCGACGACCCGGCCGGGCGCCGGATCGGTGTGCCTGCCAGGCCCTGACCGGCTGGTCGCCCTGGAGCGGGTGCTGCGGCACGCGACGGGCCTGCGGGTGTACGGGCCGGTGCCGGACGGGGGCATGGCCACGGCGAGCGCCTGGGAGCTGACCCTGCCGGGCATGCGGCTCACGCTGACGCTGTCCCCCGATCCCGCGCGGGGCTTCTCCGGCGAGGGCGGGGTCCTGGAGGCGCTCGCGACGGAGGAGGCGGCCCAGGACGCCGAGCTGGTCGCGGTCCTGCTGGCCTGGGAGCCCCGGATCGACCTGGCCGACCTCTCGGCGCAGGCGGGGCTCACGGTCGACCGGGTGCGGGCGGCACTGACCCGGCTCGGCACGGCGGGCCGAGTGGGGTACGACGTGGCGGACGCGGGTTACTTCCACCGGGAGCTGCCGTACGACACGGACCGGGCCGAGCGGCACAATCCGCGTCTGGTGAGCGCCCGGCGGCTGGTCGCGGAGGGGGCGGTGACGCTCGAAGGGGATCTGGCGACGGTGGCCTCGGGCGAACGGCACTACCGGGTACGGGGGTCGGACGGGGTGCTCGGCTGCACCTGCCAGTGGTGGGCGGACCACCAGGGGCGCCGGGGCCCGTGCAAGCACGCGCTCGCGGTGCGGATGGTCCGGCGCGGCGCCGCGGTCCCCGCAGGGGCCGGGCGATGACGACGCCCCGGCCGGAGCGGCCGGACGAGACGGGCACCATGGGAGACGGCGTGGAGAGCGGAACGAGTGAGGGCGTGGGGGCCGGGATGGGTGAGGGCGTGGGGGCCGGGATGGGTGACGGCGTGGGGGTCGGGATGGGTGACGGCGTGACGGGTGTCGACGAGGCGGGCGTGACGGGGGTCGGCGTCGGGGAGGGATCCGGAGCCGAATCCGGGGTCGACAAGCTGCTCGCGGCGGTACGCGCGGGCGTGACCGCCGACGTGCCGGCGCTGCTCGAACCGCTGGACGCCGCCGAGCGCAAGGCCGCCCTCGCGCGGCTGAAGGTGCTCCGTGCCGAGGTGCGCGCCGGGCAGTGGGCCTCGCCCCCGTACCTGGCCAACCGCATCCGCAGCGCGATGTACGTGGCGGGCGCCGGCTGTCTGACGGGGGTCGCGGAGACCGCGAGCTGGCTCGGCGCGCGCGATCTGCTGATGTGGGACACGGACGGGCCGATGGCTCTCGCGGCGCTCGGCGAGCGCGATCCGGAGTGGGCGGCGGACCTGGCGGGGCGGCTGGCCAAACGGCAGGCCGTGGCGGAGAACAGCTACCCGCTCCTGCACGGTCTCGTGGTCCGCTCCGGGTACGCGGTCGCCCCGACGGACGGCTACGTCAACGGCTGGGTCTGGCACATCACCGACGACCGGCTCCTGGAGCGGCTCCGGGAGGATCCCCAGACGCCCACCCTGGTGGCCCACGCGCTCGCCATGGCCGAGACCCCCGAGCGGTTCACGCGGACGCTGCGTCCCGGCTCCCCGAGGCAGTGGCCCACGGCGCTGCGGACGCTCGTCGCGGAGGGACTCCTGGACCGGGCTCAGGTCCTGGACCTGTGTGTCTCCCGGCTGCTGCGCGGCGGCCCCATCCGGAACCTGCGTTTCCCGCTGGAGATGGTGCGGCTGCTCGAACCGGACTCGGACGAGCTGGCGAAGCGGATCCCCGACTGGGTCGGGATCGCGGCCGACGCGCCGTCGCTCGTCGCCGGATACGCCCAGGAGGTCCTGACGGAGCTCGCGTCGGCGGGGACGCTGCCGGTAGGAGCGCTCGCCGAGATGACGGCCGGAATTCTCTTCCGGACCGAGAAGAAGCTCGTACGGGCCCAGTTGGCGCTGGTCGGCAAGGTGCTGGCGCGGGATCCCGGCGCGGCGGGCGAGCTGCTGCCCGCGGTGACGGAGGCCTTCGGGAACGAGGACACGAGCGTCCAGGAGCGGGCTCTCAAGCTGGTGGGCCGTCATCTGGCGGCGGTGGAGCCGGGGGTGCGGGGTGAGCTGGCCGAGGCCGCCGGGCTGTTGAGCCCGATGCACCGGCAGGCCGCCGAGGCGCTGTTCGGCAGCGCGCTGGAGGAGCCGGCCGGGGCGCCGTACGAGGAGATCCTGCCGCCGGTGCCCGAGCGGCTGCTCGTCGCGCCTCCGGCGTCGACGGTCGAGGCGCTGGTGGCGGAGCTGGTGACGAAGGGGCTCTCGGAGGAGCCCGTGGCGTTCGAGCGGGCGCTCGACGGCCTTGTGCGGCTCGCGCACCGGGACCGGGCGGCTGTGGTGGAAGCGGTGCGGGAGGCGTTCCCCCGGACCGGATGGGGCGAGACCCACTACTTCACCCACCACACCCAGGGGATCGAGGTGGTCCTCGCGGGGCTGCTCGGTCTGCTCGACCAGGCGCGGATCGACCTCGGCCGGACGCAGGGGAACGGCTCGGACTCCTGTTTCCACCAGGCGCTTTCGGGGGTCTTCGACGCCCGGCTGTGGGAGGCGGCCGATCTGGTCGGCACGGGTGCGCTGCCGTTCCTCCTCGCCACCCCGACCTGGCACACCGGCGCGATCGACCCGCTGGTCCTGGTGGCACGGCTGCGGGAGTACCGGGACGCGGGCGCGGAGCCCGCTCCGGCCGATCTCGCCCAGGCCCTGCTCCGGGTGCTGCGCGACGACCCGTCGGCGGTGCGGGCCGCCGAGGAGGCGGCGGCGCTCGGCACGCCGGCCGGCCGCCGGCTCTCCGCGTGGCTGCGGCAGGAGGACGCCGTGGCGGCGTCCGTGCGGGTCCTCGAGCGGGGTGAGGACCGGTCCACGATGCCGTGGTGGCTGTTCGACCGGATCGTGGTCGACGTCACCGACCGTCCGACGGTGCGGGAGGAGTTCCCGCCCGCTTTCCACTGGCTGGGCGGCGCTCTGGAGGCGACGCCACGCCGCTGCTACCACTGGGTGGACAGCCGCGCGCAGTGGGCCGCCGTCCTGCCGAACGACCGCGAGGTCCTCGCGGCCTGCCTCCTGGCGACCCTGGCGTACTGCGTCGAGGGGGACTCGCGCGGGGCGACCGAGCCGCTGACGGCGCTGGCCGAGGCCCAGGGGCCGGTGGGCCGGGCGGTCCCGCTGACCCTGGCGTTCGGGCTCGGTTGCGCGGACTCCGACGACCGGCTGCGCGCGGTCGACGCCCTGCTCGTCCTGGCGTCGCGGGGCGAGCTTGACGCCCGGCAGGTCGGCGGCGAGCTGGCGTGGCTGGTCGGGGAGGGCTCGGTCAAGCCGAACCGGCTGGCGGACGCGGCCCGGACGGCAGCGCTCACCGGGGCGTACGGAACGGTGTGGGGGGTCCTGTCGGCGATGCTGCCGGACCTGCTCGCCGCCGCCAAGCCGGTGCGGGGGCTCGGCGAGGTGCTGGCGGTCGCGGCCGACTGCGTGGAGCGGTGCGGAGCGGGCGGCGACGTCGCCGGGCTCGCCGCGCTGGCCTCGAAGCGGGGTTCCACGCAGCTGGTCGTGCAGGCCGGACGACTGCTGAACGCACTGCGTCAGGGCACCGATCGGAGCCTGACACAAACGGTCTGAATCGCTCTTTAAGCCGCTAGATGGGCGCTTAACCCGTCAGTCACAAAGCGTTCGTGATCACGCAACACCACTGGGTCACAGTGAGGTCATGACCGATGTGACGTCTTCGAAGAGCACCCGCCGCCCGCACCACTGGCGGCACGACCTGATCGAGCTCGCCGCCCTGTTCACCGCCGTGGTGGTGGCCGACACGATCGCCAAGACCATCGCCAAGGGGCCCGAGGGCCCCTCGCTGCTGGTGTTCTCGGCGATCGCGCTGGTCGCCACCGCCGCCTTCCACACCTGGTGGGCACGGAGGCACAGTCATGCGAGCCATGCCCCGCCCTCCGGCCCTCCCGGCGGGCACTCCGCCCCGGCCTCCCCGGCCGGGGCAGCCGCCACGGGCGAGCGGCAGGAGCACGAGGAGGAGTCCGGGGTCCCCGTCGAGACCACCCTGTGGCGGATGCGGACCACCGTCGCGGACACACCGGGCAGCCTCGCCGCCCTGTGCACGGTCCTCGCCCGCCTGGGCGTGGACATCCTCACGCTCCAGACGCATCCGCTCGCCGACGGCACGGTCGACGAGTTCCTGCTGCGCGCCCCCGCCGGCCTCTCCGCCCAGGCGCTCGCCCGTGAGACCTCGGCGGCCGGCGGCCGTGACACCTGGACCGAGCGTGCCGACGCCCACGACCTGGTGGACACTCCCACCCGGGTCCTCGGCCTCGCCACCCGTACCGCGCTCGACGCGGCCGAACTGCCGCTCGCGCTGCGCCAGCTCCTCGGCCGCTGCACGCTCCACACCGTGCCCGCCGTCTCGCTCACGGGCCGTCCGACCGGCGAACAGGCTCCGGTCGAAGGCGTCCTCGAGGACACGGTCATGCGGCTGCGCGACCCCGACGGCGGCACGCTCATCGTGGAGCGGCCCTACCTCCCCTTCACCCCGACCGAGTTCGCCAGGGCCCGCGCCCTCGTGGAGCTCGACGCGCGTCTCGGCCCGCGCGTCCCGCGCAGCCAGGACGTGCTGACCCTGCCCGAGGGCAACGAGATCACCGTCCGCCGCGCCGACCAGCGCGATCTGGCCGCCGCGCGCGCCATGCACGACCGCTGCTCGGCCCGCACCCTGGGCCTGCGGTACCACGGCCCGGTCGGCGACGCGGACCGCTACCTCGACCACCTGCTCAGCCCCCGCTTCGGACGCACCCTCGCCGTGCAGACGACGTCCGGCCGTCTCGTCGCCCTCGGGCATCTGCTCTGGGACGGCGACGAGACGGAGGTCGCGCTGATGGTGGAGGACGACTGGCAGCGGCGCGGCATCGGCTCCGAACTCCTCGGCCGGCTGGTGGCGATGGCCGAGGAGGCCGGCTGCGCGAGCGTGTACGCCGTGACCCAGTCGTCCAACACCGGGATGGTGGCCGCGATGCGGGCGCTGAACCTGCCCCTGGACTACCAGATCGAGGAGGGCACCCTGGTGATCACCGCCCGCTTGGCCTCGGCGCCGCGACCGGCCGGCCGACCGCAGCAGGGACACCCGCAGGAGCAGCGGCACGAGGAGGTGCGGCGGGCGGAGCGCTGAGCGCCTGGGTGAGATCACGCCACAGGTCCTCGACGTCCTCGAGGCCGACCGACATCCGCAGGAGCCGGTCGCTGACGCCCGCCGAGCGCCGGTCTCCCTCGGCCACGATGCGGTGGCTGATGGAGGCCGGGTGCTGGATGAGGGTGTCGACGCTGCCGAGGCTGACGGCCGGAGTGATCAGCCGGACGCCGGCGATGACGTCGTGCGGTTCGCCGTAGACCTCGAAGGCGATCATGGCGCCGCCGATCCGCGGATAGTGGACCCGTGCGATCCGGGGGTCGGTGGCCAGTCGGCGTACCAGCTCCGCGGCGGTCGTGGAGGCCGCCCGCACCCGTACCGGCAGGGTGGACAGGCCCCGCAGCAGCAGGTAGCCGGCGAGCGGGTGCAGCACCCCGCCGGTGGCGAAGCGCACCTGGCGGAGGGTACGGGCGAACTCCTCGTCACAGGCGACGACGCCGCCCATGACGTCCCCGTGCCCGCCCAGGTACTTGGTGGCGCTGTGCAGCACGATGCGGGCGCCCTGGGCGACGGGCCGCTGGAGCACCGGGGTGGCGAAGGTGTTGTCGACCAGGAGCGGCACGGAGCCGCAGGAGTGCGCGAGGGCGCGGATGTCGGCCTCGGCGAGGGTCGGGTTGGCGGGCGACTCCACCATGACCAGGCCGGTGTCGGGACGGATCGCGTCCGCGACGCCCGCCGGGTCGGTCCAGGTCACCTCGGTGCCGAGCAGTCCCGCGTCGAGCAGGTGGTCGCTGCAGCCGTACAGCGGGCGGACCGCGACCACGTGCCGCAGGCCCTGGCTCGCCCGGGCGAGGAGGACGGCGGTGAGGGCCGCCATGCCGCTGGCGAAGGCGACGGCCGCCTCGGCGCCCTCCAGGCGGGCGAGGGCCTCCTCGAAGCGCGCGACGGTGGGGTTGTCGAGCCGGGCGTAGACGGGCGGCCCGTCGAGCCGGGCACCGGTGGTGGCGAACTCGTCGATCCGGGCGGCCTCGGCACGCGCGTCGTACGAGGGGTAGGTGGTGGACAGGTCGAGCGGCGGGGCGTGCAGCCCGAGCGAGGCGAGGTCTTCGCGGCCGGCGTGCACGGCTTCGGTGGCAAGGGCCCTCGGGGTGACCGAGGAGCCGTAGTCCATGGCGTCCATGGCGGCACTGTGAACGGATACCGGGAAGTAGGGGGAATCGGCCGTGCTACGTTCGGCTGATGGCCGATTCTGTCGTACTGGACGCGGTCGATCTGCACATTCTTCGCCTCCTGCAGAACGACGCCCGGACCACCTACCGTGAGCTCGCCGCCGAGGTCGGAGTGGCGCCCTCCACCTGCCTCGACCGGGTGGCGCGACTGCGCCGCACCGGTGTGATCCTCGGACACCAGCTACGACTAGATCCGGCCAAACTCGGCCGTGGTCTCGAAGCGCTCCTTCTCGTCCAGGTCCGTCCGCACCGGCGTGAACTGATCGGTCCGTTCGTCGACCGGATCCGCGCCCTGCCGGAGTCCCGCGCGCTGTTCCATCTGACGGGACCCGACGACTACCTGGTGCACGTGGCCGTGGCGGACCCCTCCGACCTGCAGCGACTCGTCCTCGACGAGTTCACCTCACGCCGTGAGGTGGCCCGCGTCGAGACCCGGCTGATCTTCCAGGAGTGGGAGTGCGGCCCTCTTCTGCCGCCCTCCGCGGGCCCTTCCTTGTCAGCCGACTGAGGCCGGACGAGGGTGACGCGGGCCCTCCGGAGACGCCAGGATGACCCGCATGCCAGAGATTTCCAGCAGCCCGCTGCCCCGCCAGGTCGCCGACGACCACGTCGACGCACTCATCGCCCTCGACCCGATCACCGGTACGTATCTGGGAGTCAAGGAGAGTGCCGGACTGCTGCCGGACTTCTCGCCCGCCGGCCAGCGGGCCGTGGCCGACCTGGCCCGCCGCACGCTCGCCCGGCTCGACCTGGCGGAGCGCGCCCCGGGCGCGGACAGCGAGGCGGAGCGGCGGTGCGCCCGGCTGCTGCGGGAGCGCCTGACGGCGGAACTCGCCGTGCACGAGGCCGAGGAGGGTCTGTGCGCGGTCAGCAACATGCGCTCGCCCGCGCACAGCGTCCGCATCGTCTTCACCGTGATGCCGACGGAGACCGAGGAGGACTGGGCGGCGGTCGCCGCGCGGCTGCGGGCGGTCCCCGCGGCCCTGGACGGCTACCGCGCGTCGCTCACCCTCGGCCTGGAGCGCAAGCTGTTCGCCGGGCCGCGCCCCACCGCCACGTTCGTCGACCAGCTCACCGAGTGGGCCGGCGCGGAGAGCGGAGGACCGGGCTGGTTCGAGGAGTTCGCCGGCGCGGGGCCGGCCACCCTTCCCGAGAAGCTGCGCACCGAGCTGGCGGAGGCGGGCCGGCGCGCCACCGGAGCCGTCACGGCGCTGCGGGACTGGATGCGGGACGTGTACGCGCCGGCCGTCGCCGACGCCCCGAACACGGTCGGCCGTGAGCGCTACCAGCGCTGGACCCGTTTCTTCAACGGCACCGATCTGGACCTCGACCAGGCGTACGCGTACGGCTGGACCGAGTACCACCGGCTGCTGGGCGAGATGCGGACCGAGGCCGAGCGGATCCTGCCGGGCGCCGACCCCTGGGAGGCGCTCGCCCACCTCGACGAGCACGGCACGCACATCGAGGGCGTCGAGGAGGTCAGGATCTGGCTCCAGGAGCTGATGGACGAGGCCATCGAGGCCCTCGACGGCACGCACTTCGAACTCGCCGGCCGGGTGCGCCGGGTGGAGTCCCGGATCGCCCCGCCGGGCGGCGCCGCGGCGCCGTACTACACCGGCCCGTCCGAGGACTTCGCGCGCCCCGGCCGGACCTGGCTGCCGGTGGACGGCACGACCCGTTTCCCCGTGTACGACCTGGTGTCGACCTGGTACCACGAGGGTGTTCCCGGGCATCACCTCCAGATGGCCCAGTGGGTGCACGTCGCCGACCGGCTCTCCCGCTACCAGGCGACCATCGGCAAGATCAGCGCCAACATGGAGGGCTGGGCGCTCTACGCGGAGCGCCTGATGGACGAACTCGGCTTCCTGCCCGACGCCGAGCGCCGCCTCGGCTACCTGGACGGCCAGATGATGCGCGCCTGCCGGGTGATCGTGGACATCGGCATGCACCTGGGCCTGGAGATCCCGGCGGAATCGCCGTTCCATCCGGGCGAGCGGTGGACGCCGGAGCTCGCCCAGGAGTTCTTCCAGCGGCACAGCAGCCGTCCGCCGTCCTTCGTGGAGAGCGAGATGACCCGCTATCTGTCGATGCCGGGGCAGGCGATCGGCTACAAGCTGGGCGAGCGCGCCTGGCTCCTCGGCCGCACCAAGGCGCGGGCGGCGCACGGCGACGCCTTCGACGCGAAGGCCTGGCACATGGCGGCCCTCTCTCAGGGCCCGTTGGGCCTCGACGACCTCGTGGAGGAGCTCGCCCGCCTCTGAGGCAGGGTGCCGGGACCAGGACCTCTCGGCGGGATTCCCCGGTCGATCACTTGATCGACCGGGGAATCCCCTGCTATTCCTCGTCCATGACCACCGACTACACCCCCGACGCCACCGACTGGCGCATCATCGAAGCCCTCCAGTCCGAGGGCCGCGCCAGCTTCGCCGAGCTCGCCCGTACGGTGTCGATGTCGCCGTCCGCGGTGACCGAGCGGGTGCGGCGCCTGGAGGAGGCCGGGGTGATCACCGGATACACGGCGATCGTCGACCAGGACCGGCTGGGCCTGGCCATCCTCGCCTTCGTACGGCTGCGCTACCCGCACGGCAACTACAAGCCGTTCCACGACCTGATCGACACGACGCCGGAGGTCCTGGAGGCGCACCACGTCACCGGTGACGACTGCTTCGTCCTCAAGGTCACCGCACGTTCCATGCGGCACCTGGAGGAGATCACCGGGAAGATCTCCACGCTCGGCGCGGTGACCACCAGCGTGGTCTACTCCTCGCCGCTGCCCCGGCGTTCGCTCAGCCGCTGAGAGTCAGCCGCTGAGAGTCGGCCTGACGCTCAGCCGCCGACGCTCAGCCGCTCAGCGCGTCGGCGCCGGTACGCAGCCGCACCGCCGAGCCGTGCCGCGCCTTGACGACCTCCAGCTGGGCCGGGATGCGCCGGCGCAGATCGCCGACGTGGCTGACGATGCCGACGCTGCGGTCGCGCTCGCGCAGGGAGTCCAGGACGTCGAGGACCTCGTCGAGCGTCTGCTCGTCGAGGCTGCCGAAGCCCTCGTCGATGAACAGGGTGTCGAGCCGAACGCCGCCCGCCTCGTCGGTGACGACGTCGGCGAGGCCGAGGGCGAGCGCGAGCGAGACGAAGAAGGTCTCGCCGCCGGAGAGCGTGGCGGTGTCGCGCTCGCTGCCGGTCCAGGCGTCGACGACGTGCAGACCGAGCCCGGCCCGCTTGCCGCCGGCGCGCGCGTCGGAGTGGACGAGGGTGTAGCGGCCTGAGGACATCCGCTGGAGGCGGGCGGTCGCCGCGGCGGCGACCTGTTCGAGGCGGGCCGCGAGGACGTACGACTCCAGGCGCATCCGGCGCTCGTTCTCGGCCGAGGTGCCGGCGGTGAGGGCGGCGAGGCGGGCCACCCGCTCGTACTCCTCACGGAGCGGACCCAGCCGGTGCACCTCGGTCACGGCCTGCCGGGACAGGGCGGCGAGGTCGGTCACGCGGTCCCGTGCGGCGGCCAGGACGGAGTCGGCCTCGCGGAGGGCGCGTTCGGCCGCCGTGTGGGCGGCCGCGGCGGCGGCGGGGTCGGCGGGCGGGAGCGCGGCGGCGGCCGCGGTTCCGGGCTCGGCGAGCCGGTCGGCCACGGCGGCGGACTCGGCCTGCCAGGCGTCCACGCGGTGCTGGTGTTCCCGGCGTTCGCTCTCGCGGAGGAGCGCGGCGGCGGCCTCGGCCGGGGTGGCGAAACCGGCGCGGTAGGCGGCGTCGGCGAGCCGGTCGTCGGCCTCCTTGAGGCGCTGGGCGGCGAGTTCGGCGGAGCGTACGGCGCCGTTGGCGTCGACCAGGAGGGCGATCCGGCGTTCCAGGCGGGTGGCGTGCTCGGCCACGCTGGCGAACGCGCCACGCCCTCGGGCGACCTCCTCGTCGAGCGCGGCCTGCTCCCGGTCGAGGGCCTCGCGCCGGGAGGTGCGCGCGGCGACCCGCCGCTCGGCCTCGCGCTGGGCTCCGACGCGCTCCTCGTACTCCCGCTCGGCCCGTGCGAGGGCCTCCCGCGCGCTGTGGGTCTGCCCGGCGAGGGCGTGGGCCTCGGCGTGGAGGCGGGTCAACTCCGCCACCTCGTGGGTGAGTGCGAGCACCGATGGCTCGTCCGTCGGGCCCTCCGCGGTCGAGCCCGCGCGGACCTCCGCGCGGGCCGTGGACCAGGACTCGCGGGTGACGGCCAGTTCGCGTTCGGCGGCCGTACGGGTCTCCTCCGCGCGGGTGTAGGCCGCGTAGGCCGCTTCCTCGGTGGCGCGGTCGACGTGGTCGGCGGTGGTGCGGGCGGGGGCCGGGTGGTCGGTCGAGCCGCAGACCTGGCAGGGGTCGCCCGCGCTGAGCGTGACCGCGAGTTCGGCGGCGATGCCCTCCAGACGACGGGACTTGACGTCGAGCCAGCTCTCGTGGGCGGTGTTCCGCCGCTCGCGGGCGTCCGCCAGGCGTGCCTCGGCCGCCTCGGTGTCCTGGGCGAGGGCGTCACGGCGGCGGGCCGCCGCGAGCCGGCGGCGGGCGGGCTCCAGGCGGCCCGCGAGGTGTTCGGCGCGGGCGGCGGCGTCCCTGGCGGCCTCGACGCGCTCGGTGAACGCGGCCCGGCGCGGTTCCCAGCCCGCGAGCCAGTCGGCCGCGTCCCGCAGGACGTCGTCGTCGGCGCGCGCCTCGCGCGCGAGGACGGCACGCTCCTCGGTGAGCACGGCGGCGCGGCGCTCGGCGCGACGGGCCGCCTCCAGGCCGCCGAGTTCCTCGCGGAACCGGTGTTCGCGGGCGGAGAGCTGTTCGGCCCCGGCGTCGGCGAGGTCGGGGGGCAGCATGGCCCGGGCGCGTTCCCGGGCGGCGTGCGCGGCTGCGTGCTCGCGCTCGGCGTCCTGGCGCAGTCCGAGCGCGGGCGCCACCCGGTCCGCCTTGAGACTGCGGTCGAGAGCGGCCTGCAGCCGGTCGCGCTCGGGGGCGCGGGCGGCGAGCCGTTCGCGGCGCAGGAGCGCGTCGGCGTGCCGGGCCTGGCGGGCGGCGAGGTCGTTCTCGGCGTCGAGGGCGGTGCGGGCGGCGCCCTGGCGGGCCTCGGCGGCGTCGAGCCGCACGCGCGCGATGTCGAGAACCTCCCGCGCCTCCGTACGGGCGACGGCGGCCCAGGTCAGGACCTCCTCGGCGAGTCCGGGATCGCCGGGCCTGCCCTCGACGGAGGTACGGGCGACGCCGAGGCCTCCGGCGGCCTGGCCCATCCGGTGGGCGAGGGCGAGGAGCCGCTCGTCCCCCTCCTCGACCTGCTGCTGCGCGGTGCGCCGGAGCTCGGCGAGGCGTTCCTCGACGGCGGCGAAGCGGCGGGTGTCGAAGAGGCGGCCGAGGAGCCTGCCCCGGGCCTCGGCGTCGGCCCGCAGGAAGCGGGCGAAGTCGCCCTGCGGGAGGAGGACGACCTGGCAGAACTGCTCGCGGCTCATGCCGACGAGCTGGGTGATCTCCTCGCCCGTCTCCTGGTGGGAGCGGCTGAGGCCGGCCCAGGTGCCGGTGGCGGAGTCGTACTCGCGCAGCCAGGTCTGGGCCTTCTCGGTGGTGAAGCCGCCGCCGCGCTTCTTGGGGCGCTGCTGGGCGGGGCGCCGGGTGATCTCCAGGCGCCGCTCCCCCACGGTCAGGTCGAGGACGACCTCGGTGGTGGTGCCGACGGGGGCGTGGTCGCTGCGCAGGGAGGCGCCGGGGGTCTGGCGGACGCCGGGGACGCTGCCGTACAGGGCGAAGCAGACGGCGTCGAGGACGGAGGTCTTGCCGGCGCCGGTCGGCCCGTGCAGGAGGAAGAGTCCGGCGGAGGACAGGGTGTCGAAGTCGACGGTCTGCGTGCCACCGAAGGGGCCGAAGGCGGTGATCTCCAGGCGGTGCAGCCTCACCGGCCCACCTCGCGCTCGGCCGTGTCGACGCGTACGTCGTCGAAGGCGCCGTACAGGACCGTCCGCTCGGGCCCGTCGAGGGTCGCTCCGCCGCGTACGTGGGCCACGAAGTCCTCCGCGATCTGCTGGTCGGTGCGGTCCCTGAGCCGCTGGGCGTAGGAGGCGCCGGGGTCGGTGCCGGTCCGCTCGGGGTCGAAGACCAGGTTCAGGGTGTGCGGGAAGCGTGCGGTGAGCCTGGCCATCGGCTCGGCGGGGCGCACCGGGTCGGTGAGCGTGGCCTCGATCCAGGACTGTTCGTGGGGGGTGAGCGCCGGGTCGTCGAGGAGGTCGTCGAGCCGTCCTCTGATCCGGGCGAGGGGCCGCGGGACGGGGCAGTCGAGCCGTTCGGCGGTGTCGACGGCTCCGTCGGGGCCCAGGTCGATCAGCCACATCGTCTTGCGGTGGTCGGCCTCGGAGAAGGAGTACGCGAGGGGCGAGCCGGAGTAGCGCACGCGCGGGGTGAGGGTCTGGCTGCCGTGCAGGTGGCCGAGGGCGACGTAGTCGACGCCGTCGAAGATGCCGGTGGGGACGGCGGCGACGCCGCCGACGGTGATGTCCCGCTCGCTGTCGCTGGGCGCGCCGCCTGCGACGAAGGCGTGGGCGAGGACGACGGACCGGGTGCCGGCGGGCCGGCGGGCGAGGTCGGCGCGCACCAGGTCCATGGCGGCGGTGAGCACGGCCTCGTGGCCGGCCTTCGCGGCGCCGAGCCGGTCCCGGACGAGGGCGGGTTCCAGGTAGGGCAGGCCGTAGAGGGCGACCTCGCCGTGGGCGTCGGTGAGGACGACGGGGGTGCCGATGCCCGCGGGGTCGGTACGGAGGTGGATGCCGGCCCGCTCGATGAGTCCGGCGCCGACGCCGAGGCGGCGGGCGGAGTCGTGGTTGCCGGAGATCATGACGGTGGGCACGCCGGCGTCGGCGAGGCGGTGCAGCGCGGTGTCGAAGAGTTCGACGGCGGGCAGCGGGGGGACGGCCCGGTCGTAGACGTCGCCGGCGACGAGGACGGCGTCCACGCGGTGCTCGTGGACGGTCGCCACCAGGTGGTCGAGGAAGGCGGCCTGGGCGTCGAGGAGGCCGACGCGGTGGAAGGACCGGCCGAGGTGCCAGTCCGAGGTGTGCAGGAGTCTCACGATGCCGTCCCACCCCGCATGTGCGCCGCTCCTCGCCGCCGGTTCCCGTCGTGTGCGGCCTCCACGCTATCCCGCCGGGGGCGTGGTCGGGGCCGTACGGGTTGCGCGCTCGGAGCGACGGGCGGGCCGAACGCGCCACGGGGGCCCGGGAGTACGGGCCGGGCGGCGGCGCCCGCGTCCGGGCCGGTCACGTGTCGGGCATCACGCACCTCACGCCTGGGCCGGGCCGCACGCGCCAGGGTTCGGGCGCCACGCGCCACGCTCACGTGTCACGGGTCGGGACCACTCGTCACGCGTCGCCGTACGCCTCGCCACCCAGTTCGAACGCGGCCGTGCCCGCCGTGGCGTCGGCCAGCCAGGCGCGGAAGGCCGGCACGTCCGAGTCCGGGAGGCCGATCTCGATCGTGACGGCGTCGGTGTACCGCACGTCACGGACGGCGCGGCCGGTCGCCCGCAGGTCGTTCTCCAGCTTGCCCGCCCGCTGGTGGTCGACGGTGACGGTGGCGAGCCGGAAGCGCTGCCGGGTCACCGTGCCGAGCGCGTCGAGCGCCTCGCCGACCACACCGCCGTACGCGCGGATGAGGCCGCCCGCGCCGAGCTTCACGCCGCCGTAGTAGCGGGTGACGACGGCGGCGACGTACCGCATCTCGCGGCGCAGCAGCATCTGCAGCATCGGGGCGCCCGCCGTGCCGCCGGGTTCGCCGTCGTCGCTCGCCCGCTGGACGGAGGCGTCGGCGCCGAGGACGTACGCGAAGCAGTTGTGTGTGGCGGTCGGGTGCTCCCGGCGGACGCGCGCGACGAACTCCTGCGCCTCCCGCTCGTCGGCGACGGGCGCGAGGGTACAGAGGAAGCGCGAGCGGTTGATCTCCGTCTCGTGCACACCCTCGCGGGCCGGCGTTCGGTACTGCTCCTGCATCCGGCCAGCCTACGTTCCCTCCGCCTCGCGCTCCCCGGCGGCCGGTTCCGCCGCGTTCGTGAGCCCGGCGTACGGGAGGGCGCGCAGGGCCAGGGCCCAGCCGAGGCGGGCCTCGCCCGACTCACTGGAGCGGCCGGTGAGCTCGGCGATGCGGCCGATGCGGTTGAGGACGGTGTTGCGGTGGCAGTAGAGCCGTTCGGC
The DNA here is from genome assembly GCF_044452745.1 of Streptomyces sp. NPDC051822. Classification (NCBI taxonomy): domain Bacteria; kingdom Bacillati; phylum Actinomycetota; class Actinomycetes; order Kitasatosporales; family Streptomycetaceae; genus Streptomyces; species Streptomyces sp. NPDC051822. The sequence goes on along the minus strand of NZ_JBITBZ010000012.1, from coordinate 97,827 downwards.
GGCCCGGGAGGCCGAGCAGCCGTGATCCAGCCAGACCCGGAGGGTGGTGAGGAGCGCGGCGCGTTCGCCGCCGGTCGCGAGCACAGGGCCGAGGTGGACGGTGACGATCCGCTCGGCGATGTCGGTGCGCCCGCTGAGCAGCACCTGCGCGAGCCGGTCGTCGAAGACGGCGACCTCGCCGCTGCCCGCGCGGAGGGTACGCAGGGTCTGTTCGGCGAGCCGCAGGGCGCGCCCCGCCTGGGAGAGGCGTTCGAACTCCGGGGAGATCCCGGCGGTGGCCCCGGTCCGCTCGCGCAGGGCGGCGAGCAGCGCCCGCGTGGCCTCGTCTCCCCGGCCGGGGGCCGCGGGCCGTCCGGCGGGCGCGTCGCGGCGGGGCAGCCGGACGATGCCGGCGTACCGGCCGGAGCGCGGCCGCCAGAACGACCACATGCCCTGGGCCTCCAGGACCGGCGAGGGGTGCGGCGGCGCGGCCGGGTCCTGGGCGGCGACCACGACGACGTACCGGTCGACCGCGGGGACGCCGAGCGCGGCGGCGGCGGCCGAGGCGACGGCGGGGTCGTCGGCGCGGCCGTCGAGCAGCGCCTCGAAGAGGGCGACGCGCCGGGTGTCCTGGCGGCTCTGGAGTTCCAGCTGGGCGATCCGGTACGCGTCGGCCATCGCGACCGAGTAGCGGTCGATGGTCTCCCACACGCCGCTCGCCATGTCGAGTTCGACGTCCCGGCTGTCGGACTCCCGCCCGGCCCGCACCCGGAGGTGCTCGGCCATGACCTGCCAGAGCACCCGGCCGCCGCGCCGGTAGGCCTGCAGCACGGTGTCGAGCGGCACGCCCTGCTCGGCGCGGCGGCGGCCGGTCTCGCGGGCGGCCCACTCGAAGTCGCCGCCGGTCGCCTCCAGGCCGCCGAAGTCCTCCAGGGCGCGCAGCAGGTTGTCGCGGCAGATCTCCCAGAGGTCCTCGCGGGTGACGGGGGCGCCGGAGGCGTACGTACCGGAGTGGGCGCGGATGTCGTCGACGGCGCGGTCGGTGAGCCGGTCGATGTCGGCGAGCATCGTCGTGGCGAGGGAGCGGCGGAGCGCGCCGGCGCCCGCGCCGCTCAGGGGGGTGTGGGTCCTGCCGCCCGCCGCGCTCCTTGAGGTGGCGCTCGCGCCGGAGCGCGCCCCCGCGGGCTGACCGGGCGCCGCCGGGTGGTGCGTCATGGCCGGCCCTCCGGGTGGTGCGTCATGGCTGGCACGGTAGCGCCGGATTTTGGCGAATGCCACGGGACGGAGGGACGGGCGGGGCCGCTGCCCACCTCGGCGGGCCACATGGTGGGCGTCTGCACATGGCATCCGGGCGGTGCCGCGACGGATTCTGTGCCGTGTCACCGATCGTCAACAGAGCTGTTGACTCCGCGTCCCTGGAGCGTGCCATGTCACTGAGCGTCGCCGGCGTCCTTGGCGAGTCCGCCCGCCACTTCCCCGACCGGATCGCGGTCGTGGAGGGCGGCACCCGGCTCACCTACGGGGAGCTGTGGGCGGAGGCGCTCCGCTGTGCCGCGGGGCTGCGCGAGGCGGGGGTGAAGCCGGGCGACCGGCTGGCCGTCCTGCTGCCGAACACGATCGAGTTCCTGCGCGTGTACTACGGGGCGCTTGCGGCCGGTGCGACCGTCGTCCCCGTCCACGCCCTGCTCGTCGCCGACGAGGTGCGGTACGTCCTGGAGCACAGCGGCGCGGTCGGGATCGTGAGCGGCGGTCCGCTGTGGGCGGTCGCCGACGAGGCTGCCGGGGCGGCCGGGGTGCGGGCGTTCCAGGGGGCGCCTGCGGCGCGGGAGCCGCTGGCCGCGGCCGAGCCGGCCGAGCCCTCGGACACCGCGGTGATCCTCTACACGAGCGGGACGACGGGCCGCCCGAAGGGCGCCCTGCTCACCCATCTCAACATCGTCATGAACGCCTCCGTGACCTCGCAGGACCTGCTCGGGCTCGGCGCGGGCGACGTGGTCCTCGGCTGTCTGCCGCTCTTCCACAGCTACGGCCAGACCTGCGCCATGAACGGGACGCTCCGCCAGGGGGCGACGCTGGTCCTGATGCCCCGGTTCAGCGGACCCGCGGCCCTCCGGGTGCTCGCCGACGAGGGCGTCACCGTCTTCATGGGGGTGCCGACGATGTACCACGCCCTGGTGGAGGCGGCAGCGGGCTCGGACGTGCGTCCGGCGGCCCTGCGCGCCGCCGTGTCGGGCGGGGCGGCGCTCCCGGTCGCGGTCCTGGAGCGCTTCGAGGAGGCGTTCGACACCCAGGTCCTGGAGGGGTACGGCCTGACGGAGACCTCGCCGGTCGCCACGTTCAACCAGCCGCACCTGGGCCGCAGGCCGGGGACGGTCGGGCATCCGGTCTGGGGCGTCGAGGTGGGCGTCGCCGACGCGGCCGTCGACCGCCGGGTCGTGCTGCTCGCGGACGGCGAGGTGGGCGAGGTCGTGGTGCGCGGGCACAACGTCTTCGCCGGGTACCTGGACGACCCGGAGGCGACGGCGGCCGCGGTCGTGGACGGCTGGTTCCGCACCGGTGACCTGGGCGTACGGGACGAGGACGGCTTCCTGCGGATCGTCGACCGGAAGAAGGACCTGGTCATCCGGGGCGGCTTCAACATCTACCCGCGCGAGGTGGAGGAGGTGCTGGTGCGTCACCCCTCGGTCTCGGAGGTCGCCGTGATCGGCGTCCCCGACGACGCGAAGGGCGAGGAGGTGTGCGCGGTGGTGGTACGCCGGGAGGGCGCCGCCCCGCTCTCCGCGGAGGAGCTCGTGGACTGGTCACGGGAGCGCCTCGGCCGCCACAAGTACCCGCGGCTCGTGCGCTTCGTCGAGGAACTGCCGCTGGGCCCGACGGGCAAGGTCCTGAAGCGGGCGCTGGTCTGAAGCGACGACGGGTCGGGAGGGACGGAAGCGATGGCTGAGCAGGTTCCCGAGGTCGGCACCCGGTCAGGGGTGCTACGGGGTGTCCTGGAGGACGGCGTGGCCGCCTTCCTCGGAGTGCCGTACGCGCAGGCGCCGGTGGGCCCGCTGCGGTTCAGGGCGCCGGAACCGGCCGGGCCGTGGGACGGGGTGCGGGAGGCCGGGGCCTTCGGCCCGACGGCGCCGAAGCGCCCGTACGCCCCGCCGCTCGACGCGCTCCTCCCGGACCCGGACATCGCGGGCGACGCCTGCCTGAACCTGAACGTGTGGGCACCGTGGGCGGGTTCGGCGCCGCTCGCGCCGGAACCGGCGGAGGGCGGGCGGCCGGTCATGGTCTGGATCCACGGCGGATCGCTGATCCACGGCTCCTCGGCGGTCCCGGTCTACGACGGCACCGCCTTCGCCCGGGACGGGGTGGTCCTCGTCTCGGTCAACTACCGGCTCGGAGTGGAGGGCTTCGGGGTCTTCCCCGACGCCCCCGCGAACCTCGGCCTCCGCGACCAGATCGCCGCGCTGACCTGGGTACGGGAGAACATCACGGCCTTCGGCGGGGACCCGGACCGGGTGACCGTGTTCGGTGAGTCGGCGGGCGCGATCTCGGTCGCCGCGCTGCTCGCCTCGCCGCTCGCGCAGGGCCTGTTCCGGCGGGCGGTGGTGCAGAGCGGCGCCCCGATCGCCCGGCCGCTCGCCGAGGCCCGCCGGACCACGGAGGCGGTCGCCGCGCGGCTGAAGGTGCCGGCCACGGCGGAGGCGTTCGCGCACGTGGAGCGGGAACGGCTGCTCGCGGCGCAGACGGAGGTGACCGGCAAGGGCTCGCCCCTGACCGGCGGGCACGCGTTCCAGATCGTCGTGGACGGTGAGGTGGTGCCGCGCGATCCGGCGGAGGCGCTCGCGGACGGGGCATCGGCAGGGGTGGATCTCCTGATGGGCACCACCACGGAGGAGTACCGGCTGTGGTTCGTGCCGGGCGGGGCCGTCGACCGGGTGGGCCCGCTGCTCCAGCGGATCCTGCTGTGGAAGACGAAGGTGCCGGCCCGGACGGCCCGGGTGTACCGGGCCGGCCGCCCGTCGGAGAAGCCGGGCGAGGTCCTGGGCGCGCTCGCCACGGACAAGCTGCTGCGGATCCCGCTGAACAGGCTCGCGGACGCCCGCCTGGGCTCCGGCGCGCCGGGCGGTACGTATCTGTACGAGTTCGCCTGGCGCTCCCCGGTCCTCGGCCTCGGCGCCTGTCACGCGCTGGAACTCGGCTTCGTCTTCGACACGCTCGACCTGCCGGAGACCCGTGCCCTGACGGGTCCGGACGCGCCCCGTGAACTGGCGGCGGCGATGCACGCGGCCTGGGTGGCCTTCGCGAGGACGGGCGAGCCGGGCTGGCGCCGGTGGGACCCGGCCCGCCCGGTGATGACCTTCGGCCCGGACGTCCCGTCCCTGGTGGAGGGCCCGCGGGAGGCCGAACGGCGGGCGTGGGACGGCTGAGCTTCCGGGCGGCCTCGCGCACGGGAATCACGCCATGGGGTGGCTGGTTGACGCGAAGGACAAGGAGCGGGACCGCGCCGAGGAGAGGCAGCAGCAGAGATGAGCGTCGACACCACGACCACCGAAGCGACCGGGTACTCCGCGTCCGAGACGGTACGAAGGATCCTGACGTCCACGGGCGACACCTGGGCGGTGGTCGGGCTCTCCTCGAACCAGGCGCGGGCCGCGTACGCGGTGGCGGCCGTCCTCCAGCGCCACGGCAAGCGGATCGTCCCGGTCCACCCGAAGGCGGAGACGGTCCACGGCGAGCCGGGTTACGCCTCCCTGGCCGACATCCCCTTCCCGGTCGACGTCGTCGACGTGTTCGTCAACAGCGAGCAGGCGGGCGGGATCGCCGACGAGGCCGTCGCGATCGGCGCCAAGGCGGTCTGGTTCCAGCTGGACGTGATCGACGACGCGGCCTTCGCCCGTACCCGTGAGGCCGGCCTGGACATGGTCATGGACCGCTGCCCCGCCATCGAGTTCCCGCGGCTGGGCTGACGCCGGCGCGGTGAGTACGTACGCCTCACGCCGTACCGCACCGCGCTCAGCCGACGGGGACGCCCAGCCCTTCGAGGACGACCGCGCCCGGGAGCTGGGCGAAGGCCTTGCCCGGCAGGATCAGCTTGCCCCGGCGACGGCCGCTGCCGACCAGGACCCACTCGGTGTCCACCACGGCGGCGTCCACGAGGAGCGGCCAGGCGGCGGGCAGGCCGACAGGGGTGATGCCGCCGTACTCCATGCCGGTCCCGCCGGTCGCGGTGTCCATCGGCGCGAACGAGGCCTTGCGGGCGCCGAGGTGCTTGCGTACGACCCCGTTGACGTCGACCCGGGTCGCCGACTTCACGACGCACGCGGCCAGGGTCGTCGTCTCGCCCCGCCTGCCCGCGACGACCACGCAGTTGGCGGACTCGTCGAGCAGCGCGGGCCCGTAGTGCTCCACGAAGACGGCGGTGTCCGCGATGGCCGGGTCGGTGTCCACGTACAGCAGCCGGTCGGCCGGGACGGGCCCGGTCCAGGCGCGGACGGCGGAGGCGACGGGGCCGGTCAGCAGGTCGAGGCAGTCGGGGGCGGGCCTGGCGTCGTCGAAGTCTCCGATGGGTGCGCGCATGGCGGCACGGTAACAACCGCCGTACGGCCCGCGGCGGCTCGTCTCAGCGTACGGGCGGGATGGAGACCGCCATGGTCATCTCGACCGGCTCGGCTCCGTCGTTGCGGTACGCGTGCGCCTTGTGGGCCTCGAAGACGGCGGAGCTGCCGGCGGGCAGCGGGTGCTCCTCCCCGTCCACGACGAGGGTGAGCTCGCCCGAGGTGACGTGCAGAAGCTCGACCGTGCCCTCCGGGTGCGGGTCGGAGGCGCTGCCGTCGCCCGGCATGAGGGTCCACGCCCAGAGCTCCAGGGGACCTCGGGCCTCGGTGCCGACGAGGAGCGTGGTGTGGCTGCCGGTGGAGGTGGACCACATGCGGACGGCCTGCTCGGGCGGGACGAGACGGACCTGGGGGCCCTGCTCGTAGTCGAGGAGGGTCGTGATGGAGACGCCGAGGGCGTCGGCCAGCTTCACGGTCGTGCCGACGCTGGGGTTCGTCCGGGCCTGCTCGATCTGGATGATCATGCCGCGGCTGACTCCGGCCCGGGCTGCGAGCGCGTCCAGGGTGAGGCCCCGTTCCTTGCGCCAGCGCTTCAGGTTCCGGGCGAGCGACTGCGTGAGCTGATCGAGGTCCGACACATTCCGTCCAATATTTTGCATGACAGAGTTCAGGATAGTGAACTACGGTGAGGCGTACCCGAATGTTCACTGCACTGTACTGCCGTCCCTGACTGCGAGGCCCCATGACCGTGCTCTTCGCCCTGGCCACCAGCGTGCTGTGGGGCTTCGCCGACTTCGGCGGCGGGCTCCTCACGCGCCGGATACCGGCCCTGACGGTCGTCGTGGTCTCCCAGATCCTCGCGGTCCTCGTCCTCGGCGCCGTCGTCCTCGCGACCAGCGCGTGGACCGAGGCGGGACCGGAACTCTGGTACGCGGTCGGTGCGGGCGTGGTCGGCCCGGCCGCCATGCTCGCCTTCTACAAGGCGCTCGCGCTCGGCCCCATGGGCGTCGTCTCCCCGCTCGGCTCGCTCGGCGTCGTCGTCCCGGTGTCGGTCGGCCTCCTCGTCGGCGACCGGCCGGGGCTGCTCCAGTTCGCCGGGATCGCGGTGGCGATCGTCGGCGTGCTCCTCGCCGGCGGACCGGAGCTGCGCGGGGCGCCCGTGCAGCGGCAGGCGGTGCTCCTGACCGTCGTCGCGGCCTTCGGCTTCGGCTCGGTGATGGCGCTCATCGCCGAGGCCTCCACCACGATCACCGGCCTGTTCCTCGCCCTCTTCGTCCAGCGGGTCACCAACGTCCTGGTGGGCGGCGGAGCCCTGTACGCCTCGGTGCGGCGCGGCGGCCGCGCCCTCCCCGAGGGCGGCCCCCAGGTCGTCCGTGCGGCGCTCCCGGCCCTCGCCTTCGTCGGCCTCGCCGACGTGGCGGCCAACGGCACGTACGCGATCGCGGCCCAGCAGGGCCCGGTCACCGTCGCCGCCGTACTGGCCAGCCTCTACCCGGTGGTGACGGCCCTCGCGGCCCGCGGCTTCCTCAAGGAACGCCTCCGCGCGATCCAGGCCGCGGGCGCGGGCCTCGCCCTGGTGGGCACGGTCCTGCTCGCCACTGGTTAGGACCGCGTCCCGGCGCTCAGGAAGGCACGGCCTCGGCGCTGCCGGCGCGGCCGGCCTCCCAGGCCGCGAGGGCCGCGAGCTGCGCGGCGGTGACGTGCTCCGGGATGGGGACGGGGGCCGGGGTCCGCAGCGGCGGCTGCCAGCCCTTCTCCGGGTCCCAGCCGCGGACGACCTTCGCGGGGGCGCCCGCCACGACCGAGTGGTCCGGCACCTCGCCGCGTACCACCGCGCCCGCCGCGACCACCACGTTCCGGCCGAGCCTCGCGCCGGGAAGGATCACGGCGCCGGTGCCCAGCCAGCAGCCGGGGCCGATGGTGACCGGCTCCGAGCGGGGCCACTGGCGGCCCACCGGCTCGTCCGGGTCGTCGTAGCTGTGATTGGTCGAGGTGATGTAGACGTACGGGCCGCAGTACGTGTCCGAGCCGATGGTCACCCTGGCGTCGGCGATCACGTGGCTGCCCCGGCCGAGGACGACCCCGTCACCGAGCGTCAGAACGGTGTCCGGCCCCAGGTCGAGGCCCGGCAGCATCCCCGCCGTCAGCGTGACCTGCTCGGCGACGATGCAGCACTCGCCGATCTCGATCCACCGCTCGCCGAAGACCGTGCCCTGCGGGAAGGCGAGCCGGGTGCCCGCGCCGAGACGGCGGAAGCGCAGCCTGCCGGGGTGCTCGGCGGTGACGGACCCGGTCTCCTGCACCCAGCGCCAGCCGCCCTGCACGGCACGGGCGAGGACCCGGCGCCGCCAGGCGGCGAGGGATGAGAACGTGTTTCTGTTCCTGGGCACCCGGACACCGTAGTCGGCGCCGTCGTGCCTGATCGGTGCGGTGCGCTGTGATGTCCGTCATGGACGCGGCATAGGGTGCGGCCGGGGGGATCCCCGGGCGCGACACGACGGCTGACGATCAGGAGCGAACCATGACAGAGGCGTTGATCAAGGGTGTGGGCGGCAAGGAGCCGCGGATCGATCCGACCGCCTTCACCGCCCCGACCTCCGTGGTCCTCGGCGAGGTGACGCTCGGCGCCCGTGCAAGCGTCTGGTACCACACGGTGCTGCGCGCGGACTGCGGTCCCATCGCGGTCGGCGAGGACTCCAACATCCAGGACAACAGCACGGTCCACGTCGACCCCGGCTTCCCCGTCTCGATCGGGGCCCGCGTGACCGTCGGTCACAACGCGACCGTGCACGGCTGCGTCATCGAGGACGACGTCCTCGTCGGCATGGGGGCGACCGTCCTCAACGGGGCGCGGATCGGCGCCGGGTCGCTCGTCGCCGCGCAGGCGCTGGTCCCGCAGGGGATGGAGATCCCGCCGGGCTCGCTCGTCGCGGGCGTCCCGGCGAAGGTACGCCGCCCGCTGACCGAGGAGGAGCGGGCGGGCATCAAGCTCAACGCCGAGATGTACCTGCTGCTCGCCAAGGGCCACGCCGAGGCCTTCACGGACTGACCGGCCTTCGAGGACCGACAGGCCTTCACGGACCGACGGCCGGACGCGTACGCGGAGAAGGGCGGCACCCCCAGGAGGGTGCCGCCCTTCTTCCCGTACGCAGGGGGCTCAGTCCGCGACCGCGACCGGCTCCCGCTCCGGCTCGGGCACGTCGGCCCGCTCCGCCGCGGCCTTCTTGGCACGGTTCCTGATGATCAGCATGGAGGCGAGACCGATCAGGACGGCGAGGACCAGGCCGAGCCACGAGAAGCGCTTCAGCCACGCCTCGGCGACGATCCCGACCGAGTAGATGACGGCCGTCGTGCCGCCGGCCCACAGGATGCCGCCGAAGACGTTGGCGATGAGGAACTTCCAGTACGGCATGTGCAGCACGCCCGCGAGCGGCCCGGCGAAGATGCGGAGCAGGGCGATGAAACGGCCGAAGAAGACCGCCCACATGCCCCACTTCTCGAAGGACCTCTCGGCGAGGCCGATGTTCGCCTCGCTGAAGTGCTTGGGGAACTTCCTGCCCAGCCAGGCGAGCAGCGGCCGGCCGCCCTTGCGGCCGATCGCGTAGCCGATCGAGTCGCCGATGATCGCGCCGGCGGTGGCGCAGCCGCCGAGCACCCACGGGTTGATGTCACCGTGCTGCGAGGCGAGCAGCGCCGAACTCACGAGCACGATCTCGCCGGGGAGCGGGATGCCCAGGCTCTCCAGCCCGATCACCACTCCCACGAGAACGTAGACGGCGACCGCCGGGATCGTCTCCAGCCACTCCTGGACGTGCAACGCGGCTTCCTCCCGTTTCGACTGCGATGCCGCGCGGGCTCCTGGTCGGGGGCCGTGACGCGCGGGCGCGCACCGCGGCGGGCACGCCGGGGCAGCCTACCCGCTCGGAGGGAACGCGCCCCGCCGCCGGCCGCCCGGGAGCACGGCCGCCCCCGCACCTTCGGGAGGTCCTCCAGGAGGTGCGGGGGCGGCCGTGGCGTCCGAGGCTCAGCTGTTCGGGCGCAGGGTCCAGACGACGGTCATCTCGCCGGTCACGGCGCCGTCCTCGCGGGTGATGTCGATCCGCACGGGGAACTCCGGCCGCTCCCCGGCGTCGAGTTCGGCGACGATCTCGGCGGCCGGGCGGCCGAGCGTGGCGGTGGCCGTGACGACGCCCATGGCGAGCTTCTTGTAGCCGATCTCGGCCTTGACGGCGAGGGGTACGGCGCGGCTCAGCTGGTCGCCGAAGGCGGCGAGCACGATGGCGCCGCTGGCGGACTCGGCGAGCGTGAACATCGCTCCGGCGTGGGGGCCGCCGAGGTGGTTGTGGTAGGCGGTCTGGTCCGGCAGGCGCACGACGGCGCGCTCGGCGGTGGTCTCCAGGAACTCCAGGTTCAGGGTTCCGGCCATGGGCACCGTGGCGGCGAGCATCTCGCCGACGGTCATCTGGTCTGCGCTCATGGACCGCGATGTTACCCATCAGTAGCCGAGGTTGGCCATCCCCCGGGCGTCCGCGGTCCGGGGGCGGGCGTGGTCGAGCCGCCTCCGCACCTCTATGGTTACTGGCCATGTGGCCAGGACAGCAGCCGCCCGGGGGCGAGCAGAACCCGCAGGACCAGAGTCAGAATCCCTACCAGCAGTCGGGGTACCAGCAGCCGAACCCGTATCAGCAGCCGCCGGCCCAGCCCGGGTACCCGCAGCCGCCGACGCAGCCCGGCTACCCGCAGCAGCCGCCCACGCAGCCGGGCTATCCCCAGCAGGGGTACGCCCAGCAGCCCGGTTACGGCCAGCCGAACCCGTACCAGCAGCCGACCATGCCGCAGCAGTACGCGGTGCCGGGCCCGGGGCAGCCCGGCGGCCCCGACGGCGGGAAGAAGAAGCAGACGACCCTCGTGGCGATCGTCGCCGCGGTCGCCGTGGTCGTCGCGGCGGGCGTCACCGGCTATCTGGTGCTCGGCGGGGACGACGACGAGAAGCCGCTCGCCGACGGCAAGAAGCCGACGGGATCCGCCTCGGCGCCGGCGACGCCGACGACGGACCCGAGCAGCTCCCCGTCGCTCGCCAACCCGCGCGACGGCGCGGCCCAGCAGCCGACGATCCCCGGCTGGAAGGTCGTCCACAACCCGAAGTACGGCACCCTCTTCGACGTACCGCCGGAGTGGGAGGTGCTGAAGCCCGGCACGATCACCTTCTTCGAGGACGAGAAGAAGAACGACGGCAGCGCCCTCGTGACGATGTCGGGGCCGACGCGCCTCAAGAGCGAGTGGTGCACCTACGACACCGACAAGAACGGCACCCCGGAGACCTGGGGCCTGGCCACCGCCGGCACCAAGGGCGGCCAGGGCGCCAAGGACACCGCGTCCGCCGCGCGCGGCGAGGCGGGTACCTGGGTGTGGGGCGGCTACGCGCAGCACATGCCGCAGAGCACCATCAAGATCTCCAAGCCCGTGCCTTACACGACGAAGTCCGGCCTCACCGGGAGCATGGCGACCGCCACGGCGCCCGGCGTGAAGAAGCGCAACAAGTGCGAGTCGGACGGCAAGTCGATCGCCTTCACCTTCAAGAACAACGCCGGCGACTTCTCGACCTTCGTGCTCTACGGGGCCGACGGCGTGGCCGACGAGCTGCCGGACGCCACCATCCGTCAGATCCTCTCCACGGTCCGCCTCGTACCGAAGTCCTGACGGCCCGGAGGGGGCGGGCCGGCCCCGGCCCGCCCCCTCCGCCACCGCCTCGTCCGGCCGCATGATCAGATCGTCCGGATATCGGTTTGGCATCCGGGCGGGCCGACAGGGATAGTCCCGGGGTGACCAGATCCGCCGCCGCCCCCCGCATCCCGCTCGGTTCCCGCCGCCCCGAATGGGCCGGACGCAACTACGTCCTCCTCACCGCCGCCACGGTCGTGACCAACCTCGGCACGCACGGCGCGCTGATCGCCACGACCTGGGCCGTCTTCGAGGCCGGGGGCGACGCGGGCGACGTCGGGCTCGTGGCCATGGCGCGCTTCCTGCCGCTCGTGCTCTTCCTGCTGATCGGCGGCGCCCTGGCCGACCGGGTGCCCCGGCACCGGGTGATGGTCGCCGCCAACACGCTCAACTGCGTCTCGCAGGCCGCGTTCGCCGCCCTAGTCCTCGCCGGAGAGCCCCGCATCTGGCAGATGATGGTGCTCACCGCGCTCTGCGGCACCGGGCAGGCCTTCTTCAACCCGGCGGCCGAGGGCATGCTGATGGCCAGCGTCAGCGGCGAGCAGGCGAGCCGCGCCTTCGCCTTCTACCGGATGGCCATGCACGGTGCGACCATCGGCGGCGCCGCCCTCGGCGGCGCCCTCGTGGCCTTCGTCGGGCCGGGCTGGGTGCTCCTGATCGACGCGGTCGCCTTCGCCGTCGCGGGAGGGATGCGCGCCTTCCTCGACGTCGGCGGCATCCCCGAACGCGGTCCCGGCGGCGGTCTGTTCGCCGATCTTCGGGAGGGTTGGCACGAGTTCGTCGGCCGGCCCTGGCTGTGGTCGATCGTCGCCCAGTTCTCCGTGGTGGTCGGCCTGATCGGGGCGGTCGAGTCGGTGTACGGACCGCTGGTCGCCCGGGCCGAGCTGGGAGGCGCGCGCCCCTGGGGCATCGCGCTCGCCGCGTACGGCGTGGGAACGCTCGCGGGCGCCGTCCTGATGACCCGGTGGAAGCCGCGCCGGATGCTGTTCGTCGGCACCCTGTTCGTGTTCCCGATCGCACTGCCGTCGGCCGCGCTCGCCGTACCCCTCGACGCGGTGGGGCTCACGGCCGCGATGTTCGTGAGCGGGGTGGCCATCGAGGTCTTCGGCGTCTCGTGGATGACGGCCCTGCACCAGGAGATCCCGGAGGAGAAGCTGTCCCGGGTCTCTGCCTACGACTGGTTCGGCTCGACGGCCCTGCTGCCGCTGACGACGGCGCTCGCGGGCCCCGCGGAGAGCGCGTTCGGCCGGAGCGAGGCGCTGTGGGGCGCGGCGGCGCTCATGGTGCTCGTCACCGCCCTCGTCCTGCTGGTCCCGGACGTACGGAATCTGACCCGGCGCACGCACACGAAGGAGATCGCGGGCGGCGCGGACCTGGCGCCCGTACCGGCGGCGACCGCACCCGGCCCGGCCTCAGCCGATGCCGAAGGCGCCGTCCGGCGGAACGGGTGAGGGGACGGCCCCGGCGTCGATGACCGGTTCCGCGTTCCCGGTGAACCGGTCGAGCGCCTCCCCGTGCTCCACGCGCGCGGGGAAGGCGTCCGCCGCGGCCCGTCGCGCGAGGTGGGCGGTGTCGATCTCGCGGCCGGAGGCGACCAGGACGGCGTTCCCGAAGCGACGGCCGCGCAGTACGGCCGGTTCGGCGACCAGCGCCAGTTCGGGGAAGACCGTCGCGAAGGTGGCGAGCTGGGAGCGGAGGAAGGCGAAGGGAGCCCCGTCGGCCAGGTTGGCGGCGTAGATCCCGTCGGGCCGCAGGACGCGCCGGACCTCGCGCGCGTACTCCACGGAGGTGAGGTGGGCGGGCACGCGCGAGCCGCCGAAGACGTCGCCGACGACGAGATCGGCCGAGGCGTCGGGTGCCGCCTCCAGCCATCGCCGGGCGTCCGCGGCGTGCACGGTGATCCCCGAGCCGTCGGGCAGCGGCAGGTGCTCCGCGACCAGGGCGAGCAGCCCGCGGTCCGCCTCGACCACGTCCTGGCGCGAGCCGGGCCGGGTGACGGCGACGTACCGGGGCAGGGAGAGCGCTCCGCCGCCCAGGTGCAGGACGTCCAGCGGTTCGCCGTCGTCGTCCGCGCCGTCGACGACGTGGGCGAGCCGGCGCGCGTACTCGAACTCCAGGTACGCCGGGTCGTCGAGGTCGACGTACGACTGGGGCGCGCCGTCGACCGTCAGGAGCCAGGCCCGCTCCCGGTCCACGTCGGGCATGAGGCGCGCGGTGCCCTGGTCGACCTCGCGGAGGACGGGAATGTGCTCGTTCACGTGCTCATTGTGCCGGGGGCGGGGGTACGGAGCGGACTCAGAGGTGTTTGAGGGCCTCGCGGACCGAGAGCGGCGAGAGGCGGCCCGTGTTCGCGGCGACGAAGGCGCGTACCTCTCCGGGGGCGGTCCTGGCGTACTCGCGCAGGGCCCAGCCGATGGCCTTGCGGAGGAAGAAGTCGGTGTCGGGAGCGCGGCGCAGGCAGTGGGCGAAGAGCCGGTCGGCGTCCGTGGCCTCCTTGAATCGGAGCTGGTGGAGGAGCGCGGTGCGGGTCACCCACAGGTCCTCGTCCTCGATCCACCGGTCCATCTCGTCGCCGAGGGAGGGGTCGGCCGCGACGAGGCCGCCGACGACATGGACGGCGAGGTGGTCGACGGTGTCCCACCACGAGACGGTGGTGACGAGCCGGCGGGCGACGGGCAGGAAGCCGGAGGAGCAGCGCCGCACATGGCGGCGGAGGTAGTCGACGGCGAAGTAGTGGTACTCGCGCTCGGGCAGGTCGAAGCAGCGCAGGGCGATGGCGGCGCAGTCGGCCTCGGTGGGCGGCGGGGTGCCGTCCAGGACGGTACGGGAGAGGGCGCGGCGCTCCGGGGTGCGTACGCCGAGGAAGGGGGCGACGCCCTTCATGTACGCGACCATCTCCTGGGCGCGGAAGGGGTTCCCCGCGGCCGGGTAGACCGTGGTGAGCCGCTCCAGGACGGTGTCGGCGAGGGCGCTGTCGGGGACGGTGCGGTCGGGGACGGACCCGTGAAGGGGGCAGCCGCCCGGCCGTACGACGTCGTTCAAGGACCCTCCCGATGCGGGGCGCTCCTGGATCCGGCCCCGGCGGACATGACGCACATTACGGCGATCATACGGACGCGTCCGTTACTCTCCCCGAATGCTCGCTCCCGCGCCCCGGCCGCCGGGCTCCCTCGCCTTGCGCTGCTCCCGGGCCCTGCTCGCGCCGCGCGCGCGGCTCTCGCTCCTCGCGCTCCTGCTGCTCACGGCGGCGGCCCTCGTCCTCCTCTACGAGCCGCAGCGGCTGCTCTCGTCCGGCTGGCCGCCGCAGACGGGCGGCGCCGGGGCGGTCCTGCTCTTCGGTCTCGCGTACGGGGTGTGCACGGCGGCGTTCGTACCGCGGCCGGTGCTCAATCTTGCTGCGGGCGCGCTGTTCGGTTCCGCCGCCGGCCTGACGGCGGCGGTGGCGGGGACGGTCCTGGGCGCCGGGATCGCCTTCACCCTCGGCCGGTATCTGGGGCAGGACGCGCTGCGGCCGCTGCTGCGGGGGCGCTGGCTGACGGCGGCGGACGGGCAGCTGAGCCGGCACGGGTTCCGTTCGATGCTGGCGATCCGGCTGTTCCCCGGGGTGCCGTTCGCCGCGGCCAACTACTGCGCCGCGGTCTCCCGGATGGGGTACGCGCCGTTCCTCCTGGCGACGGCGCTCGGCTCGGTGCCCAACACGGCGGCGTACGTCGTGGCGGGCGCCCAGGCCGGTTCGCCGGGCTCGCCGGCCTTCCTCTTCTCGGCCGGGTTCATCGTCCTGTCGGGCCTGGCCGCGGCGGTGGTGGCCTGGCGCAAACGACACGGCCTGCGGGCCCAGGCTCCCACCGTGGAGAAGGCACCGGACACCACGCCGGAGCCGGAGCCGGTGGGCACCCCCTAGGGCGGGTCCCGTGGGAGGCCTGAGGACGGGCCCGTCATCTTGGGACGGTACGCTGCGCACGATCTTCTGACCGCACACGTACATAACGGGACGGCCCTAGCCCCATGAGTTGGTTTGAATCGTTCATCCTCGGACTCGTCCAGGGGCTGACGGAGTTCCTTCCCATCTCCTCCAGCGCGCATCTCCGTCTCACGGCGGCGTTCGCCGGCTGGGAAGACCCGGGTGCGGCCTTCACCGCGATCACCCAGATCGGCACGGAGACCGCGGTCCTGATCTACTTCCGCAAGGACATCGCCCGGATCGTCTCGGCGTGGTTCCGGTCCCTCACCGACAAGTCGATGCGGTCCGACCACGACGCCCAGATGGGCTGGCTGGTGATCGTCGGCTCGATCCCGATCGGTGTCCTCGGCATCACGCTCAAGGACCAGATCGAGGGCCCGTTCCGCGACCTGCGGCTGATCGCCACGACGCTGATCGTGATGGGTGTCGTCCTCGGCATCGCGGACCGGCTGGCCGCGCGCGACGAGATCGGCGGCCGTCACCGGTCGGTCCGCGTCCGCAAGACGCTCAAGGACCTCGGCGTGAAGGACGGCCTGATCTTCGGCGTCTGCCAGGCGATGGCCCTGATCCCCGGTGTCTCCCGCTCGGGCGCGACGATCTCCGGCGGTCTGCTCATGGGCTACACCCGCGAGGCGGCCGCGCGGTACTCCTTCCTCCTCGCCATCCCGGCGGTGCTCGCCTCGGGCGCGTACGAGCTGAAGGACGCGGGCGAGGGGCACGTCTCCTGGGGCCCGACGGTCTTCGCCACGATCATCGCCTTCATCGTCGGCTACGCGGTGATCGCCTGGTTCATGAAGTTCATCACCACGAAGTCGTTCATGCCGTTCGTGATCTACCGCATCCTGCTGGGCATCCTGCTGTTCATCCTGGTCGGCACGGACGTACTGAGCCCTCACGCGGGCGAGTCCGGGCACTGACGCACGCACAGGACGTAGGGCGAAGGGCGGGCCGGAACCTCCGGTCCGCCCTTCGCCATGCGTCAGCCCTGGTAGGGCACGCGGGCGATCTCCTTGATGCCGCCCAGGGTGCCCCACTCGTTCTTGCCGAGCCGGGTCAGCGGTCGCATCAGCGCCATCTCGGGGTGGCCCTCGACCAGGACGGACTCGTCGACGGCGGCGTGCACGACGCGGCCGAAGACGACCGTCGAGTCGCCGATCCGCAGCGTGCTGTGCAGCTCGCACTCGAGCGCCACCGGCGACTGCGCCACCCGCGGCGGCTTCACCCGCAGGCTCGGCTCGCGCTCGACGCCGCAGGCGTCGAACTCGCTCACCCCGCGCGGGAAGTCGGTCGCCGTCGCGTTGATCTGCTCGAAGAGTCCCTCGGGGGCGAGGTTGACCACGAACTCGCCCGTCTCCTCGACGTTCCGCAGCGAGTCCTTGCGTCCGACGGACGTGAACTGCACGACCGGGGGCGAGACCGAGGCGATGGTGAAGAAGGAGTGCGGGGCGAGGTTGTCCGTCCCGTCCGCCGACGACGTGGAGACCCAGGCGATCGGCCGGGGTACGACGGTGGCGGTGAGCAGCCGGTAGAAGGAGGTGCGGTCGCTCAGTTCGGGATCGATGTTCAGGCGCATGACCGCCAGTATGACCGCGTCGCCGGAACTCTCCCCGCGCACGTCTCTCGGCCGACTCCCCGGGTGCGCCCCCGAACTCCGCCTGCGCACACCCCTTGGCCCATGACCTGGCCTGCCCCGACACTGATCCGATGACGCAGCGCGTGGACCTCGCGACCGTGATGGACCGACTCGCCGTCGACGACCTGGTCACCGGGTACGCGGCGGCCGTGGACGACGCCGACTGGGCCGCCTACCTGGCTCTGTTCGCCCCGGAGGGCCGGGCCGACTACCGGGGCTCGGGCGGCGTCGAGGGCCCGGCCGCCGAGGTGGCCGACTGGCTCGCCGAGACGATGACTCTCTTCCCCGTACGCCAGCACCTCATCGTGAACCGGCGGGTCCTCTTCCGGGAGCGGGAGGGGTACCCGGAACCGGGCGACACGGCGGACGTACGCGCCGACTACGTCAACCCGATGCGGTTCGCCTCCGGCGAGGACTTCGTCTGCGGGGGCCGGTACGCGTTCGGGGCCGTGCGGACCGCCGAGGGCTGGCGCCTGCGTTCGGTCGTCGTCGACGAACGGTGGCGGCGGCACCCATGAGACGGCGTACGGGCCCGGGCCCGTACGGCCCGCCGGGCCGCGCCGTGGGCCGGCACGCCCGACACTGAAGGCGAGGGCGGGAGGCATGCCATGCGGAGGGCGTTCGCGAGACGGGAGCGGACCCGGGCCGAGGCCGGGGGCCCCGGCCGGGACCGGGGTGCGCTGCGGCGCGGCGCCGTCCGTTCGCTGCTCGCCGTCTGCTGCGGGGCCGTGCCCGCGCTGTCCTTCCCCGCACCGGGCCTGTGGTGGTGGGCGTATCTGGCGCTCGTCCCCTGGCTGATCCTGCTGCGTACGGCTCCCGGGCCGCGCCGCGCCGCTCTGGACGGCTGGCTGGGCGGCATCGGTTTCGTGCTCGCCGTGCACCACTGGCTGCTGCCCAGCCTGCATGTGTTCCTGCTGCCGGTGGCCGCGCTGCTCGGCCTGCTGTGGCTGCCCTGGGGGTGGCTCGTACGGTCACTGCTCGGTGGTGCGCCGCCGTCGCCGTCCCGGGCCGCCGCGGCCCTCCTCGCCATCCCCTCCGGCTGGCTCCTCATCGAGTCGGTCCGTTCCTGGGAGGGGCTCGGCGGCCCGTGGGGGCTGCTCGGGGCGAGCCAGTGGGAGGTTCCGGCGGCGCTGCGGCTCGCCTCGGTCGGCGGGGTCTGGCTGGTGAGTCTGCTCGTGGTCGCGGCGAACACGGCCGTGGTCCTGCTGGTGGCGGTACCGGGACTCCGGACCGTCGGCGTGGCCGGGATCGCGGCCTGCGCGCTCGTGGCGGGCACAGCGGCCTGGGGCGTCGGGGCGCCGGACGAGCGGGGGACCGTGCGCGTGGCGCTCGTCCAGCCGGGGGTGTTCGGCGGGCCCGACGGGCCCCAGCGGCGCTTCGACACGGCCGAGCGGCTGACCCGCTCGCTCGCCGGGCAGCGCCTCGACCTGGTGGTCTGGGGCGAGAGCGGCGTGGGCGTCGACCCGGCGGGCCGACCCGAAGTCGCGTCCCGGCTCACCGCTCTGGCCCGGGCGGTCGACGCGCCGCTCCTGGTGAACGTGGACGCGCGCCGGAGCGACCGCCCCGGCATCTACAAGAGCGCCGTCCTCGTCGGTCCCGCCGGACTCACGGGTGACCGCTACGACAAGATGCGGCTCGTGCCGTTCGGCGAGTACGTCCCCGCGCGCGACCTGCTCGGCTGGGTGACGTCCGTCGGCAAGGCGGCCCAGGAGGACCGGCGGCGGGGTACGGCGCCGGTCGTGATGACGTTGCCCGACACCGGCCGGGACGGCGGCCGGGAGCTGCGGGTCGGACCGCTGATCTGCTTCGAGTCCGCCTTCCCCGACATGAGCCGGCGCCTCGTCAGGGACGGTGCCGGGCTCGTCGTGGTGCAGTCGGCGACGAGCACCTTCCAGGAGAGCTGGGCGCCGGCCCAGCACGCGTCCCTCGCCGCGCTGCGGGCGGCGGAGACGGGCCGGCCCGTCGTGCACGCGACGCTCACCGGGGTCAGTGCGGCTTACGGCCCCGACGGGCGCCGAATCGGGCCCGTCCTCGGCACGGACGCGAGCGCCGTCGCCGTCCGCGAGCTGCCGCTCTCCGCGACGACGACGGCCTATGTCCGCTGGGGCGACTGGCCGCTGTACGCGGCGCTCGCGGTGGTGGGCCTGGTGTGCGCCGCCGAGGGCGCGGGAGCCCTCAGGAGGCCTGGGCAAGCGCCTCGCGGACCACGCGCTCGCACAGTTCGTGGGTGAGCAGGGCGTCGCGGGCGCTGAGCAGCCGCCCGTCGCGTACGGCGTCGAGGAAGACGAGCACGGCCTGTTCGATCCCACGCTGGCGGGCCACCGGCACCCAGTCACCGCGGCGGCGCAGGGTGGGCTGGCCCTTGTGGTCGACGACGTCGGAGAGGTTGAGGACCTGGCGCTTGGTGTCCTGCCCCGACACCTCGAGGATCTCCTCGGTGGAACCGTTCATCCGGTTCATCATGCCGATGGCGGTGAAGCCGTCGCCGGAGAGCTGGAGCACGACGTGGTGCATGAGTCCGTCGCGGATCCTGGCCCGTACGTCGACGTGGTCGACCTCGCCGGGGAGCAGGAACCGCAGGGTGTCCACGACGTGGATGAAGTCGTCGAGGACGAGCGTGCGGGGGTCCTCGGGCAGGCCCACGCGGTTCTTCTGCAGGACGATCAGGTCACGCGGGTGCTCGACGCACTGGGCGTAGGAGGGCGCGAGGCGCCGGTTGAAGCCGACGGCGAGGCTGACGGCACGCTTCTCGGCGAGTTCCACGAGCCGCTCGGAGTCGGCGTACTCGTACGCGAGGGGCTTGTCGACGTACGTGGGGACGCCCGCTTCGAGGAGACGGCCGACGATCTCGGCGTGGACGGAGGTCGGCGCGTGGACGAAGGCCGCGTCGAGCCCGGCGGCGAGCAGCGAGTCGAGGTCGGCGTGGCGCTGCGCGGCCGGCAGGTGGAGGGTGTCGGCGACCCGGTCGAGGGTGGCGGCGGTGCGGGTCTGGAGGTGCAGTTCGACCCCGGGGAGGGTGGCGAGGACGGGGAGGTACGCCTTCTGCGCGATGTCGCCGAGTCCGATGCAGCCAACCTTCACGGGGTCTCCCTTGTCGTGTCCGCGCGCCCTGGTCGTCCGGGCCGTTCGCGCTGGTCAGCTTAGACCGGCCGGTCTTGGGCGGGCGGGGCCGGGGCCACCGGGGGGTGCCAGTCGGCGATGCCGTCGAAGCCGCGCAGGACGAGGCCGGGCCCGAAGCGGGAGACGGCGCCGACGAGCGTGGACCGCAGGGCGACGGCGGGGCGGGCGGAGAGCATCGTGAGCGCTCCGGTGCGGGCGGCCTTGCGGACGATGGCGGTGGTGCGCGGCAGGCGGTCCGCGGTGTACGCGGCGAGGTCGCGGCCCGGGAGGAAGCCGGGCGCGGAGCGGGCGTGGTGGGCGAGGACGACGGCGTCCTCGATCGCCTGGTTCCCGCCCTGGCCGAGGCTCGGCATCATCGCGTGCGCGGCGTCGCCGAGGAGGGCGACCCGGCCCTGGTGGAACGCGGGCAGCGGGTCGTACAGGTGGTGGACGTCGTGGCGCAGGACCTGGGCGGGGTCGACGGCGGCGAGGATCTCGGGGACGGGGTGGTGCCAGTCGCCGAAGAGGCGCAGGAGTTCGGCCTTCTCGTCGTCGGGCGCCCGGCCGCCGGCGGGGGCAGTGGCCATGGCGTACGCGTAGACCCGGCCGTCCTTGAGGGGCTGGGTGCCCCAGAGGCGTCCGGCTCCCCATGTCTCGTGGGGGGCGAAGGGCGTCTCGGGTGCGGGGATCACGACCCGCCAGGTGGTGCAGCCCGCGTACCGGAGGCCGGGGTGCCCGGGGAAGAGCGCGTGCCTCGTCGCGGAGCGTATGCCGTCGGCGGCCACGACGAGTTCGGCCTCGCTCTCGCCGTGCGGGGTGGTGAGACGGGCGGGGCGGCGGTCGTCGCCGGGGTCGGCGAGGGAGGCGGCCGTGCCGGGACGGACGACTCCGTCCGGGAGGGCGGAGGTGAAAATCTCCACCAGGGTGGCCCGGTGGAGGAGGACGAGCGGCCCGCCGAAGCGGGCGGCGGCCGCACCGGCGTTCGTGCGGGCGAGCCAGCGGCCGTCGGGCGCGCGCATGCCGCCGTCGCCCTGCCAGGCGGCGAGTTCACGGACGCGGTCGCCGAGGCCGAGGACGTCGAGGGCGCGCTGCGCGTTGGGGGCGAGGCCGATGCCCGCTCCGACGGGGGCGAGGTCGGCGGCCCGCTCCAGGACGGTGACCCGCCAGCCGTTGCGGTGGAGGGCGACGGCTGCGGTCAGTCCGCCGATTCCGCCTCCGACGACGATGGCCCGGTGCTGTTCCATGGCTGCTCCTCGGATCGGGCACTACAGGTGTAGTGCCTCCCTTGGCGTCACCGTACTACAGGTGTAGTCGGCCGGGTAGTAGGTTGTCCCCATGACCGCATCGAAGCCCGCCACCGCCTCCGCTCCCGTCCCGGATCCGGAAGCCCCCGCCTCCCGGGCCTCCCGCGCCGAGCGGATCGGGGACGCGGCGCTCGACCTCCTCGTGGAGCGCGGCATGCGGGGTCTGACGCACCGCGCCGTGGACGAACGGGCGGGGCTGCCGCAGGGTTCGACGTCCAACCACGCGCGCACGCGCCAGGCGCTCCTGGAGACGGCCGTGCGGCGCCAGGTCGAACTGGAGGCCCGCGTCCTGACCCCGGCCGAGCTGCCGGGCGCCGGCGGCGGTCCGGGCGCCGGCACCGACGCGCTCGTCGACATGCTCGCCCTCGCCGTGCACCGCTATCTCACCCACCACCGCGCGCTGCTCGTCTCCCGCTACGAACTGGCCCTGGAGGCCACCCGCCGCCCCGAACTCCGCTCGTTCTTCGACGCCGCGGGCTCCGTGTTCCGCGGCCCGCTGATCGCGGCGATGGCGGCGGCCGGCTCACCGGAGCCCGAGCGTCACGCGCTCTCCCTCGTCGCCTGGTGCGAGGGGCTGCTGTTCTCCTGCGCCGTCGGCTCCTTCCACGCCTCCGTGCCCGGCCAGGCGGAACTGCGCACCGGCGTCCAGGAGTTGCTGCGGGGCATGCTCGACTGCCCTCCCCTCGGGGAGTGAAAGCGCTGGCGCACCCGGTGATCGTGGGAGACGATGCCGCGCATGACCACCGAACGTACCGAAGCCGCCCCCCGCGTCGACCCGTCCACCACCTCGGGCGAACGCGAGGCGCTGGAGCAGTGGCTCGACTTCCATCGCGCGACCCTCGCGAGGAAGTGCGAGGGGCTCGACGACGCCCAGCTGCGCACCCTCTCCGCCCCTCCGTCAGACCTCAACCTGCTGGGTCTCGTCCGGCACATGGCCGAGGTCGAGCGCGGCTGGTTCCGCCGCGTCCTCGCCGATGAGAAGGTCGGCTGGATCTACAGCACGGACGAGGACCGCGACGGGGACATCCACGTCACGGACGAGGACACCTACGACGAGGCCTACGCCACCTGGCAGGCGGAGATCGCCCATGCCCGCACCCTGGCCGCCACGCGCGGCCTCGACGACCTCGGCGCGGGCGAGCACCGCAGCGGACGGACCTTCAACCTCCGCTGGATCTACCTCCACATGATCGAGGAGTACGCCCGCCACAACGGCCACGCGGACCTCCTCCGGGAGCGCGTCGACGGCGCGACCGGTGACTGAGCGGGTCCCGGGCGCTCAGCCGGGTCAAGGCGGGCCCCGCCGCACCTCACCCGTGCGGGGCATTCCCCGCCGGTAGGGGCGCGAAGATCGTCGCCGGACCAGCAGAGTTGCGCGGGTGCATGGAACCCGAACCACAGCGAAGATCCTGGTCGGGGCGGCCGTGGCCGCCCTCGCGGGCTGCGTCTCGGTGGACACCCCCCCGACGGCGCCCGCCCCCGCGTCCGCGCCCGCGCCCGCGCCCGTCGCGGAGACCGTACGCCCCGGGCAGGGCGTGGCCCCGCAGATCGTCGAGGGGCCGGCCCGCGAGGCCCTCGAAGCGGCGCTCCCCGCTCCCCCGCCGACCGCCGCGCCCCGCGCGACCCCGTCGTCCGAGGTGCGCCGCGGGGCGGTGGCGCCGCGCACGGAGACACGGCGCCCCGAGGCCGTACCGCAGCAGCGTGAACGACCGCGCCCGGCGCCCCGGCGGGAGTTCCCGGAGATGCCGGAGCTGCCGAAACCGACCGGTGTGCCGATGAGGGCGCCGGTGTCCCGGGCGGACGTGTGCGAGCTGGGCGAGCGGTACGGGGGCTGGGCCCCCGGCAGCGACCCGTCCAGGATCTGTCGCGGCGCCTCCGGCCGCTGAACGGTCCGGTCGGCCGGGGCGGCCCGGGTCGCGCCGGGTCGCGCCGGGTCCGTCACGCCGAATCGGTCACTCGCGTCGGTCACTCCGCGTCGGTCACTCCGCGCGGAGCCGTACCTCCAGGCGCTCGATCGCGGCCCGCACCCCGTTCCCGTAGCCGTCGTCGTCGAGGTGGTCCGACGCCGCGCGGGCCCGGTCCAGATGGACCCGCGCGGCGTCGGGCTGCTGGAGCTTGACGTAGTCCGCGGCCAGGTTGAGGTGGAGCGAGGGGTACAGCGCCCGGAGGGCGACCGCCGATCCGTGCTCGGCGAGGCGCTCGTCCGCGAGGCCCTCCGCCGCGTTCAGCGCGCGGAGATCCCAGGCCAGCTCGGTGTCGGGGTCGTCCTGGGCGTCCGCCATGTAGTGCGCCAGGGTGCAGCGGTGCAGGGGGTCCCCGTCGGGTCCGATCTGCTGCCACAGCACCCCGAAGCGATTGCGGGCCTCCTCGCGGTCGCCGCCGTGGAGCAGCATCATCGCCTGCCCGATCCTGGTCATGACCCCGTCGTCCGACACCTGCTGCTGCTCGGTCACCGCGACCTCCACCCGCTCACCCACTGGGAGAGCCGACGCTAGCCGCAGCCGGCCCGGATCGGGCCGAGGCTCAGCCGAGGTCGGGGATGCGCCAGTCGATCGGCTCGTGTCCCTGCGCCGCGACGGCCGCGTCGATCTGCGTGAAGGGACGCGATCCGAAGAACTTCTTCGCCGAGAGCGGCGAGGGGTGGGCGCCCTTCACCACGACGTGCCGCTCCTCGTCGATGAGCGGAAGCTTCTTCTGCGCGTAGTTGCCCCAGAGGACGAAGACGGCGGGGTCGGGCCGCGAGGCGACCGCGGTGATCACCGCGTCCGTGAACTTCTCCCAGCCCTTGCCCTTGTGCGAGTTCGCCTCGCCGGAGCGGACCGTCAGGACCGCGTTGAGCAGGAGGACGCCCTGCTGGGCCCACGGCATCAGATAGCCGTTGTCCGGGATCGGGTGGCCGAGCTCGGCCTGCATCTCCTTGTAGATGTTCCGCAGGGAGGGCGGGGTCTTCACCCCGGGCCGGACGGAGAAGCAGAGGCCGTGGCCCTGCCCCTCGCCGTGGTACGGGTCCTGACCGAGGATCAGCACCTTCACCTTGTCGTACGGGGTGGCGTCGAGGGCGGCGAAGACCTCGTCCTTCGGCGGGAAGACCGGTCCCTTGGCGCGCTCCTCCTCGACGAACTCGGTGAGCTGGGCGAAGTACGGCTTGCGCAGCTCCTCGCCGAGGACACCCCGCCAGGACTCGGGCAGCATGCTGGTGTCGGTCACGGTCAACAACCTCCGGTGGACGTTCCTGTCTACGTCCCCGAACCTACCGGGGGCCACTGACAGTGGCCCCCGCAGATCTCCGGCGTTCTGCTACCAGCTGGCCCGGCGGTGCAGCTCCCAGAGCTGCATGACGGTCTGCGGGTCGAGGGCGACCTCACCGCCGCCGATGTCCTCACGGGCCGCGATGTACAGCTTGCCCTGCCACAGCGGCAGCAGCCGGACGTCCTGGACCATGATCTCCTGGGCCTCCTCGAACTCCGCCGTGACGGTCCCGCGGTCGCTCTCGCGGCGGGACTTCGGGAGGAGCTCGCCGGTGATCCTCGGGCTCACGTAGGGCGTGCCGAGGACGTTCTCCTCGCCGACGAAGGGCGCGACGAAGTTGTCCGGGTCCGGGAAGTCGGGGAACCAGCCGCGCCCGAAGACCGGGTACTCGCCCTTCTGGTAGCCCGCCTGGAACTCCTTCCAGGGCTTGCCCTGGACGGAGACCTCGAAGAGGCCGGACTTCTCCAGCTGCCGCTTGAGCTCGTTGAACTCGGCGGCCGTGGAGGATCCGTACCGGTCCGTCGTGTACCAGAAGGTCAGCTCGACGGGCTCGGTGATGC
The DNA here is from genome assembly GCF_044452745.1 of Streptomyces sp. NPDC051822. NCBI lineage: Bacteria > Bacillati > Actinomycetota > Actinomycetes > Kitasatosporales > Streptomycetaceae > Streptomyces > Streptomyces sp. NPDC051822. Next base: position 72,775 of record NZ_JBITBZ010000012.1, on the reverse strand, counting down.
CGGCGTCGCGGAGGATCTTCTTGGCCTTGGCGGCGCTCGGCGTGCCGAAGCGGTCGAAGAACTTGGTGGTGTGGGCCCCGATGCCCTTGGGAACCATCGAGTACAGGGGCTCGGCGGTGCCCTGGTAGACCCTGTTGACCAGTTCGTCGCGGTCGACGAGCTGGGCGATGGCCTTGCGGACGGGGAGCTTGGCGACCGACGCGTCCTGGGTGTTGAAGACCAGGTAGCGGATGTCGGCGCCGGTCGACTCGACGAGCTGGAGGCCCTTGTTCTCGGGCTTGTCCTCCTGGAAGGCGACGACCTCCTCGGCGGTGAGGCCGCGGTAGGTGGCGTCGATCTCGTGCTTCTTGAGCGCCTCGACCATCGCGTCCGAGCGGTCGAAGTACCGGATGGTCACGCCGCCGTTCTTGCGGTCGGCGAAGCCCTTGTAGGTGGGGTTCTTGGTCAGCTCCGCCGTCTGGCGCTCGGTGTACGAGTCGAGGACGTACGGTCCCGAGCCGACGAGCTTGCCGTCCTTGCGGAGCTGGTCGGCCGGGTACTCGGCCGGGTCCACGAGGGACATCGCCGGGGTGGCCAGGACGAACGGGAAGGTGGCGTCCGACTTGTTGAGCCGGAAGACGACCGTCCGGTCGCCGACGGTCTCGATCTTGTCGAGCGAGCCGAGCATCCCGTTGGGGCCGCCCTTGTGGTTGATCGTGCGGATGCGCTCGATCGAGTACTGCACGGCCTTCGCGTCGAGCTTGTGCCCGTTGGAGAACGTGAGGCCCTCCACGAGCTTGCACTCGAAGACCCGGCTCGACGTGTCCGTGAACTTGCAGTCGGCCGCGTCGGAATTCGGCGTCGTACTGCCCGTCGGGAAACTCACCAGGGTCTGGAATACATTCCGGAAGAGCTCCCAGGAGTTGTCCCAGGCCGCGGCCGGATCAAGCGTGGTGGGAGAACTCGTCGTACCGACGACAATTCTCTGATCCCCGGCGGATTCACTGTCGGAGAAGACACTGCATCCGGATACCAGGGATATGGACACAAGGGCTGCAGCCGCCTGCAGACTGGTCCGGTTGAACACGTGCACGCTCCTCGTTCAGCCAGGGGTCGGCCGACGATACCGCAGCACCCCGTCAGGTCAATCTTCGAGCCTGACGGGGCACTTGAGGCATTCGACATACAATCGGGCGCAATCCGGACACCGATTACGGAAAGTGTCCGGATATCGGTCACCCCACTCCGGCGTTCAGAAAAATCCCGCCGTCGACGACGAGCGTCTGACCAGTGATCCACTCGGACTGTGACGAGGTCAGGAAGGCTGCCGCGCCTCCGATGTCCTCCGGCTCGCCGAGCCGGCCGAGCGGGTAGGCGGCGGCCGCCTCCGCCTCCCGGCCCTCGTACAGCGCCTGCGCGAATTTCGTCTTCACGACGGCAGGGGCGATGGCGTTGACCCGCACGAGCGGCGCGAATTCGTGCGCCAGCTGGAGGGTCAGGTTGATCATCGCCGCCTTGCTCATTCCGTACGCGCCGATGAACGGCGACGCGGAGACTCCGGCGACCGACGCGATATTCACGATCGCGCCGCCGTGATCCTTCTGCCAGGCGTGCCAGCTCCGCTGGGCGAAGCCGAGGGCGGAAACCACGTTGGTCTCGAAGACCTTGCGGGCCACCCCGAGGTCAAGATCGGCGATGGGCCCGAACACCGGATTCGTACCGGCGTTGTTGATCAAAAAGTCCAGCCGGCCGAAGCCGTCCATCGCCGCCTCGACGGCGGCGGCCTGGTGGACCTCGTCGTGGGCCTTGCCCGCGACGCCGATGGCCCGGTCGGCCCCGAGCCGCTCGACGGCCTCCTTGAGGGCCTCCTCACCGCGCCCGGTGATGACGACCCGGTCGCCGCGGGCGACGAGCGCCTCGGCGACGCCGTACCCGATGCCCCGGCTCGCGCCGGTGACGAGGGCGACCTTGCCGGACAGCTCCGGCCGTTCCTGTGCGGTCATGTGTGCCTCGCTCCTCTCGCTGCGGACGTCAGTTGAGCGGGCCGCCGGCCACGTACATGACCTGGCCGGAGACGAAGCCGGCGTCGTCACCCGTGAAGAACGCGATCGCGTTGGCGACGTCCTCCGGGCGGCCGACCCGCTGCACCGGGATCATGGACGCCGCGGCGGCCTGGAAGTCCTCGAAGCCCATGCCGACGCGCTCGGCGGTCTGCGCGGTCATCTCGGTGACGATGAAGCCGGGGGCGACGGCGTTGGCGGTGATGCCGAACTTGCCGAGCTCCTTGGCGAGGGTCTTGGTGAAGCCCTGCAGACCGGCCTTCACGGCGGCGTAGTTGGCCTGGCCGCGGTTGCCGAGCGCCGAGGAGGAGGAGAGCGAGACGATCCGGCCGAAGCCCGCGTCCACCATGTGCTTCTGACAGGCCTTCGCCATCAGGAAGGCACCCTTGAGGTGCACGTTCACGACGAGGTCCCAGTCCGACTCGGACATCTTGAAGAGCAGGTTGTCGCGGAGCACGCCCGCGTTGTTGACGAGGATCGTCGGCGCGCCGAGCTCGGCGGCGACGCGCGCCACGGCGGCCTCCACCTGGGCGCTGTCCGAGACGTCGCAGCCGACCGCGAGGGCGGTGCCGCCCGCGGCGGTGATCTTCTCGACGGTGTCCTTGCAGGCAGCCTCGTCGAGGTCGAGTACGGCGACGGCGCGGCCCTCGGCCGCCAGGCGGAGCGCGGTGGCGGCCCCGATGCCCCGTGCGGCACCCGTGACGACGGCTACGCGCTGCTCGGTGGTGGACATGCTTGGTTCTCCTCGCCCTTGGATCGTCCATGGTCGCGGCCGAACCGGTCGCGCGCTCCTGCGTCCCGCACATGAGCGACCGCTTAGTATCGTCCGCAGACGTGACGCTAGAAGCCCTGGCACCCGGTGTCAACGGCCCACCGGGTGCGCCGGGTCACTCCCTGTCCACGGGCGGACGCGCTCAGCGCACGAGCAGGTCGAGCAGCCGCCCCACCTCGGCCTCGGGGTCCGCCGTGAGACCCGTGTGCACGGGCCCCGGCTGGACGACCGTGGAGCGCGGCGCGATCAGCCAGCGGAAGCGCCGCCCGGCGTCGTCCCGCGCGGCCTGACCCGCGGCGTCACCCCCCAGGCAGACCCCCTCCACCGCGCGCAGCGCCGCCCGGACCCCGGCGACGTCCGCCGCCGGGTCGAGCACGGCCAGCTTCGCCTCGTCCAGATGGGTACGGGCGGCCACGAAGGACCGGGCACGGCAGTAGACGACCACCCCGGCGTTGAAGCACTCGCCGCGCTCGACCCGCGGCACCACGCGCAGCAGCGCGTACTCGAAGACATCGCGGTCGGTCACGGGGTGCTGTCCTTCTCGGTGGAGTGCGGCCTGGGCGCGAGACGTTCGGCCAGCCAGCCGGGCGGCTGCTGCGGCCGGTTCTCGCTGCGCGGGCCGAGCGTGATCCGCTCGTGGATGGTCGCGGCGCGCGGCAGGAGCGCCGCCACGTACGCGGCGCGCACCTCGTCCGTACTGTCGAAGCCGGGCTCGTCGACGAGCCACTCGTCGGGGACGTCGGCGGCGACCTCGTCGAGCAGTTCACGGGTGACGAGCGGCGCCAGCTCGGCGGCCGCGGCGGCGACGTCCGGCGCGAAGGGGGCGAGCGCGTGGTCGGAGGCGTCGTACGGCTTGGCCGCGGAGGCCTGCGCGCCGGGCCAGTTGTGGTGCCAGATCATGGTGGCGCCGTGGTCGATGAGCCACAGGTCGCCGTGCCAGACCAGCATGTTCGGGTTGCGCCACGACCGGTCGACGTTGTTGATCACCGCGTCGAACCAGACGACCTTCCCGGCCTCCGCCGGGTCCACCTCGTACGCCAGCGGGTCGAAGCCGAGGGAGCCCGGCAGGAAGTCCATGCCCAGGTTGAGCCCGCCGCTCGCCTTCAGCAGCTCCTGCACCTCCTGGTCGGGTTCCGAGAGCCCGATGACCGGGTCGAGCTGGATGGAGACGAGTTCCGGCACCCGCAGCCCGAGCCTGCGGGCGAGCTGTCCGCAGATGACCTCGGCGACCAGGGTCTTGCGGCCCTGGCCGGCGCCGGTGAACTTCATGACGTACGTACCGAGATCGTCGGCCTCGACGATCCCGGGGAGCGAGCCGCCCTCACGCAGGGGCGTGACATAGCGGGTCGCTACGACCTCTTCCAACACTTTCCCAGGCCACCCATCTCTTCAGCCTTACGAGCCATGGACCATTCTCCGGTGCGTGGAGGCGGGAATCGCCGGTCGACGGCGACGGCGGGAATCCGGGGCGTTCCGCCGGCAAGCGGGTCGCCCCGCTCCCCGAGCGGTCCGTGGATGGTGCCGCGCCCCTGCAACCTGCCTCCGGTACGAAGTGAGCATAGTAACCGAGGGTGACGGACTCCCCCGTGGCCAGTTCCGTCAGCGGGGCGGGCCGAGGACGATCTGGCCGTACCTGTCGGCGGCCTCCGCCATCTTGACGGGGTCCAGCTCGAAGCCCTCGGGCCGGGGCGTCGTGATGTCGCGTCCCGCATGACGGAACATGCCCTCGATCCCTCCCGGCGTCGTGATCATGAGCAGGTCGGCAGTGTCGGAGGTGATGCGGTAGCCGTGCGGGATGTTGCGCGGGAGACAGGCCGGTACGGCGTACGACGTCGCGCAGGGTCTGTGCCTGGCCGAGCCCGGCCGTCATCCCCATATCGACAGTTCAGTTTGCTGACCGGTTCCGGTGGGTCGTTCCGGACGGAGTTCGCGTACGAAGACCTCCTCAGGGGCTCGGACCGGCGCGCCCGCGGCCGTAGTCGCCCGTGCCGACACCTTGCGCCAGCCCGCTGTCCTGGAGGGTCTACGTGTGGGCGCCGAGCCCGTCGGACAGCTCCCTCAGATACCACGAGACCGGCCCGAAGGTGATCAGTCCGCTCTGCGCGCCGGCCAGCTCGGAGGCCGCCGGCCTGAGTTCCCGGAGCGCCCGGCGCATCGTGCCGTGGTCGCCGACCGCCGTGGCCGCCCTGCCCACCACGCACCACAGGGCCTCGAACATGAGGTCGCGAGGCGGCGGGGCGATGTCCCTCAGCGCCGCGCGCGCGGCCTCGGTGTCCCCCGCGCCGACCAGGAGCCACGGGCGCACCCAGTCCTCGTAGGGTCCCCAGTCGGCTTCGGCCTCCTCGGGCGCGACGCCGTGGGAGAGGCGCAGCCCGAGCCTGGCCAGGGGCAGCAGCCCGTGCCGCAGTCCCGGCATTCCCGCGCCCTCCAGCGCGATGTCCGCCTTCCGGTAAGCCTCGTCGGCCTCGGCGAACGGCTCGGTCAGGGCGGTGCGCAGGGCGCGGTACCACGTGGTGAACACGCCCACGAGCGGCAGACCGTACCGCTCCGAGAGCCGGTCGGCGGCCACCGCGTGCTGCTCGGCCCCGGCGAGGTCGGACACCGCGCAGCGTGACTGGAGGCGGACGAGGTGCCCGAGGACCTCGTACGTCACCAGGTCGTTGCGCTGCGCCAGGGAGACGATCTCCGCGCCGATGGCGTCCCGCCGGGGTGACAGCCCCGCGCGCTGGAAGGTCTGCATGAACACGCCGTTCAGGGCGAAGGCCAGCAGCGGTCCGTCCTCGAGGCCGCGCGCGAGCTGTTCGCCCTGCCGGGCCGCCTGGTAGGCCCGGGCCCTCTCCGCCGAGGTCGTCTGTCCGGCGGGGAGCGCGCCGCGGGACTCCACGGCGATGGTGGCGAGGAGCCGGGCCCTGGCCGTGTCGTGGGCGTCGGCGGGCAGCAGCCGCAGGGTGCGTTCGGCGGCGTCGACCAGCCACCGCGCCTGCTCGGGGTCGTCGGAGCGGGTCCAGACCGCCGGCACGTCATAGGTGCCGATGACGCGGGCGGTGAGTTCCGGGTCACCGAGCCGCTCGGCGGCCGCGACGGCGGCGACCCGGTGACGGCGGGCCGCCTCCAGGCCTCCACCGCCGGTGACCGCCAGGTCGCGCATCAGCCCGGCCGTGGACTCCAGCCGGGCCCGCGCGTACGAGGGGACCACGCGCTCGTAGGCCGCGGTCGCCTCCGCCCAGACCTGGGCGGCCGTACCGCCGGGACCGGAATCGAGGTGGTCGGCCTGGCGCAGGACGTCGGTCTCCAGTCGGCGCAGTCTCGGTCCCGGGTCGATGCCCATCTGCTCGCCGAGCAGGCGTCGCGCCCGCCGTACGACGGACAGCGCGTCGCTCTGGCGCCCGGACCGGTAGAGGGCCAGCACCAGCAGGTACCAGGCGTCCTCGCGCCAGGGGTGCTCGGTGACGTACGCGTCCAGGTCGGGGACCGCCTGCGCGGCGGCGCCCAGGGCCAGTTGTGCCTCGGCCCTGCGCTCGACGGCCTGGCAGTTCAGCTCCCCCAGCCGGGAACGCTCGGTACGGATCCAGGGGCCGTCGTCGAGGCCGGCGTACGCGGGGCCCCGCCACCAGCCGAGCGCCTGGGTGAGCCGGCTGACGGCCTCGGCGGGCGGCAGCTCGGCGGCGGAGGCGACGGCACGCTCGAAGCGCCAGGCGTCGACGTCCTCTTCCGCCGCCTTCAGGGCGTAGCCAGGGCCTTCGGTGACGAGGAGCAGGGGTCGGCCGCGGGGCGGACGGTCGGGTTCGAGGGCGCGGCGCAGTGCGGCGACGAAGGTGCGTACGGCGCTCACCGCGTCCGCCGGCGGTTCCTCCCAGAGGTCCTCCACCAGCCGTGCGACGGGCACGACACGGCGGCGCGCGACGATGAGCCGGGCCAGCACCGCCCGGTGCCTGGGCCCCTTGAGCGCGACCGGGTCTCCCTGCGGGTCCCAGGCCGACACCGGTCCCAGGACGCTCAGCCTCAACCCCATCGCCGCCGTTCGTTCTGCCGGGAAACCACCAGCTCAAACGTACAGCGCTCATCGGTTGCTCATTCGCCGCCCGCAGGCTTCGAACCGGGGGCGCGAGCGGCCCGCGGCCGCGAGCACGCCCCACCGATCGGAAACGACCCACAGAAACGAGCGGCACCATGGCACCCACCATCGCGGACTTCGAGTACCGGCGCGTCACCGTCGCCGAGGGCGTGTCCCTCAACGTGGCGGTCGGCGGATCGGGCAGTCCGGTCGTCCTGTTGCACGGTTTCCCGCAGACCCACCTCCTGTGGCGGCACGTCGCCGCCGACCTCGCCGCCGACCACACCGTCATCGTTCCCGACCTCCGCGGCTACGGTGACAGCGACAAGCCGCTGGAGGAGGGCCCTGACACCTATTCCAAGCGGACCATGGCCCAGGACGTCGTCACGCTCGCGAAGAACCTCGGGCACGAGCGCTTCGCCCTGGCGGGCCACGACCGTGGCGCGCTGGTCGCCTTCCGCGCCGGCCTCGACCACCCGGACGTCATCAGCCATCTGGCCTGCCTCGACGTCCTGCCCACCCTGGACATGTGGGAGGCGCTGCACGGCGTCACCGCGGCTGTCGGCTTCCACCTGTACCTCATGGCCCAGCCGCCCGGCCTGCCCGAGAAGATGATCCGGGCGAGCTCGGACGAGTTCTTCGGCCACTTCCTCGACGTCTGGGCCGAAGACCCGGACGCGGTGCCCGCCGACGTGCGGGAGGCCTATCTCACGGCGTGCCGCGACGCCGTTCCCTCGATCGTCGCCGACTACCGGGCGTCCGCCGGCATCGACGTGGACCACGACCGTGCCGACCGCGCCGCGGGCAACCAGCTCGTCATGCCCGTCTCGGTGCTCCAGCAGGACTGGGGCGCGGCCCTCGGTTACGAGGCCGCGGCCCTGTGGGGCGCCTGGGCACGGGACCTGGAGCATTCCACCGTCTCCACCGGCCACTTCATGGCCGAGGAGGCTCCCGCGGACGTCGCCGGGGCGCTGCGGAAGCTGCTGGCCCGCTCCTGACGGCGGGCGTACGGCGGGCGGACATGGCGTCCGCCGTACGGCCGGCGTGCGCCTCGCCCACCGCGTGCGCCCCGGTGCCGCTCAGAGCGGGTTCGCGGCGAGGGCGTCGGGACGGCGCAGGGCCCGCAGGGCGTCCCGTACGGCCGAGTCGAACTCGGGCTGGGACAGTACGACCAGCTCGGGCACCTGTCGCACGGCCGGGTCGGAGGCCTCCTCGGTCGGTCCCTCGGTACCGGCCAGGATGGCGTCCGTCCTCGCCGCCAGCCACGGGATGACGGGCTGCACCCGCCAGTCGTGGCCGAAGAGGCGGTAGGGGTGGTCGCCGACGACCGGGGCGGTCGGCGTCGGAGGCATGTCGCAGTGGGTGAGGTGCCTGTTCCAGTAGCCGTCGTCGCGCATGACGATGAAGTGCCAGGCGAGGCGGTCGGCGCGGAAGATCTCGCCCATGGCCCGCCACTGGGCGAGCGTGGTGGCCGGCGAGGGCCGCTGGTAGCTCTTCGGATGGACGGTGAAGCGGGCCACGGCCAGGAACTCGTTCGCGCGCAACGGTTCATGCGCGCGCACGTGCTCCCAGGCGGCGGCCACCACCGGGTCCAGGTCGCAGCCGCGCTGATCGGTCAGCCGGAGCCAGGTCTTGCAGGTAGTGCACCGGAGCGGCACCCGGCTGCTCGCCCAACGCCCTCTGGAACAGGGCCTGCTCGGCTTCCCGGCCGACGAACAGCCGTTCACGTGCGGCGGTCAGCCGACTGGCGAACGAGCCTCGTCGCTCCAGGCTCATGGCCACCTCACCGGAGTTGTCAGGCGATCTGCGTACGGTCCGTGCAGCATACGCAGCCACCATGCCGTACTCGCACGGATGATCGAGCCATCGGCCGCGATCGCGTGGCCGTCCACGACGAGGGCAAGGGATCACGACTCCGTAACAGCTCCGGTCACCACCCATCCGTTCGGCCTCCCGTCGCGAAGTACGGAGTGAAAAGTCGCTGCCGGCGGCGTGTCGAGTGGCGGGAGCGCCGTGGTGGAGCAACGGAAAGTGGCAGTGGTGGGTGCCGGGGTGGCGGGTCTCACCGCCGCCCACGTCCTGGCGTCCTCGTACGAGGTCACCCTCTACGAGGCCGACGGACGGCTGGGCGGCCACGCCCACACCCGCGAACTCCCGGGCGCCGACGGGGGGACGGTGGCGGTGGACTCGGGGTTCATCGTGCACAACGAGCGCACCTATCCCACCCTGCTGCGTCTGTTCCGTGAGCTCGGGATCACCACGCAGGACGCCGAGATGAGCATGTCGGTGCGGTGTGACGGCTGCGGACTGGAGTACGCGGGCGCACGGGGCGCTGCCGGGCTGTTCACCGGACGCGCCGCTCTGCGCCCTCGCTATCTGCGACTGCTCGCCGAGGTGCCGGTCTTCCACCGTGGGGCGCGACGTCTGCTGGCCGAGCGGCCGTCGTCGCCCGTGACGCTGGGGGAGTTCCTGCGCGGGGGCGGGTTCTCGCCGTACTTCGTCAGCCACTTCGCCCTCCCCCTGGTGTCCGCGGTGTGGTCCTGCCCGGCACGGACCGCCCTGTCGTACCCGGCCGCCTACCTGTTCACCTTCCTGCGTCACCACGGTCTGCTCTCGATCACGGGCTCCCCTCAGTGGAGGACCGTGACGGGAGGCTCGGGCGCCTACGTGTCCGCCGTTGCCGAACGGCTGCGGAGTGTCCGTACCTCCAGCCCCGTCGACACCGTCCTGCGCACCGGACGGGGGGTCCTGGTCACCACGCGCGACGGGGAAACCGACGCCTACGACGCCGTGGTGATCGCCACGCATCCCGATCAGGCGCTGCGCCTGCTCGCCGATCCCACGGCCGACGAGAAGCGGCTCCTGGGCGCCTTCACCTACTCCCGCAACCCCACCCTGCTGCACACCGACACCGGCATCCTGCCCCGCTCGCCCAGGGCACGGGCCAGCTGGAACTACCACCTGACCGGCTGCGACCCCACGGCGGAACCCGCCAGGGTCAGCTACGACATGCGGCGCCTGCAGCGACTGCCCCCGGAGTCCGGTTACGTCGTGTCCCTCGGCGGCGAGGACCGCGTCGCCCCGGGCCGGGTCGTGGAGCGGATGGTCTACGAACACCCGGTGTACACCCCCGCGTCGGTCGCCGCCCAGAAGGAACTTCCCCGTCTGAACACGGACGTGACGGCGTTCGCCGGAGCCTGGCACGGATGGGGCTTCCACGAGGACGGCTGCCGGTCCGGCGTGGCCGCCGCCCGGTCGCTGGGGGTGCGCTGGTGACCACCGCCGGGGCACCGGCCGCGGCACTGTACGAGTGCGTCGTCGCCCATGCCCGCACAGCGCCCCTGCGTCACACGTTCAGGCACCGCACCTACCTGTGGTGTGTCGATCTCGACCGGCTGCCGGTCCTGCCCTTCCTGCTGCGCCCGCTCGCGCGGTTCGATCCGCGTGACCACTTCACGGGACGCGCGGTGTCCGTCCGGGCCGGCCTGGAGACCTTCCTGGCGGCGCACGGCGTCGACCTCGGCGACGGGCGGGTGGTGATGCTCGCGCACGCGCGCGTGCTCGGGTACGTCTTCAACCCGCTCAGCCTGTACTGGTGCCACGACTCCTCCGGAGCCCTGGTCTGCGTGGTGGCGGAGGTGCACAACACCTACGGGCAGCGGCACTGCTACCTGTTGCGCCCCGACAGCACCGGACTCGCCCAGGTGGACAAGGAGTTCTACGTCTCGCCGTTCTTCCCGGTCGCCGGCCACTACCGGATGAGGCTGCCCCTGCCCGGCGAGCGCCTCGGCCTGACGGTGCACCTGGAACTCGACGGCGGCCGGCCCTTCACGGCCACGGTCCGGGGCCGCCGCCGCCCCGCGACCGCCGGTGCGCTCCTCGCGGTCGCCGCGCGCCGGCCGTGGTCGACCGCCGCCGTATGGGCCGGTATCCGCCACCACGGCGTCCGCCTGTTCCTGCGCGGCCTGCCCGTACGTCCCCGGCCTCACCACACCCCCCAGAAAGGCATGGTCCCGTGACCCGCCCCACCACCGCACCCGGCCATGTGCCGCCCCCGACGGACCGCTGCTCCGTGGCCGATCAGCAGACGTGCGCGGTGTCTCCGCCGGACGTGACGCCCGGTCCGACACGCGGTCTGACACCCCGTCCGACCCCCGATGGGACGCCCGGTCCGACACGCGGTCTGACACCCCGTCCGACGCCCGATGGGACGCCCGGTCTGACCGCCGGTCCGACCGCCGGTGCGACGCCCCGTCTGCCGGTCGGGCGGCCCGTCGGGCTGCCGTTCGGTCGCCACGAGGTGGACGCCGTGCGCTGGCCGGACGTCGCCGGGCTGCCGTCGGCCCGGCCGGGCCACACCGCCGTCGCCCGCCTGCTCGTGCGCCGCGCCCTGCGCACGCTGTCCCTGGTCGCCCCGGAAGGAGGCGGAAGTGCCGGCGCCGGCGCCCCGACGATGACCCTCCACGATCCCGACGCCTTCTACCGCAGGATCGCCTGCGACGGTCTCATCGGTTTCGGCGAGTCCTACATGGCCGGAGAGTGGGACAGCGACGACCTGCCGGGGGTACTGACCGTTCTCGCCGCGCACGCCGACGACCTGGTACCGGCCCCGCTGCGCAGGCTCCGCCCCCTGTGGGCGCACGCCCGCCCCGGCGGCGACCGCAACACCGTGCACGGCGCCCGACGGAACATCCGACGGCACTACGACCTATCCAACGACCTGTTCGCCGCGTTCCTGGACCCCACCCTCACATACTCCTCCGCGGTCTTCACCGTCTTCCCGGCCCGCTTCGCGTCGCTCGCGTCCGCCCAGCACCGCAAGATCGACCGGCTCCTGGACCTCGCCCAGGTCCACGACGGCACCCGGCTCCTGGAGATCGGCACCGGCTGGGGCGAGCTGGCCCTGCGTGCCGCCCGACGCGGCGCCCGCGTCACCACCCTGACCCTCTCCACCGAGCAGGCCGAACTCGCGCGGGCACGGATACGATCCGCCGGGCTCGACGGCCGTGTCGACGTCCAGGTGCGCGACTACCGCCACGTCGAAGGACGCTACGACGCCGTCGTCAGCGTGGAGATGATCGAGGCGGTCGGCGCCGAGTACTGGCCCTCCTACTTCACCGCGCTGCGCGAGGCGCTCGCGCCCGGGGGCAGGATCGCCCTGCAGGCCATCACCATGGGCCACCGGCAGATGCTCGACACCGCCGCCACGCACACCTGGATCAGCAAGTACGTGTTCCCCGGCGGGCTGATCCCCTCCCGTGAGGCCATCGCCGAACACGCCGGCGCGGCCGGGCTGCGCACGGTCGCCGACAACGGGTACGGCCGGCACTACGCGGAGACCCTGCGCCTGTGGCGGGAACGGTTCACCGCACACCGCGAGACCGTCACCGGTCTCGGCTTCGACACCGTCTTCCAGCGCATGTGGGAGTTCTACCTCGCCTACTCCGAGGCCGGCTTCCGCTCCCGCTACCTCGACGTCCGCCAGATCCTCCTCTCCGAAGGGACCGTCCGATGAGACCCGCCGCCGACCGTCTCGCCGACCTCCTGAACCTCTTCGTCACCGGCCCGCTCCCCGTACGGCTGCGGGCCTGGGACGGCAGCGAGGCGGGTCCCGCCGACGCGCCCCTGGTCGTGCTCCGCTCGCCGGGGGCGCTGCGCCGCCTGCTGTGGCAGCCGAACGAACTCGGCCTGGCGGAGGCGTACATCACCGGTGACCTCGATGTCGACGGCGATCTCGGCACCGCCCTCTCCCGGGCGGGCCGGACCGTCCGCGACCAGGGCCGGCCCCGGCCGGGGCCGGCCGCGCTGGCGGCCGCCGTCGGCCTCGCCGCAGGGCTGGGCGCGGCCGGGCCGCCTCCCCGCCGGCCGGACGGGCGGGCCCGGCTGACCGGACGTCTCCACAGCGCCTCCCGGGACCGGGCCGCGATCAGCCATCACTACGACGTGTCCAACGACTTCTACGCGCTGCTGCTCGACGAGTCGATGGCCTACTCGTGCGCCTACTGGACGCGCCCCGCCGGCCCCGGTTACGGCCTGGCCGACGCGCAGCGGGACAAGCTGGAGCTGATCTGCCGCAAGCTCGGACTCCGTTCCGGCGACCGGCTCCTCGACGTCGGCTGCGGCTGGGGAGCCCTGGCCGTCCACGCCGCCCGGGAGTACGGGGCGCGGGTCACGGCCGTCACCCTGTCGCGGGAGCAGCGCGACTTCGTCGCCGCCAGGGCCGCGCGCGAGGGGGTGGCCGACCTGGTGCAGGTCCAGCTGCGGCACTGGCGTCACATCGAGGGTGGCGGATACGACGCGGTCACCGCCGTCGAGATGGGCGAACACGTCGGCGACGGCGAGTACCCCGACTTCGCCGCCCTGCTGCACGGCGCCCTGCGTCCCGAAGGACGGCTGCTCGTCCAGCAGATGTCACGCGGCGCCGACGCGCCGGGCGGTGGCGCCTTCATCGAGACGTACATCGCTCCCGACATGCACATGCGGCCCGTCGGACAGACCACGGACCTGCTGGAGGCGGCCGGCCTGGAAGTCCGCTACACGGAATCCCTGCGCGAGCACTACGCGGTCACGATCGACGCCTGGCGCGGCCGCCTCGAAGACCACTGGCCCAAGGTAGAGAACCTCGTCGGAGAGACCACGGGCCGTGTCTGGCGCCTGTACCTGGCGGGTGCGTCCTCGGCCTTCGCGGAGCGCCGCATGGGCGTCGACCAGATCCTCTGCGTCCGGCCCGCCCGCGAGGGCGGTGCCGCCGTGCCCACGACACCCGCCGCCTGGTACGCGGCGGCGGAGGCGTCGTGAACGCCCCCGGCTGGGGCCCGCCGGTCTCCGACCTCGTCATCACCGCGGCCGTGGCGGTGGGGGTGCTGCTCGCCACGTTCGCGATCGCCGTGCGACGGGACCTGCACCGGATCGTCGACATCGCCTGGGGCATCGCCTTCAGCGCGGTCGCGGCCGTCACCTGGCTCCTCTCCGCGGGGGAGGGCGACGACGCCCGGCGCCTGCTGGTGGCCGCGGCGACCATCGTCTGGGGGCTGCGGCTGTCGGCCCACATCGCCCGTCGCTCCCGGGGACACGGCGAGGACCCGCGCTACACCGAGCTGCTGGACAAGGCCCCGGGACATCGCACCTGGTACGCCCTGCGCACCGTCTACCTCCTCCAGGCCGCCCTGGTCTGGCTGATCTCCCTGCCCGTCCAGGTCGCCTCCTACAGCACCGAGCCCCTGGGACGGCTCGACGCCCTGGGGCTGGCCGTGTGGATGGCGGGGCTCTGCTTCGAGGCCGTGGGCGACCACCAGCTGGCCCGCTTCAAGGGCGATCCGGCCAACCGGGGCCGGATCATGGACCGAGGGCTGTGGGCCTGGACCCGCCATCCGAACTACTTCGGCGACAGCCTCGTCTGGTGGGGCCTGTTCCTGCTCGCATCCACCGGCTGGCAAGCGGCTCTCGTCAGCGTCGTCTCCCCGGTCGTCATGACGCTCCTGCTCACCGTGGGCAGCGGCAAGCGCCTGCTCGAACGACACATGGCGGGCCGTCCCGGATACGACGACTACGCCGCACGCACCAGCGGCTTCCTCCCCCTGCCGCCCCGCCGACGTCCCGCAGGGGCCAAGCCGAGGCGGTGAGACGTCGGCGGCCTGACGGGACCCGGCAGGCATGACCCCCGCCCCACCCGTTCTCCTCCGGCACCGGAACCGGCACCGGCGTCCCGCGTCGGGCCTCGACGCCGTACCGGAGGAGAGGGCGGGCACGTGCGGGGTCAGGCGGTGGTGCAGGCCTCGCCGTCGAGGGTGAAGGACGTCGGGGCCGGGTTCGTCGCCCCCTTGGTGGCGATGAAGCCTAGCGTGACGGAGCCCGACGGGGCGATCGTGTGGGTGTAGGGCACGGCGGAGACGCTGACCGTGCCGCCGGTCTGGACGGCGGTGCCGCCCCACATGTCGCTCACGGTCTGGCCCGCGCCGTAGGAGAAGCCCAGCGTCCAGCCGTTGACGGGGGCGGTTCCGGTGTTGCGGACGGTGATCTCGCCCTGGAAACCGCCCGGCCATTCGCCGACGACGCGGTAGCCGACGGCGCAGCGGGCGCCGGGGGTGCCGCCGCCCGCTGTGGTGACGTCCACCGTCGCGGAACGGGCCGAGCGGTTGCCCGCCGCGTCACGGGCGTAGACGGCGAAGGTGTACGCCGTGTCGGCGGCGAGCCCCGTCACGGTGACCTGGGTGGTCGTGGAGGACGCGACCTTGGTGTCGGTGGCGCCACTGACGCGGACGACGTCGTATCCCGCGACACCGACGTCGTCGGTGGCGGCGGCCCAGGTCAGGGTCGCGGAGTCGGCGGTCGGCGCGGAGGCCGTCGGCGTGCCCGGGGCGGTGGGCGGCGTCGTGTCGCCCGGGGCGCCGCCGAAGACCGTGGCCTCGCGGGAGGTCTGGGCGATGCCGTTCGCGCCGTGGAAGATGCGCTCGCCCCAGGCACTGAGGCGGCTCGGGTCGAAGTCGACGGCGAGGTCGAGGATCGGGTCGGTGTTGCCGCTCCAGGACCAGGCGAGGTAGCCGAGGTCGAGCTGCTCGGCGGCGGCCATCATGGTGTCCTCGTCGGGGTCGCCCCACTGGTCGGCCGGGCCGCCGAACTCGCCGATGAGGATGGGCAGTCGGGCGGCGACGAAGGTGTTGAGGTAGTCGGTGACCTCCTGCGCGGTGTCGAAGACGCTGTACATGTGGATGGAGAAGATCAGGTTGCCGGTGGGGTCGGCGTCGTAGACGGACCGGGCGTTGGCCTTCATGACCCCCTGCCAGTCCTGGCCCCAGTTGGGCGCGTCCACCATGATCGTGTGCTGGAACCCGGCGGCCCTCAGCTTCTCGACCGCGGCGGTCGTGGGCTGGGTCCAGCCGGCCGGGTCGGTGTTGCCCCAGGGCTCGTTGCCGATGTTGACGATGACGTAGTCCTCTTGCCCGGCGAGTACGTCCTTGAGGCCGATCCAGTAGTCGGCGGCGTGGTCCAGGGTGCCCGCGGCGGCGTCCTCGCCGTAGCCGGTGGTGTCGTGGACCTCCAGGACGCAGATCAGCCGGTTGGTCCTGCAGTCGGCGACGACGTCGGCGACGTCGGCGGGGCTGTTCTCGGACCAGCGGTGGCCGTCGGAGAGGACGACCCGGACGCTGTTGGCACCCAGGGCCTTGACGTCGGCGAGGGACTGCGTCTCGCCGGGGTACCAGGTGTGGGCGTGGTTCACGCCGCGCATCACGAAGTCGTTGCCGTTCGCTTCGAGCAGGCGCCCGTCGCTGACGTGCAGGCCCGTCGCCAGGGGCTCGGCCGTCCGCGCGTGCGCGGTGGCCGCGCCGAGGGTACCCGTGAGGGCGAACCCGAGGAGGGTCGCAAGGCCTGTCAGCAGACCGAGGCCCGAGCGGGGGCGTGCCGTGCTTCTCGTTCTCACTTCGACTCCAGAAGGTGTGCATGCCGGAAACCGGACGGAGGTCCGTCCGTTGAGCGTGGGAGCGCTCCCATACAGCCATCGGCGTCGAGGACACGTCAACCCCCGCGACATGGATTGACACATCTTCGAAAGTTTCGATACAGACCTCGTGATGAGTTGCCCGGAGGGCCTCACCGGCTCACGCATGCGGCTTTCCGGCGGGCGAGACGTGGCACTTGACCAGGGCGGATACCGCATCCTCGGAGAATCCGTCAGCGCAAACCTTTCGCTCATACCGACGAAAGCATTGACATGGACTCGCCAAAACGCCCACTGTTCGCCCGTGGCGGACCGCGAGGAGGCGCCACACCGTCCGAGTCCCGTCGAAGAGGAGGACCACCCCGATGCGTCGAAAGATCCGCCCCGTCCTGCGGCCGCTGCTCGTGGCCCAGGCCGCCGTCGCCCTGGCTGCCGCGGCCACCCTCACCACCGGCGCCGCTCCGGCGCAGGCCGCCGCGTGTTCCAACGGATACGTCGGACTGACCTTCGACGACGGCCCGTCCGGCACCACGCGGGCCCTGCTCGACTCCCTGCGGCAGAACGGCCTGCGGGCCACCATGTTCAACCAGGGGCAGTACGCCGCCGCCGATACCGCCCTGGTCAAGGCCCAGGTCGACGCGGGCATGTGGGTCGCGAACCACAGCTACACCCACCCGCACATGACCCAGCTGAGCCAGCCGCAGATGGAGTCGGAGATCTCGCGCACCCAGCAGGCCATCGCCACCGCGGGCGGCGGGACGCCGAAACTGTTCCGGCCGCCCTACGGCGAGACGAACGCGACCCTGAAGGCGGTCGAGGCCGCCCACGGTCTGCGGGAGGTCCTCTGGGACGTCGACTCGCAGGACTGGAACAACGCCGGCACCGACGCGATCGTCCAGGCCGCGAACCGGCTCACCGACGGCCAGATCATCCTGATGCACGACTGGCCGGCCAACACCCTCGCCGCGATCCCGCGGATCGCGCGGACACTGGCGGGCAAGGGCCTGTGCTCCGGGATGATCTCCCCGACGACGGGCCGCGCCGTGGCCCCCGACGGCAGCGGCGGCGGTACGGAGAGCTGCGCGGCGACCCTGACGGCGGGCCAGTCGTGGAGCGACCGGTACAACCTCGGCGTGGCGGTCAGCGGCTCGACGGCCTGGACCGTCACGGTGAACGTCCCCTCCCCCGCGAAGGTTCTGGCCACCTGGAACGTCAGCGCCTCCTACCCGGACAGTCAGACCCTCGTCGCCCGGCCGAACGGGAACGGCAGCACCTGGGGCATGACGATCCAGCACAACGGCAACCGGACCTGGCCGACCGTCACGTGCAGGCCGTCCTGATCACCACCGCCCCCGTCCGGCACAGGCCCCGCTGCCCGTGAGGGCTGCGGGGCCTGTGCCGGTCGGCCCGCGGGGCACCGGCCCGTCAGCCGGCGGCCGGCGGGAGCACCTCGAAGTCGGCGTGCAGGCGCCGACGGTGGTCCACCTGCCGTGCGGCGCCGGCGAGCACGACCCGGGCGGTGAGCCGGGGCTCGGTGCTCGACGCGCCGAACCTCAGCTCCAGCTCTCCGGGTTCCACGACGCGTGTCCCGTCGCGGCCGGTGAAGGACGCGAGGTCCGCGGGGACGGTCGCGTCGATCCTGGCCTCCTGTCCGGCGGCGAGGTCGAGGCGTACGTAGCCGATCAGCCTCTGGAGGGGCTGGACCACGGAGGCCACGGGGTCGTGCAGATAGAGCTGGACGAGTTCGCTGCCGGCGCGGTCGCCGGTGTTCCGCACGGTGAGGGCGAGGCGGAACGCGCCGTCCGTGGGGGTGGTGGCGGTCTCGACGACGAGATCGCTCCACTCGAACGTCGTGTACGTCAGGCCGTGTCCGAATCCGAACGCGGGGGTGGGGTCGATGCTGGAGACCTCGCTGGCGTGGCCGAGCCGGGCCGCCAGGTAGGTGGACGGCTGGGCGCCGGGGTGCCGGGGCACGCTGACGGGCAGGCGGCCGCTGGGGCTGACGCGTCCGCTGAGGACGGCGGCGATGGCGGGCGTTCCAGCCTCGCCGGGGAAGAAGGACTGGACGACGGCTGCGGACTCGTCCGCCGCGCGGCCGAGCGCGTAGGGCCGCCCGGCGAGCAGGGCCGTGACGACCGGTGTGCCGGTGTCGAGGAGGGCGTCGAGGAGCTGCTGCTGTACGCCTGGCAGGGCGAGGGACTCCGCGTCGCAGCCCTCGCCGCTGGTGCCACGGCCGAAGAGCCCGGCGCGGTCGCCGAGGGCGGCGATCACGACGTCCGCGCTCCGGGCGAGTGCGACGGCTTCGGCGAGGCCCTCGGTGCCGGCCCCGTCGACGCCCGCACCGGGCGCCACGACGACCTCGGCCGTCGGGAACTCCGCCTGGAGCGCCTCACGGAGGGTCGGCAGGTCGATGCCGAGCGGGATGTCGGGGTGCTGCCCTCCGACGTGGACGGGGAAGGCGTAGCAGCCGAGGACCGCGGTCGGGGCTTCGGCGTTGGGGCCGATCAGGGCGATCCGGCGGGGGGTGGCCGGGTCGAGCGGCAGGATGCCGTCGTTCCGGAGCAGGACAACGGCCTGCCGGGCGATGCGGCCCGCCAGCTCGCGGTTGCCGTCCGGGTCGAGGTCGATGGTGCCGCGCAGGGTGGCGGGGTCGGCTGTGGTGTCGGCTCCTTCGAGGGCGGCGGGGACGGGGGTCCAGTCGTGATCGAGGAGGCCCAGCTGGGCCTTCTGGACGAGGACCCTCCGTACGGCGCGGTCCACGAGCTCCTCGGGCACGATGCCCGCCTCGATCGCGTCGAGGAGGGGTTCGCCGAAGGTCTTGACGGTGGGCAGTTCCACGTCCACCCCGGCGGCGAGGGCCGCCCCGGCCGCCTCGCCGAAGGTGCCGGCGACGCCGTGCAGGGTCTTCAGGAACGCGATGCCGAAGTAGTCGGCGACGACGGTGCCGGTGAAGCCCCAGGTGTCCCTGAGCAGTCCGGTGAGCAGTTCGTCGTCGGCGGCGGAGGGCACGCCGTCGGTGTCGGTGTAGGCGTGCATCACCGACCGGACGCCGCTCTCCCTGACCGCCATCTCGAACGGGGGCAGGATCACGTCGGCCAGCTCCCGTGCGCCCATGCCGACGGGGGCGAGGTTGCGGCCGGCGCGGGAGGCGGAGTAGCCGGCGAAGTGCTTGAGGGTGGCGACGACGCCGGCGGATTCCAGGCCCTGGACGTAGGCGGTGGCGATGGTGCCCACGAGGTACGGGTCCTCGCCGATGGTCTCCTCCACGCGTCCCCAGCGGGCGTCGCGTACGACGTCGAGGACGGGCGCGAGTCCCTGGTGGACGCCGACCGCGCGCATGTCCCGGCCGATGGCGGCCGCCATCTCCCGTACGAGCGCGGGGTCGAAGGTCGCGCCCCACGACAGGGGTACGGGGTAGGCGGTGGCACCCCAGGCGGCGAAGCCCGCGAGGCATTCCTCGTGCGCCACGGCCGGGATGCCGAAGCGGTTGGCGGCGGCGATGCGCCCTTGGGTCCGCATCAGCGAGAGGGCGGCGAGCGCCGGGTCGACGGGGGCGGTGCCGAAGGGGCGGGTGAGCTGGCCGAGCCCGTCGGGCAGCAGGTCGTCGAGGAGGACCGGCTCTTCCATGTCGTGCTGGTGCGGAGCGACTTCGGCGCCTTCGGCGGAGGCTCCGACCCACACGCCGAAGAGCTGGGCGATCTTCTCCTTGCGCGTCATCTCGCGGATCAGGGCGTCGGCACGGGCCTGCGCGCTGAGCGCGGGGTCGCGCCAGGCGGGGTGCTGGGTCTGGGGCTGGGTGGCCACGTTGTCGGTCACTTTCCTCCGACTCCCATCAGGCCCTGGACCAGGGCGCGACGGGCGAACAGGTAGACGAGCAGGATGGGGAGCATGGACAGGACGACGGCCGCGAGGAGGCCCGGCATGTCGACGCCGTGTTCGGTCTGGAAGTCGTACAGGCCCATGGTGATGACCTTGTTCTCGGAGGACTGGGTGAGCACGAGCGGGAAGAGGAAGCCGTTCCAGGCCTGGAGGGCGGAGAACACGATGACGGTCGACAGGCCGCTCTTGGACAGCGGCATCACCAGTTGGCGGAAGATGCGCCAGGAGGAGGCTCCGTCGACGGTCATGGCCTCGTACAGCTCGGACGTGATGTCCCGCATGACGCCGGAGAGGATCAGGGTGCACACAGGCATGGCGAAGGCGGCCGTCGGCAGGATGACGCCGATGAGGTTGTCGTAGAGGCCGGCCTCGTTGATCAGGTAGAACATCGGGACGATGACGGCCTGAGAGGGGATGGCCAGGCCGAGCAGGAACAGCCGGAAGATCCTGCCCGTGGCCTTGCCGTCGCTTCTGACGATGGCGTACGCCAGCGGTGGTACGAGCAGCAGGACGATGCCCACCACACAGACCGTGACGATCACCGTGTTGAGGAAGTACTGCCCGAAGCCGTCGCTCAGGTCGTTGACGTAGTTGTCGAGGGTGAACCGCTCGGGGAGGCCGAGGGGGCCGTTCGCCGCGTAGTCCGCCCGGCTCTGGAAGGTGGCGACCAGCATGACGTACAGCGGCAGGCCGACCACGAACAGCCAGATCAGCGAGCCGAATCCGGCCAGGTAGTTGGGACGGGTCCTCATCACACGCCCTCCATGGTGCTGCGCATCTTGTCGTAGCCCGTCAGCCGGACCATGACGAGGGACACGAAGCTGGCGACGAGGACGAGGAGCAGCGCGATGGCGGAGGCCGTTCCGAACTCGAAGCTCTTGAAGGCCTTCTGGTACATGTAGTAGGCACTGTTCGTGGTGTCGGTGCCCGGACCGCCCTGGGTGAGGATCAGCACCGTGTCGAAGGTCGTGAGTCCGCCGACCACCATGAGGACCATCGAGGTCACGATGCTGTTCCGCAGCTGCGGCAGCGTGATGTGGAAGAACTGGCGGATCCTTCCGGCACCGTCGATCTGGGCGGCCTGGTAGAGCACCTGCGGGATGGCCCGCGCGGCGCCCTGGTATATGAGGGTGTGCAGCGGGGTGAACTGCCAGGTGCTGACGAAGACGAGGACGCCGATGGCGCCGGCCTGCACCCCGAAGAGGTTGCCGTCGCCGAACAGCCACCTGGCCTGCGAGGGCACGCCGAAGTTGGGGTCGAGCACGGCGCGCCAGAGCACGGAGACGGCGGTGATGGACAGCAGGAGCGGGACGAAGTAGATGGCGGAGAGGACCGCCCGGTTGCGCTGGCGGCCGGCGGCCCAGACGCCGAGCAGGATGCTGATCGGGGTCTGGACGACGACGCCGAGCACGGTGAGGAGCAGGCTCAGCCAGAGGCTCTTGAGCATGACGGGGTCGTCGAGGAGCTTGCTCCAGTTGTCCAGGCCGGCGAACTCGGGTGAGCCGAGGCCGTTCCAGCTCGTGAAGGAGAGCACGACGACGAGGAGGAGCGGCACGATGGCGAACAGGCCGAAGAAGACGGCGGCGGGAGCCGCCCAGACGAAGCTGGGGCGGCTCACACCGGTTCCGGCGGCGCGGCCGGGCGGTGTCGCCCGGCGTCGCGTCTTCTCGCTGTCCACGGCGGGGGCTGTGGCGGTGGTCATGTCGGACGTCCCGGAGGTCAGGCCGCGGGCAGGGTCTGCATGGCGGCGATGAAGGCGTCGGCCCCCATCTGTCCGTTGAAGAACTGCTGGACGGCCTGGTGGATGGTGGTGGTGGCGGCCGGCGGGAACGCCTGGTCCCACGAGAGCTGGAACGCCGGGGCCTTCTTGACGAGCTCGTACTGGTACGTGGAGTAGGCCGGGTTCGCCGAACCGTCGAGGAACTTGGGGGTGTTGGTGGTGGTGGGCAGGTTGCCGATGCCGAGCTGCGCCTTCACGAACTCGTCCGAGTACATGAGCTTCAGGAAGTCGGCCACCGCCTCGGGGTGCTCGGTGTTCTTCAGGACCGAGTAGTAGTTGTTCGTGTTGCCCGCGAGGTTGTTCGGGTCTCCCTTGCCTCCCTCGACGGTCGGGAAACTGCCGTAGCCGAGGTCCTTCTTCACGAAGTCCGGGTAGGCGTCCTGCAGGGTGGAGTACTCCCAGGAGCCCATGAGCTCGAAGGCGGCCTTGCCGGTGGCGAGCAGGGCGGGCGAGCCCCCGTCGGTGAACTTGACCGAGTCGTAGTTGCTGCCGAAGGCGCCGGTGTCGATCAGCTCCTTGAGCATGCCGAGCGCCTTCTTGCTGTCGGGGCTCGCCCAGGCGCTCTTGTCGCCGCCGACGGCCTTCTGGAAGAGGTCGGGGCCCGCGACCCGGTCGTACATGTACTGGAACCACATCTGGGTGGGCCACTTGTCGCCGCCGCCCAGGGCTATGGGGGTGACGCCCTTGGCCTTGAGGGTCTTGACGGCGGTCAGCAGTTCGCTCCAGGTGCGGGGAGCGGTGACGCCGGCGTCCGCGAGGACCTTCTTGTTGCTGAACAGCAGGACGGGCTGGGTGCCGCGCATGGGCACGCCGTAGGGCTTGCCGTCCACGACGGCGGTGTTGAAGACCGACGGCAGGAAGTTGGACTGCAGGCCGGGGTCCTTGGCGATGAAGTCGTCGAGCGGCATGAGGAGCCCGGCGTCGACGTAGGGCTTGATGCTGCCGCCGCCCCAGTTGAAGAAGACGTCGGGGGCCTGCTTGCCGCTGATGATCGTCTGCAGCTTGGCCTGGTAGTCGGCGCCCGGGATGGTGTCGAGGACGGCCTTCACCTTCGAGGTCTTGTTGAAGGTCTCGACGAGCTGCTTCTCCACCTTGTTGGCCGCGTCGCCGTACACCAGGATGTGGATCTTGTCCGCGCCCCCGTCGGCGGAGTCCCCGGAGTTGCCGCAGGCCGCCAGGGACAGGGACAGGGTCAGCGTCACTCCGCCGACGACAGCGGTCCTCAGGAGCTGTGCGGGTCGCTTCATCGCCTCACCTTTCGAAAGAGTTGCGATCCAGTTACCGAAACTTCACGGGTCGGGACGCTAGGGTTGCGGAAGCAGGCGGGTCAACCCACTGGCGGCGAGTTACCAAAGCGTGACCCTGCTGCGGTCCGCCGCCGCTTTATGCTGCTCAGATGCGAGATGACGAGGAGAGCAGGCGGATCACCCTGGCCGAGGTGGCCGAGAAAGCCGGGGTCTCGCTTTCGACAGTTTCGAAGGTGCTCAACGGGCGGCAGGACGTCTCGTCCGTCACCCGTGGCAAGGTGGAACGCCTGCTGGAGACGCACTCCTACCGGCGGACCACCCGGGCGGCCCGGGAGGCCCCGCTCATCGAGCTCGTCTTCCACGAGCTGGACAGCGTGTGGTCGATGGAGCTGATCCGGGGCGTGGAGAACCTCGCCAAGGCCGACCAGGCGAGCGTGGTGCTGACCGAGAGCGGAACCCGCCACGCACCGGCGAGCGACTGGATCGAAGGGGTGCTGCAGCGCCGGCCGATCGGCGTGGTCCTCGTGTTCTCGGCCCTGCCGGACGCCGTCAAGCAGCAACTCGGCGCGCGCTCCATCCCGTTCGTCATCGTCGACCCGGCGGGCGACCCGGAGCCGGACGTACCGTCCGTGGGCTCGGCGAACTGGAGCGGCGGGGTCGCCGCGACCCGGCACCTCATCGAACTGGGGCACCGGCGCATCGGGATCATCACCGGCCCCGAGGACATGCTCTGCTCCCTCGCCCGGCTGGACGGCTACCGGTCGGCGATGAACATCGCGGGTCTGGCGGGCGACGCCTCCCTCGTCCGGTTCGGCGACTTCCACGTCGAAGGCGGCTACGCGCACGCGATGGAGCTGCTACGGCTGCCGGACCGGCCCACCGCCATTTTCGCGGGCAGCGACCTGCAGGCGCTCGGGGTGATGGAGGCGGCCCGGGTGTGCGGGCTGCGCGTGCCCGAGGACCTGTCCGTCGTGGGGTACGACGACGTGATGATCGCGCGATGGTCCAGCCCGGCCCTCACGACGGTGCACCAGCCGCTGCGTCAGATGGGCGAGGAGGCCGTGCAGATGCTGCTCCGGCTGCGGGCGGGGGAGCCGTCCGTGACCCGCTTGGAACTCGCGACCAGTCTGGTCGTCAGAAACAGCACGGCCCCCCCGCCCGAGGAGACGGTCCCGGCTTCGCCGGCGTCCTCGGGCGGGTAGGGCCGCGCGCTACCCTCCGCCGTCCGCTACTTGGGCATCAGGACGGTGTCGACGATGTACACGGTGGCGTTGGCCGTGGGGACGTTGCCGCAGACGACCTTCGAGGAGTCGTTGACGGTGTACGCCTCGCCCGAGCCCTCGGTGGTGAGCGTGCCCGTCTGAAGGGTCTCGAAGGAGCCGTTCTCCAGCTGCTTCGGCGTCAGCTTCTGGCCCACGACGTGGTAGGTGAGGATCTTCGTCAGCATGTCCTTGTCGGCCAGCACCTTGTCCAGGTCGGCCTTCGGGATCTTCGCGAAGGCGTCGTTGGTCGGCGCGAACACCGTGATGTTCTCGGCGTTGTTGAGGGTGTCGACGAGGCCCGCCTGCTTGACGGCGGCGACCAGCGTGGACAGCGCCGGGTTGTTGGAGGCGGCGGTGGCGACGGGGTCCTTGGCCATGCCGTCGAAGGAACCGGCACCGTCCTTCGGCACCGAGGCGCAGCCCGGACCGAACGGGCCGTCGGCGGCCGCGTCCGTCCCGGTCGTGGGCGTGTTCTCCTGCGCCGCCGGCGCCGAGGCCTCTGCACCGGCCTCGGACTTGGTGTCCGAGCCGGAGTCCGAGCAGGCGGCCAGGGAGAAGGGCAGCGCTGCCGCAGCTGCCACGGCGACGGCGGCGCGGCGGAGGCGAAGAGCGTTCATGAGGAGGAACCCCTTGTATCGGGTGCGCGGCAAGGCGCACGGAGAGCGAACGGCACGACCACCCCGGCCGGGAGTGCGGTGACGCGTCCGGACCACCGGCGGGGTCTCCCCCGCCGCGGCCCTGTTGTCTGTCACAGGTGTTTCGGAGCCGCGTGCCGTCCGGATGGGTCCGGATCCGATCCGGACGGGTCTTTCACCCGTCCGAGTGAGGAGAGCCGCGCGTTAGGGTGTGGGGTGCTTCCCCGAACCCCCCTCCTCACCAGCGCTTCTCTCTCGGACGCCGGCCTTCTCACGCATGTGGAGCAGGGCCGGGAGTGGCCGCTCCTCGTATGGGCCCCGGGACCGGGCGTGCGCATGGTGTCGAGCGCCGTGCTCGGCGGAGGCATCGGTACGCGCGCGTGGGTGCTCAACGCCCAGGTCCCGCCCGGTTACGACCGGAGCGACCCCGAGGCCCACCTGCGCGAACTGGCCTCCGGAGCGGGGCTCTCGGGGCCCGGTGTGGGCCTGATGACGGCGGCCTCGGTCGCGGACCGTCGGCACGCGGCCGACGGCGGCGTACGGGCGGTGGTCACCGCGGGGATCGGGGTACGGGGCTGGGCCGCCGCACCGGGGCCCGGTACCGTCGCGGCCCCGCGCCCCGGGACGATCAACATCATCGTGTCGGTGCCCGTGGCCCTCACCGACGCCGCGCTCGTGAACGCGGTGGCCACCGCCACCGAGGCGAAGACACAGGCCCTGGTCGAACTCGGGGCGGACGCCTCGGGGACACCCACGGACGCCGTGTGCGTGGCCGCTCCCTCCCCGACCGGCCACGCCGCCGGGCCGTTCGCCGGCGTGCCCGCCGAGCCGTTCGCCGGTCCGCGCTCGCTCTGGGGTGCGCGGCTCGCCCGCGCGGTGCACAGGGCGACGAGAGCGGCCTGCGAGGGCCTTCTCGCCTGAGGCGTGGAGGCCGGCCGGCTTCGCATCGATTGTGCGTCGTAGGCTGGAAACATGTCCGATTCCGACAGGGGCGCCGACGCAGGTTCCGACACAGGTTTCGATACGGGTTCCGATACGGAGCACGGCCTCACGACCGGCGCCGTCGCCCGGCGTTTCGGGGTGTCGCCGACCACGCTGCGCTCATGGGACCAGCGGTACGGCATCGGGCCCGCCGCGCGGACGGAGGGGCGGCACCGGCGGTGGGCCCCGGGTGACGTCGCCATGCTGGAGGAGATGTGCCGGCTCACCGCCTCCGGTGTGCCTCCCGCGGAAGCGGCCCGGTCGGCCCTGTCCGCGCGGGCGACCCTGCCGGCCCGGCCTGCCCTGCCGGCTCCCCCGGCACTCCTCCCCCGCGCCCCGGCCGCCCGGCGACCGGGATCGGGCAGCGGTCTCCCGCTCGGCGACGTACGCCTGGAGTGTCGTGGGCTGGCGCGCGCCGCCGTGCGGCTCGACGGCCCCACGCTCGACGTCCTGCTCCGCGAGGTCGTGGCGGACCACGGGCTCGTCACCGCCTGGGAGGAGGTGATGGTGCCCACCCTGCACGCGGTGGGGCGCAAGTGGGAGTCCTCCGGGGACCGTTACGTCGAGGTGGAGCACCTGCTGTCCTGGCACGTGTCGACCGCGCTCCGGCAGGTCGCGCCCGCCGGGCCCGTCGCCGTGCCCTCCATGCCGCCGGTCCTCCTGGCGTGCGTGCCAGCCGAGCAGCACACCCTGCCGCTGGAGGCGTTGGCCGCGGGTCTCGCCGAACGCGGCCTGCCCGCCCGCATGTTCGGCGGGGCCGTTCCCGCCGAGGCGCTCGACGCCGCCGTGCGGCGCACGGGTCCGGTCGCGGTCGTGCTCTGGTCGCAGGCGCGCTCGACCGCGCACCACGCCCTTGCCCAGCACGTCGCAGCACGGTCGTTCGGCGTCAGAGGGGCGCGGACGCATCCCATGGTGATGCTCGCGGGACCGGGCTGGGCCGGCCGGTCCGTACAGCCGGGGATGCTGCGTCCCGGCGGTCTGCGCGAAGCGCTCGACGGTCTTACCAGGCTCTACGGGGAACCGCGGCCGACCGTCGGATGACACCGGGGCGGTCCGTACCGTTCCCCCACTCCCGCCGGACACCCGGCCGGTCGCGCCGCCCGACGGCCTCCCTCCGCCTCAGCCGTGCGAGAGCAGTGCCGCCGTGAGTTCGGCCGCGCGGCGGTGCCACAGGTCCGCGCCGCGGAGCATGGCGTGGCCTCCGGTCGGCATCGGGATGCCCGCCGCGTCGGCGCCCGCCGCCCGTGCCCTGCGGACGAAGTCCCAGGAGTCACGGGCGGCCGTGACGCGGTCGGTCTCGTCGTGGAGCAGGTAGAGCCGCCGGCCGCCGAGGTGGTCCACGGGCTCGTCGGCGGGACACCAGGGCGCGAGCGCCACGACACCGCGGACGTGCGGGTCGCCGGCGGCGCGAAGGGCCGCGCGACCTCCCATGGAGTGGCCCAGGAGCACGACGGGCACGGGCCCGGCCTGCTTCCGGAGGCTCGCGAGGGCGGCTTCGGCGTCCCTGGCGGCGTCGGCGCGCGCGCCGTTCCAGCCGCGGTGGCGGTACCGCACCTCGGCGACCAGCACGCTCCTGCCCCGTACGGCGCGGGTCACGGCCGTGGCGAAGGGACGCATGCGCAGCGCCGGGAGGTTGAGGGCCGGCGGCGGCTCCGGCCCGTCGGCGCGACCGCCGTGGAGCAGCAGCACGGCGGCGGTCGGAACGGGCGGGGCGCTGCGGACGACGAGGGTGCCGGGCGTGTCCGGGCGCGCGGCGCGCCGGGTGCGGCAGGTCATCGCGCGGCCGTCCGGTGCGCGTGCCGGCGCACCCGTCGGCGGGACCCGCTCGGGCGGGCCGGGTGGGCCGCGTAACCGGGCCGCTGCGGCATGTGTGGCCTCCAGGAGTCGCAGGCCCGCTTCCCCTGGCGAGCGGGACGCTCATGACGAGGGGGAGGTGACCGTGAGGGCCGCAGTCTGCCAGGTCGACCGGTCGGCCGGGTACGGAGCCCCGTCATCCATGGGGCGCCGGTAAGAGGGGTGGGATCGCGGCCCCGTGCTCAGGCCGGGATCTCTCCGCCGGCGGGCGCCCGGCCGGGGGCCGTCGCCGTGGTGGTCAGGCTGCGCCGCATCCGCTGGAGGCCCCGGCGGGCGTGGCTCTTGACGGTGCCGAGGGGGAGGCCGGTCCGGTCGGCGATCTGCGCCTGGGTCAGGTCCGCGAAGTACGCGAGGGTGAGCACGTCACGCTGGTCCCGTGGCAGGCGGGCCAGTTCACGGGTGACCACGATCCGGTCGAGCACGTGCTCGGGGCCCTCGTCCGTGGCGGTGGCCGGCATGAGGGCGGCAGCGGCGGCGAGGTCGAGCCGGCGCGTCCTGGCGGTGAGCGCGTCCGCGATCTTCCGTCGGGTGATGCCGATGAGCCAGGCGGGCACGGGGCCGCGCTCGGGGCGGTAGCCGGCCCGGCCGCGCCAGGCGGCGAGGAAGACCTGCTGGGTGACGTCCTCCGCCTCGCGCGGGTCGCCCAGCGAGCGGACCGCGAGGGTGTGCACGAGGCGGGCCCAGCGGCGGTGGGCGAGGGCGAGACAGTGGTCGTCGCCCCGGGCGAGACCGCGGCCGATCTCCTCGTCCGTCAGTGCGTCCGACAGCGGGTCCGACAACGGGTCGGGCAGCGCGTCGGACCATGTGTCGGGCAGCGCGCCGGGGTCGGGCCGGACGGCGGTGCTGGTCAGGGTCATGACGGGTCCTCCTGCTCCGGGGCCGTTGCTCCCAGGTCCCCAGCGTCAGGCGTCCGGCGGAGTCGACTCAACACGCGTCGATCGTGCGTCGTATCGGACGGCGGACCCGTCCCGGCCTCAGTCGCGCCCCCGGGCGTGCCGGAAGCGGCTGAGGCCGTCGGCGAGGTCGACGATCGGGTCCGGGTAGTCGTACTCGGCCCGGTCCAGCCCCTTCAGACGCCAGGGTTCGTGGACCGAGGGCCCGGGCAGAGCCGCGAGTTCGGGGACCCAGTGGCGGACGTAGGCGCCGTCGGGGTCGTACCGCTTCCCCTGGAGCACGGGGTTGAGGACGCGGTTCGGCCGGGAGTCGGTGCCCGTCCCCGCCACCCACTGCCAGTTCAACTGGTTGTTCGCGATGTCGCCGTCCACGAGCAGGGCGAGGAAGTGCCGGGCCCCCTCGCGCCAGTCGACGTAGAGCGTCTTGGCGAGGAAGGACGCGGCGAGCAGCCGGCCCCGGTTGTGCATCCAGCCCTCGTGCGCGAGTTGGCGCAGGGCCGCGTCCACCACGGGATAGCCGGTCCTGCCCTCCCGCCAGGCCCTGAGGTCCTCCTCGGCCTCCTCGCCCCGCCGCCAGCGGTCGTGCCGGGGCCGGTAGTCCTCGACCGCCGTCTCCGGCCGCGCGGCGAGCACCTGGTGGTGGAAGTCCCGCCAGCACAGTTGCCGTACGAAGGCCTCGGCCCCCGCGCCGCCACGGGACCGCGCCCGGTGCACGGCCTCGGTCGCCGAGACCGCGCCGAAGTGCAGGTACGGCGAGAGGCGGGAGGTCACGTCGCCCGCGAGGTCGTCGTGGCCCGCCTCGTAGGCGTCGGCGTGGCGCGACAGCCAGGCCCCGAGCCTCCGGCGTCCCTCGCTCTCGCCTCCCGTGGCGAGGCCCGGCGACACGTCCGCGACGGATGCGCGGGCCGGCGGACGCTCGGAGCGGAGGTTCTGCGGGACCGGCACCGACCGGGGGGCCGCGAGGGGCGTGCGCAGCGGTTCGGAGGTCCAGCGCCTGAAGTACGGGGTGAACACCGCGAAGTGGTCGGAGCCCTGCGGGGTGACGTCGCCTGGCGGTACGACGGTGGTCACGGCGTCGTGGACGTACAGGCGGCGCCCGTCGGACTCCAGGGCGCCGCGCAGCCGTGCCTCCCGGGCGCGGGCGAAGGCGGAGTGCCCCGCGGCCATGTGGACCTCGTCGGCGTCGGCCTGCCGCACCACCCGGCACACCTCGGCGACCGTGTCGCCGTCGCGCACGACGAGGCGGCCGCCGCGCTCCCGCAGCCCGGCGTCGAGGTCGGCCAGGCAGTCGGCGAGGAAGGCGAGCCGGTTGGGCGCCGCGAACCCGGCCCGGTCCACGGCGGGGTCGCGGACGAACAGCGGCACCACCTCGTGCGCCGCCTCCGCGGCCGCGCGCAGCGGGGGATGGTCGTGCAGACGGAGGTCGGAGGTGAAGAGGACGACGGAGACGGTCATGGCGCGCTTCCTCGGGAGGGGTGGGTCGGCGGGGCGGGCCGCAGGGGGACGGGCGTCCGGCGGGCTGCGTGAAGACGTGTACGGCTGCGTGCCCCCTTCGCCCTGCCACGGGCCCGTGGATGCGGCGGCGCCCGCGGACCCGTGGACGGGCTGCCGGCCTGTGGCCACCGACCGCCCGCCCGAGGAGGCCGACCGCCGACCCGTGGGCACCGACCGCCCGCCCGTGATGGCCGACCGCCCGCCCGAGGAGGCCGACCGCCGCCCCGTGGACGCCAGCCCGGCGCGTGGGTGGCCGCCGCCCACGGCGCGTGGCCCGGCGGCCCTGCTCATGGCTGCGGCGCCCCCGTTCATGGCCGGCGCGGTCCCGGGTCCCCGGTGGGACCGGTCCCTGACGGGCGGGCGGCGCCGACGGGCGCGGGCCGTCGGCCAGGATCCGCCGCGCCCGTCGGCGGGCGGTGCGCCGCACGCTCCGCCGCCCGGGCGATGTTCCGCGCCATCCCGCCGAAGACGACGGCGTGGAACGGCGACACGCTCCACCAGTACGCCTGCCCCGCGAGCCCGCGCGGGTGGAACAGGGCGCGCTGGCGGTACCGGGTCCGCCCCCGGTCGTCCCGCTCGACCCGCATCTCCAGCCAGGCGAGTCCCGGCAGCCGCATCTCGGCGCGCAGCCGCAGCAGGGTGCCGGGCTCGATCTCCTCGACCCGCCAGAAGTCGAGCGCGTCGCCCGCCCTGAGCCGCTGGGCGTCGCGCCGGCCCCGGCGCAGACCCACCCCGCCGATGAGCCGGTCGAGCCAGCCCCGTACCGCCCAGGCCAGCGGGAAGGAGTACCAGCCGTTCGCGCCGCCGATCCCCTCGACGACCTGCCACAGCTCCCGCTGCCCGGCGTCGACGATCCGTTCGCGTTCGTCGGTGTAGAGGCTGCCGCCCGCCCAGTCGGGGTCGGTGGGCAGGGGATCGCTGGGGGCCCCGGGGAGCGAGGCGGAACTCCACCGGGTGGCGACCCGGGCCTCCTGGACCCGCTGCAGGGCGAGCCCGAGGGCCTCGTCGAAGGGGACGGGTGTACCGGGCGGGTCGGGGACGTGGTCGGCGATGTCGTGGTCGGCGCACACCACCTCGTACCGCAGCGACTCGGCGAGCGGGCGGGCCAGGGACGCGGGGACGGGCGTGACGAGTCCGACCCAGAGACCGGACAGGCGCGGGGTGAGCATGGGGACGGGAAGGATGAGCCGTCGGCGCAGCCCGGCGACCTTCGCGTAGCGGACCATCATGTCGTGGTAGGTGAGGACGTCGGGGCCGCCGATGTCGAACGCGCGGTTGACGTCCTCCGGCATCCGCGCGCTGCCGACGAGATAGCGGAGCACGTCGCGTACGGCGATGGGCTGGACGCGGGTGCCGACCCAGCGCGGCGTCACCATCACGGGGAGCCGTTCGGTCAGATGGCGGAGCATCTCGAAGGAGGCGGAGCCGGAGCCGATGACGACGGCGGCCCGCAGCACGGTGGTGGGGACGCCGGAGTCCAGCAGGATCCGGCCGACCTCGGCCCGTGACCGCAGGTGCGGGGAGAGTTCGTGCTCGGGGACGTCCGCGGGTTCGAGGCCTCCGAGGTAGACGATGCGGCGCACCCCGGCGGCGCGGGCCTCCTCGGCGAAGGTCCGGGCCGCCTTCCGGTCGGTCTCCTCGAAGCCGTGCCCGGAGCTCAGGGAGTGCACCAGGTAGTAGGCCACCTGCACGCCGCGGAAGGCGGGGCGCAGGGTGGCCGCGTCGGTGACGTCCCCCCGCACCACCTCCGCCCGGTCCGCCCAGGGGTGGTCGCGCAGGTTGGCCGGGGTGCGGGCGAGGCAGCGCACGCGGTATCCGGCGTCGAGCAGGTCGGGGACGAGCCGGCCGCCGATGTATCCGCCGGCTCCGGTCACGAGGCAGAGCGGACGGTCGGAGGCGGGCCGGGGGTGCGTCTCCACGGGGTCGTGCGTCGCCATGGGGTGCTCCGTTCCGTGCGGGTTCTGTCGCGAGCGCACCGGGGTGTGTCCCGAGCGCGCGAAGATCTGTCGCGAGCGAGCGAGCGGGGCTCTCCCGTCATGCTTCCCCCCGCGCGGTCCGGGCGGATGCGCGGGAGCGATGTCTATAGGCTGAACGCGTGCCCCGCCATGAAGACCCAGACGCCACCGCCGCCACCGAGCACACGGTGGGCGACCTGCAGAGTTTCGCCGTCGCGCTGCGCCGGACCCAGGGCGAGCTCAATCGACTGGTACACGGCTTCGCGCAGGCGCAGGGCCTGCATCCCACGGACGTGCAGGCACTGGCCGTCGTCCTGGACAGCCCGGAACCGCTGACGCCGGGGCGGCTGCGGGAGCATCTCGGACTCACGTCCGGCGCGGTGACGGCCTGCCTCGACCGGCTGGAGAAGGCGGGACACATCCGCAGGACCAGGGAGAGCGCGGACCGGCGTGTCGTGCACATCCGGTACGAGGACGGGGCGAGGGCCGCGGCCCGGCGGTACTTCATGCCGCTCGCGGAGGCGGCGGACCGGGCCAGGGGGCAGTTCGGCCCGGCCGAACTCTCGGTCGCGCTGCGCTTCCTGAACACGCTGAACGACGAGCTCGGAGCGCTGCGCGTGCCGCGCCGCTGAAGCGGCGCATCCGTCCGGCAGGCTGAAACCGAAGGGGTGTCGAGAGCCGAGGTACCCGCATGATAGAAACTCTCTCATTCATTGAGATAGTCAATGCCTGAGATACAGTACGGAGCCCCGATGCCGCCCAGCGCCGTCCGCAGGACCCGCCTTCTGCTGCCCCTGGTCCTCCTCGTCGCCTGGCTCGCCGTCGGCGGCGGTCTCGGCCCCTTCGCCGGACGCCTCGGCGAGGTCGCGGCCAACGACCAGGCGGCCTTCCTCCCGCGCAGCGCCGAGTCCACCCGCGTCATCGAGGAGCAGAAGGCGTTCCGCAGCTCCGAGACCGTGCCCGCGATCGTGGTGTGGACCGCACGCGACGGCGGACCGGTGGCCGCCGGTTCGACGGCCGACGCGACCCGCGCCCTCGCCTCGCTCACCGGACGCGAGGGGATCGTGGGCCCGCCCTCCCCCGCACTGCCCTCCGAGGACGGCGAGGCGCTGCGCGCCGTCGTCGCCCTGGAGCCGGACCTCGGCGAGGAGCTGCCGACGACGCTCGACACGATCCGGAAGGCGGCTGCCACGGTTCCGGGGACGACCGTCCACCTCGCGGGGCCCGCCGCCACCCAGGCCGATCTCTCCGGCGCCTTCTCGGGAATCGACGGGCTGCTGCTCGGCGTCGCCCTGATCGCCGTGCTGCTCATCCTGCTGGTCGTCTACCGGAGCGTCCTGCTGCCCCTCATGATCATCCTGGGGGCGGTCTTCGCCCTCGGCCTCGCCTGCGCCGTCGTCTACGTGCTCGCCGACGCCGGGGTGCTCAGGGTCGACGGCCAGGTGCAGGGCATCCTGTCCATCCTGGTGATCGGTGCCGCGACGGACTACGCCCTGCTGCTCGCCGCCCGCTACCGCGAGGAGCTCGCCGCGCCCGGCGCGGACCGTTTCGCCGCGATGAACCGCGCCCTGCGCCGCTCCTTCGAGCCGATCGTGGCCAGTGCCGCGACCGTCGCCCTCGGCCTGCTCGCCCTGTTCGTCAGCGACCTGGCCAACAACCGGGCGCTCGGGCCCGTCGGCGCCATCGGCATCGTGTGCGCGGTCCTCAGCGCCCTGACCTTCCTCCCGGCCGCCCTCGTCCTCACCGGGCGCGCCGCGTACTGGCCGGCCCGCCCGAAGGCCCTTCCCGCAGACACGGGAACAGCCGCCACCGACACCGACACGAACACGGCCACCGTCGGCGGCCCGGCCGTCTGGCACCGGATCGCCGCCCTGGTCGACCGCGCCCCCCGCAAGGTGTGGGCGGTCACCCTGGCCGCCCTCCTGGCCTGCGCCGCGTTCGCACCCGCCCTGAACTCCCGGGGCGTGCCCTTCGACGAGATCTTCGTGAACGACGCGCCCTCCGTCGCCGCCCAGGAGACCCTCGGCCGCCACTTCCCCGGCGGCGCGGGCAACCCCGCCGTGATCATCGCGGACGCCGGAGCGGTCACGCGGGTGGTCACGGCCGCCGAGGGCGTCCCCGGCGTCGACTCGGCCTTCCCGGTCGGCGCCACGGGCCGCCCCTCCCCCGGGGCGCCGCTCGTGGTCGACGGCAGGGTCCGCGTCGACGCCACCCTGTCCGCCGCCGCCGACAGCGACGCGGCGCGCGACACGATCGCCAGGCTCCGTACCGCCGTGCACGCGGTGCCCGGGGCGGACGCCCTGGTGGGCGGCTCCACCGCCCAGCAGTACGACACCCAGCGCACGGCGGCCCGGGACCGGACGCTCATCGTCCCGGTCGTCCTGGCGATCATCCTGCTGATCCTGGTGGCGCTGCTGCGCTCCCTCGTGCTGCCGCTGATCCTCGTCGCGACGGTGGCCCTCAACTTCGCCGCCACGCTGGGCGTATCGAGTCTGGTGTTCGAGCACGTCCTCGGCTTCACCGGTACGGACGCGTCCGTACCGCTGTACGGCTTCGTCTTCCTCGTCGCTCTCGGGGTCGACTACAACATCTTCCTGATGTCCCGGGTCCGCGAGGAGACGGCGCGGCACGGCGTGCGGGAGGGCGTCCGCATCGGGCTGACCGCCACCGGTGGTGTGATCACCTCGGCCGGCGTGGTGCTCGCCGCGACCTTCGCCGCGCTGGGCGTCATTCCGCTGGCGTTCCTCGTGCAGATCGCCTTCATCGTCGCGTTCGGCGTGCTGCTCGACACCCTGGTCGTCCGCTCGCTCCTCGTGCCGGCGCTCGTCCGGGACCTCGGCCCGGTGGCGTGGTGGCCGGGAGCCCTGAGCCGTCTTCCCGCGGACCGGGACCGCACGGACCAATCCGTGGGAGCCGGTGCTCCGAAGTAGGGGCGAAAGAGAGGCCCGCAAGCACAGGCAGCGGCGCGGGCGCAGATGACCAGGAGGACACATCCGGTGAGAGAGCACGCACGCGTCGACGCGGGTCCGCCCCCGGACGACCTGGGCGGCGACGGTCTGACCGCGCTGATGCTCCAGGTCGCCCGCGGGGACCGCGACGCCTTCTCGGCCGTCTTCGACCAGGTCTCGGGACCCGTCCTCGGCGTCGTCCGCTCGGTGGTGCGTGATCCCGCGCAGTCCGAGGAGGTCACCCAGGAGGTGATGGTCGACCTCTGGCGCTCCGCGGCGCGTTACCGCCCGGACCGCGGCTCCGTCCTGAACTGGGCACTCACCCTCGCCCACCGCCGCGCGGTGGACCGGGTGCGCTCGGAGCAGGCGTCCTCGGACCGGGCCCGGCGCGTCGCCCTCCTCGATCACACCCCCGCGTACGACGAGGTGACGGAAGAGGTCGAGAACCGTCTCGACCGCGAGCGGGTACGGCGCTGTCTGCGGGGCCTCACCGAACGCCAGCGCCAGTCCGTCACCCTCGCCTACTACCGGGGCCTGACCTACCGTGAGGTCGCCGAGCTGCTCTCCCTGCCGCTGGGCACGGTGAAGACCCGGATGCGCGACGGGCTCATCCGGCTCCGCGACTGCCTGGGGGTGACGGCATGACCAGCGGTGAGCTGCACACGCTGACCGGCGCGTACGTGCTGGACGCACTGGACACGGACGAGGAGCGCGAGGCGGTCGAGCGGCACCTCGCCCACTGCGCCGCGTGCGCCCATGAGGTCAGGGAACTCTCGGAGACGGCCGCGCGCCTCGGCCTCGCCGTCGCCGAGCCGGTCGGCCAGGAACTGCGCGCCGAGGTGCTGCGCCGGATCGCGGACGTCCGCCAGCTGCCGCCGGTGACCGTGGGGGCCGGCCGGCCGTTCGGCACGGGCCGCGGTCCGCGCCGGCTGCCCCGCTGGGCGCTGGCGGCCTCGCTCGCCGGGGCGGTGACGCTCGCGGGTCTCGCGGGCCTGCAGTACCAGCGCGCCGAGGAGGCCCGCGACCGGGCGGTCCGGGCCGAGGCGAGCGCCGAGGCCGTCGCGGTGGTGCTCGCGGCGCCCGACGCCCGGGTCTCCACCGCGCGCCTGGCGGACGGAGCGGTGGGCACGCTCGTCCACGCCCCGTCCCTGGACCGGGCGGTGTTCGCCGCGGCGGGGATGCCCGCGCCGCCGGCCGGCAAGGTCTACCAGCTCTGGTACGACGATTCCGGGACGATGCGCTCGGCCGGCCTGATGGCCTCGGGCACGACGACCTCGACCACCCTTCTGGAGGGGCCGGCGAACCCGTCCACCGGAATCGGCATCACCGTGGAGCCGGAGGGCGGTTCCCCCCGTCCGACGTCGGCGCCGATCGCCACCATGGCCATGCCGAAGGCCTGAGCGCGCCGGCCCCTCGCGGCCCCTGCCCCGCCACGGCTCACGGCGTCCCCGGCGTCCCCACGGGCGCGGCCGGGGCCGGGCAGGCGACCGTCCCCGGCCGTACGGAGAGTGTGAGCCTGGGGGTGGTCAGGAGGCCCGGGATCTGGAAGTCCTGGGCGGTGCCGACGATCCGGTCGAACTTGGCGTACCGCGCCTGGATGCCGAACCGGTGCTGCGGGCTGCCGAGCGGGTTGAGGACGTACGCGCCGCTCGCGTCCTTGACGGTCTTCACGTCGGCTCCGTTGGTGTTGAGGTCGACGATGCCGTCCATGTCGAGGACACCGGTGGCGTTGCGCAGGTCGAGGACGGTGTTCCGGGTCCGGATCTCCCAGGAGCCCGGGTTGTCGTCGCCGAGGGTGAGCAGCAGCGTGTAGGTGGCTCCCGCGATCTGCTGCCGCTGGCTCAGGCAGAGGCCGTTGAGCACGCCGTCCGCGAATCCCATGCGCAGCACGCGGACGGTTCCGGCGGAGCCGTCGGGCCGTACGACGGCCTGGTCGACGACGGCGGCGCCGTACTGCGTCCCGTACAGGCTGCTGGTGGTGAAGTCGACGGGCCGGTCCTGGATGCGGAGCCCGACGGCCAGTGCGCCGCTCGCCATGGCGGAGCCGAGTCCGCCGGCCGCCAGGAGCGCGGGAAGGGCGACGGCGAGGGAGCGTCGCCAGTGGGTGCGCCCCTCCGGGGGGCGGCGTTCGTGGCTCATGGGGTGGTCACCGTGATGGTTCCCGGCAGGTGGACGGGGTTGTCGGTGGAGTCGAGGGCCGCGTGGTCGTCGACCGTCCGGATCGCGTAGATGTCGCCGGCGAAGTCCTCGGCGCCCGCGGTGAGCGGGATGAGGGAGCCGAAGAAGTCGAGGAGTCCCTGCACCCCGCAGATCTTGACGAGGACGCGGACGCAGACGTGGGAGATGGTGCCCCACATCGTGGTCGTCTCGGGCTTCCCCGCGCTGTCGTATCCGCCGAGGGAGCCTTCGCCGGGCACGTCGATGGTGACGGTGTGCCCGGCGGCCCGCTGGCTCACGTTCATGTGCGAGCGGATCTTGAGCTTGGTGAAGGTGTACTGGTTGGTGACGCGGGTCGTGCCGTCGGAGAGCCGGATGGTGACGTTCTTCTCGACGGTCATGGAGACGGCGACCATGCTGTCGATGGTGACGTGCAGCGGGTCCGGGGAGGGCAGGAAGGGCACGCCCAGCGGTTCGACCGCCGCGGTCGTCCCCGCTGCGCGGCTCGGCTGCCCGGACCAGACGGCGGTGACGACGGCGAGGACGAGGGCCACGGTCACGGCGAGCGCCCTGGCCGGCCGCGTACCGGCGACGCCCGCCGTCACCCCTCCACCTCCACCGCCGCCCGGCGGCGTGGCCGCTTGGCGCCCCAGCCCACCATCATGGATCCGCCGAGGACTCCGAGCGTCATGCCGAGCAGGAATCCGCCGAGGTTGGAGACGACGAGCGAGACGACCGCGAGGACCACGCCGATGAGTCCGAAGGTGTACCGCTGGGCGGGCAGCGCCAGCGGGACGAGCCCGCAGAGGATCATCCCGCCGCCGACGAGGTAGCCGGCCACTCCCCCGAAGCCGGTGCTCACGATCAGCTGCAGGGAGCTGAGGGAGAACTTGAGGACGGTCCAGCCGCCGGCGACCAGCCACACCCCGCCCCAGAACGGGCGTGTGCGGCGGAAGGCCCGGAACCATCCGTACGCGGATCTCAGCCGGCTCAGCATGCGGTGGCCGTTCCCGCGACGACCCTGATCTTCAGGTCGGGCAGGACGAGCGCCCCGGCCATCTCGGCGTCGTAGGCGGTGGCGTTCAGTCCGTGCAGTCTGATGGAACTGCCTCCCTCGCCGCCCGCCGAACCGAGCCCGAACCCGCCGGGCAGCGCGCCCGTGAGCGGTTTGCCCGCCACGGTGACCTGGTCGGCGGACTGGCCGAGTACCGCGTTCTGCAGGGTGGTGGGCCCGTACGCCTGGAGCTCGGTCGCCTGGATGTACAGGTTCGAGGCGTCGATGTCGGTGGTGAAGGCGGCGGGCGGGGTGGCCGTCACCTTCTGGCCGCCCGTCAGGAGCAGGGAGTACGGGACTCCCGCGATCGTCTGGTGGACGATTCCGCAGAGCCCGGCGAGCCCGGCGCTGGCGAAACCGACGCGTGCCATGGCCGTGTTCGTGGTCGTGGTGCCGTCCGGGCGGCCGACGGCGGGGGTGTTGACGATGGCGCCGAAGCCGCTGCCGGCGACCCCGTTGGAGGTCAGCGTGAAGGGCTGTCCGGTGACGCTGAAGTTGGCGGCGAGCGCGCCCTGCGCCATGGCGGTGGCGAGGGCGCCGACGGCGAGGGCGGCGGGCACGAGGGCGAACGCGCCGCGCCCCCAGCGGGTGCCGCGGCGGGTGCCGTCGGCCGCCTCGGCGAGCATCCGGGCGTTCCAGTCGGCGGCAGCACGCACGCCGGTCGTACGCATCGTCATAGGGATCCGCTCCCCAGGGACGCGGCGGGCGCGGCGGGCGCCTCGGCGGCCGTCCCGGTACGGCGGAGGAGGCGGCCGCGCCGCTTGGCGGGCTTCTCGGGAAGCCAGGCGAAGGCCATGGACCCGCCGAGGACCGAGAGGATCATGCCGACGAAGAGGCCGCCAAGGTTGGACAACGGGAAGGACGCGACGCCCGCGATCACCGCGATGACGCCGGCGGAGTGGCGCTGACCGGGCAGCAGCAGCATGAGCAGCGCCATCGCCATCAGGACGACACCGCCGGCCATGCCCGCGATGCCGCCGACGCCGACCTGGAGGATCTTTCCGAGCGGCGCCATCGGCAGGAAGAAGATGACGAAGCCGCCGAGCCCGGTCCAGACGGTCGCCCAGAACGGCCGGGTACGGCGCCAGCGGCGGAAGGCCGCGCGCGCGCCGCCGGGGCGGCCGGGCGGGTCGGCCGGACGGGCCGGACCGGACACGGCGTTCGGCTCGGGTGGCGGATCGGTGGTCATGAGGGGCCTCACAGCGGGAGTCGGAGAGGAAGGGTTCCTGCGGGTGGGGCCGGGGCCCGCGCGGAGGGGCGCTCCCTCACGGCACGGACCCCCGGCCCCGGTGGCGCCGTCGGGGCGGTGCTGCTGCCGCCCGGCTCAGCAGGCCTTGTCGCCGTGGGCGATGGCGATGGCGAGGTCCGGCAGGGTGATCGCACCGGAGATCGTGGCGCCGTTGGCGTCGGCGTTGAGGTTCTTGATGTCGGTCCGGCCGCCGGTGGCGTCCAGGCCGAACTGGCCGGGCGTGCCGTCGGTGATGCCGGTGCCCTTGATGCCGGCGCCGTCGGCGGCGGCGCCGATGACGTTCGGGGTGGCGTCGCTCGCGTTGAGCGTGGCCGTGGCGGCCTTGAGCGACTGGGCGTCCAGGACCAGCTTGTTGGCCTGGAGTCCCGCGCCCGCGACGAGCTGGTCGCTGGTGAGCGGGGTCGCCGCGGCGGGCGAGGAGATGTTCAGGGACCAGGTGCCGAGACTGCCGATCACCGGGAGGTTGACGGACTGGACGGCGTGGACGCAGATGCCGTCGAGGCCGGCCTTGGCGATGCCGACCTCGGCGGCTCCCTTGGCCCCGCCGGCGTCGATGGTGTGCATGACCGCGCCGATGCCCTGCGGCGCCGCCACGGTCTTCGAGCTGAGGGTGAAGGGGACGCTGGTCAGCGAGAGGTTCGCGGCCAGCGCGCCCTGCACCATGGCCGTGGCCATGGCGGCGACGGCCGCGGTGGCGGGCACGGCGAGGAACGTCGATCTGCGCCAGCGGGTGACCCCTCTGGTCTCTTCCTGCATGTGATCTCCAACCGTCGTGCCGCAGCGGCCGAATGACACTTTGCGGCTTCATGTTCGAGAATTGGACACTCTCATCAGAAGTGTCAACAGTTCTGACAATCATGGGAGGAATTCCGGCTGGACTAGGCTTGGCCGATGCCACGCTTCAGGGAGACCGTCCGGACGCTGCTGCGCGAGCGCCTCCTGGACGCCGCGTACGAGGCGGTCGCCGACCGCGGCTTCGACAAGCTGCGCATGGCGCACCTGGCCGGCGCGGTCGGAGTCAGCCGCCAGACCGTGTACACGGAGTTCCCCTCCAAGGAGGCGATCGGCGAGGCCCTCTTCCAGCGCGAGCTGGAGCGCTGCCTCGTCGGCATCCAGCAGGGTCTCGACGCCCACCGGGACGACCTGGGCGCCGCCGTCGAGGCGGCCGTCGGCTTCACCCTCACCTTGGCCGCCCGCAACCCGCTGATCAGGGCGATGCTGACCAGCACAGGCGAGGACGGACTCCTCTCGTACCTCACGACCCGGTCCGCGGCGGCGTTCGACATGGCGACGGCGATGGCCGACGCGTACGTCACGGAGGCGTGGCCCACCGTCGACCCCGTGGCGCGCGAACTGGCCGTGGACGCGGCGGTCCGGCTGACCGCGAGTCACATCGTCCAGTCCGCCTCGTCCCCCGGGGAGTCGGCCCGCCGCGTCGCGGACACCGTGGTCCGGGTCGCACTGAGCACCGGCCGCGAACAGCTCCCGCCGAGTCCACCGGGATCAGGGAACCGGACGCCCTGAGGGCCGGACCCCCCTAAGGG
Organism: Streptomyces sp. NPDC051822; assembly: GCF_044452745.1. Lineage (NCBI taxonomy): Bacteria > Bacillati > Actinomycetota > Actinomycetes > Kitasatosporales > Streptomycetaceae > Streptomyces > Streptomyces sp. NPDC051822. The sequence goes on along the minus strand of NZ_JBITBZ010000012.1, from coordinate 31,542 downwards.
CCGGGGCCCCTGTACTCCTCCAGTACGGGCCGGTTGCCGATGTCCGGTGACGCGGAGACCGGGAAGGCGCGGACGCCGACCCGGCCCTCCACCCGCGCGATGTCGCCCCAGCCGTACGCCCGCGAGTCGTCCGAGAGGTCGGGGTTGTCGCCCAGGTAGAAGAAGGAGCCCTCGGGAACGGCCCGCAGTCCGGCCCGTGCCGACCGGGCGCCGTCGGGACCGCAGCACGCGCCCGTACGGCGGGCCTGGGCCTCCCACTGGCCCGCGACCACCCGGTGGACGGGGCCCTCACCGCCCTTCTGGAGCAGGACCAGAAAGGGTTCCTCCGGGGTGGAGACGATGGCGACCCGGTCGCCCGGCAGGCCGATCACCCGCTTGACCAGGAGGGTCTCCCTCCCGGTGGCTCGCAGCAGCACCACGTCGAACCGGCCCACCTGCCCGGCGGAGCCCGGCGCGACGAGGATCCGGTCACCCTGGTGGAGGGTGGGCGCCATGCTGGTTCCGTCGATCCGAACCCCGAGGGCCGTCACGGCCACGGCGGCGACGAGACAGAGCAGGAACCCGGTTCCGAGGGCGGCACCGGCCGCCCTGCGCATGTTCATCGGTGTCGGGTGGGGTCCGGCGGCCGCGCGGCTCCGGACCGGTCGCTATCGGTCATGGCGGGACGGTAGGACGGGCGGCGGACGGCCGCTGTGACCGTACCGCTCGGGGTTGTTGACCGCGGGACCGGTACGCCCGGGGCGTCTCGCCGGTCCAGCGCCGGAAGGCCCGGTGGAAGGCGCTCGGTTCGGAGAAGCCGAGCCGCCGGGAGAGCAGTTCGATGGAGACCCGGCCGCCGGTCAGCTCGGCGATGGCGTGGTCGCGCCGCACCTGGTCGCGCAGTCGCTGGTACGTCGTCCCCTCGGCGGCCAGTTGCCTGCGCAGGGTCTGCGGGCTGACGGAGAGCCGTTCGGCGAGTTCCCCGGGCGTCGGCACCGGCCCGGGAGGCAGGGCGCGCGCCATCAGGTGCCGTACGCGGCCGGTCACCGTACTGCCGTGGTCGGCGCGGACGAGCACGTCGACGGGGGCGCGGCGGAGGAAGTCCTTGAGCGCCACCGCGTCCCGCAGGACGGGTTCGTCGAGGTCGGTACGGTCGAAGACGGCCGCCGTCCGCGCGGCTCCGAAGACGCAGGGCGCACCGAACAGGAGGGTGTACTCGCGGGCGTGCCGGGGCTCGGGGTGGACGAACTCGACCCGGCGCAGGCCGATGCGGCGCCGGACGAGCCAACCCGCGAAGCGGTGGGCGACGAGGACGGTGGACTCGGCTCCGAAGTGGAGGGGGTCGTCGTATCCGGAGACGTCGAACTCCATCCGGGCCTCGTCGGCGCCGTCACGCCCGGTCGCGCCGGGGACGGGTTCAAGGAGACGGAAGCGCGGGCCTGCCGGGAAGAGGGAGTAGAACGTCTGGGCGCGCAGGAGGGCCTCGCGCAGGTCCCGGCTGCCGTGGACCACGACATGGGCCATCATCGCGAACGTCCCGACCTTGCTGGGCGCGCCTCCGAAGCCGATGAGCTCGTCGTCGAGGGTGGCCCACAGCATCCTGACGAGTTCGCCGAACTGCTCGGCGGGAACGCGGGCGTGGGCCGCCTGGACGAGCTCGGGGGTGAGTCCGGCGCGGGCGAGGAGGGGCCCGGTGGCGAGCCCGTGGCGCTCGGCGCCCAGCAGAACGGCCCGTACGTGATGGGCACTGACCGATCGTGCCGGCATGCGCGTCCCCTCCGTTCCGGCAGCATCGCGCCCCGGGTCCACCGGAGCTGGACACTTTCATCGAAGGATGTCCAAGTTCCGACACTCTACTGGGAACTGTAAGGCGACCGAAGATCCGATCCTGTGAACGGGACACAGGTCACAGCCGTACCGTCGGGTGCGAGCGCAGCGAGTACATCGAGCGGACCGACTGAAGAGGGGCAGCACATGAGTGGAGTGGCACGCCGGACGGTGGTCGCGGCGGCGGGCGGGGCGGGCCTCGCGGCGGCGCTCACCGCGTGCGGGGGCGGTGGCGGTGGCGGCACGGACGACGAGGGCCCGGCGCCGGAGGGCGGCGGCACGCTCGCGCGGACCGGCGACATCCCGGTGGGCGGCGGAAAGGTCCTCGCCGACAAGGGCCTGGTGATCACCCAGCCGAAGGCGGGCGAGTTCCTGGCGTTCTCCTCGAAGTGCACCCACGCGGGCTGCGCCGTGAGCAGCGTCAAGGACGGCGTCATCGTCTGCCCGTGCCACCAGAGCCACTTCGACATGTCGGACGGCAGCGTGAAGTCGGGCCCGGCGACCGCGCCGCTGCCGCCGGAGCCGATCCAGGTGGTGGGCGAGGAGATCAGCCGCGGCTGACGGCGCCCCCTGCCGCACCGGTGGTGCCGGAACGCCTGGGGAACTTCCAGCAGCCCAGGATCTCGTCGGTGGTGGTGATCGTGGCGACGAGGGCGAGGGTGTGGCGGATCATCGCGGGCGTGTAGTCGGCCGGCACCCCCGCGATGGCGTCCCCGGGCACGACCACCCGGTAGCCGAGGTTCACCGCGTCGAAGACCGCGTTGGGCACGGCCACGTTGGCGGAGACGCCGGTGACGATCAGCGTCCGGCAGCCGAGGTTGCGGAGCAGCGGGTCGACGTCGGTACCGGCGAGGGGCGAGAGGCCGTGCAGCCGCCGTACGACGAGGTCCTCGTCGGCGACCTGGATCGGCTCGGCGATCCGTACCGCCGTACTCCCGCTGTGCTGCTGTACGGGCAGCCGGGCGGCGGCCCGGAAGAGCCGGGCGTTGCTGTTGGCGCCCCGCCCGTCGGGGCGCCGCTCCGCCACGGCGTGGATCACCTGGACGTCCGCCCCGTGCGCGGCGGCCACGAGCCGGGCGACGTTCCGCAGGGCTCCCGACGCGCGGGCGACGGCGGCCAGTTCGGGCAGTGCGCTGTCGGGACCGACGACGCCCTGCTGACACTCGACGGTGAGGAGCACGACACCGCCGTCCGGCCGGATCAGCTCGCCGATCCGCTCCTTGGACCTCCACTCCGATCCAGCACCCGGACCCGCCGCCGACTCTCGTCCCTGCCCCATGGCCGCCCCTCCCCTTGCACGCACGCGAATGACCCTCCATGCTTTCTGACGTCTCATCAGAAATCCAGAAGGGTGCGGACGATGACCGTCGCACAGCGCCGTGGACGCCGGATCATGATGACCCCGGCCGAGCTCGATTCCTTCCTCGCCGAACAGCGCACCTGCCGGGTCGCGACCGTGTCGGCCGACGGCCGCCCGCACGTGAGCGCCCTCTGGTTCGCCTGGGACGGCTCCTCGCTGTGGCTGTACTCGCTGACGCGCAGCCGTCGCTGGGCGGAACTGCGCGCCGACCCGAGGGTCGCGGTCGTGGTCGACGACGGCGTGGAGTACGGCGAGCTGCGCGGCGTCGAGCTGTCGGGCACGGTCACCTTCGTCGGCGAGGCCCCGCGCACCGGAGAGCCGTGCCCCGAACTCGACGCGCCCGAACGGCTCTTCGCGGCCAAGAACTTCGGCCTGGACACGATGCCGCACGACGGCCGGCACGCCTGGATGCGGCTCACACCGGACGCCGTCGCCTCCTGGGACTTCCGCAAGCTCGCCGGGCTCTGACGGGCGACGTCCCGACCCGCCCCCTGCTCAGCCCGCCGGCGACCCGGCCGCCGCCCGGAGCGCCGCGACGACCGCGCGCACCGAAGGGCGGCGCCCCGCGTCGGCGCGCCAGGTGGCGTGGATGTGGCGCCGCATCTGCTGCCGTACGGGTACGAAGACGACCCCGTCGGGCACGGGACGGCCGAGCCGGGGCGTCACGCACACCCCGAGTCCGGCGGCGACGAGCGCCAGCTGGGTGTGGTGCTCTCCCGCCAGGTGCCCGATGCGCGGTTCGATGCCCTGCGAGCGCAGCGTGAACATCAGCCAGTCGTGGCAGAACTCGCCCTCGGGCCAGGACACCCACTCCTCGTCGGCGAAGTCCACCAGGTCCACCGCCTCCCGCCCGGCCAGCGGATGCCCGGCGGGCAGGGCGACGTCGGCGAAGTCGTCGAGGAGATGGGCCCGTTCGAGCCCGCCGGGGACCGGCGCGCGCTTGTTGCTCCAGTCCAGGACGATCGCGAGGTCCGCGTCGCCGCGCAGCACCGCGCGTACACCCTGCTCGGGCTCCAGTTCCGCCGTACGGACCCGGAGGTCGGGATGCCCTTCGCGCAGGGTGGTGAGCGCGGCGGGGAAGAGGCCGCGGGCCGCCGTCGGGAAGGCCGCGGCCCGCACCTCGCCCACCACCTGGCCGCGCTGGGCCTCGATGTCGGCCTGGGCCAGCTGGACCTGGGAGAGGATCCGGGCGGCGTGCTCGGCGAGCAGCATGCCCGCGTCGGTGAGCCGCACGCCCCGGCCGTGCTTGGCGAGCAGCCGCTGTCCCACCTCGCGCTCCAGCTTGGAGAGCTGCTGGGAGACGGCCGAGGTGGTCACGTGGAGTCCGTCGGCCGCGCCGCTGACCGAGCCGTGCCGGGCGACGGCATCGAGGGTGCGCAGGCGCTCAAGGTTCAACATGTAAGCGATACTAAGGGGAGGGGTCGAGGAATTCTCGCTTGTTCTACGAGATCGCGACCGTCACCCTGAGTGCATGAGCCCCGCATCGCCGCCATCGCCGTCCTCCCTGCACTCCCCGCCCTCCCCGTCCTCCCCGTCCGCCGCCCTCGCCTCGCGCCTGCTCGACTGGCGCGTCCGCTTCGGCGTACTGGCCCTCATCTGGGGCTTCAGCTTTCTCCTGATCAAGGTGAGTACGGAGGGCTTCGCGCCGCTCCAGGTCGCCTTCGGCCGGCTCTTCTTCGGTACGGCGGTGCTCGTGGTCGCCCTCGTGGTGAAGCGCGACCGGCTGCCGCGCGGCGCTCGCGTCTGGGGTCATCTGGCGGTCGCCGCCTTCCTCCTGAACGCGCTGCCGTTCTCCCTCTTCGCGTACGCGGAGCTGACGATCTCGTCGACCCTGGCGGGAATCTGCAACGCGACGACCCCGCTCTGGGGCATGCTGCTCTCCCTCGTCGCCCTGTCCGAGGACCGCCCGACCCGGATCCGCGCCGCCGGCCTGGGCATCGGCTTCATGGGGGTGCTGACCGTCCTCGGCGCGTGGCAGGGGTTCTCCGGACTCGACGTGACAGGCACCGCGCTGGCCCTGCTCGCCTCCTTCAGCTACGCGGTCGGCTGGATCTACGTCCGCAGGACGCTGACCGGCACCGGCGCCTCGAACCTCTCGCTCGCCGGTTCCCAGGTGGGGCTGGCGGCCCTCCAACTGGCCATGGTCACGCCCCTGTTCACCTCGATGCCGGAGTCGGTGGAGCTGATGCCGATCCTGGCGGTGATCGCGCTCGGAGCGCTCGGCACGGGGTACGCGATGCTGCTCCAGTACGGCGTGGTCGCGGAGGTCGGCCCGACGACGGCCTCCATGGTCACGTACTTCGTTCCGGTCATCGCCACGGCGGCGGGCGTCGCGCTCCTCGACGAGCAGATCACCTGGAACACCCCGCTCGGCGCCGTCGTGGTCCTCGCGGGCGCGGCCCTCACCCAGACCCGCACCTCCCGCCGCACCACCACGAACCCGCCACTGAGGGAACCGGCCGCCGCCCCCACCACGGCACCACGGGAACGGACCGGGGCCAAGGCCTGACCGCCGAGGACGCCGGCCCGACCACCGGACCGGCACCGGCCCCTACCCGTAGCTCCGCGCCACCACCGGCCCCACCGCCCGCGCGACGGCGTCGGCCAGCGGCTCCACGTCCGCGACGGCGAGACCGGAGACGGTGAGCCGTACGGCCGGCCCCGCGTTCATCCGGAAGCGGGCGCCCGGCGCCACCGCCCAGCCCGAGGCGAGAAGCCGGGCCACCGCACCCGTCTCGTCGGGAACCGGGACCCAGACGTTCATGCCGCCCCGCCCGTGGGCCTCGACGCCCCGCCGGGCCAGGGCCCGCACGAGTCCGTCGCGCCGCCTCCCGTACGAGCGCGCGACGACAGCGGGGTCCACCGCCTCCGTCGCCCAGAGGTGCGCGACCGTCTGCTGGAGCAGCCGGCTGACCCAGCCGGGGCCGAGCCGCTGCCGCCCGAGGACCCGGTCCACGGTCTCGGCGTCACCGGTGAAGGCCGCGATGCGCAGGTCGGGCCCGTAGGCCTTGGCGACCGAACGGACCAGCACCCAGTGGTCGGTTCCCCCGGCCAGCGGGTGCAGCGGCTGCGCGACGATGCCGTGCCCGTGGTCGTCCTCGATGAGCAGGACGCCGGGATGCCGGTCGAGGACCTGCCGCAGTTCCCGTGCCCTCGCCTCGGTCACACAGGCACCGGTCGGGTTCTGCGCCCGGTCGGTGACGATGACCGCCCGCGCCCCGTCCTGCCGGATCGCGCGCTCCACCTCCGCCGGCAGCGGTCCCTCGTCGTCGACGGCGAGGGGTACGGGGCGCAGCCCGAGCGCGGGCACCAGATCGAGGAGGCTGCCCCAGCCGGGGTCCTCGACGGCCACGGCGTCGCCCGGCCGGAGGTGGACGGCGAGCACGCGTTCGACGGCGTCGAGGGAGCCCGACGCGACGCCGATGGGCCCGTCGGGGACGCCGTCCGCGTCGAAGGCGGCGCGCGCGCGGCGCCCGAACTCCTCGTTGAGCGGGGCCTCCCCGTACATGCCGGGCTTCTCGGCGTACCGCCGCGCCGCCTCGGCGAAGGCCTCGCCGAGGGGCGGCAGCAGGGCGGGGTCGGGGCTGCCGTTGCTCACGTCGCGCACCCCCTCCGGGGCCTCCACCCGGATCGAGCCGCGCGCGGTCGTGGCGGGGCGCGGCCTCACCCGGCTGCCACGCCGCCCGTCGGTCTCGATGACCCCGCGCTCGCGCAGGATGCGGTAGGCGGCGGCGACGGTGTTGGGGTTGACGCCGAGTGCGACCGCCAACTCCCGCATGGGCGGCAGCAGCTGGCCGGGCGACAAGGCGCCGGTGCCGACTCCTCGCTCCACGCTCGCGGCGATGTCCGATGCGCGACGACCTTCGATCCGATACTCTCCTAGCACAAACACAAGTATGCACTAGTGCAATGGAGTACGCAATGACCACCGCCGCCGACACGTACACGCCGACCGACCGGACCGTGCCCACGCGCTCCCGCGAGCGCGCCTCGTACGACAGGGCACTGGTCCACTCGATACTCGACGAGGCCTACGTCTGCCACCTCGGCTTCGTCCGCGACGGCGCGCCCGTCGTCCTCCCGACGCTCTTCGCCCGTGTCGGCGACCGCCTCTACGTGCACGGCTCCACCGGCTCCCGGCCGCTGCGCGCCACCGGCGACGGCGTCACGTCCCCCGGTCTGCCCGTCTGCCTGACCGTGACCCACGTCGACGGCCTGGTGCTCGCCCGCTCCGCCTTCCACCACTCCCTCAACTACCGCTCGGTCGTGGTCCACGGCACGGCGCACCAGGTCACCGACCCCGAGGAGCTGCGCACGGCTCTCGACGCGCTCGTCGACCACGTCGTCCCCGGCCGCTCCGCCGACTCGCGCCCCGCGAACGCCAAGGAGCTGGCCGCCACGGCCGTCATCCGGCTTGACCTGGACGAGGTGTCGGCGAAGGTCCGCACCGGCGGCCCCAACGACGACCCCGAGGACCGGTCGCTCCCCCACTGGTCCGGCGTGGTCCCGGTGCGCGGCGGCTACGGCACGCCGGTCCCGGCGGACGACCTCGACCCGGCCGTCGCCGTGCCGGACTATCTGACCGCGCTCTGAGACGCACGGAGGAGGGGCCGGACGGGCCGGACGAAGACATCGCCCGGCCCACCCGGCCCCCCACATCGCGCTGCACTGTCACACCGTCACATCGCCCTACACCGCCGCGACCGCCTCCCGCCGGCGCTCCGCCGCCGCCGTACGCGCCTCCGTGCAGGCCAGGCCCGTGACGGCGGTGAGCAGCAGCAGCGTGCCGAGCACGACGGCGGCGGTGAGCTGCTCGCCGAGCAGCGAGACGGCGATCACGGCCGCGCTCACCGGTTCCAGGAGCATGATCACGGAGACCGTGGCGGCACGGACGACCGCGGCACCCGCGAAGTACAGCGCGTACGCGAGGGCGGTCGGCACGGCCGCCACGTACACGAGCAGCAGAAGCACGGTCACCGGCGCGTCCGTGTGCGGTACGAGGCCCTCCGCGAGCGCGGCGGGAAGCAGTCCGACCGCCCCGATGGCGAAGGCCCAGGTGGTGGTGGAGAGGGCGTCGGTACAGCCGCCGTCCCTGCCGAGCCAACGGGTGAGCAGGGTGATGGCCGCGTAGCCGGCCGCCGAGACGACCGCGAGGACGACGCCCAGCGGCCGTACCTCCGTGGCGCCGCCGCCCAGGACGAGGACGAGGAGCCCTGCGAGTGCCCCCGTGACGGCGGCGATGCCGCCCCGGCCGAGGCGCTCGCCCATGGTCAGCCGGGCGCCGACCGCGATGAGCACGGGGCCGGCGCCGAGGGTGACGACGGTGCCGACGGCGAGGCCGGTGGCCTCGACGGCGGCGAAGTAGGCGCTCTGGAAGACCGTCAGCCCGATCCCCGTACCGAGGATGCGGAGCGTCCTGCGGCGTCGCGGCTCCCGGGCCGCGGGGGCGGCACCGCGCCGGGGCCGCAGGGCGAGCGCTCCGAGCAGCAGGACGAGGCCGCCGACGCAGCGCCAGAAGGAGAGGGCCAGCGGGCCCATGTCGCTGACTCGGAAGATCAGTGAGGCGGCGGCGCCGGCCGTGCCCCAGGCGATCCCGGCGACGATCAGATAGAGCAGGCTCCGCCCGACGGACAGGGCGGATTCCGAAGAGTTCGACACGTGACTTCTCCGTGGAAGACAGGAGGGAAAGGTGGTCGCTCGGCTCCGCGCGCGGGCAGCGACGAACCGCTCGGGGGCGAGGAGTCGCCCGGCCGAGCCCGGTCTTCGTCGAGGAGAGTCGCCGCGCGCGCTAGGCGGCGGGCGGCGGAAGAACGGTCAGATGCATGTTCGGCACCTTAGGGGGCGGTCCGCCGGGAGGACAACTCGGCCTCCCGGCCCTCCGGGTCTGCGTCCGCCGCGGAACGCGCCACGGGCCCGGCGGCGGGCGCCTTCGGCGTCGAGGACTGGGCGATGAAGGCGCCGATCAGCACCACCGCGCCGCCGATGATCTGCGGCGCGGCCAGGTGCTCGCCGAGCAGGATCCAGGCGAGGACGGTCGCGATGACGGCCTCGAGACAGGCCACGACACCGGCCACCTGCGGGGAGAGCCGGCGCACCGAGACGACGCCGGTGACATACGCGAGCACAGTGGCGATCAGCACGATCCAGCCGAGCAGCAGCCACGCGGGCACGTCGGTGCCGTCCATGTCGGCGCTGCCACCGAGAAGCGCCCAGTCCATGCCCCACGGGCGGGCGACGACGGTGAGGACGAGCGCGCCGACGAGCAGCCCGTACGCGATGACCCCGAGCGGGTCGGCCTGCCCGTCCTCGCCCGCACCCTGGTCGGAGAGGACGAAGTAGCCGACCTGGCAGCAGGCGGCGGCCAGCGCCAGGAGCAGACCGACGAGGTCGAAGGTGAGCCCGGACCAGACCTGGACGACACAGGCGAGACCGCCCGCGGCCAGGACGACGCCGAGGGCCGCCGCGCGGGTGACGGGCCGGCGCTGGACGAAGCGGACCCAGCCGAGGACGAGGGCGGGGGCGAGGTACTCGATGAGCAGGGCGACACCGACGGGGATGCGGGAGATCGAGGCGAAGTAGAAGGCCTGGACTCCGGCGACGGCGAGCAGTCCGAAGCCCGCGAGGAGTGCGGGCTTGCGGCGCACGAGGTCCCGGTGGCGCCAGGCCACCGGGAGCATGACGAGCGCGGCGCCGGCGACCCGGAGCCACACCACGTGCAGCGGGTCGAGTCCCGCTTCGATGAGTGGCTTGGCCGCCACTCCTGAACCACCGAATGCGCAGGCCGAGACCAGGGCGATCCCCAGGCCGGCGCTTCTCCCCTGAGTCGCGTGCATCGGGCCATGATGGCAGGGAGCGGTCAGGCGCGTAACCCCTGTTACACCTGTTGAGACGGCTCGCCGCGGACTTCCGGAATCACCCCTTCCCGCATCGTGGCGATGCGGTCGGCGAGGGCGGCCGGATCGACTCCCGCACGGCGCAGCACCTCGACGGCCCGGCTCTCGGGGTCGGCGGCCATGATGGCCAGCAGGTCGACGCCGCGGACCTGGGCGTCGCCGCGCTCCGCGGCCCGCCGGAAGGCCTCCTCCAGGGCGGCGGAGGCGGCCGGTGACAAGCCGGAGCCCCTGGCGTCCGGCGGCGGCGCCCCGTGCACGGCCGGCAGCAGGCGCCCGGCGCCCGAGTCCTCCACCGAACGCTGCCAGCGCAGGCCGTACCCGATGGACCGCTGGGCGAGGTAGCCGAGGACGCGGGCGAGCTGACGGCCGCCTTCGAAGGCGGCGGCGGTCTCGGGATCGGACTCGATGAGCGAGTGGAGGAGGTGGGCGGTGTCGATCTGACGGTCCCCGTCCCGGAGGGCTCTGCGGCGCGCGCCCGTCAGCACCGTCATAAGGGACGGCGTGAGGAGGTGCGCGAGTTCCGCGCGCGGGGCGACGGGCTGTCGGTACGGCTGGGGAATCGGGACGGGACGGTGCACTATCCCACCTCATCAGGCCCCGGCGGCCGGAACATCGCCAGGGAGAAGCATGTCCGCATCCCACCGGAGTTGGGCACGCGCGCACGGTTCCTCCTCCTTACGGATGAGATCACGCGCGTTGCGCCCGCGGGGCGCGCGCCGCCTTGCTGTGCGCCCCTCACGCAACCGAAGCCCCTTCCCCGTACGTCCTCCGGTCGTGTTCTGGATGGTGGCTCTGCTCGCGCTCGACGGGCGGCAGTACGTCTACCGGGTGTACGCGCCCCGGGAGGCGCTGCCGGCCGATCTGTTCTGGGCCGCGTTCCACTGCCACGAGGAGGACGGGGCGCCGCGGGCCTCCGACAGCTTCGACGCGGCCGAGATCTGGTGGATCGGGGACGGCGCGGGACCGACCGCCGCAGAACTGACGGTTCATCAGTATTGAATGTTCACGGCCGCCCGGCTACGTTCCGCGACACCGGAACCAGTGGGCACGCGTGAAGGGGTGGTCTCATGGCCGAAGTCAGCGCGGAGGCACGGATCGAGGCGCCGACCGGGAAGGTCTGGGCGCGGCTCACGGACTTCCCCTCGTACGGCGAGTGGAACGCCACCCACACCAGCTTCCCGAACGGCGGCCCGGAGGCCCTGGAGGCGGGCGCCACCTTCACCGAGAACATGAAGCTGATGGGCTTCCCCGCCGAGGTGCTCTGGACCGTCGAGGAACTGGAGTCCGAGCGGGCCCTCGCCATCAAGGGCAAGGGCCCGATGGGCGTCGTCGTCACGACGCGCTACTCGCTGGCGCCGGACGGGGAGGCGACGACCGTACGGATCGACGGCGGGTTCACCGGAGCGGCCGTCTCCCTGATGGCGGGCAAACTGAAGGACTCGGCGACGGCGGCGCTGACCGAGTCCCTGCGCAAGCTCTCGGACCTGGTCACCTGACGCATGCGCGGACGAGGGCCCCGCGGCAGCCGCGGGGCCCTCTCTGCGCATCAGGTACCGGCCGACACGGCCCGGTCGCCGCCGACCAGGCTCAGTCCTCGTCGGCCAGGCTCAGCCCTCGTCGGCCAGGATCAGGTACAGCTTCTTGCGGGCCTCGCCGATCACGGCGACCGCCTTCTGCCGCTGCTCGGGGGTGCCGCTCTTCCAGACCTGCCCGAAGGCCTCCATCAGACCGAAACCGGCCTGACGCACCTCGTTCAGCGCCTCCCAGTCGACCCCGCGCCCGGCCTCCTCCCAGGGGGCGTCGGGTCCGTTCTCGGCCTCGGCGCGTCCGGTGTCGGTGAGCGTGAAGAGCTTCTTGCCGCCCTCGCTCGCGCTGGTGATCAGCCCCTCGTCCTCCAGCATCTGGAGCGTCGGGTAGACCGAGCCGGGGCTGGGCTTCCAGGCCCCGTCGCTCCGCTCGCCGATCTCGCGGATCATCTCGTAGCCGTGCATCGGGCGGTCCTTCAGGAGCGCCAGGATCGAGGCGCGCACGTCACCCCGCCGCGCCCTTCCCCGGCCCCCACCGTGGCCGCGACCACCGAAGGGTCCGCCACCGAAGGGCCCGCCGCCGAAACCCGGCCCGAAAGGACCGAACGCGGCACGCCGCCCCTCGAAGTCACCACGAGGGCCGGGGCCACAGCCTCCACGGCCGGCTCCGTGTCCGTTTCCGTACTCGTGTCCATGTGAACGCATCGCAACGCTCCTTCCATCGGGATTACATCTTTGAACGGTCGCGATGGCTCAACGATATATCGGAACTGTTCACCGAGCAAGCATGCCGACCTATCGGGGCAGGCGGTCACGGCTCGTCGGCCCGGTCCAGTGCCTCCCGATTGGCCTTGGTCCGCCTAAGTCCGCGGCCGGTAACGTACGGCGCCATGCGCATCCGAATCGTCGACGCCTTCACCGACCAGCCCTTCTCCGGCAACCCGGCCGGGGTCGTGCTCCTCGACTCCTTCCCGGACGACGCGTGGCTCCAGAAGCTCGCGGCGGAGGTCAACCTCTCCGAGACGGCCTTCGCCCACCCGCTGCCGGCCGGCGGCGAGGCGGACTGGGCGCTGCGCTGGCTCACCCCGACCACCGAGGTCGACATGTGCGGCCACGCCACGCTCGCCACGGCGCACGTCCTGCACTCCACGGGCACGGCGAGCGGCACCGTCCGCTTCGCCGCCCGCTGCGGCGTCCTCACCGCCACCGCGGAGACCGACGGCACGATCACGATGGACTTCCCGACCTCGTCCCTCACCCCGGTCGCCGTTCCCGAAGGCCTGGAGAAGGCGCTCGGCGCCGACGTCCTCGCCGTCCACGACACGGCCGCCCACATCGGCGACCTCGTCGTCGAGCTGGACGACGAGTACACCGTGCGTGCGCTCGCCCCGGACTTCGCCGCCCTGAAGAGTCTCTCCTCGCGCGGCGTCATCGTGACCGCCGCCGCCGAACACCCCGAGCGGGGCTACGACTTCGTCTCCCGCGGCTTCTTCCCCGCCGTCGGCATCGACGAGGACCCGGTGACGGGCAGCGCCCACACGGCACTCGCCCCCTACTGGTCGGCCCGGTTCGGCCGCGACGACCTCGTCGGATTCCAGGGCGGCGCCCGTACGGGTCTCGTCCGCACGCGCCTGCGCGGCGAGCGGACTCTGCTGAACGGCCACGCGGTGACGGTCATCGAGGGCGAGCTGCACGCCTGACGGCCTCGACCACCGGCACACGAACGAGGGGCCGTACGGAAATTCCCGTACAGCCCCTCGCCCATACCGCGTCACACCGTCGGCAGCCACCCCACCTTGCCCGCGAGCAGCCCGTATCCGACGAAGGCCACGATGTCGAGGAGGGAGTGCGCCACGACGAGCGGCCCGACCCGGCCCCAGCGCCGGTACAGCAGGACGAAGACCACGCCCATCACCACGTTGCCGACGAAGCCGCCGATCCCCTGGTAGAGGTGGTACGAGCCGCGCAGCACCGCACTCGCCACCAGGGCGGCCATCGGCGTCCACCCCAACTGGCCCAGCCTGCGGAGCAGATAGCCGACGACGATGACCTCCTCCAGGACGGAGTTCTGGATCGCCGAGAGGATCAGTACCGGGTACTTCCACCACACGTCGGGCAGCGACTCGGGGACCACGGTCAGGTTGAACCCGGTCGCCTGCGCCACCAGGTAGAAGGCGAGTCCCGCACTCCCGATGCCCGCCGCGACCAGCGTCCCGCGCCCGAGGTCCGGCCACGGCCGGCTCCGGTCGAAACCGATGGCCCGCATCCCCGAACCCTCCCGCAGCAGCAGATGGGCGACCAGGACGACCGGCACGAGGGCCGAGGCGATGCCGAAGAGCTGCCAGGACAGGTCGAGCCACGGCCGGCCCAGCGCGTACGAGCCGTTGAGCGACGCCGCCTGCTCCTTCAGCGGCCCGGACCTGGTGACCGAGCCGATGAAGCTGATGAGCGACGACACCGCGCTCGCACCGAGCGAGAGCGCCAGGACGATGAGCGTCTCGGAGCGCAGCACCCCGCGCGGCAGGCCCTCGGGGGGCAGGGCGGCATCACTCACTCGTTGCTCCGACACCACACCTGTCTCCACTTCCCGGTCGCGGACGCACGCCGCTGCCGCGGCCCGACCACTGTGTCATGATCGGCCGCCGCCCCTGCCCGCGCCGCCGGGAAGCGAGGTCAGTCGATCCCCACCGGCCAGGTGTGGACCGGCTCGCCCGCGTGCATGAGGGTCCGGTAGCGGCGGGTGGTCGCGGCGAGCGCCGCCGCGCGGTCGAGGCCCGAATCCAGCGCCAGGTGGAAGGTGTCGGCCTGCCAGGAGGCACCGTTCACCCGCCGCAGACAGCGCTGTTCGATCACCCCGAGGTAGAAGTCCCGGTCGGCGGGCTCGATGTGCCAGGCGTCGAGCCCGGCCGCGGCGAGCGGCAGCAGCTCGTCGAGGACCAGCCGGACCGCGGGGACCGTCGCGATGCCGCCGGTGCGGCCCGAGCGGGGCCAGCGCAGCTCCGCCTCGATGCCGTGCCGGCAGGCGGTGTCGAAGTTGGCCTCGGCGTCCTCGAAGGTCATCCGTTTCCAGATCGGCCTGGGGTCGTCGGCGAGCGAGCGCACGAGCCCGTAGTAGAAGGCCGCGTTGGCGATGACGTCGGTGACGGTCGGCCCGGCCGGCAGCACCCGGTTCTCGACGCGCAGGTGCGGGACGCCGTCGACCCAGCCGTACACGGGCCGGTTCCAGCGGTAGACCGTGCCGTTGTGCAGGACGAGTTCCTGGAGGCGCGGCACCCCGCCCTCGTCGAGGACGAGCAGCGGGTCCTCCTCGTCGCAGATGGGCAGCAGCGCGGGGAAGTAGCGGAGGTTCTCCTCGAAGAGGTCGTACACCGAGTCGACCCACCGCTCCCCGAACCAGGTGCGCGGCCGGACGCCCTGGGACTGCAGCTCGGGCGGGCGGGTGTCGGTGGCCTGCTGGAAGAGCGGCGGCCTCGACTCCCGCCACAGTTCGTGGCCGAAGACGAAGGGCGCGTTGGCGCCGAGCGCGATCTGGACGCCCGCCACCGCCTGCGAGGCGTTCCACACGGCGGCGAAGCGCGCGGGCGTGACCTGGAGATGAAGCTGGACCGACGTGCAGGCCGCCTCGGGCACGATCGAGTCCGAGGTGCACAGGAGGCGTTCGACGCCGTGGATGTCGAGGGTGATGTCCTCGCCCCGCGCGGCGATGATCTGGTCGTTGAGCAGCGTGTAGCGGTCGACGGCCGACAGGTTCTCGAAGACCAGATCGTCCTGGGTGAGCGTCGGCAGTATGCCGATCATGACGACGCCCGCGTCGAGTTCCGCGGCCTTGCGGTCGGCATATCCGATCCCGGTGCCGATCTCCTCCGCGAGCCGGTCGAATACCCGCCCGCCAAGCTGGTGCGGCTCGATGTTCACTTCGAGATTGAACATTCCGAGTTCCGTCTGGAAATCGGGGCTGGCGATCTTTTCGAGCACCGGCCCGTTGAGCATGCGAGGCAGTCCGTCGGGGCCTGCGAGATTGAGTTCGATCTCCACGCCCATGAGATTGCGCGGACGGTCGAACCGCTTCTCCGCCAGGAGTCTCGCGAGCCCCGCCAGACACTGCTGGAGCTTTCTCCGGTACTGCTGCCGGTCGGACGGGCCGAACCCGTCGGCCGCGACCTTCTCCCCCATCGAAGCGTCCCTCCGCGAGTGGGCAGCCGTCATGACGGCCGCGCGTCACGGACGATGATGCCCACCCCGCTGATCCACAACGCCTGCGGAAGAGGGCTGTCGGAGGATAGGCTTGATGCGGTACCCCACCGGCACACCCCGAAGGCAAGGACAATCGACATATACCAATGTCCTATTGCCCGGGAAACCTGGGTCGGAATTCAGCCGTCCGACTGCACGAGGAATACGCAGGTGGGAACGGTGCGACCCGTACGATTCCGCTTCTACGCCCCGTGCTTTACGGCTCGATGACGCCTTGCCAGGAATATCGGCGACGTCTAGCGGAAACACTGTGTGAACACGTGTCGTATAAACTCCGCGGACGAGGCAGAGTGTTGGCGCCCGGCCACGGCCCCTTACGGCCCCACCTCCGGCCCCGCCGCCGACAGCGCCGTCGTACCTGCCCACGCGTCACCGTGTCTCCTGAGCGAGAGGCGACCCACCATGCTCCGAACCTCCCCGGCCCCCGCGCCGGCCCTCCGCAGTGTCCTCGCGGCCCTCGGCTCGCCGACCGCCGTCCGCGAGGCGCGAACGCCCGCCCTGCGGGCAGCGCAGGGACCACTGAGCCCCGAACTCCCCCTGCCCGTCCACGTCCTGGGCGTCGCCGCGACACCGGGGCACGTGCCCGGCACCCGGCTCACCGGCTGGCGTTTCCTGATCAGGAGCGGAGGCCGCGCCATCGCCGCCGCGGACACCATGCTCACCCCCGACGGCTGGTCCTTCTCGCACTTCTTCGAGGGGCCGTACGTCGTCGCCACCGAGCGGGCGCTGCTCCAGGCGGAGGCGCTGCCCGCCGCGTACCAGCCGAGGCTGCTCTCGGTGCCCGAGCTGTACATGCAGACCCTCTGGCTGCACGCCGACCCCGGGGACGACGGCGCGTCGACCACCCCGGGCGCGGCCGACCTGATGGTGCCGCTCGCCCCCGCGCCGCCGGGGATCGCGGCCCACCACACGTACCAGGCCGCCGATCTCCTGCCCGTCCTCCGGATGCGTCTCGCGCCGCCGCCCCTCCTGGGCTCGGCGGCGCCCGCCTGATCCACCCCCCGCGCACCACCGCCCCGTGACCCGTCCGGGTCACGGGGCGCACCGCTGTCCGAGGCCACCGCGTCGAACGCCTCGTCCGAACACCCCTCCCGGACGGACTAGCCCGCTGGGACCACCCCGAACCACCCGAAGGGACGGTGCAGTTGACCTGAACCGCCCCTGCGGGTGATGCGTCTTCCCAGGAAAGGACGAGCTGCCGCGAAATACCTGCGGAAGACCGTCCATGGGGCAAGACTGGGACCGGACCGAACCGACCTACGGGGGCGGCGATGAGCGCGAAGAGCCGCAGGACATCCACTACGACGCAGCGAGAGAACCCACCCATGTGCCAGCACCAGCCCGCCTGTCCTACCGCCGACTCCGCCGACCGTGAGGCGGCCCGACTGACGGCACACCACCCGGAGCAGGGCTGGAGCCTGCTGTGCAACGGCGTCCTGCTCTTCGAGGACACCGGTGAGCTGCTGCCGGACGGGCAGATCATCGCCCCGCACCGGCCGCTGACGGCGGGGCAGGTGGCGACCGCCGCCTGAAGGCGCGGGGCCGCCGCCGTACGAGGGACCCCCAGACGCCCGAGGGACACCCTGAGACGCCGAGGGCCGGCCCGGAGAAGATCTCCGGACCGGCCCTCGCCTCATGCCTGAAGGCGACCCGCGGTCACCGTCGTGCTCAGTGGTCGTACTCGTCCATCGGCGGGCAGGAGCAGACGAGGTTCCGGTCACCGAAGGCACCGTCGATCCGGCGCACCGGCGGCCAGTACTTGTCGGCGGCCGAGACCCCGGCCGGGAAGACCGCCTCGTCGCGGGTGTACGCGTGGTTCCACTCGCCGCCCAGCGCGGCCGCGGTGTGCGGGGCGTTGTGCAGCGGGTTGTCGTCGGCGGGCCACTGGCCGGAGGCGACCTTCTCGATCTCGGCCCGGATCGCGATCATCGTGTCGCAGAAACGGTCCAGCTCGGTCAGGTCCTCGGACTCGGTCGGCTCGATCATCAGCGTGCCGGCCACCGGGAACGACATCGTCGGCGCGTGGAAGCCGTAGTCGATGAGGCGCTTCGCGATGTCGTCGACCGTGACGCCCGTCGCCTTGGACAGCGGACGCAGGTCCACGATGCACTCGTGCGCGACCAGACCGGCCGGGCCGGTGTAGAGCACCGGGAAGTGCGGCTCAAGGCGCTTGGCGATGTAGTTCGCCGCGAGCACGGCGACCTGGGTGGCGCGCTTGAGGCCCTCTCCGCCCATCAGACGCACGTACGACCACGAGATCGGCAGGATGCCGGCGCTGCCCCACGGGGCGGCCGAGATCGGGCCGACACCGGTCTCCGGGCCCGCGGCGGGCTGGAGCGGGTGGTTCGGGAGGTACGGGGCGAGGTGGGCGCGGACGCCGACCGGACCGACGCCGGGGCCGCCGCCGCCGTGCGGGATGCAGAAGGTCTTGTGCAGGTTCAGGTGCGAGACGTCGCCGCCGAAGTGGCCCGGCTTGGCCAGACCGACCAGCGCGTTGAGGTTGGCGCCGTCGACGTACACCTGGCCGCCGGCGTCGTGCACCTCGGCGCAGATGTCGGCGACGTGCTCCTCGAAGACGCCGTGCGTCGACGGGTAGGTGATCATCAGCACGGACAGCTCGTCGCGGTACTGCTCGATCTTGGCGCGCAGGTCCGCCACGTCGACCTCGCCGTCCTCGGCGGTCTTGACGACGACGACCTTCATGCCGGCCATCACCGCGGAGGCGGCGTTGGTGCCGTGCGCGGAGGACGGGATGAGGCAGACCGTGCGCTGGAGGTCACCGTTGGCGCGGTGGTAGGCGCGGACGGCGAGCAGACCGGCCAGCTCGCCCTGCGAACCGGCGTTGGGCTGGATCGACACCTTGTCGTAGCCGGTGACCTCGGAGAGGCGCTCCTCCAGCTCGGTGATGAGCGTGAGGTAGCCCTGGGCCTGGTCGACCGGGGCGAAGGGGTGCATCTGACCGAACTCGGGCCAGGTCACCGCCTCCATCTCGGTCGTCGCGTTCAGCTTCATCGTGCAGGAGCCGAGCGGGATCATGCCGCGGTCGAGCGCGTAGTCGCGGTCGGCGAGCTTGCGCAGGTAGCGCAGCATCGAGGTCTCGGAGCGGTGCGCGTGGAAGACCGGGTGGGTCATGTACGCGTCCGAGCGCAGCAGTCCGGCGGGCAGCACGTCCTCGGTGGCGGCGTCGAGCGCCTCCACGTCGGCGGTGACGCCGAAGGCGCCCCACACGGCGGCGAGCTGGGCGCGCCCGGTGGTCTCGTCGCACGACATGGACACGTGGTCGGCGTCGACGCGGTAGAGGTTGACACCGGCCTCACGGGCCGCGGCCACGACGGCGTCGGCCTTGCCGGGCACACGGGCGGTGAGGGTGTCGAAGAAGGCGCCCTGGGTGAGCTCCACGCCCCCGGCCGTCAGGCCCGCGGCGAGGATCGCGGCGTACCGGTGGGTGCGGCGCGCGATGCCCTTGAGGCCCTCGGGGCCGTGGTAGACCGCGTACATGCCGGCCATGACGGCGAGCAGCACCTGCGCCGTACAGATGTTGCTGGTGGCCTTCTCGCGGCGGATGTGCTGCTCGCGGGTCTGGAGGGCGAGGCGGTACGCGCGGTTGCCGTCGGCGTCGACGGAGACGCCGACCAGTCGGCCGGGCAGGGAGCGGGCGTGCTTGTCCTGGACGGCCATGTAGCCGGCGTGGGGACCGCCGAAGCCCATCGGGACGCCGAAGCGCTGGGTGGTGCCGACGGCGATGTCCGCGCCCAGCTCGCCGGGCGAGGTGAGCAGGGTGAGCGCGAGCAGGTCGGCGGCGACGGTGACGATGGCGCCGAGCTCGTGGGCGGCGTCGACCAGCGGCTTGATGTCGCGGACGGCGCCGGAGGCACCCGGGTACTGGACGAGCACGCCGAAGACACCCCGCTCGGCGACCTCGGCGGGGATGCCGTCGCTCAGGTCGGCGACGACGACCTCGACACCGGTCGGCTCGGCACGGGTCTCGATGACGGCGATCGTCTGCGGCAGGGCGTCGGCGTCGACGAGGAAGACACCGTTCTTGACCTTGCCGACCCGGCGGGACAGCGCCATGGCCTCGGCGGCGGCGGTGCCCTCGTCGAGCAGGGAGGCGCCGGAGGTCGGCAGCCCGGTGAGGTCGGCGACGACGGTCTGGAAGTTCAGCAGGGCCTCGAGGCGCCCCTGCGAGATCTCCGGCTGGTACGGCGTGTACGCGGTGTACCAGGCCGGGTTCTCCATGACGTTGCGGAGAATGACGGGCGGGGTGAACGTCCCGTAGTAGCCGAGGCCGATCATGGGCGCGAGGACCTGGTTGCGGTCGGCGAGCGTACGCAGCTCGGCGAGGACCTCGGCCTCCGTGCGCGCGGCCGGGAGGTCCAGCGCCTCGGTGTTCTTGATGACGTCCGGCACCGCGGCGGCCGTGAGCTCGTCGAGCGAGCCGTAGCCGACCTGGGCGAGCATCTTGGCGCGCGCCTCGGCGTCGGGCCCGATGTGCCGCTGCTCGAACGGGATGCCCTGTTCGAGCTCGGAGAGCGGAATACGGTTGGCGGTCATGTACGGAGGCCTCCTGGTCATCACGACCTGCGAGGGGCACCACGGCGCGGGTACCCGGACGGCCTCCCCCTCTGTCATCTCAACCTGAGAGTTTCACCGGCACGCCTCGCGGCACGCCGGCTTTCACCGTCGGTGAGAGCGCATGCCGTCGGACACCGCTCTGCTTTCCAGAGTGACCTCGTCCGTGCGGTACAGGGGCCTGAGAGATTCCGGGGAGGATTTGCTCCTTCGGCGTCCACCGGAAGGTTTCTCCGGGGACTCTCCCGCACAGGGTCGACAGCCACAGCCAGCCTACCAGCGAGGTTGCGGCTCCCATCGCTCAAGTGGCCGACATCCCAGATGTGCACTTTCGTAGGGGTGTAGAGCAGTTGCGACCAGTTGGAGGGACCGTGCAGACCGATATCGATCCGCGCAGCCTGATCGGCCGCAAGGCGTTCGACCGTAACGGACACAAGATCGGAACCGTGGACGAGGTGTACCTGGACGACGCGACCGGCATCCCGGAGTGGGCGGCGGTCCGCACCGGCCTCTTCAGCCGGGACGCCTTCGTCCCCCTGGACCCGAGCGAGCTGCTCGCCGACGGACTCCACATCCCGTACGAACGGGCGCTCATCAAGGACGCCCCCGACTTCGGCGTGGGCCGCCACCTCTCCCCCGAACAGGAACTCCAGCTCTACCGGCACTACGACCTGACCCTGCCCCCACCCCCCTCGGACACCCCGGACACGGACTTCGGCCGCCTGGCGGGCCAGTAGGACCCGTGCCACCACGAGCCCGGCCCCCTGGGGCCGGGCTCACCCCGTTCCGGCCACCCCGACGCCTCCGGCGCCGACCCCCCTGTCCACCAGCGGCAGGGCCTCCCCCGGCACCAGGTCCGGATCGTCCACCGCGAACGTCCGCACCCGCCCCGGCTCCGACCGCGGCTCCTCAAACCGCACCGTGACCCGCCCGACCCCGCTGCCCTGCACCCACCCCGCCCCGTACACGGCGTGCCGTACGTCGTTCCCCGGCGCCCAGTGCCGTTCCTGGGCCTCCTCGACCTCTGCCTCGGCCTCGGGCGCGACGGAGGCCTCGGCCACGGCCACGTCCCCCGCACCGCCGGCCTGGCCCTCCGCCTCCGCCCTGGCCTCCGCCTGCGCGAACAGGTCCTCCTGCGTGTAGTCCGCGAGCCCGCTCACCCCGACCCCGAGCAACCGCACGCCGCCCGTCGTGTCCACCGCCTCCAGGAGCCGCCCCGCCGCCTCCCGCACCACGACCACGTCGTCCGTCGGGCCCCGCAGCGTCTCGGACCGGGTCAGGGTCGAGAAGTCGTACCGCCGCACCTTCAGGACGATGGTCCGCCCCGAGTGCCCCGAGGCCCGCAGCCGTCCCACGCACCGCTCCGCGAGCCGCTCCACCTCGGTCCTGATCCGCACGCGGTCGTGCAGGTCCACGTCGAAGGTGTCCTCGACGGACACCGACTTGGCGTCCCGCTCGGCCACCACGGGCCGATCGTCGTACCCCTGGGCCATCCGGTACAGCGAGGCCCCGTGCGACCGTCCGAGGAGCCGTACGAGCTCGTCCTCGCCCGCTTCGGCGAGGTCGGCGACGGTGGTCATGCCGGCCCGCCGCAGATGCTCGCCGGTCGCCGGGCCGACACCCGGCAGGATCCGCACCGACCGCGGCCCGAGGAGCTCCCGCTCGGTTCCCGGTTCGATGAGGACGAGCCCGTCGGGTTTGGCCTCCTCGGAGGCGATCTTCGCGATCATCTTGGACCCGGCGAGCCCGACGGACCCGGTCAGTCCGGTCGCCGCCAGGATGTCGACGCGCAGCCGCTCCCCGGCGGCCCGGGCGGTGGCGCTGTCGTCGGCCACCTCCCCCGCCTCCAGGTCCACGAACGCCTCGTCGAGGCTGAGCGGCTCCACGAGCGGGGAGAGCCGTCCCAGCAGCTCCATGACCTGCTCGCTGATCGACCGGTAGAAGGAGAAGCGCGGGACGAGGTAGGCCGCGTTGGGCGCGAGCCGCCGCGCCTGCCCCATCGGCATGGCCGAGTGCACCCCGAACCTGCGCGCCTCGTACGAGGCGGTCGCCACCACGCCCCTCGGGCCGAGACCGCCGACGATCACGGGTTTTCCGCGCAGGCTGGGCTTCGCCGCCTGCTCGGCGGCGGCGAAGAACGCATCCATGTCGAGATGCAGGATCGTCGGCGCGGCTCTCACGTCTCCGATGCTGCCCTACGCCACTGACAACGGCGCCGACCACCGCGCGAAAGGACGGGCCCGAGGAGCGAGAGGCTCCTCAGACCGCCTTGTCCCGCCGCCGCCTGGCCAGCTCGTCCCCGGGGTTGTGCCCCACGAGCGTCTCGCCCGTGTCGACCCGCTCCCCGTGCAGCTGCGAGAGCGCCGCCTCGACATCCCGCCAGACCACGCCGACGGCGATGCCGAAGACGCCCTGGCCGCCCTGGAGCAGATCGACGACCTCGTCCGGCGAGGAGCACTCGTACACCGTGGCCCCGTCGCTCATGAGCGTCATCCGCTCCAGATCCCGGAAGCCCCGCGCGCGCAGATGCTGCACAGCGGCCCGGATGTTCTGCAGGGCCACGCCGGTGTCGAGGAAGCGCTTGACGATCTTCAGCACGACGACGTCGCGGAAGCTGTACAGGCGCTGCGTCCCCGACCCGTAGGCGGGCCGCACGCTCGGCTCCACGAGCCCCGTACGTGCCCAGTAGTCCAACTGGCGATAGGTGATCCCCGCCGCCGCACAGGCCGTCGGGCCCCGGTAGCCGACCACCTCGCCCGCCGCGCCCGGGCCCTCACCCGGATCTGCGCCGCTCACTCCGGTGCCCGCACCGGAGTCCGTACCGAAGTCGCCCACACTGCCGTGAAGCGGATACGGACCGCTCTCTCCGGACGCGCGTCCGAGCGAGCTCCCTGCCGTACCGTCCGCGCTGCTCATCACGCCGACCCTCCGTCCTTGACCTGCCCACACGAAGGTAGGCAGTCACTCGGGGTGCGTCAACGATCGCCACACTCGGCACGCCGAGTGATAATCACCCTGAGAGTGGTTTCCCGTATCTCTCTCCGGGGAAAGGCTACTCGAATGCTCTGACGGCACCCCGCGAACGGCGCGCGGCCGCGTCGCTCCGCGTCACTGACTGTTGGTCCCGAAATCCTCCGG
Organism: Streptomyces sp. NPDC051822; assembly: GCF_044452745.1. NCBI lineage: Bacteria > Bacillati > Actinomycetota > Actinomycetes > Kitasatosporales > Streptomycetaceae > Streptomyces > Streptomyces sp. NPDC051822. The sequence continues at coordinate 7,993 of NZ_JBITBZ010000012.1, read as the reverse complement.
TGAGATCTGGTCGAGGAACTCGCGGAACTTCTCCACCTCGTCCTCCTGCTCGTCCGGAATCGCGATACCGGCGTCGTCCAGCACACCGTCACTGCCGAAGATCGGCGTTCCGGTCCGAAGGGCGAGCGCTATCGCGTCCGACGGCCGCGCACTCACCTCGACGCCGCTGGCGAAGACCAGTTCGGCGTAGAAGACCCCGTCACGCAGATCCGTGATGCGGACTTCGGTGAGTTCCTGTCCCACGGCCTCCAGCACGTCCTTGAACAGGTCGTGCGTCAGCGGCCGCGGCGGGGCCATCCCCTGCTGGGCGAAGGCGATCGCGGTCGCCTCCCCCGGTCCGATCCAGATGGGGAGGTACCGATCGCCTCCCACTTCACGCAGGAGCACGATCGGCTGGTTGGAGGGCATTTCCACCCGGACACCCACAACGTCGAGCTCGTTCACACAGCAACCCTAGGACGTGCCCGACCGGTTTGGATAGTCGGGCCCCTCCAAGGCCGCCCTGGACGTCACTGGAGCCGGATGCCCAGAGCGGTCTGCACGAGGGCCGCGTGCAGCCTCACCGACTGCGCGGCCAGCTCCTGGGCGGTGGCCTCCGCATGTGCTCTGGTCTGCGGATTACGGTGCCGGCGCAGCGGGGCGACGACCTGTTCGATCAACCCGGCCTCGCGGTCCGCGGCCGCCTTGACGGCCCGCAGGTGCCGGGGCTCGAGACCGAATCTCCCCAGGTCCGCGACAAGCCGCGCGACGGTCACGCTCTCGGGGTCGTAGCCGCCGCTGTCCGCCTCGGAGATCAGACCGTACGACTCCCACTCGACCAGCTCGGTCTCGGTCACCTCGGCCGCGGCCAGCAGCTCGGCCCGCCCGATCCGGGCGGCGGTGGGCGGCTCGGCGTCCTGCTCCCAGGCGCCCTCAAGCAGGTTGGACCGGCGCCCGGGGGCCGGGAGTTTGATCTGCTCCCCCCTGGCGAGGGCGTCGAGGTGTTCGCGGATGACCTTCAGCGGAAGGTAGTGGTCCCGCTGCATCCGCAGGATCTGAGCGAGCCGCTCCACGTCCTGCGGGCTGAACTTCCGGTATCCGGAGGCCGTACGCCGGGGCTCCACGAGCCCCTCGGCCTCCAGGAAACGGATCTTGGAGATGGTCACTTCGGGAAATTCGTCGCGCAACTGGTTCAGCACCGTGCCGATGCTGACCAGCCTGTCGCCCGCGGCGGCGCCGGTTCCGGCGCCGCCCGTCGGTGTTCGCAGCATGGACCTTCCCTGAAGGCTTCTCCGAGGCGTCAGACGCCCCGCCGGCTCGAGTGGAAGACCAGCCGGTACTTGCCGATCTGCACCTCGTCGCCGTTGGACAGAACGACCGAGTCGATCGGCTCACGGTTGACGTACGTGCCGTTGAGGCTGCCGACATCGGAGACGGTGAAGCTGCCGTCCTGGCCCCGCCGGAACTCGACATGCCGCCGGGAGACCGTGAAGTCGTCCAGGAAGATGTCGCTCTGGGGGTGACGGCCGGCCGTCGTCAGCTCGCTGTCGAGCAGGAACCGGCTGCCCGAGTTCGGCCCCCGGCGCACCACGAGGAGCGCGGAACCCAACGGCAGGGCCTCGACGGCCGCCAGCGCCTCGGGAGAGAGCGCGGGCAGCTGGGTCTGGCCGGTGACCTCCGCGTCGTAGGCCTCGAGGCCCGAGATGGAGATCGTGGACGTCGTCTCCGACGGACGCTCGGCGGCGACCCCGCCCCGCAGCGGCGTACCGCAGTGGGAGCAGAAGCGGCTGTCCGCCGTGTTGCGGTGACCGCACCTCGTACACACCGGCATGGACGCATCCTCCTGCCGCGGCTGCCCCGCCGAGGTCTGTGTCGCGTACGGATCGGAGGTAAACCCTCCACCCGTACCTGAGGTTGATGGTTCTCCGAAACCTATGCGGGCGGCCCCGGCGGGGTCAACAGACGACGCGCCCGGAGTGCCCGGAATGTCACCGCCCTGACCCTCGACCTCGTCGCGGAAGAGCGGGCGCTCGCCGCCCTGCTCCTCACTCTGGGCATGACGCGGCGCGCGGTGCCTGGCGTTGCCGCCGTCCTCGCGTGCGCTCTTGCCGAACAACTTCGCAAACAACTTCACGGGCGATTCCCCTTGACCGAAACAGACCCGCCCGTGGGGCAGGACGAACCGAGATCCATCACACCTGCCGACCCGGACACCTTCACAACGTCCGTATCCTCCGGACAGTTTCCACCACGCACCACCGTTGTGGTGCGCCGACCCCCCGCAACGTCATGCCCTTGTCGCGGGACCCCCCTCGTCCCCCTCTCACTGGGAGGACGACTGAGCGTAGTCAGGCCGCTTCGCGGGTCGCAAGGCGTCGACGACGATCTTCGCCGACCGCTCCACCGTGGCCGTGGCCTGCTCCTTCTCGAGGGTCTGCACGACACCGCCGGGGATGTTGAGCGCGGGCTCGAGGTCCTCCGGCTTGCCGATGACCTTGAAGACGTACGGAGCGGCCACCTTCGTTCCATCGATTCGCATGTCATCGCCGCCACCGGTGAAATAACTGTCCGCGACCACCCGCACACCGTTGACCTGGATCGCCTCGGCGCCCGCGGCGCGCAGCTCCTGGATGGCATCGAGCAGCATGTCCGACTGGACGGCCCCGCTGGGATCACCGACGGTCAGCGTGATGCCCGGCCCCTCGGCGGCCACGGTGCCGGCCAGGATGCCGAGCTGCTGCTCCTTCTCCTGGGTCTGCTTCCGGGCCTCCTCGGCCTGGTCGGAGCTGGACTCCAGCTCGGTGCGCTGCTTCTCCAGCCGCGCCTTCTCGTCCTCCAGGCGCTGCGTACGGTCGTCGAGCTCGTCGAGGATCCGTACCAGGTCCTCCTGGCGCGCCCCGCGCAGCGCGCTGTTGTCGCTCGTCGAGGAGACCTGGATGGCCAGGCCCAGACCGAGCACGAACAGCAGCAGGGCCACGATGAGTTGCGCCCGGGTCACCCGAGGCGGCCACAGCGCGGAGACCAGCCTCCGGCGCCCACTCGGCTCGGCCGGGGACGCCGGCCCGGCCGCGACGGGCACCGCGGGCGCAGGCGCGTCCTGGCGCTGCGTCCCGGACTGCACGGGCGCGGCCTTCGCGCCTTCGGAGCTCGGGGAGGCCTCGGAGCTTCCGGAGCTCTCAGGCTTCCGGGAGTCGGGGTTCCCGGTGTTCTCAGGGTTCTCGCTGTTGTCGGGGTTCTCGCTCATCGGCCTCACGCCCGGAAGACATGGCGCCGGATGGCGGCCGCGTTGGAGAAGATCCGGATGCCGAGCACGACGACCACACCGGTCGACAGCTGCGCGCCCACGCCCAGCTTGTCACCGAGGAAGACGATCAACGCGGCCACGACCACGTTGGAGAGGAACGACACCACGAAGACCTTGTCGACGAAGATGCCGTCGAGCATGGCCCGCAGGCCGCCGAAGACCGCGTCGAGGGCGGCGACCACGGCGATCGGAAGATAGGGCTCGACCACCGCCGGAACTTCGGGGCGGACCAGCAGTCCGACCACGACTCCGACGATCAGGCCCAGTACGGCGATCACGATGTGCCCTTCCCTGTGTCGGCCGTGGCCCGGCCGGAGGGCGTCGCCGCCCCGGCCCCCCTCGGCTCTGCGGTACGTACGGTCAGGCTCGGCGCGGCCGGCAGGCGTACGTCGCCCTCGGCCGAGATACCGCTCCTGATCCCGAAGTTCTCCACCAGCGCGTGCAGATACTGCCCGTCGGCGCTGTCCTGGAACGCGGTGCTCAGCCGCTGCCCGTCCCCGATCGCGAGGACGGTGTACGGCGGCACCAGCGGCTTGTTGTCGACCAGTATGGCGTCACCCGCGGCCCGGATCGCGGACAGCGATGTCAGGCGCTGGCCGTTGATGGCGACCGCCTCGGCGCCGGACTCCCAGAGCCCGTTGACCACTCGCTGCATGTCCCGGTCGCGCACCCGGCCCGTGTCGGAGAAACCACTGCTCTCGCGCGGTCCGCCGCCACCGGTGTCGGTGTCCTTGGCGTCGTCGACGACGAGCTTCACCCCGGGCCCGTGCACCGGCGTCGCACCCGAGAGCAGCCCGACGAGCTCGCCCTGGTCACCACCGTGCTGCTGGAGGGCCTGCCGCTGACGCTCCCCGACCTCGGTCCGGATCCGCTCGACGTCGCGCTCCAGCTGATCGGCGGTCGACGTCTCCGCCTCGATCCGGTCGATCAGCTCCTGCCGCTCCTTGGCGACGACCGGCGCGGAGATACGCGCCTCGGCCGCACCCACGGTCACCACGGCGGCGGCCAGCAGCAGGCCCCCGGCCACGCCGAGCTTGGTCCGCAGGTTCCGGGGCAGCCCGGCACCCTCGGCGGCGCGCCGCGCGGTCGCTTCCGCGTAGCCGTCGTCGAGCGCGTGGTCGATCACGTTGTTCAGCAGCGACATGGACGCGTCCGGGCGTGGCGGCGGTGATCCGGTGCTCCGAACGGGGGGCTGCTGCGACATGCCGCACATCGTCGCACGTCGCACGACCTACCGCCGAATGGCCCCTCCGCCTGGCGGGGAGGCACCCTGGGGCGCCTCCCCGCCAGGCGGTTGTCGCGTCAGTTGCCCGCGCTGTCGACCACCGCGGCCCATTCGTCGAGCAGGGCCTGCGCGGAGGCGTCGTCGGGCCCCTCCGCCCACAGATGGGTGACGGCCTCGGCGGGGTCGGGCAGCACCATCACCCACCGCCCGTCGGCCTCGACCACACGCACGCCGTCGGTGGTGTCCACGGAGCGGCTGCCCGCCGCCTCGACCACCCGGCGCATCACCAGACCCTTGACGGCCCACGGGGTCGCGATGTCCCTCTTGAGGACGTGCGCCCGCGGAATCCGTGCGTCGATCTGGCTCAGCGTGAGCTGGGTCCGTGCGACGAGCCCGATGAGCCGCACGAAGGCGGCGGCACCGTCGAAGACGCTGCTGAACTCCGGCACGATGAACCCGCCGCGCCCGTCGCCACCGAAGATCGTCGACTCCTCGCGCCCGACCCGTGTGAGGTCGTCCGGCGAGGTGGTCGTCCACTCCACCTGGGTGCCGTGGTAGGCGGCGACCTGCTCGGCGATCCGGGTCGTGGTCACCGGCAGCGCGACCCGTCCGGAGCGCCGCTCGGCCGCCACCAGGTCGAGGAGGACCAGGAGCGCCCGGTCGTCCTCGATGATCCGCCCCCGCTCGTCCACGAGCGAGAGCCGTTCGCCGACGGGGTCGAACCGCACCCCGAACGCCGCCCGTGCCGAGGCCACGATCTCCCCCAGCCGCACCAGACCGGCCCGTCGGCTCTCGGCCGACTCGGTGGGCCGCGACTCGTCGAGACCGGGGTTGATCGTCAGCGAGTCGACCTGGAGCCGTCCCAGCAGGCTGGGCAGCACGAGCCCGGCACTTCCGTTGGAGGCGTCGACGACGACCTTGAGCCCTGCCTCGGCGATCCCCGTGGTGTCGACGTTCCGCAGCAAGGAACCGGTGTACGAGTCGAAGACGCTCGCCGGGAAGGAGAGGTCACCGATCTCCCCGGGGAAGGCCCGCCGGTACTCCTGCCGTGCGAACACCCGGTCGAGCTTCCGCTGCCCGCCCTGGGAGAGGTCTGCCCCGCGTTCGTCGAAGAACATGATGTCCACGGAGTCGGGCACCCCGGGCGAGGTCCGCACCATGATGCCGCCGGCGCTTCCCCGCGCGGTCTGCTGCCGCGCCACCGGCAGCGGTACGTTCTCCAGGTCCCGTACGTCGATGGCACTGGCCTGCAGCGCCGAGATCACCGCCCGCTTCAGCGCCCGAGCGCCCCGGGAGTGGTCGCGCGCCGTGGTGACGGTCGAGCCCTTCTTCAGGGTCGTGGCGTACGCCCCCGCGAGGCGTACGGCCAGCTCAGGGGTGATCTCCACGTTGAGGATGCCGGAGACTCCCCTGGCCCCGAAGAGATGGGCCTGCCCACGGGACTCCCAGATGACCGAGGTGTTGACGAAGGCGCCGGCCTCGATCGTCTTGAACGGGTAGACCCGGACGTTGCCCTGCACGATCGATTCCTCACCGACCAGGCACTCGTCCCCGATGACGGCTCCGTCCTCGATCCGGGCGGCCCTCATGATGTCGGTGTTCTTGCCGATCACACAGCCGCGCAGATTGCTCTGCGGACCGATGTAGACGTTGTCGTGGACGACGGCCTTGTGCAGGAAGGCGCCGCTCTTGACGACCACGTTGGAGCCGATGACGGTGTGCTCACGGATCTCGGCACCGGCTTCGACCTTGGCGTAGTCGCCGATGTAGAGCGGCCCACGGAGCACGGCGTCGTGGTGCACCTCGGCCCCTTCGGCGACCCACACCCCGGGCGAGATCTCGAAGCCGTCGATGTCGACCTGGACCTTGCCCTCCAGGACGTCCGCCTGGGCCTTCACATAGCTCTCATGGGTGCCTACGTCCTCCCAGTAGCCCTCGGCGACATAGCCGTAGATCGGCTTGCCTTCCTTCATGAGCTGCGGGAAGACATCACCCGACCAGTCGACCGGAACATCTGCCTCGACGTAGTCGAAGACCTCGGGCTCCATCACGTAGATGCCCGTGTTCACGGTGTCCGAGAAGACCTGCCCCCAGGTGGGCTTCTCCAGGAAGCGCTCCACCTTCCCCTCTTCGTCGACGATCGTGATGCCGAATTCCAGCGGATTCGGCACCCGGGTGAGGCAGACCGTGACGAGGGCGCCCTTCTCCTTGTGGAAGGCGATGAGATCGGTGAGATCGAAATCGGTGAGCGCGTCCCCCGAAATGACGAGAAAGGCGTCGTCCTTCAACGCTTCCTCGGCGTTCTTCACACTGCCCGCTGTACCGAGCGGCTTCTCCTCGTTGGCATACGTGAGCTCCATCCCGAGCTCCTCGCCGTCGCCGAAGTAGTTCCTGACGAGAGAGGCGAGAAACTGCACGGTGACGACGGTCTCGTTGAGACCGTGCCTCTTGAGCAGTCGTAGGACGTGCTCCATGATCGGCCGGTTCACCACCGGCAGTAGAGGCTTGGGCATGCTCGAGGTCATGGGGCGAAGTCGGGTTCCTTCGCCACCGGCCATCACGACGGCCTTCATGTCGGAAGCGTCCTCCTTGAAGAGACGACGGTCCTGCCGACTTCACCTGTCCGCTCAGCGGCCCTGGGAGGTCCTCATTGTTGCCGGCGACGCTGCTCGGCACAGGACGGACGGGCTCAATCGGCCGCGGTATCCGCCTTCACGAGTCGACGGACCTGGACCACGTAGAGGATCCCTGCCCACCAATACAGAGTTGTACCCCATCCGGCGAAGGCCCATCCGAAAACTTCAGCGAGTGACGAAAGCCAACCCGTTCCGTCACTGAGAAGCAGCAACGGGAACGCGTACATCAAGTTGAATGTCGCAGCTTTGCCGAGGAAGTTCACTTGCGGCGGCGGGTAGCCGTGCCGACGAAGGATTCCGACCATCACCAGGAGCATGGCCTCGCGCGCCAGAAGAGCGGCAGCCACCCACCAGGGCAGGATCTCCCGCCAGGTGAGCCCGACCAGGGTGGACAGGATGTACAACCGGTCAGCGGCCGGATCGAGCAGCCGACCGAGGTTGCTGATCTGGTTCCAGCGCCGGGCCAGCTTGCCGTCGAGATAGTCGCTGACGCCGCTGAGCATCAGGACGAGAAGCGCCCAGCCATCACTCTTGGGCCCGCCGAACTCCGGCCGGAGAATCAGCCACAGAAACAGCGGCACGCCGAGGAGGCGCGCCATGCTGAGAATGTTGGGGATGGTGAGGACCCGGTCGGTCTGAACGCGGGTCTCCTGGACCTCCACCCGGGGGCCTCCTGCTGGGAACGTACGGACGATGCCCCCTGACCTTACCCGCAGCCAGTCCAGCCGGCGCACAGGGGGCCGTCACCTGCATCAGAACGCAAAAATGCCTCAACCCCCGGACAGAGTCCGGGGGTTGAGGCTAAAAATTGTTCGGCGGCGTCCTACTCTCCCACAGGGTCCCCCCTGC
>NZ_JBITBZ010000011.1:0-310417 GCF_044452745.1 Streptomyces sp. NPDC051822 | reverse complement strand
GCGAGGAGTTCGTCGAGGGCCTCGGGCCGGCCGGCCACGACGGTCGAGGAGGGGCCGTTGACGGCAGCGACGGAGAGGTGTCCGGACCAGGTGGTGAGGAGCTCTTCCGCCTTCGCCTCGGGGAGGGCGATCCAGGCCATGCCGCCGCCTCCGGAGAGGACGCGGAGTGCTTTGGAGCGGAGGGCGACGACGCGGGCGCCGTCGTGGAGGGTGAGGCCTCCGGCGACGACGGCGGCGGCGATCTCGCCCTGGGAGTGTCCGACGACGGCGATGGGGTTGACTCCGCTGGCGCGCCAGAGGGCGGCGAGGGCGACCATCATGGCCCAGGAGGCGGGCTGGACGACGTCGACCCGGTCCAGGCCGGGGGCGCCTTCCTCGCCGCGGAGTACGGCGGTGAGCTTCCAGTCGACGAACGGAGACAGTGCCGCTTCGCACTCGTCGATGACGCGGGCGAACTCGGGCGAGGAGGCGAGCAGTTCGACCGCCATGCCGGCCCACTGCGAACCCTGCCCCGGGAACACGAACACGGCACGGGAAGGGGACACACCGTTCTGGCCGTCGATCTCGCGCGAGGCCAGTGCGTCGAGGCCGGCGAGGAGTCCGTCGCGGCCGTCGGTGCCGGGGATGACGGCCCTGGATTCGAAGGCGGAGCGGCCGGCGGCCAGGGAGAACGCGACGTCGGCGGGGCTGAGTTCCGGCCGTGCCCGTACGTGCTCCGCCAGTCGGCCCGCGGCCTCGGCCAGCGCGTCGGCGGAACGCGCAGACACCACCCACGGCAGGCCGTCCCCGCTCAGCCCGGCCACCTCGACCGGGGATTCCTCCGCCGTGTCCTCGTCGGCGGGGGCTTCGGCGAGGACGACGTGGGCGTTGGTTCCGCTGATGCCGAAGGAGGAGACACCGGCCCTGCGGACCCTGTCCTCGGCGGCGGGCCAGGGGCGTGGTTCGGTCAGTACCTCGACGCCGCCGGACTCCCAGTCGACCAGCTCACTGGGCTTGCTGACGTTGAGCGAGGCGGGCAGCTCACCGTGCTGGAGTGCCATGACCATCTTGATGACGCCGCCGACACCGGCGGCGGCCTGGGCGTGTCCGAGGTTCGACTTGAGCGATCCCAGGAGGAGCGGCCTGTCGCCGTCCCGCTTGCTGCCGTATGTGGCGAGGAGGGCTTGTGCCTCGATGGGGTCGCCGAGGACGGTGCCGGTGCCGTGGGCTTCGACGGCGTCGACGCCGGAGAAGGAGATTCCGGCGTCCTGGACGGCGGCGCGGATGACGCGTTCCTGGGCGGGGCCGCTGGGTGCGGTGAGGCCGTTGGAGGCGCCGTCCTGGTTGACGGCCGTGCCGGCGACCACGGCGAGCACGTTGTGGCCGAGGCGTCGGGCGTCGGACAGGCGCTCGACGACCAGGACACCGACGCCCTCGGCCCACGCGGTGCCGTCCGCGTCCGCCGAGAAGGACTTGCAGCGGCCGTCCTCCGCGAGTCCCCGCTGCCGGGAGAACTCCACGAAGATGCCCGGGGTCGACATCACGGTCACGCCGCCCGCCAGAGCGAGCGAACACTCACCCGACCGCAGGGCCTGGACCGCGAGGTGCAGTGCGACGAGGGACGACGAGCACGCCGTGTCCACGGTCAGCGCCGGGCCCTGCAGGCCGAGGGTGTAGGCGACGCGGCCGGACGCCACGCTCGACGTCGTTCCCGTGAGCCCGAACCCCGTGGCGGCCGCCCCGGCTTCGCCGAGCCTCGGACCGTACTCCTGGGCGATCGCCCCGAGGAACATGCCCGTCGACGTGCCGTGCAGCGAACCGGGCGTGATGCCGGCCCGCTCCAGGGCCTCCCACGACACCTCGAGGAGCAGCCGCTGCTGCGGGTCCATCGCCAGGGCCTCACGCGGCGAGATCCCGAAGAAGGCGGGATCGAACTCGGCGGCGCCGTCGAGGAAACCACCGTTGCGCACGTAGGACGTGCCGGCGTGGTCCGGATCGGGGTGGTAGAGCCCGTCCAGATCCCAGCCCCGGTCGGTGGGAAGACCGGAGATCACGTCCCGCCGCTGGGCGACGACCTGCCACAGCGACTCGGGGGAGTCCACCCCGCCCGGGAACCGGCACCCCATGCCGACGATCACGATCGGATCGTTGGTGCCCGCTTCCAGTTCGCGGACCCGCTGACGGGACTGGTGCAGGTCGAGGGTGAGGCGCTTGAGGTATTCGACCAGTTTGTCGTTGTCCGTTGTTGTCATGGTGAGGATGCCCCCGTAGGCGTCGTGAAGCCGTGCTGTGCGTACGCGCGGAGCCGGGCGTGACGGCCCGTGCGACGTGCCTGAGCACGTCGCGCGCGGCGAACAGGATGAGCTGGGCGAACAGGATGAACAGGCGGGCCGTGGGGAGGTCCGCGAGGCGGAGGTGGGTCAGAGTTCGGTGTCGATGAACGCGAGGAGTTCGTCGACCGACGCCGACTGGACCCGTGCGGTCAGGTCGGCGGATTCCTGGGTGCGCTGAGCCGGTACGCGGACCACCAAGGCCTGCAGTCGCTGGACGATCTCGGCTCTGACATCGTCCTGGGTGTCGTCGTCCAGGTCGGCGAGGGCCGCCTCCAGCCGGTCGAGTTCGACCAGGCCGGGTACGGCGTTCGGGTCTGCGGAGTCGACAGCGTCGGCGGTGTCGGCGTGGCGGGTGGAACCCTCGGATTCCGTGTCGTCCGGTGCCAGTTCGGTGCGCAGGTGCGCCACGACGGCGAGCGGCGTGGGGCAGTTGAAGAGGAAGGTGGCGGGCAGCCGCAGATCGGCGCTGGTCTGCAGCCTGTTGCGCAGTTCCACGAGGGTGAGCGAGTCGCAGCCCATGTCCTTGAAGGGCCGGTCGGCGGGGATGCCGGCCGCGGAGGACCGGCCGAGTACGGCGGCGGCCTGTACGCGTACGAGATCGAGCAGGAGCTCCTCGCGCTCGGCGGCGCTCAGCACGGCGAGCCGGTCGCGCAGGGTCCCGGTGGCCGGGGTCGTGACCGCGGCCGACGCCTGGGCCGGTCGCGGGGCGGCAGGAGCCAGGTCACGCAGTACGACGGGGAGTTGCGCTCCGAGGGCGCCGAGCGCGGCACGGTCCAGGGGTGCGGGAACGAGTGCGGCGGCGTCCGTCCGCAGTGCCGCGTCGAGCAGGGCGAGGCCCTCCGCCCGGTCGATGGGCGCGAGGCCGGTCCTGGCGATCCGTACCCGGTCGGCCTCGGACAGGGCGCCCGCCATCCCGGCGGCACCCGGCCTTCCCGCCGTGTCCGCCCACATCCCCCAGGCCAGGGAGAGCGCGGGGAGACGCCGTGCCCTGCGGTACTGGGCCAGGGCGTCCAGGTAGGCGTTGGCGGCGGCGTAGTTGCCCTGGCCGGCGCCACCGATGACACCCATGACGGAGGAGAAGAGGACGAACGCCGAGAGATCCTGGTCCACGGTCAGTTCGTGCAGGTTCCGGGCCGCTGTGGCCTTGGCGGCGAGCACGGTGTCCAGGCGCTCGGGGGTGAGCGCGGTGATCACGCCGTCGTCGAGCACTCCCGCGGCATGGACGACGGCGGTGAGCCGTACGCCGGTGAGGAGCCGCGCGAGCGCGTCGCGGTCGGCGGTGTCACAGGCGGCGAGCGTGACCTCGGCGCCCAGTTCACTCAGCTCGGCGGCGAGTTCCCCGGCGCCGGGTGCGTCGGCGCCACGGCGGCTGACGAGCAGCAGGCGGCGGGCGCCGTGCCCGGTGACCAGGTGCCGGGCGACCAGTCCGCCGAGGGCCCCGGTGGCGCCGGTGACGAGGACCGTGCCGTCCGGATCGATGGCCGTGGGCAGGGTGAGCACCACCTTGCCGATGTGCCGGGCCTGGCTGACGTACCGGAACGCCTCCGGCGCCCTGCGGACGTCCCACGTGCTGAACGGCAGCGGCGTCAGCGCACCCGACGACAGCAACGTCAGGACGGCCGTGAGCATCTCGGCGATCCGTTCTGCCGGCTCCTGGAGCAGGTCGAAGGAGCGGTAGTCCACTCCGGGGTGGTCGGCCGCGACCACCGCGGGGTCGCGCAGGTCGGTCTTGCCCATCTCCACGAAGCGGCCGCCGTGCGGCAGCAGCCTCAGGGAGGCGTCCACGAACTCACCGGCGAGGGAGTTCAGTACGACGTCCATGCCGCGGCCTCCGGTGGCCGTGCCGAACGCGGCCTCGAAGTCCAGGGTGCGCGACGACGCCAGGTTCGACCCGTCCAGGCCGAAGGCCCGCAGGGCGTCCCACTTCGCGGGGCCCGCCGTGCCGTAGACCTCCGCCCCGAGGTGCCGGGCGAGCTGGACGGCGGCCATGCCGACACCGCCCGCGGCGGCGTGGATCAGGACGCGCTCGCCCCGGGCCAGACCGGCGAGGTCGACCAGGGCGTGGTAGGCGGTCAGGAACACGATGGGCGCGGAAGCCGCCTGGGCGTACGTCCAGTCGGCGGGCATCACGGCGACCCGCCGGTGGTCGGCGACGGCCACCGGGCCGAACGCCCCGGAGAACAGGCCCATGACCCGGTCGCCGACGGCGAGCCCCGGGACACCGGGCCCGACCTCGGTCACCACACCGGCCCCTTCGAGGCCGAGCAGACCGGGGTCGCCGGGGTAGAGGCCGAGGGTGTTCAGTACGTCACGGAAGTTGACGCCCGCCGCGCGCACCGCGACGCGAACCTCGCCCTCGCCCAGCGGGGCCAGGTTCTCGGGGCAGGGCGCGAGCGCCAGGTGGTCCAGGGTTCCGCGTTCGCGCACCTCGAGCCGCCATGCGGTCACCCCGGCCGGGGGTACCAGGGCACTGCCGGCCGTCGCCCGGCCGAGCCGGGGCACGAGCGGGGCCCCGTCGCGTACCGCGAGCTGCGGTTCCGTGCCGATCAGGCGCAGTGCGGCACGGCAGTCGGCGGCGGATTCCACGTCGAGGAGTGCGACCCGCCCGGGGTTCTCGGTCTGCGCCGAGCGTGCCAGGCCCCATACGGCCGCGGCGTCCGGGTCCACGTCGGCGTCGGGTGCCGTGGCGACGGCCGCTCGGGTGACGAGCACGAGCCGGGAGTCGGCGAGACGGTCGTCGCCCAGCCAACCCTGGAGGAGGGCGAGCGCGCGGTGTACGGCGGGCCTGGCCCCGACGGCCGTGCTCGGCGCGGAGTCGAGGTCCGCCAGCGGCGCGAAGACCACCGCGGGAGCGGGAAGGCCCGTGTCGAGGGCCTGGGCCAGTGCCGTGAGATCGGCGTACCGCGGGCCGACGCCGAGGTCCGCGGAGCCGAGCACGACGGCCGGAGACGGTTCCGAAGCGGACGGACCGGAATCGGACGGACCGGAAGCGTGGTCCGATTCCGACGTGGCCGGCTTCCAGTCCAGACGGTGCAGCGACCGGGGTACGGCCACGGTGTCGCTCACCGGGCGCAGGAGCAGTTCCTCGACCTCGGCGATCACCGCGTGGGACTCGTCGAACAGGGTCAGCGACATCGCGTCGGGCCCGGTGGGGGCGATCAGGACGCGGGCCGCGCGGGCACCCGGCTGGTGGACGGTCACGCCGCGCCAGGAGAAGGGCAGCAGACGGCGGTCGCCGTCGTCCAGGGCGGCCATGACGATCGGGTGCAGTGCCGCGTCGAGCAGCGCCGGGTGCAGCCCGAAGGAGGCGGCGTCGGTGACGGACGGCGGCAGGGCGACCTCGGCGATCAGCTCCGTGCCGTCCCGCCACGCGGCCCGCAGGCCACGGAAGACCGGGCCGTAGGCGTAGCCCGCCGCGGCGAGTCCGTCGTAGCAGCCGTCGAGCGGCAGCGACTCGGCATCGGCGGCGGCCCGTCGGCCCGTGGCCGTCGCGGCCGCCGTGTCGTGCGGCGCGAGCGTGCCGGTGGCGTGCAGCGTCCACGGCTCGGTGGTGCCGTCCGGCGTCTCGGTGCGGGCGTGCACGGTCACCACCCGCTGACCGTCGTCGCCGGGGGCGGCCACCAGGACCTGTACCTCGGTACGGCCCTCCTCGGGGATCACCAGGGGGGCGAGCAGGGTGAGTTCCGCGACGCGCGGCGTGCCGGTCTGCGAACCCGCGCGGGCGGCGAGCTCGAGGAAGGCGGTGCCGGGCAGCAGGACCGAGCCGAGCACGGCGTGGTCGGCGAGCCAGGGGTGGGTGCGGCGGCTGAGCCTGGCGGTCAGCGCGGTCTGCCCTGATTCGGCGAGTTCGACGGCGGTGCCGAGCAGCGGATGGCCGGCCGGTCCCTCGGTGCCGCGCGCGGTCAGCCAGTACCGCTCACGCTGGAAGGCGTACGTGGGCAGGCCGGGCGTCGGGCCCGGGCCGAACACGGCCCGCCAGTCCGGGGTACGGCCCCGGACGTGCAGGGCGGCGAGCGCGGCCGCCAGCGTGCGGCGCTCGGACCGGCCGCGGCGCAGCACGGGGACGAAGGCCAGCGCGTCGTCGTCCAGAGAGTCCTGGCCCAGTGCCGACAGCACGCCGTCGGGGCCGAGTTCGAGGAAGGTCCGCATTCCGAGGTCGTGGAGGGCGGCGAGTCCGTCGGACATCCGCACTTCCCGGCGCACCTGCCGGACCCAGTAGTCGGCGGTGACGTCGACGGGGCCGCCGGTGACGGTGGACACCATCGGGATGCGCGGCTCCGCGTACCGGACGTTCGCGGTGACGGCGGCGAACGCGTCGAGCATCCCGTCCATGCGGTGCGAGTGGAAGGCGTGGCTGACGACGAGCCGCCGCGTCTTGCGGCCGGTGGCGGCGAACTCGGCGGCCACCTGCTCGACGGCCTCGACGTCGCCGGAGACGACGACGGCCAGGGGGCCGTTGACGGCGGCGATGCTCACCTCGTGCTCGCGGCCCTCGAGGAGTGCGCCGACCTCGTCCTTCGACGCCTGGACGGCCATCATCGCCCCGCCGGACGGCAGGGCCTGCATGAGGCGGCCGCGCGCGGCGACCAGGGCGCAGGCGTCGGGCAGGGTGAGGATCCCGGCGACGTGGGCGGCGGCGAACTCGCCGATGGAGTGGCCGAGTACGGCGTCCGGTGCCAGGCCCCGGTCCTCGAGCAGCCGGAACAGCGCGACCTGGAGGGCGAAGAGAGCGCACTGGGTGTTCTCGGTGCGGTCGAGTGCCTCGGCGTCGTGGAACATCACGTCGCGGATCGGCGGTGTTCCGGTCACGAAGGCTCGGCAGGCGTCGAGTTCACGGCACACCGCGTCGAGCGCGGCGGCGAAGACCGGCTCCGCCTCGTACAACTCACGTCCCATTCCGACGCGTTGGCTGCCCTGGCCGGTGAAGAGGTAGGCGAGTCCGGCGTCGGGGCGCGCCGTGCCGAGCGCCAGAGCGGCGTGCGCCTCACCGCGCCCGAGCGCGACAAGGGCGGCGACGGCCTCGGCACGGTCCTCGGCGGTGACGGCCGCGCGGTGGTCGAGGGCGGTACGGGTGGTGGCCAGGGCGCGGCCGAGGTCGCGGACGGACACGTCGTCGAAGGTGTCCAGAGCGTCGACGAGCGCGGTGGCCTGGGCGCGCAGCGCCAGGTCGGTACGGCCGGACAGCACCCAGAAGGGGGCGGAGTCGCCGCCCTCGGGACCGGCCGCGGGCACGGGCGCCTGGGCGGGGGCTTCGGCGAGGACGACGTGGGCGTTGGTTCCGCTGATGCCGAAGGAGGAGACACCGGCCCTGCGGACCTTGTCCTCGGCGGCGGGCCACGGACGCGGCTCGGTGAGGATCTCGACGCCGCCCGATTCCCAGTCGACCAGTTCGCTCGGCTTGCTCACGTTCAGGGACGCGGGCAGTTCGCCGTGCTGGAGTGCCATGACCATTTTGATGACGCCGCCGACGCCGGCGGCGGCCTGGGCGTGTCCGAGGTTCGACTTGAGCGATCCCAGGAGGAGTGGCCGGTCGTCCCGCTCGCTGCCGTATGTGGCGAGGAGGGCCTGTGCCTCGATCGGGTCGCCGAGGACGGTGCCGGTGCCGTGGGCTTCGACGGCGTCGACGCCGGAGAAGGAGATTCCGGCGTCTTGCACGGCGGCGCGGATGACGCGTTCCTGGGCGGGGCCGCTGGGTGCGGTGAGGCCGTTGGAGGCGCCGTCCTGGTTGACGGCCGTGCCGGCGACCACGGCGAGCACGTCGTGGCCGAGGCGTCGGGCGTCGGACAGGCGCTCGACGACCAGGACGCCGACGCCCTCGGCCCACGCCGTGCCGTCCGCATCGGCGGAGAACGACTTGCAGCGGCCGTCTTCCGCGAGTCCGCGCTGCCGGGAGAACTCCACGAAGATGCCCGGGGTCGACATCACCGTCACGCCGCCCGCGAGGGCGAGCGAGCATTCACCCGACCGCAGGGCTCCTACGGCCAGGTGCAGTGCGACGAGCGACGACGAGCACGCCGTGTCCACGGTCAGTGCCGGGCCCTGCAGGCCGAGGGTGTAGGCGACGCGGCCGGACGCCACGCTCGACGTCGTTCCCGTGAGCCCGAACCCGGCGGCACCCGCACCCGCCTCGCCGAGCCTCGGGCCGTACTCCTGGGCCATGACACCGGCGAACACCCCCGCCTGGGTCCCGCGCAGCGAGTCCGGGGCGATTCCGGCGCGCTCCAGGGCCTCCCAGCACACTTCGAGGAACGCGCGCTGCTGCGGATCCATCGCCAGCGCCTCACGCGGCGAGATCCCGAACAGTTCGGCGTCGAACTCGGCGGCGCCTTCGAGGAAGCCGCCGTTGCGGACGTAGGTGGTGCCCACGTGCGCGGGGTCGGGGTGGTACAGGCCGTCGAGGTCCCAGCCCCGGTCGGCAGGGAAGCCGGAGATCACGTCCCGCTGCTGGGCGACGACCTGCCACAGGGCCTCGGGCGAGTCGACCCCGCCCGGGAACCGGCAGCCGATACCGACGATGACGACGGGATCGTCCTGATCGGTACGGGCCTCCGGCGCAGCGGCCCCGGGCTGCGCGTCGGCGAGCAGCGCGGCCAGCGCGGCCGGGCTGGGATGGTCGTACACCACCGTGGTGGGAAGCTTGCGCCCGGTGGCGGTGACGAGCCGGTTGCGCAGCTCGACGACCATCGCCGAGTCGATGCCCAACTCCTTGAACGTACGCCGTGGTTCGATCTCCGATGCGGAGTCGTAGCCCAGTACGGCGGCGGTGTGCGCCCGTACGAGTTCCAGGGCGGCCGGGCCCGTGAGCGACCGGCTCGGCTCGGCCTCGTACCCGTCCTCCTCCATGTCTTCCGGGAGCGCCGCGGCCGGCGGCGTCGGCACGGTGGCCGCCGCGTGCAAAGACCGGGCGGCGTCGGACTGCCCGGAGATCCAGTGGCGGCGCCGCTGGAAGGCGTACGTCGGCAGCTCGGCGCGGTCGGAACCGGTGGTCCCGGTGGTCCCGGTGGTACGGGCGGGCAGGACGGCGGACCAGTCCACCGCCGCGCCGTGGCAGAACGCCTCGCCGAAGGCGAGCAGCAGCCGCTGCGTGCCGCCCTCTCCGCGGCGCAGGGTGCCGAGGGCGGCGACCGGCAGGTCCGCGGCCTCGGCGGTCTGCTGGACGGCGAGCGCGAGGACGGGGTGCGGGCTCATCTCGATGAACAGCTCGTGCCCCGCGTCCAGCAGCGCCCGCACGACGGGCTCGAACCGGACGGGTTCCCGCAGGTTGCGGTACCAGTAGTCGACGTCGAGCTCGGAGCCGTCGAGGGCCTCGGCGGTCACGGTGGAGTACAGCGGCACGGTTCCGGTGCGCGGCGCGATCCCGGCGAGTTCCGCCGGCAGCGTGTCGCGTACGGCGTCGACGTGCGGGCTGTGCGAGGCGTAGGCGACCGGGACGCGCCGGGTGCGGACGTCCTCGCCGTAGTGGGCGGCGAGCGCGTCCAGGTCCGCCCCGTCGCCGGCCACCACGGTCATCCCGGGGGAGTTGACGGCGGCGACGCTCAACCGCGGGTAGGCGGCGAGGTCTTCGCGCACCCGGTCGGCGGGCAGCGACACGGTGAGCATGCCGCCGCCGAGCCCGGCCAGCGCGCCGAGAGCGGTGCTCCGCACGGCGATCAGCCGGGCCGCGTCTTCCAGGGTGAGGGCGCCGCTGACGGTGGCGGCGGCGATCTCGCCCTGGGAGTGACCGACGACCGCGGCCGGTTCGACGCCCGCCGCCCGCCACAGGGCGGCCAGGCCGACCATCACGGCCCACAGGGCGGGCTGCACGACGTCGTCGCGGTCGAGGGCGGGCGCGCCGGGGCGTCCGCGCAGCACATCGGTCAGGGACCAGTCGCGGTAGGGGCGCAGGGCGCGCTCGCAGTCCTCGACGACCTGGGCGAAGACGGGGGCGCTGTCGAGGAGTTCCGCCGCCATGCCGGCCCACTGCGAGCCCTGGCCGGGGAAGACGAACACGGCCTCGCGGACGGCCCCGGGGCTGCTGCCCCGCACCGCGGCCGGGGTGACCCGGGCGTCGGCGACCGCGTCGAGGGCGGTCAGGAGTTCGTTCCGGTCGGCGCCGACCAGCACGGCGCGGTGGGTGAAGGCGGTGCGGTGGTGGGCGAGGGTCCGGGCGATCTCGGCGGCACCGAGCTCCGGGTGTGCGGCGAGGTGGTCGCGCAGACGGGCCGCCTGGGCCCGCAGCGCCTTGTCACCGCGTCCGGACAGTACCCAGGCGAGCGACTCGGCGTCGGTGTCTGTACCGGACGCGGGGCGCTCTGGCTTGTCCTCGACGGTCGCGGCGGCGGCATCCGGCCACTCGCTGAGCACCAGATGGCAGTTGGTTCCGCCCATTCCGACCGATGTCACGCCGGCGACGAGCGGTCCGTCCGGATTCGGCCACGGACCGTTTGCGGTGACGGCGGCGACCCGCAGATCGGCGAAAGGTATCTGCGGATTCGGGGATTGGTAGTTCAGGGTCGGGACGAGTTCCCGCTCTTTGATGCAGAGAATGGTCTTGACCAGACCAGCGATGCCTGCAGCGCCTTCGAGGTGGCCGATATTCGTCTTGACGGAGCCGAGCCTGAGTGGATTCTCCGGAGTGCGGGACGAGGAGAAGACGGCGCCGATGGCCGAGGCTTCTATGGGGTCGCCGACCCGAGTGCCCGATCCGTGTATTTCTACGTACTGTGCTTGTTCCAGCGGTATTCGCGCGTTTTCCCAGGCGTCACGTATGACGTGTTCCTGGGCCTTTCCGTGCGGTGTGGGAAGGGTGTCGCTCGCGCCGTCGCTGCCGATGGCGCCACCCCGCAGCAGACACAGAACGCGGTCCCCGTCGGCGATGGCCCGGCTGAGGAGCTTCAGCGTCACCACACCGCCGCCCTCACCCCGGACGTAACCGTTCGCGCGGGCGTCGAGTGCGTAACATCGTCCGTCGGGCGAGAGGCTGCCGAAGGCCGCGAGGGCGTGGGTGCTCTCCGGGGCGAGGTTGAGGTTGACGCCGCCGGCCAGTGCCACGGTGGACTCGCCGCGGCGCAGGCTCTCGCAGGCCAGATGCACCGCGACCAGCGACGATGACTGTGCGGTGTCGACCACCATGCTCGGGCCGCGCAGACCGAGGACGTACGACACCCGGTTGGCGATGATGCCGCGATTCAAGCCGGTCACCGTGTGCGCCGAGGTGGCGCCGGGGCCGGCCGCGTGGGTGAGGGCCGCGTAGTCGTCGGCGATCGCGCCGACGAAGACGCCGGTGGCGGAGTCCGCGAGCGTGGCCGGGACGATGCCGGCGTCCTCCAGCGACTCCCAGGCGAGTTCGAGCACGAGGCGCTGCTGCGGGTCCATCGCGGCGGCTTCGCGCGGGGATATCCCGAAGAACTCGGCGTCGAAGGTGTCCACACGGGGCAGGAATCCGCCCGGTCGCGGCGATCCGTCGCTCAGAGCGGCGAGATGGGCGCGATCGGCGGGCGGTTCCGCTATGGCGTCGCGGCCGTTCCTGAGGAGCTGCCAGAATTCGGCGGGGTTCGACCCGCCGGGGAATCGGCAGGAAAGTCCGACGACGGCGACAGTCCGGTCGTCGATGTGATCGGGCGCCTGATGTGGCTGCCCTACCGCCTCAATTTGGGCATGGCGGATCATGGTTTGCTTGCTCCCCCCGTGAAGCACACAATCAACGGCGTTGCCGACTCGGCGGCCCAGCCAGATTCGATTGGGACCCTAGCACCGAGTCGGCGCTCCGTAAACCAATGGCCACGGCATGTAGTTGGAATGTAAATCGATATGCCGGGGTCGGGGGGATTGGCGTCCCCGGCGAACGTTTCGTTAACTACGACGAAACAGGACGGGCCGTGAAGCGGTCACCGAGAGGCGGTCACCGAGAGGCGGCCGGTGTCTTGATTACGGCGGTCACGTCCGCCGGGGCGTGCCCCGCCGGATGCGCCTTGGTGAGCGTGCAGACGCCGTCCACGCACTGGCGCTCCAGACGGCCGCGCGAGATGGTCTGCGCCAGGCCGACCATCCAGCAGGTGGGGCAGCCGCGGAAGGCGACCAGGGCCAACGGGGCAGCGAGGAGCGTGGCCGGGCCGGCGACGGGAACCATCGCGATCGAGCCGATGATCAGCCCGAAGCCGATGGCGCCGCGCGCCAGATGGCGCGGGACGGACTTGCTGGCGAAGTTCATCGCGGGCGCCGCGGACTGCGCGGTCGCCCGGTCCTGCTCGCCCTGCGGGGGCTTCAAGGTATTCACGGTCGTGGGTCTCCTCCGACTGGTCGGTCGATGGCTTGATCGGGCGCCTGATCCGTGGCTCGATCGGGCACAGGGTGAGTCACGTGATCTGTCATGTGGTCCGTCGCGTGGTCGGTCGCGGCCAGGGACTGACGCAGTGCCGCACGTGCCCTGTGCAGCCGCGACTTCATCGCGGCGTTGCTCAGGCCCAGCGAGTGAGCGACGGTCCTGCCGGGCAGGCCCTGGACGTCCCGCATGATCAGGACCTGCCGCTGCTCGCGGGGGAGCGCGCTGACCGCGGCCGCGATGCGCTCCAGCTCCAGCCGGTGCAACACCGCGTCCTCGGCGGACGGTTCGGCGGACGCCTCGGGATCGGCCGGCGCCTCGTCACTCCGCGAGACGAGCAGCCGCACCTGCCGGAGGCACTCGTTGCGTACGATCCGGAACATCCAGGAGGCGAGCGCGCCGGTGGCCCGGAGGGTGCCGATCTTCCGGTAGAGGATGATCAGCGCCTCCTGGGCCGCGTCCTCCGCGTCCTGCGGCGAGGCGCACAGGGATATGGCGAACTTGCGCACATGAGGCTGCGATTCCATGACGACGGTCGTGAGTGAGGTGACGTCGCCGTCCTGAGCTGCCTTGATGAGCCGCTCGTCCGGCCAGGGGAAGCGTGGGTTCATGTGCTACTCATACCTGTAAGGCGCCCCGCGCGCAGGCGCGCTGGTCAGCTTCGGCTCTTGTAGCGCCGCATGAGGTGCCAGCTGCACGCGCCCACGAGCAGGACCCCGATCACGATGATGGCGACCGTCATTGGTGTTTCCTCCTGGTTCCGCCGGCCCGTTCGGCCGGTACACACATAAGAGGAGACGGGGTTCGGAAAGGATTCGGCTCCGGCGGAAGTTTTCTTGGAACTCTTCCGGGCGCCGCGGCCGGTCCGCCGGGCGCCGCGGCCGGTCCGCGCGAACGGGCCGCCCCGGGTCGCGAACGGGCCGCCTCAGGTGAGGGCGAGGAGGCTGACGGCGACGGCGGCGGTGCCCAGGCCGACGAGCTGACCCCGGTGGACGCGTTCGGCGAGGACGCCACGGGCGAGCAGCACGGTCCCGGCCGGGTACAGGGCGGTGATCACGGCGACGACGGCCAGGTCGCCGCTGCGGACGGCGAGCAGGAACAGCAGGTTGGCCACCGAGTCCAGGACGCCCGCGGCGGCCGACATGGCGTACGCGGGCTTCTCGGAACCCAGCCTGCGGTACATCATTCCCGCGACGGCCAGGGTGACGGCCGAGGAGACGGCCCGGCCGATGATGAGCGGGGCGACGCCACTGTCGGACGGCGCCTGGTGCAGGAAGATCAGCTGCAGGGCGATGGCGGCGCCGGCGCCGAGCGCCAGGAGCAGCGCCGTACGTGACGGGCGGGCCGATCCGCTGCCGTGGCCGGCGCTGACCAGGACGACCGCCGCCAGGGCGAGCGGCAGTCCGATCAGCCCCGCGGTGCCCAGGTGCTCGCCCTGGAACAGGCCCACGCCGACCGGCAGCATGGCGGACACGAGGGCGGTGACCGGCGAGAGCACGTTCATGGGGCCGATCGCCAGCGTGCGGTAGAGCAGGGCGAACGCCGCGGCGGACGCGACGCCGGACAAGGCGCCCCAGGCGAGCGCGCCGGTGCTGAACGAGGCGCCGAGGAACGGCCAGAGCACCAGCTCGACCGCGAGTGAGGCCGGAGCCGCGATCATCACGGTGCGCAGCACGTGCGCCTTGCGGGCGCCGAGGCCGCCGAGGAAGTCGGCACAGCCGTAGGCGAGGGAGCTGCCCAGGGCAAGGAGCAGAGCGATCACGGTACGTACATCCCTTAGTATGGCAACGGAACGACTGAACCGTACATTGAAACGACCGTGATGTGTCAACCGAACGACCGCACGGTTCATTGGAATGGTCCACGTCTCGGGCCACTCAGAAGGGCGAACGGATGGCCGACCCAGAGGAAGCTCTGCGCACGCTCGCGCACAACGTCAGGACCGCCCGCCACCGCGCCGGACTGTCCCTCGACGAACTCGGCCGGCGCGCCAAGGTCAGCAAGGGCGCGCTGGTCGGCCTGGAGAAGGCGCAGGGCAACCCGAACTTCGCCACCCTCGTCCGTCTCGCCGACACCCTCGGCGTCTCCGTCTCCTCCCTGATGGAAGGCCCGTCCGAGGGTCGCGTCCGCGTCGTGGCCGCCGACGCCCTGATGCCGCTGTGGACCGGGGCGGGGGGCGGCGAGGCCCGGCTCATGCTGACGACCACGGGCCCGGCGCCGGTCGAGGTCTGGCGCTGGACGCTCGAACCCGAGGACGAATACCCCAGCCACCCCCACCAGGCCGGAGTCGTCGAGACCGTCAACGTCACCGCGGGCCGGATGACCCTCGTCGTCGACGGCGTGGAACACACGGTGTCGGCGGGTCAGACGGCCACCTTCGACGGCGACGCCCCCCACACCTACCGCGGCGCCGGGAACGAGACCTGCCACTTGATCATGACGGTCCACCTCCCGCCCGGCCCCACGTCCGCCACCTGACCGGCCGCGCCGACCGTGCCGGGGGAGGGGCCGACGTACCGGTCAGGTTCCTCCGCGCCTGCTCCGTGGCGGCTGCCGTCGGGCCGGTGACCCGACGCGGGCCCTGAGTTCGGTGACAGCCGCGTCGAGGTCATCCGGCAGGTGGGGCACCAGGGTGAGCGCCGCGCTCACGCACTCGGGCTCGGCGTTCAGGTCGGCCCGCACGGCGGCGAAGGCGTCCAGGGCGTCCATCGGAGTCAGGGAGTGGTGCCAGGCCCGGCGGGCCGGTCCCACGGCATAGCGCGCGGTGAGCGTTTCGAGCGGTGACAGGGGTATGCCCGCCCGGCGCGCGAGGGGCGCGAGTCCGGAGGCGACCAGGTCGCAGATCCCGCCCGGCGCCGCCGTGTTGCGGTGATGATCGTCGTGGACCTGGTAGATCACCGCGTACACGAGCGCTTGCTCGCGGTCGGTCGCGGGCGCGGGCAGGGGCGTCTCGCGCCAGTACGCCTCGACGGCCCGCGGAGTGATCCGGGGGCGGCCACGGCCGTCGGGTGCCTGTGCCATGGCCAGGCGTACGGCGCCGAGCGCGACGGCGTTCTCGCTCAGCGGGTGCGGAGCCGGATCGGTCACCGCTACGAGCCCCCGTGCGACGGGCCCGCCGACCGGGCCGAACGGACCGAACATACGTGACGCCACCCACTCCCGGACCGGACGGCCCCGGCCGCGCCCGGCGGCGCCTGGCGGCGCCTGGCGGCGCCTGGCGGCGCCTGGCGTGGGACCCGTACACCTGGGCAGGCGTACCCGGCAAGCCCGTACGGAGGTCAGTCGGCGGAGCACGGTGTGCCGGGACCCGGCGGCGGGGGACGGGGTGACACGCTCGGGCGGAGCGGGACACCGTGAACGAAACGAGGAGGCAGGTGACGCAGCGCAGCAGGCGGAACGGCCGGTACGCCGAATTCATGACGCGAATGCGGCGCGATCCGTTCGTCGTACAGACGGTACGGTCCACCGCGGCGGCGACCCTCTCGTTCGTCGTCGCCCTCTGGCTCAGCCCCGAAGCGGCGCCGCTCACCGCGCCGCTCACCGCACTCCTCGTCGTCCAGGTCACCCTCTACTCGACCCTCACCACGAGTCTGCGCCGGGTCAACTCCGTCGTCGTCGGCGTGCTGATCGCCATCGCGTTCAGCGTCCTCGTGGGACTCTCCTGGTGGAGCCTCGCCCTGATCATCCTGGCGTCCCTGCTCGTGGGACGGCTGGTGAAGGTGGAGGAGTTCATCCCGGAGGTCGCCATCAGCGCCATGCTGGTGCTCGGCGTCACCCAGGTCGGCTACACCGCGTGGGCCCGCGTCCTGGAGACCCTGATCGGCGCCGTCGTGGGACTCCTCTTCAACCTGCTGCTCGCCGCGCCCGTCTGGGTCGACACGGCGGGGGAGTCCATCGAGGACCTCGCCCGGCGGATGCGCAGACTGCTGCTCGACGTGGCGGAGGAGTTCGCCGGCGCGCCGCCCGTCGAACGGGCGGCGGCACGGCTCCACGAGGCGCGGCGGCTCGACAACGACGTGGCGGACGTGGACGGCGCGCTGCGCACCGCCGAGGACAGCCTGCGGTTCAACCCGCGCGTCAAGGAGGGCCTGCTGCACCGCATCGTGCTGCGTACGGGACTCGACACCCTGGAGATCTGCGCCGTCGTGCTGCGGGTCCTCACCCGCACCCTCACCGACCTGGCCAAGGCGCGGGCCGGCGAGGACCTGCTGCCCCGCTCGACCGCCCTGGCCCTGCAGGAGACGGCCCAGCACACCGCCGACGCCTTCGTCAGCTTCGCCGTACTCGTCACGGCACCCGGCAGCGAGGCGGCCGAGGCCGCCGAGACCCGGCTCGCGGGCGAGCTGCGGGCGGCCCGCGCCCGCCGCGGCGGCGCCGCCGACCTGCTGCTCGCCCTCGCCCTGCGGGAGCCCGAACGCTGGCAGCTCTACGGAGCCCTGCTCGCCGAGATCGACCGCATCCTCGACGAACTCGACCCCGAGCACCGGGGCCAACGCCTCATGGAGGAGCTGGACCGCCACACCCGCGAACGGCGGCGCCTGCTGAAGTCCCGGTCCCGGCGCGCCCGTGCGGAGGCGTGACCCGCCCACCGGCTGAAGCGCCGCGGGGCGGGGACGCGCGCGGACTGCCGGGGCGTCAGGTCAGTCCCACTGCTGGTCCGCGAGGGAGGTGACCGGCTGCGGCTTGCCGATGACCGCCACCGCGATGAAGAAGTTGATCTGGCCGATCGCGATGGTGAGGGTGGCCAGGGCCTTGTCGTCGTAGTGCTTCGCGACCTCGGCGTACAGCTCGTCGGAGACGCGCTCCCGGCCGTGCGGGGCGGGCTGGAGAGTCGCCTCCACCAGGGCGAGGGCGGCGCGCTCGGCGTCGGTGAAGTACGGGGCGTCCTGCCAGGAGGAGACGGCGGTGATGCGTTCCTCGGACTCCCCGGCCTTGCGCAGGAAAGAGGTGTTGAGGACGGTCAGATAGGTGTTGCGCACGATCTGTCCGGCCCGCAGGTGCACCAGGTTGACGGTGGTGCGCGGCACCGACTGGTTGCCGGTGGCCCTGAAGAGGGCGGCGCTGATGTCGTTCAGCTCGGGGACGAACTCGCCCGGGTCGGGCATCCGGGAGATCGAGGGCTTCGTCATGACGGTTCTCCTTCGTAGCGGCCTGGTCGGCGTCTGCACAGCACTGACGGACGGGCGCACGGGAGTGTGACCGGAATCCGGGAGAAGTTCTCGCGCGGGCTCAGGCCGGGTGCCCCGCGGTGACGTCCCCGACGTCGCTGAGGCGCAGAAGCGGCGGTCGCACGGGGCCGGGGCCGCTCTCCGCGACAGGTGAGAGCAGGAAGCCGACGTGGTCGCCGCCTTCGACGCGTTCCCGCACACGGCCCACGAACCAGGCACAGCAGTCGGCGAGGACGGGTACCCCTCCCGGGCCCTGCCACCAGTCCACGCGGCCGAACTTGTCGATGTCGTCGCCGGTACGTCCGCCGAACAGCTCGGCCGTCCCCTTCTGGTCGCGCCGCAGGGTGTGGACCGCGAGGTGGGAGGCGTGGCGCGCGACGCGGCAGGTGCGGTTCGCGGTGGAGAGCCACACCATGAAGCGCGGCGGGTCGATCGAGCACTGCGAGGCGAAGCCCACCAGACAGCCGGCCCGCCGGCCGTCGGCCGCCGTGGTCGTCACGACGTACACGGGGTAGTCGAGCACGTCGGTGAAGCCGTCGAGACCGGTCACGGTCGGACTTCCGCGACGGTCGTCCTGAGCGGGGCCATCGAAGACTCCTGTCCTCAGCAGGGCGCCGCTCGGCGCGGCCCCTCGTCGTACACGGGCGAGCAGGACCCGGCTACCCGGCACGGGCCCCGTCATGCCGACCTTCCCGACGCCCGGTTGGCCCACCGGCGGTGATGGACCGCGCATGACTGGGTACTCGCTTCACGGGCCGCGCCCCGCGGCCCGTGAAGGCGCTGGGAGAGGAGAAGTCCCGTGGACGGGATCGTGCTGCTCAAGGACGACCACAAGACCGTGGAGAAGCTGTTCAAGAAGTTCGAGAAGGCCGGGGACGACGCGCACGACGAGAAGCGGAAGATCGCCGACCAGGTGATCGAGGAGCTCACCACCCATGCCTGGATCGAGGAGAAGGTCTTCTATCCCGCCGCGCGGGAAGCGGTCCCGGAGACCCAGGACCATGTCCTGGAGAGCGTCGAGGAGCACCACGTCGTGCTGTGGATGCTGTCGGAGCTCAAGGGACTGGACGCGACCGACGAGCGGTTCGACGCCAAGATGTCGGTGCTGATGGAGAACGTGCGCCATCACGTCGAGGAAGAGGAACAGGACTGGTTCCCCACCGTCCGCAAGGCCATGGGCCGCAAGCGCCTCACCGAACTCGGCGAGCGCATGGAAGCCGCGAAGAAGGACGCCCCGGACGATCCTCTCGCCGTCCCCAGCGCGGACGAGTAACTCTCCTCCGTCCCCGACCGTCGCCCGACGACCGAGCACCCTGGAGACCGCGATGTCCCCTCAGGAACCCGCACCCCCCACTCCCGACCCGGTGTCGGGCCACCCCCGTCCCCCGTTCCCCGAACAGCACCAGGACCCGCCCGGATCGACCGAGGCGATGAGTCCACGCCCGGACCACGGCGAGGACTCGTACCGCGGGCACGACGTGCTCCTCGACCGGGTGGCCGTCGTCACCGGCGGGGACTCCGGGATCGGCAGGGCCGTCTGCCTGGCGTTCGCGCGGGAAGGGGCGGACATCGTCCTCACACATCTGCCCGAGGAGGCGGACGAGGCCGCGGAGACCTCGCGGCTCGTCCGCGAGGCAGGACGCGAGGCGCTGGCCGTCGAGTGCGACATCCGCGAAGAGAGCCGGTGCGCGGCCCTGATCGAACGTACGGTGAGCGAGCACGGACGCATCGACGTCCTCGTCAACAACGCGGCCTTCCAGATGGCCCAGCCGGACGGGATCGAGGCCATCAGCACGGAGCAGTTCGACCGGGTGATGAAGACCAACCTCTACGGGATGTTCTGGCTCACGCGCGCGGCGCTGCCCCACATCCCGCGCGGCGGTTCCGTCATCAACACCACGTCCGTCCAGGGGTACCGGCCGAGCCCCCACCTGCTCGACTACGCGATGACGAAGGCGGCGATCGTCTCCTTCACCCACAACCTGGCCCAGATGGTCGCCGAGCGCGGCATCCGCGTCAACGCGGTCGCGCCCGGTCCGGTGTGGACGCCGCTGATCCCCGCCACGATGCCGGTCGCCAAGGACTTCGGCGGCCAGTCGCCCCTGGGGCGGCCCGCCCAGCCGGCGGAGATGGCTCCCGCGTACGTCTTCCTGGCGTCGCCGCAGGCCAGTTACATCACCGGAGAGATCGTCAACGCGACGGGCGGCACCCCCTTGCCGTAGTGAGCGTGCCTCCTGGGGCCTGTCTCCTGGATCGGGCCGGATCAGGGAGACAGGCCCTGGCCGTCCGTCTTCCGGCGCACCATCTCGGTGATCCAGACCGGTGCGAACGGGGAGGTGCAGCCCCGGGGGGTCGGGTAGTCCTTCAGCACCTCCAGGCGCTCGCCGATGCCGAGGGCACGGTCGCGGTGCTCGGGGTGCTCGATCCCGATCTGCGCCAGGCAGTGGTTCATCGCCCACTGCAGGCGGTCGGGGGCGTCCTTCATCTCCGCCTCGACGACGTCGAGGAGCCCCGCCGGGTCGAGGCCCTCGGGCTGCTTCGCCACGCGGTCGGTCGTCAGCGCCCAGCCGGCACTCGCGACCACGGGATCCGGATCGGCCAGCCATGCCGACCGCAGCTCCTCGGCGTGCGGGCTCTTCTTCACCACGTAGTTCACAAGCCAGTCGTGCACCTTGGGCGCGCGCGCCTCGCGCAGCATGGCGTCAAGGTCGTCGCGTCCGAACGCCTTCGGGCGGCAGACCAGGAGCGCGAGCAGCCTGGCCGCCGTGTCATCCGTCTCCCAGAGCCGGCAGGCGAGCTCCTGCTGCGTCTTCAGCCGCTTCGCGAGCGCGCGCAGGCTGCCGAGGTTCACACCGTGGTCGTCGCCGTGCCTCTCGTTCACCGCGCGCGCCTTCGGGTCCTCCAGCGCGGCCAGCTCGGCCATCACCTCGTCCAGTACCGTCTCGGTCGGTGTCGTCCCGGCCACCTCGGCCTCCTGTCCGTCGTACGTCGGGATTCAGCCTACGACGGACGTCGGACACTCCCGTCGGTGCGGACACTCGCACCGGAGCGGGCGGGCTCACGTGAGCGGACGGGGTCAGGCGGGGGTGAAGAGGTCCCCGGGCGCGTCGGCGAGGACGAATCCGTTGTCGAACCTGACACGGACCGTCACGCGCAGCCGCTGCTCCTGGTAGGCGATCCACGCGGGTTCCAGGGAGCCGACCCGCTCCTCCAGCTGCTTCCTGCTGCCCGGGGGCATCTGCGGGCCGAAGTCGTCGAGGAGGGACTTCAGCCGTTCGTACTCGCGGACCTCCTGGCTCTGGTGCCGGTGCTCGTTCACCCGCTCGACCGTGCCCTCGGTGCCCGCGGCCAGGGCCAGGTACGCCGCCCCGACACCCGTCCCCGCGGAGGGGGCGTCGGCCGGTTCGACCTCCCCGGCCAGTCTGAGTTCCGTCGCCAGCTTGACCCGCCGGCCTTCTTTCAGCGTCATCGATCCTTCGTCTCCGGGTCGGCGGCTCGACGGCCGCACGCATGTGCGACGCGCCTCTTGGGGGTGCCATTATCCGCCCCGCCGGGCCTCGCCCGTGCGGGTGAGCGGGGCGCCGCGGCGACGGGAGAGTCTGCGATCACCGGCGAGTCTGCGTAGCGTGAGAGCCAGGCCCTTGTGGGAGGACGGACCGCTCCACGCCACCGCGCCGCGAGACGCCTCGAGGAGAGCCGCGGAGGCCGTGTGTCGACGTACGAGAATGTTCTGGCCGAGCTGCTGGCCCGCTCCCACCTGCCGTCGGGGCGGGAGCTCGCGGGGCTGGTCCAGGAGGCGGGCCGACGCATGGGGTTCACGGGGACGGCCCTCTACCTGGCGGACCTCCAGCAGATCCGCCTGGTAGCCCTGCCCCAGCACGGTGCCGCGGACCGGCGCCCCCTCGACGTCGACACCTCGCTCGCGGGCCTGGCCTACCGTACGCAGCAGGTGCAGCGGTCGAGGGACGGCCGCACCGCCTGGCTGCCGATGATCGACGGAGTCGAGCGCCTCGGCGTCCTCATGGTGACCGCGCCCGCGCTGGACGACGCCCCGCTCGGGCGCGCCGAGGCGCTCGCCGCGGTGGCCGCGCTGCTCGTCGTGTCGAAGTCGTCCCACAGCGACCTGCTGGTGGAGCTGGAGCGCGCACGGCCGATGACGGTGCAGGCCGAGCTGCTGTGGGCGTTCCTTCCGCCCCGGACCATCGGCACGGCGGACGTGACCTCCTCGGCGGTGCTCGAACCCGCGTACGACATCGGCGGGGACACCTTCGACCACACCCTGGACGACCGCGGCCTGCACCTGACCGTCATCGACTCCATGGGCCATGACCTCGCCTCGGGGGGAGCCAGTGCCGCCGGGCTCGCCGCCTGCCGTGCGACCCGCCGCTCCGGCGGTTCCCTCTCCGACATCGTCACCTCGATCGACCGGATCCTCGACGAGTGGTTCACCGACCGGCTGATGACCGCCGTCGTCGCTCATCTGGACACCGCCGACGGACGGCTGACCTGGATCAACTGCGGGCACCCGCCGCCCCTCCTGATCCGCCAGGGAAGGGTCCTTCCCCAGGTGCTCGCCAGGGAGCCCGATCTGCCGCTCGGCTGGGGGTTCCTCGCCGCGTCACCACCCACCGAGCACTCCCAGCGGCTCCAGCCCGGTGACCGGATCCTCCTCTACAGCGACGGCGTCACCGAGGCCCGCTCGCCCGAGGGGGACCTGTACGGCGAGGAGCGGCTCGCCGACACCGTCATCCGCGCCACCGCGGCGGGGGCCCCCGCGCCCGAAGCCCTCCGGCGCCTGATCCAGGGCCTGCGGCAGCACCAGGACCACAAGCTGCGCGACGACGCCACGATCCTGCTCACCGAGTGGCATCCGAGCGCCCGCGTCGCGGACGGGTAGGACAGGCCGTGACACCGGCGGGGCCCGGGCGGGCGGACGCCACGAGGGTTCAGCCGGGCGACGGCACCCGCTCGGACGGGGGCGGCGGTCCCGGCGGCGTCCCGTCGCCGAAGGGCTGCCCGCCGAGCGCTTCCCGGCCGTGCGGCGAGAGCCAGTTCCCGGTGTCAGGTCCCCGGGGGACGATGCCGGTCGGGTTGATGTCGTGGTGGACGACGTAGTAGTGCGCCTTGATCTGGTCGAAGTCGATCGTGTCGCCGAAGCCGGGCGTCTGGAACAGGTCCCGCGCGTAGGCCCAGAGGGCAGGGAGTTCGGTCACCTTCTGCCGGTTGCACTTGAAGTGGCCGTGGTAGACGGCGTCGAAGCGCACGAGGGTGGTGAAGAGGCGGACGTCGGCCTCGGTGATGGTGTCGCCGACCAGGTAGCGCCGCCCGCCGAGCCGCTCCTCCAGCCGGTCGAGACGTTCCCAGAGCCTCCGGTACGCCGCGTCGTACGCGCGCTGGCTTCCGGCGAAACCGCACTGGTAGACGCCGTTGTTCACGTCCTGGTACACCTCCTCGGCCACCTCGTCGATCTCGTCCCGCCACCGCTCCGGGTACAGGTCGGGTGCGCCGTCCCGCTGGTGGGCGGACCACTGGCTGCCCAGGTCGAGGGTGATCCGGGCGAAGTCGTTGGTCACCACCTCGCCGGTGGGGACGTCGACGATCGCCGGCACGGTGATGCCGCGCGGGTAACCGGGTTCGCGCCGGAAGTACGCCTCCTGGAGCCGCTCGATGCCGAGGACAGGGTCCCTGCCGTCCGGATCCAGGTGGAAGGACCAGCTGCGCTCGTCGTGCACGGGCCCGGCGATGCCCATCGGGAGCACGTCCTCCAGGCCCATCAGCCGCCGGACGATCGCGGCCCGGTTCGCCCAGGGGCAGGCGCGGGCGATGACCAGTCGGTAGCGCCCGGGCTCCACGGGGTACCCGTCAC
This sequence comes from Streptomyces sp. NPDC051822, assembly GCF_044452745.1. Taxonomy (NCBI): domain Bacteria; kingdom Bacillati; phylum Actinomycetota; class Actinomycetes; order Kitasatosporales; family Streptomycetaceae; genus Streptomyces; species Streptomyces sp. NPDC051822. The sequence continues at coordinate 286,771 of NZ_JBITBZ010000011.1, read as the reverse complement.
GGCCGTCGGCCGTGATCCGGGTGGTGAGGTAGTTCCGGTCGCGCCGGAACTCGCCGTCACCGGTCCGCGCGTGTCCTCCGCCACCGCTCCGCTCGTCATCTCCGTCAGCACCGCTCATCGTCCCGATCCCGCTCCTCCGGTCGACCACGCCCGGCGGTTACCCGCGTCAGCACGTCCTACGCACGGACCGCGGCGGTTCAGTAGCCGTAGCGGCCGGTGGCAATCTCCCAGCGGTGGTAGCCGGCGATCCACGCGGCCAGGCCGTCGACGTACCGGCGGGCGGCCTCGCGCCCGGCCGGGGTGAGGCCGAGGAGGTCGCAGATCTCGGGGACCTGGGCCGACAGCTCCACGAAGCGGTCGACCATCGCCTGGGCCTCGCGCATGACCTCGGCGGCCGCCTCCTCGGGGGTTCCGCCGCGCTCCTCGCGGACGATCATCACCATGTTGGCGACATCGCCCCGGGCGAGTTCCTGCGCGTACGAGTGCACGTCGTTCGTGAACGACGGTATGTCGGCCGCCAGTTGACGCATCCGGCGGAGGACCGGGTGGTGCAGCACCTCCTGCGGCAGCTCGAACCCGTTGAGCCGCTCGACCATGTCGAAGAGGGTCTCCATGGCGGCCGTGCCCCTGCGCAGCGCCAGATAGCCCTCACGGTCCGGGAACCGGCCGGAGAGCCGGCCCGCGGCCTCGGCGGGGTGACAGGCGAAGTACCACTCCCAGTTGTACGCCGACCGGGCCCGCCACCGGGCGGACATGCCGCGCAGGCTGCGCGCCCAGAGGTCGGCGAAGGCGTGCTCGACGGGTGTACGGGCATCGGACGCGGGACCTTCCCCGTACAGGAGGGCCGTCATGCGGGTGCAGATCTCCGCCACGCGCGCGGGGGCCCGGCCGAGGTCGCTGTCGAACCGGTCGTCGAAGAAGAAGTAGAAGCTGAGCAGGTCCGCGGCGAGGGCGAGGTCGTCGGTGGCGCAGTCCGGACTGGTGAACGCGGCGAGACGGGGGACGTCCCATCTGCCGTACGAGGTGCGGTCGATGGCCCCGGCGAGCCCGTCGTGCCGGCGGAGCCACTCCTGGTGGGGCTGCGCGACGTGCTCCCGGCGCGGATTGCTGCGTGGTGGGAACGGCAGATCGAGCAGTGCGGCGTGGAACACGGGACCCTCCAGGCTGTGACCCCGGGTGATATCCGAACGCCCCCCGGCGCATTCGAAGAGTACTTGACTTGATCTTCAACTACCAGGAACGCCGGGGCAATCCCCCTGCGTACGGCGGGTGTGACGACGTACGCCCGGGGGTCCGGCGCCGCCGCGGGAGGCGGCGTTGTCAGTGGGTCGCCATAGCTTGGAGAGCGTTCGAGAAGGTGTGCGAGAGGGGTTGATTCGTGGGAATCCGGCGTGCGTTGAGGGTCGTCCTGGTCGATGTCAACGACGAGGTGGTGGCGGCCTGGCGGTCCGCCTTCGCGGACACGCCCGAGGTCGAGATCCGACGCGGATCCATTCTCGACGTCGACGTGGACGCGTGGGTGTCGCCCACCAACGCCCAGGGGCGGATGGACGGTGGTGTCGACGCCGTCGTCAAGCGGCGCCTCGGCGCCGGGATCCAGGTGCGGGTGCAGCGGGCGATCCGTGACCGGTTCGGCGGCAGCCTGCCGGTGGGCAGCGCGGTGTGCGTACCCTCGGGGGCGGCCGTGCCGAGGTATCTCATCTCGACGCCGACCATGCGGCAGTCCTCGCAGAACATCAGCGAGACCATGAACGTGGCACTGGCGTGCGCGGCCGCGTTCCAGGCGGTGCACCTGCAGAACCTGGCACGGCCCGGCAGCATCCGGTCGGTCGCGCTCGTGGGGATGGGCGCGCAGACGGGACGGGTGCCGGCCACGGTCTGCGCCAATCTGATGTGGACGGGCTACACCCTGTTCCACGACCACGGATTCGCCGGTTACGACGAGTTGCGAGCCGCGGTGCTCGGCCAGCTCGACGACATCGAGGGAGCGGGGTCCGCGCGGCGGGTCCGGATCAACGTGCCGGAGCGGCCTTCCTTTCGCCACTGACCCGACCGTCCAGCAGGCCGGCGTCGCACCCCAGAGCGCGCCGGATCCGAGTTCCGGGAGTTCTGCCCTCGTGAGTGAAACCGACGTTCCGACCGCCGACGGGACCGTGCACCCGGCGGAGGATCCGCTGGGTCTGGCCGAGCTGTTCACCGGCGGCGGAGAGCCGTGGCTGCCGTTGCTGCGTCCGGTGATCGAGGCGCGGCCGGGCGCCGCCGACTTCATCGGCCCGAAGCGCAGCCCCGAGGTGGTGCCGGTCCGGGAGCTGACGTTCCAGGCACTGAAGCCGCATCCGCCGCAGAAGTGGAAGGTGGTCGTCTTCGGACAGAACCCGTATCCGCGGGCGGAGAGCGCGACCGGCATCGCGATGTTCGACAACACCTTCAACGACTGGAAGGACAGCCAGTTCGGCCGGGTGGTCAGCATGCGCTGCATCATCAAGGCGGCCGCGATGTGGAAGTACGGCATCGTCAAGAAGACGCCGATCGCGGACGTCCGGAGCCTGCTGAAGAAGGAGGACACGGTCCAGCCGCCGGAGTGGTTCCAGGCGATGCTCACCCAGGGCGTACTGCTGCTGAACGCGTCCCTCACGGCCAGTACGGACGGGGCGATGCCGACCGACCTGCACACGTCGTTCTGGCGGCCCGTCGCGGAGCAGATCGTCGAGGAGATCCTCCGGGCCAAGCAGGACGGGGAGGAGGAGGACCGGGGTGTGGTCTTCGCCTGGTGGGGTGCGCACGCGCGCAGCCTGAAGAGGGTCGTCCAGCGGCTGGAGAAGAAGTACCCGGGTGTCGAGGTCCGGCACCTGGACCGCCCGAACCCGGCGGCGCAGGGCGACATCTTCTGCGAGGGCGACCACTTCGCCCAGGTGAACGACGCCCTGGCGTCGGTGGGCGCCGAGCCGATCGACTGGTTGCCCCGGAAGGGCTGGGACCAGGCGACGACGGGCGGCGGCGGTCCGGAGGGCGGTGGCGTCGCGGAGCGGATGGGGGCGTTCATCGCGTCGACGATGGAGCTGCACCAGCTGTATCTGGAGCGGCTCACGAGCGTCAAGGACGAGGGTCTCGTCCTGCCGCCGATCACCGGCGTGTTCGACACGCCGCTGATGGAGTTCCGGAAGGCCGTCGAGCCGGTGTCGCGGGTACTCGTCAACCTGGACCGGCACATCGACAGGTCGAGCCTGTTCGGGGAGACCAAGGCCGCGGCGCAGGCCGAGGCCACGGACGGGCTGTCCGCCGACGCGATCTCGGCGCTGTACCTGTACACGTGCGAGTCGGCGTTCTACCGCGAGATCAACGCCGTGCTGCGTTCCTCGGACCGGGAGCGGCTGGTGCCGTACCTGCCGTACCTCCGGCTGCTGTTCTCGGCGGTGGCGGCGCTGCCGGCGCGGACCCAGCCCCTGTGGCGGGGTGTGGCGCTGGACCTGCGGTCCCAGTACCCGACGGGCCGCACGGTGACGTGGTGGGGCGTGTCGTCGTGCACGTCAGAACTGGGCGTGGCCCGGGGGTTCCTCGGAAGCCGTGGCAAGCGGACCCTGTTCGAGGTGACACCGGCGCGGGCCGTGGGGATCCGGCGGTTCTCCGCCTTCACGGGCGAGGAGGAGTACATCCTCGCGCCGGGCACCCAGCTGAAGGTGACGGACGTGAAGGCCGAGCGCGGCGGACTGTGCACCGTGAAGCTGACGGAGCTGGAGGGCCAGGGACTGGTGTCCTAACCGACGCGACCAGTCCCGTCCCGAGCTGACCTGACCTGACCTGACCTGACCCGACCTGACCTGACCCGACCCGCCCCGACTTGACTTGACCTGACCCGTCCACGGCCGTTCGGCCTACAGAGGCGGATGCGCGGGTGCGGGGCCCAGGGTGGTGGTGCCGGCCGTGCGGTGGCCGAGGCCCGTGCGGTACGCGTCGAGCGCGGCCTCCGTCCGGCCGGTGCGGCGCAGCAGGTCGCCGAGGAGCCGGCACAGGTCCGCGAGGTCCCCTGCGGCGCCCGCGCGTTCCAGGAGGCTCAGCGCGCGGACGTAGTGCTCCTCGGCCGCCTCTGCGTCGCGGGCGTCCTCGGCGATGATGCCGAGCAGCCGGTGCGCGGCGGCCGCGTGGACCGCGCCGCGTTCCGGCGACAGCCCCCCGAGCACGCCGCGCAGCAGCTCCGAGGCCTCCTCGGAGCTGCCGCGCCTGTGCAGCACGTCGGCGAGTTCGACGGCGACCTGGCTGCTGTAGAGGGCGGCGTGATGGGAGGCGAGCATGGCCTGCGCGGCCCGCAGCTCCTCCTCTGCCCGCGCGAGGTCGCCGTTCTGGGCGTACACATAGCCGCGCATCCAGCGGCAGTTGGCGAGCTCGGTCCGGATCTTCAGCTGGCGGTACATCTCGGCGGCCTTGGCCAGCGAGGCGTCGGCCTCGGCGATCCGGCCCTCGGCCAGGAGGGTGCGGGCGACCGAGCGGTGCATCCGGGCGATCAGCGCGGGATCCCCGACCTGCGGGGCGAGGGCGAGTGCCAGCTCGGCCGCCTGGGCGGCGCGGGCCTGCGCGCCCAGGTCCATGTAGGGGCCGATCGAGGCGGTGTAGAGCAGGAGCAGTGCGTCGGGGTCGTGCAGCCCGCCGAGGTTGAGCTCGTCGAGCGTGGACTCCAGGAGGTAGACGGCGTAGCGGAGTTCACCGGCCAGGTAGTGGGCGACGGCGCGGCCCCGCCGGGCCGGCACGCGGGCGGGCAGCGAGGCGTCCGAGAGGGTCTGCTCGGCGCGCTCGAAGTGTTCGCGGGCGGCCGTGAGGTCGCCGGTCTCGAGGTGGCATTCGCCGAGTCCCAGCTGCGCGGTGGCCTGTTCGTCGACGAGTTCGTGCGCCGCGGCCTCCCCGAGCAGACCGGTGTACTGGACGGCCGCCTGTTCGGCCTCGCCGAGGGCGAGGATGCGCTGGGCCTCGGTGAGCCGGAGGCGCAGGTCCGTGGCGAGGTGGGCGGGCCGTCCGGTGGCGAGCTCCTCGAAGGCGACGCCGAGCCGGCCGGCGAGATGGTGCAGCGCCTCGTCGGAGGGGCGTACGCGACCGGCCTCCAGGGTGGAGACGTACGCGGACGTGTAGGCGGGCTCGGCCAGTTGCCGCTGTGTCAGCCCCCGCTCGCGCCGCAGTCGCTGGACCCTGCGGCCGATGGTCCCGGGGTCGTCCCGCTTCGCCATGCGTTCCATCATGCCAGTGCCTCCCCTGTCGCCCGCCCCGCACGCGACAACCGTGATCGCCGTCCCGCGTCCCGTCGTACCCGCTCCCGCCGAAGCCTTGTGTCCCCGGCGGTCGAGCCCCTAGCTTAAGCGGCTACTTAAGCCCAATTACCCAACCGCTTTAGAGAGGTTGTCGTGCCCGGACACGGACGCACCCGTACACGCTGGATCACCTCCGTCGCCGCCGCCGTCACCGCCGCGGCCCTGCTCGCCGGCGCGCACACGGCCGGAGCCGCCCCGGACCCCGCCACCGGCTCCGACCCGGTGGCCACCCACGAGGTCGAGTACTTCGAAGGCCCCGCGGCCACGCCCCGGCACAAGAAGGTCCCGGCGCAGCCGCCCGCGAGGATCGCCCGCCACCAGTCCTCCACCCCGGCCGCCGCGACGGCGGTCACGGCCGTCCAGGAGACCGGACCCGTCTCCGGACGGCTCGACCTGGTGGTCATGGGCGACGGGTACACCGCGGCCCAGCAGGCCGACTTCCGCGCGGACGCGCAGGCCACCCTCGACGCGGTCTTCGCCATCGAGCCGTACGCCAGCTACCGGGGCCTGTTCAACATCTGGCTGGTGGACACCGCCTCCGCCGAGTCCGGTGTCTCCGGCGACCCGACCGCGGACGTCGTGCGGGACACGGCCCTCAGCTCCTACTTCTTCTGCGACGACACCGAGCGGCTGCTCTGCGTCGACACCTCGAAGGTCACCGCGTACGCCAACCAGGCGCCCGCCTCGGACATCGTCTTCGTGATCTCCAACTCCGCCAAGTACGGCGGCGCCGGCTACTCCTTCGCCAACCCGCCGGCCGGGGCGTCCTACCACGGCGTCGCGACCATGTCCTCGGACAACCCGAAGTCGTACCTCATAGGCGCCCACGAACTCGGACACTCCATAGGCGACCTGGCCGACGAGTACCAGTACGCCGGCTACGGCGCCTACCCCTACCCCTCGTCCGTCAGCGCCAACATCTCCGTCACCGCAGAACTCGACACCCGCAAGTGGTACCGCTGGCTCGGCGAACAGGACCCGACCGGCTCGGTCGTCGGCACCTACGAGGGCGGCGACTACTACGAGACCGGCGTCTACCGCCCGACCAGCACCTCCCTCATGCGGACCCTGACCTCCACGGAGTTCAACCACGTCGGCCGCGAGACGATGATCAAGGGCTTCTACACCTACGCGGACGCCCTGACCTCGACCGTGCCGACCGGCACGCGGGTCGGCTCCACCCAGCCCCTGAGCGTGCGGCTCGCCCCGCTGACCGGCCTCGCGGGCCTCAGCCTGACCTGGTACGTCGACGGCCGGCTGGTCACCTCCGCCACCGGCGACCTGTCGGTGACGCCCGCCGAACTCGGCGCCACCCGCGGCGGCCAGCGCGTGACGGCCACCGTCACCGACACCACGGCGTCCGTACGCGACCCGGCGGTCCGCGCGGCGACGGCCAACTCTCTGAGCTGGCGAGTGCGCTGACGCGCGACGGACGGGGCCGTGCCGCCCGCGGCCGGCGGTCCGCCCGGTCCCGTTCCGTTCGCGTGCGCCGACGATCCGGGTGAAGCTCGTAGGGCCGGGCTGCAGGGCTCGCGCCCAGGGCCCGTCCGGCCCTGATCCGCCGGACAGGCCCTCGCCGCCCGCGGCCGGTCCGGTCCGAGGACCGCGTTCCCCGACGTGCGGGAGGCACGAGTGAGCTCCGACCCCGAGGAGTCCCGGAAGCCCCACCCCACGGACCCCTGGGACGAGGCCGTCCTGGAGGCGGTGTTCGCCCAGTCGGACATCGGCCTCCACGTCCTCGACACGGACCTGCGCGTGGTGCGGGTGAACGACGTCGCCGGCGGCATCCGCGGCATCTCGGCCGACCGGATCATCGGGCGGCCGGCGAGGGTGGCGTACGCCCCGGCCGGAGTGAGCGTCGACGAGGACCTGCTGAGAAAGGTGCTCGCCACCGGCCACCCGGCGCTCGACCGCCTCATCACGGGCCGACCGCCCACCGATCCGCACACCCAGCATGTGTTCTCGGTCTCCGCCCACCGGCTCCAGGACACCCGGGGAACCGTCCTGGGAGTGGTCCTCACCAGCACGGACGTCACCGAACGCGAACGCGCCCACGCGCGGCTCCGGCTCCTGCACGACGTCCACGAACGCATCGGCACCAGCCTGGACGTCGAGCGCACCGCGCGGGAACTCGTCGACGTGACGGTGCCGGACTTCGCCGACTGGGTGGTCGTCGCCCTCACCGACGCCGTACTCAGAGGACGGGCACCCGGTCTCCTGTCCCGGGACCCGGCCCCCCTGCTGAGGTGCGCGGCGACAGGACGGACCGGGGCGGCGCCCCCGGTGCCGGAGGCCGGCGCCGTACTCCTGCCCGGGATCTTCGGCGCCACCCTGCCCTCCTCGGCGACTCTGCTGCCGCCGGACGGGCACGGCGGCCCCCACGACGCCCGGCTCGTCACTCCTCTGGCGGTACGGGGCCAGATCTTCGGCGCCGTCGCCTTCCGGCGCGGATGCGGAGGCGAGTCGTACGGGGAGGAGGACCTCGCACTGGCCGAGGGCATCGCGAGTCGCACGGCGACCTGTCTGGAGAACGCCCTGCGGTTCACGCGCGAGCACATCGTCATGACGGCGCTGCAGAGCTGGCCGCTGCGCCAGGAGCAGGCCACCCAGAGCGCCGTCGACGTGGCCCTGCGGCACCGGCCCGGCGGCAGCGCCGCGGGCTCGTGGTTCGACGTCATCCCGCTCCCCGGGGCCCGCGTGGCACTCGTCGTCGGCCAGGTCGAGCACGCCGGCCTGAGCGCCGTCGCCACCATGAGCCGGCTGCGGACCGCCGTACACAGCCTCAGCACGCTCGACCTCGACCCCCACGAACTCCTCGCCCGCCTCCACGCCACCACGCTGCGGCTCAGCGCCGAACAGGACTCCTCCCCGAGCACCGGCAGCGCGCCGGACGGCCAGGGTCCGGCCGAGGGCGGCGACCATCCCACGGCGAGCTGCACGATCGCCGTGCACGACCCGGTCGACGGGCGACTGGACATCGCCCGGGCCGGCTCCTCGCTGTTCGCCGTCGTCCGCCCCGACGGATCGGTCGACACGAAGCCCGTCGACGACGGACCCCTGCTGGGCGCCGAGGGCCCGCCGTTCGCGTGCTCCACGTTCCACCTGCCCGAAGGCAGCACCCTCTGCCTGGCCTCCACGGCCGGGTCCGACGACGGGGGCCCGCGCATGGCGGAGGTCGTCAACGCCCTCGCGCACCCGGACCACACCCCGGAGGCGATGGCGGACGCCGTGGAACGGCTCCTGGCCCCCGACCGCGTCCTGCTGATCGCCCGCACGCGGCACCTGCCCCCGAGCGAGCTGGGACGATGGGCCGTCCCCTTCGACTTCTCGGCCGTCGGCGCGGCACGGGCGCATGTCGAGGAGCGGCTCGGGCAGTGGAAGCACCCCGTCGACCCGTTCACAGCCACGCTCGTCGCCAGCGAACTCGTCACCAACGCCGTCCGTTACGGCGCCGCGCCGATCGTCCTGCGACTGATCACGGACGGCGACACGCTGACGTGCGAGGTCAGCGACGCGGGCCAGGCCGCACCGCACCTGCGCCATGCCAAAGCCGTGGACGAGGGCGGCCGCGGTCTGCTGATCTGCGCCACCCTCGCGGAGAACTGGGGCGTACGCCACACCGACGAGGGCAAGACCGTGTGGGCCGAACTCCGACCGGAGGGCGAGGGGACGCCTCCGTAGGCCCTCTCGGGCGATACTGGGCCTGTGGTCCGTTCACCGTCGTGCGTCGGCGCCCTGCGGGAGCGAGCCGGTGAGTCCCTGCTCCACCGGGTCGCGGGCCCCGAGGCGCACCGGAAGCGTGCCCGCATCCACGGCACACCCGGCCCGCGCTGGTTCGGCCCCGACCGTCCCGTACGGACCGTGCACGGGGACGCGTCGATGTACATCGGCGGCCTCGCCGCCCTCCTGCTCCAGTCCCTGCACCCGACGGCGATGGCCGCGGTCGCCGCTCACTCCGGTTTCCAGGGGGACCCCTGGGGGCGGCTCCAGCGGACCAGTACGTTCCTGGCGGTGACCACCTTCGGCACCAGTCAGGACGCGGAGGACGCGGTGGCCCGGGTACGGGGGGTGCACGGCCGGATCAGCGGGACGACCTCCGAGGGCGTGCCGTACCGCGCCTCGGATCCGCATCTCCTCTGCTGGGTGCACATCGCGGAGACGGAGTGCTTCCTCAGGGCGCACCAGCGCTACGGGCGGGCTCCGCTGGACCCGGCCGGAGAGGACGGGTACGTGGCCGACATGGCCGAGGTGGCGCGACGCCTCGGCGCGGAGCGTCCGCCCGGCACCCGCGCCGGGCTCACGGCCCGCCTGGCCGAGTACCGCTCCGAGCTGCGCGCCACACCGGAGTCACGGGCGGCCGCCCGCTATCTGCTGTCCGAGCCGCCGCTGCCGGCGCTCGCCAGGCTGCCCTACGCGTTCCTCGCCGCGGCGGCGGTCGATCTCCTGCCGGCGTGGGCCAGGACCGCCCTCGACCTGCCGGCCGCCACACGGCTCCTGCGGCCGCTGGCCCGTCCCGGAGGACACGCGATCACCGCCGCCCTCCGCTGGGTGATCACCGCCACTCCGCCCCCCGAGGCATGACGCGGCGGGCCTCACCGCATGGGGCGGGCGGTCCGTGACCTCCGGCAGGTCACGTAAAGTTGTTGAAGGTGAGAGGACGGCGTGGCGCCGGCTCCCCGTCGCCGTGCCGGGGCCGATGGCGCCCCTGGCGAAGATCCGGTTCCCCGCGGATGCCGTACGGCCGCTCCGCGCCCCCGCCGCACGCTCGACCCGCCGCGTACGGGCGTGCCCGAGCACGACAGGTCTCCCTTCCCTTGTCCTCTTCCGCTCCCTCCGTGTCCCCGGCCTCGTATCTGCGTGGCCTGAAGCCCGACTGGCTGCGTGACCCGAAGGTCTGGCGTACGGAGGTCCTGGCCGGTCTGGTCGTCGCTCTGGCGCTGATCCCCGAGGCGATCTCGTTCTCGATCATCGCCGGCGTCGATCCGGCCGTCGGCCTGTTCGCCTCCTTCACGATGGCCGTCGTCATCTCCGTCGTCGGCGGACGGCGCGCGATGATCTCCGCCGCCACCGGCGCGGTCGCGCTGGTGATCGCCCCGCTGAACCGCGAGCACGGCTTCGGCTACCTGGTGGCCGCCGTGATCCTGGCGGGCGTCTTCCAGGTGGTCCTCGGGGCGCTCGGAGTGGCGAAACTGCTGAGGTTCATCCCGCGCAGCGTGATGGTCGGCTTCGTGAACTCCCTCGCGATCCTCGTCTTCATGGCGCAGGTTCCCGAGATGCGCGACGTGCCGTGGGCCGTGTACCCGCTCGTGGTCGGCGGTCTCGCGCTCATGGTGTTCTTCCCGAAGGTCACGACCGTGGTCCCGGCCCCGCTGGTGTCCATCGTCATCCTCACGGTGATCACGGTCGGCGCCGCCATCGCCGTTCCCACAGTCGGCGACAAGGGCGACCTGCCGTCCGCGCTGCCGGTGCCGGGCCTGCCCGACGTGCCCTTCACGCTCGACACGCTCACGACGATCGCCCCGTACGCCTTCGCGATGGCGCTTGTCGGTCTGATGGAGTCGCTGATGACGGCCAAACTGGTCGACGACATCACGGACACCCGCTCGGACAAGACCCGCGAGTCCGTCGGCCAGGGCGTCGCGAACATCGTCACCGGCTTCTTCGGCGGCATGGGCGGCTGCGCGATGATCGGCCAGACGATGATCAACGTGAAGGTCTCCGGCGCCCGCACCCGGCTCTCCACGTTCCTCGCGGGCGCGTTCCTGATGGTGCTGTGCATCGTCTTCGGCCCGGTCGTCTCCGACATCCCGATGGCCGCCCTCGTCGCCGTCATGATCATGGTGTGTTTCGCGACGTTCGACTGGCATTCGATCGCACCGAAGACCCTGCGGCGGTTGCCGGCCGGCGAGATCGCGGTCATGGTGATCACCGTCGTGGCCGTGGTGGCCAGCCACAACCTCGCCGTCGGCGTCGTCATCGGCTCGGTCACCGCCATGGTCATCTTCGCCAAGCGCGTCGCCCACCTCGCCGAGGTCACCGCAGTCACCGATCCCGGCGGCACGAGCGTCGTCTACCGGGTCACCGGCGAGCTGTTCTTCGCCTCCTCCAACGACCTCGTCGGACAGTTCGACTACGCGGGCGACCCCGGCCGGGTCGTGATCGACCTCTCCGCCGCCCACATCTGGGACGCCTCCACCGTCGCCGCCCTCGACGCCATCGAGACCAAGTACGCCCAGCGCGGCAAGACCGTCGAGATCACCGGCCTCAACACCCCAAGCGCCGACCTCCACGCCCGGCTCACCGGCGAACTCAGCGGCCACTGACGGTCCGCCCCCCCAGCGGGCGCCGAGTGGTCGTGCCGACGGTGAAGGGGGACGCTGGAGGAAGGACGTCCGGGTGTCGAGGGCGTGCCGAACGGAGCGCCTGCCCGGTCGGAAAGGCCGTGCCATGCGCATGCTGATGAAGGTTCAGATGGACACCCCGGCCTCCAACGAGGCCATCAGGCAGGGCACCCTCCAGAAGCTGCTGGAGGACGCGATGAGCCGGCTCCGTCCCGAAGCCGCCTACTTCGGCGCCGAGGACGGCTGTCGGACGGCGTACCTGTTCGTCGACCTGGAGGACCCGTCGCAGTTGCCGAGGTTCTCGGAGCCCTTCTTCCTGCAACTCGGCGCCAAGATCTCCTACACGCCCGTCATGGACGCCGAGGACCTGCGCAAGGGCCTCGGCGCCCTGTCGGCCGGCGCCTGACCGGCCGCCTCGCCGTCCGGGTGGTCATCCTGGGGGACGGCCGGCGCAGTGATGGCGCCGGCCGGGGCGCGTGAACACGGTGAGTACGCATGGGTCACTTCCGTACCCGTTTCCCCGCCGCCGCCCACCCCTGACCACGGGAAACACAGGTGAACTCCAGGTCGGAGCCCTGATATATTCATCTTGTCGCCGCGAGTGATCATCACTCGGAGCGACGCACACCTTGTCCGGGTGGCGGAATGGCAGACGCGCTAGCTTGAGGTGCTAGTGCCCTTTATCGGGCGTGGGGGTTCAAGTCCCCCCTCGGACACGACAGCTTGTCGTCGACGTGGTGGTCGGGATCGCTCCCGGCCACCACGTCGTCGTTTCCGGGCGCGCCGTCCCGGCGCGGCGTCACATGAGCAGCGCGCCCGGGTCCCGTACCAGGGGCGCCGTGCCCACCGAGTTGCTCACGTTGAAGGTGACGCTGCCCGCCCGGTAGCGGTCCTCCGTCCACTCGATGGGCCGTCCGTCCGGGTTGCTCGTGAGGTGGCGCTGGCGCAGGAGCGGGCTTCCCCTGCGGACGCGCAGGAGCCGGGCGTCGTCGCTTCCGGCGGGGACGGCGTCGATGAGGTGCTCGCCGTAGTGGGCGACGATTCCGGCGTCCTCCGCCATGCTGTCCATGATCGAGGCGCAGTCGACGGGAAGCGCCTCGACGGTGGGGGCGACCCAGTCCGCGTACGCGGTGCGCTCCACCATCACCGGTTCCCCGTCCAGGAGCCGCAGCCGCAGGACGTCCAGGACGTCGGCCCGTTCCGGCAGGGCGAGCCGGCGCGCCTCCTCGGGGGTGGCGCCGCGGCGTTCGCGGCGGAGGAAACGGCTCGTCGCCTGGTAGCCCATGGCGCGAGCCCACTGGGCGAAACTGTGGAGTTCGGCGAAGCTGTGCCTGCGCTCCCTGCGGAGCACGATGCGGCGGGCGCCCTGGCGCGAACCGATGAGGCCTTCCGAGGTGAGCAGGGCGACGGCCTGGCGGACCGTGCCGCGCGAGGCGGACCAGTGGTCGGCGAGGTCGCTCTCGGAGGGCAGCCGGGCGCCGACGGCGTACTCGCCGCTGAGGATCGATCGGCGGAGTCCCTCCGCGATCTCCACGTAGAGCGCCGTCACGGCATCCCCCTTCTCGCGCGTGGCTGTGCGCACCCGGTCACGGCGTGTGCTGTTCCGCTGCCCACCCTAACCCGTGACCCGGCGGGGGAGGGGGTCCCGGGCTCCTGCTCAAGTCGCCGTGGCGGGCGGGGTGTTCCGTGCCCCCGGCTCTTCCGGGAGCCGTGTGGAATCAGCCATGTCCCGTTCATTTTCCGGACAGGATGTAAGGGCGAACTAAGGGCGGCTTGTTCAGACAAGTTCCGTCACTCGCCCCTGGGAGAACCCGTGCGCAGAACCCCCGTCCGCGGTGCCGCCGTACTGCTCGGCGCCGCCGTCCTGACCACCGTCACCGCCTGCGGCGCCGCGCCCGAGGGCGCGGCCGGCGCCACGGGCGACGGCGCGAAGGCGGCCACCGCCGTCTCGGCGAAGGACCTCGGCGGCCTGGACGCCCTCGTGAAGGCGGCCAAGCAGGAGGGCGCGCTCCACGTCATCGCGCTGCCGCCGGACTGGGCCAACTACGGCGAACTGATCAAGACGTTCGAGACGAAGTACGGGATCAAGGTCGAGAGCGAGAACCCGGACGCCGCGAGCGCCGACGAGATCGCCGCCGTCAAGTCCCGCAAGGGCCAGAAGCGCGCCCCCGACGTCCTCGACCTCGGCATCGCCTTCGCCCGCAGCGGTGCGGAGGAGGGCCTCTTCGCCCCGTACAAGGTCGAGGCCTGGGACAAGATCCCGGCCGCGCAGAAGGACGAGGCCGGCCGCTGGTACAACGACTACGGCGGCTACGTCTCCATCGGCTGCGACGCCAAGCGGATCCCGAACTGCCCGAAGACCTTCGCCGACCTCCTCAAGCCCGAGTACAAGGGCAAGGTCGCCCTCAACGGCAACCCCACCAAGTCCGGTTCCGCCTTCGGCGGCGTGTACGCGGCGGCCCTCGCCAACAAGGGCTCCTTCGCCGACATCCAGCCCGGCATCGACTTCTTCGGCAAGCTGAAGAAGAGCGGCAACCTCATCCCCGTCGAGTCCACCCCGGCCACGGTCGAGAAGGGCGAGACGCCCATCAGCATCGACTGGGACTACCTCAACGCCGGCTATGCCGACCAGTTCAAGGACAAGGGCGTCGACTGGCAGGTCGCCGTGCCCACCGACGGCGTCTACGCCCAGTTCTACTCCCAGGCCATCAACAAGGACGCCCCGCACCCCGCGGCCGCCCGCCTCTGGATGGAGTACCTCTACAGCGCCGAGGGCCAGAACCTCTGGCTCAAGGGGTACGCCCGCCCCGTCCTGCTGCCCGCCATGACCGCCGACGGCACCGCCGACAAGACGTTCGTGGCCAAGCTGCCCGCCGTCGCCGGCACCCCCGCCTTCCCGGCCTCCGCCGAGCTCGACAAGGCCAAGGCCACCCTCGCCGAGAAGTGGGACAAGGCCGTCTCCTGATGTCCTCCGCCTCCTCCACCCCCACCGAGGGAACCGCCGTCGGCGCGGGAAGCACCACGGCACCCGCCGGCGGCACCCGCCGCCGGCGGCGCGGCCCGCGCACCTGGCTCGCCGCGCTCCCCCTGATCGCCTTCACCGGACTGTGCTTCGGACTTCCGCTCGGCGCCCTGCTGTACGGCGCCGTGACCCGCACCGACCCGGCCACCGGCGCCACCGCCCTCACCGGAGAGCACCTGAGCCGCTCGCTCCAGGGCCCCTACCTGGGATCCCTCGCCGGCAGCGTGCAGCTCTCCGCCCTCACCGCGCTCATCGGCTCCGTCCTCGGCGTCCTCATCGCCCAGGCCGTGGTGACCTCCCGCTCCCGGGCCCTGCGCGACGCCGTCCTGACCGCCTCCGGGGTCCTCGCCAACTTCGGCGGCGTCCCGCTCGCGTTCGCGTTCATCGCGACCGTCGGCATCTCCGGCGTCGTCACCCAGCTCGCCGACCTGGGCGCCCTCGGCTGGAACCTGTACTCGTTCACCGGCCTCGCCGTCGTCTACCTGTACTTCCTGATCCCGCTCATGGTCCTGGTGATACTCCCCGCCCTCGACGGCCTGCGGCCCCAGTGGCGGGAGGCCGCGCAGAACGCGGGCGCAGGCGGCCTGCGGTACTGGCGCCACGTCGGCATCCCCGTCCTCGCGCCCGCCCTGCTCGGCGGGTTCGTGCTGCTCTTCGGCAGCGCGTTCGCCGCACACGCCACCGCGGCGGCGCTCGTCGGCGGCTCCGTCCCCCTGGTCACCCTCAAGATCGCGGACGCGCTCTCCGGGAACGTCCTCGTCGGCCAGGAGAACGTGGCCCTCGCCCTCGGCCTCGACATGATCCTGATCGCCGGTCTCGTCATGGCCGTCTACCTCCCCCTCCAGCGCAGGAGCGCACGATGGCTGCGATGACCCCCACCGCCCGGGAGGCCGCCCCGGAGGCCGACGCGGCCTCACGGGCCCGCCCCGTACGGAAGCGGCGCAGGCCCCGCCTGTGGCGCGGCGCCGTCCTCGGCCTCGGCGGCGCCTACTTCCTGGTCCCGCTGATCGCCTCGTTCGTGTTCACCGTGCACACCCCGGGCCAGGGCGTCTCCTTCGAGGCGTACACCGCGCTCCTGGCCGCCGACGGATTCACCGAGAGCCTGCTGCTCTCCCTCGGACTCGCCGCCGCGACCATCCTCCTCGCCCTGCTGCTCGCCGTGCCCGCCCTGGTGGCCGTACGGATCGGCTCGCCCCGGCTGCGGCCGGTCATCGAGGTCATGTGCATGCTGCCGCTCGTGGTGCCGCCGATCGCGCTCGTCACCGGCATCACCACCGTGCTGCGCTGGGGACCCGAGCACCTCTCGCGCACCCCTCTCTACCGGACCTTCCTGGCGGTCCAGAACGAGGACTTCCCCGTGGTCCTGGTCCTCGCGTACACGGTCATGGCCCTGCCGTTCGTGTACCGCTCCCTCGACGCGGGACTGCGCGCCGTCGACGTCCCGACCCTCGTCGAGGCCGCCCGCAACTGCGGGGCGAGCCGCCCGTACGTCATGTTCCGCGTCATCCTGCCCAATCTGCGGGCCTCGCTCGCGGGCGCCGCCTTCCTCACCCTCGCCCTCGTCCTCGGCGAGTTCACCATCGCCTCGCTGCTCGGCTTCCGGCCGTTCGCGGTGTGGATCGTCTCCATCTCCGGGGCCCATGCCCGCATGTCGGTGGCCGTCTCCCTCCTCAGCCTCGTCATCACCTGGCTCCTGCTGCTGCTCCTCTCCCGGGCGGGAACGGCGCAGACAACCCCTTCCCGCGCCTCCCGCGCCTCCCGCAAGGAGTCCTGACCATGTCCTCAGCAACAGCGGAACGGACCGCGCCCGCCGCGGTCGGCGGGGCGCGCGTCGAATTCCGGGGCCTGCGCCGCGCGTTCGGCGCCACCACCGCCCTCGACGGACTCGACCTGACCGTCGAACCCGGCGAACTGCTCGCCCTCCTCGGCCCGTCGGGCTGCGGCAAGACCACCGCGCTCCGGGTCCTCGCCGGGTTCGAACAGCCCGACGCCGGAGAGGTCCTCGTCGACGGCACCGACGTCACCCACGTGCCGGCCAACCGGCGCGACGCCGGCATGGTCTTCCAGTCGTACAGCCTCTTCCCCCACCTGACCGCCGCCGACAACGTCGCCTTCGGCCTGCGCGTACGCAAGGTCAGGGCGGCCGAGCGGCGCGAGCGGGCCGCCGAGCTCCTCGACCTCGTCGGCCTGCCCCAGCACGCCGACCGTTACCCGCACCAGATGTCGGGCGGCCAGCAGCAGCGGGTGGCGCTCGCCCGCGCGCTCGCCCTGCGGCCCCGCGTCCTGCTCCTCGACGAACCGCTGTCGGCCCTCGACGCCAAGGTCCGCCTCAGCCTGCGGGAGGAGATCCGGCGGCTCCAGCTCTCCCTCGGCATCACCACGGTCTTCGTCACCCACGACCAGGAGGAGGCGCTGTCCATGGCGGACCGCGTCGCCGTCCTCAACGCCGGGAGGCTGGAGCAGTGCGCCGCTCCCGCCGAGCTCTACCGGCGGCCCGCGACCCCCTTCGTCGCCGAGTTCGTCGGCACCATGAACCGGCTCCCCGGGCTCCTGACCGACTCCGGCCTCGTCGAGGTGGCCGGCGTCAGGCTGCCCGTCGACGGCGAGGCGCCGCAGAACCGAGAGGTGGACGTCCTGGTCCGCCCCGAGAACGTCACGGTGAGCGCCGCCCCCGACGGCGACGCGACGGTCGTCTCCACCTCCTTCCTCGGCTCGGTCACCCGCGTCCACGTCGACCACGCCGGTACGCGGGTCAAGGCCGACCTGTCCTCACGCGAGGCGACGGCGCTCGCCCCGGGTGCCCGGGTCGCCCTGGGCCTCGCCCCGCATCCCGTACTCGTGGCGCCGAGGACGCAGCGGTGACCGAACTCGCCGCCGTCCTCTTCGACATGGACGGCACGCTCGTCGACACCGAGGTCCTGTGGTGGGACGCCACGGAGGAGGTCGCAGCACGGCTCGGCCACCGGCTGACCCAGGCCGACGCGCCCGAGGTCGTCGGCCGCGCCGTCGAGGACACCGCCGCCCATCTCGTACGCGTCACGGGCACGCGGGACACCGGCGAGGCGGGCGTCGCGAGCGCGCTGACCGCCGCCTTCGAGGAACGCGTCGACAAGGGCGCCCCCCTGCGGCCCGGCGCGGGGCGCCTGCTCGCCGAACTGGAGGCCGAGGGCGTGCCGTTCGCCCTGGTGAGTGCCTCGCCGCGGTCGGTGGTCGACTCGGTGACCGGGGGAGCGCTCGCCGGGGTCCCCTTCGCCTTCACCCTCTCCGCCGACGACACCGTACGGACGAAGCCGCACCCCGACCCGTACCGGGAGGCCGCCCGGCGTCTCGGTGTGCCGTACGCGGCCTGCGTCGCCGTCGAGGACTCGCCCGACGGAGCCGCCTCGGCCGACGCCGCGGGCTGCGTCGTCCTGGTCGTGCCCTCGATGCTGCCCGTGCCGGCGGGCCCGGGGCGGGTCTTCGCGGAGAGCCTGGAGGGGGTGTCCCTCGCGAGCCTGCGGCGGAGCGTCCTCGCCGAGGCACCCTCGCGTGTTACTCGTTGGTAGTGCATTCTTGCGGGCAACGATCCACACGGCCGGGGGTTGACGCAGCGATGACGACATTCGAGGAACGCGCCACGGTGCACGCCTTCCGGGACGACTCCCTGGGCGAGCACGACGCCGTCGGGCTCGCCCGGGCGATCCGGCGGGGCGAGGTCGGCGCCGCCGAGGCGGCGCGGGATGCGGCCGAGCGGGTACGGGCGGTCGAGGCACGGCTCCACGCCGTCCAGGTGCACGTCGACGACGCCCCGGGGTACGCCACCGGAGCGGGCGGCGGCGCGTTCGCGGGGGTGCCGACCTTCGTCAAGGACAACACCGACCACCAGGGTCTGCCCACGGGTCACGGCAGCGCGGCCTTCACCCCCGCAGTCGCGCGGCGGGACGCTCCGTTCACGCGGCAGTTCCTGAGCAGCGGTGTCACCGTCCTGGGCAAGACCCGGCTGCCCGAGTTCGGATTCAGCCCCACCACGGAGTACGAGACCGCCGAGCCGGTCCGCAACCCCTGGAACACGGAGCATTCGGCGGGCGGTTCGTCGGGTGGCAGCGCCGCGCTCGTCGCCGCCGGGGCGGTGCCTATCGCCCACGCCAACGACGGCGGCGGCTCGATCCGCATCCCGGCCGCCTGCTGCGGGCTCGTCGGGCTCAAGCCGACCCGCGGCCGGGTCGTGCCCAACGACCAGAGCCGCCGACTGCCCCTCGACCTCGTCTCCGACGGCATCGTGAGCCGTTCCGTACGGGACACCGCCGCGTTCCTCGCCGCCGCCGAGACGCACTGGCGCAACCCGAAGCTGCCGCCCCTGGGCCTCGTCGAAGGCCCCTCCGGGCGCCGGCTGCGCATCGGGTTCCTCCTCGACTCGCCGAACGGGGTCCCCGCCGACACCACCACCCGCACGGCCGTCACGGAGACGGCGGCCACCCTGGAACGGCTCGGCCACACCGTGGAACCGGTGGCACCGGCCCTCGACCCCCACTTCACCCAGGACTTCCTCACCTACTGGGGGATGCTGTCGTTCCTCCTCGGCACCACCGGCCGGACCCTCGGCCCGGACTTCGACCGGCGCGGCATGGACGGCCTCAGCAGGGGACTGCGGGAGGAGTACCTGAAGAACTGGCGGCGCACCCCGGGCGTACTACGGCGGCTCAAGCGCACGAAAGTGGCGTACGCGGCGGCCTTCCGCGGCTTCGACCTGATCCTGACGCCCGTACTGGCCCAGACCGCGCCACGGATCGGGCACCTCGCACCCACCGTCCCCTATCCGGTCCTGATCGAACGGATCCTCGCGTACGTGGCCTTCACGCCGGTCGACAACGTCGTCGGCACGCCCTCGATCTCGGTGCCGGCCGCGCGCACCACGGAGGACGGGCTGCCCGTCGGGGTGATGTTCTCGGGCCGCCCCGGCAGCGAACGGACCCTCCTCGACATCGCGTACGCACTGGAGGCGGACCGCCCGTTCCGGCGTATCCAGGACGCCTGACCGGGCGGCCCGCGGGGCTTCATCCGCCGCCCAGGGCGCGCTCGAGCTGTGCCTTGTTCATCTTCGAGCGGCCGTCGATGTCGCGGCGCTTGGCCTCTTCGTAGAGCTGGTCGTACGTGCGCCCCTCGGAGCCGCTCCCGGAGCGCCGGCCCCCGCGCTCGCCGGACGACATGTCCTGCGTGGACTGCCTGCTCGACGTCTTGGACTCGCCCTGCCGGGCCCGTTCCTTGTTCACGGTGCGGGCGGCGATCTCCTTGGCCCGCTTCGTGCTCTCGCCGCGGTCCTCCGCGCTCTCCTTGATGTGCTCGTACTGACGCTCCCGCTTCTGGCTGGATCCGCGAGGCATGATGTGTCTCCTTCCCGCACGCTTCCGAGAGTTCGCCGTGCGGCTACCCGTGGCGCCGCCCGTCACTCGTCAGTCGTCACTGTTCGAGGTGTAACGGCTCCGGGCCCACAGGGGGAGGGCGAACCAGCACAGGACGTACCAGGCGAGGACGGGCGCGACGAGCCAGGGCACGAGCTCGTTGTCGGTGGCCACCCGCAGGATGAGGAAGAGTGCGGTGGAGAGGGTCGCGACGAGCAGCACGATGCCGGTCACGATCAGCCGGGAGGCCCAGACGACCGCCTGGGGTTTGATCCGGCGCCCCGACACCAGACGGTGGAAGGACACCGGGCCGATCAGCGCGCCGGTGGCCAGCGACCCCAGGATCACCGTCAGGATGTACGTCGTCTTCTCCACCGAACCGAGACTCACGTAGCGCGGGGTGAAGACCACCGTCAGCAGGAACCCGAGCAGGATCTGCACACCCGTCTGGGCCACCCGGATCTCCTGGAGGAGGTCCTGCCACTGCCGGTCGGCCCGCTCGTCCGCGGTCTCCTCACGGCCCCGCGCGTTCTCCCGATCGATCATGCCCCGCACCTTCCGGTCCCACGGCCCGCGCACGTGACGGCGGCGGCCGTACGCCGCGTCTGCCCGGTTCGACCCGCCGCATCCGCCGCAGGAGGCCTCTTCGTGCCATCACATGAGAACGCGGATGAGAACGACACACGGGAACGGCCGGTCGCGCGGGTGAAAGGGGGAATGCGGTGCGATCGTCGGGGAAGGCGCCCGGTGGAACGCCGGGGAAGAGGCCGGTGACGACGAGTGAGACAGGTGGCCGGGCCAGTGACCACAGGGCATCGCACGCCGGACGGAAACCGGCCGTGGCTTCCGCGCGACGGTGGCGAAGCGCGCGTCATGCGGGAGGGGCAGCGCCCCTGGCTGCCCCGTGACGCGGCCGAGGCGCGCGCCAGGGTGGCGGAGGCCCTGGACGTGGCCGAGGCCACGACGGGGGACAGGCCCTCGGCCCAGGCCCGAGGCGACGCCCTGCTCGTCGCCTCCGAGCTGGTGACCAACGCGATGCGGCACGGCGGCGGCCTCACCGGCTTCGGCGTGGAGATCCACCGGGGCGTGGTGACGATCATCGTCGCGGATCCGAGCGGTGAACTGCCGCACCTCACCGACGCGCAGGGGCGCAAGCGCGCCTTCGGGCCGGCGGAGGGAGGATTCGGCTGGCCATTGATCAGACTCCTCGCGCGGGAGATCAGGCTGTGCCTGCTGCCGCAGGGCGGCAAGACCATCGAGGTACGGCTGCCCCTTCACTGATCGGCCGTGTGGGCTGTGTGGTCTGTGTGACCAGGGTCACGTGCGTGATGCGTGATGTCTCGAGTGCGGATTCCGCTTCATCAGCTGGCGACCGACGCCGCTTCTAAGGAGAACGGGGATCACGCATGGACCGCGAAAGCCCGAACCTGTCCGCAGCCGACATGCCCTGTCACGCAGCCGCGTTCGTGGAGCGCGCCACCCTGCGGGCCCGGCTCCCGCTCGACTACACCGCGCCCAGCCTCAGCATCGTCGACCGACTCATCGACGGGCTGCGTCAGGGCGGCGCGGGGCGGGAGGACGTGGCGGGCCCGCTGCTCGGCCTCGGCGCCTATGTCGGCGAGGTCCTGGTGCGCGAGGCCGGGGCGGTCTGGGTGGACATTCCTCCGGACCACCTGCTCCGGACCGTGTTCGCCCGCTCCGTCGGACTGCGGATGCCGGACGGCCGGGTCTGGAACCCGCTCGGCCGGACCGTGAACCGCTTCGAGATCGGACCGCAGGAGTCCCTGCGGACGTACTTCCTCACCCTCCACGGGCGACGGCCGCCCCGCACCCGCAGACGGTGGGTCCACGCCCCCGACGGCCTGTCGGCAAGCAGATGTTGACCATCTGACAGGATGATCGCGATCCGGTGCGCGCGGCGACCGGAGGTTTCGCGAACAAACCGGCTGTGAAGAGGATCGTGTGGACGAGGGGACGGGGCACGCGCCCTCCACGACACACGACGCGGACCTGGGCTCGGCCGTCGAACGGGCGCGGGCGGGCGACGAGGAGGCGTTCGGGCGGGTCTACCGGATGGTGGCCCCCCGGCTGCTCGGATATCTCCGGGGCATCGTCGGCGAGGACGCCGAGGACGTCGCCTCCGAGGCATGGCTGGAGATCGCCCGGGACCTCGGCCGGTTCCGCGGCGACGGGGCCGGCTTCCGCGGCTGGACCGCGACCATAGCCCGGCACCGGGCCCTCGACCACCTGCGCAGGGCGCGGGTCCGGCCCCGCCCCACCCGGCTCGAACAGGACGTGATCGACCTGCCCGCCGCCGTGGACACGGCGGGGGAGGCACTGGAGACCTTCTCGACGCAGCAGGCGCTCGCGCTGGTCATGGGCCTGCCACGGGAGCAGGCGGAGGCCGTCCTGCTCCGGGTCGTCGTCGGCCTGGACGGCCCGACGGCAGCCCGGGTTCTGGGCAAACGCCCCGGTGCGGTACGGTCCGCGGCGCACCGTGGCCTACGGCGACTGGCGCGGGAACTCAAGGGAAGAGGGAGGTGACGGGATGCCCACGGACGAACGGGACGGCGAACGGGCCGAACGGGGCGAACGGGACGACGACCCGGGGGCGGCTCCGCGAGCCGTGCCGCGCGCCGACGGAGACGCCGTGAGCACGGCCGCCGGGGACGCGGCGCGCCAGGAGGCCCCGGCAACCACCGGCCGGGACGCCGAGGCAAGCGCTCTCGCCGCCTTCCGGGCCGCGCGCGACGCGGGCCTGCACGCGTCCCGCCGAACGCGCCGCCGCGACGACTGGACGCCGGCAGCACCGCCGCGCCGCGGACGGCGCTCGCTGCGGACCGTCGCCGCCGCGATGCTCGCGAGCGTGACGCTGGGCGGCGTGGCCATCGCCGCCGCGGAACTCCCCGGCCGGTTCCTGGACGACCCGGCACCGGCGAACCCCGTCCCGGAGCCGCTCCGTGACACCCCGCCCGCCACGGTGAAGCCGACTCCGGAAGAGCACGCGACCCTGCCCGCTCCGCCGTCCACATCCGCGCCGGAACCGCCGACGGAGGGCCCTGAGTCGCGCCCCGCCGAGAACGGGAAGGCGCACTGCCACGGGCACGAGGCGGGCAGGAAGGCGAAGCAGAACCAGGGCTGTGGCCGGAGCACCGGCCCGGGCAACGGCGACGGCAACGGCCCGGGCACGGGCCCGGGCACGGCGCACGACCCGAGGAGCGACCCGAAGAGCGGCCCGAAAGGTGCCCCCAGGACCGACCCGAGAAGCGAACCCGGGCCCGGCCCGTGGAACACCCAGTGGAACACGCCCTTGAACGGCCCGCAGAGCCGGCTGAAGGGCGGCGCCGACCACCTCAAGGTCGTCCTGCCGTCCCTCGGCATCGGCCCCGCGCACCCCGAGCCGGGCAGCCCCTGAGACCCACCTCCCGGCAGGACGCGGCCCTCAGCCGAAGTCCGGGATCGGCTGGTCAGGGGCGAGGGCGGCGGCGATGCGCTGGGCGATCACATGGGCGCTGTGACCGTCGGGAGCGGAAGGTCCCTCGGTGGTGGAGACCGCGATGGCGAGGCGCTTGGACGGGAGGTAGTCCTGGGAGGCGCTGTAGCCGAAGAACAGCGGGTGCTGCGACACCCAGCCACCCAGGACCAGCAGGCCCATCCCGTAGTGGGTGGCCCGGGTGTTCGGGAGGCAGACCGTCGCCGGGCAGGTCTTGGTCGCCCGGCCAAGGCCCACCGTGCCCGGATTCAGCAGCTCCTTGTACGCGGCGGGGGAGAGGAGCCGGCCCGAGCCGATCCCGGAGGCCGAGCGCGCCAGGTCGCAGATGTTCGTGGTCTGCACAGCGCCGGGCGCGGTGGTCCACGACGGGTTCCAGAAGGTGGACTCCTCGTACGTCCCGCGTTCGGCGGTGAAGGCGTGCAGAACCGGAGCCGGGATGTCGGGCGTGAAGCTGTTGCGGGTCTCGCGCAGGCCCAGCGGGCCCATGACCTTCTCCTGGAGCAGGACGTCGAGGCGGGTCCCTGTGATCTTCTCCAGGGCGGCCCCGAGCAGCACGAAGTTGGCGTGCGAGTAGTTCCAGTTGGTCCCCGGCTCGTACCACCGATTCCGGCTCGTCGAGATCCCCACCAGTTCCTCGGCCGTCCACTGCCGGAAGGGGTCCTTGGAGACGCTCTCGGCGAAACCGGGGGCCTTGACGTAGTCGACGAGACCGGTGGTGGAGGCGGCGAGCATCCGCAAGGTGATCCGGTTGCCGTCCCGGAGGTCGGGCAGCCAGCGCCCGACGGGGTCGTCGAGGCCGACCCTGCCCTCGTCGACCAGCCGGAGCAGCGCCGTGCCCATGTAGCTGATCGCCACGTTGCCGTTGCGGAAGTGCATGGCGGGGTCCGCCGGGACACCGGTCATCGACTCGCCGAGCGCGGCCGTGACGACCTCGCGCCCCTCGACGGTGACCCGCAGGATCACGGACTCGAGGTCCATCTCCGCCTTGGCCCGCTCGGCGATCCGCAGGACGTCACGTGCCGGACCGCTGTCAGGCGGCGGGGAGGTGACACAGGGGCGGCGGTGGCCGCCGTCCCCGGTCGCAGCGACCGCGGCCGAGGCCGGGACGTCGAGGGAGAGCAGGGCGATGAGCGGCGGTGACG
Organism: Streptomyces sp. NPDC051822; assembly: GCF_044452745.1. Classification (NCBI taxonomy): domain Bacteria; kingdom Bacillati; phylum Actinomycetota; class Actinomycetes; order Kitasatosporales; family Streptomycetaceae; genus Streptomyces; species Streptomyces sp. NPDC051822. The sequence continues at coordinate 262,101 of NZ_JBITBZ010000011.1, read as the reverse complement.
GCGGCGAGGCGCGGCCGTGACGCCGGGCGGGCGGGTCTCATGCGCGCAGTATCGGCAGGGGCGCGCCCGGCCGCCCGCCCGGGGCCCGTCGACGCGCGCGAACATCACCCGTCAGGCCCGCGCCCGCCCCGGACCGATCCGCGACCTCTCAGCCGCCCCGGACCGATCCGCGACCTCTCAGCCGCCGCGGCGGATCCGGGCGGCCTGGCGGGCCTCGGCCGTCTTGCGGGCCTCTGCGGCCCGCCTGGACTCGTTCTTGGCGCGGCCCGGGCGACCCGGGACGGTGCCGATGCCACGGAAGGCCGCTCCGCCGCGCTTGACGCCCTCCTGGCTCGGCGCGCTGCCGTCGACGGGTACGCCGGAGGGCTTGCGGGCGCCGGTGATGCGGCTCAGTTCGGCTTCGCCCGAGCGGACCCGGGTGACCTGGGCGTGGAGGCCCGCGTCCGCCATCAGACGGGCCACGTCACGGCGTTCGTCCTGGGTGACCAGGGTGACCACGAGGCCCTCCTCGCCGGCCCGCGCGGTCCGGCCGCCGCGGTGCAGGTAGTCCTTGTGGTCGGCGGGCGGGTCGACGTTGACGACGAGGTCGATCGCGTCGACGTGGATGCCGCGGGCCGCCACGTTGGTGGCGACCAGGACGGGGACCTCGCCACTCCTGAAGCGCTCCAGGGTGCGGGTCCGCAGCGGCTGGGACTTGCCGCTGTGCAGTGCCGCGGCCAGTACGCCGCTGCCGAGCAGGTGCTGGGTGAAGCGGTCCACTGCGGCCTTGGTGCGCAGGAACATGATCACCCGCCCGTCACGGGCGGCGATCTCCGTTGCGGTGGCGAACTTGTCGGCGACGTGCACGTGCAGCACGTGGTGCTCCATCGTGGAGACGGTGGCGGCCGACGGGTCCACGGAGTGGACGACCGGGTCCTTGAGGTAGCGCTCCACGACGAGGTCGACGTTGCGGTCGAGGGTGGCGGAGAACAGCATCCGCTGGCCGTCGGCGTTCACCCGGTCGAGTAGATCGGTGACCTGGGGGATGAACCCCATGTCGGCCATCTGGTCGGCCTCGTCCAGGACGACGACGGTCACCCGCTCCAGCCGGCAGTCCTTGCGCTCGACGAGGTCCATGAGCCGGCCGGGCGTGGCGATCAGGACCTCGACCCCGTCGCGCAGCGCGGTGGCCTGGCGGCCGATCGACATGCCGCCGACGACGGTGGCGAGGCGCAGTTTCAGGGCGCGGGCGAAGGGATCGAGCGCCTCCGAGACCTGCTGGGCCAGCTCGCGCGTGGGGACCAGGATCAGGGCGAGCGGCTTGCGTGCCTCGGCGCGCCGCCCGGCGGTGCGGACGAGGAGCGGCAGCCCGAAGGCGAGGGTCTTGCCGGAGCCGGTGCGTCCGCGTCCCAGCACGTCGCGCCCGGCGAGGGCGTCCGGGAGGGTCGCGGCCTGGATCGGGAAGGGCGTCTCGACCCGTTCGCGGGCCAGTACGTCGAGGATCTCGGCCGGCAGGTCGAGCTCGGCGAAGGTGGCGGCGGGGGGCAGGGCCGGGGTGCCGGCGGCCGGCGCCGTGAACTCTTCCTTCGCCGCGGCGGCGCGTCGTGCCTTTTCGGCACGGGGTGTGCTGTGTGTGTTGTCCATGGGGAGCCTTCCTCGAAACCGGTGCACTTCGAGGAATTCGCGACGGGCCGCGGCCCGAAGAATTACAGGAACGCCTGGGAAATGCCTGAAAGTGCCTGGAAAATGCAACGAGCCGGGGCCCTCACCACACGGGTGAGGACCCCAGCTGCGTCGGACGAGTCAACGTCAGGCGGGGAGAATGTTCTCCGCCTGGGGGCCCTTCTGGCCCTGCGTGACGTCGAAGGTCACCTTCTGGCCTTCCTGGAGCTCACGGAAGCCAGAGGTGGCGATGTTGGAGTAGTGGGCGAAGACGTCCGGGCCGCCACCCTCCTGCTCGATGAAGCCGAAGCCCTTTTCAGCGTTGAACCACTTCACGGTGCCGTTAGCCATGTCAAATCTCCTTCGGGGCGTAGCCCAGGGGTCCGCACTGTGCGAAACCCGGAGTCGCCGTGATGATTGCCCCGTCCGGAAAACTGCACCGAAAACACAGAAAGTGCCTGACGATGTCGAATCGTCAAAGGCACTTGTAAGTTTCTTTGGGAACCACGACTGCAACTACTGTCGACTGTAGCACGCCAGCCGCATGCACGCACGGAATCACCCACCGTCACGCCTGGCTGGTCGGGGACGTGTCGCGGCCCCGCGGGACGGTGGCGGTTCTCGCCCCGTGCGCCGTGAGGACGAAGGTCACCGTGATGAGCAGAGCCCACGCCCCGAACTTGGCGAGGGACACCGGCTGCCAGCCGTCCAGCTGGTCCGGGTAGCTCCAGGCGCCGACGTACGTGGCCACGTTCTCCGCGATCCACAGGAAGAAGCCGATCAGGGCGAACGACAGGGCCAGCGGCATCCGGTGGTCCCGTTCGCCCACCCGGAACCGCACCCAGGTGCCGGCCGTGGCGGCGACGAGCAGGGCGGCCAGCGCCCAGCGGGCGTCGGGCAGCCAGTGGTGGGTGAAGAAGTTCACGTACACGGCGCCGGCGAGGAGCGCCGTCACGCGCGGCCGGTAGCCGGTGACCCGCAGGTCGAGCAGGCGCCAGGCCCGGCAGACGTAACTGCCCAGGGCCGCGTAGAGGAAGCCGCCGTACAGCGGGACCCCGCCGAACTTCGTCAGCGCCTCCTCCGGGTAGCTCCACGACCCCATCCGTACCTTGACCAACTCGAAGAGGAGCCCGATGACATGGCAGCCGGCGATGACGGCGACGTCCCGCCCGGTGTCCCAGCCCACCTTCCACGCGAGGACGGTGAGCCCGATCCCGTAGAGGAGCAGGAGGTCGTAGCGGGCGATCGGGAGTTCGGGCAGCAGGGTGGAGACCGCGATGCCGCCGATGAGCGCGAAGGCGAAGGCGCAGCAGCGCGCCTCGAGGACGGCGAAGCGCAGGAGCTGGCGTACGCCGTGCGTGAACGTCTTCGTGAACGTCTTCGTGAACGTCTTCATGGGGGGAGGGACGCCGGGGCCGCGGTGATCGGTTCGCGCCGTACACGCCCCGCGACGGCGAAGCGCCGCACCTCCCGGAGGAAGTGCGGCGCTTCGCCGTGCCGTTGTGCGGGGTGGGGATCAGACCGCCGGGGCCGGGAAGGTCGGGTACTCCACGCCGGAGACGTGCTGGACGACTCGGATGACCTGGCACGAGTAGCCGAACTCGTTGTCGTACCAGAGGTAGAGGATCGCGTTGTCGCCGTCGACCTTGGTCGCGCCGGCGTCGACGATCGACGCGTGCCGCGAGCCGACGAAGTCCATGGAGACGGCGTCGGGGGCGGTGGTGAAGTCGATCTGACGCTTCAGCGGCGAGTGCAGCGAGACGTCACGCAGGTACTCGAGGACCTCGTCGCGGGTGGTCTCGCGGCCCAGGCGCAGGCTGAGGATCGCGATCGAGACGTCCGGGACGGGGACGCGGATCGAGCTGCCGGTGATCGGGGCCTTGAGGTCCGGAAGGGCCTTGGCGACGGCCGAGGCGGCACCGGTCTCGGTGATCACCATGTTGAGCGGCGCGGAACGGCCGCGGCGGTCGGCCTTGTGGTAGTTGTCCAGGAGGTTCTGGTCGTTCGTGAACGAGTGGACCGTCTCCACGTGACCGCGCAGCACGCCGTACTCGTCGTCCATCGCCTTCAGCGGCGGGACGATCGCGTTGGTGGTGCAGGAGGCGCAGGACAGCACCTTCTCGTCCGGCTTGATCGTGTCGTGGTTGACGCCGTGCACGATGTTCGGCACGTCACCCTTGCCGGGCGCGGTCAGGACGACCTTGTCGATGCCGGGGCGCAGGTGCTTCGACAGGCCCTCGCGGTCGCGCCACTTGCCGGTGTTGTCGATGAGGATGGCGTTCTCGATGCCGTACGCCGTGTAGTCGACCTCGGAGGGGTCGTTGGCGTAGATCACCTTGATCGTGTTGCCGTTGGCGACGATCGTGCTGTTCGCCTCGTCGACCGTGATCGTGCCCTGGAACTGGCCGTGGATCGAGTCGCGGCGCAGCAGCGAGGCGCGCTTCACCAGATCCTGCTCGCCACCGCCGCGGACGACGATCGCGCGCAGGCGCAGACCGTTGCCGGAACCGGCCTTCTCGATGAGGAGGCGGGCGACCAGGCGACCGATGCGGCCGAAGCCGTAGAGGACGACGTCGCGTCCGTCGCGGCGCTCGATCTTGTTCTCGCCCGTGGCGCCGGCGACGGCCTCGGCGGTGAACGCCTCCACCGTGAGACCGCGGTTGTCGGTCTTGTACTCGGCGGCCAGCATGCCGATGTCGATCTGGGACGGGCCGAGATCGAGGGTGGTGAGCGTCCGGAGGAACGGAAGCGTCTCGGTGACCGACAGCTCCTCGCCGGCGATCTGCCGTGCGAAGCGGTGGGTCTTGAGGATGCTGACCACCGACTTGTTCACCAGGGAGCGGCTGTGGACCAGGACGGTGACGTCCTGCTCCCGGTGCAGCTTCCCGATGATCGGGATCATCGACTCCGCGATCTCCTCGCGGTTCTTCCAGCTGGTGAACGAGTCGTCATTGACAGTCACAAGTTTATCTTTCGAGCTAGGCGGCGCTCATATGGTAACCCCCGGCCTCTCCGCTCCATCAAGGGGTGTCGAACGGATGTGTGTCACACCTCTGACCGGCGGAAGGTCACGGGAAGGCGAGGCGCCGGAAGACGTCCCTGACCCGGGCCAGCGGACCCGGGTCGCGGGTGAGCCGGAGCCGGTTGGTGAGGAGGACCGCCCAGCGGTCCCGGCCCGGCGACACCCATAAGCCGGTGCCCGTGAACCCGAAGTGCGACCAGACGCCGTCCGCCGGTTCCGTGCCGGGCGCCGGATGCCAGAACAGGCCGCGCGGCGGGGTCAGCCCTCCGGTGTGCACGCGGAGCGACGCGGCCGTCCACTCGGCGGAGAAGGTGCCGGGGACCGGGACGAGGAGGTGGCGCAGGAAGCGGCCGATGTCGGCGGCGGTCGTGAAGACGCCCGCGATCCCGCAGGCGCCGCCGAGCAGCCGGGCCGAGAAGTCGTGGACGGTCCCCTTGAGGTACGTGCCGGTCACGTCGTCGTACTCCGTGGGCGCGCACCGCCTCCCGGCCGCGGCGGGCAGCGGACCGTACCGGGTCTCGGACATGGCCAGCGGGGCCCAGACCCGGTCCTCGGCGAGCCGGGCGAGCGGGGTCCTGGTGAGGTGCTCGGCCAGATATCCGAGGATCAGCGCCGCCCGGTCCGTGTACGCGACGGCCGCCCCGGGCCGGTGCCGGAGCGGCTCCGCGAGGACCCCGTCCCGGACGTCCTGCGGGTCGGAGCCGTACAGGTGCCGCAGGTTGGCGCGGAGCGGCAGCCCCGCGGTGTGCGTGAGGAGGTGGTGCGCCGTGGCCCCGGCGAGGGGCCGCCCCGCCGTCTCGGGCCAGAAGGAGCCGAGCGGCACCGTCAGATCGAGCTTCCCCGCGTCGACGAGGGTGCCGGTCACGGCCCACACGGAGAGGATCTTGGTGAGGCTGGCGACGTCGAAGAGCGTGTCGGGTCGCATGGGGTCACCGGGCCGCGCCGGGTCGAGGAGCCCGACGGCCCCCGCCGACACGGTCGTTCGGGCGTCACCCACGGCCCAGACGGCGCCGGGGAAGACGCCCTCGTCCGCCGCGTCGCCGAGGAGCCGCTCGAAGGGGTCGCTGCGCTGCGCCAAGGCGTGCCTCCGACGAGGTGAGGGGCGGCCCTGGCCCAAGAGGCGTCCGGCGGATCAGAGCCGGATACCCCCTGGTGGGCCGTGCTCCGGAGTCATGCCCCCGCCATAGGGGAAGACACCCTTCCGTCAGTGCGGGTGCGCGCCGGTCCCGCCGGATCGAGCGCGGGTCACTCGCAGGTCACCTCGTCGCGCGGGGTGTAGTGGGTCTTGAAGGTCTCGCGCTTGACCTCGGCGCCGCCGTCCTTGAACACCCGGTCCACCGAGATGTCGAAGCCCTCCAGGGGCGGCTGCGGCACACAGGCCTCGCCGGTGCCCTCGCGCTTCGCGGGTTCCTTGAGGTTCGTGCGCGGACCGGCGACCGCCTCGACGGAGTCGTACTTCTTCGTCCCGAGGAAGCTCACCGTGACCGAGGAGTCCGTGGCGCTCGCCTTGATGTAGATCGGCTTGCCGGAGTCGTTGCGGAACTTCAGGTCGAGCGAACCCCACGCCACGGTCGCCTCGCGGCCGGCCGGGTAGCGCTCGATGTAGAAGGAGTGGGCGCCGTACTCGACTGGCTTCACCCCGGCGAAGAACATGGCGTTGAAGACGGTGGTGGCCATGGCCGAGACGCCGCCGCCGGGCGCCGACCGGTACTGGCCGTCGAGGATCATCGTGCCGTCGACGAAGCCGTTGTCCGGGGTGCGCTCGCCGACCGTCCTGTTGAAGCTCCACACCTCGCCGGGCTGCACGATCGAGCCGTTGATGAGCTCGGCGGCCCGGCCGATGTTCGTCGTCCGGTACGGCGCCGACGGGAAGTCCACCGTGAACGTCGACATCTCCTCGGTGATGCCGAGGCGGGCGAGGGAGTCGGCGGTCAGCTCGGGCTGGATGACCGTCGTGGCCACCGGAGCCGTACGGGCCGCCTCACCGGTCCTGGTGAGCAGCGGGCGCACGGCGTCGCCGAGGGCCTTCGCGGTCACCTCGTGCCCCGGCCGGCCCTCCGACTCCACCACGACCCTGCCGTCCCGGACCCCGAGGCCCGCCTCCACGGGCGCGCCCGTCAGCGAGGCGAGCGGCCGGGCCACGTCCGGGTCGCGCAGCAGCGCCTCGGCGTCGAGGGCGGCGTCGAGCCGGCCGTTCTCGGCCTTCACGGTGAGGTGGTCGCCGAGCGTGGCGGGGGCGATCCGCAGCCGCTCGGAGCCCGCCGTGAGCGTCACGGGGCCGGAGAGGGCGGGTTCGGCGTACGAGTCGAGGAAGCGGTCCACCTCCGCGGCGGGCAGCTTCGGTTCGGTCATGCCGACGGGCAGGACCACGGGCGCGGAGCCCGTGGCCGGGTAGGCCGCGCGCAGGGTCTCGGCGGCCCGCCCGGTGTCCAGCTTCTGGCCCGTCACCGGCCGGGTGGCGACGGCCTTGCCCTCGCGGAAGGCGACGGAACCCTCGCGCACCGCGCGGTCGTTCTTCTTGGCGAGACCGGCGACGGCCGCCCGCGTCTTCTCCGCGTCGTACGCGAATACCGGCCTGATCTCCCGCTCGCCGGACGAGAAGAGCCGGCCTATGACGGTGAAGGGGTCGCGGGAGGGGTCGGCCGCCAGGTCGGCGGTCTTCGCCAGGTCCACCGTCAGACCGGCGGCGGCCGGATCCACGGTCGTGGCGCGGTCGCCGACCTTCACCGGTATCGGGGCGCTCCACGCGGCCGGTGCCTGCGCCGCCAGCCTGGCCTCGGCCTGGGCACGGCTCATCCCGCCTATGTCCACGCCTGCCACCCGGGTGCCGGCGGATATGTCCTCGCCGGCCGTGAGCAGGCCCGCCACGTACAGGCCGCCCGCGGCGACGGCGACCACACCCGCCGCGATGGCCGCCGTCCGCAGACGCGGACGGCGCCCCTCGCGGGGCGTCGGGGCATGGTCGGTCCTGGAGCGAGGCACACGCTCTCCCGTGGCGTCGAGGGTCGGGGATCCACTCGACGGTACGCCGAAAGAGTGTCTTATGCACATAAAGACCCTTTGACCTGCGGGGATACGGAGGGCTGCGGAGCGCGTACGGAGCGTCCGCGGACGCCTGGGGCCATGCCCCGGTCACACCGGCCCTAAGCTGGAACGATGCCTGCCCACCCGAGCCCCGGGCCCCAGTCCGTCGACCGCGCCCTCGCCGTCCTCGACGCCGTCGCCGACTCCGACCGGCCCCTCAATGCCAAGGCCCTGGCCCGGCGGCTCGGCTGCGCCCTCTCGACCGTCTACCACGTCACCGGCCCGCTGCTCGCGCGCGGCTACCTCGTCCGCACCACCGACGGGTACGCCCCCGGGCCCCGCGTCCCCGCCCTGCACCGCTCCCACCAGCGGCACCACGGCCTCGGCGCGGGAACGGGTGAACTCCTCGGCCGGCTGCGAAGGGTCACCGGCGCGGAGGCGTACCACACCGCCTACCGCGACGGCCTGATCACCGTCGTCGACACCACCGCACCCGTCACCGACACCGCCCACCCCTTCACCCCGGGCCCCGAGGGCCGCGCCCACGCGACCGCCCACGGGAAGGCGCTGCTCGCCGCGCTGCCGCGCCCGCTGCGCCGCCGCTACCTGACCGAGCACGGCATGGCCCGCTTCACCGAGCGGACGATCACCGGCGCCGAACGCTTCGAGGCCGAGGTCGACCGGGTCCGCGGCCAGGGCTACGCCGTGTCGGTGGGCGAGGCCGACCTCGCGTACACCTGTCTCGCCGTGGCGCTGCCCGAGCGCGGCGACGGCATCGTGCACGCCCTGTCCGTGTCCCTGCCCACCGCCGGCTTCGCACGGCGCCAGGGTGAGATCCGGGCCGCGCTCACCCGCGCCGTGCCCGACTTTCCGGCCCTGCCGGAATCCTGACCCGGCCGACTGGCCACGCCGCCGCGGCGCCCCGCACGCTGACCGCATGATCTTCATCGCCGTCCGCTTCACCGCCCGCCCCGACCTCGCCGACCGCTGGCTCGATCTGGTCGCCGACTTCACCCGCGCCACCCGCGAGGAGCCCGGCAACCTGTTCTTCGACTGGTCCCGCAGTGTCGACGACCCGAACGTCTTCGTCCTCCTGGAGGCCTTCGCCGACGCCGAGGCCGGCGCCACCCACGTCGCCTCCCCGCACTTCGCCGCCGGGCTCGCGGCCATGGCCGGCGCCATCGCCACCACCCCCGAGATCATCAACGTCGAGGTGCCGCAGCAGGGCTGGGGCGCCATGGCCGAGCTCGCCCCGACCGGCGCCTGAGTCGATCCCCCGGGGGCGCGCCACCCGCCTGATAGGTTCGCGTCCACACGCAGGCGGGGCGGCGGGCCCGAGGGGAGAAGCGGCATGGCGGTGAGCGGGCGGCAGACCGGCAGGCCCACCCTGGAGGAGGTCGCGGCGCGAGCCGGAGTCGGCCGCGGCACGGTCTCCCGGGTCATCAACGGCTCCCCCCGGGTGAGCGAACAGGCCAAGGCCGCCGTCGAACAGGCCGTCGCCGAACTCGGCTACGTCCCCAACAGGGCCGCCCGCGCCCTGGCGGGCAGCCGCACCGACGCCGTCGCCCTCGTCATCCCCGAGACCGAGGCACGACTCTTCGCGGAGCCGTACTTCCTCGACATCATCCGCGGCGTCAGCAGCGAACTCGCCGACGCGGACAAGCAGTTGCTGCTCACCCTGATCCGCAGCGAACAGGAACGGCAGCGCTTCGAGCAGTACCTCGCCGCCCAGCGCGTCGACGGAGTCCTCCTCGTCTCCGTGCACGGCGCCGACCCGCTGCCCGACCAGGTCCGCGCCCTCGGCCTGCCCGCCGTCCTCAACGGCCGCCGCACCGAGGACGAACGCGTCGCCTTCGTCGACTCCGACAACACCGGCGCCGGCCGGACCGCCGTCGCCCACCTCGCCGCGCGCGGCCGGCAGGGCATCGCCACCATCACGGGCCCCCTCGACATGTACGTCGCCCGCTGCCGCCTCGACGGCTACCGCCAGGGCCTGGCCGAGTCCGGCCTCGCGGCCGACGAGGCGCTCGTCGCCACCGGCGACTTCACCGAGGAGGGCGGCCGCCGCGCCATGCGGGAACTCCTGGACCGCAGGCCCGGCCTGGACGCCGTCTTCGCCGCCTCCGACGTCATGGCCGCCGGCGCGCGGGGCGTCCTGCGCGAGGCGGGCCGCCGCGTCCCCGAGGACGTCGCCCTCGTCGGCGTCGACGACTCGGCCGTGGCCCGGCACATGGACCCCCCGCTGACCAGCGTCCGCCAGCCCATCGAGGAGATGGGCCGCACCATGGCCCGGCTGCTCCTCCAGGAGATCGCGGCCCCCAGCGACCCGGACGAGCAGCCCCGCCGGATGCTCCCGACGGAACTCGTGGTCCGCGCCTCCTCCTGACCCGCGGCTCCGGCCGCGCCCCAGGCGCTCCGTCATAGGGCGCTGACGTCCACGGCGTTCACGCTGTACGGATCGCGCCGGCACGACCGTACGCCGTCCCGTCATCTCGCTGTGGCATGATCGCGCCGCGTTCCGGCAGAAAGCCGGGAGGACAGGGGGCTCACCGTGGACTGGTACGTCGTCATACCCGGCACACTTGCCCTGCTCTTCGCGCTCTCCGGTGTGGCGGCGCTGCGCACCGGCTGGATCGTGGCGTGGCAGCGGCGGCGCGTGTACCGGACGGCGCCGCACGGCTGGGGCCAGCTGGCGCTCGCGACGGCTTTCGCGTTCCAGGCGGCCGGACAACTCGCCGACGGCCGGGCCGTGAGCGCCGGCCTGGGTGTCGTCATCGTCCTGGCGCTCGTCTGCGGCCTCGTCCTCCTGGTCCTCGCCCAGCGCCCACGCCAGGACCGCTGACTCCCGGCGTGTCGTTCGGGTGCGTCCAGCGGGCGGGTCCGCCCCGTGTGGGTTCGAATCGGGGCATGGCTTCCTACGACAGGTACCGTGCGGGCGGCTCGCCGAGGCCGCTGGAGACCGGTGACACCTGGTGGTACGCCGCCGTGGCGGGTGAGGCGGCCGGCTCGTTCCGCACCCGCGTCCGCACCCGCACCCGGCGTGCCTGCCTCGGGGCCGTCCTCGTCCTCACGGTCGTCTACGCGGGCCTCGTGCTCACCGCCACCGGCCGCCGCTGGGGCGACGCCGCCGCGACCGGCCGGCGCGCCGACACGGCCGCCACCACCCTGCTCCGCGAGTACCCCTCCCTCGCCGGACTCACCACCGTCTCCCTGGTCGCCGGCTGCGTCCTGCTGCTCGCCGTCGGCCTCATACGCAGGCGGTACGCGCTCACCGGGGCTGCCGCGGGAGCCGTCGTCACCGCGCTCGCCGTCACCGGACTGCTCCAGCGGTACGCACCCCGCCCCCGGCTCCTCGACACCGGCGGGGCGCTCCTCCCGAGCGGCTTCCCCAGCGCCCAGACCACGCTCGCCCTGGGCATCGCCTTCGGCCTCACCCTCGTCGTCCCCTACCGGCTGCGCGGCGTCGCCGTCGGCGCGGGCACGCTCTGGGCCGTCGCCGTCGGCGCCTACACGATCGCGGCCGGCCGGCACCGGCCCGGTGACGTCATCGCCGCCGCCCTGGTCGTCCTCGCCGTCCACTGCGGCCTCCTCGCCGTCCTCGCCCGCAAGGGCAAGATCCGCCCCGGCGCCCGGCGCGGAGCCGCCCTGCGCGGCCTCCCCGCGACGGTGCCGCTCGGCATCCTCGCCGTCGCCGGACTCGGCGCCGGGTTCTGGCTGCTCGGCGACACCCTGTCCCTGCCCGCCACCGCCCCCTACGATCCGGCCGAGCTGCGCCTCGCCCACCGCTGCGGCCAGGCCCTCGCCGCGGGCGTGACCGCCGCGACGGGACTCGTCGTGCTGGCGCTGCTCCGCCGCGTCGAGCTGGACGGCGCCCTCGCTCCGTACCGCCTCGGAGGCCCCTTCGTGGAGGCCACCGGAGCACCCGGGGACGGCGAGCTCGTGGGCCCCTTTACCGAGGACCACGATCACGAGATATCTTGATGTCGAGCAATCTCGCATAGGCAGACGTGGAGCGGAGCACCCTGGTGACTGAGTCGACCATCATCTACACCCACACTGACGAGGCGCCCGCCCTGGCGACGTACTCGTTCCTGCCCGTGATCCAGGCGTATGCCTCGCAGGCCGGCGTTTCGGTCGAGACGCGGGACATCTCCCTCGCGGGCCGCATCATCGCCGTCTTCCCCGAGTACCTGGAAGAGGGCCAGCGCATCGCCGACGCCCTCGCCGAGCTCGGCGCGCTGGCCAAGACGCCCGGCGCCAACATCATCAAGCTGCCGAACGTCTCGGCGTCCATCCCGCAGCTCAAGGCGGCCGTCGCCGAGCTCCAGGCGCAGGGCTACGCCCTCCCGGACTACCCGGACGACCCGAAGACGGACCAGGACAAGGACGTCCGCGCCCGCTACGACAAGATCAAGGGCTCGGCCGTCAACCCGGTCCTGCGCGAGGGCAACTCCGACCGCCGCGCGCCCGCCTCGGTCAAGAACTACGCCAAGGCCCACCCGCACCGCATGGGCGCCTGGACCGCCGAGTCGAAGACGAACGTCGCCACCATGAGCGACAACGACTTCGCCGCCACGGAGAAGTCCGCCGTCATCGCCGCGGACGACACCCTCCGCTTCGAGTTCACCGCCGCCGACGGCACCACCAGCGAGCTCCGCGAGCCGCTGAAGGTCATCGCCGGCGAGGTCGTCGACGCCGCCGTCATGCGCGCCGCCGCCCTGCGCACCTTCCTCAGCGAGCAGGTCGCCCGCGCCAAGGCCGAGGACGTCCTCTTCTCCGTGCACCTCAAGGCCACGATGATGAAGGTCTCCGACCCGATCGTCTTCGGCCACGTCGTGCGCGCCTTCTTCCCGAACACCTTCGCCAAGTACGGCGAGGTGCTCGCCGCCGCCGGTCTGTCCCCGAACGACGGCCTCGGCACCGTCCTGAACGGCCTCGACGCCGTCCCGCACGGCCTGGGCGCCGAGATCAAGGCCTCCTTCGAGGCCGAGCTCGCCGAGGGCCCCGCCCTGGCGATGGTCGACTCCGACAAGGGCATCACCAACCTGCACGTGCCGTCCGACGTCATCGTCGACGCCTCGATGCCGGCCATGATCCGCACCTCCGGCCACATGTGGGGCCCGGACGGCCAGGAGGCCGACACCCTCGCCGTCCTCCCGGACCACAGCTACTCCGGCGTGTACCAGGTCGTCATCGACGACTGCCGCGCCAACGGCGCCTTCGACCCGTCGACCATGGGCTCCGTCCCGAACGTCGGCCTCATGGCGCAGAAGGCCGAGGAGTACGGCTCCCACGACAAGACCTTCGAGATCGCCCAGGCCGGCACCGTCCGCCTCGTCGACTCCGCGGGCGACGTCGTCCTGGAGCAGGAGGTCGCCGAGGGCGACATCTTCCGCGCCTGCCAGACCAAGGACCTGCCCATCCAGGACTGGGTCAAGCTCGCCGTCACCCGCGCCCGCGCCACCGGCTCCCCGGCCGTCTTCTGGCTCGACGAGAACCGCGCCCACGACGCCCAGCTGATCGCCAAGGTCAACACGTACCTCGCCGAGCACGACACCGAGGGCCTGGACATCCGGATCCTGTCCCCGGTCGAGGCCACCAAGTTCTCCCTGGAGCGCATCCGCCGCGGCGAGGACACCATCTCGGTCACCGGCAACGTCCTGCGCGACTACCTGACCGACCTCTTCCCGATCCTGGAGCTGGGCACCAGCGCCAAGATGCTGTCGGTCGTCCCGCTGATGGCGGGCGGCGGCCTCTTCGAGACCGGCGCCGGCGGCTCCGCCCCGAAGCACGTCCAGCAGCTCGTCAAGGAGAACTACCTCCGCTGGGACAGCCTCGGCGAGTTCTTCGCCCTGGCCGCCAGCTTCGAGCACCTCGCGACCAGCACGGGCAACGCCCGCGCCCAGGTCCTCGCCGACACCCTCGACCGCGCCACCGGCACCTTCCTCAACGAGGACAAGTCGCCGACCCGTCGCCTCGGTGGCATCGACAACCGTGGCAGCCACTTCTACCTCGCCCTGTACTGGGCCCAGGAGCTGGCCGCCCAGACCGACGACGCGGAGCTGGCCAAGGCCTTCGCCCCGCTGGCGGAGACCCTCTCCACCAACGAGGCCAAGATCGTCGAAGAGCTCGTCGCCGTCCAGGGCTCCCCGGCCGAGATCGGCGGCTACTACCAGCCCGACCCGGCCAAGGCCGCGGCCGTGATGCGCCCGTCCGCCACCTTCAACCAGGCCGTCGCGTCCCTCGCCTGACCGGCGCACGACCCGAACCGCCCCGGCCGGAACTCCTCCGGCCGGGGCGGTCCTGTCGGTGGCGCATCCGCCGAACGGGTGTGAACCTGGATGGATGAGCTGGGCATCTTGGACGACCGCCGGTGTCTACACCGGGCGAGGTGGGGTGCTGACCGTCGAGGCCGGCGTGCTCACGGGCGATGTCACCGTGCACACGACCTGGGCCGGCGGCGAAGCACGCGTGGCCGTGCAGTACAGCGGCGCGTCCGACTGGTTCACCATGTCGGGCAGTCCCGTTCCGTGCGCGACGGAGGAGGAGAGCCGAGATTTCCACGACGCCGTCGTGGAAGCCGTCCGGCAGGGCAACGGGGCCACGGTCCCGTCCGTGCCCGTACCACCGGTGTGAAAGTGTTATCGCTCTCCCGCCCACGGGTCTCCTGACGACGGGACCCGGAGCAGGGACGAGGGAGCAGATCGATGCACAGCGACGAGCGCCGCACCACCGCACTGGTGGAGGCGGCAAGGGCCGGGGACGCGCGCGCCAGGGACGCACTGGTACGCGCGTACCTGCCCCTCGTCCACAACATCGTCGGCCGGGCCCTCGACGGCCACGCCGACACCGACGACATCGTCCAGGAGACGATGGTCCGCGCCCTGGACGGCCTGCCCGGTCTCCGGGACCCGGCACGCTTCCGGTCCTGGCTCGTCGCCATCGCGATGAACGGGATACGGCGCCGCTGGCGCGAACGCCAGCAGGCACCCGTGCCCGGCCTCGACCACGCCGCGGACCTCGCCGACCCGGACGGCGACTTCACCGAGGTCACCATCCTCCGGCTCGGTCTCTCGGGACAGCGCCGTGACGTGGCCCGCGCCACCCGCTGGCTCGACGAGGACGACCGCGAACTCCTCGCCCTGTGGTGGCTGGAGGCGGCGGGGGAGCTGACCCGCGCCGAACTCGCCGAGGGCCTCGGCGGGATATCCGCGCAGCACGCCGCCGTCCGCGTCCAGCGGATGAAGGAACGCCTCGAAACCGGCCGGGCAGTCGTCCGCGCCCTCGACGCCCTGCCGATGTGCCCCGCCCTCGCCGAGACCGTCACGGCCTGGGACGGCCACCCCTCCCCGCTCTGGCGCAAGCGCGTCGCCCGCCATCTGCGGACCTGCGCCGCCTGCACCGCCCGCGTGACCGGCCGCCGAGGCCTCGCCCCCGTCGAGGGCCTCCTCGTCGGCATCGGCCTGGTCCCCCCGCTCGCCGTCGCCTTCGGCACCGGCGACACCCTCGAACCCGTCGCCCACGCGGCCGGGCACGGCGACGCGTTCGCCACCGGGGGCGGCGACGCCTTCGCGGCCGGGGGCGGCGAAGGGCCCGGACCGGTCGCCGTGGAGAGCCCCTCCCGCGCGACACCGCTCCGCCGCGCCGGGATCGCCGGAGCGGCGGTCCTCGCCGTCCTCGGCGCGGTCGCCCTCCTCGTACCGGAGGAACCGCACACCCGCCTGACGCCCGCCGCCCCCGCCGCCCCGCCCGCGCCCCGCACCCCGGCGCCCACGACCCCCGCGCCGGCCGCCACCGTCGCCGCGCCCGCCCCCACGACCACCCGACCGGCGCCCCGCCGCACCGCCCGCCCCACGCCGCCGCCGACCGCCGAGGAACGCCTGACCGGACTGGTCAACCGGCTGCGCGCACAGGCCGGTTGCGGGCCGCTGCGGATCGACCCGCGCCTCACCGAGGCGGCCCGCGGATACGCCCGCGACATGGCGGCGCGCGGTTACTACGGCCACGCCAGCCCCGAGGGCGACTTCGCGGACGCCCGGATCACCGCCGTGGGCTACGACTGGAGCGCCTGGGCCGAGAACCTGGACCGCGGCAGGTCCGACCCGGCGTCCGTCGTCGAGGACTGGAGGGACGGCTCGCAGCACGAGGAGAACATGCTCGACTGCCGCTACCGCGACACCGGCGTGGCCTCCGCGCCCGGCCCCGACGGCACGGTCTGGGTGCAGAAGCTGGCAGCTCCCGCCTCCTGACCACCGGCCGGGCGCTCAGCGCCTGGCGCCGAAGTCCTGCACCCACCAAGGGCCGTCGGCCGTGAGGGCCACCCCGACGCCGGTGTCCTTGAAGGAGCAGTTGAGGATGTTCGCCCGGTGGCCGGGACTGTCCATCCAGTCCTCCACGGTCCTGGAAGGTGTCGTCGTCCCGCGGTGGATGTTCTCCCCCCAGGTCGACCACGCGTACCCGGCGTCGCTCATCCGGTCGCCCGCGTCACGGCCCTCCGGGCTGGCGTGCTCGTAGTAGTCGCGGGCGGACATGTCGTCGGCATGCCCCTGGGCGGCGGTCCGCAGATGCTTCTCGGCGCGGAGCGGGCCGCAGCCGGCCCGCTCCCGCTCGGCGTTGACGAGGGCGAGGACGTCCTTGACGTAGCGGGCGGCCTTTCCGGCGGGGGCCTCCGCGCGCAGCTGCTCGCGCCGCTGTTCCTGCGGCCGCACGGCCTGGCGCGCCGTCGGGCGCCCGGGCCCCGCCTCCGGTTCCGCGACGGTGGGCGTGACGGTGGGCGTGACGGCGGGTGGGACGGCGCCGGGTCCGGTCGCGCCCGTGGTGCCGGTGACGGCCGGGGAGGCCGCGTACAGGCCGGTCGCGACCGTCAGGGCGGCGGCCGTCGTCCCGGCGGCGAGGACGGCGGCGCGGAAGGAGAGCCGGCGGCGGAGCCGGAGGCACCGCGCCACGCGGCCTCTGCGGTGCCGGCCGTTCGCACGTGCCGCCGGTTCGGAGCGGCCGGCGCGCTCGGCGGGTCCCTCCCGCGGCGCGTCGGGGTCCGGGACGTCGGGGTGACCGTTACGGTCGTGGTGCCGCATGGAGCTCCGCTCTCTCGCCGTGGCCGCCGGACGGGCCGGCGCTGGGAGAGCCACCGGGGCGACGGCGGTAACTCTTTCCGGCCCCGGCCGCCCCGACACTCCTCGTCAACGTGACGCGTCAACGTGACGCGTCAACCGCGCGTGTCGACCGACGAGACCGTTCGGGTCTCCACGAACCCTTTCAGCCCTGTGGCACGACCGCCACCGGACAGGGCGCGAGGTGCAGCGCCGCGTGCGCCACCGAGCCGATCCTCGGCCCCACGGCGCCTCGCCTGGCCCGTCGGCCGACCACCAGGAGCTGGGCGGCCCCCGAGGCGGAGAGGAGTACCTGGCCGGCGCTGCCCAGCTCGACGTGCTCGGTGACCGGCACGTCCGGGTAGCGCTCGCGCCAGGGCGCGAGGGCGTCGCTCAGGGCCTTCTCCTCGTACGGGACGAGCCCGCCGGCGTCGTCGGCGAGCCGCATCGAGAGCGGGCTGTACGCGAACAGCGGCGGCAGGCTCCAGGCGCGTACGGCCCGCACGGAGGCCCCGCGCGCGGCGGCCGTCCCGAAGGCGAAGCCCAGCGCGGCGGCGCTGTCCTCCGGGCTCCCGAGCTGCCCGACGAGCACGTGTCCTGTGGGGGGTTCGGCCGGCTCGCCGTCGCGGGACCTGACGGCCACCACCGGGCGGGTGGCCCCGGCGATGATCTGCTGCCCGTACGAGCCGAGCAGGAACCCGGTGACGGCGCCGTGCCCGCGCGAGCCGATGACGAGCATCTCGGCGTGTTCCTCGCTGCCGAGGAGCGCGGCGACCGGGGTGTCGCCGATCACCTCGGCCGTGAGCGCGAGTCCCGGGTAGCGGCCGGCGAGGGTGGCCTCGGCCTCCCGCACGATCGCGTCAGCGCCGTCCTCCTGGGCGGTGCGGTCCTGGACCAGGGGAAGGTCCAGCGGTTCCCAGCGCCAGGCGTGCGCGAGCCGTAGCGGGAGACCCCGGTTCAGGGCCTCGCGGGCGGCCCAGTCGGCCGCCGCCAGGCTCTCGGGGGAGCCGTCCACTCCTGCGACGATCTCACGACTCATCAGACTGCCTCCGTGGGTGAGGTGTCGGGTCCGCCGGATGGCGGGGCCCGCTGCCCCCAGCTTGGGCCATTCGGCGGGCTGATGAGAGGGCCGGAGGTCCCGACATGCCGGTCTGCCCTGTTCAGACCGGCAGCGTGAGCCGCGCGTGGGTGCCGTTCAGGTAGTGGTCCCCGATGTCACGGAGCCGGTGGGCCGCCCGGGTGGGGGCGGTGAGCGCGCGGGCGTTGCGCCAGAAGCGGTCGAATCCCGGGCCGCCGGCGTGCGCGTCGGCGCCCGCGGTACCGTCGACGAGTTCGAGGACGCGGGTGGTGATGTGGACGGCCGCCCGGCCGGTGACCGTCTCGGCCGCCGCCACCAGGACGGCGATGTCCGCCCGTTCCTCCACGCCGAGCGACGCTCCGGCGAGCAGACCGTGGGCGAGGGCGTCCGTCGCGCGCTCCACCACCGCGGCGGCCGCGTGCGCGGCCGTCGCCAGCTCCCCGTAGGCGAGGAGGAGGTACGGGTCGTCCCCCGCCCCGGCGGGCAGGGGGCCGTCCGTCTCCGGCAGGCCTCCGCGACGGCCGGCCGGGTGGCCTCCCGGTGCCGGTGCCGCCTGGCCGGCCCGGCTGATGTCCCGGGCCTCCGCGAGCGCCCCCTCGGCGACGCCGAGCCCGACCTGGACGAGGAGCAGCCGCAGGGCGAGCGGGGCGAGGGTGGCGAAGGGGGCGACGTCGTGCTCGTCGTGGGGGAGGGCGCCGAGGACGTCCCCGGGCGGTACGGCGACCCGGTCGAAGGTGACGGTGCCCGCGCCCGCGAGGCGCTGCCCGACCCGCTCAGGCGCGGCGGACGTGAACACCCCGGGCCCCGCCGGGTCCACCAGGACGACGAGCAGCTCGCCCGTGCCGCCGGGGCGGGCGCCGACGACGAGCCGGTCCGCGACGGTCACCGCCGAGGAGAAGGTACGGCTTCCTTCGAGGATCCACCCGTCGCCGGAGTCGGCGGGGGTCAGGGTCAGGCCGGGTCCCGCCTCGTTGCGCGGCGGTTCGACGCTCCCGGCGAGCAGCCAGTGCTCCTCGGCCGTACGGACGTCGAGCGGGGGTCCTGCCGCGGGCGCGGGGGATGCCGCGCCCGTCCCTCCGGTCCCGCGGCGCCCGGCGGCCGGCTCCGGCGCGGGGGCGAAGAAGCGGCTGCTCCAGGACAGCGCGTAGTGGTGCGCGAGGAGTTCGCCCACCGAGCTGTCGGCCGCGGAGATCTCCCGTACGACCGCACACGCGGCCCCCCAGTCGGCGCCCCGCCGGTTCGGGCCGGGCGCTGTGAGGAGGGCGGGCAGGCCGGCCTCCTGGAGCCTGGCGACCTCGTCGAACGGGTCCTTGCCGGCCCGGTCCCTTGCGAGGGCGTCGACGGCGAGGTCGTCGGCGAGTTCACGGGTGACGCGGGGCCAGATCGCGTCGTCGGCGTGGCGTGCGGGGTGGTCGGAGGGCGGGGCGCCCCGCCCTCCGGGCGGTGCGGACGTGGTGCGTGTCGCGGGTCTCTTCGGCGATTTCCTCGGCGTGCTCACGTCACCTCACATGATCCCTAGTATCCCCACTGGAATAGTAGGGATACTGGCAGAGGTGGTCGCCGGGGCCCAAGGGGCGTCCAATGGATGGACGTGCTCGTCTTGCTCTCTGAGATCACGTCAGGGTTCCCGCGGCCTCGCGGGGTTGACCGCGGGGCTGGTGACTCAGGGGTTGGTCCAGGCCTCCGGGTCGTCCGCGAGCGCGACGATCCCGGCCGGCAGCCGGGCCGCCGCCACCTCCGCGAGCGAGACCCCGAGCACCTCGCGGACACCGGCCCTCAGCGCGATCCACAGCGTGAGCAGCGACTCCGCGGGTCCGGTGTACGACAGGTCCGGCGGCCGCTCCCCGCGGACCGAGACCAGGGGGCCGTCCACGCAGCGTATGACGTCCGCGACCGAGATCGACTCCGCCGGCCTGGCCAGCCAGTAGCCGCCGTTGCCGCCCCGCTGGCTCCGCACCAGACCGCCCTTGCGCATGTCCCCGAGGATGCCCTCCAGGAACTTGTGCGAGATGCCCTGGCCCTCGGCGATGGCCTCGGCCTTCAGCGGCCCCGCGTCCTGGGCGGCGGCGAGCTGGAGGGCGGCACGCACCGCGTAGTCGGCCCTGGCTGAAATGCGCATGGGCCGCATTATCCCGTACGGCCCGCCAGGAGATCGCCCGTACCGCACCCTTGACGCCGCCGGAGACCGGCCGGACACTCGGGACGGGAATCCGAGCGAACAGGTAGGGAACCATGGTGCGCAGCGGCCGGCGGGACACCTCACCCGCCGCACCCCTCCCGCGCTCCCTGCCCCTCACCTCCCGCCGCCACATCGATCTGCTGCGGGTCTGCAGCGCCGCCAGTCGCCGCACGCGCCAGGGCGTCCGTCCCCCTCGCTGAGACGCCTGTCCGTCTCTCCTCGCCGTACCCCTGCTGCCTCCGGGCCCCGCGTCCCGTCCCGCCGCCGCACCGTCGCGACCGGCCCGCCGCGCGCCGCCCTGCCCAGCACCGAGCGCCATCAAGGGAGAAGCATGTCCGTCGTCCCGTCCTCGCTCCTGCCCGCCTCCGCCGTGCCCGCCTTCCGCGGCCGGATCGGCCGCGACCAGCACAGCGGCCACTACGCCGTGCCGCACCGCTACCGCCTCCATGTCGCACCGTCCGACCCAGGCTGTCTGAGCATCGCGCTCACCCACGGCCTCCTCGGACTCGACGACACGCTCCCGCTCACCGTCCTGCCCGGCATCCCCGACACGCCCGACGGCGGGTACGCCGCGCTCCGCCCGCTGTACGAGGCGAGCGCCCACCTCTACGACGGCCCGGCCGCCGCGCCCGTCCTCAGCGACGGGTGGACCGGAAGGATCGTCAGCACCCACGTCCCCGACATCCTCGGGGACCTCGCCCTCCGCTTCCGCGGCGCAGGACCCGAGCTGCTGCCCGAGGAGCACCGGGCCGACATCGAGGCGATCGCCGACCTGTGCGAGCGGAGCGTCAACAGGGCCGCCCAGCGGGCCGGCGAACTCGGGCTCGACGGCGACGCGGCCCACCGCGACCCGCTCGACGTCCTCTTCGCGGCCCTCGGCTCCCTGGAACGCCGCCTCGCCCGTCACCCGTACGTGCTCGGCGAGACGCCCACCGCCGCCGACGTGCACGTCTGGGTCACCCTGGTGCAGCTCGACACCGTGCACCGCCGGCACCTGGACGCCACGGCCATGGAGCGGGTCGCCGGGTACGGCTCCCTGTGGGCGTACGCCCGGCGGATGGCCGCCCGCCCGGAGTTCGCCCGCCGGCTCGACATCGAAGCGGTCCTACGGCGCCACCTTGCCCACTGCCGCGGCCGCGAGGCCGCGGGCGCGGCGATCCGGCTCGTCGACTGGCCCGCCGTCACCACCCCCTGACGGGCCGTCCCGCCGGCGCGGGCCACTCCACCCGGCTCCAGGGGGCGCCCGCCTCCGGCCGCGTCAGCCGACGCGGTGGCCCGCCAGGGGAGCCGTGTCGTCGCCCCCGCCCGCGCGGACTCCGCGCAGGAACGCTCCCAGGGCGTCCAGGGAACTGTGCGACGGCTCCCACTCCAGCTCGCGCCGCGCCCGCTCCGTCGCCAGGAGCGGAATGTGCCGCACCGCGTCGAAGAGTCCGGGCGAGGCGGGGGCGATCCGCAGGTGCCAGGCCGCCGACAGGGCGCCCCGCACCGCGCCCGCGGGGACCCGTACCGGCCGGGCCCCGAAGAGCTCGCCCAGGGTCGCCGAGTCGAGCACCGGCTCGGCGGCCAGGTTGAACGGGCCCCGGACGTCCCGCAGCAGCGCCCGCCGATAGGCGTCGGCGGCGTCCTCCGTGTGCATGACCTGGAAGCGCAGGCCGTCGAACTCCGGCATCAGCGGCAGGAGATCGGGCCGCATCAGCATCCCGGGGAAGAAGCGCCCCGCGAAGATCCGCCGCTGCTCGCTCGCCGACTCCTCCTTGAAGAGGAAGGCCGGGCGCATCCGGACCACCCGGGTCGTCGGATGGTCCCGCTCGAAGGTGTCGAGGACCCGCTCCAGATAGGACTTCTCCCGGGTGTACGCGGCGCCCGGCCAGCCGTGCGTCGGCCACGCCTCGGACACCGGCGCGCCGCCCGGCGGGCCGGGGGAGTACGCCCCCACCGAGGAGGCGTGCACCAGGACCGGCACGCGCGCCGCCGCGACCGCGTCGAAGACGCGCACCGAGCCCAGCACGTTCGACCGCCAGGTCTCCACGGGGTCGTGGGTCGGCTGGAACCGCCAGGCCAGGTGCACGACGGCGTCCGCGTCGGCGACGTGCCGTGCGAGCAGCGCCTCGTCGTCCTCCCGTGAGAGGTCCACCTCGGCCCACTCGACCCCGGGGAGGTCGAGCTCCGGCCGACGGCGGGCGAGTCCCAGGACCGAGCCGACGCGCGGCTCGTCCGCCAGGATCCGGACCAGACTCGTGCCCACGTTGCCGGTGGCGCCGGTGACGACCACCCGCGAAATCGCCTTCGCATTCATGTCTTCGACACTCCGCCATGGGCGGCCGTAGCGCACCCCGGGCGGTGCGCGGGACCACCGTGCCGAAGCCCGCCCCACGGGGCCGTCACGCTTCGTGTCCGTGCGGGTCGCGAGTGTGGTCGACGGCCGGGATTATGAAGCGACCCACCAGCCAGGAGGACACCATGCTGTTGCCCGACAGGAACACGGTCGACCGGCTGCTCCGGCACTACCGCGCCCAGGAGCGGACCGTACTCGCCAGGCCGTGCGACCTGTCGGCGCGCCGGCGCTTCGAGGACACGGCGTACACCCTGTGCGTGCTGATGGGAGAACGCTCCGCCCGTGAGGCCGTCCAGGCCGCCGAGCGCTACGTGGCGGGCGGACGATCGGGATCGACGATCAGGATTTGAGAAGCGTCGCCGACCTGCCGCCGCTAGCGTGACTGCCATGGACACCGCGAGGCGGTCGGCAGTGGACCCGACACCTCGCGCACGTCCGTGATTCAGCCCGTGAGCGACCGCTGGAGAGAAGACGATGAGCAAGGCCCCCAAGGACGAGCAGCCGCCGCATCCGGCCGACCGGCACGACCTGATCCGCGTGCACGGCGCGCGCGAGAACAACCTCAAGGACATCAGCATCGAGATACCCAAGCGCCGGCTCACGGTGTTCACGGGCGTCTCAGGCTCGGGCAAGAGCTCCCTCGTCTTCGACACGATCGCCGCGGAGTCACAGCGGCTGATCAACGAGACGTACAGCGCCTTCGTGCAGGGCTTCATGCCGACCCTGTCCCGGCCCGAGGTCGACGTACTCGACGGCCTGACCACGGCGATCATCGTCGACCAGCAGCGGATGGGCGCCGACCCCCGCTCCACCGTGGGCACCGCCACCGATGCCAACGCCATGCTGCGCATCCTCTTCAGCCGCCTCGGCGAGCCCCACATCGGCCCGCCCAGCGCGTACGCCTTCAACGTCCCCTCGGTCAAGGCGAGCGGCGCGATCACCGTCGAGGTCGGGAACAAGAAGGCCGTCAAGGCCACCTTCAACCGCACCGGCGGCATGTGCCCGAACTGCGAGGGTCGGGGCAGCGTCTCCGACATCGACCTCACGCAGCTCTACGACGACTCCAAGTCGCTCGCCGAGGGCGCGCTCACCATCCCCGGCTACACGACGGGCGGCTGGAACTACCGCCTCTACACCGAGTCGGGCCTCGTCGACGCCGACAAGCCGATCCGCAAGTACACCAAGAAGGAACTCCACGCCTTCCTCCACCACGAGCCCACCCGCATGAAGATCGCGGGCATCAACATGACGTACGAAGGGCTGATCCCGAGGATCCAGAAGTCGTTCCTGGCCAAGGACAAGGAGGGGATGCAGCCGCACATCCGGGCCTTCGTCGAACGGGCGGTCACCTTCACCACCTGTCCCGAATGCGACGGCACCCGCCTCGCCGAAGGCGCCAGGGCGTCGAAGATCAAGCGGATCAGCATCGCCGACGCCTGCGCGATGCAGATCAGCGACCTCGCCGCCTGGGTCCGCGGGATCAAGGAGCCGTCGGTGGCGCCGCTGCTCACGGCGCTCCAGCTGACCCTCGACTCCTTCGTGGAGATCGGCCTCGGCTATCTCTCCCTCGACCGGCCGGCGGGCACGCTGTCCGGCGGCGAGGCCCAGCGCGTCAAGATGATCCGGCACCTCGGCTCCTCGCTCACCGACGTCACCTACGTCTTCGACGAGCCCACCGTCGGACTGCACCCGCACGACATCCAGCGGATGAACGAGCTGCTGCTCCAACTGCGCGACAAGGGCAACACGGTGCTCGTCGTCGAGCACAAGCCGGAGACGATCGCGATCGCCGACCACGTCGTCGACCTCGGACCCGGAGCCGGTACGGCGGGCGGCACCGTCTGCTACGAGGGCACACTCGACGGGCTGCGTGCCGCGGACACCGTCACCGGCCGCCACCTCGACGACCGGGCCGCCGTCAAGGACGAGGTCCGCAAGCCGACCGGCGTCCTGGAGATCCGCGGCGCGTCCACGCACAACCTGCGCGACGTCGACGTCGACATCCCGCTCGGCGTCCTCGCCGTCGTCACCGGAGTCGCCGGCTCCGGCAAGAGCTCCCTCGTGCACCGTTCCCTCCCCAAGAACGAGGAGGTCGTGTCCGTCGACCAGAGCCCGATCCGCGGCTCGCGCCGCAGCAACCCGGCCACGTACACCGGACTGCTCGACCCGATCCGGAAGGCGTTCGCGAAGGTCAACGGCGTGAAGCCCGCGCTGTTCAGCGCCAACTCCGAGGGCGCCTGCCCCACCTGCAACGGCGCGGGCGTCATCTACAGCGACCTCGGGATCATGGCCGGCGTCTCCTCCACGTGCGAGGACTGCGAGGGCAAGCGGTTCCAGCCGGCCGTGCTCGCCTACCTCCTCGGCGGCCGCGACATCAGCGAGGTGCTCGCGATGTCCGTGACCGAGGCGGAGGAGTTCTTCGCCTCGGGCGAGGCGGCCACCCCGGCCGCACAGCGCATCCTCGCCCGGCTCGCCGACGTCGGCCTCGGCTACCTCAGCCTCGGCCAGCCGCTGACCACCCTGTCCGGCGGCGAGCGCCAGCGGCTCAAGCTGGCCACGCACATGGGCGACAAGGGCGGCGTCTACATCCTCGACGAGCCCACGACCGGCCTCCACCTCGCCGACGTGGAGCAGCTGCTCGGACTGCTCGACCGGCTCGTCGACGCGGGGAAGTCGGTCATCGTCGTCGAGCACCACCAGGCGGTCATGGCCCACGCCGACTGGATCATCGACCTCGGCCCCGGCGCAGGTCACGACGGCGGCCGGATCGTCTTCGAGGGGACCCCCGCCGACCTCGTCGCGGCCCGTTCGACCCTCACCGGCGAACACCTCGCGGAGTACGTCGGCGCCTGACCGGCCCCCGCCTCCCACGGCGGCCCCTCAGCGAGGTGTACGGGACGGGGCGGCGGCCGGCGGGAAGAGCGCCCGGGGCGCGTCCACTCAGGTGTCCCGCGAGACGGGCCCGCCGAACAGTCGTCGGCACGACCCGGCGGAAGCCACCCCGGTGCGGGATCAGGCCCGCCGGGCCGTTCTGCGCCGCCACCCCCACAGGGCGAGCGCGGCGGCGCACGCCGAGCCCACCAGGGTCAGCGGCAGCCCGGCCGACGGGCCCGCGGGCTCCTCCTCCGGGGACCTCCTGCCGGGAGCGGACGCCGCCTCCGCACCGGCCAGGGGCGTCTGGCCGCCGGCCTCCGAGGCAGCGCCGTCACGGGGAGCCGTCACGGCCCGCGCGTCACGGGGAGGCTTCGCCTTCTCCCGTACCGGCAGCAGCGAGCCGACCGGCTGGACCCGCCCCGCCGCCTCGAAGCCCCAGTCGAGGAGCTCCCTGGCCTCCTCGTACACGGCGAGCCCGCCGCCGCCCTGCGGGTTCATCACCGAGACGACCAGGGTCCGGTCGCCGCGCCGGGCCGCCGAGATGAGCGTGTTGCCCGCGTTGCTCGTGTAGCCGTTCTTGATCCCGATGAGCCCCGGATAGCGGGCCACGCCGTCCGCCCCGGTCAGGAGCCGGTTGGTGTTGGCGATGCCGTACGACCAGGAGCCCGCGGGGAAGTCGGCGTACGCCGTCGAGCAGTAACGGGTGAACTCCGGGTCCTGGAGCCCCGTCCTGCCGAACACCGCCAGGTCGTACGCGGACGACACCTGCCCCGGGGCGTCGTAACCGTCGGGGGACACCACATGGGTGTCGAGGGCGCCCAGGGACCTGGCCTTCTCCTGCATCTGTCGGGCCATCGACTTCCAGCCGCCGTTCATCGCGGCGAGCACGTGCACCGCGTCGTTCCCGGAACTGAGGAACACGCCGTTCCACAGGTCCGAGACCTTGTACGTGTACCCCTCCTTCACCCCCACCAGGCTGCTGCCGTCCCCGATCCCGGTCAGCTCGGAATCGGCCACGGTGTGCTGCGTGGACGGGTCGTGGCGGGGCAGCGCGGTGAGGGCGAACAGCGCCTTGAGGGTGCTGGCCGGCGGCAGCTTCCGGTGCGCGTTCCGCGCGGCGAGCACCGCGCCCGAGGACGCGTCCGCCACCACCCACGACAGCGCGGACACCGAGGGCACCGCGGGCGCGCCCGGCATCGGCAGCACCTGGGTGCCCTTCCGGGCGAGCCGGGCCCGGTCGACGTACTCCCGCACGGGCGGCGTGGGCTCGGCGACGGAGGAGGACCGCACTGCGGCGAGGGACCGGGCCGGGGTGACGGAGGACGCCGTGGCCACCGGAGCGGGCAGCACGAACAGCACCGCCGCGGTACCCGCGGCGGCATGACGGACAGCTGACGTGACGATCATTCAGCCACCGTAGGAAGGAGGCGCGGGACACGCAGATCGGAGTGCGCCGACCGGCGTAGCGGCCGTGGCGTACGGCGGCGCGTCGTGAGCCCGCCCGGGTGGTACGGCCTCCGACGGCGGGGGCGACGGCCCACGTGCACCGGCAGCGCCGGGGGCCTCTGGGGACGGGGCACCGGCGCCGTCACCCGCGCCACCGTCCCGAGCGCGTCCCGGGGATCGGTCGGTGGGTGCCGGCGCCACGCCAACTGAGTGCCAGCGGACCGTGGTTGACCGTAGGATCTGACCGCCCGCGTACACCACGCATCCCACGGACCCACGCACCCGAAGGCCCCGCGCGCCCCAAGGCCCCACGCACCCCATGGCCCCTCCGAGCCGGACCCCGCCCCCGTCGCCTGCCCGCAGTCAGGAGTTCCCGCCGTGAGCACACCGCCGCACAGCGCCCCCACCGGCCGGCCGCCGCACCGGATGGACCCGGCGGGCGGCTGCCCGCACGCGCAGAACGCCCGGCTGCTCGCCGAGGGCGCCGTCGCGCCCGTGATCCTGCCCGGCGAGATCGAGGGCATGGCGGTGCTCGGCCACGACGCCCTGCGCGACTTCCTCTCCCACCCCGACGTCGCCAAGGGCGCCCAGCACTTCACCGCCCTCACCGAGGGCCGCATACCCGACGGCTGGCCGCTGCGGACCTTCGCCACCGTCCCCGGCATGACCACCGCCGACGGCGCCGACCACCGGCGGCTGCGCGCCCTCGTCAGCAGCGCCTTCACCGCCCGCCGCGTCGAGGCCCTCCGCCCGCGCGTCGAGGTGGTCACGGCCGCCCTCCTCGACGGACTCGCCGAGGCCGCCGGGAGCGGGGACGGCGTCGCCGATCTGCGCCGGCACTACGCGCTTCCGCTGCCCCTCGGCGTCATCTGCGAACTCCTCGGCGTCGACACCGCGCACCAGGACCGGCTGCACCGCCTCTCCAGCCTGGTCGTCGCCACCGACACCGAGCCCGCGCGGGCCGTCGCCGCCAACCGCGAACTCCTCGGCCTCCTCGCCGCCATCGCCGGCGACAAGGCCGCCGCCCCCGGCGACGACCTCACCAGCGCCCTCATCGCCGCGCGGGACGAGGACGGCGACCGGCTCAGCGAGCCCGAGCTGATCGGCACCCTGCTCCTGCTGATCATCGCGGGCCACGAGACCACCCTGAACCTCGTCACCAACGCGGTCCGGGCGCTCTGCGCCCACCGCGACCAGCTCGCGCTGGTCACCGAGGGCCGCGCCGACTGGGCGGACGTGGTGGAGGAGACCCTCCGCTGGGACAGCCCGGTCAGCTACTTCCCGTTCCGCTACCCCACCCGCGACCTCACCGTCGACGGCACCCTCATCCCCCGGGGCACCCCCGTCCTGGCCGGCTACTCGGCGGCGGGCCGGGACACGAAGGCCCACGGCCCGGACGCCGACCGCTTCGACCTCACCCGCGCCGGAGCGGTGAAGCACCTGTCGCTCGGCCACGGCCCCCACTACTGCCTGGGCGCCCCGCTCGCCCGGATGGAGGCCGCCGTCGCCCTGGAAGCGCTCTTCACCCGCTTCCCGGACCTGGACCTGGCGGTCCCGGAGTCCGAGTTGCCCCGCCACTCCGGCTTCGTCGGCAACAGCGTCCGTACGCTCCCGGTCCGGCCGGGCGGCTGACGGCCCCCGGCCCGCAGGGGCATCCCGGCGTCAGCCGGCGTGCCCCCAGGCGGTCGCGGGCGAGGTCCGCAGGGCCGAGACGAGCCGCAGCAGCCGGTCCTCGTTCCCCGCGAGACCGGCCGCGCGCAGGGCCTCGTCCGCCTCGGCCATCGGATTCGTGAGCATCACCCCCGCGTACGGGGCGAGCTGTGGATCGGTCAGCACGGCCTGGGTGGATTCGAGCAGCCGCAGGTACGCCTGGGCGGCCGCGCGCTCGCTGGCGGTGATCGTGGTCATGTCGGGCTCCCTCTCGACAGTTCGGCGCTGACCACCCTCTCGTACGGGTCTGACAATCGCGCTCAGCCCTGGCCGTCGAGGTGCCCCACCAGCCGTTCGAGGAAGACCCGCTGCCCCGCGACGAGCAGGGGAGCGGCCACCTCGGGGGAGAACCAGCCCACCCGGTCGATCTCGGGGAACTCGGCCTGGACGCCCGACCGGGGCGGCCACTCCATGGTGAAGGTGCCGGGCACGACCGCCGCCGGGTCGAGAGTGCCCTCGACGGCCCAGATGGTCACCAGCTTTCCGTTGCGCTGCCGGGACTCGCCGAGGTCGAACCACGCACCGTCCGGGGCCGGAAGGCCCAGTTCCTCCAGGAACTCGCGCCGCGCCGCCGCCTCCGGTTCCTCGTCAGGCTCGTACTCCCCCTTGGGGATCGACCAGGCGGCCTCCTCGCGGGAGGCCCAGAAGGGCCCGCCCATATGGCCGATGAGGACCTCGACGCCGCCGCCCGGCGTACGACGGAACACCAGGAGACCTGCGCTGCGTTTGTCCGGCATGCCGCCCAGTGTGGCCGAAGGACCTCCCGGCCGCAGCCGCGCACACCCGGCTCCGCGCGCCCCCGGTTCACGCCTCCGCCTCATTCCGCCGCGCTGACCACCACCGGCCCGCCCGCCGGATCCACGCCGGTCGTCCAGCGGGGTGGCAGCCGCAGCGAACGCCGGGGCTCCAGTGACCCGCCCAGCCGTTCCCGGCGCAGCGGGACGCCGTCCTGAGCGACGGTCAGGACGGGACGTACGAGCCGGCGCTCCGGACGGACGAGGAGCGGGGCGGCCTCCGGGCCGAGGAGCGCGGGCGACACCCACCGCAGCGGCCCGTACGTCTCCACCGGCACCCGGCCCACGGGCCAGGGCCGTCCCGCCAGCCGTTCGAGCACGGCCACCGCCGCCGCCCGCCCCTCCGCGGCGGCCGCCTGTGCCGGTTCCACCCCCCGCAGGAGGTTGCCGACCGCGAAGACACCCGGTTCGGCGGTGCGGAAGGCGCCGTCCGTCGCGGGCCCCCGCGTGCCCGGGGCGAGCGGCAGCCCGCGGGCGCGGGCGAGTTCGTGGTCGGGGATCCAGTCGCCGGTGAAGACCACGGTGTCGCACCGCAGCGTGGCCGTGCGGCCGTCCTCGCCCCGGATCGCGACCCCCGAGGTACGGCCGCGCCCGACGACCTCCGTCACCACCGTGCCGCCGATCACCGGCACGGACGAGAAGGCGCCACGCCGTAACCGGCGTTCGCTGACGACCGCGGCCACCTCCGCCCCCGCCGCGCGCAGCGAACGCACAGCGCCACGGGTCACGGGCTCGTCGCCGCCGACGACCACCGCCCGCCGCCCGACGTACTCCGCTCGCGGACCGAACCGCAGCACCGTCCGCTGCAGTTCCCCCGCGGTCAGCACCCCGGCGGGCCGTGCACCCGGCACGAGCCGCGCGCTGCGGGGCCGTTCGCGCGCCCCGGTGGCGAGGACCACCGCGCGGGCCCGGACGCGTTCGAGCCCGGTCGGGGCAGTGACGTCGAGGGTGAGCGGCCCTGCCCAGCCCGTGACCGACACGCCGGTACGGACGGTGGCCCCCGCCCGCAGCGCCGCCCGCACCGCGCGCCGCGCGTAGGCCGGGCCGTCCAGCGGCCGGCCCAGGGCGTCCGCCCCGAACCCGGGCCTCGCGCAGTGCCGCGGCGCCCCGCCCGCGGCCCGCTCCCGTTCCAGGACCTCGACACGGCCCGCGCCCGCGGCCGCGAGCCGGGCCGCCGCGGCGAGCCCGGCGGGTCCGGCGCCGACCACCAGCACGTCGACCGTACGGTTCACCGGGCACCCTCCCCGTACTCCTCGACCATGGCCCGCACCTCGGCGCCGCAGTCCTGGCCCTGGCACCGGCCGCCACGCGCGCGCGTGCGCCGCCGCAGCCCGTCGAGGCCACCCGGTGGGATCGACGAGGTGAGCGCGGACCGGATCTCGCCCCGGGTGACCCGCTCGCAGTGGCAGACGATCGAGCCGAAGTCCGGCTCGCGGGCGATCAGCCGGGCGTCGCGGTACGGGCGCTCGGAGGCCTCGCCGAGGTTCGGCATCCGGATCCGGGCGAGCGGCCGTTCGGGTCCCGGGTCGAGTCCGCAGTCGGCGAGCAGCCCGCGTACGTGCTCGGCGACGGCCAGGGAGGCGGTGAGCCCGGTGGAGCGGATCCCGCCCACCGTCACGTACCGGAGCGTCGGATGGGCGGCGATCCGGTAGTCCTCCTGCCCGGTGGCGGCCCGCAGGCCCGCGTACACGGCCGTGACCTCCTCGTCGAGGAGGGCGGGCAGGATCCTGCCGCCCTGCTCCCGGAGCCCGGCCAGCCCCTCCGCCGTGGTGCCCGTGGCGGTCTTGTCCTCCAGATCCTCGGCGGTGGGCCCGAGCAGGACGTTCCCGTACACCGTAGGCGTGATGAGCACCCCCTTGCCGAGGGGGCCCGGCACGGGCAGCAGGATGTGCCGGACCAGGTCGCGGGCGAACTTGTCGAAGACGAGCAGCTGGCCACGGCGCGGGGTGACGGTGAAGTCCTCGCGGCCGAGCAGCGCGTCGAAGGCGTCGGCGTGGAGCCCGCAGGCGTTGACGAGGTGGCGGGTCCGCAGCTCCCCGCGCCCGGTGGCGAGCCGGTGGTACGGATCGCCCGGACGCACTTTCTCCACGCGGCAGTTCAGGTGCAGGTCCACCCCGGAGCGGACGGCCTGGGTCGCGTACGCGAGGGTGGTCGTCCACGGGCAGATCACCGCCTCGCCCGGCACTTCGAGCGCGGCCGGCGCGCCGCGGCCCAGATGGGGTTCGCGCCTGCGGAGTTCGGCGGCGGACAGCAGCCGCGTCGTGCGGTGTCCGTTGCGCTCGGCCTTCTCGGCGAGCCGGGGGAGGGCCGCCTGCTGCTCCTCGTCCCAGGCGACGAGGAGGGCGCCGAGCGGCTCAAGGGGGATGCCGACCTCACCGGCGTACGCGGAGAGCAGGCGGTGCCCTTCGCGGACGAGCCGCGCCTCCAGGGTGCCGGGCGTGGCGTCGAAACCGGTGTGCAGGATCGCCGTGTTGGCTTTGGACGTGCCGTCGCCCACGTCGTTCGCGGCCTCCACGAGCGCGACCCGCAGCGGGTGCCGGGCCAGCGTACGGGCGATGGCGCAGCCGACGACGCCCGCCCCGACGACCACCACGTCGTACGTCGACGCGTCGGCGTACGTGGGGAGGGGGCCCGTGCGGGTGACGGTCATGCGGAGCCGGAGCCGGAGCCGGAGCCGGAGCCGGAGCCGGAGGCAGGGACGGAACCGGAATCGGAGCCGGAGGCGCCGCCGTCGTCCAGGGCTTGGGAAGCCGGCCCCGCGCGGTCGACGAGCGCCGACACCACGCCACGGAACCGGGCGAGGCGCGCGGCGGCCTCGTCGGCCGGGATACGCGGCTCGTACACGGCCGCGGGCTTCCACTCCGGTACGGCCTCGCGGAGCGTGAGCCCCGGCTCGTGTCCGAGCCGGGCCACCGCACCCACGCCGAGCGCCGTCGCGTCCGGCAACGAGGAGACCTCGACGGGTAGTTGGAGAAGATCCGCCTGGGTCTGCATGAGCAGCGCGGACCGGGTGAGGCCGCCGTCGGCACGCAGTGAGGTGAGCGGCGCCCCCCGGTCCGCCGCGACGGCCCCGGCCAGTTCGACGACCTGGGCGGCGATGCCCTCGCAGAGGGCGCGGACCAGATGGCCGGGGGTGGTGTCCAGACCGAGACCGGTGAGCGAGCCGCGGACGTCGCCCCGCCACCAGGGCGCGGCGAGCCCCGCGAGCGCGGGGACGAAGGTGACCCCGCCGCTGTCCGGGACCGCGCCGCCGACCGGGTCGATCGCCTCCGCCCCCGCGATGACGCCGAGGTCGGTGAGCCAGCGCACGGCGGACGCGACCGTGTACACCTGGCCGTCCAGGCAGTGGGAGACCCGCCCGCCGAGCCGCCAGGCGACACAGCTGACCAGGCCGGAGGCGGCGCGCCGCGGCTCGGGACCGGTCTGCGCGAGGAGGAAGGCTCCGGTGCCGTACGTGCACTTGGCGGCGGCCGGGTCGTCCGCGCTCTGGGCGAGCAGCGCCGCCTGCTGGTCGACCAGGAGGCCGGTGAGCGGCAGGGGCGGGCCGAAGGCGCTCGTGGTGCCGACCGGCGTGTCGCAGTCCACCACCCGGGGGAGCCGTTCGCCGCCGAGGCCGTACAGGTCGAGGGCGGTCTCCGACCAGGCGACCGTGTCGAGGTCGAGGAGTCCGGTCCGTCCCGCGGTCGCCGCGTCGGTGACGAAGGCGCCGGTGAGCCGGTGGACGAGCCAGGCGTCGCTGGTGGTGACGACACCGGCGCCGGTGGCATGGCGGCGGATCCAGGCCATCTTCGGCGCGGCGAAGTAGGGATCGAGCGGGAGGCCCGTCAGGTGCCTCAACCGCTCGGCGTGGGCGCCGAGTCCGGCGCAGACGGAGGCCGCCCTGCGGTCCTGCCACACCAGTGCGTCGGTGAGCGGCGCACCGGTGGCCGGGTCCCAGGCGAGGACGGTCTCGCCCTGGTTCGCGAGACCCACCGCCACCACCGGCGTGCCCGCCTCGGCGAGCGCGGCCCGTCCCGCGGCGACCACGGAGTCGTACAGTTCACGCGGGTCGACCTCGACCAGGCCGCCCGGCAGGTGGCGGGGCCGTACCGGGGCCGTTCCGCTGCCGACGACTCCGCGCTCCGGACACAGGACGAGGGCCTTGGTGCCCGAGGTGCCCTGGTCGACGGCGAGAACCGGGCCGCCCGTCATCGCACCGCTCCTGTTCCTGTTCCTGGACCGACGGTGACCGGCCGGTCACCGAAAAGGGTCAGGGTGCCGCCGCCGGGGCTCTTCGTCAACCCTCGGCCGATGACCCCGTCAGGTCGGGCCGACGCGACTGACACCAAGTCAAATTCGGTCGCTGGCCTGATAGTTACGGTCGCGAAGGAAAGTGGACCGGTCACATCCAGAGCCCTCTATAGTGATCGCCGATCAACGGCAGGGACGCCCGCCGGGGGACTGACCACCCCCTCCACCGACCGAGGACCCATGACATCCACACCACGTACCACCCCCTGATGGCCGGGCACGGCTTCCGCCCCGTCTACCACCCCGCGGGGCACGACCACGCCCTGCGCAACGCCGTCCAGGACTTACGCACCGGCCGCTGGGTGGCCATGGAACGGCTCCTCGGTGAGACGGCGGACTGGGACAACTGGACCCGGCGCACCCAGGTCCTCGCCACCGTCGCCGCCGGCACCGACGTCGTCCACACCTGGCGCGCCGAGCAGCCCGGGAGCCCCGCCGCCGCCGTCATGCACAGCCGCGTCGCCGTCGAACGGGCCGTACGCGCCCACCGGTCCGGCCACGCCCGGACCCGCGAACTCTGGCAGGAGGCCTGGACCGCCTGCCGGGAGGCCGCCGACCTGGCCCCCGACGACCCGGTGCCCTGGGTGGGCCTGATCGCCCTCGCCGCCCTCGACGGACGTCAGCGCATGGCCGAGCACCGGCTCTCCCCGCCCGCCCCCATGCTGCCGCCCGGCCCCTGGGGCCTGCTGGCCGAGGCGGAGAAGCGCGACCCGCACAACCGGGAGGCGCACCACCGCATGCTGCAGTTCGTCTACGCCCGGCGCTCGGGCCCGCTCTCCGAGGCCGTCAACTACTGCCACTGGGCGGCGTCCACGGCCCCCGTCGGATCCGCCCTGCACGTCCTCCCGCTCTACGTCCGCGTCGAGCGCTACCGGCGCGAGCGTGGCCACGAGCGCGCCCTCGACCTGCACTGGGTCGCAGAGGACGCGGTACGCGAGGCCCGGCGCGCGCTCGACACCTGGTTCCTCTACTGCGCCACCGACGAGGCCTCCCTGCTCGACCTCAACCACCTGGCGCACGCCCTCTTCGGCGCCCTCCGCTTCCCCGACGCGGCCCGGGTCTTCGAGTCGCTCGGCCCGTACTACACGACCTTGCCGTGGGCGTACCGGACTCCCC
This sequence comes from Streptomyces sp. NPDC051822, assembly GCF_044452745.1. Taxonomy (NCBI): domain Bacteria; kingdom Bacillati; phylum Actinomycetota; class Actinomycetes; order Kitasatosporales; family Streptomycetaceae; genus Streptomyces; species Streptomyces sp. NPDC051822. The sequence continues at coordinate 227,503 of NZ_JBITBZ010000011.1, read as the reverse complement.
ATCCGGACGACCGCGCCCACGCGGAGGACGTCTTCCTGCGCGCCCGCGCCCGCTGTCTCGGCGACTGACGCAGGCCCACGAACACCGACCACCGCCGGACCGCCGAACCGTCGCACCGCCCACGCCTTGTGCCGCACCGAAAACCCCGCTCACCCCCCGTCCCCGGAGGAACCCATGTCCCGTACCGCCGCCCCCGACGACGCGATACGCAAGCCACCCCCCGCCCAGGACGAGGAGGCGCGGCTGAGAGAGCTCGGCTACCAGCCCGTCCTCGCCCGCCGCATGGGCGGCTTCGGCAACTTCGCGATCAGCTTCTCGGTCATCTCCGTCCTCTCCGGATGCATGACCCTCTACGGCTTCGGCATGGGCACCGGCGGTCCCGCCGTCATGCTGTGGGGCTGGGCCGGCGTCGGCCTGTTCGTGCTGTGCGTGGGCCTCGCCCTCGCCGAGGTCACCAGCGCCTATCCGACCTCCGGCGCCCTCTACTACATGGCGGACCGGCTCGGCGGGCGCCGCTGGGGCTGGTACACCGGCTGGCTGAACCTGCTCGGTCTGCTCGGCGCCATCGCCGGCATCGACTACGGCGCCGCCCTCTTCACCGGGGCCTTCCTCAACCTCCAGTGGGGCTTCGAGCCCACCGCCGGCTCCACCTTCCTGATCTTCCTCGCGATCCTGCTGTTCCACGCCGTCCTGAACCTCTTCGGCGTCCGCCTGGTCAGCGTGCTCAACTCGATCAGCGTCTGGTGGCACCTGACGGGCGTGGCGGTCATCGTCGGCGCCCTCGCCCTCGTCCCCGACCGGCACCAGTCCGCCGGGTTCGTGTTCACCGAGTTCGTGAACGACACCGGCTGGGCCAACCCCTTCTACGTCGCCGCGATCGGCCTGCTCCTCGCGCAGTACACCTTCTCCGGCTACGACGCCTCGGCCCACCTCTCCGAGGAGACCTCCAACGCCTCCGTCTCCGCCGCCAAGGGCATCGTGCGGGCCATCTGGGTCTCCTGGATCGCCGGATTCGCCCTGCTCGCCGGGCTGAGCTTCGCCATCCAGGACTACGCCGCCACGCAGAACAGCGCCACCGGCGTCCCGCCCGCCCAGATCTTCCTGGACGCGCTCGGCACCGGCGGCGCCACCGCCCTGCTGCTCGTCGTGATCGTCGCCCAGCTCTTCTGCGGCAACGCGGAGGTGGCCGCCGCCAGCCGCATGGTCTTCGCCTTCAGCCGCGACAACGCCCTGCCCGGCTCGGCGATCTGGCGCAAGGTCAGCGGCCGGACCCAGACCCCGGTGCCGGCCGTCTGGCTCGCCGTGGCGGTGGCCGCGCTGCTCGCCGTCCCTTCGCTGTACTCCGCCACCGCCTACGGCGCCGTCACCGCGATCAACGTCATCGGCATCACGCCCGCCTACGCCATCCCGATCTACCTGCGGCTGCGGGCCGGGGACCGGTTCACCCCCGGCCCGTGGAGCCTGGGCCGCTGGAGCAAGCCGATCGGCTGGACCGCCGTCGTCTGGGTGGCGGTCGTCACCGTGCTGTTCTGCCTGCCGCAGAAGTCCCCGGTGACGGTCGACACCATGAACTACGCCGTGATCGCGCTCGCCGTCGTCCTCGTGCTCGCCAGCGTCTGGTGGTACGTCGCCCGCCGTTCGTACGGGACGCCTACGGCGTACGGCACCGCCCGGGAGGAGGCGGAGATCGCGGAGGGAATCGTCTGACGAAGGGGCCGGCTCCCGTGCCGCCTGCTCTTCAACCGGCCCCGGCGTCCCTCTCAGGCGCTGAACTCGTAGGTCCAGGCCGCCGAACGGGCCGAGAAGTCGATGTCCGTGATCTCCAGGGCGTGCCCGTGCTGGTCGCTCACCACCCGGTGGACGGCCAGCCGTGCCGCGCCGCCGGCCGCCGTCGTGGCGGGTCCCGGCGGTACGCCGACCGACTCCCGGTGGGTGATCCGCAGCCCCGCCTGGTGCATCCAGTGGTAGAGCAGCCGCAGGTCCGGCTGCTGACGGCAGTCCCGGCCGCGCCGGTAGCGGGCCAGCTGGGGGATCTCGGCGAGCGCGGCCCGGGAGAACCACGACACCGCCCGCTGGAGCGCCGCGCCGTGCGGCCCGAGCACGACGTGCCGGTGCACGAGCGTCGGCTCGCCCGGGGCGAGCAGGAGACGCGGTGCCAGCGGGGTGGGCGGCGGATCCCAGGTGAGGGAGGCCCGCACCAGTGCCCCGGCCGCGCGCGGGCCGCCGGGGAACGTCGGCCGACGGGCGGCCAGGGCGGGAACGGCGGGCTCGCCCTCGCCGCCGGATCCGGCGGCGGCGAACGTGCCGCGCCGGTCGGTGACCACGAGCCGCTCCTCCCGCAGGAGCTGCAGCGCGCTGCGGACGGTCTGGCGGTTCACGTGGTATCGCTGGGACAGGGATCGTTCCGAGGGGAGCCGGCTGCCGGGGGAGATGCGCCGGTGGGCGAGATCCTCGCGCAGCGCGGCGGCGACCCGGAGATAGAGCGGCGCGTCCGCAGCCGCCTCGGAATCGGGCTCGGCCATGATCAGACCCTCTCTTCGCTCAGCGTGACCGCACGGGTCGTGTGCGTGATCAATTCCTATCATTGGTCTAAACCATTTTGCCAGAGCGCTCCCGCAGAGTGGCCGAAACGAGCGTCGCCCCGTGTAATGAGGTACCAGGTGACGGGGAAGAGACCGCGGTGGCGGAAGAGACGGGGTGAGGCCGGATGACGACACCGTCGGAACGCGCCGCACGGGGCAAGGAGGCCCGCAGGCGCGTCTCCCGCTCCTCCCACGGCCGCTGGATACCCAGCTCACAGCGGCCCCACCCGATCGACGTGCTGGAACAGCAGTCCCGGGACCGGCTTCCCGACCTCGTACCCCTCCGGTACGGCCGGATGTCCGCCTCCCCCTTCGCCTTCTTCCGCGGCGCCGCGGCCGTCATGGCCGCCGACCTCGCCGCCCAGCACCACACCGGCCTCACCGTCCAGCTCTGCGGCGACGCGCACCTGCTCAACTTCGGGGTGCACGCCTCACCCGAACGGACGCTCCTCTTCGACGTGAACGATTTCGACGAGACGCTCCCCGGCCCCTTCGAATGGGACGTCAAGCGGCTCGCCGCCAGCGTCGTCGTCGCCGCCCTCCAGAACGGCAGCGCCAAGCCCAAGGCCCACCGGGCGGCCCTCGTCGCCACCGAGGCGTACCGCACGAACATGCGCCGCCTCGCGGGCCTCGGCGAGCTCACCGTCTGGTACGAACGGATCGCCGCCGACGACCTCGTCCCCCTCGTCCGCCGGGACGAACGTGCCCGCTTCACGAACCGGCTCGCCGCCGCCCGCCGCCGCACCAGCCTCCAGGCCCTGACCAAGCTCACCGAGGCCGACGCGACCGGAGCCCGGCACATCGTCGACGACCCGCCGCTCCTCCAACGGACCACGGACCTCGACCGGGTCTCCCTCGGCAAGATCTTCAGCGACTACCGCAGCTCGCTCGCCGAGGAACGCCGGATCCTCCTCGACCGCTACCGCTTCCTCGACGCGGCCCGCACAGCCGGGGGAGTGGGCAGCATCGGCACGCGCTGCTTCCTCCTCCTCCTCGAAGGCCGGGACGAGGGCGACCCGCTCATCCTCCAGATCAAGGAGGCCGGCCGCTCCGTCCTCGAGCCGTACCTGCCGCCGAGCGCGTACGCCCACCAGGGCCGCCGCGTCGTCTGCGGCCAGCGCCTCATCCAGGCCGCGAGCGACATCTTCCTCGGCTGGATGACCGGACCCGAGGAACGCCACTTCTACTGGCGCCAGCTGCGCGACATGAAGGGCTCGGCCGAGGTGGATACCATGTCCCCGGCCATGCTGCGGGACTACGCGCGGCTCTGCGGCCGGGCCCTGGCCCGCGCCCACGCCCGCTCGGGCGACCGCGTCGCCATCGCGGCCTACCTCGGCGGTTCCGACGTCTTCGACCGCGCGATCGCCGACTTCGCCCTCGCCTACGCCGGCCAGAACGCAGACGACCACGCCGCCCTGGGCGCCGCCGTCGCCGCCGGCATGGTGGCGGCGGCGCCGGGCGCCTGAGCCCGCGCCACTGTGCGTCGAGGGCCCTCGGCCGTCGCCTGAGGGCCCCTTGCGGCTACCGGCGCAGCGGCGGCTCCGCCGGTGTCTCCGCGACCGGCCCGAAGAGGACCGCCCGCGCCACCGAGGGGGCGAACAGCCCCGTCAGGGGGGCCGTCAGGGTGAGCGCCGCACGGAACGGCGCCCCCACGACCGGATCGCCCGCGGCCCGCGCCTGCACCCGGCTCAGATACCAGCCGACGGCCTTGTCCATCGGACCCGGCCGCGCCGCGTCACCCGTGGCACCGGGCATCTTCTTGTCCGCGCCCGCCGAGATGTCCCAGGCCTGCCGGGACGCGTCGAACAGCGCACGCTGCACCTGCCGCGTGGTCGGGGTGCGCCTCGGGTCGGCGAGCGCCCGGCGCAGCGCGACCGCGCTCATCGCGGCGACCGCCATGCCCTGCCCGTAGATGGGGTTGAACGCGCACAGGGCGTCGCCCGTGGCGAGGAACCCGGCCGGGCGGCGGCCCGGACGGTCGTACCTCCGCCGGATGTTGGCGGTCTTGCGGAAGCCGTACACCGGGGACTCCGGCTCCGCGCGCGCCAGCCACTCGGTGAGCACCGGGTGCGGCAGCCGCTTCGCGTACTCCTCGAACGCGCCCTCCTCCGTCGGCGGTTCGTCGCCGCGCAGCCCCGACAGGGTCACCAGGTGGCGCCCGTCCCCGAGGGGCAGTACGACACCGCCGTAGACCTGCCCGGGGTTGGGCACGATGTAGTAGCCGGTCGCGTCGGTCCCCGGGTCCCCGGCCGGGGCCCGGTACACCCGGGTGCCGTACGCGAGACCCGTGTCGAGGGTCTCCTCGTGCGGGGCCTCCGCGCCGATGCCCGCCAGCCAGTCGGCGGCCTTCGTGGACCGCCCGGAGGCGTCCACGACCAGGTCGGCCGTGAGCGTACGCGGTTCCTTGTCGGCCCCCGCGCCCCGCTCCCGCAGCCGTACGCCCCGGACGCGCGACGAGTCGCCGGTCAGGCCCACCGTCTCGGTGCCCTCGATCAGCTCCACGCGTGGGTCGGCGAGCACCCGCTGCCGCACCAGCCACTCCAGCTGGGGACGGGGCCCGGAGTAGAAGTGAGCGGTCGCGGGCGTACGGCGGAACCACTGGCCGTTCTGCCACTGGATCATGTCCTCGGGAACGCCCACCTTCGGCGCACCGAGGCCGCTCAGCTCGTCCATGAACCCCGGAAGCAGCTCGTCGAGGGCCCGCTGCCCGCCCGCGACCAGCACGTGCAGGTGCCGGCCCTGCGGGACGCCCGGCCGGGCGTCCGGCCCCTCGGGCAGCCGGTCGCGCTCCACGACCGTCACCTTCTCCGCGTGCTCGGCCAGCACCCGAGCGGCCAGCAGCCCAGCGAGACTTCCCCCGATGACCACCGCGTGACGTGTCGCGCGGCGCCCCAAGTCGTCGGCCATACCCGCCCTTTCGTGTAGTGGAACTCCGACGCTCAGTATCCACACCGGTACGGGCCGCGTCGCGCCCCGTCACCCCCGCACCCCTCGCCGCCGTACGGTTTCGGCCGTCGGCCGGAAGGTGAATGGATCCGGGGCATCCGGGCAGGCGCTGGGACCGAGGCTGTCCTGAAGCGGAGGAGAGGGGAGAGAGGAGAGCGTGATGGCAGTCTCCCGGCACCACGACCTCAAGGGTCCGGGGGCCGCCGCCCGAGCACGCCAGGAGGTGCACCGCCTCGCCGGTGACGCCCTGCTCGCCGGGCATCCCCTGCGCCCGACCACCGAGAACGACGCGGTGCTCGTCGTGAGCGAGCTGGTCACCAACGCCATCCGGTACGCCGGCGGCGAGTGCACCCTCGACCTCGCCGTGGAGGGGGACGGCATCGGCATCGACGTCCACGACCACAACCCCGACCCGCCGCGCCCGAAGCAACCCGATCCGGGACGGGAAGGCGGCTTCGGCTGGGGCATCGTCACGCGCCTGGTCGGCCACGTCACCGTCCGTCGCGAGCCGGACGGCAAGACGGTCCACGCGCACGTGGACACCTAGAGAGTGTCCGGCGGACAGGCACGTGGACACCTCGAGAGTGTCGGGCGCACCGCGGTCGGGGTCCCCCTTGATCTGCTGGGCATGCCCTGGGCCGGGCCCGGCCCAGGGCGGCGAGATCAGCCCCGCATGATCAGCCTCAGCCCCGCATGGCGTCCTTAGCGCGGTCGAGGAGCGAGGCGAAGGGTCCCATCGTCCACTGGGCGACCGTCGAACCGGCGGCCGTGGGGTGCGGATGGGTGGGCGCCATGCGTTCGGCGGCGCGCAGCCTGCGCCCCATCGAACGGCGGTCGTCGATGTCGCACTCCGCGCGGATCCGCGGGAACTCCTCCCGCTCCTCGTGCTGTGCGTGGTGTTCGACGGCACGCTGGAACTCGGCGAGCCTCGCGTCGAACTCGGCGCTGTGGACGTCGAGGTTCTCCAGGGCGGCCAGCTCCTTGTTGGCCTGCGCCTCCTCCTCGTTGCGCGCCTCCGCCTCGTCCTTGCCGGCGACCCGCTTGGCCACGGGCCGCAGGATCATCTCCTCGGCGGTCTCGTGCACGGCGAGCAGCCCGCGCAGCTCGTCGAAGCACTGCTGCTTGGCCTCCCCCTCGGAGTCCATCGTCTCGGCGAAGAGCTGACGGATCCGCTCGTGCTGCTCAAGGAGCTGTTCCAGGATGTCGTCCTCCTGCTCGACCGTGTGCTGCGGTCCGGTCGTCATGCTGCCCATGACGCCTCCTCCGGTGTAGCGGCGATGTGCTCGCTCCCGCGTGTAACCCACGCCCGCGGCACAAAACCCCCGCCGCGGGCGGTTCACTCCGTCCTCAGCTCCGCCAGCGCGCTCGTCAGCCACTCCACCCAGAAGCGCTCCATGTCGATCCCGCCCCGCAGGACGAGATGCCGCAGCCGGTCCGGCTCCGTGTGGCGGCGCTCCGGCGTGAAGTCCCGCGTCTCGATCTCCAGGTACTCCGCCAGCTGCTCCCGGTGCAGGTCGAGGTGGCGGGACAGCTCCGCGCGCAGTCCCGTCGCGCCGACCACCGCCGCCGCCCGCATCCGCAGCAGCAGGGCGGCCCGCAGCGGCTTCGGGTCCTCCTGCCTGGCCACCCACCCGCCGAGCTCGGCGCGGCCTGCGGGCAGCACCTCGTACTCCTTGCGCTGACCCTGCGCCGGAACCGGGGCGGGCAGGGCACGGATGTGCCCCGCCTGCTCCAGCTTCCCGAGCTCGCGATAGATCTGCTGGTGCGTGGCCGACCAGAAGTAGCCGATCGACTTGTCGAAGCGGCGCGTCAGTTCGAGGCCGGAGGACGGCTTCTCGAGCAGCGCGGTCAGGATCGCGTGCGGGAGTGACATGCACGCATCCTAGAAGTGGCCGGCCGGGGCGATCACAGAGTGGCCGCGAGCCGGGTGCCCTGGTCGATGGCCCGCTTGGCGTCCAGCTCGGCGGCGACGTCCGCGCCGCCGATCAGGTGCGTGACGCGGCCCGCCGCCACCAGCTCCTCGTAGAGGTCCCGGCGCGGGTCCTGGCCCGCGCAGAGCACGACCGTGTCGACGGGAAGCAGCTGAGACTCGCCGTCGATCGTGACGTGCAGGCCCTCGTCGTCGATCAGGTCGTACGACACGCCCGCCACCATGGCCACGCCCCGGTGCTTGAGCTCGGTGCGGTGGATCCAGCCGGTCGTCTTGCCGAGGCCGGCGCCGACCTTGGTGGTCTTGCGCTGGAGCAGGTGCACCTGGCGCGGCGGCGCGTTCCGTTCGGGAGCGCGCAGGCCGCCCCGGTTCTCGTACGCGGTGTCCACGCCCCACTGGCGGAAGTACGTCTCGGGGTCCTGGCTCGCGCCCTCGCCGCCGTCCGTGAGGAACTCGGCGACGTCGAAGCCGATGCCGCCGGCGCCGATGATGGCGACCCGCTCGCCGACGGGAGCGCCGTCGCGCAGCACGTCGAGGTAGCTGAGGACGCTCGGGTGGTCGACGCCCGGGATGGCGGGGGTGCGGGGCGAGACGCCGGTGGCGACGACGACCTCGTCGTAGCCTTCGAGGTCGTCCGCCCCGACCTGGGTGTTCAGGCGCACCTCGACACCGTGCTCGGCGAGCTGGACGCGGAAGTAGCGCAGCGTCTCGTCGAACTCGTCCTTGCCCGGAACCCGCTTGGCGATGTTCAGCTGGCCGCCGATCTCGGCGGCGGCGTCGAAGAGCGTCACCGAGTGACCGCGCTCGGCCGCGGAGACCGCGCAGGACAGACCGGCCGGGCCGGCGCCGACGACGGCGATCCGCTTGGCGAGGCGGGTGGGGGAGAGGACCAGTTCGGTCTCGTGGCACGCGCGCGGGTTGACCAGGCAGGAGGTGATCTTGAGGTTGAAGGTGTGGTCCAGGCAGGCCTGGTTGCAGCCGATGCAGGTGTTGATGGTGTCGGCGCGGCCCGCGGTGGCCTTGGCGACGAACGCCGGGTCGGCGAGGAAGGGGCGGGCGAGCGACACCAGGTCGGCGCGGCCGTCGGCGAGGATCTCCTCGGCGACCTCGGGGGTGTTGATGCGGTTGCTGGTGACGAGCGGCACGGAGACCGAGCCCATCAGCTTCTTCGTCACCCAGGTGTAGGCGCCGCGCGGCACGGAGGTGGCGATGGTGGGGATGCGCGCCTCGTGCCAGCCGATGCCGGTGTTGATGATGGTGGCGCCGGCGGCCTCGATCTCCTTGGCCAGCTGGACGACCTCCTCCAGGGTGGAGCCGCCGGGGACCAGGTCCAGCATGGAGAGGCGGTAGACGAGGATGAAGTCCTCGCCCACGCGCTCGCGGATCCGGCGGACGATCTCCAGCGGGAAGCGGACGCGGTTCTCGTAGGAGCCGCCCCAGCGGTCGGTGCGCTGGTTGGTGGCGGCGGCGATGAACTCGTTGATGAGGTACCCCTCGGAGCCCATCACCTCGACGCCGTCGTACCCGGCCTCCTTGGCGAGCTCGGCGCAGCGGGCGTAGTCCTCGACGGTCTGCTCGACCTCGGCGTCGGTCAGCTCGTTCGGTACGAAGGGGCTGATCGGGGCCTTGACGGCGCTGGGTGCGACGAGGGCGGGGTGGTAGGCGTACCGGCCGAAGTGCAGGATCTGCATGGCGATCCGGCCGCCCTCGGCGTGCACGGCGTCGGTGATGAGCCGGTGCTCGGCGACCTCGTCGGCGGTGGTGAGCTTGGCCCCGCCGTCCCAGGGGCGGCCGGCGTCGTTGGGCGCGATGCCGCCGGTGACGATGAGGCCGACGCCACCGCGGGCCCGCTCGGCGTAGAACGCGGCCATGCGCTCGAAGCCGTGCTCGGTCTCTTCGAGGCCGACGTGCATCGACCCCATGATCACCCGGTTGGGCAGGGTGGTGAACCCCAGGTCGAGCGGGCTCAGCAGATGCGGGTACGGGGTCATGGGGGCGCCTCCTCGCGCAGGAACGTCGACCTCAGTTGTAGGGGACCTCCTTCCTGTTCTGCAACTAGTTGCAGAAGAACGGGGACGTGATTTCTACTACTCGGTAACCACCGATGCCGCCGCGGCCCCCAGCCACGCGTCGAGATCCTCCGGCGTCCGCGGTTCAGGCGCGTCCGCGCCCAGCAGGCCCCGCGCCCGCAGCAGCCGCGCCACGGCCGTGCCCCAGGGCCGCCGGAGCCGGGCCGCGTCGAGCAGCGCGTCGTCCGCGAGCAGCTCGGCGACCGGACCGGTCCGAAGGCCCGCGGGGGAGAGCACCGCCGCCTCGTCCGCCCACCGCAGCGCCAGATCCACGTCGTGCGTCGCCATCAGCACCGTCGTACCGGCCTCCCGGAGCCGCCCCAGGGCGTCGAGCAGCCGTTCCTGCCCGTGCGGATCGAGCCCGGCCGTCGGCTCGTCCATCATCAGCACCCGCGGCCGCATCGCCACGGCCCCGGCGATGGCGGCCCGCTTGCGCTGCCCGTACGACAGCAGATGCGTGGGCCGGTCCGCGAGCGCCGTGATGTCCAGGGCCTCCAGGGCCTCCGCCACCCGGAGCCGTACCTCCTCCTCCGGCAGCCCCAGGTTCGTCGGACCGAACGACACGTCCTGCCCGACCGAGGCCGCGAACAGCTGGTCGTCCGGGTCCTGCACCACCAGCTGCACGGTGGTCCGCAACCGGGTCAGTCCCTTCCGGTCGTACGCCACCTCCGCCCCGTCCAGGAGCAGCGACCCGCTCCCGCACCGCAGGCCGCCGCTGAGCAGCCGGAGGAGCGTCGTCTTGCCGCCGCCGTTGCGGCCGAGCAGCGCGACGGCGCGGCCCTCCGCCACCGCGAAGTCCACGCCCGACAGGACCGCGGGCCCGTCCTCGTAGGCGAAGCCGGCGCCCACCAGTTCCACGACGGGCGGCGGAAGGGAGGGAGCCTTCGTGGGCATCACGGGAGCAGCCTTTCCAGTACGAGGGTGAGGGCGACGAGCCCCGCGAGCAGGACGCCCGTCGCGGCGAGGAACCGGCGCGAGAGCGCGCACGCGGGCACGAGCACCCGCAGCGTGCCGTCGTACCCGCGCCCGGCGAGCCCCGACTGCAGCCGCTGCGCCCGGTCGAAGGCCCGTACGAACGTGGTCGCTCCGAGGCCGGCGAGGGAGCGCCAGGTCGCGGCCCGGGTGGTGTGCCCGAGCCGGGCCGCCTGTGCCTGCCGGATCTTCGACAGGGAGTCGAGCAGCAGGAAGATGATCCGGTACATCACGAGCGCCACGTCCACCACCGGAGCCGGCACCCCGGCCCGGACGAGCCGGGGCAGGACGTCGGAGACCGGCGTGGTGAACGCGAAGAGGAGCACCCCGAGCGAGGCCGAGGCGGTCCGCAGGAGCAGCTCGACCGCCTGCACCGGACCTTCCGGCGCGAGCGCGACGAACCCGCGGTCGCCGCCCACCGCGAAGAGCAGCGGAATCGCGCCCGTGACACAGAATCCGAGCGGGACGCGGAACGCCCGCCACAGGGCCCGGCCCGGCACACCGGCCGGACCGAGCAGGACCGCGAGCGTGGTCGCCGCGACGAGCGGGGCGCCCGGCCACGGCGGCAGGGAGACCGCGCACAGGGTCAGACCGAAGCCGAGCAGCGCCTTCTCGGCGGGGTGACGGCGGCGCCAGCGACTGCTGTGCGCCGCCGCGTCGATCGGCAGCATCGGCGGCTACGCGCCCGGCTCGTCGACGGTCACGGAGCGCGTACCGCCCGAGCCCGTGCCGCCGCCGTCCGGCGAGGCCTTCACCTCGGCCACCCCGGCCGTTCCCGCCTCGGCCTCCTGCGCCCCGACAGCCTTCTCCTCGGCCTCCTTCGCCAGCGCCGCCCCCTGCCTGCGGCCCCGCCGCAGCCCGAAGTAGTACGCCAGGAAGCCGGCGCCCAGCGCGGCCTGGAGGGAGAACAGTCCCGACTCGATCTCCCCCGACGGCGGCTCGTACAGGGGGCTGAACCACGGCTCGTAGTCCGGGTGGAGTTCCGTGATCGCCGTCTCCGCCTCCCCGTCCGCCCCGGTGAACGGCTCCTCCTTGTGGTCCCCGAGCCCGAGCGCGAGCGGCAGGACCGCGAGCGCCGCGACGACGAGCAGCAGCAGGGCGTTGATCTTCGTGTTCCGGCTCATCGCGCGGTCGCCTCCTCGCGTCGCTCCGCCGTGCGTCCGCCGAGGACGCCGAGCCGGATCAGATCGCCCTTGCTGGACTGGGTGAGCAGCCGCATCACGAGCACCGTGAGCAGTCCCTCGCTCACGGCGAGCGGGAGCTGCGTCACGGCGAAGATCCCGCCGAACTTGGCGAGCGCCCCGAGCACACCGCCGGCCGGGTCCGGGAAGGCGAGCGCCAGCTGCACGCTGGTCACGCAGTACGTGGACAGGTCGGCGACGAACGCGCCGAAGAAGACGGCGACCATCAGCGGCGCACCGGTCCTGCGCAGCAGCAGATACGTCCCGTACCCCGCCCACGGGCCGACGATCGCCATCGAGAAGGCGTTCGCGCCGAGGGTGGTCAGCCCGCCGTGGGCCAGCAGGAGGGCCTGGAACAGCAGGGTGATCGTCCCGAGGACCGCCATGATCGGCGGCCGGAACAGGATCGCACCCAGACCGGTACCGGTCGGATGCGAACAACTACCCGTCACCGACGGCAGCTTGAGCGCCGACAGGACGAAGGTGAAGGCGCCGGAAGCGCCGAGCAGAAGGGTGGACTCGGGATTGGACCGTACCTCGCGGGTCAGCGCGCGGACCCCGTGGACGATGAACGGCGCGGACGCGACGCCCCAGGCGGCCGCGTGCACAGGGGGCAGATACCCCTCGGCTATATGCATGGTTGGGAGACCCTCTCCAGCACCTCGTGGATGGACAACGCACCTTGGCCGGTCTCCTGGCTGACGGTCATACGTCCGACTCCGCCTTCCCACACCCCGACGGTCTCCCGTCGCGGTCCAGTGGCTTCCCCGAGGGTGCTTCCCGCGGGGGTGGAGCCGGACATCCCGATCACAGTGGCGAGGGCCGCACCGGTACTGCACCGGTTTCCCGTACACCAAGGCCCTGCGACCCTAGTGCGTTGACCAGGTACATCACAACACGGTCGCCACGCGGTGCGGCCTCGCGCTCACTCCACGCAGTCAGTCCTTGCGGTAGGCGTACGCCTCCGAGGCCACCGCCGCCACGGCGTCGAGGTCGCCGCCCGCGCTCGCCGTGACCAGCGCGGCGACCGCGCCCTCGACGAACGGCGCGTCCACCAGACGGGAGTTCTCGGGCAGTTCGTCGCCCTCGGCGATCAGTGCCTTCACGGTGAGCACCGCGCTCCCCAGATCGACCAGGATCGCCACACCGGCGCCCCGGTCCGCTGCCTCGGCCGCGGAGCGGATCAGCTCGGAACTCGTCCCGAGACCGCCGTCCGGGGTCCCGCCGGCCGGGAGGACCGGCGCCAGGTCTCCGCCGCCGGCGAGTCCACGGGCGAGCTCGGCCACGGCGGTCGCGACGGCGGCACTGTGCGAGACGAGCACGATGCCGACGCGGGGCCCGGCACTCATGACGCCCCCTCGGCACGGGCGACCTCGTCGAGCGCGGCGAACAGCAGCGCCGAGGAGGTGGCCCCCGGATCCTGGTGCCCCACCGACCGCTCGCCCAGATAGCTGGCCCTGCCCTTGCGCGCCCGCAGCGGTACGGTCGCGAGGGCGCCCTCCTCGGCGGCGGCGCGGGCCGCCCCGAACGACGCCCGCAGCCCCTCCACCGCCGGAACGAGCGCGTCCAGCATCGTCTTGTCGCCCACCTGGGCACCCCCCAGCTGCGACACGGCGGCCACACCCGACCCGAGGGCCTCCGCCAACCGCTCCCGGCCGACCCGGTCCCCGTCGCCGAGCGTCTTGCCGGTACGGCGCAGCAGCGTCCCGTACAACGGTCCCGACGCGCCGCCCACCGTGGAGATCAGCTGCCGCCCGGCGGCGGTGAGCGCCGCGCCGGGAGTCGCGGGCGGTTCCTCGGCCAGGACCTTGGTGACGGCGGCGAACCCCCGCCTCAGATTGGCGCCGTGGTCGGCGTCCCCGATGGCCGAGTCCAGCTCGGTGAGCCGGTCCGCCTCACGGTCGACGACCTCGGCCACCGAGGCCAGCCACCGCACCAGGAAGTCCACACCGAAGGTCTCCGTCATGCCGGTCCCCTCTCCCATGCCCCGACTCACCGGCCCCAGCGCAGCGCGGGCGTCTCCACGGGCGCGTCCCACAGGCGAAGGAGCTCCTCGTCCACCTCGCACAGGGTCACCGAGCAGCCCGCCATGTCGAGCGAGGTCACGTAGTTCCCGACGAGCGTACGGGCCACCGGCACCCGCCGCTCACCGAGTACGCGCTGCACCTCGGCGTTGAAGCCGTACAGCTCCAGGAGCGGGGTCGCGCCCATCCCGTTCACCAGGGCGATCACAGGACCGGACGGGCGGAGGTCCTCGACGACGGCGTCGACGACGAAGTCCGCGATCTCCCCGGACGTCATCATCGGCCGCCGTTCACGGCCCGGTTCGCCATGGATGCCGATGCCCAACTCCAGCTCGCCCGGGGGGAGGTCGAACGTGGGACTGCCCTTCGCGGGGGTGGTGCAGGCGCTCAGGGCGACACCGAAGGACCGGCAGCGCTCGTTGACCCGGCGGGCGATCGACTCCACCCGCTCAAGAGGCGCGCCCTCCTCGGCGGCGGCGCCCGCGATCTTCTCCACGAACAGCGTGCCGCCGGTTCCGCGCCGGCCCGCCGTGTACAGACTGTCCGTGACGGCGACGTCGTCGTCGACGAGGACCTTGGCGACCTGGATGCCCTCGTCCTCGGCGAGCTCCGCGGCCATCTCGAAGTTCAGCACGTCACCGGTGTAGTTCTTGACGACGAACAACACCCCGGCGCCACTGTCGACGGCAGCGGCGGCCCGCACCATCTGATCGGGCACGGGCGACGTGAACACCTCACCGGGACACGAGGCCGCCAGCATCCCGGGCCCCACGAACCCGCCGTGCAAGGGCTCGTGCCCGGACCCACCGCCGGAGACCAGCGCCACCTTCCCCGCCACGGGAGCGTCCCGCCGCACCACGACCCGCCGCTCCACATCCACGGTGAGCCCGGGATGAGCGGCGGCCATCCCCCGCAGGGCGTCGGCGACGACGGTCTCGGGAACGTTGATGAGCATCCTCATGGTTACCTCCTGGTGAGATGAGCAGGCAAGGGCGCTGAGCCGGGTCTTGGCAGGTCAGGGCACGTGAGGCGAGAAGGTGATCTTGGCGGTTCGTGGTGACGGACGGGGGGTGACGCAATTATCGACGCGAGATCGTATGCGCGCACCGGTGCGTCCGGGACCGGATCCCGGTGGATCTGATTCCAGAGTCCGCAAGGCGTGACCTGTCACCTGCGCCGCCGGCACTGGCGGTACTCAGCCGCAGCCAGGAGTGCCCCGACGAAGTGGCGGGAGGCATCGGCGCCGGTGAGGGTCTCGTTGGCTCGTGGAGCGACACCTCGCCCACGGGCATGGCTCACGGCGTCTGCAGGCGTACGGCCAAGGCGGCGATGTCATCGTCGAGGCTGCCTCTGCTGTGGCGGAGGAGGTCGTGGTGCAGGGCCGTGAGCAGATCACGGGGAGGTGTGGGGGGCTGTCGGCGCATCCACGCTGTCAACGGGAAGAACTCACCGTCCCGGGCGCGGGTTTCGGCGATCCCGTCCGTATAGAGGAGGAGAACTTCGCCGGGAGAGAAGTCGAAGGCGTCCGCACGGTACTGGTCGCCGAGCAGTTCCGCGAGGCTGAGCAAAGGCGACGGGACGGACGGTTCGAGGACGCGGACGTTCTTGGAGCTGTGGATCAAGGGTGGGGGGTGTCCGCAGTTGACGATGGTGATGTGGCCGCCTTGATGCGGGATCTCGACGAGCAGCGCGGTGGCGAAGCGTTCCATCGGTGCCTCGGGTGGATGGGCGGCGTTGTGCCGGGCACAGCTCGCGTCCAGCCTGCGTGCGACGTCGGCCATGGAGGCCTCGCCGTGTGCCGCCTCGCGGAAGGCGTTGACGATCGCCGCTGCCGCCCCCACCGCCGGCAGGCCTTTGCCCCGCACGTCGCCGATGAGCAGCCGTACCCCGTACGGAGTGTCGACGACCTCGTAGAAGTCCCCGCCGATGCGGGCTTCCGCGGCGGCCGCGAGGTAGAGCGATTCGATCTCGACGTTCCGGAAACGGTGGGGCAGGGGCCGCAGCACCACCTGCTGGGCCGCGTCGGCGACGAGCCGTACCTGAAAGAGCGTGCGCTCCCGTTGAAGCCGGACATGGCTTCCGTATGCGGCGGCCACGGTGACCGCCACGATTCCCCCGCACGTCCACCACGTCCCGAGATCGGGGAAGACGAAGCTGAGGCCGATCATCAGAAGGAGGCAGACGGTACCGAGGAGGACGGTCGGGAGGACCGGCCACATGGCGGCGGCCAGAGCCGGCGCCGCAGGCAGGAGGCGGCTGAAGGCCATCTCCGGCGGAGTGGCGTAGGCCAGGCCGGCGATGACGACGGTCAAAATCACCGGCGACAGCCGCACGAGCGTGCCGTGGCCGTGGCCGTGGCTCCGACGGAGCCGCAGCCGCAGCCGTCCGGACTCGATCATGAATCCCAGAGTATCCGCGAGGGACCCGCTCAGCGACGTGACGAGTGGGCTCCGCGTGCGACAGAGCACGCCTGCCCGCTCGCGAGGGGCGCGACCGCTTGCGACCGGCACGAAGGGCCGCGCTTCCAACGCCCACCCGCTACCTCGTGACCGCGTGGTCCCTCGTCGAACCGGCGTCCCACGCCGAGGCCGCGACCTTGCGCGGCGCGGCGATCAGTTCGTGCCGACGCGGTCGTACGGGACCGCAGCGGGGTCCGTTTCGCCGGCCCGACGCCCCGGCTCGTACGCCGAGGGCTGCCTCGCGGTGCGGCCGGGCCGGACCGGCCACCACAGCGAGCGGCCGAGCAGCGCGGCGAGCGCCGGGACCAGCGCGACGGACAGGACGAACGCCGACAGCAGGATGCCGAGGGCGGTCGCGAAGCCGATCTGCTGGGTGGACGGAGCGGGGTTCACCGCGAGGCTGCCGAAGGAACCGGCCAGCACCAGTCCTGCGGTGGCCACGGCCGGGGCCGTGTGCCGTACGGCGCGGGCCACCGCCGCGCGGGCCGGGCCGGGGCGCTCCATCTCCTCCCTGATGCGGTCGCTCATCAGGATGTTGTAGTCCGTACCCAGGGCGACGACGAACAGGAAGAGCACCAGCGGCAGGGTGAAGTCGACGCCTGCTTCGCCGCGCACGTGCTGGAACAGCAGAGCGGAGGCGCCGAGCGTGGCGGCGAAGCCGAGCCCGACGGAGACCATGAGCACCACCGGTGCCAGGGCGCTGCGCAACAGGACGAGCAGGATCAGCGCGATGAGCGCGGCGGCCACGGGAAAGACCAGCTTGAGGTCCTCGGAGACGGCGGCGGAGATGTCCGCGAAGATCGCTGCCGTGCCGCCGACGTGTGCCTGGGCGCCCGCGGGCACGTGCGCCGCGACGGTCGCCCGAACCGGCCCGGACACCAGGTCGCGTGCCTTCTGGCTCTGTGGGTCGGCGGTCAGGTAGAGGCCGATCCGGGCGGCGTCGCCCGTCTTGGCGTATGCGACTGGGGTCACCTGCGCCACGCCTTGTGTGCGGCCGAGCGCCTTGACCAGGACATCGACGCCGGGCCGGTCGAGGGCGCGGCCGTCGCCGCTGGTGACGTAGACCTCGGTGGGGTCGGACACCCCCGCCGGCAGGGTGCGGGAGATCTCCGCCGCGGTGGCCGCGGCCGATGTGCCCGAGCCGCCGCTGCCGGTGCCGTAGTCCATCTTCATGCCGGCCATCCCGGCGGCCAGCGCACCGAGCAGGACGATCGCGCCGACCGTGACGGCGAGCGGTCGTCGGGCGACGATGTCGCCGAAGCGTCCGGCCGAACCCTCACGCGGAGCGCGCTTCAAGGCGCCGGAGGGCCAGAACATCCTGCGGCCGGTCACCGCGAGCAGGGCGGGCATGAAGGTCAGGCTGGCCAGCAGCATCACCATGACGGAGATCGCGACAGCCGGGCCGAGGACCCGGAACTGCCCGAAGCCGGCCAGACCGAGGGTGGCGAAGGCCGCGACGATGGTGAGTGCCGCCGAGGTGATCGCGGAGCCCACCCGCCCCGTCACCTCCCCCACGATCTCGCGGGCCTCCCGCTCGGGCTGCGCGCGCAACCGCTCACGGAAGCGGAAGAGGAGGAAAAGGAAGTAGTCGATCCCGATGCCCAGCAGCACCACGCTGATCAGCTGAGGCGTGCTCGGGTCCAAGGTGGTCCCGGTGAGCAGTGCCGTGCCGACCACCGCACCCGCGGCGGCCCCGCCGACGAGGCTGACCGCCAGCAGCGGGAGGAGCGCCGCCAGCGCACTGCGGAACACCAGCACGTTCAACAGCACGATCAGGCCGATGGTGAGTGCCCCGACCACCGTGCTCGTGGTCTTCTCCGCATCGCGACTGTCGACGAGGTCGGCCAGACCACCGGTGAATCCGGTGCGCAGTCCGCCCTGCTCGTACATAGCGGAAGCGGTACTCCGGAATTCCTTGAACACATTCTGCAGGCCAGGGTCGTTCGCATTGCCGGAGAAGCCGATCGAGAAAAGCATGAAACTGTGGCGGGGTGCGAAAGCGCCGGACGCTACCTTCGGCGTCTGGGAATGGTCCTCCGTCAGGAACTCGGGGGCTTCGTCGGACTTCGGCATGGTCACGCGAAGTGTGCCGAGAGCCGCTGCGGTCGCCTTCGCGCGTTGCTGGTCAGCCGCGCCGAGCGGCCTTCCATCGGCCCGTTTCACCAGCATGGTCACCGTATTGGCGTCCGGCTTGATCCCGAACTCGTCCTCGGCGACCTTCAGTGCCGCCGCCGAGTCGTACTTCTCCGGCAGGAAGTCACCGAGCTGACTCTCGGTGACCCGGTACACCAGTGCCTGACCCACCAGGCCAAGTCCGATTCCCAGCAGTACCCAGAAGGTGATGACTTTCCATGGATTTCTCGTGGAGAATCCGGTCAGGGCGCGAATCACGGGAACTTCCGTTCGTAGGCGATCTCGGACAGTGCCCTTCCAGCACATCACCGGAATGCGCGCGGACCGTCGGAGTGCGGGACGAGATGCCGTACGGGCCCCTGGACCCGTCCTTCCACCGGACCAGGACCCTGATCCTGGTCCGATCTCGTCCCCGGGGCGTAGCAGGGGCCGGTCGGCAGGCGGGGACAATGGCGGGAGCCGGCTGCCGATGCCGGGCGGGACGTGCGGCAGCGCAGCGGAGAACAGCCGGGGAGGGGACCCACATGGGGACGCGTCACAGCGCTGCGCCATCGCGCAGGGAACTGCGCGGGCGCCCTGTCCCGCCGGACGCCGACGCGTTGCCGTGGACCCGCAACGACGCCCTGCCGGCCGTCGGCGCGGCCGTCGTGGACCTCATCGGGTATACCGCGTTCGCGCAGGTCGAGGGTGATCCCGCATCAGCTCCCGGCATTCTGCTGGTGACCGTCTCCGCGCTGCCGCTGCTCATGAGGCGCCGTTTCCCGCTCGCCGTGATGTGCGTCAGCCTGGTGCTCGTGGCGCTGCTGAATCTGACGGAACCCATCAGCCATCACTTCGGCGCCACCCTCGCGGTCGCTCTTTACTCGGCCGCCCGGACCGGCCGTTCGTGGGCGACGGCCGCCCTGACGACCGGGGCGATCGGTGTCACCCTGCTCACTCCGGATCTCGCCGCCCCGCGCGGATACATGAACGTGATCAGCGCCTGCCTCGCCGCCGGCCTCATCGCCGCCACCGGCCTCGCGGTCAACCGGTGGCATCAGGAGACGGAGGCCAACCGCCGGCTCCTCGCCGACCGGGCGGTGGCCGAGGAACGCCGCCGCATCGCCAGGGAGCTGCACGACATCGTCGCCCACCGCATCACCACCATGCAGCTGATGGCGGGCGGCGCCCGCGCCAACCTCGACCACGACACCGTCGTCGTCCGCGAGGCCCTGGTCACCTTGGAGGAGTCGGGGCGGCTGGCCCTGCGCGAGATGCGGCAGCTCCTCGACGTCCTGCGGACCGACGAGGACACGGCGACCGGTCGGCACGGCACGCCGGAGGCGCCGCAGCCCGGCCTTGCCGACCTCGACCGCCTGATCAAGGAGTCCCGGCAGGCCGGACAGCCCACCGAGCTGACCGTGGACGGCGAGCACGGACGACTGTCCCCGGTGGTGGGTCTCACCCTCTACCGGATCGTGCAGGAGGCACTGACCAATGCCCGTAAGCACGCAGGGCCCGACGTTCCGGTGAAGGTCCGCCTCACCTGTCTACCCGACCGCGTCCGTGTGTCCGTCACCGACCAGGGCACGAAGGACGCGGCAGAGTTCGCCTCCGCCTCTGCCTCCGACACCAGGCATGGCGCCGGATACGGTCTGGTCGGCATGCGTGAACGGGTCGCCCTGCACGGCGGAGCCCTGGAGGCCGGTCCCCTGCCCGAGGCCGGCTTCCGGGTCGTGGCGAGCCTGCCGCTGGAAGATCCGACGGGCCAGGACAAGGAGGACTGACCGGTGATCCGGACAGACACCGAGAACGAGGCCGTGGGCGAGCGGATGATCCGGGTACTGATCGCGGACGATCAGCCGCTCGTGCGGCGCGGACTGGCCCTAATTCTCGGCCCCTCGCCGTCCATCACCGTGGTCGCCGAGGCCGAGAACGGCGAGCAGGCCCTTGTGCTCGCCCGAGAGCACCGTCCCGACGTCGTCGTGATGGACATCCGGATGCCCGTCCTCGACGGGGTGGCCGCCACCGAGCGAATGGCTCGTGACCTTCCCGAGTGCCGGGTGCTCGCCCTCAGCACCTTCGACATGGACGAGTACGTGGTGGCCGCCCTGCGTGCCGGCGCCTACGGCTTCCTGCCCAAGGACAGCTCGCCCGAGGACCTCGTGGCCGCGATCCGCACCGTCCGCGCGGGCGAGGCCGCCGTCGCGCCCCGTCTGCTGACCCGACTGATCTCCGCGTATGTCAGGAACGAACAGGGGGCGCCCCCGAACCAACGACAGGCCGCCGCACAAGGGACCTCCGGTCTCACCCCGCGCGAGGTGGAGGTCTGGCGCCTGGTGGCTACCGGCCTGGACAACAAGCAGATCGCCAGCACCATGGAGATCAGTGTCTCCACCGTCAAGAACTACATCAGCAGCATCTTCGACAAACTCGGCGTCCGTGACCGAGCGCAGGCCGTGATCGCTGCCTACGAGTCGGGCCTGGTGGCAGCTCGACGGGCCGCTGACCCGGACTGAACGGAGCGCGCCGGTTCGTCGCTCCGTCTGGGACCGGTTCTCCAGTCGGGCCTGAAGAGGGTCGTCCAGGCCCGCAGTCCCCACTCGGCCGGCCCGTACGGGTGGCGGCCGAGCCACCATCGACTGGGTCAGGTAGTTGGTCAGTGTCATCCGGCCCGCCGGAGCCGGCGCGGCGAGCACGGTCCTGCCGTGTCGGCCGTTCGCGAGGCGCAGGACGGTGGCCGCGTACGCGGCGGCCAGAAGCGGCGCCGTGATCACGTCGATCCCCAGCGCGAGGATCTCGGTGAAGCCCAGCGCCGCCGGGGCCTGGAAGAACACCAGCATGAACACGACGTCCGGCAGCTGGTCCAGATGCGCCGAGACGACCGAGGCGGTGTCGCCCCGCAGGGCTTGGGTGGCCCGGGCGGCGTCGGCCGCGGCCGCCACATCGTCCAGGCCGGCGTCGGGCGACCACAGCGTGACCGCGGGCGGCGAGGAGCGCGTACGCGGCGGCGGTGACACCGAACAGCGCGACGGCGGTGCGCACGGCGGTGCGGGGCCGGATGCGGCGGAAGACCAGCAGGATCAGTCCGAGGGCGGCGTAGGTGGTGAGGATGTCGCCGGGGAACAGCACGACGGCGTGGACCACCCCCAGGAGGAACAGTCCGGTCAGACGCCGAAGGAACCGCGGGACGAACCGCGCCCGGGCGCGGTCGGCGGAGGCGAGCTGCAGGGTGAAGGCATAGCCGAAGAGGAAGGAGAACAGCAGGAAGAACTTCGCCTCGAAGAACGTCGCCACCACCGCACGCACGGCACCATCGAGCGGGCCGCCGACGCCGGGGTCCGCCACGCCGGTGCCGTGGTAGGCGGAGGCCAGGTAGGTGATGTTCACCATCAGGATGCCGAACAGGGCGAATCCCCGCAGCGCGTCGACGGCCCCGAGACGCCCGACGGGCGTCTCCTGCACGGCAGTCGCGTCGGTCGCGCCGGTCATGCCCGCCCCTCTCCGGAACCCAGTAGCCGGAGCAGCCGTGCCTGATCGGCCAGGAACCCATCGGCGTACAGCTTCCTGGGGGCGAGGACGGCGGTCAGCGTCAGGCGCCACCGCGAGCTCTCCACCGCGTGGTCGACCAGGGAGTGCGCGGCGTCGGGATAGCGCGCCACCGTCAGGGACGCCGCCGGAAGGATGGCGCGGTAGACGGCCTCTGTGTCGGCGACGTCGACGTTGACGTCATGGCCGGCCAGCACCAGCACGACCGGAGTGCCGCGCATGGCGCGCAGGTCCGCGGTCGCGTCCGACCGGTGGTTCCTTGCGATGAACGACCACCGGGCGGCGGTCATGTCGCCCACGTCGCCGACCGCGGCGCGGTACTCGGCGAAGGACGCGCCTCGGTCCAGCAGGCCCAGAGTGGTCTCCCGCCTGCGCAGCGCCGCGTCGCGCTCCTCGGCGCCGGCGCTGTCCCGGCGCTGTTCGGCGAGGAGGTTGTAGCGCCCCTGCCGCAGCCAGTTGACGGCAGGGGAGACGGCGACGACGAACTGGAGCCGCCGGTCCGCCGCGGCGACCTTGGGCAGGACCCAGCCCGCCTGGCTCGCTCCCCACAGGCCGATGCGGCGGCCGTCGATGTCCGGACGCCCGCGTGCCCAGGCCACCGCGGCCAGAGTCTCCTCCGCCCGGTCCGCCATGCTCTGCCCCAGCCAGTCCCCCTCCGAGCCGCCGACACCGGGCTTGCTGAACGAGAGCGAGGCGTACCCGGCCCGGGCGAAGGACTCCCACAGTGGTCGGTAGAACGTCTCGTGCGTCGCGTCGACCGGACCGTCGCCGTGCACGAAGACGACCAGACCGAAGGGGCCGTCACCCGTGTCGGGCGTGGCCAGCACCCCGTCGAGCAGCTTCCCGTCGTGCCGTAACGACACTTTCTCCTCGCGGAGCGCGTACGTGTTCTGCCAGACCGCCACCCCGCCGAGTCCGGCACTCAGCAGCAGGACCACTGCCAGCACCCGCACCGCCCACGCCCACCGCCCTCTGCGCCGCCCCGGCGCCCGACGTATCGCGAACATGCCCATCCCCAATCGCTTGAATCAAAAACGCTCGTATGTGAAGTGAGCGTATTACACTCGATCGAGAAGGGTGCGTCGGTCATACGGAAGGGGTGGCATGGAGACGGCAGAGGGAACGGCCCACGCGGCGGAAGGCGGGCGGCCGGTCGTGCGCCGGGGGATTCCCGAGGGCGGCGAGGAGCGGGTGGCGGCGCTCTACTGGGAGGCGTTCGGCCGCAAGCTCGGCGCGGCGCTCAACCCACCCGAGGTGGGGCGGGCGTTCATCGCGGCCCATCTGCACCACGACCGGGGTGTCACCGCGCTGGCGGACGGCCGGGTGGTCGGCGTGGCGGGGTACCAGCTCGGCGGCCGCGCGCTCACCGGCGGCGGCGTGAAGGACGTGCTGTCGACCTACGGCCTGTTCCGCGGCCTGCCTCGGCTGGCGATCCTCACCCTCTTCGAGCGGGAACCCGCCCAGGGCGAACTCGTCATGGACGGGATCGCCGTGGAGGCGGCGCACCGCGGTTCCGGCATCGGTAGCCTGCTGCTGCGGGAGATGGCGGCGCTCGCCGCCGAGCACGGCTGCCGGCGGATCCGGCTGGACGTCATCGACGTCAACCCCCGCGCCAAGGCACTGTACGAACGGCACGGCTTCACCGCCGTCCGCACCGAGCAGACCCCGTACCTGCGCGGTCTGCTGGGCTTCAGCGCCGTCACGACCATGCATCGCCAGGTCACCCGAGCGGACGCGCCGGGCGTGAGAGAGGCACGATGAGCACCAGAACCCCCGACCACGCCACCGACCCTGCCGTGGGCGGGTCCGGCGCGCCGGACATCCCCACCCGGCTGCTCGTCCACGCTCTCGTGCGCGAGGACGGCACCGTGGACGCGGGCGAGCTCTACACCGTCGCCGCTCTTCTGTACATGACCGACCAGCAGGTGCGGCTGTGCGTCAAACGCCTCGTCGACGAGGGTCGTTTCACCCAGGAAGGCCGGGGGCGCAAAGCCACTCTCCGCGCCGTCGCCGACGTCACCGGCTCCCTGGCACCGGACGCCGCCTACGTCCGCCACGCCTACCGGCAGGACGCCGGGCTCGCCCCGTGGGACGGCACATGGCACCTGTTCGGCTTCGCCATCCCCGAATCCCGTCGCGCCGCCCGCGACACCCTGCGCGAAGGCCTCCTCCACCTCGGCGCCGCACCCCTCCAGAGCGGCCTGTACGTCACCGCCAACCCCGTCACGGACCTCGTCGAATCGCAGGCCCACCACCTCGGCGTCCTCGACAGCCTCACCTGCCTGACCACCACGGACCTGCGGATCGGGAGGATTACCGACCCCCGGGGCCTGGCCGCCGCGCTGTGGCCCCTGGAGGAGATCGCCGCCCGGCACCGGCAGCTCGCGTCCTTCGCCGAGTCCCGCCTCGCCCGGCTCACTCAGGGGCCCGCGCCGTCGGATGCCGTGCGGCTCACGACGGCCGTCGAACTCGCCGCCCTCTTCACCGCGGCCATGACCCCCGACCCCCTCCTGCCGCCCGAACTCCTGCCCGCTCCCTGGCCGGGCGGCCGGGCCCGCCGCCTGGCCGCCGACTGCTGGAGACACCTCCGCGAGGCCCGGGCGACCGGCAGCGCCCCCGACACCTCCGAGCTGCGCCTGTTCACGCTGTACGCCGACGCGCTGGACACGTGAGCAGCCGGCGCTACCCCAGGAAGCTCAGCCGCACCTGGCGTTCCGGGTTGTCCTTGTTCGTGTCCACCAGGCACACCGACTGCCAGGTGCCGAGCGCCAGTTCGCCGCCGACCACGGGAAGGGTCGCGTGGGGCGGGACGATGGCGGGCATCACGTGATCGCGGCCGTGCCCCCGGCTTCCGTGGCGGTGCTGCCACCGTTCGTCGGCGGGCAGCAGATGGTGCAGAGCGGTCAGCAGATCGTCGTCGCTGCCCGCGCCGGTCTCGATCAGCGCCACGCCCATGGTCGCGTGCGGTACGAAGACGTTCAGAAGTCCGTCCCGGCCCTGCGCGACCTCCGCCAGGAAGGAGGCACACTCCTGGGTCAGGTCGTAGACCGTCTCTGCTGTGCCGGTGGTGACGTCCAGGGTGCGGGTCTCGAATCCGTGGCTCATGAACCCATGGTGGCCGACCGGGCGGTCCGCTCAAAGTCCACACGCCCTGAGAACGGGGCCAACGGACATCGGGCGGCGGGCAGCCCCGCCACCCGACTGAACCGCGGTCCTCGCCACCACCGGCAGGGCTGCCGTCGGCAGGTGGCGAGGACCGTGGGGCACAGGTCAGGTGAGCGGCCTCCCGGGGAGTGCGGTAGAGGCCCGCGTCAGGTCAGCAGACGCGGATGCCGTCCGCCTTGTCGTTGTTCGTGTTGCCCACGTAGGAGCTCCTCGACGGGGCGGTGGAGGCCCAGAGCTGCGACCAGGAGCTGCCGGTCCAGTTGTAGACCCTGGTCACGGTGCCGCTGCTCTGGTTGTTGTGCCAGGACGACGTCTTGTCGATGAAGTCCCAGCTGGAGAGGTTGACGAAGGCGCAGTCCGACCAGGTCAGCCGACGCCCGTCGTAGTTGTCGTGTTCGTAGAGGCAGGTCCAGAGGTAGCTGCAGTTCGCCGTGCCGAGCGTTCCGACGGGCTCGTCGACGGCGCGGGCCTGCTTCTCGCCCGGCAGCGGGAACGTCATGACCGCCTTGCCGCCACGCCAGGCGACTTGGTTGACGCCGATCTGTTCGCCACCCGGGGTGACGGCCATCTGCCTGTCGATCTGCCTCTGCAGTTCGGCGACCTCGCTCCGGTCGAGGCCGGCACGCTCCGCCTGGGCCGCGATCGTCCTGTCGAGCGTGGGCGCGGCGGAGGTCGGACCGGCCATCCCGAAGACGGCCAGGGCGCTCGCGGAAAGAGCGACTGCCAGCTTTGTTCTCGTACGCACAGGAATCGTGTCCCTTCTGGTCGTGGAACTCTGGGTGGAGCGCTGTACACGCTGAGCTCATCCCCTGCGGCCGGGCACCCCGCCGGCCGTGCGCCCTCTCGCGCAGAGCGGGGGACGTCGCGGACTACGTTGCCCGCCGGGCGCCGGTAGGCGAAAGCGCTCCCGAATTAACGCGATTCCGGTGCATCGGAAGGGTTCTTGTGCTACGGCACCGCTCTGGAGACGTCCACGGCCGCTGTCCGCCGACCGCCGTGAGGGTGGCGTCCTTCGCGAGCAGCGCCCGCAGCCCTTGCAAGTCGCCCGTCGAGGCCGCGGTCATGAACTGACCGGTGACGCGCGCGGTCGCCGACGCGAGGTCCACCTCGGCCCACCGCAGGCAGCCGTCCCGCAGCACGGCAGATAGCCGACTTCTCGGCCCTGGCCCTATCCGCTATCCGCCCGTCACGGCCCGGAGCGGCGGGCTCGACGGCCGGCGCCGGCGGTCGGTGCGCCGCTTCGCAATCCCGATCCGCCTCTGGGCACCCTGCGAAGAGCAGCGGTGCGTTCCATCGGAGGAAAGCGGGGAAAACATGCTTCGCATCCACTTCACCGGCGAGGACCTCGGGCGGATCCGGCTCGCCCGGCAACCTGACGCCCTGTGGGAAACGGTACTGAGTCTGCACCAGTTGGTCCGGCCCGACCCCTTCTTCGGCCCGTGGTGCCGTCGCACGCGCACCGCGCTGGCCGCCGCCGGCTCAGGCCACGAGGTCCGCATGCTCACCGCGTTGGCCCCGCGCACCTCGTACTTCCCGGACTTCCTCACTCCCGTCGGCGGCAACGGCGCCGAGACCGTGCTGAACGCGGGCATCGACATGGTGCTCTCCACCAGCAGGGACCGGCTTCGCGCCGACATCGACCGGCTCGCCGCCGGCCGGCCCCGACCGTCGGCATGGCTCGACGAGATCGCGTCGGGCAGAGTCCCCGCCCTGCGCCGGCTCGGCACGGGGCTGCGCCGCTACTACGACGTCGCGGTGGCTCCGCACACCGCCGTGTCCGCGGTCCGGGTCCACCACGACGTCCAGCACCGGGTGCGTGACCTCCACGAGTACGGGAGCGAGAGCCTACTGGCCCGTCTCGGCCCCACGTCCCGCTGGAACCCGCCCGTCCTCGAAGTCGACTACTCCGTCGAGCGTGACCTCCACCTGGAGGGCCGCGGCCTGACGCTCATTCCCAGCTTCTTCGGTCACGACCACCCCATCACGCTCGCCCTGCCCGAGCTTCCGCCGGTCCTGGTCTACCCGGTAGCGCGTGATCCCTTATGGATACCCGAGACCGCCGCCACCGGCCCGGGAGCCACGGCCCTGGACGAACTGCTCGGAGCCACCCGCGCCGCGGTACTGCGCTCGCTCGCCACCAGCCACAGCACCACCACGCTCGCGGCACGTCTCCACGTCTCGACCACGGCGGCGAGCCGCCACGCCGCCGCACTGCGCGCGGCGGGTCTCGTCGTGACGGAGCGGCGGGGCGCCTCCGTGCGGCACAGCCGCACGCCCCTGGGAGCCGCCCTGGTGCACGAGGTCCACCCTCCGGCCTGACACGGGGGACCGGCCGACGGGCACGTGTCGATGCCCGGTGTCACGCTGAGGTGACACCTGATCTGCGAAAGGGAATCGCTGTGATCACCACTGACTTCGTCGCCGGCTCCCCCTGTTGGCTGGACCTCGGCGCCCCGGACGTCCCGGCCGCCGCGGCGTTCTACGGCGCGGTGCTGGGGTGGGAGTACGAATCCATGGGGGAGGGGCAAAGGGAGGGGGAGGAGATGGAAGGCGGGATGTTCCGGAAGGACGGCAAGGTCGTCGCCGGGCTCGGCAAGCTCACCGAGGCGGGCGCACGCTCTGCCTGGATGATCTACTACTGCGTCACCGACGCGGACGCCACGACCCGGGCCGTGCGGAACGGGGGCGGCAGGGTGCGGGTGCCGCCGAGGGACCTCGACGAGTGGGGCCGGATGGCGCAGTACAGCGACCCGATGGGGGGCGAGTTCGCCGTCTGGCAGCCCGGTACGAACAAGGGCGTCGACCTCGTGGACCAGCCGGGCTCGCTGTCCTGGACCGAGCTGTACACGAGCGACGCCGCGTCCGCGAAGGAGTTCTACGGCACCATCCTCGGCTGGCGGTTCACCGACATGCCGGCGCCCGGAGGCGGAGGCACGTACTCCCTCATCACGCCCGCCGGGCTTCCCGAGGAGCGCATGCACGGTGGCCTCATGGAGCTGCGCAAGGAGGACCTCGCGCTGACGAACGGGCGACCGTACTGGCACCCGGTCTTCGCCGTCGCGGACTGCGACGCCACGGTCGCCAAGGTCACCGAGAACGGGGGCAGCGTGCAGATGGGGCCGGAGGACGCGGAAGGCGTCGGCCGCCTGGCGGTCTGCCTCGACCCGTCGAACGCCGACTTCGTGGTGCTCACCCCGTCGGAGAGCTGATTCCGGGAACCCAGGGTCCCCTCCCGCGGGACTCCCGCGGGAGGGGACCCTTTTCGGCTCTGAGGGCGCGGGAGCGTATCGGTCGCTGGGCCGTGCCGCTTCCGCGGACCGTGGCGGCAGTCCGGTCTGACGGCCCTTATCGCCCGATCGGCTCAGCCGCGACCATCTCGGATGGCGCAGTGTCACAAAATGCGCACTATTAGTAATCAAGTGTGCGTGTGATGGCGCAACACGAGACAGACACGGTGGACGCCTACCGGATGTTCCACGAACGGAGCCCGCGACATGACCCCCGACCTCTTCAATTCCAATCCGGCGAAACACGAGAACGAGCGGACAGCCGGGTCCGCCAAGGCGCCGGACGCCAGGTTCGCCGCCGTACCCCCGCACGCGGCTCCCAGTACGCCGTATACCCCAGCCCCGCCCACCCCGTCTCCCGCCGAGGCCGCACGGACGACGACCGGCGAGGCCATGCCGGCGGCGCCCGAGGTCGTCGTACGGACCGCGCCCGAGGATGTCGTACGGACCGCGCCCGAGGACGCCCTGCAGGCGACGCCCGAGGACGCGGTACCGGCCGCGCCCGAGACGCCCGAGTCCGCCGTGGAGCCGAAGGCCGCCCCCGAGGAGCCGGACGCCCCGGACGCCCCGGCCGAGTCCGGCGACGAGGCGATACGTACCCTCCTGTCGACCGCCGCGACCGAACGTCCGGTGGAGGAGGTCGCCGCCCTTGTCGCCCGGCTCAAGCAGACCGGCCAGCTGTCCAGCCCCGCCGACGTGGCGCTGCGCGCCGCCGCCGTCTCCCGCCCTCTGGAAGAGGTGCGGCAACTGCTCGCGCTGCTCTACGAGTCGGGGTACGACCTCCAGCAGGCCGAGACCACGCTGCGCGCCGCGGCCGTGGGCCGGCCGATCGACGACGTCGTGCAGCTGGTGAGCATCCTCGGTGCCGACAGCAGAGACTGGCGCTCCACCGTCGGCGGGGACGGCGCAAAGGGGCGGCCGGCCGGCGGTGGCGAGGACGGGCGTGTGGAGGCCGCCAAGGGCGGCGTCCCGGTCGTCAGCGCCTCCCCGAAACGAACGCGAGGGTCTGCGAAAAGCCCCAGGTCGGCCCTGGACGGCGCCTTGGCCGCGGGGCCCGGCAGCCACACGGTCTCCCCGGCCCTCCGGTCGGCGCTCCGCTGGCCGACGGCCGTCGCGCTCATCGTCTGCGGCTTCATCCAGCTGCCCACGGACCTCGCCGGAATGCGGACGGGCGGCCAGGCGGAGACCCTGTCCGTGGTCGTCACCGTGCTCTGTCTGGTCTGCGGCGTATGGCTCGCGGTACGGGACACCATGATCGTCTGGGCCGCCGCCGCGGGCCTAGCCGTCGGGCTCATCGCGCTCCACGCGCTCGCGAGCGCACGGAGCGTCGATCTGCTGAACAGCAGCCTCGGCTCCACGTTCTCCGCGGCGAAGGCGATCACCCTGCTGTGTGCCGCGGCTGTCCTTGCCATGGCCGGCTCGGCCCTGGTCCGCCACACCAGGCCGACCGGCGCGGAGGGCAACGCCTGACGCGCCCGCCCGCCGCACAGCTGACGCGAAGGCCGGTTCACGGACGTACAGTGAACCGGCCTTCGCATGGTGGTACTTCACGCCCCGGCCGCACGGGCGCGGCTGCTCGGGCCCGATCCGAGAGACACCCCCTAGCCGGCGGGGGCGCTGAGAGGACGGCGGAGAGGCAGCCGGTGGGGGTGCCACGACGGAACGGCGAGACCCCTTCGCGGCGAGACCCGCGGTCTCCTCCGCCGACAGGGGTCCCTGGTGTCGAGGCGCTCCTCCAGTGAGCAGCCGTCGACCAACTGCATGACGATCCAGGGGAGCCGGTCCTCGATGACGACGTCGTGGACCCCGACGATGTTCGGGTGGTCGCGCAGCCGGGCGGCGTTGCGTGCTTCACGGGCGGCCCGGGCCGGCCGCTGTGCGCGTTCGGTCTCGGACATCATGGGGAACAGCCATGACTCCTTGACCGCGACGTCGATGCGCAGGGTCTCGTCGCGTGCCTTCCAGGCCCGCCCGAACCCTCCGGAGCGGAGCTCGGAGACCAGCCGGTAACGGCCGCCGATCACCTGGCCCGATCGCGCCCCCTGCGCCACGACCGTCCCCCCAGACCTCGTCGCCGTCGTTGCCGACGGCCGGCCTAGCCTCGTGGGCGGGCGGCCGCACGGGGTCGGGGTGCGTCAACTCGCCCCGGTGGCCGTGTCCGTCACGCCGAGGCGGAGGTGTTCCACGTGGTACAGGGCCTGGTCGAGGAGGCCGGCGACGTGGTCGTCGTGGAGTGCGTAGACGACGGAGCGGCCCTCGCGGGTGCCGGTGACGAGGCCCAGGTTGCGCAGCAGGCGGAGCTGGTGGGAGCAGGCGGACTGTTCCATGCCGACGGCGGCCGCCAGTTCGGTCGCCGCGCAGGGCCCCTCGCGGAGGCGGGCGAGGATCAGGAGCCGTGACGGCGTGGACAGCGCCTGCAGGGTGGTCGCGACCTGCTGTGCGTTCTCGCTGGTCAGGCGGGTGCGCGGGGTCGTGCTGCTGTCCGGTGCGTTCACTCCGTGGCCCATGGGTGCCATCCTACGGAAACCGATACATGAATGGATGTTCAAGTATTCCTGTACGGTGGCGGTGTACGACTCCTCCCCGTGAAGGACTCCCTCTGTCATGGCCTCCACACTGACCAAGCCCGCCCCGGCCTCCGCCGGCCCGGCGCCCGCGCGGCGCCGCACCCGCGTCCTGGCGCTCCCCGAGGCCCGCTGGGCCCTGGCCGCCCTGGTGCTGTTCCTGATCGGCCTTCCCCTGGACCTCCTGGGCGCCCCGGCGTGGGCATGGGGCCCGCTCTTCGCCGCCACCTACGTCACCGGCGGATGGGAACCGGCATGGGAGGGCCTGAAGGCCCTCAAGGACAAGACTCTGGACGTCGATCTCCTGATGGTGGTCGCCGCCCTCGGTGCCGCGTCCATCGGGCAGGTCCTCGACGGGGCACTCCTCATCGTCATCTTCGCGACCTCCGGCGCCCTGGAGGCGCTCGCCACCGCCCGTACCGCCGACTCCGTCCGCGGACTGCTCGACCTCGCCCCGACCACCGCGACCCGGCTCCGCGGCGACGGCACGGAGGAGGGCGTGCCGACCGGCGACCTCGTCGTCGGGGACGTCATCCTCATCCGCCCCGGCGAACGGGTCGGTGCCGACGGCCGCGTCACCGAAGGGGCGAGCGAGGTCGACCAGGCCACCATCACCGGCGAACCCCTGCCCGTCGTCAAGGGTGCCGGCGACGAGGTCTTCGCCGGCACCCTCAACGGCACCGGCGTGCTGCGGGTCGTGGTCGAGCGGGACGCCTCCGACTCCGTGATCGCCCGGATCGTACGGATGGTGGAGGAGGCCTCGGAGACCAAGGCCCCCACCCAACTGTTCATCGAGAAGGTCGAACAGCGGTACTCGCTCGGCATGGTCGCGGCCACCCTGGCCGTCTTCCTCGTCCCCCTGGCGTTCGGCGCGGAGCTGACCTCCGCCCTGCTGCGCGCGATGACCTTCATGATCGTCGCCTCGCCGTGCGCCGTGGTCCTCGCCACCATGCCGCCGCTGCTCTCCGCCCTCGCGAACGCCGGCCGGCACGGCGTGCTCGTGAAGTCCGCCGTGGTGATGGAGCGCCTCGGACAGGTCGACGCGGTGGCCATGGACAAGACCGGCACGCTGACCGAGGGCACCCCGCGCGTCACGGCCGTCCGCGTCCTGAACGCACCGGGTTCCCCTCAGTACGAGCGCGAGCGTGAGCACGAGTCGTACGAGCGTGAGCGCGGGTCGTACGAGATCGGGCACGAGCCGTACGAGATCGAGCACGAGCCCTACGAGAGCGGTGCCGCCCAGGACCAGCTGCTCGCCCTCGCCGCCGCCGCCGAGCACCCCAGCGAGCACCCGCTCGCCCGCGCGATCGTGCAGGCCGCCCACGAGCGCGGCCACCAGCCGGCTCCCGCACTGGACTTCGGCTCCACACCCGGCCTCGGCGTCACCGCCACCGTCGGCGGCCGACTGGTCGAGGTCGGCGCGCCCGCCCGGCTCCTGGACGGGGCCGAGGACGCGTTCTCCACCCGCGCCGCCGCCGTGGCGGGCGACCTGGAGACAGAGGGCCACACCGCCGTACTGGTCCGGGTGAACGGCGTACCGGCCGGTGTCCTCGGCATCGCCGACCGGCTGCGCCCGGACGCCGCCGCGACCGTCGCCGCCCTCACCGGCCTGACCGGCACCCCGCCGATGCTCCTCACCGGCGACAACCCGCGCGCGGCCGCCCGCCTGGCCGCCGACGTCGGCATCACCGACGTTCGCGCCGGACTCCTGCCCCAGGACAAGGTCGCCGCCGTCCGGGACCAGGAGAAGGCCGGACGCAAGGTCCTGGTGATCGGCGACGGCGTCAACGACGCGCCCGCCCTGGC
Organism: Streptomyces sp. NPDC051822; assembly: GCF_044452745.1. Lineage (NCBI taxonomy): Bacteria > Bacillati > Actinomycetota > Actinomycetes > Kitasatosporales > Streptomycetaceae > Streptomyces > Streptomyces sp. NPDC051822. Next base: position 194,857 of record NZ_JBITBZ010000011.1, on the reverse strand, counting down.
CGCCGCCCACACCGGCATCGCCATGGGACGCGCCGGCTCCGACCTGGCCCTGGAGACCGCGGACGCGGTGATCGTCCGCGACGAACTCGCCACCGTCCCCGCGGTCGTCGCGCTCTCCCGGCGCGCCCGCGGACTCGTCGTGCAGAACCTCGTCGTCGCGGGCGTGTTCATCACCGCCCTGGTGCTGTGGGACCTCCTGGGCACCCTGCCGCTACCTCTCGGCGTCCTCGGCCACGAGGGCTCCACCGTCCTCGTCGGGCTCAACGGCCTGCGCCTGCTCCGCGAGGCCGCCTGGCGGCGCGCCACCGCCGACGCGGATCACCAGGCGCGGCCCGCCTCGACCAGCGCGTCGCGGACGCGCGCGACATCGGAACCGGTCGCCCGGCCCGGGCGCTGAGCGAGGTAGGCCGTGTTGATGGGCGGGTCGTCCGGACGGTGGAGGACCACGAGGGCGCCGGAGGACAGTTCGGCCTCGCAGAGGTAGCGCGGCAGGACGGTGAAGCCGGCCCCCGCGACCACCGCCGCCAGGACGCCGCGCAGGTCGGGCACGGTCACGGCGGCGGAGCGGGACAGCCGGGCACCGAAGACGTGCCGCCAGTAGCGGCGGGCGATCGGCAGATCCTCCGCGTACGTGACCAGCGGGACGCCGAGCAGCGCGGCCGGCCACTCCTCGCCGGGCCGCGCCCCGAGGAGTTCGGCCCAGGCGGGTGCGGCGACCAGCACGAACTCCTCGTCCATCAGCGGTACGGCCGTCAGGGCCCGCCCGCGCGGCCGGAAGGTCGCGATCACCAGGTCATGGCGCCCCGCGCGCAGTTCGTCGAGGAGGGGCTCCGTCAGGCCCGGGGTGACGCGGAGCCGTACTCCTTCCGCCGCCAGCGGGGCCAGGGCCGGGAGGACGCGGGTGCAGAGCAGTTCGGCGGGGCCCGCCAGATGGACGGGGGCGGTCCGCTCCTGTGCCGCGCCGTCCTGGCCGGCCGAGGCGGCGAGCGCGTCGAGCGGTGCGGCGACGCGGGCCGCGAGGTCGTGGGCGACCGGGGTCGGGGCGACGCCGCGCGGCAGGCGCTCGAACAGCTCCCGGCCCGTCTGCCGCTCCAGGGAGCGGATCTGGGTGGTCACGGTGGGCTGGGAGAGCCCCAGGAGACCGGCGGCGGCGGTGAACGAGCCGGAGCGGTACACCGCGAGGAAGGTACGCAGCAGATTCAGGTCCGCCACGGGCGCCGCCGCCCTCGGCGGTCGCGTACCGCCGCCGGCCGAACCATCGGAATCCGTATGCCTCACCTCGCAAGACTACGGCTTCCCTGATGGCGCGGACGGCGGAAGGGCGCCCCGGTGCCGGTGCCGGTGCCGGGGCCGGGGCGGCGGCACCCGGGCCGCAGCCGTGCGGGCAGTGGCCGGGCGGCGACCGTCAGCGCAGGGTCTTGAGGACCTCGGCGGCGAGCGGGGCGGAGGAGGCGGGGTTCTGGCCGGTGATGAGGTTGCGGTCGACGACGACGTTCGGCGCCCACGGCTCGCCCACCTGGACGTCGACGCCGGCCTCGACGAGACGGCTCTCCAGGAGCCACTTCGCCTTGTCGGCGAAACCGGACTGGGTCTCCTCGTCGTTGGTGAAGGCGGCGACGCGGTAGCCGGCGAAGGCGTTCACGCCGTCGGCGTCCGTGGCGGCGAGAAGCGCGGCCGGGCCGTGGCAGACGACCGCCAGCGGCCGTCCGGAACGCAGCGCCTCGGTCAGCAGCCGGCCCGAGGTCGCGTCGACGGCGAGGTCCTCCATGGGGCCGTGGCCGCCCGGGTAGAAGACGGCCGCGTAGTCGGCGAGGTCCACGCCGTCGAGACGGACCGGACGCTGGAGCGCGATGAACGAGCCGAGCGCGGCGGCGACCTTGTCGGCGCCCTCCTGACCGCCGTTGACCTCCGGGGCGAGACTGCTCTTGTCGACGGTGGGCACGACACCGCCGGGGGTGGCGACGACGACCTCGTACCCGGCGGCAGTGAACGCCTCGTACGGGGCGACGGCCTCCTCGGCCCAGAAGCCGGTCGGGTGCTTCGTACCGTCGGCCAGGGTCCAGTGGTCGGCGCCGGTCATCACGAAAAGGATCTTGGGCATGTGGGTTCTCCCGGGAGGTACGGGCCAGGGGCCGGCCCGAAGCGAGGTCGTCGCACACCCGGCGTCTCGGTCCGAGGCCGTCGGTGTGGCGATGTCCTCGAACGTAGTCCCGATCCGGAAGCCTTTCCAATGAGGAATCCAATGGCTGCCATGGGAAGTCCGATGGGTTCCCGGGAATATCCGGGGACCAGGCGCACGCCTCCCGCCTGCGGAAAGACTCAGTCCTCCGCCGCCCACGCCGCCGCCCCCACCCTGCCGCGGAAGGTACGCCGGTAGGCGAGCGGAGTGACCCCGATGGCGGCATGGAGGTGCTGGCGCAGCGAGGTCCCGGTGGCGAAGCCGACCTCCCCCGCGATGTCGTCCACCGGGAGGTCGGTGGATTCGAGCAGCTGCCGGGCGCGGGCCACCCGCTGCTGGATCAGCCAACGCCCCGGGCTCATGCCGACCTCCTCGTTGAACCGGCGGGCGAACGTCCGCAGGCTCATCCGGGCGTGATCGGCGAGCTCGCTCAGGGCGAGCGGTTCCCGCAGGTTCTCCAGCGCCCACTGGCGGGTCGCCGAGGTTCCGCTCGCCGTCGTCTCGGGCACGGGCCGCTCGATGTACTGGGCCTGCCCGCCGTCCCGCCACGGCGGTACGACGCACATCCGCGCCACCTGGTTCGCGACGGCGGCGCCGTGGTCCTTCCGTACGAGATGCAGGCAGACGTCCACCCCCGAGCCGGCGCCCGCGGACGTCAGGACGTCGCCGTCGTCGACGAAGAGCACGTCCGGGTCGAGCGCCACCTTCGGGAACCACGACTGGAAGACCTCCGCGAGCGCCCAGTGGGTCGTGGCGGGCCGCCCGTCGAGCAGCCCCGCGGAGGCGAGGAGGAACGCCCCGGTGCAGATGGACACGAGCCGCGCCCCGGCGGGTACGGAGGCCAGCGCCTCGGCGAACCCCGGCGGCAGCTCGCGGGAGATGAGCGCGGTGTCGAAAGGCGGCAGCAGGACCGTGTCGGCCGTACGCAGCACCTCGGGCCCATGCGCGACGGTCACCGAGAAGTCGGCGTTGGTCCGGACGGGCAGGCCGTCCACCGAACACGTGAGGACCTCGTAGCGCCCGCCCGCCGATCCGAAGACCCGGCTGGGGATGCCGAGTTCGAAGGGATACACCCCGTCCAGGGCGAGCACGACGACACGATGGGCATCTCCCATGGCACTGACCCTTTCCGTGACGGCCGGCGATCTCGCGAGCGACGCGAACCCGATCCACCCGCTGGCACGATCTCGTCGAAAGATGGCAATCATGCCATGGTCCGGGGCCGCCCGGAAGGCGAGGCTGAACGCATGACCAACCACGCCACCATGCGCGCCATCAGCCAGGACACCCACGGCACCCCCGAGGTGCTGACGGAGGTCACGCTGCCCCGGCCCGTGCCGGGTCCGAGCCAGATCCTCGTCGCCGTCCACGCGGCCGGCGTCAATCCGACCGACTGGAAGCACCGCTCCGCCGGCCTGTTCCTCGACCGTCTGCCGCTCGTCCTCGGCTGGGACGTCTCCGGCGTCGTCGAGGCCGTCGGCTTCGGGGTGACCGTGTTCAAGCCGGGCGACGAGGTCTTCGGGATGCTGCCCTACCCGGACGGCGTCGGCTCCCACGCCGAGTACGTGACCGGGCCCGCCCGCGCCTTCGCGCACAAGCCCGCCGACATCGACCACGTCCAGGCCGGCGCCCTGCCGCTCGCCGCCCTCACCGCGTACCAGGCGATCGTCGACATCGCCGCGGTCGGCCCCGGTCAGCGCGTCCTCGTCCACGCCGCCGCCGGCGGAGTCGGCCACGTCGCCGTCCAGATCGCCAAGGCCCGCGGCGCCTACGTCATCGGCACCGCGAGCGCCCCCAAGCACGACTTCGTGCGCTCCCTCGGCGCGGACGAGGTCGTCGACTACCGCTCGGTCGACTTCGCCGAGGTGGTCCACGACATCGACATGGTCCTGGACACGCTCTCCGGCGACACCCGCGTCCGGTCGCTCGACGTCCTGCGCCCCGGCGGGACCCTCGTCTCCCTGCTGCCGGGAACCGACCCGGACGAGGCGGCGAAGGCCGCCGCGCGGGGCGTACGCGTGGAGACCCACCTCGTGGAGGCCGACCACGCGGGCATGAACGCCGTCGCGGACCTCGTGCGGTCGGGCGCCCTGCGCGCCCACGTCGAGGCGGTCTTCCCGCTGGCCGACGCGGCCAAGGCACACACCCACGGCGAGACCGGCCGCACCACGGGCAAGATCGTCCTCGTCGTGAACGGCGACTCGGCCTGACCCGTCGAAGCCCGACTCCCCGTGCGTCCAGGCCCCGGGCGGTGGATCCTGGAGATATCGGAGAAGGGGCCGCGCCCCGGTCCGCGTGGCCCTGTGTGCGAGGAGGCGGACCATGACGCGCACCCTGGAATGGACGGTCGGCGTCGAACTGGTCGAGGAGAGCGGCAGGACCAGCGCCGAGGCGCGGCTCAGCACCGGCACCTCGACCCTCACGGGCCACGGATCCGCCCGGTGCAACCCGTCGGACGTGGACGTACCGGCGATCGGTGACGAGCTCGCCGCGAGCCGGGCGATGAAGGACCTGGCCGGAAAGCTCATGCGGGAGGCCAACCGGGAGATGGAGGCGGTGGGCGCGGGGACCGTACCCCAGCACACCGGCCCCGGATACGGCTGGCCGGAGGCGGTCTCCTGACGGGACCGCCACCCGAGGCGGGGCCCGGCGGGGTGTGGCCCGCCGGGCCCCACCGCGTCAGCCGGCCGCGGGCGGCGGCGGAGCGTCTCCGCCGAGGAGGGGCCCGGGCCCGGCGCCGCCTCCCGGCCCGTCCGCGCCGTCCTGCCCGTCCGCGCCCCCCGGCCCGTCCGCGCCTCCGCCCCCGTCGTCCCCGCCCCCCGGCTCGTACGTCAGCCGGTCCTCGACCTCCACCACCCCGTCCACCGTCTCGCACAGCCGGACCAGGATCGGGCCGAGCCCCGGGCGGTCCAGGGCGCCGCTGAGCGTGACCCTGCCCTCGTCGACGTCGATGTGCACGGCGGCGGGGGAGAGGCGCAGGATGCGGACGACCACGTCCTCGCGGATCTCCTCCTGGATCGAACGGTCCCTGCGCAGGAACAGCTGGAGCAGATCGCTCCGGCTGAGCACTCCGATCAGCCGCCCGTCCGCGTCCACCACCGGCAGCCGCTTCACCCGGTGCCGTTCCATCAGCCGGGCCGCCTCGACGGCCGTCCACGAGGGCCGGGCCGTCACGACGGGGCTCGACATCATGGCCTCCGCGGTGCTCGGCCCGTCCTTCTCCGTGTGGCGCCGCAGCAGGTCCGCCTCGGAGACCACTCCCACGGGCCGGTTCTCCTCGTCGACCACGGGGACGGCGGTGATGCCGTACTCGTCGAGGAGTCGCGCGATCTCCTTGAACGACGTCCCGGGCTGCACCGCCACCGCGGTCGGCGTCATCAGGTCGGCGACACTGCGGTGCCTCATCGTCGGTTCCGTCCCTTCGGGGTTCCGGATCCCATGATCTCCCACGGGGTGGCCGATCGGGACGAGGGAGAGAAGCGCGAGGCGTGAGAAGGGCTTGCAGGAATTGACATGTACATGGTTACTTCGGGTAAGCCGCCGCTCCGCGCCGCCCCTGCCAGTCGGAAGAAGGACCCCCGCATGCCCCCTTCCCGTACGCCCGCCACCCGCCGGCTCCGCACCCACCGCCTCGCCACCGCCGTCGCGGTCGCCCTCGCCTTCGTCGCCACCGCCGGTGGCACCGGTTCCGCCGCCCCCGAGGGGCCGGCGTCCACGGAGCTGCGCGAGGCGATGTTCGTCGGCAACAACTGGGACGGAACGGCCGACGTCATCGCCTCCCGGGGCGACTTCCACCGCATCGGCCGCCTGAACGTGATCCCCGACAAGGAGGAACGCCTCCGGGAGATCTATCTGAACCCCGTCAAACTCGCCTTCTTCCTCGGCGTCCGCAGCGGGCCGGGGGAGGGGCACGACCAGTTCGTCGACGACATGTACGCGACCCCCGACGGCTCTGCCATGGTCGTCTCCCGACCCAGCTTCGCCGATGTCGTCTCCCTCGACCTGCGTACGGGACGCGTCAACTGGCGCTTCCCCGTAGCGGGTTACCGCGCCGACCACATGGCCGTCTCCCCCGACGGCAACCGGGTCGCGGTCTCCGCCTCCACGGCGAACACCGTCCACGTCCTCGACATCGCCACCGGCCGCCAGCTCGGCTCCTTCAAGACAGGCGACAAACCGCACGAGAACGTCTTCACCTCCGACGGGCTCCTGTGGAACATGTCCATCGGCGAGGTCACCACCGCCCTCGACGCCCCCTGGCTCGACTGGACCAAGGGCGACCGCCGTATCACCGTCGTCGACGCCCGCACCTTCGAGACCGTCCGTGTCATCGACATGCGGGAACGCCTCGACGCCTTCGGGCGCGGCGACCTCTCCGACGCCGTGCGCCCGCTCGTCTTCAGCCCGGACGAGAAGAAGCTCTACTTCCAGGTCTCCTTCCACAACGGCCTCCTGGAGTACGACATCGCCACCGACCGGATCACCCGGGCGAAGGCCCTCCCCGGCAACCCGGCGACCGACCCCGACCGCACCACCTGGGTCAACGACTCGCGCCATCACGGCCTCTCGATCAGTCCCGACGGCACCAAGCTCTGCGTCGCGGGAACGATGGACGACTACGTCACGGTCGTCGACCGCGCCACGCTCCAGGAGGGCCCGCTCGTCGAGGCCTCCAAGCCGTACTGGGCGACCGTGAGCGGCGACGGACGGTCCTGCGTGGTCTCCGAGAGCGGCACCGACCGGGTGACCGCGATCGACTTCTCCACCGGCCGGCGCGTGGCCTCCGTGGAGGTCGGCGACCACCCGCAGCGCGTACGGCTCGCCCGGATCCCCGCCGACTGGACGGGAGTGGAGGGGGGCTGAGCGGCGGGAGCGGGGCCGGACGGATCGCCCGTCGATCCGTCCGGCCCCGCTCCCGTTCAGCCTCCGGAGGCCTACAGGCCCCTCAGGCCCGCAGACCCCTCAGGCCCTGTGGACCGCGAGCTCGTAGAGCGAGTAGCCCCACTGGGTCGCCCGCCGCTCGCCGTGGATCCGGACGTACCGGGCCGACGTCGAAGCGAACTCCGCCGTGTCGTACCCGCCGTCCCCGGCGTCCGTGGACCACACCGTCCGCCAGTCCGTGCCGTTCTCCGACACCTCGATCCGGTACTGGCGCGCGTACGCGCGCTCCCAGTCGAGGGTGACCCGGCCGACCCGGCGCACGGCCCCGAGGTCCACGCCCAGCCACTGGCCGTCCGACCAGTCACTGGCCCAGCGGGTGCCCACGTCGCCGTCGACGGCGCGGCCCGGGGCGTAGCTCGTGAACGGGTGCCACTCCGAGGAACTGGCCGAAGCGGGCGCGCCCGCGGCCAGGTTGACACCGGGCTCGTGCTTCTCGGTCGCCCCCCACGTGGTGAGGTACGACTCCGCGCCGCCGGCCAGCTCGTCCACGACTTCCTGGCCGCCGCTGAGCCTGATCTGCTCGATCCAGTCCGGCACCATCCCGTTGTGCGCGGCGCCGTCGGTGTTGAGGTCCCACGTGCGCTCGCCCGTCACCTGACGGTCGATCACCGCACCGCCGTCGAAGCTGCGGAAGGGGTACTTCACCGCGTTCGGCGCGTCGGCACCGACCGGACCCGGCCAGCCGCCGACCCCGTTCATGTCCGTGCCGTAGCCGAGGCCGACGCCGTACGTGGCGCGAAGGTCCGCCTTCTGCGCGGCCTCCCCGATGAAGCCCTCCGCGCCGTGCATGTACTGCGCGACGAAACCGCCCAGGCGGTAGAGCCGCTCGGTCCAGTCCAGGTCCATCCAGCTGTGGGTGGAGAGGACGCCCGGGTACTCCTCGGACTCCAGGATGTCGAGCGCCCGCCCGGCCGCCTTGACGCTCATGTGGTCGAGCTCCAGCATCATGCCGCGGTCGATCATGCCCCGCAGCGCGTGCTCGCCCAGCCGGCTCAGGCCGCGGGTGTTGCACTGCGCGTCGGAGGCGTACGAGGGGACGCTCACCCCGGCCGGCAGCTTGGCGGCCATCACCGGGGCGGCCGCCAGCCCGATCGGGTTGTCGCGCTGCGGGCCCGCGCACTTCTCCGTCGCCCAGAACGTGCCCGTCGAGAGGAACTGGCCGATGTTGACCGCCGTCCCGATGGCCCCCGAGTCGAAGCGGACCCCGCACAGCGCGTTGTCGAACTTGTGGCACAGGAACATGCTGCGCACCCCGAGCCCGTACAGCTCGTCGAGGCCGCGGTCGATGTCCTCCTTGCCGCACTGGGCGACGTCGAGGATCTGCTTGCAGCCGAACGGCTCCGAGGTCTCCACGCCCAGGACGACCGCGAGCTTGCCCTGCTCGACCACCGAGCGCGCCTGCGCGGCGGAGGTGACGATGCGGAACCAGCCCTTGCCCGGGCCGCCGTACATCCCGTCGACGTAGTCCTGGAGCTCGTACGTCTTGCGGGCCTGTAGGCGGATCGACGTCATCTCGTCGCAGCTCCGGTCCCGGGGCAGGATCGAGCAGATCAGGCCGTTCGTCACCAGGTCGTTGACGAGCACCCGCTGCCCGCCGCGCCAGGCCCGCTCCACCCACGCGTAGTAGTTCTGCTGGTGGGTCAGGGAGTTGTGGGCCGGCCAGTCCTTGAACGTCGGCCAGCCCACCGGGTCGTGGTGGCCGTCGGCGCCGCCGGTGATGTTCTCGAACAGCGCTCCGGAACCGTCCGGGTAGTGCTCGGGACAGTCCTTGAGCGCCTCGGGGGCGCCGCCCGCGGAGAAGGTCCGGCCGCAGATCAGCCGGCCGCCGAAGCCCTCGTCGGACATCAGGTGGTTGTGCGCGTCGACGAAGCCGCGCACCTTGCCCTGCGCGTCCGTTCCGGTGAACGGCGCGCCCGTGACGTTGATCCGCGAGTCGGGCGCGGGCCGTGACGTGGGCTCCCACCAGCCGCCGTCGGCTCCCGCCGCGGGGACGGGACCGGAGCCGAAGAGGACGGCGGCGAGGGCGAGGAACAGCGCGAGGAGGGCGGATCTGCCGCCGGTCCCGCGTGAATGGTGTCGAGTCATGGTCAGCGATGCCTCCGGTCGGTGGGGGTGTACCGGGCGCCCCGAGGATCGCGGTGTCGGTGCAGTGAGTCAAGAGTCCGGGACAGATGACCTGTTGACGGAGGCGCGGCCCCGCCCGTCCCGCCGTGGACGCGGGGCCTCACCCGTGGATCCCGCGTCGGTGTCGTCGGTGCCGACCTGGCCGCGGGGAAGGATCCGGTCCAGCCACCTCGGCAGCCACCAGTTGGCCCGGCCGAGGAGTGTCATGGTCGCCGGTACCAGCACCATGCGTACGACCGTGGCGTCGATGAAGATCGCGGTGGCCAGGCCGAGCCCGAACATCTTGGTGGAGGGGTCCTCGGCGACGGCGAAGGACAGGAAGACCGCCACCATGATGAGGGCCGCCGAGGTGATGATCCGGGCGGTGCCCGAGACGCCCTCGACGATCGCCGTGCCGTTGTCGCCGGTGCGCAGGTACTCCTCGCGTACGCGGGAGAGGAGGAACACCTCGTAGTCCATCGACAGGCCGAACAGGATGGCGAAGAGGAAGGTCGGGATGAACGACACGATCGGAACCGTCGCTTCCAGCCCGATGAGTGCGCCTCCCCAGCCCCACTGGAAGACCGCGACCATGATGCCGTAGGCCGCGCCGATGCTCAGCAGATTCAGCAGTACCGCCTTCAGCGGTACGAGTATCGAGCGGAAGACCAGCATCAGCAGCAGGAACGACATCGCCAGCACGGCGGCGACGATCACCGGCAGGCGTTGGCTGGTGCGTCGGCCCACGTCGGACAGGCTCGCGGCGGCGCCGCCGATGTGGGCCCTGGCCGGGCCGTGCCCGATCGCCGTGGGCAGCACGTCGGTGCGCAGCCGGGCGATGGTGTCGGCCGTGGCCTTGTCCTGAGGGCTGGTGGTCGGGAACACCACGAGGGTCGCGATGCCGGTGGCACGATCGATGTGCGTCGGCGCGACGGACGCGATGCCCGGATCCGCCGCGACCGCCCCGACGAGCCGGTCCAGCACTCCCGGATCACCGGTGGGGTCCGCGGCGATGACGAGGGGACCGTTGGTTCCCTGGCCGAATCCCTCGGCGACGAGGTCGTAGGCCCGGCGCTCGGTACGGCTGTGGGGCAGTGAGCCGTCGTCGGGCAGGCCGACGCGCAGGCCGAGCACGGGCAGCGTCGCCGTCAGCAGCAGCGCCGCGGCGCCGACCGCGTACGGCACCGGGTGCCGGCTGACGTGCCCGATCCAGCGACGCCACCCGGCGGCGTGGGCGGGGCCTTCCGCCGGGTCCCGCCGCCGTGCGAGTCGGGCCGGCCTCCTGGTCCGCAGAGCCCGGCCGATCCGGCCGGCCCCGCCCAGCCGCGGGCCCGCCGCGCCGAGGAAGGCCGGCAGCAGCGTCACCGACGCGAGCACCATCGTCAGGACGACGATCGAGACGGCGACCCCGCCCACCGTCATGAACGGCACGTTCGCGACCGCCAGGCCGAGGATCGACACGACGACGGTGCCGCCGGCGAAGACCACCGGCCGCCCCGCAGTTGCCACCGCCCGTCCGGCCGCCGCCTGCGGATCGAGCCCGCACGCGAGGTACTCCCGGTGCCTGGCGAGCACGAACAGCGCGTAGTCGATGCCCACTCCGAGCCCGACCATGCTGCCCAGGACCGGTGCGAAGGTGGGGACCTCCGTCACCCCCGCCAGCACCGTCATCGTGGCGACCCCGACGGTCAGCCCGAAGACCGCCATGCCGATCGGCAGCGCGGCGGCGACGAGCGAACCGAACGCCAGGAACAGGATCGCGGCCGCGGCGAGGAGGCCGATCAGCTCGCTCGCGCCGCCGTCGGGGTCGGAGAAGGCGTAGAAGAGGTTCCCGCCCATCTCGATGCGCAGCGGCAGCTCGGCGCGCAGCCGGTCGCCGAGACCGACGAGGGCGTCGAGGTCTTCGGCCGACAGCCGGCTCTGGTCGGGGTACTGCACCCGGACGACCGCGATCCGCCCGTCGGCCGAAACGAGGCCGCCGCGCACGGCGGTGTCCCCGCCCGCGTCGAGCGCCCCCGCCGGGTCGCTCGTGCCGAGCACGTGCGGCAGCCGCTCCACCTCGGCCCGCAGCCGCGTGAGAGCGGTGCGCGCGCCGTCGTCGTCGAAGAACGTCGCGCCGTCGTCGAGGGGGGTGACGACCACGTGGGCGGTCATCCCCTCCTGGCCGGTGCCTGCCCGCTCGATCAGTTCCGCGGCCCGGCGGGAGTCCAGTCCCGGAGCGGTCATCGAGTCCGCGGTCCGCCCGCCGAAGGCGACGGCGGCGAGGACCGCGAGCGTGGCGGCGACCAGCCATGCCGCGATCACCCGCCAGGGACGGCGGGCGGCGCCTGCGCCCAGGCGCAACAGGGCTTTCGAGAGCATCGGGTCCTCCAACCACCTCGTCGGCCGTCCTTGTACGGCCGCCGATGCCGAGGGTCGTCGCCGCGGCGCCCCGCGGCATCGGCCCGCGGGCCGCGGATCCGTCGGCCCCGGGGCGGAGTGACGACCCGTCCTTTCGGCCGATGCGCGGCACGCCAGGGTCCCTAGGCTGAGAACCGTGCTCCGAGACGACCTGCGAACCCTGTGGACCGAACCCCGGCCGCCCGACGCGCCCGCCCGGGTGCGGCGGGACTGGGCGCTGCTCGCCGCGGGCCTTGCCGGTGTGGCGCTGGAGGCCACCCTGCGCGAGAACGTCGTGTGGCGGCCGGTGGCGGTGGTGCTCGCCGTATCGCTGTGCCTGCTGCCCCTGTGGCGCCGGACCCGCCCGCTGGCGATGGTGACGCTGGCGTTCGGCTCGATAAGCCTGCTTCCGCTGGCCTCGCTCGTCGCCGCACCGCGCGAGCCCGTCGGCCTGTACACCGGCGCGGTCGTGCTCGTGCTGGTGTACGCGCTGCCCCGGTGGGGATCGGGACGCGAGATCGTGCTGGGCGGAGCGGTGATCCTCGCGGTCGGCGCGCTGTGTGTCGTCACGGACGGGACCCCGGTCGTCGAGAAGGTCGTGGGCTTGGCCTTCCTGCTGCTGCCCGGCGTGGTCGGGGCTGCCGTGCGGTTCCGGGTGACCGCTCGCGAGCGGCAGTTGGAGCAGGTGCGCTCCCGCGAGCGCGAGCAGCTCGCCCGGGAACTGCACGACACGGTGGCCCATCACGTGTCGGCCATGGTGATCATCGCCCAGGCGGGCCGGGTGCTCGCGGGGACCGACCCGTCCGCCGCCGCCGAGGCGCTGGAGGAGGTCGAGGAGGAAGGGGCGCGCACGCTGGAGGAAATGCGCGCCATGGTTGCCACGCTGCGCGACCGCGGGGTCGGCGCCGAGCTGGCGCCCCCTGCCGGAGTCGCGGATCTGGAGCGCCTGGTGCGCACCCCGGGTGGTCGCCTCAGGGTCGACCTGGGGCTCGACGGCGAACTGGACGCGCTGCCCCCGGCCGTGGACGCGGCCGTCTACCGGATCGTGCAGGAGTCGGTGACCAACGCGCTGCGCCATGCGGTCGACGCGACCGAGCTCGTCGTTCGGGTCGCCGCGGAACGGCAGACGGTACGGGTGAGCGTGCGCGACAACGGCCGGCGCACCGGCCGGGGCCGTGACGGATACGGACTTACCGGACTGCGCGAGCGAGCGACGCTGCTCGGCGGCACACTACGAGCCGGCCCGGGTACCGACCGGGGCTGGCATGTCGAAGCCGAACTGCCGAGAGCGAGGAGCGAGAGCGGTGTCCATTCGCGTCCTCGTCGCTGACGACCAGACGATCATCCGCACCGGGTTGCGGATCATTCTGAACGCCCAGCCCGGCATCGAGGTGGTCGGCGAGGCCGCCGACGGGCGGGAAGCGGTACGTCTTGCCCGCGAACTACGCCCCGACGTCTGCCTGTTCGACATCCGCATGCCCGTACTCGACGGGCTCGAGGCCACCCGGCTGGTCGCCGGCCCGGGCGTCGCCGACCCGCTGGCCGTGGTCGTCATCACCACGTTCGACCTCGACGAGTACGTCTACGGCTCACTGCGTGCCGGCGCCCGCGGATTCCTCCTCAAGGACACGGGACCGGACCTTCTGGCGCAGGCCGTACGGTCGGCGTCCGACGGTGAGGCGCTCATCGCGCCCAGCGTCACCGTCCGTCTGCTCCAGGCATTCGCTGACCTGCCCGCCGGCCGGCCCCTGGCCCAGCCGGTCTCCCCCGTCACCGCCCGCGAGGAGCAGGTGCTCCTCGCCGTCGCTCGCGGGCTGACCAACACCGAGATCGCCGATGCACTGCACATCAGCCTCAGCACGGTGAAGACGCATCTGGCCAGCCTGATGGCCAAGCTCGGCGCCCGCAACCGGGTCGAGATCGCGATGTGGGCCTACGAAACGCGCCGTATCCTCCCCGGAACCTGAGCCGGGTGCCGGATCGAAGACCTCACCAGGACCACCCGGTGGTCACGACTCGATACGCGCCCTGGTCACCCTTCGATCAGGAGCACCAGCTGATCAGCCGTCAGGTCGAGCTGTCCGGCCGCCGCTTCCGCGTCACCGAGGACCAGGAACTGGAGCGTGAGACCGTCGATCGCCGCCGCCAGGTACCGCGCGATCGTCTCCACGGGCACCTTCGGCTCGAACCCCCGCATCGTCCGGACCTGCTCGACCAAAGCGCCCGCCGACACCACGTACTGCTCGTACTGGGCGCGCGCCAGATGCTCGAACCCGGGCTCCCGCAGGGCGTACTGGGTGAGGTCGTAGGTCAGCATGTGCTCGCCGGGGTGGGCCGTGACATGGTCCCAGTACGTCTGGAGCGCCCTCCGCACGGTCTCCCGCAGCGTGGCCCCCGGCTCGACCGCCGACATCACCCGCGCCACGTAGTTGTCGGTGATGGTCTCGATCGCGGCCTCCAGGAGGGCCTGCTTGGAGTCGAAGCAGTAGTGGAACACGCTCAGCGAGACACCCGCCTCGGCGCAGATCGACCGCGTGGTGGTCCTGGCGACACCGTCCCTGGTCATCGCCCTGATCGCCGCCTCGACCAGCTGCCTGCGTCGTTGGGCCGACGGCATCCGTCCCATGGTTCCTCCTCGCGTCCGGCGCAAGGGTAGGCGAATCCGTGCGCGGGAACGGATGCCGGGACGACGTCAGGGGGTGTACGGGGCGTCGCTGTGCCGCAGTTCGGTCATGGCGGGCTCCACGACCCGGTAGACGGCGGTGCGCCGGATCGTCACGACGGCGGCCGGCTCGGCGTCCCCACGGGTCAGGTAGACGACGGTCACCTGCCGCGCGGCGGGCGAGGAGGCGTCGATCGACACCACGGGTGTGCGGTCGCCGAGCGAGGCGGCGGCCGCCGGCACGGGGGTCCCGGCCTCGTTGCGCCAGGTGACGAGGCCGTAGAAGCGGCCCGTACCGCCCGTGGTGACCTTGACGGCCGCCACGGCGTCCGCCGCCGGGTCACCCGTCACGTCCCCGATGCCGCACTGCGGCTGGAGCTCGATCACCACACCGTCCCCCTCCCACCGGCCGTCGGTGAAGGCGATGGTCCCCTCGGGGGCGTCGGGCAGCCGCAGGGACGGGCCCTGCAACTGGGCGTTCCGCAGCTGGTCACAGGTGAGGGCGCCCGCGGCGTCCTCGCCGGGCTCCTCCGGCTCGGCCGGGTTCGTCGACTTGGCAGGCGACGGCTTGACCGGCTTCTTCGACGCCGCCGGCGACGGCGGCGTCGAGGAGGCGCCGGGTTTGCCGGGCGCCGAGCCCTCTCCCGCGCCTCCCGTGTCCTGGCATCCCACGCCCACCGACGCCAGGGCGAGGGCGGCGATCAGCAGCTTGGCGCGTGCGGTCCGTCTTCCGGGCTTGTTCTCCACCGCGGGTCCCCCTTGTGCGTTCCGCCGCCCGCTCACCGGCCGGCAGGGTCGAAGACGCGCCGTTCCCGCGGTGCGGTTGCGCTCCCAGCGCGGTCACTGCGACGGCGTGGGCCAGGCGCCACGGTCCGCGAGCCGCAGGACCAGGGCCGCGATGTTCCAGGCGTCGTCCTCCCCGCGGTGGTGCCGGCCCTCCAGCGGCAGCCCGGCGAACTCCAGGGCCCGCGCCATCCCAGGGCGCTTGGGAAGCCCGTACGCCTCGGTGAAGACCGCCTTGGCGTTGGTGTGGTGCCGCCCGAAGGGGTACGGAGTGCCGGTGGCCCGGCACTGGCGGGTGAACTGGTTGCGGTCGTAGTCGCCCCAGCTCGCCCACGGGCGCATCCCGGCCCCGTACGTGCCGGCGAGCAGCCGGCAGGCGTCGGCGAAGTCCAGACCGGTGTCGACCTCCGCCTGGGTGAGTCCGGTCAGGTCGGTGCAGAACGCGCTGACCCGCGAGCGGGCGGGCCTGACCAGGATCCCGTGCCGGGAGACCCGCTCACCCGCGTCCAGGTCCACCACCGTCAACCCGATCTCGATGATCTCGCTGACGGCGCCGGGCGGTGACCGGCCCTCCCAGCAGGTCGCCTCGACGTCGACGACGTTGACAAGTCCCCCGTGATGCATGGGGAGGAGACTAGGACCGGCCCTGCGTCGCGCGCATCCGAATTCGGCGGCTCAGTTCAGGTCCAGGATCCGGCGCAGTGCCGCCACCGCGTGGGCGCGGTGCTCGTCGAGCCACCGGATCGCGGCCTCCTCGTCACCGTGGCGCAGCGCGGAGATGACGGCACGGTGCTCGTGCACCGCCTGCTTCCGGTGCGGGTCCTCGGTGTAGTAGAGCGAGCGGTACGCGTCGGTGGAGTCCCACAGGGTCGTGATGAGGCGGACCAGGCGCGGCATGCCCGACGCCTCGATCAGGGTGAAGTGGAAGAGCCGGTTCGCCGCGGCCATCCCCGGCACGTCGCCCTCCGTCGCGGCCCGCTCCACCTCGCGCTGGATCCGCTCCAGGGCGGCCACCGTGCCCTCCGGCATCCGCGCGAAGGCCGTGCGCACGGCCTCCGTCTCCAGGAGTTCCCGGATGCGGTAGATCTCCTCCAGGTCGTCGAGCGAGAGCTCCGCAACGAAGTAGCCGCGGTGGATGTGATGGACGACCAGTCCCTCGGCCTCCAGGGATTTCAGGGCCTCGCGCAGCGGCACCCGGCTGACCTCGAACCGGGCGGCGAGGGCGTCCTGACGGATCTGGTCGCCCGGCCTGAGCTCCCCGCTGGTGATGGCGCGCCGCAGCTCCCCGAGGACGAACTGCTGGGCGGTCTGCGGCCGCCTCTTCTGCACCGCGCTGCTCATCGCCTGTGACCTTCCGTTCCCTCACATTGCCCACCCGCGCATCGCCGCGCGGGTGCCGACCATCTTCCTACGCGCGGTCGTTCGCCGCTGAGCGCCTGTGGACAACCGGTCCCAGCTCCGCGAGCAGGTCCTCCGTGTGCTCGCCGAGACGTGGGGGAGCGGTGCGATAGGCGGGCGGGGTGGCGTCGAGCCGGATCGGGTGGGCGACCTGCCCGGGACCGGCCGCGGACTCCGGGACCCGTGGGGCGAGCCCCAGCCGGTCGGCGAGCTCGAAGGCCGCGGCCAGGTCGTTGATCGGCCCGCACGGCACGCCGGCCGCGGTGAGCTCCTCGAACCAGCTGTCGGCGGTCCGGGCGGCGAGCGGTCCCGCGAGCGCCGCGATCAGTTCGTCCCGGTGTGCGACGCGGGCGGTGTTGGTGACGAAGCGCGGGTCGTCGGCGAGCCCGGGCAGGCCGAGCCGTTCGCACAGGGCCCGGAACTGCCGGTCGTTGCCCACGGCGAGGACCAGCGGCCTGTCCTGGGCCTCGAACACCTCGTACGGGGCGATGCTCGGGTGCCGGTTGCCCATCGCGCGCGGGACGACCCCGGCGCCGAGGTGGGCTGAGGCCTGGTTGGTGAGCGCCGAGAGGAGGGAGCCGAGGAGCGAGACCTCGACCCGCTGGCCCTCGCCGGTGCGCTCCCGGTGCCGGAGCGCGGCGAGGACGCCGAGCCCCGCGTGCAGTCCGGTGATGACGTCGACCAGGGCGACTCCGGCCTTGGTCCCCTGACCGCCCGGCTCGCCCGTCACGCTCATCAGGCCGCCCATGGCCTGGACGAGGAGGTCGTAACCGGGCAGATGAGCGCCCTCCGCGGTGCCGAAGCCGGTCACCGAGCAGTAGACGATTCCCGGGTTGGTCGCCCGGACGTCCTCGTAGGCGAGGCCGAGCTTCTCCATCGTGCCGGGGCGGAAGTTCTCCACCAGGACGTCCGCGCGGTCCACGATCGCGCGCGCCGCCGCCAGGTCCCCTGGGTCGGTGAGGTCGAGGGCGACGGAGCGCTTGTTCCGGTTCACGCCGAGGAAGTAGGTGGCCTCGCCGTCGGCGAACGGCGGGCCCCATGCGCGCGTGTCGTCGCCGGAGCCGGGCCGCTCGATCTTGATCACGTCAGCGCCCAGGTCGGCGAGGAGCATCGTCATGTACGGCCCGGCGAGCACCCGGCCGAAATCGGCGACGACGATTCCGGACAGGGCGCCTCCGGACAAGGCGCTCCCGGACGGGGCGCCTCCCGACCGGGCGTCGCCCTCCGGTGTCGCCGGAGCCTCGGGGGTGCCCGGCTGGTCTGCGCGCATTCCGCTCTCCCTCGCTGGCGATCGGATCCAGTCGTCGGACCGTACGGTTCGGACATCGGATTTTCAATACTGGATCCAATATCCGATCTACGGCTACGCTGCGGTCGCCGAGTTGCCACAGCCGCCAGGAGGCCGTCCGTGAAGTCGTCGCCGTCCACCCCCCTCCACCCCTTCGAGCTGCTCGCCATCGACGGGCTCCTCACCGACGAGGAACGCCAGATCCGCGACACCGTGCGCGCCGTCGCCGACCGCGAGCTGCGCCCGCACGTCGCCGGCTGGTTCGAGAAGGGCGAGATCCCCGCCCGCGAGCTCGCCCGCACCCTCGGCGGCGTCGGCGTCCTGGGCATGCACCTGGAGGGCTACGGCTGCGCGGGCACGAACTCCGTCGCGTACGGCCTCGCCTGTCTGGAGCTGGAGGCCGTCGACTCGGGCCTGCGCTCGCTGGTCTCCGTACAGGGCTCCCTCGCCATGTACGCGATCTGGAAGTACGGCTCCGAGGAGCAGAAGCAGCGCTGGCTGCCGAAGATGGCGGCGGGCGAGTACATCGGCTGCTTCGGTCTCACCGAGCCCGACGCCGGTTCGGACCCGGGCGCCATGCGCACCAACGCCAAGCGCGACGGCTCCGACTGGATCCTCAACGGCACCAAGATGTGGATCACCAACGGCTCCGTGGCCGACGTGGCCGTCGTCTGGGCCCGTACCGAGGACGGTGTGCGCGGGTTCCTCGTCCCGTCCGGCACCCCCGGCTTCAGCGCACCCGAGATCAAGATGAAGCTGTCCCTGCGGGCGAGCGTCACCAGCGAACTCGTCCTGGAGGACGTGCGCCTCCCGGCCGACGCGATGCTGCCGGAGGCCCGCGGTCTCTCGGGCCCGCTCGGCTGCCTCAACGAGGCCCGCTTCGGCATCGTCTTCGGTGCGCTCGGCGCCGCCCGCGACTGCCTGGAGACGGCGATCTCGTACGCCCGCGACCGGATGGTCTTCGCCCGGTCCCTCGCCTCGTACCAGCTGACGCAGCAGAAGCTCGCCGACATGTCCGTGGAGCTCGGCAAGGGCATGCTGCTCGCCCTGCACCTGGGGCGGCTCAAGGACGCGGGCGCGCTCACCGCCGAGCAGGTCAGCGTGGGCAAGCTGAACAACGTGCGCGAGGCCATCGCCATCGCCCGCGAGTGCCGCACCATCCTCGGCGCCAACGGCATCACGCTGGAGTACCCGGTGCTGCGCCACGCCAACAACCTGGAGTCGGTGCTCACCTACGAGGGGACGAGCGAGGTCCACTCCCTGGTCATCGGCAAGGCGCTCACCGGCGAACAGGCCTTCCGCTGAGCTTGAGGCCCCGGCCGCGCGGAGTCCGAGCCCACGCGCAGGCCGTGGCCGCCCGTTCCTCAGCCGGCCGTCACCCGGTCGACGAAGGCGTCCAGGTTGCCCGTCAGGCGGGCGACCTGCTCGTCGAGCGTGAGGGACTCCTCGTGGCGCCGGGCGCGCAGCTTCGGCTGCCGCCGGCCCCGGACGTACAGGGAGCAGGCCAGGTCGGCGCAGAGGTAGATCCCGACCGTGTTCCCCTCGCGGCCCCGGGTTCCGGCGAGGGGCGCGACGAGGAGCGTGACGCCCGAGGAGGCGTGTCCCGTCAGGCAGACCTGGCACATGCTCGACTTCACGGCGCTGGTCCGCCCGGAGGCCGGCACGCGCAGGCTCACGCCGACCGGACCGTCCGCGCGGGGGAGGACCAGGTGCGCGCGGAGCGGCGCCCCCGGGTCGACCCAGCCGAGGAAGTCCAGGTCCTCCCAAGGGAGTCCGGAGAAGTCGAGCGGCAGCTTGAGGCGTGCCGCCTCGCCCTTGGTGCAGTTCACGAAGGACGAGCGGATCTCTTTGTCGGTCAGTGGTTCCACTCGGTGGACCGTACACGCACCTCAGGAGCCGGGCATCCTGTTTAGCGGAGCGCACACGGCGGCCGCTCTCAGGCCACCCAGTCCGGCAGCGCCGGGTCCGTGAAGCGGCCCGGGGCGCCGTCGAGAGCCGCCGCGAGGCGCTCCGCCGCCGGTTCGTAGACGTCCTCGGGCAGGGTGTACGGGAGGCGCAGCCGGTGTTCGTGCGTGCCCGGGTCCACGCCGAACCGTGCGCCGCCCTCCACCCGTACCCCGTGCCGCAGGGCGCGGGCCGCGAGGGCGGAGGCGCCCGGACGGCCCAGGTCGATCCACAGGCACATGCCGCCGGGCGGCATCGCCCAGCGCCACTCCGGCAGGTGCCGGGCCAAAGCCGAGGCCAGCGCCTCCCGGCGCAGCCGCAGTTCCTCGATCCGCCGTGGCAGGACCACGTCGAGGCGGTCCATCAGGGCGACGGCCACCAGCTGGTCCAGCACGGAACCGGACAGGTCGGCGGTGATCCGGACCCGGGCGAGCTCGGTCACGACCCGGGAGGCGGCCCGCACCCAGCCGACCCGCAGCCCGCCCCAGCAGCTCTTGCTCAGCGAGCCGACGGAGACGATCTGCTCGCTGTCGCCGCCGGCGGCCGCCGCGGCGAACGGCAGGGGCGCGGGCACGTCCAGGGCGATGTCCGTCAGCGTCTCGTCCACCACGAGCCAGGTGCCGGTGGCCCGCGCCGCCCGTGCGATGTCACGACGCTGCTCCTGCGGCATGAGACGGCCGGTGGGGTTGTGGAAGTCCGGGATCAGATAGGCCAGGCGCGGCGCGGTCTGCCGGAGTGCCGCGTCGACGAGCCCGGTGTCCCAGCCGGCCTCGGTGACGGGGACGGGGGTGACGCGCAGCATGCGCCCCCGCATCGCGTCGAGGGCGTTGGTGTACGAGGGGTTCTCGGCGAGCACCCGGTCACCGGGCCTGCCGAGCAGGGTGAGCACCAGCGACACCGCCTGCTGCGCGCCCGTGGTGACGAGGATCTGCTCCGGGAGGGTCGGCACGCCGCGGGCGGTGTAGCGCGCGGCGACGGCGGCGCGCAGCGCGGGCAGCCCGTACGGGTGGTAGCCCTGCGAGCCCGCGTAGCGGGGGAGTTCCGCGGCGGCCGACGCGAGCGCGGCGGCGAGTTCCTCCGCCGGTGCCTGCGGCGCGGCGAGGGCGAGGTCGATGGTCGCCCCGCCGTCGTCGTGGAAGGCGCCGAGGGCGGTCGGCGCCTGGCCGTCAGGGAGCGCCGTCCAGGTTCCCGAGCCGCGCCGGCTGTGCGCGTAACCGCTCTCCCGCAGCAGGTCGTACGCCCCGGTGACCGTCGTCCGGCTGACGGCGAGCACCGTGGCGAGCTCCCGTTCGGCCGGCAGCCGCATCCGCAGCGCCACCCGGCCGTCGAGCAGCGCCTCCCGTACGGCCCTGGCCAGCTCGCGGTAGCCGAACCGGCCTTCGGGGGGCGGGGTGAGGAGCGTCGCCAGCTGGCGGCCCGTCAGGGTCCGGTCCGCTGTGTGGACCACACGTGCCACTGCCATGCCAATCACTCCTTATTGGCTCTGCTGCCCAGGCCAATAAGATTACAGACTCCTCTTCAGTGGCCTGGTGGCCGCCTTCCAGGGGAGGAGACGAATGATGTCCGGACACTTCACCGACCGTGACGAGCGGAGGTGGCAGCGGCGGGCGGAGGAGCCGGTGGCCCGCCCCCTGCCGATCGGCGCCTGGCTGCGAGGCCTGCGCAGGGCGACGGCGAGCGATCCGTCCCGCGATTCGTCCCACGTGCAAGCCCGCACCCCCGCACCCGGCCGAAGGGGATCGTCCGGGTCGGGGGTGCGCGCGGGCGGGGTCAGGACCTGGCCTGGTCGACCTTGAAGATGCGGGCCATGTCGTCGAGGATCATGTGCGCGCCCTGGAGGGAGACGGCGGTCATCCAGACCTGGTCCTTGACCTCGTGGACGTTGCCCTTCTCGACGGCCTTCAGCGTCGCCTCGCTCGACCGGCCACCGTCATCACCTGCCCGGTGGCCGGTACGCCCCTAGTCATTCCCGAAGGGGGCCGCAGGCCTCGCGTCCCTCGTCCTCAGGCCACGGACCGACGGTCGGGCACGGCGGACCGGGCCCACGCGGCCCCTCCGGGACCGGGGGCCGGGACCGAGGAGGAACCGGAGGCCGAGGCCGTCCCGGAGTCCGCCGACGGTGACAGCGAGGAGGCGCTCGCGGGCGAGCTGGCCGACGTCGTGCCGTCCGTCACAGGCGCGGACTCCGGAGCCGACGACTCGGTCGCCGGCGAGGAGTCGGGCGGGGGCGTGTCGGTCGACGGGGACGTGTCCGGAGGGGACGTGGGCGGCGAGGACGTCGGGGGCGACGACGTCGACGCCGAGGGGGAGAGGGTCGAGGGGCAGGGCGACGGCGTGATCCCGTTGACCGGCGGCGGGGGCTCCGCGCCCGTCACCGTCACGCACGGCACCGGCGACGAGGGGGAGACGGACGGGGACGTCGAGGTGGAAGGCGACGTCGAGGGCGACCGGGTCGGCGGCGGGGGAGGCGGCGGGGTCGGCTTGTCGTGCCGCCCGGTGTCGCCGTGCTTCCGCGCGAACCAGCTGTCGTCCCGGGGGTCGTACACCACGAAGACGTTCACGACCGTCACCGAGGGCGCCACCACGACCACCTGGGAGGTGTTGTAGCCCTGCCACGGCGTTCCCGTGGTCCGCGGCTCCTTCTGCGGCACCGGATCGGTCAGCGGATTGCCGCAGGCGCAGCGCACCCGGGGCACTCCCCGGCCGTCGACCATGACCGCCGTACCGGCCTGGAGCACCGCCTGGTAGGTGGTCGCGGAGCCGTCCCGGAAGCCGTGGTTCGTCACCCGGGTGTCGGCCCGGAGCTGAAGCGGCGTCAGGGAGCGGAGGTAGCGCGGCACGTCACCGGCGGAGATGCCCATGACCGAGGCGAACGCCGCGTTCTTCGAGGGCTCCGCGGAGAGGTAGCGCACCTGCTGCTCCACATCGCAGCTGGCAGCCGACTGCGTCCCGCCGTAGAGACCGGGCGTCGACCCCGAGACCTCGGTGGCGGCCGACGCGGTACGGGGTGGCAGTGAGGCCGGTGAGGCGGACGCGGCGCTGGTGCGGGCCGTCGACCGGGTGAACGGGTCGGGTCCCGACGCGGCGGCGTTCTGCAGGAAGACCTCGCCGCCACCGGAGCCGGCGGAGCCGCCCCCGCCGGGGCTGTTCGTGAGGACGACGGCCAGGGCGGCGGCCGCCACCGCGACGGCGGTGACCGAGGCGACCTTCGGGACGGAACGCCACCAGGGGCGCTTGCCGGCGCCGCCGTTCCCGGGAGCGCCGGAACCGCCGCCCGCAGGGCCGCCGCCTCCGGAACCACCGCCTCCGCCGGACGAGCCGCCACCGCCCGAGCCGCCCCCCGAACCACCGGTGGGCGGTCCGGGCGGCGGTGGGGGACCGGCGGTACCGGGGCGTGTGCTCGGGCCCGAGAGGGGGCCGGAGGGGGGACCTGCGGGAGGAACCGACGGGGGGCCGGACGGCGGGTGGGAAGTCACTTTTTTCCCTTTCTTCCGTTCCGGGCCCATTGTGTGCGCCGAACGGTGCCCTCACGCAAGCGGAGGCCACCGTCCGCGCACGGACGGCTGTCAGCGGTCCTGCGGCCGACCGCCCCCCGTACTAGCGTGGGCAGGGTGAGCAGTCGGCTCCCCACCTCGACGCGGCCCGCCGCGACCCCCACCGGGCTCCTCGCCCGCATCGGCCTCCAGGCCCTGGCGGCCGTGGTCGCCGGGTACCTCGCGATGGGCCTCACGGCCGGCCTCGGCCTCTGGGCCGCGGGCGCGGCCGACCTCCCCGGCGGTTTCGCCGCCGTCCTCGCGGCGGTCGTCGTCATGGCCGCGGGCGGCAAGGTCGAACTCTCCGGCGACGCCGGAGCCCTCGCCGGAACCCAGGCCGAACTGACCGCCATGCCCCTCACCGTCACCCTGGTGGGCGCACTGGTCACCGGCTTCTGCTTCCTGTTCCCCCTGCGCCACCACGCCGTGACCGGCACCCGCGAACTCCTGCTGCGCGCCGCGAGCACCGTCGTGCTCTGGCTGGCGGGCCTCGCGGGCCTCTCCGCGCTCGCCCGGCACGACTTCCCGATCACCCTGGGCGGCGGGGAGCGGGAGGGATCGTCCCTCGAAGACCTCTTCGGCGAGCTGCTCGACGCCGTGAACCCCACCGTCGGATTCCGCACCGATCTCGGACCCACCCTGTTCTACGGCCTCCTGTGGATCCTCGGCGTCCTTCTCGTCGCCCTGCTGGTCTCCCGCAGGACCCCGCTGCCGCCCCGGCTGGTCCGCTACCAGGAACCCGTCCGCCCCGCGGCCCACGCGATGCTCCTCCTGGTGCTCGCGTACGTGGCCGTGGGCCTGGTCATCGGCCTGGTCGTGGCGGCGACCAAGGGGCACGCCGCCGAGACGCTCGCCGTCATGCTGCTCGGCCTGCCCAACGTCGCCTGGCTCGCCCTCGGCGTGGGCATCGGCGGCTCCTGGGAGGGCCGCGTCGAGGGGCCGTTCGGGCTGCCCATGCCGCAGGTCCTCGACGCCGTCCTGCGTCAGGGCGGCGGCACGGGCGACACCCCCGACCTCTCGACGATCGACCTGGGTTCCCTCGCCGCGCAGGACGGAAGGGCCTGGTGGCTGCTGCCCGTCGCCGCCGTCCTGGTTCTCGCCGCCGCCTTCGTCGCGGCGGTCCGGTCCCCGGCCAGGATCCGGCTCTGGCAGCACGCCCTGCACCTGGGGGTGGCGTTCGCGCTGACCATGCTGGTCGTCGCCCCCGTCACCCTGGTCGAGGCCCGCTTCGGCCTCTCGATCCTCGGCATCGGCGACCTCGACTCGCTCGGCGGCGAGGTCGTCCTGCGCCCGCACATCTGGAAGACGGCCGGCTTCGCCCTCCTCTGGGGCGTGTTCTTCGGCTTCCTCGGCGGGCTCCTCGCCTCCCGGGTGCACCGGAGGGGCGAGGTCGACGCACCACCGTCACCGACACCGCCGCCTCCGCCCGGCGCGTAGCCGTCCGGCCCGAGCGGGGAACCCGTCACAGCGCGCGGAAGACCGGCCGCGCCCACGCGGGCGGGTCCGGCGGCGGGCCGAGCGGCTCGGGCGCCTTCGCCACCACGGGCCCGGTAGCGGCGTCGCCCGTGGCCAGGGCGGTACGCAGTGCGGCGACGAACTCCAGGCAGGTGTCGTACCGCTCGTCGGGCGTCTTCGCCAGCGCCTTCGCGAACACCGTGTCCGCCGCCTCCGGCAGTCCAGGACGCACCTCGGACAGCGGGGGCGGCGGATCGTACTGCTGCGCCCACAGCACCGCCCAGTCGGTGTCACGGCGGAACGGCGGCGCCCCCACCAGGGTCTCGAACACCACGCACGCCAGGCTGTACACGTCGCAGCGGCCGTCCACCGGCTTCCCGGAGATCTGCTCAGGCGCCACGTAGTCGAGGGTGCCGACGAACTCGCCCACCGTGGTGAAGCCCGTGAGCGACAGCGACTTCTTCGTCAGCCCGAAGTCCGTGAGGTACACGTGCTCCGGATGGTCGCGGTCGGTGCCCTCGGCGACCAGGATGTTGCCGGGCTTCACGTCCCGGTGCACCAGGTCGTGCGCGTGTGCGGCGTCCAGGGCCGAGGCGATCTGTACGGCGATCCGCCCGGCCTTCACGGGCGGAAGCGGCCCCTCGCGGTCGAGCAGGGCCACCAGGTCCTGCCCCGCCACGTACCGCATGGCGATGTACAGCACGCCCTCCGTCTCGCCCGCCTCGAAGACCGGCACGATGTGGGGGTGGTCGATCGAGGCGGCGACCCGCGACTCGTGCGCGAAGCGCTTGCGGAAGGTGTCGTTGCGGGCCAGTTCGGGGGCGAGGAGCTTGAGCGCCACCGTCCGGTCGAGCCGCAGGTCCCGCGCCCGGTACACGACCGCCATGCCGCCGCGGCCGATCTCGCCCTCCACCCGGTAGCCCGCGATCTCCTTGCCGAGGAGTCCCGAGGGACGGCCCGCGGGGAGGTCGGCGTCGGCGCCGTCGTGCGGCCCGCCGGCCATCAGTCCTCACCGGCCTCGTCGGGGGGCCGCTCCACGATCTGCGTCGGCGGCGGCCCGGTGGCGGGCGGGTCGCCGATCAGCACCACCTGGGTCGGCTCGTGCACGGGGGCGGGCGGGCCGACGGGTTCCTCGGACGGCGCGGCGACGACGGTGGGCGAGGGAGTGGCAGTGGGGGAGGGGGACGGGGACGGTGCGGGGCCCCCGCCCGGGGCCCCGGCGAGCGAGGGCGCGGCGGAGGCGGCGTACGTACTCAGGCCCACGCCGTCGCAGTACACCCAGCGCTCGTGCTCCGCGTCGTACAGCCACACAGACTCGCCGTCGACGACCATGCCCACCCGCAGGCCACGGGTCCGCAGCCGGAACGCCTCGCTGTCGAGGCGGCCCGCCCCCAGCTCCTCGGCGGCGCGCCGGTAGCGGCCGAGGGCGTCCTCGGCGCGGGCGATCAGCGGGCGGGGATCGGCGGTCCTGGTGAGCGGCCCGCCCGCCGCCGGAGGGTCGTCGGGGACGGAGACGAGGAGCCGGGCGTCGACCCACGCCCCCCAGCCGTTGGAGCACAGGATCCGCCCCCAGTCGCCGGCCCGCTCCTCGAGCCGCACCGGAAGGAACGCGTCGAGCGGCACCGTCGGCAGCGCCGGGTCCGGCGCCTCCCAGGCGGCGAGACCGGCACGCGGTACGACGTGGGTGGGCCGGAAGTCCGGCACGTACTGGGGTACGGGGACGGTCACGGGCCTACCTCCGCATGACGACCGGCTCGTGGCGGCGCAGCAGCCGGGCCACGAGCAGACCGAGGACGAGACAGAGCAGCACCATCATGCCCATGTCGAACAGCCAGGCCTCCGCCGTGTGCCGCATCAGCGGATCAGTCGTCTTGTCGCTCGGCGCGACCTTGCCGATGTCGATCGTCGCGCCCATCGCCGCGAACGCCCAGCGCGACGGAACCAGCCAGGCCAGCTGTTCCAGGACCGGGGTGCCGCGCACGGTCAGGAGCGCCCCGCAGAACACCACCTGCACGATGGCGAGGAGGACGAGCAGCGGCATCGTCACCTCCTCCTTGCGGACGAGCGCGGAGACGAGGAGACCGAGCATCATCGCCGTGAAGGAGAGCAGCGCCACGGCGAGCGTGATCTCCACGAGTGGTGGAAGCAGCACGCCCTTGCCGTCGGGCACGTTCAGCGGCACGCCGATCAGGGCCACCAGGGTCAGGACGACCGCCTGCACCACGGTGATGACGCCGAGGACGACGACCTTGGAGGCGAGGTACGCGGAGCGGGACAGACCCACGGCTCTCTCGCGCCGGTAGATCGTGCGCTCCTTGACCAGCTCGCGCACGGCGTTCGCCGCGCCCGTGAGGACTCCGCCCACACAGAGGATGAGCAGGACGTTCAGGGTCGACTCGGGGTTGAGGCTGCCCTCGGACAGGGCTCGTGCCATCGCCCCCATCACGAACGGCAACGCGATCATGATGGCGAGGAAGGTGCGGTCGGCGGAGAGCGCCGCCGCGTACCGCCGGACGAGGGTGCGCAGCTGGGAACCCCAGCTCTGCGCCTTCGGGGGCGGGGCGGGTTCCGGCGGCGGGGCGGCCCCGGGGACGGGTACGTTCGGGCGGGCCGTGGCGTCCGTGATGTACCGGCGGTGGAAGCGGGAGGTTCCGAACTGGCCGGCCCAGTCGCGGTCCCGGTCGTTCTCGAAGGCCTCGAAGGCCTCGGGCCACTGCGCGAACCCGAAGAAGCCGAGGGCGTCCGCGGGCGGCCCGTAGTAGGCGACCCGGCCGCCCGGCGCGAGCACGAGCAGCCGGTCGCACACGTCGAGGCTGAGCACGCTGTGCGTGACCACGACGACGGTCCGCCCGTCGTCCGCGAGCCCGCGCAGCATGTGCATCACCGAACGGTCCATGCCCGGGTCGAGACCGGAGGTCGGCTCGTCGAGGAAGAGGAGCGACGGCTTGGTGAGGAGTTCGAGGGCGACGCTCACCCGCTTGCGCTGGCCGCCGGAGAGGCTGTGGATCGGCTGTTCCACGCGCTCCACGAGCCCCAGCTCGCGGATCACCTCGTCCACCCGGGCCCGCCGCTCGGCCGGCACGGTGTCCTCGGGGAAGCGCAGCTCGGCGGCGTAGCCGAGGGCGCGGCGCACGGTGAGCTGGAGGTGCAGGATGTCGTCCTGCGGGACGAGTCCGATGCGCTGGCGCAGCTCGGCGTAGTCCCGGTACAGGTCGCGGCCGTCGTAGAGCACGGTGCCCCGGTCGGCGGGTCGCTGGCCGGTGAGCGCGTTGAGGAGCGTCGACTTCCCTGCGCCGGAGGGCCCGACGACCGCGAGCAGGCACTTCTCGCCCACCGGGAAGGACACCTCGTCGAGGAGCGTGCGGTGTCCGTGGTCGACGGTGACGGCGAGCTGCTGGACGTCGAGGGAGACCTCGCCGGTGTCGGTGAACTCGACGAGCTGCCCGCCGATCAGGCAGAACGCGCAGCGGCCGATGCCGACGATGTCGTCGGGCGTCACGCGGGCGTCGACGACGGGGACGCCGTTGAGGAAGGTGCCGTTGTGACTGCCGAGGTCATGGATCCAGTACGTGCCGTCGGGCTGGGCCCGCAGCTCGGCGTGGCGCCGCGAGACGACGAGATCGGAGACGACGACGTCGTTCTCGGGAGCGCGGCCGATCTTGATGCTGTGCGCGGGCAGCGGCCGCACGGAGGTCGGCTGCCGGAAAGTGCCGGTGGCGGCGGGGTGCGAGACGGAGGGCGGCCGGAGAGGCGGGGACCCGGCCGGGGACGACGGTGCCGGCTCCGGCACGTGCAGGGGCTCGGGTACGTCCGGCGGTTCCGGTACGTGGTGCTGGGCCTCCGCCACGTCCAGGGGCTCGGGCACGTCCGGCGGTTTCGTTACCTGCAGGGGCTCGGGTACGTCCGGCGGTTTCGGTACGACAACGGGCTCGGGTCCGTCCGAGGGGGCTGGTTCCGCGCGCTCCGCGCGATCCGCCCGCTCCGCCGGTTCTGCTCGATCCATCCGATCTGCTTGGTCCATCCGGTCGGCTCGGTCCGTCCGATCGGCTCGCTCCGTCCGGCTCACGGACGAGAACACCGCGCGCGGCCCGTCCTCCGGATGCCCGAACCGAACGACCGTCCCCGGGCCCACCTCCCGCCGGCCCGCCACCCGCACGCCGTCCGCGAAGGTGCCGTTCGTGCTGCCCTCGTCCCCCAGCGTCCAGTGGCCCCCGGCGGCGCTGAGCACCGCGTGGTGCCAGGACGCACGCGCGTCCGCGAGCACGAAGTCCCCGGTCGGGTCCCGCCCGACGCGGTAGACGCGGCTCGGGTCCATGAGTGTCACGTCCCCGTCGATCTCGAGGACCAGTTCAGGCGCCGCGGGCGCGACGGGTCGCTCTCCCATGCGTGAATTTTATCCGCCGGTGCTCATCCCTGCCCGGGATGGAGCCGCCGGTAGGGTGGGCGTCCGCCGCAGGACGCGGCACCGGACGAGAGGCGAGGAGGAGGCAGCCGTGCCCAAAGGTGTCACCAGGCGGCGGCCCCGTACCCGTGCGGCGCTCCTGAAGGCCGCCCTGGAGGCCTTCGCCGAGCACGGCTTCCACGCGACGACGATCGAGCAGATCTGCGAGCGCGCCAGTTACACCCGGGGCGCGTACTACTCGAACTTCGCCAGCAAGGAGGAGCTCTTCCTCGCGCTCTTCGACGAGCACAGCGACCGGACCGTGCGGCGGCTCGCCGAGGCGATCGACGCGCTGACGCCGGAGGAGTACACCCTGACCCGGCTCGCGGAGCTCGCCGCCCACGTCGACCCGGACGAGCGCGACTGGTACCTGGTCACCACCGAGTTCACCCTGCACGCCATCCGGGACCCGCAGGCCGCCTGGGTCCTGGCGCGCCACGACGAGCGGCTGCGGGCCGAGATCGCCCGCGGCCTCGCCCTCGTCCTGCGGCGGGCGGGGCGCGAACTGACCGTGGACGCGGACCGGTTCGCACGGCTCCTCATCGCCCTGCGCGAGGGCGGTCTCGCGCAGAGCTACGTCGAACCGGAGGCCCTGCCGCCCGGCAGCCTGGAGCGGCAGTTCCTCGTCCCGCTCCTGGAGGCGTCGACGCGGGAGATCCCCACCCCCTAGTCGGCCGGGTAGCGGCTAACTGCCGTAGTGGTAGCGGCAGGACGGGTCGCCGCAGGAGGCGGGTACCTCCCACCGGCCGCTGATGCGGTGCAGGAGGCCCTGATCCGCGGGCCGGGCGGGGAGGTTGCACACGATCTCGGTGGGGGAGTAGATCGGGCGCGCGTCGTCCTCGATGTGCTCGGGGTCGGTGTAGTGGAATTCCTCCCGGCGTTCCCAGGGCGGCGTGATGTGCGGCCGGTGGTCGAGGGGGTTGTCGTCGGCGAAGGAGGGGTGGAACCGCCACTGGGTGCCGAAGGCCCGGTTGTGGACCTCGCCGAGGTACCAGGCCGCGACCGCGACCAGGGGCGTGTCCATCACCTTGCGGGCCTGATCGGGGCTGTCGAACGCGTCCCGGACGAGCGCTTCGAGCCGGGGCAGGGAATCCACGGTGAAGTCCCACGGCCCACGGTCGGCGTGTTCCTCCGCCCAGGCGGGGAATCCGGTGCGCTGCTGTTCCAGCCACTGCTCCAGCACCCGGTTGTGGGCGCTGACGTGGTCTCGGGTCTTCTCTTCGCGCAGGTACTCGGCGTACTCGTCCTCGTCCATGTCGCGCGGGTCGGTCCACTCCATGCCCCGAGACTAGGCCAACCATGTGTGTGCGATGTAAAGATCCCGCGAGGCACGTGAGTTGTCGGTGCACCGTTAGTAACTCTGGCCTGAGCAGGCCGAGTTGTGGTCCTAGGGTGGGTGCTCCCGCAGCGGCGCCGAACTGACCACGGGGGCCCGTGGCGCCGCGCGAGGCAATCTGGCTGACCTGGGGCCCCCAGGGGGATCTCGTGACCCTACACATACGTTCTCGACGCCGCTGGTGGGCGCGGGCGGCGATCGCGCTGGCCTGCGCAGGCGCCGTCTCGCTGACCGGTCTGCCCGGCTGGGACCAGGCCGAGGCGAAGGCGAAACCTCCGCTGAAGCAGGGAAAGCGCTGCGACGAGGAGTACAAGGACTTCTACGACTTCTCCGACGTCGTGGAAGGCGGCCTGCCGTCCGACGGGTACATCCGGCCGGACGCGGACCTCGACGAGTACGACTACGTCAACGGGCAGAAGCAGTGGGACGGTCTGCGCGCGCCGACCCCTGACGAGCTCAAGGAGATCAGCGACAACCCGGACGACTACAAGAAGGGTGACGAGCGGCGGGTCTGGGCCTACTACAAGAAGGCGCAGAAGACCACCCAGTGGAAGGGGGTGCCGTTCGAGACGTACCGGGACGACTTCTACATCCCCAAGGGCGGCAACGACCCCCGCGGCAAGGCGTACATGGCCAAGCTCGTCCACGACTTCGGCCTGGTCGGCCCGGACTGGATCTGCGAGAAGGAGTTCGAGGTCATCGACCCGGACACCAAGGAACGCTACGTACGACGGGCGGACGCCTACAACCAGCGCACCGGTGAGATCGTCGAGGGCAAGTCGAACGACAAGCCCGACCCCACGCAGCGCCCCAAGGACAAGGCGCTCCTGAAGGATCCGAACCACAAGGACAAGAAGATCTCCTACGCCTACGGGCGGGAGACGAAGGGCGGCGCGAAGAACCACGACGCCGACCTTCGGAGGATCGCCCCGGACCGGGTCAAGAAGATCAGCTACAGGGCCTCCGCGGTGGAGAAGGCCCCGAGCGGCACGTCGAACAGCCCGACGCGACGTGTCGACCCGTACATGAACGCCAAGCCCGGCACCGGCACCGGTTCCAGGGGCGGCGGCAACGACATGATCCAGAAGTCGCCGGAGAACCCCAGGCAGCTCGCCGACCGGCTACAGCGCATGGGCCGGATCCCCGGCGTCTCCCAGATGCCCACCCCGGGCGGCATCGACTTCTCCACCCTGGAACTCCAGTACGTCGGCACGCCCGTCAAGGGCAAGGGCCTGGACTACTCCTTCGGCGCCAAGGAGGACCCCGACAACGACACGGTCGGCTGGGGCGGCAAGGCGAAGGCGCAGATGGCCTCGGACGCGTTCTTCACGTGGCTCGCGCTGACGCCGGACAAGTTCTGGGTGAACCTGAACCCGGACACCCCCGGCACGATCATGGACGACAAGTTCGCCTCCACGGACGCCGGCCGGGTGCTCCTTGAGGCCGACCTCCGGCTCAAGCACGACTTCTACAAGGCCATGGACCCCAAGACGGACCTCGGCAAGAACACCTGGGACAGCTTGTCCAAGGTCAACGGCTGGCCGTGCCTGACGTCGATGCGGAACTGGATCGAGCCGAAGCCGGCGCAGGTCCGCGAGCAGGACGGCGGGATCTACATCCTCGACGCGCCGCTCAAGCTCCAGTCCGAGTACGCCGAAGTCAACACCCCCGGCCCCGGCGGCGGCAGGCCCTGCCAGGACTCGCTGACCAAGGCGGAGATCGAGCACAACGAGCGGGTGTTCCGCAGCACGATCGTGCCCGAGGTCGAGAAGTGGATCAACGAGTACCCGCAGTACGCCGACCTGCGCCGCGTCTACAAGTCCCGGGTGGCGGCCGAGTTCGTCCGCCAGCAGGACGCCCGGCGGCCGACCGACTACCGCGCGCTCATCAACAGCAACGACGTGACGCGGTGGCCGATCCGCGCCCCGCACCAGGACTGGAAGAAGACCGACGTCTTCGACAAGTACGTCAAGGTCTTCAAGGAAGGCGAGTTCAAGTACGAACTCACCAAGGGTGAAGAGGTCTGGGTGATCAGCATCGGCGGCGTGGACCTGTCCAAGCAGCCCAAGCGCAACGTCACCCAGGCCGAGTTCCGCCTCCAGAACCGGCACCTGCCCCGACAGACCAAGACCTCGGTCAAGGCCCTGACCGAGGACACGGAGCGGGAGCGGCTGCTCCTCCTCGGCGGGAACTCCAACGGCCAGAAGGACGACGGCGGCAACACCCCGTCGCCGGACCCGACCGACCCGCCCAACCCGACCGATCCGCCGAACCCGACCGATCCGCCGTCGACGCCGGCCCCGGACCCCACCACCCCGGGCCCCGGTGACGGTACGACGGCCCCGCCGGCGAACAAGCCGGACCCGGACGGCGACCTCGCCGACACCGGCTCCGACACCCCCATCGCCCTGATCACCGGCATCGCCGTGGCGATCGTCGCCCTCGGCGGTGGCCTGATGTGGTGGATGCGCCGGCGCAGGACCGTCGGCGAGTAGCCTGAACAGGCGGACTACACGCCTGAGAGAAGGGCCCCGACCCGCACGCCTCGGCAGGGTCGGGGCCCTTCCGCGCTATCGTCCGCGCTCCTGTCCCTTTGCGGTACCGGGGTCAGTCGAAGAGGTCCGGGTCGGACGCGGTGATCTGATCCCACAACGGTCGCGCCTGGAACCAGCCGGCGAGGTGGCCGCCGACCTGGCCGCGGGTGAGCAGGGCCGTCTCGCGGTCGATGAGCTGCGGGGTGCCCGCCGCCATCGCGAGGAGCTGTGCCTGGCAGGACCGCTCCATGGTGACGAACCACCATACGGCCTCGGCGACCGAGTGGCCGACCGTGAGGAGGCCGTGGTTCTTGAGGATGACCGCCTTGTGGTCGCCGAGGGCCTTGGCGACGCGCTCGCCCTCCTCGGTCTCGTTCACCACGCCCCGGTAGTCGTCGTAGATCCCGTGGTCCTCGAAGAACGCGCACGCGTCCTGGGTGATCGGGTCGAGGGGGATGCCGAGGCTGGAGAACGCCTTGCCGTGCAGCGAGTGCGAGTGCGCGGCGGCGACCGCGTCCGGCCGGGCCGCGTGGACCCGGGAGTGGATGACGAACGCGGCCCGGTTCACGGGCCGGCGCCCTTCGATCACGGTCCCCTCGTGGTCCACCAGGATCAGGTCGGAGGCCTTGATCTGGCCGAAGCTCATCCCGAACGGGTTGACCCAGAAGGCGTTCGGATCACCGGGGTCGCGGACGGTGATGTGTCCCGCGACGCCCTCGGAGAAGCCGAGCCTCCCGAAGATCCGGAATCCGGCGGCGAGCTGCTCCTTGCGGTACCGGCGCTCCTCCTCGACGGAGCCGAAGGTGGGCGGCAGCGGCAGGACGACCCCCTCGGGCAGGGGCCCGACGGCGGCGGCGAGCGCGGGCGGCACGGTGTTCATGGCTGCTCCTCGGTGAGCGGGCGGGTGCCCTGGCGCGCCAAAAGATACAGAGACGCATCCGATACGACAACGGATCGGCGTCCATGGGTGCCACGACCGGCCGGCTGCGCTCCCGGGGATCGGGGTTGCGGCCCGGGGCGCGCGGTGGCTACGGTCGGCACGGCGTCCGCAGAAAGCGCTTTCCGCTCGCGCGATCCCCGATCCCCGACCCCCGATCCCCGATCTCCGATCTCCGATCTCCGATCCCCGTATCCCTCACCTGGAGTCCATCGCGTGCCCACCACCGACGTCCTCATCTACACCCGCACCACGGGCTACCGCCACGACTCGATCCCCGACGGCGCCGCCGCGCTCACGGAGCTGGCCGCGGAGCTGGGGTGGGCCGCCGAGGTCACCGAGGACCCGGGCGTCTTCACCCCCGAGCGGCTTGCCCGGTGCGCCGCCGTCGTGCTGATCTCCACGACCGGCACCGTCCTGACACCCGAGGGACGCGACGCCTTCGAGGCGTACCTGAGGGGAGGCGGCGCCCTCCTCGCCGTCCACGCGGCGGCCAACGCCGAGCCGGACTGGCCCTTCTACGGAGAGCTGCTCGGCACCCGCTTCGACGGCCACCCCGAGATCCAGCCGGGCCTGGTCCTCGTCGACGACCACGACCACCCGGCGACAGCCCCCCTCCCGGCCCGCTGGGCCTGGACCGACGAGTGGTACAACTTCACGTCCGACCCGCGGGCGAGCGGCGTACGGATCCTCGCCCGCGCCGACGAGACCACCTATCGCGGCGGCACCCACGGAGCCGACCACCCGCTCGTCTGGTGCCGCGAGGTGGACCGGGGCCGCTTCTTCTTCACCGCCCTCGGGCACGCCCCGGAGACGTACCGCGACCCGGTCTTCCGCGCGCACCTCTCCGGCGCCCTGACCTGGCTGACCGCCTGACCCACGCGTCTCCCCTCCCGGAACCGGTCACCCCACCGCCCCGCCCCTGTTGCGTTCCGCCGTGCTTCGCGCGGATGGTTGCAGACGGGGGCCGATGTCAGGAGGAGACAGGTCATGGGCATCGCCACCGTGAACCCCGCGACCGGCGAGACGCTGCGCACCTACGAGGCCCACGGGCCCGAGGAGGTCGAGCGGCGGATCGCCGCCGCGCACGAGGCGTTCCGCCAGTACCGTACGACCTCCTTCGCCGAGCGCGCCCGCCTCATGCGTGCCGCCGCCACGCTGCTCGACGAGGACACCGAGGACATCGCCCGCACCATGACCGTCGAGATGGGCAAGCCGATCGCGGCCGCCCGCGCGGAGGCCGGCAAGTGCGCCAAGGCCATGCGCTGGTACGCCGCGAACGCCGAGGAACTCCTCGCCGACGAGCACCCGGCCGAGAGCGACGTCCAGGACTCCGGCGCGGACGTGGCCCGCGTCCACTACCGGCCCCTCGGGCCGATCCTCGCCGTCATGCCCTGGAACTTCCCGCTCTGGCAGGTGATCCGCTTCGCCGCGCCCGCGCTCATGGCGGGCAACACGGGCCTCCTCAAGCACGCCTCCAACGTGCCGCGGACCGCGCTCTACCTCGGTGACCTCTTCCGCCGCGCCGGCTACCCCGAGGGCTGCTTCCAGGCGCTCCTCATCGGCTCCGGCGACGTCGAGGGCGTGCTGCGCGACCCCCGGGTGGTAGCCGCCACCCTCACCGGCAGCGAACCGGCGGGCCGGGCCGTCGCCGCCGTCGCGGGCGACGAGGTGAAGAAGACCGTCCTGGAGCTCGGCGGCAGCGACCCGTACATCGTCATGCCCTCCGCCGACGTCGTCGGCGCCGTGAAGACCGCCGTCACCGCGCGCGTACAGAACAACGGCCAGTCCTGCATCGCCGCGAAGCGGTTCATCGTCCACCGGGACGTGTACGACGACTTCTCCGAGCGCTTCACGGCCGCCATGAACGCCCTGACCGTCGGTGACCCCCTCGACGAGTCCACCGACGTCGGCCCCCTCGCCACCGAACGGGGCAGGGCGGACCTGGAGGAGCTCGTCGACGACGCGGTACGGCGGGGCGCCACGGTCCTGTGCGGCGGCCACCGTCCCGAGTCGCCGGAGCTGCGGAACGGCTGGTACTACCGGCCCACCGTCCTCACCGGCATCACGCCGCAGATGCGGATCCACCACGAGGAGGCCTTCGGGCCGGTCGCCACGGTCTATCCGGTCACCGACATCGAGGAGGCGGTGGCCGTCGCCAACGACTCCCCGTTCGGGCTCAGCTCCAACGTCTGGACCCGCTCCCCGGAGGAACTCGACTTCTTCGTACGGGACCTGGAGGCCGGCGGTGTCTTCGTCAACGGCATGACCGCCTCCCACCCGGCGCTGCCCTTCGGCGGTGTCAAGCGCTCGGGATACGGCCGCGAGCTCTCCGGCCACGGCATCCGCGAGTTCTGCAACGCGACGACGGTCTGGCAGCGCGCCTGACCCGGTCTCCTCGGGACCGTGCGTGCTTGACCCGGTCCCTCGGGACCGTGCGCGCCTGACCCGGTCTCCTCGGGAGCGTGCGCGCCTGACACCGGTCCCTCAGGACCTTGGCCGCCTGGTCCCGGGCCCTCAGGACCGTGCCCACTCCAGCAGCCGTTCCGCGGGCCAGGTGTTGATCACCCGGTCCTCCGGGACCCCGCACTCCTCGGCCCGCGCGCAGCCCAGGATCTGCCACTCCAGCTGACCCGGCGCGTGCGCGTCCGTGTCCACCGCGAAGTACGTGCCCGCCGCCACCGCGAGCCGCAGCAGCCGCCGGGGCGGATCGAGCCGCTCGGGGCGGCTGTTGATCTCGACGGCCGTCCCCGACTCCGCGCACGCGGCGAACACCCGTTCCGCGTCGAACTCGGACTCCGGCCGCAGACGTCCGCCCGCCACGAGCCGGCCCGTGCAGTGCCCGAGCACGTCCATCAGCGGGTCGCGCACCGCCCGTTCGAGCCGCCGGGTCATGGACCGCGCGTCCATCCTCAGCTTCGAGTGGACCGACCCGACCACCAGGTCGAGGCGGTCGAGCAGTTCGGGCTCCTGGTCCAGCGAGCCGTCCTCCAGGATGTCGCACTCGATCCCGGTCAGCAGACGGAACGGCGCCCACTCCTCGTTCAGCCGTGCCACCACGTCGAGCTGCTCCCGCAGCCGGTCCGGCGAGAGCCCCCGCGCCACCGTGAGCCGGGGCGAGTGGTCGGTGAGCACCGCCCACTCGTGGCCGAGCTCCGCCGCCGCCCGCCCCATGTCCTCGATCGTGGCGCCGCCGTCGGACCAGTCCGAGTGGAGGTGGCAGTCGCCGCGCAGCGCTGCCCGCAGCGCCTCACCGCCGCTCCCCGGCCCGCCGGAGCGCAGGGACTCCTGCAGCTCCGCCTCCAGCCGTGCCAGGTATTCCGGCACCTGCCCCGCCAGCGCCTCGCGCACCACCGCCGCCGTCTTGGGCCCGAGCCCCTTCACGGCCTCCAGGGTGCCGGCCCCGGCCCGCCGGGCCGCCTCGCCCTCCGGCAGGCCGGCGACCGCGGTGGCGGCCGTACGGAACGCCTTCGCCCGGTAGCCGGGCGCCTGCGCGCGCTCAAGGAGGAACGCGATCCGGTTCAGGGCGGCCACAGGGTCCATGACGTCCCTCCTCAGGAGCCGTTCGCCGTCGCGTCGGCCGGCACCGGCGCAGGGCCGATCTCGCACCACACCGCCTTGCCCTCGCCGCGCGGCTCGACCCCCCACCGGGTGGCCAGCGCGTCGAGCAGCAGCAGTCCCCGCCCCGAGGTGGCGGCCTCGCCCGGGGTACGCCGCCGGGGCCAGGCGCTCGACCGGTCCTGCACCGAGAGCCGTACCCGCCGCACGGGCTCGGGCAGCACCTCCAGGGTCAGCACCGCGCCGCCCTCGGTGTGCAGGAGCACGTTGACGAGCAGCTCGCCCGTCAGCAGTTCGGAGTCGTCGGCCAGTTCCGCCATACCCCAGTCCCGCAGCGCCTGCCCGACGGCCGCGCGCGCGTCCGAGAGGCCCTGCGGATCGGCCTGGTGGATGTACTGGTGGATGCGCGGCGCCCTCGGCGTGCCCGGGTCGGGGCTGCGCCGCAGCACGAGCAGCGCCACGTCGTCGCCCGAGCCCCAGCGCTCCCACAGCCGCTCGGAGAGGTGGTCGGCGAGCGCCTCCGCCTGCGGCGGGCCGCTCTTGATCGCCTCCGACAGCGCGGCGAGACCGGTCTCGATGTCCGAGCCGGGCTGCTCGACGAGCCCGTCCGTGCACAGGACGAGGGTCTCGCCCGGCACGAGGTCGAGCCGGGTCTCCGGGAACTCCTCGTCGCCGAACACCGTCGCGAGCCCCAGCGGCAGCCCGCCCCGCAGCTTGGGCTGCCCGACCCGGCCGTCGGTGTGCCGGATCAGCGGCCCCAGATGCCCGGCACGCACCGCGCGCAGCGTGCCGCTGCCGAGGTCCACCTGGGCGTACGTACAGGTGGCGAAGCGGTTGGTGTCCAGCTCGGCGAGGAACCGGGAGGCCCGTGCGAGGACCGTGGACGGGGCGTGCCCCTCGCCGGCGTACGCGCGCAGGGCGATCCGCAGCTGTCCCATGATGGCGGCGGCGTGGGTGTCGTGACCCTGGACGTCGCCGACGACGATCCCGACCCGGCCCCGGGGCAGCGGGATCACGTCGTACCAGTCGCCGCCGACCTGCCGGCCGCTCCAGGCCGCGTGGTAGCGCACGGCGATCTCGCCGCCGGTGATCGCCGGGATCCGGCGCGGCAGCATCGTCGCCTGGAGCCCGGTCGCGAGCTCCCGCTCCTCGTCGAAGAGGATCGCCCGCTGGAGCGACTGGGCGACGATCGCCGCGAGGCCGAGCGCGAGGTTGCGCTCGTCGGCGTTGAACGAGGTGCGGCCCCGGTAGAACAGGGCCATGCCGCCGAGGGAACGCGCCTGCGCGACCAGCGGCAGATAGCAGGCGGCCCGGAACTCGAGCCGCTCCAGGTACGGGGCGAGTTCGGGGAAGTCGCGCCCCAGTGACGGGAAGGACGAGACGAACCGGGGCCGCCCGCTCAGGACGGCCTCGGCCAGCGGCAGTCCCCGGTCGAGGCGGCGGATCCGGAGGTCGCTGAGCACGTCGAGGGACTCGCCGCTGAGCGCGATGATGTTGAGCGAGCCGTTCTCGACGAGTCCGAGGGCGAGCCCGTCGGCGCCGAGCCTGGCGAGCCCGCCGGGACCGGTCAGCGCGGCCGTCACGTCGTCCACGGTCACCGCGCGCGAGAGCGCCGTCGTCGTCCGCTCGACGATGTTCGTCTGGACCTCGCGCCGCCTCTCCAGCTCCTGGACGAAGGCGAAGCGCGTCACCTCGGCGGTCGTGTCCCGCACGACGCCGACGATCCGCCGCGCCCGTCCGTCGGGCGAGCGCAGGATCCGGGCCTGGACGTGCGTCCAATGGGGTTGCCCGTCGTCCTGCGGGATGGGGAAGTGCGCGGTGTACGAGACCTCCCCGCTGATGACGGCCTGCCGTACGACACCGTCGAGCGCGGCCCGCTCGTCGGGGTCGAGGCGTTCGACGAGCGTCAGCGGACGGCCGTCGAAGGCGTCAGGGGACACCCCGAAGACCAGCAGCCCGGACCGGTCGACATCGATGGTGCCCGTGTCGAGATCCCAGTCGAAGCTGCCGGTCCGGTTCATGGCGAGCCACTCGGCGGGCCCGATCTCGCCATTGCGCGTATGCCGGTCTTCAGCGGTCATCCCCACCATTGTCGAACCCGCACCCCGCCTACGCCATGGCGATGACACGGCGTGGCGCGAGTTCGCCGCGGCGGCGCGGGTGCCGCAGGGGGCACCGGGGCGGGTGGTGCGGATGATGCGGCGGGTGCAGAGACGAACACACGGACCGCGGACCGCCGCCTGCCATCGACGCAGGTGAGGGCGGCGGCTGCGGTACGCGGCCTCCTGAACGCCGGTCGCCCTCTGGGAGGAGTCGGCGCGGGGCGCCGCCGGACCCGCGAGCGTACCCACGACCGCCCCGCCGCTCGCCCCGGATGCGGTCCGGGTGCCCGGACACGAGAATGGCGAGTGCCGGAAGAACACGTAGGAGGCGGCATGAACGCTGAGCCCGACAAGACGTCCCTGGGGGACTTCCCGACGCCCGACCGGCTGCTGCACGCCGGTTCGGAGGGCGAGTTCACGGCGGAGGACCTGGTCCTCGCCTCGGGCCGTGACGTGAATCCGAAGAGCCTCGCCTGGGCGGAACGCCGCATGGCGGAGAAGGGTCGCGCCTCCATGGACGAGCTCCTGCCATAGGGCCGTCCTCAGAATCCGCTCAAGGGGATCCGCCCCGAGGAATCCCTGCTCGCTACCTGTCGGCCCCGGATCGGCACCCCCGACCCGGGGCCGCGGGCTGTCCGGAGCCGTCCCGGCCGTCCGGGGAGTCCCGCGCCTCCCCGAGGCTTCCGCATTTATGGAACACGTTCTACCGTGGCCGCCGTCGGGCGTCGCACCGCACCGAGGACGCCGCAGGACCCGCGCCACGGGAGGCCGCCATGCACCTCGAGTACACGCCCGCCCAGAACAGCCTGCGCGCCGAGCTGCGCACGTACTTCGCCGCGCTGATCCCGGACGACGTCCACACCCTCCCCCATAGCCTCAAGGGCATGGGAGGTGCCCCCATCGCGGACCCGGCGGCGCAGAAGCGCTTCTACCGGGAGACCGTGCGGCGCCTGGGCTCCGACGGCTGGCTGGGGGTCGGCTGGCCGGCCGAGTACGGGGGCCGCGGGCTGACCCCGATGGAGCAGTTCATCTTCTTCGACGAGGCCGCGCAGGCGGGCGTACCCCTGCCCCTCATGGCCCTGAACACGGTCGGTCCGACGATCATGCGGTACGGCACCGACGAGCAGAAGGCGTACTTCCTGCCCCGGATCCTCTCCGGTGAGATCGACTTCGCCATCGGCTACAGCGAGCCCGACGCGGGCACCGACCTCGCGGCGCTGAAGACCAGGGCGGTACGGGAGGGGGACGAGACCACCGGCACGTACACGGTGAACGGGCAGAAGATCTGGACGACGAACGGCGACACCGCCGACTGGGTGTGGCTCGCGGTCCGCACCGACCCGGACGCCCCGCCCCACAAGGGCATCACGATGCTCCTCGTCCCGACGAGCGACCCCGGCTACAGCTGCACGATCATCAACACCCTCGCCTCCCACGACACGACGGCCAGCTACTACGACGACGTCCGGGTCCCGGCCTCCCGCCGGGTCGGGGACGAGAACAAGGGCTGGCGCCTCATCACCAACCAGCTCAACCACGAGCGCGTCACCCTCGCCGCCCACGGCACGATGGCGATCCGCGCCCTCCACGACGTACAGCGCTGGGCCGCCGACACCCCGCTCGCCGACGGCCGCCGCGTGATCGACCTGCCCTGGGTCCGCCGCTACCTGGCCCGCACCCATGTTCGGCTCGACGCCATGAAGCTCCTCAACTGGCAGATGGTGAGCGCCGTCCAGCACGGCACCCTCACGCCCCAGGACGCCTCCGCCGTCAAGGTCTACGGCTCCGAGGCCCGCCGCGACGCGTACGCCGCCCTGATGGAGGTCGTCGCCGCGGCGGGCGCCCTCAAGGAGGGCTCGGCGGGCACGGTCCTCCACGGGGAACTGGAACGCGGCTACCGCTCGGCCGTCATCTTCACCTTCGGCGGCGGCAACAACGAGATCCAGCGCGAGATCATCTCCTGGATAGGCCTGGGCATGCCCCGCGTCCGCCGCTGAGGATGCGTGTGACCGGGCTCGCTAGTTGACACCAGGCCACGTTCACGACCTGCACTGATGCCAAGTAGCTTCAGTGGCCGGAGTCGCAGAATCAGTGAAATAGTTGGCACTTTGGTACAGCACAGGTTATGAGGACGTTTGTCGCCATAGCGGGGCCAGAGATCTCCGGCGGCGACAGCGGCCCGGCTGTTGGAGTGAGGGGCGCGGGTGAACGGGGAGCCGCTCGCCGAGTACCGCATCACGATCGGCGCCGCCCGCACAGTCCAGGCGGACGCGGTACGCGCGCAGCGGGAGAAGTGGCGTCTCACGGATATCCCCGTGGACACTGCCAACCGTCTCCAGGGCCGTGAGTTCGACATCACCCTCGTCTGGCACCCGCTCTCCGGCCGCCAGGCCGCCTCCACCTTCCTTCCGGAGACCGGCCGAGTGTGCGTCCTGCTCTCCCGCCGCTCTTTCGCCTGCATCGTCGTGGCCCGCGCCGGCATCACGGACCTCTTGGACCGGCATCCCCGCAGCAGCCCGGTCTACCTCGACGTACCTCCGAAGCCTGAGCGGTGGTGCGACATCACCAAGGTCGAGCCCTTTCCCCGGTTTCATTACCGACTCCCCCTTCAGCAGCGGACTCGTCTTCGACGACGCTCTCGTCCGTGAGATCTCCGAACGCCACTGCGCCGCCTGGCAAGCGCCGACATCGCCTCCGCCACAACCGAGGCAGTGAATATCTACGCCGACGCCGCCCGGTCGCTGGCCGAGACCGGGCGCTGCCGGGCCGTGATCTGTGCCCGCCCCGAGGAGCTCAACGACCGTGAAGACCACCCACCGTCATCGGAAAGCCCCGCCGAACACGAGGAAGAGCAAGTTGAGCGCAACAGCAGAGGGGACTTTCATGATCTGCTCAAAGCAGCCGCGCTCACGCAGTCAGCGCGGCTGCAACTGATACGCAAGGAGACGTGGACCGGGATCCCGGCCAGGAGCAGCGGGCAAGCCGTCCGGCCTCTGCAGGACGAGGCCACCAGAGCCTGGAACCTCCACACCGCCCTGTATTAGAAAGCCGGCGGGGCACCCTGGCGCATGCCACGTCACAGCTCAGACCTGGCCACCTGCTAGATCGCGTCAGTTTTTACCGCAGCGCGAGCGGGAACGAGCTGCACACCGCCGTCGCCCAGGTGTTCAACGAACGCGGCGACGGCGTCGTCGTCCGCGGCGGCACCGCGCAGATCTCCAAGAGCGACCGCCAGCCCCACCTGACGCTCGCCAATGCCCGGCAGCTGCTGCTGGACGCGCTGGCCGAATACCGCACCACCCACGGCCACCAACCCGCACGCATCGTCGTACACAAGACCTCGAACTTCACCACTGGTGAGATCGACGGCTTTTACGAGGCCGCCGACCTGCGCGACATCGACCACGTCGACCCGCTGTGGATCCAGCGGCGCGGCGCACCACACCTGCACCGCACCGGGCAACTCCCACCGCTGCGCGGCACCAGCGTCCAACTTGACCACCGATCCCTGCTTCGGTACACCTGCGGCTCAGTGCCGTACTTCCGGACCTACCCCGGCCTGTACGTCCCCCAGCCACTGCTGATCCGGCTGGCAACGCACGGCACAGATCTTCTGACCGCCGGCGCCGAGATCCTCGCGCTGACCAAGATGAACTGGAACAACGCCCAACTCGACGAACGTGACCCCCTCACCCTGCGCACCGCCTACGAGTCCGTTCCATCCTCAAACACGTCCCACTCAAGGCTCCCATCGCCACCCGCTACGCCTCTACATGTAGCGCTCAGGACGCCTCACATCTGAAGCGCCTCTTCACGCCGTCTCATTGAGGGGCACTCGCCGCCAAGTCGTTGAGGACAGCGTTGACCGTCGACCAGCACAGATCGGCCGTGTCGAAGTCTGCGCTGTGCTTGGCTCGCTTCTCTGCGAGAGGGTGGACCAGGTTGCGGTAGGTCCGGAGCAGCTCCGAGGCCATCTTCGCGTCCTGGTCGATCCACCCATTGGTGTGCGCGTGCTGGACCAGATCCTGTAACCCGGTGGCGCGTAGCGGCTTGGGAAGGGGCACACCTGCGGTCCTGACTTCGGCTGCGTGGACCAGGACGCCTTCGAGGAGGCTGCCGAGCATGATGACCGCGGACGTGTAGGCGCCGTGTTCTTGGCAGATGTGCGCCTCATCGAGGCGCAGTTGAACTGCGCGGGCCAGATCCGGGTCGGACACGATATCGGTGATGGCTACTTTGAGTGCCACCCGCTGTAGGCTGGGCGGCTCGTCGGGGTCGTACTCGACGAGCACGGGCTGGCCGTTGTGGTAGTCGATGCGGCTGCCTTCCAGCGCCAGGACTTCCTGGAGGCGTTCGAAGACAGGGACGTACTCGCTGGCCTGTTGCTGATACTCCCGACGGTCGGCCAGTCGCAGGACGACGCGTTCTATGTCACCGGCATCGTCCTCCTTCCGTTCACGCAGGAGGTCCAGGATCCAGCGCTGCCGTGGACTGCCGTCGTGGTCGGGGACATCTTCCCAGCCGGCCCGCCGGAGGAAGAGCGCCAGCTCCCATCCACGCCGTCGTTTCATGCCGGGCTCATCTCCGCAGATCATGGCGGCGAGTTCGTCGAGTGTGCTGTCGTCGAAGTTCTCCATGTCAGGCTGCCTCACTGTCGTCGTCGAGCTCGCCGTCGTAAGGGTCCAGGTCTTCGTCGTCGGGCTCGCCCTCGGCCAGTCCGGCCGGTGTCCATGCCGCATGAAGTTCGGTGTCATCCGAGAATGCGGCTGGCGTGGTGCGCGGGTGGATGCCCAGGTCGGTCAGGCGTTTCCACAAAGGGGCCAGGGCCTCTTCCGGTGAGAGCGCGAATGCGCTGCTGCGTACGCGCCAGAATGTCCAGCCGGCGCGGCGCAGTTCGCGTTCTCGCTCGGCGTCGTCGTGAATCTGCTG
Organism: Streptomyces sp. NPDC051822; assembly: GCF_044452745.1. Taxonomy (NCBI): domain Bacteria; kingdom Bacillati; phylum Actinomycetota; class Actinomycetes; order Kitasatosporales; family Streptomycetaceae; genus Streptomyces; species Streptomyces sp. NPDC051822. Next base: position 150,355 of record NZ_JBITBZ010000011.1, on the reverse strand, counting down.
CCTGGTGGAGTGGTGGGGGCTTCCGTCGCATTCGACAGCGAGGCGCCCGTGGTCTCCGGTGACGACGAGGTCGATCTTTTTGCCGTTGACTTCCCACTGCGGCACCACGTCGTAGCCGCGTTCCTTGATGTGCAGGAAGACGCGCTGTTCGAAGAGCGAGTCGAAGGGGTTGCAGCGTTGGTCTGCGCTGACGTTGGTCGGCTGGTGGGCGTGGGTGTAGGGCGGGGGCGGGCTTTGCATGTAGGTGAGCAGGGAGTGTCGCAGGTCTTTGCTGCTGAGCTGGTCGGCGGTCATGGAGTGGAAGAGCCACATCTGGTCGCGGGCCCGGCTGGCGGCCACGTTGAAGCGTCGTTCGTGGTGGCGGCCGGTCGCGGCGATGACGTTGGCCCCGTCGACGACCATCGACAGCAGGATGACATCGCGTTGGTCACCTTGGAATTCTTCGGGGGTGCCGATCCGGATGTTGTGGCGTTCTCGGGCGGGCATGTCGATGCGCTGGTCAACGAGATCTTGTACGAGCCGGGTCTGGGCGCCTTGGCGCAGGATGATGACGCCCATGCTGCGGTCGGCGTAGGCGGGGTCCTGAGTGAGGCGGTGGAGCTGGTCGACGACAGCTTCTGCTTCTGGCCGGTTGATCAGCTTGTCCCTGCGTCCCTCGCAGTGACCCTCGGACACGTGGACCACTTTCAGCGGGGGAAGCCGGTCCGAGCCGTGCTGACGCAGCAGGACAAGCTGGTTGTCGGGGTAGAACTGCATCGAGGACCACTTGATGATCTCGGGCATGCAGCGGAAGTGCTCGGTGAGGCGGATCACCTCGGTGAAGCGAGATGAGAGCAGTTCATACAGGTTGGACTTGGGGTCGAAGCCTTCGCGCTGCCAGGGTTCGAGCGCAGCCATGCGTTCGTCGAAGATCTGGGTGATCCGGTCGTGCTTGCTGCCGGTGTAGTAGGGCGCGCACTGGCGGTCGTCTCCGACGACGATGATCCGCGGGGCGAGCCAGAGCAGCAGCAGTCCGTTCAGACCGACCTGGCTTGCTTCGTCGACGATCACGACGTCGAAGGAGTCCGGTTCCGGGCCGATCGTTTCGGCTACCTGCCTCAGCGGCATGATCCACGCGGGCACCGCACCCTGGGCTGTTTGCATGGCTGAACGTGCGTGGCGTTGATGGCGTTTGCCGTACTCGGTTGTCCCCTGGCCGGCGTTGGCGATGGCGCTGGCGTAGGCAGCCAGGGCTTGCTTGTGCTTCGTGGTCATACGGCTAATGCAGTGGAAGGCCGCACGGTCACAGACGAGTTGTTCCACCAGATCATCGAGCCGGGCTTCGACCTGGGCCAGCTCCCCCTCCACCTGCTCTTCACGTCCAGGAAGCAGATAGGTGTCAAGGAAATCCTGTGCCTGCCGCCATGCCCAGGCCTGGGGCAAGGCGGTGAACCGGGCGCGCCAGTGCGCCGTGTGGGGATCCGCAGCGAATGCCTGTGCCAGCTCGGGGTGGGCTTCGCTCAGGCGCTGGAAGAGTTTGCCGGTCTCGCGCCGGTCCGCCTCGCGCTGGTACGCCGCTGCCAGTGCCTCCACGGCCAGTGCGTAGGCCTGCGCGTCGCGGGCAGCTGCCGCATCAGCCGCGTGCTGGAGCTCCTCGACACTGTGTGATTGTGGCTGGGGAAGGCTGGCGAGGAGCTCGTCGAGCTGTCGGCCTGCCGTCCTGACCTGCAGCAGCTGCCGGGCCCGTGCTGTGGCGTGGCGAATGTCCTGCCATTGGCCAGGGGTGGTGACCGATGCCGGGATGCCGCTGGCCAGCAGGGTTGAGTGGACTTGGCGGATGACCTCAACACACGTGTCGACGGCCTGCAAGACAGCTGCTCTGTCCAGGAGTTCGGATACCAGCAACTCGGCCGTGTCCTGTCCGACGGTCGATCCGACGCCTGCCCATCGGCCGCGCAGGGTACGGGCATGGGCGCGCATTTCCAGATGGCGAACCACCGCGGCGATCCGCTCTCGGCCGTCGGGAGCCGTGCCTTCGACACGGCACTGTTCCAGCAGGACACGGGCTTGTTTGAGAACGGCCGGCCGTGGCCAGCGCTTGTTCAACTGCCCGCCTTGCAGGACGTACTGCTCCACGTTGCGGCCGCTGATCAGGAGCTCTTTCTCCTCACTTTCGGAAAGCTGCGGTATTTCCACCTCGAGGAAGGAGGCGGCCGCTATCTCCTGCTGGGTCTGCTGGGCACGCCGTGAGGCGTTTCGGACGCTGTCCCACATTTGCTGCCATCGGCGTGCGATGCCGTCTTGAAGTGCACGAGTGGACCACATCTCTTCGTGCCATGACGCAGGATCCGCGGACAGGCCCACACTCTGCAGGGCCTGTTGGGCTTGGTCGAGCAGCGTTTCCAGCACCGTGAGTTCCGCGTCGCCGTGGTCGGCCAGCGTCTGGGCCAGTGGCGTGAAGGGCTCCGGGCCGAGAGCTTCCTCAGCCGCTTCCAGTTCCCTGAGGCGGGCGGCGACATCTGTGGGGTTCGGCAGGGTGGCGGGGTCGGGGCAATGATGGATGTGCGCGTCGAGGATTCCCGGACCGTGCATGGTAACCAACAGCCACAACCGCTGAGCCTCATCCGTGGTCAAAGGCGGCAGCGGCTCCGGCTGCGCGGGCAGGGACGGCAGCCACTGGTATTCAGCTGTGCCGCGCTCGACTGCCTGCACAATCTCGTCGAGCCGGCCACGATATCCCGGCGCGATCTCAGGGTGCTCGTACCACTCGACTTCTCGCACCGCCCGCAGGCGCTCCCGCAACTTTGCCTGTTCCGCCATGAGCTGGTGCCGCTGGGTCTGCTGGTCCTCAATACGCTGCTGCAGCCTGTCGGGATTCGTGGTCGCGCTCAGGTGGGCCAGAGCACCGAGCGACTGGCGCAGATCGGTACTGCCGCCCTGCCAATGGTCGCGCTGGATGACGCACATGCTGCGCAGCTTGGCGGGCAGCTGGTCCCGGAGCACCTTCAATGCCTGGCCCTTTTCACTGGTGACCAGAACTCGCTTCCCATCCGCGAGGAGAGCTGCGATCAGGTTGCTGATCGTGTGGGTCTTTCCGGTCCCAGGCGGTCCCTGGACGACCACACTCGTGTCGTGCTGCAGCCTGTCCAGGACATCCAGCTGGGCCGCATTCGTAACCATCGGGAACAACGGTTCCGGGCCCAGCGCCGGAGGGACGAAGCCGCTCCTGCTCCGCCAGGCCATACGCTCTTCCGGTTCGAGGTCGTACAGCAGCTGCGCCAGCCCCAGAGGAGCAGGTGTTCCGGGACGTTTCAAGGCTCGGGCGATGCCTTCGAAGAAGCCCAGCACCGAGCGCTGGCCGTGTTCGCGGAGGATGAGCGCCGGCGCGTGATGCAGCGAGCGCGTTCGCGGATCCGCAGTGAGGTCAGGATGCTCCCTCCCGGAATCAAACGGAAGCGTTCGTTCGACTCCGAAGGCTCGCTGTGACCACGAGCGCAAGGCCTCCGTCGCCCGGTCCGACAACGGGTGGAAGGCGACGTCATCGACATCGGAACGCACGACCCCCAGCAACTCTGAGGTGTAGCCATCGGACTCGCTGAGGAACTCCGTGTCTTCCAGACGGCCGGACAACCCCGGCACCAAGGACACCGTGATGTTGACCGAATTCGCATCAACCGTGAGCGTGACGGGGGCCGTGACGATGTGCCTGCGCACCCGAGCCGAAACGCGCTCGGCCCCCAGTTGCAAGAGTCCTACCGCCAAGACGACTTCGAACGTGTCACCGTCCTGCTGGATCTTCTTGGCCATCCGGTATAGCTGCTGATGCAGACGACGCTGCGGCTCGGCCGCCAGCTCTTCCTGCGCCCACCGCCTCCATCGCCCGGCCCAGGCATCGTAGGCCTTGCGCACCTCCGACGTACCGATGTCCAACGCCTTTGGGATCTCGCCCTCGCCAGCGGGGACTTCGGCTTGTTCGCCATCGGTCGACGTGTCGTCGATCAGCTGGGGAGGCTCCATAGCAGCAGTGGCAGCGGCCTCGACCGACACGCGGCCGTGCAGGATCGCAGGCAGCCGTGGTGCTTCCAGAGGCGGACGGTGCTTGACCACCATGATCCGGGAGTCCGCGTCCTTGGAACGGCGGACGAGCCCTGCGGGAACGTCCCCGAACCACACCACCTCTGAATACTTGGCACAGTTCCTGACGGGCCGGTAGGCGCCTCGCACCAGCTCCTGCAGACAGTCGACCAACACACGAGTGTCACGGATGGCCTTGGGGTCACTGCCATCGCGTACTGCCGGGCGGGCCATTCCATCCCCCAAACGCCTGCCACCGTGGCAAGCCTTTCAGGCTCCATGACCGACACGAGTCAGGCAATAGGCAGGTCTCAGCCAAGGCTATTTCTCGACACGCAGCGCCTTCCTGCACGAACGCTCCTCTTGGCCGATGGAGCCGACCGATGTCGTTGCTCGGACAGCCGACTCTTTTGACGTCCTTACCTTGGGGGTGCCCTCCGCCTCCACGTCGTCGGTGTAGGCGCCGGACTGCGGGGCGGCCTTGCCAGGCGCCGCTGCTTCCTGCTGTCTACCGAGCGCGGTGGGTCAGCACGGTCCGCGCCGCGGTGGCTTTGTCCTTCTCGTCGGTGAGGGCGAAGAGACTCATCAGTGTGCTGGCGGCGGCGATGTGGCCCACCTGGTCGATGAGGGCGCCGTAGTACTGGGTGAGCGCGGCCTGCAGCGCGGCCTCGGTATCGGCTACGTCCTCCCTGCCGGCGTGCAGGCCTGCCAAAACGAACGGGAGCGATGAGGCCGAGATCCATGGCTGGGTGAGGACCTGCCAAGAAAAGACCTGGAGGTTGCGCGGCCGGTGCGAGGGCAGCGTTGCCCGATACAGGCCGGCGTAGGCGGCGCTGAGCCATGACGAGGCCTCATGCGGCAGGGATCCGATGATCTGGGAGGCAGCGTGTAGGGCGAATGCCGCTGCGGCTTGTGCGTCGGACCATGCGCCTGGCCGTGACACAGCCACGGCGACCGCCTTTGCCTGCCAGCTGTCGGCCCGGGCCGCAGCACCGTAGAGGTCGGCCGAGAACGGGATGTCGACGTAGTAGTTTCGGAGCAGCTCGGCCTTGATGACCAATCCCTCCCAGGGGGCCATCAGATTGCCCTCCATGCAGGCGTCGATGAGAGCAAGCGTGCCGAAGGCGGCCACGCCCTGCGACCGTGCGACAGCGCGCAGGACTCGGTCATCGCACCACAGGATGTGGCCGTGTTCCTTGGCGTAGTCAACGGCCGTCAGCCATGCCGTGCCACGACGGCCGCTGGGCAGTCGCGGAAGGCTGCGCAACTCCGGCCGTGACACTCGAGGAGCGGACTGCATGATCTCCACCAGCCGCGCCGCGGTGGACCGCAGCGCGGCCAGCTGCTCGGGCGTCGAGGTCAGGACGGCGGCATTCGCACTGCGCTCATCCCAAGCCAGTGTCATATCGGACCGCAGCGCAATGGACTCTTTGGCCTGCAGCGCGTCAGCGAGAAGCTGGTCAGTCGTCATCACCACCTGCGAGTGGCCAATCAGCTGCTCGGATACGCCGCCCTCCAGCAGAGCGAGCGTAGCGGCCGCACTGGTATCCAACATCACCCGTCCGTTCCGCGCAGTCTGCACCGCCAGCGTCTCGGCCGGGTCAAGAGGGATGTCAGCGGCGTACGCCACCGGCCGTTCCGCGGTACGGCGCATGCAGGCCTCGGCGTAACTCCGACCCGCGGCCAAGGCGAGCATCCCTACAGGCAGCTCACCGCTTGTGACCTTCTCCCGGATCTCCCTATTGTTCTCGTGGTGGAGGCGTAGTTCCTCGGCCAGGTTTTCGAGAGGGTTCTCCGGCGTTCCCAACGAGACGGCCCGAAAGACAGTGCTGTCCGGGAAGCGCTCCAGATAGCTTGCCGTAGCTTCGCGAAGTTGTTCTCCCTCCTCCTCGGACAAAGGCTCCGCAGGTTCCGCAGCACGCCAATGGAGCGCGCCCAGAAGCCGGCCAAGGAGTTCCTCGTCCTCCGGCCAGCGCTGCATCAAGGCGAGGGCACGACCGGTGAACTGCGGGTCCGCAGAGAAACTTGCGCCCAACCCGACCCATAGCAGAGCTTCGTCCCGGCTGCGGGGATCCAGCGGCTCGCCCTGCTCGGTGAGAATCTGCCAGGCCTGTTCACCCAGCGCTCGGGCGGCGTAGCACTTGACCAGAGCCCAGCGGGCCTCGGGATCCAAGGGTTCGAGAGCAAGTAGTCGGATGGCCGCGTCCGTGGCACGGTCCATCCGCCCATCCGCCGACTCGACCTCGACGAGCAGGGCGTACATGCGGCCCTGCCCCGCCCAGCCGGCCCCGGCCGTCCTGAGCGCAGCGTCGGCGCACTCCCGAGCACGGGAATACTCCCTGGCCTCCTGGAATAACCCTGCAGCCATGGCCATCAGTCGGGCGTCACGCCAGTGATCAGCCCCGTCTTTGAGGGTCTCGGCCGCCAATACGAGATTCCCAGCGCGGTGATAGCGCTCGGCCAGCTTCACCACGATCACCGGGCTTTGGGCGACGTTGGCGCGCAGCACCGCCAACTCGTCGCCCCCGCTGCCCCGTAGTGCCCGGGCGAGCAACTCGATCTCAGCGACAAGGTCAGAGAAGTCCGCCTTGAGATGATCCAGCTCTGGCAGGTCCGCCCCCGCCGCGGCCAGGCCCGCAGCCGCGGTCAGCTGCTCCCCCTCAGTGTCCGCAGCCTCCCAGGCCTGAAGCCACAAGCCCTTCACCTCCGAAGTGCTGGTGTCGTCTGCGAGAAGCGACTCCGCGAGCACCGCCCTGACGTGGGCCCGGCCAAAGGCGTTCGTCATGCCGGCCAGCAACTGCTCAGCTTCGTGCTGACGCCCCGTCATGGCCGTGACCAGAGCTGTCTGCTCCGTCATCCGGTGGTCGGCCGCCTCATGCGGCTGGGCCTCACCATCCGGTTCCGGCTGGGTCAGCTTCCAGGCCCTGGACAGATCTCCGCTTAGCACGGCCGCTTGCACGGCCAGCAGGGCCGCTTCAGTGCTGTCGCCGTACCAGATGCGGCGGCTGTTCCTGGCGCGGACCGCCACCGCCAGAGCCTCTTGGCCAGCAGCCAGTCTGTTCGAGGTGCGGCTCTGAACGGCATGCTGAAGAAGTGCGCTGGCCAGGCTGACAGCGACGCCCGTGAACTTTCCCTCCCGGTCCGCAGCCCGCAACTGGGCCAGCGCCTCGGCCGACCGACCCATCTTGATCAGTGCCTGGGCTTCGAGCTGGACCTTCATGGCCAGTGCCAGCTCGTTGTGCGGCTCCCACCGGCCCAACTGCTCGATTCCCTCGGCCCAGTCCTCGTCCACACATGCCCACAGCGCATTCAGCAGCGACGACGTAGCGTCATGATGCGCCGCGAGGTAGTCCCGCACCCCTTCATCCGTGCGGGAGCCGGCCTGCAGCGCCGCACGCGCCACGAAGAAATCACGGGGGTATCCGCCCTCGCGGGCACACCGCTCGAAAAACAGGCGGGAAGCGCCCTGAGCGTCATAGTCGGCAGCAAGCTGACCGAGCCAGCCCAACGCCTCAGCAGGCGCCCCCTCTAGCCACGTCGGCTCCTGATCGACCCACTGCTGAATGACGGACCCGCGCGCCGCCTCCACCCCGGCCAGAATCCCCGCCGCTCTCTCTACGGCCGGCCACGCCGGGCGAAGACGCCGCGCTTCCTGCGCCGACCAGGGGCTCAACGTGCGCAGAGCATCATCGAAATCCGTGCGGACGTCCATGCGGCCGAGGACATTCTCCCGCAGTTCCTGAACCTGCTCCCGGGTCTTGGCCCCGTCCTCCCGCGTGGTCTGCCGCCCCCAGTCACCGGTGACAAGCGATGCCTCCGAGGGAACTGCCGAACGTACATACTCCTCCATCACGATCTGAAGGACCAGCAGCGCACCCACCTGTCGCTGTCCGGCTTCCCTGCCGGGGATCACATACGTCAGCTGCCGAGCAGCCTCATCGAGAGAGTGCTCGGTGCACTGGCGCAGCTGCTGGGCCGTGTCCGCCCGCGACAGCCACACACGCAGCGACTTCGCAGTGATCGGCACTCCGGCCGCCGCCGCCCTCTTGGCGGCAGCGCGCGCCACTCGCCGATTGCGGGTGAGTTTCTGAATTCCGTTCATGGCGAACCGGCTGGCCATAGGCCCCGCCCACTTGGCCAGTACAGAGGGTGAAACCGGATCCACGCGCTCTCCCAACACAGTACGCGGGCCGCCCACGAGTAGCGTACGGCCCAGCTAGGACCCTACTGGCGGGCACTGACAGTGCCCCCTTTTCGCAGCCGCGGCACAAGATGCGGGCTTCATCACGCATACGCGCCAAGGCTGTTCATCCCGGTCCCCTCTCAACCGACGGTTGAGAGAGCGCAACGGGCTCCGAGGCGGCGCTTCGCGGGGCCGCAGCATTGGCCAGTGCTCCCGGCGCCGATCGATAACGTCAATCTGCGGCACAGCGACAGCTCCATCCCGTCCGAACCACGGCGGCAAGGTCACACAGGCCCCCACGATGTTCGTTCAGCCTAAAGATCCTCGGTACAAGGTGCACTAGCTATGACTGCCCTTTGAGTGCAAAAATTCCACCAACCTCACCGACCAGTCGACGCACTTCAAGAGCTAGCTTGAGCACCGGCGTCTCGATTCTGTCTGCCGCATATTCTGCCTCACACTTGGCAAGTAGAACGGGCCAGAGTAGCTGGGCCAGCTCGACCTTTTCTTCAGCCACTCGCAATCGACCAAGGGGAACCTTGATATCGTAGTGCTTGGCGCGAGCCTCTTGGAGCTGCGCCCGAAGATCCTGCTCCCAGCTCGGTGATGCAGTACGCGGATTCGATTGCATGGCGGCAATTTTCGTGATTGCCGGAACCAGTTCGTCATCCGAAAAATTGGCAATCTCGTACTTATCTGCCCCCCAAACACGGACATGCACCAGAGCGTCAAGCTCCGCTTGACTGATGTCGGCATCCTGATATTTCACTTCTTCGCGAATAGCTTCTTGAAGCTGACGCCGCACCTTGTCCCGCTTAGCTTGGGTTTCAAAGTCGTTCTCGGCATCCATGGCAATCAAAAGCGCAGTCAGCGAGGCGTCAAGCATCCACCGGTCATGAAGCCTCCGCCCAACACGCGGTGTAACACCGTAGCGCGCAATGAGGTGGGCATTAATCTTCGATCCCTTTGTACGCTGCACTCGCACTTGTTGCGGCTGCGTGAGCCCGAATTCCGCCAGTAGTCGCGGCACATGATAGAGCTCGGTTTCACCTTCGACCAGCAATATCACCTTCGGATGGGGAGAGATTCCTAATTCGGCAAGCGCCCGCTCCAGGGTCTTCGCTTCACCGTAGCGAGGAGTCAGCCGGTCATGCTGCGAAGTCCACCATGTTGTTCCCGTGAGATCAGGCAATGGATCAACAGTGCCATCCGTGACAAGATCTTCATGAGCCCGCAGGAGAACCTCTGCAGCAACGCGTCGCCACATAGCGTCAAGCGGTTCCCCCTGCAGTTTCGACCAACCTTCATAGCTGGCATAGCGCATAAGAGACAACCATTTGCCAAGCGGTTCGTTGTGGGCTTGCGCTAACAGGCCGTCAGCTTTCCCCTGAAGGCGTGACGGGTCAAGACCTGCACGTTGAAGCAAATCGTGTACATCCGATACGGCTCGGTACCTCCGCAGGCCGCTTTCGTCCACACCCATGGGCATGTTGAGCCGACCAAGAATACTTGGAAGATACCGTGTCGCCAGAGCCGCCAAGGCGAGGGTAACTTTTCGTTGACGTATCCGGCCCGCATCACTAGATGGGGAAAAGTGGCCGTGTTTGACGAAGCCGTACCGGCTCAACGCCGTCTTTACATCGAGCAACTGCCACGTTGAGTAGATGAATCCATTCCACCACCTGCTATGTTGTTCACTTGGGGGCCGTTTATACGGCCACGCCACCGAATACCCCTCATCGGCTGGATCTCGGAGGCGTCCTTCAGCGGCAGCTTCGAGGACCCAGCCTCGAGGATTCATTCCGTAACTGGGTTCGATATTGATTCGGCGCCCTTCGACCGGCTCGTCACTCACACGGTAGAGCGGCAGAAGCAAACGATGACTGTGAAGCTCTTGAAGAAGATCAAGCGTCAGCTTGTAGCCACGCTCTTTCGCCTTCTTAATGAACCCCTCGGCTGTTAGCAAATCGTCCTGGGTGTAGATGTACGGAACTGTGAGCAGAGCGAGAGATCCGCCAAACGGCGGGGAGATATCCTGCGGCGCGTTCGTCACCGTCACATCATAGAAGCGGGGCAGCGCCTGGTCCGCCTTTGTTTTAACGACTTCGCACCTGGTCGCCCGTCGGCTACGGCTTGTATCTCGTCCTCCAGCGCCCACCCGAACGCCACCCCACCGTTCGGGAAGGTCCAGCCCTCGTGGGATGCGCTGGAGCGCATGGTGGGCTGCGCGAAACCTTCTGGCCAGCGGAAGCGGTCACGCCGTTCACTTCTGGGACCCGACTACCGCCGAACTCCTCCACACGCTGGTCACGGCAGCACCGGTCGAAGCCATCACCTCCCTGCGCGACAAGGACGCCCTTCTCATCGGGGTCGGAGGGCCCGCCGGCATCGCCGTTCTGAGCCTTGCCCCCCGACTCTCATGACCGACCGCCCAGCCGGTCAGGCTCGGCGGCTTCGGTATCGACGGGCCTTCACTGACTGCTGGAGTCGTCGCCGTATCGCCAGCCGACGTCGGATGCCTGCGAGTAGCAGGTGGTGACGCTGAGGTGGAGTCTGAGCGCCCCCAGTTCGTCCTGGACCGCGGCAAGAGTCTTGCCCACGATGCCGGTGGGGATCCAGACGGTCGCGGCAGCCTTGGCGAACTTGATGTCGACCGTCGTCCCCGGCTCGACCTCGCCACCGGAGGCCACCCTCTGTCCAACGACGGTCCCCGACTCGGCTCCTCTCTCGGCCCAGGTCGTATCCCCCAGTCGCAGATCATGATCGGTCAACAGCTTCCGGGCGTCACTGACCGTGTGGCTGGTGAGGTCGAGCACCGTCCTCGCAACTGTGAGCTGGGAGTCTGTGCCGAAGGTCGTCATCGGAACGGACGCGCGGACCGCCCGGTGGAAAGAGATCTGCGAGAAGCCTTCTCGAGACAGGGTCTGGATTCGCGAGCGGGCTGGCAGCTCTCAAGGGCTCGCGGTCCCTACCCGTTGTCGACAGGCATGTGCTGGCATGGGCGCAGTTCGACCTCGTTTGCCTACGGGGAAGGTTCCGGTCACCCCGGCGGTAGTTCGAACCGCAGGCGCAAGGCCGTGCCGACGAGGCGGTAGCCGGCGAGACCAGGAGCGCTGAACGGGTTAGGGAGGGGCGTTATGCGTCGGTGGGTGCTGACGAGGACGTGGGTGACGTAGACGATGGTGTAGGTCTCGTCCGGGCGTAGGTGACTGGCTCGTTCGACTTCGGACTCGCCGAGTTCGAACTCGCCCCGGTCCCCGGTCGAGGCCTTCACCTCGTACAGGAGGGTGCGATCGCCGTCGTGGATCAGGAAGTCGTAGCCGAGGCTGTCGTCGCCCGAGCCGTCGGCGAGGACGTGCTGGCGTAGCCCGGACTTCCAGGATTCTTCGCGGGGGACGCCGTACTGCCGCTCCAGCCAGGCGGCCACGGCCACCTCTCCGGCGAGTCCGACGGCCCTGTCCCTCTGGGGGTCCCGGGGGACGGCCTGGTATCCCCCGCCACGACCGGCGACCGCGGAGGTGGTTCGTTGTCTCGGGAGGGCGGGTGCCGACGGTGTCCCGGGCTGTGGGGAGGCAGCGAGTTGGTCGGGGGTGAGGTCGGCGGCGACCTGTCGGGCAAGGTCGCGCAGGTGGTCGGGGCTGATCGGAAGGGCACGGCCGTTCAGGAGAAGTGACGGGCCCAACGGCGCGGCAGGGAGCGAGGTGCTACCGACGGGCGGGCTCGGCGGGAGGGGCGCGGGTTCGCGCAGACCGAGGTCAGCCGCCCGGTCCGTGGCGGGCATGTCCGCGGGCCAGTGACCGTGGGTCTGGAGCCAGGCGATGAGCGTGCGGGTGCCGATCGGCTCGAAGTCGAGCAGGCCCTCGGCGTCCATCGCCGACGCGACCTCGGTGGCCGACGGCAGGGAGGGGATCTCACGGCCCTGGCGGTTCAGCCAGGCTTCGATGCGGACACGCAGGCGGGGAAGGCGCGCGTGGATGGTGTCGACGCAGTTCTCGTGGATCTCGGCCACCGTGCGCGGGTGGTGCTGCCGGGCCGGTGTCGGGGGCAGGTGCGTGACCGTCCATTCCTCGGCGTGGGCGTCGAGGAGGTCAGCAGGAAGGTCCCAGTGTTCGAGTCCCCACCGGGGGTCCGGCTCCAGTCCGGGGAGCGAGCGCAGCCGAACGTACTCCGTGAGGGGGGCGCCCCCCTTGTGCGTGGCCACGTAGGCGTCACGGACGCGGTCGGCCATTCGGGCCCGGTTCAGCTGCAACCAGGCCTGGAACTGGCGTTGGTGGGTTTCCGCGTTGTCGACGGTCAGCAGACCCAGTGTCTGCCAAGCCTGGTTGGCCTCGGCCAGGGGCACTTCCAGTGCGGACAGCATCCGCTGCCAGTCGGCCTCCTCCACGAGTCCCAGCAACTGGTCGGCGCGGTCGACATCGAGCCGGGCGACCAGCCAGTCGTGGAGTTCGCCGCGATCGTGCAAGGTCTCCTGTCCGCGTTGCAGTTCCTCGGCGAGGGCGAGGTTAACGCAGGCGAGAAGGGGGACGAGTCGGGCGCTGCCGGAGCGGATCGAGGCACGGTCGGCGAGCACCGCCTCCAGGCGCTGTTGCGGGATGGCGAGCACGGAGGCAATGTCCGCCTCGGTGACGTCCGCGACGGTCCGGTCCAGCCGGTTCAGTGCGATGAACGCCAGCTGTACCGCCGTGCTCAGGTAGGGGGCACCGATCAGGGTACTCAGGGCGGTCGCGGCTACCTCCAGCACATGCCAGCCGGAGCGCTGCCCTGCGCACACCACGACGAGCCGGGGTTCGTCCGGATCGTCGTGGAGGAGGGAGCGGTCATCGCCGGAGGCGTCGAGGGCGTGCCCGGCGATATGAGTGACCGCAGTCCGCGCCACGACGACGCCACAGGATCGAAGCCGTTGCTTGACGCGGCGCGCCGCGGGGACCGTGGCGCGGGAGGACCGCTCCTCGTCGAACTCGACCAGCGCGACCATGAGGGTCTCCAGCCAGGGCCCGGCCAGGGCAAACAGCGGTACTCGGGGTGCGTCGGCGATCGGCAGCTGGTCGACCCGCACGTCGAGTTCCGCCTCGCTCGTCGGCCGGATCACGAAACGGCCCTGCGCCTCCAGGTGCTCGTGAACGCGCTGGCCCAGAGCTCTGTCGTCGACCGGCAGGAGCAGCAGGGGTGCCTCGTCGAGCAGCCTCCGCTGCTGGGTGCCGCGGATGTCGGCCACGTAGACCGGCTCCGGCTCAGAATCGGCTGCCAGCACATCCAGTGTCCCGGCCCGGCTCACAAGGAGTTCGGGGAGGACCCCGGACCGCCACCCGCCACCGAACCCGCCCGGAGGAAGGAGGTCCGCCCAGGCCTGTTCGTAGTCCCGCCGCAGCGGATGCCCAAGGCGTCCCTGCCGTAGCCGGGGCACACGGCGGAGTAGGGCGGGCAGGTGGCGGAGCCGGTCCGCGGCGGTCTCGAGATCGTCCCAGCGACGTACGCCGAGCAGCTCCAGGCGTTTGAGCACGCGGTCCGACTGCCGTCTGCGCAGCGTGGCGGAGGCGACGGTGAGGAAGGCGGGCGGCGCCTCCCCCGAGGCCCACCACCACGCCTGCCTGGCCGTGGTGAAAGCGGGGGTGTCTTCGTCGTCACCCGTCTGGGGAATCCACGGGACTCGGAACAGGAAGGCCGCCAGCGGGGTGGGCCACGGTGTGCCCTTCTGATCCGAGCCGCCCGCGAAGCGGAACTCGAGTGCCTCGGCGTCCCAGGTGTCCAGGCCGTGGATAATCAGTTCGGCGTAGAGCCGACGGCTCTCCTCGTCGAACGCGGCGTATTCCCGCTGGCCGGGAAGCACGGCCACCCTCTTGCGGGTCGGGCGGTACTCGACGGTCAGGTAGAGATCGTCGCGGCGCTTGGGCCAGCGCTGAGCCGTCGACTGCCATTGGGTCCGCTCATCCGGGTCCAGGTTCAGGGCCCACAGTCCGGGAAAGCTGGACGGACGGTTGAGATGCTGCCCCTTCACCGCCTGGGACGTTGCCACGTAGGTCGGTAGCAGGCCGTGGCGGACACCCTGGTGTTCGAGGAAGCGCCGCAGAGTCTGCGCGTCGGTGCGGGTGCCGGCGCAGATGTCGTGGGCGGGGCGGACGACCCGATCGGCGGCGGCGACGAGGTCACGGGAGACAGCTTGGGTACGGTCGAAGAAGCGGACCAGTGCCCGGTCGATCCCGCCGTGCCCGCCTGTCCAACCATCTCCAAACATAGCCTCCGTAACGGGCACCCAGGTCTTGCGGCCCGGCACCAACAGCCCCTTGATCACAGGCCGCTTGCCGTGCCGGTCCACGGAGGACGCCCACAGGGCGCAGGCGAACAGGAGGTGCTCGCGCAGAGCCTCGTCGTCCTCACGGACCTTGCGCATGGCGCCGCCCAGCACTTCCAGCAGGGCTTTCGGGCTGTAGTCCCGTACCAGCCCCTGTTCCTCCAGCCAGGTACGACCGCGGGAGCGCCGGCTGGTCTTCCGTCCCGCCCAAGCGATCTCCGTGTGGACGAAGGAGATGCTCTTCGCGAGTCCAGGTGGCAGGGCGGGCAGCGCGGCCGACGGGCCGTCCGAACGGCGGAAGAACAACCCGGGATCGCCGGCCGGAACCCGCTTCCCGTCGACCGTGAGGACGATTTTCCTCCCCTTCAGTTCCTCGCCAGTGCGAGCGAAGCAGACCGAGAGGTCGTGGTAGGAGTCCGCCCACTTTCCGGCGTCGAACTCCCCCTGGGCGAGGGCCGAGGCTACGCTCTCCGCCCAGTCGGCGAGCACGCTGACAGGCGGGACGAGACCCAGTCCACGGGCCGTACCCAGCGCCGCCAGCCGTTCGGCGCGCCGGGGATGGAGTTGTGGGTCGATGACGTGCTTGACCCCAGCGGCAGCCACGGCCTGCGGTGTCAACACGCGAGCCTGGTCGGGGCCGCGCCACAAGTAGCCGCAGCGGTACGCGGTGCGGGTGCCCGCGGGGTGCAGTACCGGCATGAACGGAACGGCGTCGAACTCACGGTCCTGTGCCTTGAAGGCCAGCTCCAGGCGCCGAACCTGGTCGTGTTCCCAGCACATCAGGTCGATGAGGGTGCCTGCGGGCAGCACGACGCGTCCTTCGTCGACCAATGCGGTCGCCCGTGCGCAGGCCTCGGCCGCGGTGTCGAGCAGCAGGTCATTCCATTGCGTGGACTCCGCCATGGTGCGTCGGCTCACGTCCGTGTGGAATGGCGCGTTGACGAACCCGCGCACCGGGCAAATCCTTTGTGTCCCCATGGGCAGGAACGTGTAGAGCCTGCCGCGCTCCAAAGGGTCGCCCGCGGGTACCGCCACGCTGACCACGGCCGAGTTTCCTAGTGCCTGCCAGCCGTCCTTCAGCGGTCCGGATCCCAGGCCGGCGGCGATGGCTTCGCGTGCGCGCTCGCTGTCCACTGCGGCCGTCACCATGATCAGGCGGGTGCGACGGCGCAGCGTGATCTGGTGGATCTTCAGGTCACGAGAGGTGAAGAGGGTGTCCACCTTGCGTGTGTAGACGCTGGGGCGCCCCCGGCCGCCCACCCGGTGCGTGACGGTCACTTTGCCGAGGCGGTCCAGGAAGAGTTCGAACGGCGCCCCGTCATCGGTCAGTTCCCGCAGCTGGCGTACCGCTTCCAGCCTGGCCTCGGCGGACCGCAGCGGGAGCCGGACCACGGTCACCATTCCCCGTCGGCGGAAGGGAGCCACCGCAGCCGGGACGTCGTCCACCGGCACTGGAACCTTCAACGATGACAGGTTCGCGCGCAATTGGTCGGCAGCCTCCGGGTGGCCGGGCGCGACCTGGTCCGCCAACCAGTCGAAGTCGTCGTCCCGGGCGAAGCGGAAGCAGAACCCGTCGAAGGCCTTGGACGCGGAGCTCGTGACGCTGTACATCTCTGGGGCGGAGGTGAGCTGAAGCACGCTCTTGAAGCCGACCCCCTTGTGGCCGATACCCTCGTCGGGTCGCTTGCTCGACAGGCCGATGCTGCACAACGCCTCGAAGTTCTTGTACCCGAGAGGCCTTCCGCCGTTCGCCACGTAGAGGACGCCGTGTTCGCCCTCGTCCTCGTCGAGGACAATCTCTACGCGGCCAACGCCGTGCCGGGCGCGGTGCGCGTCGTGGGCGTTCTGAAGGAGTTCGACCAGCACGCGCCCCTTGTACTCAGGCGAGAGCATCTGTTCGGTGACTTCTTTGAGTTCGCGAGCGGCACGGCGCCCGCGCTTCAGGTCGGCGAGACACCCCTCGGCCTCCATGACCGCCGTCGCTACGACCCGTTTGCGCCTGGCCGAACCGACGCGGCCCGTGGACCGCCCTGCTCGCTTCTGTCCGTCGGTCACTCTTCCCCCCGGAACCCTTCTGACAACTACTCTTCCCGACGATAGGGGTGACCACTGACTTTCGGACGCACAACCCGAAGCACGGTGGTCGGCGAGGAGTCATCGCCCCACCGACCAGTACGAACGCCGGTGCTGAAGGAGTGGCAGCCGGTTCCCGTGAAGGCG
The DNA here is from genome assembly GCF_044452745.1 of Streptomyces sp. NPDC051822. Lineage (NCBI taxonomy): Bacteria > Bacillati > Actinomycetota > Actinomycetes > Kitasatosporales > Streptomycetaceae > Streptomyces > Streptomyces sp. NPDC051822. The sequence continues at coordinate 133,610 of NZ_JBITBZ010000011.1, read as the reverse complement.
TACAGCACACCCCAGGCGAAGATCTCCGTGCGACCCGCTGTGGCGTCCCGGTGGTACTCGGGGCTCAGCCAGCCCGGAGTCCCGGTCGGCGCGCCAGGACGGATGACCACGGTGCCGTCGGCGACGTGGGCGATGCCGAAGTCCAGCACCCGCTCCCCGTCCGGGGCCAGGATCACGTTCGCGGGCTTCAGATAGCGGTGGACCGCCCCATCAGCAGGCATAACCACCTCCTCCTATCACGGCAGTTACCACTTTGATCTGCAAATTTTCAATCTCTGCCGCTACACCAGTCGCAACCACCGCGTCCGGCATTCTGAACGCACCCAATCCACGAACCCTGACTGAAGATCCGGGCCCAGTCCGGAACGTCCGGAGCAACAAGCAGTGTCCGAAAGCGGTGAGTGAATCACCGGCGTGAGCCTCGTCATGGTGCACCTCGCAGCGCCTGTGCCTCGTCACCCGACGGCGCGGCATCACTGCGATGGGCCAGCGCGCCGCCGCTGCCGCCAGCCCTGAAGGGCTGTCCGTCCTTCATCTGGCCTGTTCGTCCGGCCCCCAGGCGTGTCAGGGCGAGCATCAAGCGGGGCTACCCGCTCAGGCCGGTGGGTCGGGCGTGGTGTGTGCGGCGCGGAACTCGGCGAGCGACTGCTCGACACCGGAAATGGTCAGCCGCCAGAATTCCCAGCCGTCGATGTCGTCGCTGCCGGTGGCGGCCCGGGCCGCGGAGTTCGGGGTACCCCAAGGGCGCTTCCAGACGCTGATGCGGCCATCCGCTTGCAGAACACCCGGGTGCGGCTTGTTGTTGTGACGGCCGATCAGTGGGATGCCGGCGGTCAGTTCGGCCGGGTCCAGGTGCTTGAGCAGGTCCCGCACGTCGACGGTCGAACGCCCCGGGTCGATGACCGGGGTGTCGGGATGCTCTGCCGGGGACTGGTCGGGCTCGTTCCTCGTCAGAGCACATGCACGGTGCAGGGCCAGGGCAGCGGCGGCTGCTGCGCTCCATTGCGCTGTTGTCGCAGTTTTCCCGGCAATCAGTGCCTGGACGCTGGGCAGGTCGCCCGGTATCTGGGCGAGTACCGCGATCTCCTTCATCAGGAGGCGGCGTTGGTCTTTGATCTGGGTGGCGTTGAGCGCCAGGATCCGTATGGTCTCGTCGGCGCGGCAGACCCCGCGGTGTGCCTCGGCCTTGGAGTAGGGGGTGTGACTGCGCCGGGCGTAGCCGGCGGTGTCGAACCCGAGCAGGTCGGGATCGCCGATCCGGGCCGGGTCAAGGAGCATCGGCTGCTCCAGGCCCAGGTCGTCGTGCTGGCGCCAGGCGCGCGGCCCGGCCAGCAGCGGGAACCGGCTGCTCTTGGCACGGCCTTCTCGCGCACCGTTGAACCGGGCCCCGCCGCTGTTGCAGTGCTTGCATGCGATGCGGTAGTTGTCGATCGTGTAGGCGAGCCACCAGTAGCCGTCATGGCTTGGTTCGCCGAGCACTTCGGACTTCGGCCGGAAGTGGTCGACGGTGATATCCGCGCGCTGGATTGTGGTCTCGCAGTACCAGCACTTTTGTCCGACGAGCGCGAGCAGGGGGTCGCGTACCTCGTCATCGGTCCAGTGCTCCGTGAAGGCGCGCTTGGTGTTGCTGGCCATCGCGGCCCGCACGGCGTCCAAGGTGGTTTTGGTCTTGGCCGTCCACGCCTGTGGAGTGGAGAGTCCGTTCATGTCCACGTGTCGCATCGGCGTCAGATCACCGACGAGAAGTGCTCGTTGAACAGCTCGGCGACCATGGCCTCCAGGACCTGCGGCGGCGGAGGGTTGGTGCTGGTGGCGGCCTCGACGAGAGCACGGCGCCTGCGGTGGAGTTCGGCGAGGAAGGCCGTCACGAGAGGATCACGGTTCGCGGTGGTAAAGCCCAGTGCGTCGAGCTCGTCGGTGACCTCGCGGAGCTCCGTCTGCAGCACCGCGTCGTGGGCCGCCGCCGGCAGCAGCGTGTACTGGCGGTCGATCAACTCCTGGGTGTGTTCGTCTAGTTGGCTGGGCAGCCCGAACAGATCGGTGGTCAGCAGACCGCCTGCGCCCTGTCCCCGCGGGGTGGCCTCGGGAATTACGGCCGTGGCCTGACCTTCCTGATCGGTGGCGATGATCCGGATCTGCTGGCGGGTCATGTTGGATACCAACAGGGGTTCGTGGGTGGCCGTGATGAACTGCGAGTCCTGATGTGCCCCGAGCACGGTGCGCACGGAGCTGTACCAGCGCCGGCTCCACTCGGGGTGGAAGTGTGAGTCGGGCTCGTCCAGGAGGAAGAGCGACTCCTGTGCGCGCTGGAGCCGCAGCAGGCCCAAAATGGTCAGAAGTTGCTGCTCTCCGGAGCTCAGGTCGTCCAGCCCGAGCATCACCGCGCCGGTCTTGTGCAGGCGGACGTCGACGGTGAGGTATCCGGCGTCGAGCAGGGTGGCGAGCAGCCCGAACATCGACAGATCACTGTCGAAGAGGTTGCGGAAGGCCCGGACGTCCTCGGTGGTGCCCAGCACGATCCGGAACCCGTCGGCGGGACTCCCGGCACCGTCCACCGGGTCGGCGTCGGGAATGGGGCCGAACCGGCCGGACTCGGCCACGGCCGCGAACAGCGTGCGGGCGGGCCCGCCCAGGCCCCAGTACGGCAGCTCGGCCAAGGGCGCCCCCCGCACGGTGTGGGGCGCTTTGACGCGCAGGACGGCCGAGGCGACGTGCTGGATGTAGGAGTGCTCCCGCAGGTAGGTACCGAACGAGTCGGCCCAGTGGGTGGTCTGCGCCAGGAGCAGCAGCGGCAGGTGAGCGGGGGTGCACAGGAAGACGGGGGTGTACAGGGGACAGCGGATGGGCAGGGTGAGCTGTTCCGGCCACGCCTCCTCGGGCGACCGGCTGGCAAGCCACTCGTCAAGGGTCTCTCGCCACTGCCGGCGCCAATCGCCCAGGCGGCGCGTCGCGAAGCGGCGGTGCTGGTCGAACTCCGCGGTCCAGGGGGCATGGGGGTGGGCCTGATAGCCGAAGACGTGATTGGGAAGGTGTTGCGGCCAGTGTGCCCTCGGCACTCTTGTCGGCTCGCGGCCCTCCTGCGCCACGGTCAATTCGGGGGCGGCTGCGTGGGTGGTCTGCACAACCCTCACGGTTGTGCCGCGCAACTCGTAGTGGACGTCGAAGGGGAATGCCGTGCGGTGTTTCGGCCGGTGCAGGGCACCGAAGATCTCAGCGAGCGCGTGCAGGGCCCGCGACTTGCCGCCGCCGTTGGGGCCGATCAGCGTGGCGATGGCATGGCCGCCGTCCACCGCGTCGGTGAGGTCCAGGTGGAAGTCGCGCAGCCCGCGGTAGTCGGGAAGGCTCAGGCGCAGCAGCCGCATGCGGTCCCCCCAGTCGCAGCAGAAATGGTCACGGTCACGTCGCCGGGCCCAGATCCGGGCCGTCGCCGTGTGCACCGTAGGGCCGCAGCGCCTCGGTGAGAGCGGTCAACTCCTCCAGGGCCGAGCGGAGTTCACCGGCGATTTCCTGGGCCATATGGTGCAGGTCGGCTTCGGGCTCGGCGGGGGCGAGCGGATCGTCCGGTGGGTCTGCGGCCAGAAGATCGAAGTTGGTGCGGTCCCGGGCGAGCAGGTCCTCCACGCTGAAGGACCTGAATACGTGGGACTCGACCCGCTCGCTGCGGGGCCGTCCTGGCCGGTAGGCGGACACGAAGTCGTCGTAGTCGGCGCTGGTCAACGTGGTCGTCTTGGTGGACGCGGGGCGGTGGGAGCGCAGGTCGTACACCCACAACTGCTTGGTTGACGGCCTGCCGTCTGGCCGGGGAGCGGCCTTGTCGAAGAACAGGACGTTGGTCTTGAGGCCGGTTGCGTAGAAGACGCCTGGCGGAAGCCGGAGCAGGGTGTGCACATCGCACGCGTCAAGGAGTCGGCGCCTGACATGCTCGCCGGCTCCGCCTTCGAACAGCACGCTGTCGGATACCACGACGGCGGCGCGGCCGTTGAGCTGCAGCAGGCTGTGGACATGCTGGAGGAAATTGAGCTGCCGGTTGCCGGTCTCCGCCCAGAAGTCAGGCCGATAGTACGCGTACGTCTCCCCGGCGATCGTGGATCGCCTGCTGAACGGGGGCGTGGTGAGGACCAGCGTCGCGTGCCGTGTCGGAGTCTGGGCGAGCGCATCGCCGACGGCGATCAGGGGCTGGGCGTCGGCCCGCGTCAGCCCGTGCAGGACGAGGTTCATCGTGGCCAGCCGCGCTGTGGCGTCGACGAGTTCAGTGCCGCTGAACGCGCCCGCAGTGAGTCGGGCGCGCTCGGCAGGGGTGACGCCGGGGGGAAAGTGCTCGACCAGGTACTCGAATGACTTGGTCAGGAAGCCGCCGGTGCCGCAGGCCGGATCGATGATCGTGTCGCCTACGCCCGGCTGGACACACTGCACGATCGCCTCGATCAGCGGGCGAGGGGTGAAGAACTGTCCGGCGCCCGTCTTGGTATCGGCGGCCATCCGGGCCAGCAGGGCTTCGAAGACCGCGCCGCGGCCGGGGCTGCCCTCTCCTGACCAGGGGTAGCTGTCGACCAGGTCGATCAGTCGGCTGAGCTTGGCGGGGTCTGGGATGCGGTTCTGCGCCTTGCGGAAGAGCAGACCGAGGTTGCCCGGACCGTATGCAAGGCGGTCCAGGGCCTGCTCGTAGCGCTCCTGCTGGCCCTCACCGGCGCTCCAGCGGATCTCTGCCCACGCGTCGTAGCCGGTCACCTCCACGGGGTTGAGCGGACGCCGGCTCTGCTCGTCGGCCAGCTTGAGGAAGATCAGGCAGGCGAGCTGCTCGACGTACTCGATGCCCGAGACCCCGTCTTCTCGCAGCACGTCGGCAAAGGACCAAAGGACCTTGGCCAGGTCCTGGTCGGGGCCGGGGTGCGAGGAGGCAGGTGGGTTCACAGCGAGGACTCCTGGTGCCCGAACGGGTGGGCGGCGTGGGACAGCTGGCCGGTGAACGCCCGCTGCAGGAGGTTGCTCCGCAGCCGGTCGGCGACGTCAACCGCTCGTTCGGCCGCGGCGGAGGCGGTCTGCAGGGTGGTGAGGTGCGCGTCGACCAATGCGACCAGCCGTTGCTGCTCGCCGGCCGGCGCGACGGGGACCGGCATGAGCCGGATTTTCCCCAGACCGATGGACGCCAGCCCGGTGACCTGCGTGGCGTTGCGCTGGCACCATTGGCGGCCGAATCCGTTGGCGTGCCAGGCCAGCAGTTTCGGGTGCAGCTGCCGGTCGGTGATGCGTGCGCGGAACAGGTGGTTTTGGTGGACGCAGTCGGGCACCTGCTCCTCCCAGATCCATCCGCGGCCCAGCTGGCCGCGGTCTCCGCCGCCGGTCAGGAGCACGTCACCGGTGCGGAGGCGGGCGGCCTGAGCCCGCTGCGCGGGCACCCGGATCACCTGGATGTCGTCCAGGGCCAGTCGGCCTCGTTGCACGTTGGCGACGCGAAGGCAGGGAACCTCCACGTCTGCGGGATCCCACTGCCGTCTGCTGTTCTTGGCTACCCCGAGGGTCAGCTCGGCGACGGTCTCCAGACGGGTCCACCGCCAGTCGACGGGCAAGGCAGGCAGGGCGCCGTCGTGGGTGCTGGCAGCCGGCAGGCTTCCTGCTGCACGGTCGGTGCCGGACAGGCGGCCCAGGCTGGCCTGGGCGCTCATTGCGTGGACCAGTTCGCCGGCCTGGTCCACTGCCCTGCGGGTGCGGGTCGTGGTGGCGTCGATCCGAGCAAGATGGTCCTCCACCAGGCTGGTGATCCGGGCCTGCTCGCCAGGTGCCGGGAGCGGAAGCAGGATCTGCGCCAGATCACGGTGGTTGATCCGGTATAGCGCGGCGCCCCCCTGCCGGGCCCGGTCCGCGATCTGGCGGCGCACGATCGGCGAGTTCCACAGGTGCGCGAGGTATCGCGGGTCGACCAGGGAAGGCTGTACGCGCACGCGGATCATAGTGTCGGGGAAGGTCGTCGCACGGGGCGGGACGTCCACCAGGGCGCCCTCGCCGACCAGGGACCGGGAGCCGCTGACCCGGCTGACCAGCAGGTCACCGGGTTCGGCCAGGACGGGCGGGCTATTGTGGGCTGTCTCGTCGCCGCCCTTGGTCTGGGTGAAGTCCACCGTCACCGGGCGAAGGGCCGTCGCCCGCAGCACGGGGAAGCCGTCCTGGCGGGCGGGCAGGGACCGGCCGTTGGCCAACGGTTCGTACAGGACGTCAGCCAACTTCACCAGGGTCCAACCGGTAGGAAGGTCACGGTTCAAGCGAGCGCCTCACCCAGGTCGTCGAGGAGGTCAATCGCGGCGTCGGCGCCGAACGTGCCAAGGAAGCCGTCGGTGCCACCCCGGCCCGAGAACGGGACGCTGTCGAGGTCCCGGGGGTCAAATCGGTCCTCGGCTGCGGCAGCCGCCTCCACGATGTTCTCGATCCACCACACCTGGGCCGGGGTGAAGGGCCCGGCCTGCTGCAGGAACGCGGCCAGACGCCGTCGCATGTCCTCGGCGGCCGCACTCTGTCCGGTGGGCTCCCCCGCATCCGGTGTGGCCGGTCGGTCGTAGAGGCGGAGCAGCATCTGCCGCAGCGCAGGCCTGTTGCCCAGCAGCGCACCGGCATCGCGGACTTCCTCATCGAGGGCCTCCGGCCCCCAGGCTGCGCGGACCTGCGCCACGTGGTCCGGATCGACGGTGCCGAGAAGCCGGGCTACCAACCCTTCCAAGGAAAAGCCGGCCAGTTTCCGCACGGCAGCGCCATCGGCGTCGCTCAACACGGGAACGAGCCGGGCAAGCCGCACCCCGAGTTCGGCCGTCTCGTCGGCGGTCATGCCGGCGTCCGCCGTGCGGTTCAGCAGGCGCTCCAGGGCGCGTCGGCCGGCCCGGCCGGACGCATCAGTGACGTTGACGAGCCGTCGGTGATGGTGACGCGAGGTTCCCACCGCGTCGATCACCACGAACTGGGTCTTTGCGAATGCTCCTGGGGTGACCGCGCGGAGCACCGCCGGTGCGATGCGCTGCGCCCCTTGCGCCAGTAGCCGCTCGTAGTAGGCAGCGGAGCGGACATCGCGCAGGAACAGCACGCATTCGACCGCCCGCATGTCGGTGGGGCCGGACATGATGTCCACCACCACGGCAATCCGAAACTGCGGAGCGGTCCGGAAGTCCCTCAGCAGCTGGTCCGGGTTATGACTGCGCATGGTGATCTTCTGGCAGAAGGTATCGCCGGCGCCGAACACCTCGCGGATGTGGTGCACGATGTCTTCCGCGTGCGCGTCGTTGAGTGCGAAGACCACGGTCTTGGGGACGCCCAGCCCGCCCTCGACCGCCCGCTCGGGGAACAGGGCAGGCAGTTCATCACGGAACGCCGTCATCACCGCGGCCAGCTGCTTGGGCCCCACGATCCGTGGGGCGCTGGCCGGTCCGGCGTGAGCCAGGTCCTCGTCCAACTGCTCGTACCAGCTGCGGCGCGGAGCCTTGGCCTCTGCGGTGATGCGCTCGGTCAGCGGCACCAGCGCCGCGCGTCCGGACGGCTCGAACCGTGCCTGGTAGAGGGCGTAGTCCACGACGAGTCCGTCGGCGACGGCCTGTTCGAAGGGGTATTCGCTCACCAGATTGGCGTTGAAGAAGCCGAACACCGGGGCGACCGGTGTCGCGGTGAATCCGATCACAGGAGCGTCGAAGTACTCCAGGAGAGCACGCCCTCGTCCGTAGACCTGGTGATGGCAGTCGTCGACGACGATGAGGTCAAAGGAGTCAGGCGGAAGGGTCGGGGAGTAGGTCACTTCGAGCGGCACGGTGTCGGACTGCGAGACCTGCTCGGCGGTCTCATAGGTCGATACGCGGGCGGATCCGTCCTCCGGCTCGGGCGTGCCTGCCAGCATGCCCTCCAACCGTTGTGCCATGGCCACGACGATGGATGCCGACGGAGGCACGCCTGCCGATGTCAGCTCTGCGACTTGGTACACATCGGCCAGGCTCCGACCCGTATCCGGGAGAGTGAACTGCCGGAACACGGCTCTCAGCTGATGGGCCATCACCACGCGGTCGACGACGAACAGGATGCGGGCGGCCCTGGCGTCTTTGAGCTGGCGGTAGGCCGCGAAGACCTCGGTATAGATCCGTCCTGTGCCGGTAGCCATCTGGACCAGAGCACGGCGGTCTCCGGCCGCGAGGGCTTGCTCGACTGCCAAAACTGCCTTGAGCTGCGGCTGGCGCAGTTGCCCGGCCGCCTGCGTGCCCTCCTGCAGAGGCGGCAGGGCCGCCATCCTGGCGCGATAGGTTGGCGCCTCACCGTCTGCCTCTGCTTCACGCTGCCAACGAGCCAACGTGGCCGGCCGGTGGAAGCCGCTGACCAGCCGGCCGCGCGGTTCTGGATCATTGGCGTCGTAGAAAAGCAGCCGTCGGCCGTCGCTCACGTACCGATAGGGCAGCGGAGAGCGCCAGACCGACCACGGCGAGGCGTCCGTCACCGTGGCGGCCAGCCTCCCCGCCTGCTCCATGGCCGTGCTGAGATCCGCGCCGTCCTTCTTGCACTCGATGATGCCCACTACCTGCCCGCCAACCAACAGCAGCAAGTCGGCACGGCTGCCGCCGGGCAGACGGGGCTCGATCAACACGCAGCCGAGCGAGTGGTGCCGGTCATCATCCGCATCGGGGCCCAGAACATCCCACCCCGCCTTGGTGAGCCCGCGCTGCACCTCCGCCGCGATCGCCTCTTCTGCCAACGGCTCATAGGCAGCGTCGCGGGCGCTGACGATCAAGTGTTCGCGCTCGGAGGCCGGCAAGGAAGTTGGCCCCACCCGACGGTCGAATTCCCGGCGCAACCGGGGCAACACCGCGTCAAGCGGGGCCACTAGCTCCGCCACCACACCGAGGTCGGACGGGCTGGTGTGAACCAAGGACATCGGCTCCTTGTCGGAGGTCTGAAGACGGAAGAACCAGACCGCCAGCTCGAAACAGCGCTGCACCAGGTGAGACGCGGCCGCCGCTCCCTGGTCACCCTCTGAGGAACCGCGGAGGTCGGTGAACGCGGCAAGGACTCGTGCCGACAGCAGCCCGGCTCGGGTCAGCACCCGCAGACGGGCCGACTGGTCCGCCGTCGGCGGCCGCACCCCGGCCACGTGGCCAAGCTTGGCGGCGAGAACCTCACCGAACTGACGCGCCGACGTCACCGCCACAGCAGGAGCAGTGGACGCACGAGCCTCGGCCGAGGCTCCATAGAGCACGAGGAGCGGTTCGTAGGGAAGAAGAAAACCGAAATTGGCTGAGGCGAGCGCCAGGTCCGTGAACCGGCTTTCGAGGTCGCTCGACTCCCGAGCCACGCCAGCCCTCCCTGCCTGCCTGACCTGCCTGGTGATGCGGTCGGCGGCGTGGTGCGCGCTACAGACCGGTCCCTTACCCTATCGCCCGTCAACCGTGTGGAACATCGAGGTTTCGCTTGATGCAGATCAGCGCCGCCCCAAGGCGAGCCAGCGGATGGCGAGACCCGTGAGGTGCCCACTGCGGGCCGGTGCCGGGTACGGAATCCGCCCGCGGAACACCTGCGCTTGGCAGCGACGACCACAGCGGCTCGCACCGGTCCCGACTCGCCGAGCGGCTCGGCGTGACGTTCTGGCTCATGGTCCCCCAGAAATGACGCTTTGAGGAATGCATCATTCCCAGCAATGAGGGCGTATGGGGGCGTTGTGGCGAAACTGGGCCCACACGGTTGGCCGCAGCGACTTCTCGCCCCACTCCGCGGCGTCGCCCTGCTGATGACCTGACCGCACAGCATGAAGCCCACGCCCGACTTCGGTTCAAGGGGCCGTTGCAACACCGCTTCTCTGTAGCGTGAGTGGGTGATCGTTGAGGACTTCTGCGGGAGTTCACCAGCCGAGTCTCTTGCGAGAGCGAGAATTGAGGGCGGAGGCGACGGCCCGCTCGACCCCGTGCGCCCTGGAGGGGCAGAACCCCGGTCCACCCACAAGCGAATGCCCGCTGATATATCGATGCGGAGACTATAGCCGCCTCTCTGCCAGTGCGCCGGGACGATTGGCAGCATAGGTCCAACCGACCCACCACCCGTGTCAGTCCCGCTCGCCATCATGTAGCTCCGTACATCGGAGGTCCTGTGTGCGAAACCCCGCCCGACTCTACGGGCCAACGGCGGCCCACGGCCGGTTGGCGCCGGATCAGCATCACCATAGCCGCGGTCGCGGTCATCGCTGGGGTTTAGTGTCGAGGCCAAACGAACTGGGTGTGCGGGCGAAGACATGTACGCCGACATCTCTAGGACAAACTCATCGGCCTCGGCAGCTCAAGAGCTCTTCCTATACAGAGCAGACCAATACGGTTGACCTCGGTGGTGCTGGGGAACTTCCGAGTTGGTGAGCGCCACCTGCTCGACCGTCACGCCCGGGCCGCGGTTCCTCGCGACCCGTACGACATACTCGCGGAGCTTTTCCGGATAAGGCTTGGGCGCAGCGTCATCCTTACCACTCGCCCCACAGGATAAGCCAGTTCAGATGTCACCCGATCATGCACCAGACCCGACGACACCCACCTGGCGAGGAGATAGAAGATAAAGGGCAATCCACCTAGATGACGTCTGCGGCCAGTTCCTTTCGGCTTGTCTCAGTCTCTTCTCGGCGGCGCTTCCGTCTGCTGGCAGGCAGAGTTCGGGTCGTTGTCAGGGTTCGCTTCAGTTTCGGAAATGCCGTGTTGAGTTCGGCGTAGCCGGTTTCGCTCAGTTGAACCTGCCAGGTCACGGTGCAGGTCGCATGCCGTGGTGGTTGGTGGCTGAGATTTCCTCGGACCAGAAGCACCGTGCGTGCACGCCAGTGGCCGTCCTCTCCCCTCCATGTGAAGAGTTCGCATGGGTCATGCTTCCATCCAAGTTCGGCGCCGACGGCTGGATGGAGCGCGAGCCAGTCTCTGTGTTGGGCGTCCGTCCAGTCTTCGTAACCGTGGACAACTAGCTCCTTGTCCGCCCAGTCAAGACTTCGACCGGCCGGGTACCGGGCGAATTCGGCATGGAATGCTTCCCAGGCCCGACGTTTGGGAAGATAGAAGGCAGCACCGAGCGCGTTGCCGTGCGTCGTGTGGACTCTGCGTTCCTCTTCCGGTCTTCCCCATTCCAAGCTGCACCACTGACCGCGTTCAGCCAGTACGTACGGTCTGGCCGCAGCGTATGCGCGCGCGTACTCATCCACAGCTGGCCCTGCTTCGGCGCACCAGTTATCGACGTCGTAGGAGGAGGTCCCTTCCGGTCTCCAGATCGGCGGCATCCATCTGGGGAGTGGCTGGGGTCCAACGGTGACCATCTGCTCGTCGATCAAGCCGAAGGAGTACGCGGGAAGTGCTGGAGCGTCCCCTAGCGTGTCGGAGTCAAGCAGCTCACCCATGACGGTTCCAAGAGCTCGGCGGCCAGCCATATACGCCCACGGGCGATAACTGTGGCGCTGATGGCGCGAGGTGAGGCGCTGTGCGAGAGCGTGGTGACCTCCCGCAGTCCAGCGATCGGCGTTGGACCTGGCAATCTGGGCGGCCCGGTGGAGTACCGCCGAGTCTTCCAGCCCGGAGGCCTCGGAGAGCATCTGAAGAGCAAGGTCGAACGGGCCGAGCATGTGACGTGGATTGTGAGCGTCCAGGTGCGGGGTACCGTGCCGGTCCTCTTCTGGAACTGTGCGTTCGGGAAGAGCAGGAAGGGCCAGGCCGTATGCGGCAGGACGGGCTCGGCGCGGCGGATTCTCCAGCTCAATGTCGTGCTGCCGGGCGAAACGGCGGGCGAGGTCTCGGGAGATGCCGTCGGCCCCAGTGGCAGCGGCCTCCAGCGCGGCAACGAGTTCGGCGGACACATGGTCTGCCCGTTCGTCGTTGGGCGTGGTGATCAAGGTGAGCAGGGCAGCTTCACATGCCCATCCTCCTCGCGAGATATTTGCGGCGAGGATGGTCTGGATCACGTGCTGGTGGCGGGTGCCCAGCAACTGAAGGGCACGTCGTGCGCCGAAATCGAGAGAGCGGACCGGGTGGCCGAGATACAGCCCGACCCATCGTGCCAGCGCCTCGACAGCTGAGATGGCTGCTGCTGGAGCAGCGGGGATGTCCGTGGTGTCGGTAGCAGCGGGCGCTACCTCATCGAGGTAGGCCTCAACGTCGGGCCAAGCTCGGGCGACGGTTCCGGGTTCTGTGACCAGTTGGGTGATGTCTCGGATGTCGTCGGGCGACAACTGCACGGACAGGGAGCCGGTGAGGAAGGCGTTGGCGAGGTCTTGTCGGGCGAGTTGCACGAGGGCGGGGTGCCGGTAGCGGAGGGCGGTGTGGAGGACGGCCAGCCGGGTTCCCCCGTCGTAGTGGCGCAGCCATCCATACGCCGGAATACGGCTGAGCGCGTCTTTGAGGGCGTCTGCGGCTGCGCCGGATTCCCCCGATTGTGCAGCCAGTGCCGCGAGTCTGCCCAGGGCTGATCCTGACAGGCGCAGCCGCCCGGCCTGTTCCAGCAGAGCACGGGCCTGAGCCGGAGTCGTGGACGTAATGGTGGCGGTTGCATGCTCAACGGCTAGATCCCAGCCCTCCCGCGGGGAGGTTGCTGCTGTTGGTGCGGTTCGAAGAACGGTGAGCAGGCTGCCCAAGGTCTGGACGGGCGGTGGAGCGTCTGCAGTATCTGCAGACGCCTCTTCGATGGCCTCTCGGCCAACTGTCTGTTCGGCTGCGTCGCGGTTCAATTCCTCGACGGCCCAGAGCTGCTGGGCGTGCTCCAGGGCCGACACAGCGTCGCCTCCAGAGCTCTCCGTCCTGCGAGCGTGTACGGCTTTGGCGATTTCCTCAGTCGGCTCGGGCGTGATCGAGAACAGCAGATGGACCGCGACGGCCGTGCTGTCCGGGACCGGAATATCTGGGTGGTGGCACGCGGCCAGCACCACGGCTTGGACGGCGTCGGTTTCGGCGAGCGTTCCCACGGCGCACAGCCACTCAGCCAAGTCGCAGGCCAGAGAGGGATCACGGGGAAAGGTTGAGGCGATGAGTTTCTCCGCTGCGCCTGAGGCGTGATGGCCTGCGTCGGCAGAGGAGATACGAGAGGCGTATGTGAGGACCGTCGCGGTGAACTGCGTGGGAGACATGTCTCCTTCATCTGCGGCGGTGACCAGCCAGTCGAACCACTCGACCAATTGCCGGTCATGATCGCTGGCATCGATGCCGAGGGAAGTGTCGACAGCGCAGCGAGTCGCGTGGCGGGCTGCCTGTTCATCGCCAGCGAGCGCCCAGACTCGCGCTTGTGCCAGCCACAGTGACACCCGGTCGTGTGGGTCGGATGACCAGTCGTTGATCAGAGCATCGAGCCGTTGGAGTTGTTCCACGGCCCACGAAGTGGCGTCGGCGTGAGCTTTGAGGGCGGCTTCAATGACCGCTTGTTGGCGCTGGGGTGCCCAGTAGCCGGCCCGATCTTCGCTCGCCCAGGCGGTGTCGAATCGCGAGAGCAGGCGTTGCAGGTCAGCGCTGCCGTGTTGTTTGGCCGCGAGGTCCACTACTCTGCCGAAGAGACCCAGGGCAGCGTCGCGAACGATGTACCAGCCTGTCCAATCACGGGTGTCCTCGGAGGGGACTTCGAGAAGGCGGATGATGGGATCCGCCTGTGCCGGCACATCGGGCGGGTCTCCGAGACCGGCGGAGGCAGCAAGTCGCTGGCCCTCCAACTGGGCCAGGACACGCAGTGCTCGCCGCAAACGCTCGTTGCCAGCTTCCCGCGATGTCCAGTCCGAGGTCGGCATGGGGTCTGGCTGTGTCGAATCGGGGTGGACGTACCGGAGTCTGTTGAGCCCGATCAGTGTCCGGAAGGGTTCCAGGCCTTCTTGCCCGGACACGGTGGATGGCCAGGCAACGGCCGTGCCAGGGGGCACGAGTTCATCGATTTCGGGCGCGCTGTTGAATCCGTTTCGGACGAGCAGTTCGGCGGCGGCGATCCGGATGCTGAGGTGTACAGCAGGGGCGGAGCCGTTGGCCGGCAGTTCCTCATCGTCCGCCTCGTCTGCATCCCCTTCCTCCGCGTTGATGGCGATGATTTCGCGCACCCATCGCAGGAGATCGGTTTGCGCTTGGTCCTCTGAGGCGGATTGGGCCCGCATGTAGCGTGCTCGTGCGCGCCAACTGGGTGTGGCTTCGGCATCGATCACGGCCGTCAAGGCGTCGAGAGCCACCTCGTCACGGGTCTCAACGAGGAGATCGAAGCAACGGGCATGAGCGAAGCTGCGACAACTGATCGTGCTCGCCTCGCGCTCCTGCTGATCGCGGAGCAGCGCCCGCCGCGAGGATTCCGCCTCCTCGACGCCTGCGGGCTCTTCAGGTCGTTCGGTGCTGAGCGCCAGCTCATCCGCGTTGTCTGGAGGGTGGGGAAGTTGGTGGTCGAGTGCGGCCAGCACCGCGTCGAGACCGGAGAGGTTCCATGTCGCTTCGGCCCAATCGGCGACGGCCTCCGGCGACGGGTCTTCCTCGCCTGCGATTCCGGCCAGGCCACCGCAGGCATGCAGGATTCTCTGGACCGCATCCACGTTGCCGCGGTTGGCAAAGGTCACGGCATGGGCAAGGGCCGCCTTCCGCGTGATCCGCAGTCGTCCGCCTCGGGCGATGTGGTCCAGGGCCAGTCGTGAGTCAAAAGTGTGCACCGCTTCCGCGAGCGGCTCCCTCTCCAAGACCATTTCGCGCAGCCGTAGTTCGCTGAGGAACACCAGCGTGCGCACGAAGGCCTGCGAATCGTCCAGCAGGCTGGCGGAGCGAAGCGCCAGCAGTGCGTGATCTCTAACCGTGGCCAGGGGCCGCAAGTCGATCAGGGACTGGCGCAGCTTCTGCGGCGCAGCAAGGGCCAGAACGCGGTCGTACTGACCGGCCAAGAACACCAACGCCGAAGCGCTCTTTCCCCGTCTGGCCTCCGGCGCCCCCTCACCGGTCCCGGTCCGACCGGCCGCGATACACCTGCGGCAGACCGCCCGATGCAGCGCCGCCCGCTTCGACTTCAAGCTCGTCCAGCCCGGCCGACTGAAAGCCGGACCCAATGTCTGCAACCCCGGCCCCCGGCCCCGCGATCGACAAAGACCAGGACAGTGAGGGTGCCGTCGCCACCGGCCGGGCCGGCCACCAGGGCGTGCTGCTCGCCATGTGTCTGTCCCTGGTCCTGGTCGTCGCCTCCGTCACCGTCACCACCGACTACAGGCCAGACCCCAAAAATTGACACACCCGACAAAACCACTCGTTCGTGTGAAGGTCGCCGATCTACCCAAGTCGCATCCGGTGATGGTCGTAGCGTCGAGGCCGGTCTTGGCGGGCGTGTCTCAGGAGCGGTGGACGTGCAAAAGAAGGACTTCGTGGCGAGTTCCGTTCGTCAGGTGCCGGAAGGGCCACGGAGGGAGACGTGGTCCGACTCCTGCCGCCTGGAGGATCTGGCCTTCCTGCATCGGGGATTCACCGAGTACGCGCACCAGCTGGACCTAGACGAACGATGGTCCCGGCGCTGGACGACGAGGTGGAAGTTCGGGCGGGACGTTGCCGCCACGTACTCGTTGCGCGACCTCAACGAAGTGGATGTCTCACGCACCGTGCCGGTGCGTCGGTTCACTTGGCGGACCGATCAGTACCACCGGCCCGGACTGGAGTACATGGTGTCCACGCGTCGGCACCACGGTTGTGAGAGCTTTGAGGAGGAGTGTCTGCTCCTGGTCGCCGACTTCGCGGCAGTGCGTGAGGCGCTTTCGCAGCCGTTCCGGCTTCGCTTCTACGCGGGCGGCAAGCGGGTGGATCACACGCCGGACTACCTGCTGCTCACCGACCGTGGTCCGTTCTTGATCGATGTGCGGCCGACTGGTCGCATTCGCCCCGATGACGAGCTGAAGTTCGCCGCCACGTTCGAGGCCGCGCTGGCCGCCGGATGGCGCTACGGCGTGGTGACCGGCTGGCGTCGGCACGTGTGGGAAGCGGTGAACGCGTTCTCCGCCGAGCGCCGACCGTTGGCCAATGTGCTCGATATGCAGGGCCAACTGCGTGCGGCTGCCTCCCAAGGCCCTCTTTCGTTGAAGAACTTGGTTGATCGGTGCTCCATTCCCGCAGTGGCCAGGGCCCATGCCCTGCACTTGCTGTGGCGCAGAGAGCTCGGTGCGGACCTCTCCGTACCGTACGGGGACGCGAGCCTGGTCCGGCTCGCACCTGGAGAGCTCCGCGAGGCGCGGTCGTGAGCAATGGGACGGAATCGACATGGGTGCTGGAGCCTGGCACCGAGCTGATCATCAATGGTGAGGTGTGGCGGGTCGAGACGTGTCTGCCGCATCTGGGCCGCGTGACTCTGATCGGTGACGAGGGCACGCCGTGGAAGGTGCAGCTGAGCGAGCTGATCCACCGCCCCGGTTGTCGGCCGTCGTCCCGAACCCGCAAGGATCTCCCGGCTGCCAGCCGGGGCCGCCAGCCGAAGTCGATCGCAGACCTCCTGCCGGTTCAGCAAGAGCACGTGATGCGGCGGCTGGAGCACATCCGGGAGGTCGAGACCGGCTACCGCAGTGGTGATCCGGACGCCGCGCTGCCGCACGAGCCTCTCCCGCAGTACGACCCGGAGAGCACGACGCTGACGCAGCGCCGCAAGGCGAAGGAGGCCGAGCTGCGCAGGGCGAGGGCCATGGATCCCGCGCTGGCGAAGGCACTGGCCCTACACAAGGTGAGCACGCGGACCCTGGTGCGCTGGGACATGGCACGGCGCAGGCTCGGGCCGATCGGCCTCGCGGACGACCGGTGGCTGCGGGAGGCGACCGGGCACCGGATCACCACGGAGGTACGCGAGGCGCTGTTCGCCGTACGTGACGAGAGCCTGCGGCGGGCGAAGCTGACGGCGCGGGACCGCGAGCGCCTCATCCACCAGTACGTACGGGAGGTTTTCGGCGAGCAGACCAAGGTTCCCAGCTACGACGTGCTCAGCAAGGTGTGGCGGGACTGGTTCGGCTCCAACGGCGGGCGGCAGCGCTACGCACGCTCGGCGGCCATGGCGCAGAAGTACGCGACGGGCCGGCACGTGGTGGTGCACCGGCCCGGGCAGGTGGTGGCCCTGGACACCACCGTGCTGCCGGTGAAGGTCCTGGAAGACGTGTTCGGCGATCCCGTCTCCGTGCACCTCACACTGGCGCTCGACGTGTACACGCACTCCATCGTGGCGTTCCGGCTCAGTCTGGTCTCCGACTCGTCGATCGATGTGGCGATGGTGCTGCGGGACATGATGATGCCCTTGCCGATGCGCCCCGACTGGGGCGAGAGCATGGAGTGGGCCTATCCCGGCATCCCAGGCGTCGTGGTGTCCGACTTCGCCGGGTACGAGGTCGCCGGGCTGCCGTTCTTCGCGCCGGAGACTGTCACGACCGATCACGGAGCGGTCTACCGCAATCACCACTTGGTCGAGGTCCAGCGGGTCATCGGCGCGAACATCAAGCCAAGCCGGGTCCTGCGCCCTACCGACAAGAAGGCGGTGGAGCGGACCTTCGGTGCCATCCGGTCGCTGCTGTTCGCTGTCCTGCTCGGCTACCAGGGAGTGGACACCGCCGACCGCGGCGAGGATCCGGAGGCTGATGCCTGCCTGACCGTGGCGCAGATGGAGCACATCATCGCCACCTGGGTCGTCAAGATCTGGCAGAACCGTCGCTTCGACTCTTACGCACCGAGCTGGGACCCGGGCGGCGATCACAGCCCCAACAGTCTGTTCGCCGCCTCCATGACGCAGGGCGGATTCGCGCTGCGGATCCCGGCGCCCGAGTTGTACTACGAGCTCCTGCCCAGCCACCGGATCATGATCCACGGCAAGCGTGGGGTGAAGATCAAGAATCTGTGGTATGACGGCAAAGCCCTCGACCCCTACCGTGGTGAGCTCTCCCGGCGTGGCGGGAAGAAGGGGAAGAACCGGTACGTGATCCACCGCGACCCGCGAGACCCCAGCTTCGTGTTCTTCCGCGACCCGCTGACGCACGACTGGCACACCCTGCGCTGGGTCGGCCTGCCCGAGGAGGGTCAGTTTCCTGCCTTCAGCGACGCCCGCGTCCGTGAGGCCATGCGCGAGCTGCGCAAGCGCGGCCTGGCACCGAAGTCGGACAAGGAGCTGCTGCCTGCCCTCCTTGAGGTGATCGGCGGGAACATCCCGGTAGAGAAGTGGCCGACCCAGCTGACGAAGAAGCAGCGAACCGAGCACGCACGTGAGGTGACTCAGGCCGCAGCCGCTGCCGCCGACCGCCCTGCCGGTGCCGGCTCGGCCGCGCCAACACCGGCCGCAGCGCCACCGTCACCGGCCCGCGTGCCTGCGGCCCGTACCGGCGCGGATGACGGCGTTGTGGTCCCGCTGCGCTGGCGCGAGCGTGCCCAGCAGGGGCAGGACGCAGTGACCAGCGAACGGCGACGCCGACGTGAGGCCGCGGTCCCCGAACGCCCTGCCCCACCACCGCAGGATCTGTCCGAGCGGCTGCGCGCCACCAGCCTGCTGGCGCTGCCGGACGACGACTTCGACGACCTGGACGACGACCGCGGCGTGGCAGCAACGACCGCAGCCGAGGAAGGAGACAGCCAGTGAATACCCCGTACGACGGTCCGTCGTTCCTCCCCGGCCCTCCGATCGACCGCACGACCTGGGAGGGCTGGCGACGATGGTGTGCCACGCGCCAGGCATTCGTGCCCGCACCGGTGCTGACGGCCGAGGAGTTCGGACGGAAGTCACGTCGCCAGCAACGCCTGTACAACCTGCACCGGCTCGCCACGCACAGCAGTCTGCCCATCGACGTCACGCCTATGAGCGAGCGCGCCGCCGACGCCGTCCTGGCCCGCGTCGAGGACGGCGCGTTCAGCCACAAAGCCTGCACACGCGGCGGCATCATGGTCAACGGCGACGGCGCCCAGGGCAAGACCGAGACCGTGTGCGAGGCGCTGGCCGTCTTCGAAGAGACGTGGATGGCCCTGAACAATTACATGAACCCCGATGCCATGCCCGGCACCCGCGACCTGGTCGCCCCCGTCGCCTACGTCCGCTGCCCGGTCAAGGCCACCCCCATCTCCACCTGCCAGCGCATCCTCGACTTCTACGGCGAGGACTACAAAGGCATGCGCCTTGAGGATCTGGTCCGCACGGTCAAGACCGCCATCGTCGAGCACGCCACCCGGGCGCTCGTCATCGACGACATCACCCGCCTCAAACTGCACCGGGAAGCCGACCAGGACGTCCTCGACCTGATCCGCGAAATGATGAGCATGCCCGTCACGCTTATTCTCGTCGGCGTCGGCATCCCCACCTCCGGCCTGCTGCGCGAGGGCCGCCGCGACCCCCGGACCCTGGAGTGGATCTACCAGCCGATCAAGGACCGCGGCCGCAGCCCGAACGATCACGCCGCCGGCCAGCACGAACGGCGCTTCCAGATCGTCGACCTCGACCCGTTCCGCTACACCGATGGGGCGGAGATGGCCGCCTGGCTGGACCACCTGGCCCGCCTGGAAGGGCACCTGCGGTTACTGAACGACACCGAGGGGATGCTGACCGGCGGCAACATGCCCGAGTACCTGTTCCACCGCACCGGCGGCGTGGTCGGCGTACTGGAGAAGCTCATCCAGCACGGCTGCCGGCGGGCCATCGAGGACAAGAGCGAGCGGCTGACAAAGGAACTGTTCAACCAGTTCACCGTCACTCCCGGCGACATGCCCGACCTGGACGCGGAGTCCGGCGAGCAGCCCAAGATCCCCCCGCACAAGCCCAGCGACGGGAAGAAGAAACCGAAGGGCCGCAACACCGTCTTCGACGATGACGGGCCCGCCGCAGCCGGCGAGGCGGGCTGACACAGGTGACCGCCCGGCCGCTGGCCCGCGCTCTACGTCCGCTCCCCGAGGAATCACTGCCCGGCCTGCTCCTGCGACTGGCGTACCGCACGGAACGCTCACCCGCCAGGGTTGCCCACCTGTGCGGACTGATCCATCGCCACAACCGGCTCCCGGGCGAGTACCTGCTCGCGCTGCCCGACGATCGGATCGGGCCGTTTGCCACGGCTGCCCGCTTAAACGCGCAGGAGGCCAACGCCCTGACACTGTCGTCCTTTGCCGCCGTCTACCCGCCCCTGGCGTCGGCCCGGATGGACGGCAGCCGCAACACCACGGCCGTGCGGAAGTCATGGGCTGCCAGCATGTCCAGCCGATACTGCGCCGCCTGTCTCTCGGGGGACGGAAGCCCCGTCCAGACTCTCTACGGCGGTCCCTGGAAACTGCGCTGGCATCTGCCCGTCTCCTACGCCTGCCTCACCCACCGCACCCTGCTCTCCCACACCTGCCCGAACTGCGAGGAAACACCGAACCAGCCGACGAATACAGAGCGCCAAGGGCTGATCACTCATCGCACCATCAGCGGGTTGCACCCTGCCCAATGCCGGCGCCTGCTGCCTGAAGGCCACGGTGATCCGGCCGCTCCTTGCGCTACCCGCCTGGACCACAACCGCCGGGCCGAGCCCATACCCGAGGCCGACATGGCCCTGATGCTTGCCCTGCAGCACCGCATCGATCAGCGCCTGATGCCTGTCCGATCCAACGCCGATGCAGGCCACGCCGGCTCGGATCCCTGCTACTTTCCCGATCTCATCGTCGCTGCACATCTCATCCGGCTCAGCTGGCCGGACAGCGTGCCATACGCAGTCTCGACGTCAATGGCCGACCTGATCGACGGCCACGTCTCTTCCGCTGTCGCTCACCGCCGCACCCCTGAGCCCGGCCGGCGCACACCCACCGTCTGGGATGCACCCGAGGACCCAGCCCAGTGCGCCGCGGTGCTTCTTGCCGCCGACAACATCCTCGGCCGCGAGGAGCGTGATGACGCCGAGATGGCCGAACGCGTCCGGCCGCTCGCCGCGTCCGCGTTCGGCCGTCATCCAGCCAACACCGGCGCCGCATTGCGGCGCATGCACGTCTCCCCCTCGCTGGCGTGTGCCCTGCTGGGCCGCACCCAGGGGTTCTACCGTGCAGGTGGCCACCGGCACGCGCGACAGAGCCTTCCCTCTCGCGAGAGCCGCTTCCGGGTCGGGAATGTGCCGGCTCTCCTGCCGCAGGAGTGGCTCGCCGCCCACTTCGGCGACCTGTTGTCCCATTGGACGCACCTCACTGATTGGTGGGTACGGCACCTGCGGCGCGTTGCAGCACTCAAGCTCGCGGAGATGAGTGGCGGCGGCACCTGGCCCGACTGCGCGAACGCTCTCGGCATCCCGTGGAACACCGCACAGCAGTCCCTCAAAGTCATCAGGCAGGAGCTGAATTCACGGGAACTGTGGCCGGAGTTCGAACGGTCCGTCGAAAGCGTGGCCATCCACATGGACCAGCACACGGATCGCGTTCACTACGGGCGACGCCGAGAGCTCCTCTCGTCCTGGCAGATTCCGGCTGACGACTGGACCGAACTGTGCCGCGGCCTTCCGCGGTTCCGCCAAGGGGCCACCTCCCCCTCCCGTGACACCGCGACCGTGCTGATCTGGACCCATGTCACCCAGGGCGATCACCTTCACAGCCCTCTACTCGGCACCCTGAGGGAATCGGGCCGCAGCACCCAGCGCCTGGTCGCATCGATCAACCAACTCCGCACCCCAGCCAACCGCAAGGGCGGCAAGCAGGAGCTCCTGCACCGCCTCGGAACATACTCCGGCCTTCTGTCCGCCGCCTGCGACCAGCCGTCTGCCGCGCTGCACATCGCAGCCCCGGCGTCCAGGCGACGAGCAGCCGGACACACATCGGATGAGATCACGCTCCCACCGCCCCAGCTCCACGCTCCGCAAAACCCCGCCCCTACAGCGCCCAGGTTGCTGCCGTGACCGACATGAGCGACCGGCGTCGCCCACTTGCCCGAAGCCTCTCACCACTACCAGAAGAGTCCCTGTCCGGCTTCCTTCTCCGTCTCTCCCACAGGCTGGACCGACCACCGCTCCGCATCGCACAACGCCTCGGCCTCACCACGAGGCACCACCGGCTCCCCTACGCCCACCTTCACTCCCTGCCCGATGACCTGGTACTGCCTTTCGCTGCGATGACACACCTCACAGCCCAGGAGACTCAGGCACTGACACTGCGACGCTTTTCCACGACATACCCAGACCTGCTCACGATCCGAGCGGGCACGCATCGGGCCAGGGGACCGGCGACGGTCGGCTGGAATATGACACCGTCCAGCCGCTACTGCCCCCCATGCCTAATACTCCAGCCGTAGATCGTGACCTTGCTTGTGAACGGGACCGCTGCTGAGCGGCCTGCATACCCCGAGGTGGCCGTCCCGGCAGATCACTGGCTGGGGCGGGTGATGGTGATGTCGATGGCGCCGGCGTCCGGCCCCGGCGAGTCCACTGCGACACGCACGTTGCACTCGCCGCGGTCGCCCACTCGATGCACGAAGCGGGTCAGTTGCTCGACATCGCCGACTGCGATGCGGCCGTCAGGCAGCAGGAGGGAGCCGTCGAAGACGGTGGTGAAATCCGGGTCGGGCCCTTCGGCCTCCTGCGCTTGGGGCTGTGTGAAGAGACGCACTTTGATGAGTCCCCTCTGAGCTCGAACCCGAACAGCCACGTGGGTGTCGCAGCTGGCCGCGGGCGCAGACTCCAGAGCGAGGGAGACTGGAACCCAGTCGGTCGCTCCCAGGTGCAGCACCGGGTGATTCACGTAAATGTCGACTCCGGCGACCTGCATGGTGCTCCTCGTGCTCGCAATAGGTGCGGCCACCGTTGATCATCGGCGTGTGAAGACAAACAATCATGCGGTGGCCGCAGGTCACAGCGTAGACCCGGCCCGTTGGCAGGAAGCGTTCGAGGCCCTTATGGGTCGCATAGCCGGCCGGTTCGCCCGGGTTGAACCCCGGCGCCGGACCGGGCGGCTTGTGCTCGGGCTACTGTCGGATCTGCCGCGCAAGAACTGCTGGAGCATCGCCGAGTGGGCCGGGGAGGCCAGCCCGCACGGCATGCAGCATCTGCTGTCCCGGGCCGTCTGGGACGCCGACGCCGTCCGCGACGACGTGCGCGAATACGTCGTCGAACACCTCCACGACGAAGCAGCGGTGCTGGTCGTCGACGAGACCGGCGACGTGAAGAAGGGCACCCGCACTGTCGCCGTCCAGCGCCAGTACACCGGCACCGCTGGCAGGATCGAGAACGCCCAGGTCGCCGTCTATCTCGTCTACGCGGGCGAGCGGGGACACGCGGCGGTGGACCGGGAGTTGTACATCCCGCGCTCCTGGACGTGCGACCCGGACCGCTGCCGGGCAGCAGGGCTCGGCGAGGACACCGTCTTTGCGACCAAGCCGGAACTGGCCCGCACCATGATCGAACGGTTCCTTAACACCGGACACCGCGTCGAGTGGGTCACAGGTGACGAGGTCTACGGCGGCAACCCGACACTGCGGTCCGCACTGGAAGAGCGCGGCGTCGGCTACGTGCTCGCCGTCGCCTGCTCCCACGAAGTCACCACCGGTGCAGGGAAGTTCCGCGCGAATGCCCTGGCCGCGAAGGTGCCGAAGCGGGCCTGGCAGAAGCTGTCGGCAGGGGCTGGCGCCAAGGGACACCGCTTCTACGACTGGGCGGTCATCGACCTGGCCGACCCCCGCCCGGGCCGCCACCAGATGCTGATCCGCCGCAACCGCGGCACCGGCGAACTCGCCTACTACCGCTGCTTCTCACACCAGCCGGTTCCGCTGACCGAGCTGGTGCGGGTCGCCGGATCCAGATGGCGGGTGGAAGAGACCTTCCAGACCGAAAAGGGGCTGGCGGGACTCGATGAGCACCAGGTCCGCCGCTACCCCTCCTGGAGCCGCTGGGTCACCCTCGCCATGCTCGCCCACGCCTTCCTCACCGTCGTCCGTGCCGACGAACACACCCGCCGCCCCGGGCCGACTGACCTGGTCCCGCTGTCCTGCAACGAGATCCAGCGCCTGTTCATCACGCTCATCGTCCGACCGGTCCACGACACAGCCCACCGGCTCGGCTGGTCCGACTGGCGCCGCCGCCATCAAGCCCGCTCCCGCACCAGCCATTACCGACAACAAGCCGCATCCCAGACATGAAGATCACGATCTACAGCTGGAGTACTAAGCGGTAACGGCAGCCCCATCCAGAACACCCTCGGAGGCGCATGGCAACTGCGCTGGCACCTCCCCATCGTGTTCGCATGCACCCGGCACAAACTCCTCCTCGAGCACGAATGCCCGTCCTGCCTCCTTCCCCTCAACAACCCCGAGCGGCGGCGCGTCGCACTGATCAAGCAACCGAACATCGAAGGCTTGCACCCACTTCAGTGCCGAAACTCCGAAGTCCCGCCAGGCGACAACCCCACACCCAGCACCGGACCCGTCTGTGGTGCCCGCCTGGACCACATAAACAGCCACAGAAACTCACCCCTCACACCGGAAGACCTCCAACTGCTACTCGAACTCCAAAAGCGCATCGACGGACGACTGAATCCGCCTGCCAACAGCGCTAACACTTCCCCCACAGCCGACACCTACTTCCCCGACCTCATCACAGCCACACGCCTCATCAAATTCAGCTGGCCAACCGGGAACCGCCTTTTGCCCACCAGCACTCTGGCCGCGATCGTCGATGCACACATCGCACCGTTCCTCTCCACCTATTCACAGGACCGAAAGCAACAATCGCAGGAGTTCGGACCGCCCCGACGGATCCTGCAACATCCGGCGCACTACTCCTCGCCGCCGACAATCTCATCGCAGACCGCGACATGTGGACCCTCACCGAAAAGGTAGGCACCCTCTCCACCGAGACATACAGGCGTTCAAAGCCGTACGCGATTAGGATCGCCCAAGAACCAGGCATCTCCAAGGAATTCGCACGGGCAATGTCACCACGCGACCCAAATTCACGCAAAAACAATATTCTCTACCGAAAACTGCGGCACAACTACACCTTCACCATCGCCCAAGTCCCGGCATACCTGCCACGCTCCTGGTATCTTATGCACTTCGCAAAGCTCCGCGCACAGCTCCCCAACATCACATATCGTGACGACCGGCTCCTGCGTCGCGGAGCCACATTCCGGCTCGCAGAACTCGCGTCGGGGCAGACATGGTGGGATTGCGCAATGTCCCTGGGTGTCTCTCCAGGAGTGGGAGCCAACGCACAACGCATGCTCGGGCACAGACTCACCGACGCGCGGCTGTGGCCGCTCTTCACTCACATCGTCGAGGAAATCGCGGACGGCCTCGACGCCCAGAAGAACCGAATCGACTACGCCAACCGCCGACACAGAATGGGAAGCTGGTGCATGCCCGACACCGACCGCGACCGCCTCTTCGACAACCTCCACCGGCTCGAGCGCCTGCGGACCCAGATGGATCCGCGCTTCATGTCGATCGTCGTGTGGAGCGATGTCACGCGGGGTGAACCATCGCGGTCCCCCTTCGCGGTCGCGGTACGCAGCGCCGGCGGCTCCCAAGCCCTCACCACACTGATAGGCCACTTCCACGAGGCCAACCTCGGCCACGGCCAGCGATTCCGACTGCGGCAGCGCCTGGCTCTATATGCGACGTACCTGGCAAGGTCCTGCGACCAAGACGAGGAACTGTCCGTCGACACGGACGTCGTAGTAGCGCAAGAAGCGGACGCGTACAGCCCGAGGGCCCCCGACCCGCTTGCCTGAAGCTGCAGGTCAGCGCCCTCTGCCGTCAAAGCCCAGCGGGTACACGTCGTACTGACTGTCGGCAGCAGTCAGTGCCAACTATCCCACTTTTATGCCAACTAAAACGCCTCGTCACAATGCGCAGAGGGGTGGACAAGCAGCACGGCGCATATCTACTCTCCGACACACCTAGTCAACTAATTGAGTGAAGGCGTTGTCGTGCATCCGTTCCGCAAGGCGGTCGAGAACCGTGACGAGGCCGCCATCGAGGCGCTCCTCGCCCAGAACGTCGTGTTCACCAGTCCTGTCGCCTTCAAGCCGTACGCGGGCCGGGCGATCACCGCAGCCGTCCTGCGCGGGGTGATGCGGGTCTTCGAGGACTTCACCTACGTCCGCGAGATCGCGAACCCCGACGGCCGCGACCACGCCCTCGTCTTCACCGCCACCGTCGACGGGCGGCAGATCCAGGGCTGCGACTTCCTCCACTTCGACGAGGAGGGGAAGATCGACGACTTCACCGTCATGGTCCGGCCGCTCTCCGCCGCCAAGGCGCTCGCCGAGGCGATGGGCGCTCAGTTCGACCGGATCGCCGCCGAGGCCGCCGAGGCCGCGGAAGCTGCGGCGGTCAGACGGGAGGCATCAGATCGCTCTCGCTGAGGGTGTACGTCAGCGATGGGTAGATGAAGTCCGTTTCGCTGTTCTCGCGGCGCCGCAGTCGGTAGAACTCGCGCCTCTGCTCATCGTCGGCCGGAGTGAGGCGTGCACCCTGTGGGAGATACGCATGGCCGTCGCGAAACCGAACGAAGGTCTTCGACGTCCGGAAGGTCACGCCCAGCCAGGGGTTGTCCGCCGCCGGGACGGGCTTCTCCAAGACGATCTTGTGCCTGAGCCGACGATTCGATGCGACGGAAAACGCGACGATGCTGTTGTGGACGAGAGGGATCTCGAACCTCTCGCCGTCGGATCCCTTGGATTCGAACATGAGCTTCCTCGGCGGGCCCGCCTCGGGATGCTCGTAGCAGGAGAAGACGGCGATGAACGAACCGTCGGCCAGGTCGAGGGCTTGGTCGGAATGGCTGCCCATGGTGGTGTAGGCGTTCGTGTAGCTCTCGATGAGAGCGTTGTCGAACCCGACCGCAAGCGCCGCACGTTCTTGTACTTGTCGCGCCAGCCGTTCGTGTACCGCCCGGAAGCGCAGTGCGGGGCTGCCGTAGCGAGTGGTGGTACGCACGAGAGGCACACCGTCCGCCTCGTCGGTTCTGGTGAGTACGGCGCCTCGCCGGCCTTTACCCAGGTCTTCCCAGTGAGTGGCCGAGGACAGTTCCGCGAAGAGGTTCTCCTCGGTCGGCAAGGTGAAGGTGAGGACCTCGTCCGAGAACCTAGACTCGGGGCGCAACATAGTCTCCCGTGTTCATGCTGAAAAGAAACTTCCCGCCGTAGTCGATGAAGGACGAGGTCCTGTTCTCCTCGGCGTACAGTCTGCGCAGCTCGTCCATACCGTCCGAAGTGGGTGGCCCCAGCTCCACCGACTCTCCGGCCACTTTGAGGAACGTCTGGCCGCCCCTGTGAACGGCTTCGGTGCTCGAACAGCGCACCACGTATCCCAAGCGGGTCGGGAGCAGCTCGGCGGCCAGCGACGAGGGCCGGATTTCATGCGTGTACAGGCGATTGACGGACAGCGGCATGAAGAAGACGGACCCGGGATACAGAGTCAGCGTGAACTGCGCGGGGAGCGCGACCTCGTCGCGTTCTCCGGTCGACTCCTTGAGGCGGAAGTGGAGTCTGGTCAGCCCGCTGGCACTCTTCACGCCGTGGTCGAAGGGGTCTTCGGCCATGGGTCGCAGTCCGTCGAGCCGGTCGTAGAAGGTGCAGAAGGCCATGATGCCGTTGACGGGCATGTCCTTGGTCTTGTCGGCGTGCGCCGAGATCCTGGCCTTGGACTGCTTGCGCTCCGCCGTGGCCAAGGTGTTGCGGTAGATCTGGGCGAGGACGTGATTCAGCGGCGCCTGGTTCCGGAAGATGGCGGCGGCCTCGCGGTTCAGCGCCTCGACGATGGCCGTGTCGGTCGGACGGAAGTTCTCGGTCGGCCCCGAGAGGTTCGTCGAGCACCGGAGCAGGCGGAAGTGCAGTTCGTCACCGCTCTGTGTGACCGGCGTCAGATAGATTCCGCTGCGATGGGCCGTTCCGGGCTTGGTGGACTCCGTCAGGGACTGGAACTCGTGCTCCGAACTGATCCGTCCGAAGTGATCGGAGCCGAGTTCGAAAAAGCGGCGGTAGTACACGCCGACGCCGTGTACGCGAAGGGGGACTCGGCCCAGGTCGACGAGCGTCCAAGGGTCGCCGACGTCTGCGTGGTAACCGTGTGACAGTTCCCGCACCACGAACACCCGTGTGGCGTGCCGTAGTTGACGAACGCTGATGCCGGACGTATCGCCGCACAGGTAGACCGACTTCTGCGCGAGATCGGGCGAACCGGCAGCAAGCTCCTCCGGCGTGATCACGGACCCGAAGAAGTCCCGGACCAGGTCATCGTCTTGCAGCGTCGAAGGCGCAACCAGGATGTTGCTCGTAGCGTCGATGTCGGCTTCTGTCAGCTCTGTCGTATACATCTAGCGGTACCTGTCGTTCGCGGATCTGCGTGAGGCGTGCCGGCGCCACGCTCAGTTGCTCGTTGTGGCGAGCTTCGCCGCGAAGCCGAGGAACAGTGCTCCCGCCCCCGTCGTGAGGCCCGCCGACAGCTTACGGCGGCGGCGGAACTGTGCGGCGAGGTATGTACCGCCGAGGATCAACGCGGTCACGTACGCAACGCTGATGACTTGGTACACGAATGCGAGCAGCGCGAAGGACAGCCCCGGGTACGCGTGATGGGGGTCGACGAACTGTACGAAGAACGAGATGAAGAACAAGATCGCCTTCGGGTTCAGAACGGTGATCACCAACGAACGCCGGAACAGCCGCCCGCCCGTCGGCGAGTCGGGGGCGGCGGACGTGTCCTCCGCGGTCTTCTCGTCACGGCGTCGCCACATCGACCAGGCCGCCCGGATCATGCCCACCGCGATCCAGGTCAAGTAGCCGGCTCCGGCGTACTTCACGATGGCGAACAGCAGCTCGTTGGTCTGCAGCAGCGAAGCGAGCCCTGCCGCCGTCGCCACCATGAGGAGGGTCTCGCCCAGGAACACCCCTGCCGCGGCGCGATAGCCGGCCCTGACTCCGAGCCGTGCGGCGACCGACAGCGTGAACAGAGAACTCGGCCCCGGCAGCAGAATGATCAGCAGCGCGCCCACGGCATAGGTCAGCAGATTCTCCACTCCCAGCATTCCGGCACCCTTCTCTTTGCCCGCCGGGGCCCGGTCGACCGGCCGGGCCCCGGCGGTACCGCTATCCGACGTCGTTTCCCGTGCGCACGTGGTGCGCGCTCACCGTCTCATCCACCTCGCCGATGCGCTCCAGGGCGTACTTCTCGCTGATGTGGGTGAAGTCGTCCGCCCAGAAAGCGCCCAGCTCGTCGATGTCAAGCAGGTCCTGATCACCGAACCTACCTCGCCCAGCATCTGCCGGATCCCGGCGATGGTGCGGTCCAACGTCTCCGGCCCAGAGCGGCCAGATAGCTGTCGATCTCGGGCCGAGCGCGCCGCGGCCGAATCGAAGGCAGCTCTGTAAGGGGGCGGGGGACCGTGTCCGCCGGGGTGGCCTCAACCCCTGAGGTGCGAGGCGCCGTTGAGGTCGAGAATCGTGCCCGAGGACCACTCGGCGGCGGGGGAGGCGAGCCACAGCACCGCCGCCGCGATCTCCTCGGCGGAGCCCACCCGCCCGAACGGGCTCTGTGCCCGGATCGCCTCGCCCTCCGGCCCCGTGACCCGCGGTGCGACCCGTTCCGTCGCGAAGAACCCGGGCGCGACCGAGGCGACGGCGATCCCGTACGGAGCGAGCGACACCGCGAGCGACTGGCCCAGCGCGTGCACGGCGGCCTTCGTCGCTCCGTACGCCGGATGGTCCGGCTCACCCCGGAAGGCGCCACGGGAACCGATGTTCACGATCCGGCCGCCCCCGCCCTGGTCGATCATCCGCCGCGCCGCGAGATGGCTCAGATTGGCCGTCGCGAGCAGGTTCACGGCCACGTGCTGCTGCCACACCGCCGCCCACTCCTCGTACGGGGTCTCCGCGAGCGGGTGACGGATGTTCACCGCCGCGTTGTTCACCAGCACGTCGATCCCGCCGAGCGCCTCCGCCGCCGCGTCCACCACGGCCACCGCCCCCGCCGGCTCCGCGAGATCGCCGCCGACGAGGGTGTGCCCGCTGCCCTCCAGGGAGGCGAGCGTCGTACGGGCCTCCTGCTCGCGCGTACCGAAGTGGACGGCCACATGGTCGCCGTTGGACGCGAACGCCCGGGCGACCGCGCGACCGAGGCCTCGTGACGCGCCGCTGACGAGCACGCGCCGACCGGATGCCGTGACGTTCATGGAGGGTGCCTCTCGCTGATCGGAGTGATCGGAGTGATCGGAGTGATCGGTGGTGAACGGGCGTTGCGCCCCGCGGTGACGATACGGGCCCTGTTCCTCCGCCGTAGAGAGCGGTAGTGCTAGGCAACTAGGTAAATGGAGGAACCGGTGATTGAGTTTCACTTGAACACCCTGTCCGGCCTGCCCACGTACCAGCAGCTCGTACAGCAGGTCCGCACGCCCTGCGGCTCGGCCTGTTGCGCCGCTGATCGCCCGCGAGCTGGAGACCGGCACCCACTACCTCGTGTGGAACCAGGGCGTCACCCGCACCCACTGGGTGGCGGCCAAACTGGGCCTCGGCGCCGCGGCCGCCGTCACGGCCGCCGGAGTGGCCTCGCTCGCGGTGAGCCGGTGGAGCAGCCCCATCGACCGGGCCGTCAACGGCGGCGGCGCGACGGACACGTACTTCCCGCGGCTCGACCCGGTGGCCTTCGCCGCACGGGGTGTCGTCCCCATGGGCCATGCCGCCTTCGCCTTCGTCCTGGGCGTCGCCCTCGGCCTCGTCATCCGCCGGACCCTGCCCGCGATGGCCACCACGTTCGCCCTCTACACGGCCGTCCAGATCGCCGTGCCGATGTGGATCCGGTCCCAGCTGGCGGCCGTGGACCGCACCATTGTGCCGATCGAGCCCGGCGGCGCCCCGATCAGCATCCAGGACGGCGCCAAGGAGATCGTCGCGCACCTCGAAGAAGTGCCCGGGGCCTGGGTCACCTCCCAGCAGACGCTGGACGCCGCCGGCCGGCCGGCGCCCGTGCCGTCGTCCTTCGCCGACTGCCTGCGCACCGAGTCGGGTCCGCCCACCCTGCGGCAGGTCGAAGGCTGCGTCGCCGATCTCGGCGCCCTGGGCTACAAGCAGCAGGTGACGTACCAGCCCGCCGGCAACTTCTGGGCCCTTCAATGGGCCGAGACCGGGCTCTACTTCGGCCTCGCCCTGGCCCTGACCGGATTCTGTGCCCGGTGGATCCGCCGCCGGGTCACCTGACAGGCGTACGGACCAGGATCGCGGATCGGCATCACGGGCCGGCGGGTTCGCGGGTGCACGGGTGCATGGCGCGGCTTCAGGCGTAGCCTGGGCGGCATGAGGCAGGACGCCGATCCCGGGCTCTTCGGGCCCCGTTCCGTCACCTGGCAGGTGCACAGCGACCCCGTGATGTGGCTCGCGGGTATCCGGGCCCTCTGGCTGCAGGCGCTGCACCCCGTCGCCGTCCGCGGCGTCATGATCAACAGCGGTTTCCGGCAGGACCCCTGGGGCCGGCTCATGCGGACCGCGGACTTCGTCGGGACACTGAGTTACGGGACCGCCGAGGCAGCCGAGGCGGCCGGCGCCCGGGTGCGCCGGATCCACCGGCTGCTCGGCGTGGACGACCCCGAACTGCTCCTCTGGGTGCACTGCGCCGAGACCGACTCGTACCTCTCGGTCGCCCGCCGCTCCGGCATCCCGCTCACCGACGCCCAGGCCGACCGGTACGTCGACGAACACCGCACCTCGGCGCGGCTCGTCGGGCTCGACCCGGCCGCCGTTCCGGGCACCACCGCCGAACTCGCCGCCTACTTCGACGCCGTACGTCCCCGGCTCGCCGCCGGGCCCGATGCCCGCACCGTCGAGGAGTTCCTCCGCCGCCCGCCCGTCAAACCCGTCCTCGTACCGGCGCGCGAGGTGATCTGGCGGCGCGTCGCGGCGCTCGCGTACGACACGCTGCCCCCCTACGCCCACGCGCTCTACGGCCGCCCCGCCCCGCCGCCCGAGGACGTCACCCACCGGCTCCGCGCGACGGCCAACCTGCTGCGGTGCGTCCCCGCCCGCCTGCGGTGGCGGCTGCCGCCCCGGCACATCCTCCGCGCCATGGACCGGCTCGGGCCGCAGACGCGACCCGACCCGTACACGTACGCGTACCCCGCCCCGTACCCACTGTCCGAACCGGCGTCCATACTGGAGGAGCCGGGGAAGGCGCAGGAGAACGACGGGGGCGGCAGCACACGATGGGGGACTCCAGACTGATCCACGGCCGGTACCGGCTGCACGAGGTCATCGGTCGCGGCGGCATGGGCGAGGTGTGGCGCGCCACCGACGAGGCGCTCGGCCGCGGGGTCGCCGTGAAGTGCCTCAAACCGCTCGGGCCGCAGCAGGACCCCCAGATCCTCTCCGTGGTGCGCGAGCGGTTCCGGCGCGAGGCCCGGGTGGCCGCCGCGCTCCAGCACCGGGGCATCACCGTCGTGCACGACTTCGGCGAGTACGACGGCGTGCTCTTCCTCGTCATGGAGCTCCTGGAGGGGCACAACCTCAGTCAGCTCCTCGCCGACAACGCCCAGCACCCGCTGCCCGTCCATGACGTCGTCGAGATCGCCGACCAGGTCGCCGACGCCCTCGCCTACACCCACCGCCAGGGGATCGTGCACCGCGACCTGAAGCCCGCGAACATCATGCGGCTGCGCGACGGGACGGTGAAGATCTGCGACTTCGGAATAGCGCGCCTGGGCGCCGACATGGGCTTCACGTCCCGCCTCACCGGGACCGGCATCGCCATGGGCACGCCCCACTACATGTCGCCCGAGCAGATCGGCGGCGGCGACGTCGACCACCGCAGCGACCTCTACTCGCTGGGGTGCGTGCTGTACGAACTCGCCACCGGCGCCCCGCCCTTCGACATGGGTGACTCCTGGGCGATCCTCATCGGACACCGGGACACCGTGCCGCGCCCGCCACGCACCCACCGCGCCGAGCTGCCCGACTACTTCGACCGGATCGTGGTCGACCTGCTCGCCAAGGTGCCCGAGGAACGCCCTGTGGACGCGGGAGACCTGCGCCGCCGGATCTTCTCCGGGCGCGTCCCGCCGTCGCCGGTCGGGGGCGTTCCGGCGGCCCTCGCGGTGCCCGCGCCCGCCTGGATCCGGGGCATCACCGGCGGGCACCGGCCCGCCGACGCCGGCACCGGCCCGCGCACCGTGGCCCACGATCCCGCCGCGGCCGTGCTCACCACCGAGTGGACCACCTCGGGCCCGGCACCGGCAGGCCTCGAACCGGCAGCCATCGAGCCGGCAGGCCTCGAACCGAGCCGGCCCGCCCCGACCGACCCGTCCGCCGGAGGCCCCGCGCCGGCCGCTCCCTCCACGGAGCTGATCGCCGTGCTCGCCGGCCGGTACCGGGCCGGGATGGGCCTCGGCCGTCTCGGCCGCTGGGAGGAGGCCGAGTCCGTGCACCGCTCCGTCGCCGAACACCGCGCGGCAGCCCTCGGCGAGGACCACCCCGACACCCTGGCCAGCCACTACGAACTGGGCTTCGCCCTCGCCAGGCTCCACCGCCCGGCCGACGCCCTGGCCGTCTTCGACCGGGTCGCCGCCGCCCGCGCCCGCGTGCTCGGCGAGGACCATCCCGACACCCTGGCGGCCCGGCACGAGCGGGCGTACGCACTCGGGCGCCTCGGACGGCACCCCGAGGCGTACGAGGTGTACGTCACCGTGCTCGCCGCACGCGAGCGCACCGTGGGCCCCGACCACCCCGACACCCTGCTCTGCCGGCACAACCTGGCCTTCACGCTCGCCCGCCTCGGCCGCCTGGAGGAGTCGTACCGTACGGCGCACGAGGTCGCGCGGGCCCGGGCCCGGCTGCTCGGCGAGGACCATCCCGACACCCTCGTGACCCGGCACGAGGTGGCGTACACCCTGGGACGCCTGGGCCGGGCGGAGGAGGCACTCGCCGAGTACCGCGCGGTCGCCGATGCGCGCGCCGCCGCCCTCGGGCCCGAGCATCCGGACACCCTCGCCGCCCGCTACGAGACCGGAGTCTGCCTCGGCCGGCTCGGCCAGGCCGCCGACGCCCTGGCCGTCTGCCGTGACCTCGTCGCGGCCCGCACCCGCGCCCAGGGCGCCGACGGGCCCGAGACGCTGCGCGCCCGCCACGCCCTCGCCGTCAACCTCGGGCGGCTCGGCCGCTGGCCGGAGGCGCTCGACGAGTCCGAGCGCGTCCACGCCGACCGGAAGCGGGTCCTGGGGCCGGACCATCCGGAGACCCTGCTGAGCCGGCGTGAGACCGCGGTCGCCCTCGGCAGGCTCGGCCGCTGGGGAGAGGCGCTGGAGGCCCAGCGTGCCGTCGCGGCGACCCGTACCCGCCTCCTCGGCCCCGCCCACCCGGACACCCTCGCCGCTCTCGACGACGAGGCGCACTGTCTGGAGCGTCTCGGCCGCCACGCCGAAGCGGCCGCCCTCCTCCTGAGGGCGGCCACCCCGCCCGGCGCCTGACCGGGCCCCCGCAGGCCTGTCACGCCGAAGAGGTGTCCACGCCCGGTCGCGGAGTCCACGCCCGACGCGGTGTCTACGCGCGACGCAGTGCGGAGCGGCCCGCGTAGCGCGCCGAGTCGCCCAACTCCTCCTCGATCCTGATCAGTTGGTTGTACTTCGCCGTGCGGTCGGAGCGCGAGAGCGAGCCGGTCTTGATCTGACCGCAGCCGGTCGCCACGGCCAGGTCCGCGATGGTGGTGTCCTCCGTCTCGCCCGAGCGGTGCGACATGACGGCCGTCCAACCCGCCTGGCGGGCGGTGGCCACCGCGGCCAGCGCCTCCGTCAGGGTCCCGATCTGATTGACCTTGACCAGGACCGAGTTGCCGACGCCGGTGCGGATGCCCTCCCGCAGCAGCGTCTCGTCGGTGCAGAACACGTCGTCGCCGGTGAGCTGGCAGCGGTCGCCGACGCGGGCGGTCAGCTCGCGCCAGCCGTCCAGGTCGTTCTCCGCCATCGGGTCCTCGATGGAGACGATCGGGTAGGCGTCGATGAGCTTGGCCAGGTAGTCGGCGTGCTCGGAGGGAGTGCGGCGCACCCCCTCGCCCGCGTAGTCGTACACCCCGTCGCGGAAGAACTCCGACGTCGCCGGGTCCATGACCAGGCCGATGTCCGTGCCGGGGCGGTAGCCGGTGCGCTCGATGGCGGCCATCACGAAGTCGAGCGCCTCCTCGGCGGTCCGCAGCGCGGGGGCGAAGCCGCCCTCGTCGCCGACGCCCGTGGAGTGCCCGGCGGCCAGCAGGTCGCGGCGCAGGGTGTGGAAGACCTCGCTGCCCATGCGGACGGCCTCGGCGAAGGTGTCCGCGCCCACAGGCGCGATCATGAACTCCTGGAAGTCCAGCGGATTGTCGGCGTGGGCGCCGCCGTTGACGATGTTCATCATCGGCAGCGGCAGGAGGTGGGCGTCGGTTCCCCCGAGGTAGCGGTAGAGCGGCAGGCCGTGGGCCGCGGCGGCGGCCTTGGCGGAGGCGAGGGAGACGCCGAGGATCGCGTTGGCGCCGAGCCGGGACTTCGTGGCCGTGCCGTCGAGGGCGACGAGCGCGGCGTCGAGGCCCGCCTGGTCCGCCGCGGCACGGCCGCGGACGGATGCCGCGATCTCCCCGTTGACGTGGGCCACCGCGCGGTCGACGCCCTTGCCGTGCCAGCGCGCGGAGTCCCCGTCGCGCAGTTCCACGGCCTCCCGGGCGCCGGTGGAGGCGCCGGAGGGAACGGCCGCGCGTCCCAGTGAACCGTCCGCCAGGACGACGTCGACCTCGACCGTGGGGTTGCCCCGGCTGTCGATGATCCGGCGGGCGGTGACGCTCTTGATGGTGGCGTCGACCGTTCCGGCCGTGTTCCCGGAGTTCTCGGACATGGGAGGTCCTTCCCTTTGTCGTGTGCCGGACCCCGGCTGCGACCACGCTGGCGCTGAGCCCGACAACCGAAACCCTACAGCAATGCTGTTCAGTGTTGCTGTTCAGTATGGCTGTTCAGCATTGCTGTGCACTGTATGGGCACAGCGTTGCCGTGCAGGTCAGCTGCACCGCTCTGCCGGCCGACGGGCTAAAGTGCCCTATGCCCACCCCGGAAGCCGCCGCCATCGCCGCCGAACTGCGCACCGCGATGGGCAAGCTCACCCGACGCGTCAAGCACGAGGACCGCATCCCGCTGGGCCAGGTCGCCGTCCTGGGCGCACTCGACCGCCACGGCGCCATGACCACCAGCGACCTCGCCGCCGACCAGCAGGTGCGGCCCCAGTCGATGGCCCGGGCGGTGGGACTGCTCATGGAGCAGGACCTCATCACGCGCAGGGCGCACCCCACGGACGGCCGCAAGTCGCTGGTCGAGCTGTCCGACGCGGGCCGGGCCGCGCTCGAAGCGGAGCGCGGCCGCAGGGTCGGCTGGCTCGCACGGGCCATCGAGGCCGAACTGACCGCCGAAGAGCGGGCCTTGCTGGCGCAGAGCGCCGCCCTCCTGGAGCGGCTCGCCTCGCGCTAGCGGCCTTGCCCGCGATCCGCGCTCTTCCTCGCCCGGCGCCCCCGTGTGAGCATGAGCCATGACGCATCCCGCACCGCTCCACGGCGCCCCGGCCCCCGCCCGCTCCTACGACGCCGTCGTCGTCGGAGGCGGTCACAACGGACTCGTCGCCGCCGCCTACCTGGCCCGCGCGGGCCGTTCCGTGCTCGTCCTCGAGCGGCTCGGTTCCACCGGCGGGGCGGCCGTCTCCACCCGGCCCTTCGCCGGGGTCGACGCGCGGCTCTCCCGGTACTCGTACCTCGTCTCGCTCCTTCCCGAGAAGATCGTGCGCGAGCTGGGGCTGCGGTTCGCCGTGCGGAAGCGGTCCGTCTCCTCGTACACCCCGAAGGGCGACCGGGGCCTCCTCGTCGGCGGCGGCCCCGAGCGCACACGGGCCTCCTTCGCCGCGCTCACCGGATCCGACCGCGAGTACGAGGCCTGGCAGGCCTTCTACGCCCGCACCGGCCGGGCCGCCCGCCGCATCTTCCCCACCCTCACCGAGCCCCTCCCGACCCGCGCCGCACTGCGCGCCCGCGTCGACGACGCCGACACCTGGCGGATGCTCTTCGAGGAGCCCCTCGGCGTCACCGTCGAGCGGACCTTCACCGACGACCTCGTCCGCGGCGTCGTGCTCACCGACGCCCTCATCGGCACCTTCGCCGACGCCCACGACCCGACGCTCGTCCAGAACCGCTGCTTCCTCTACCACGTCATCGGCGGCGGTACCGGCGACTGGGACGTGCCCGTGGGCGGCATGGGCGCCCTCACCGACGCCCTCGCCGAAGCGGCCCGGGCCGCGGGCGCCGACCTGCGTACCGGCCACGAGGTCACCCGGATCGAGACCGACGGGCACCGCGCCGCGATCACCTACCGCACGGACGGCGGCGAGGGAACGGTCGAGGCGGGCCACGTCCTCGTCAACGCCTCGCCCAGCGACCTCGCCACCCTCCTCGGCGACACGCCCCCGCCCGCCCCGGAGGGCGCCCAGCTCAAGGTCAACATGCTGCTCACCCGGCTGCCGAAGCTCCGCGACCGCTCCGTCGACCCGCACGAGGCCTTCGCCGGCACCTTCCACATCGCCGAGGGGTACGGGCAGCTGGCCACCGCCCACGCCGAGGCCACCGCCGGCCGGCTGCCCTCCGCCCCGCCCTCCGAGATCTACTGCCACTCGCTCACCGACCCGACGATCCTGGGCCGGGACCTGGCCGCCACCGGCCACCAGACCCTCACCCTGTTCGGGCTCCACACCCCCGCCCGGCTGTTCACCGACGACAACGAGGCAACCAGGGCCGCGCTCCTCGCGGAGACCCTCGACCAGCTCGACGCCCACCTGGACGAGCCGATCGCCGACTGCCTCGCCCTCGACGCCGACGGCCGGCCCTGTATCGAGGCCAAGACCCCGCTCGACCTCGAACGCGAACTGCGCCTGCCCGGCGGCCACATCTTCCACCGCGACCTCTCCTTCCCGTACACGGACGACGGCCTCGGCGCGGAGGACGACGGCGGGGGCCGCTGGGGCGTCGGGACCCGGCACGCCAACGTGCTGCTGTGCGGAGCCGGCGCCGTCCGGGGCGGGGGAGTGAGCGGCATCCCCGGCCACAACGCGGCGATGGCGGCCCTCGGCCGGTGACCGCGAGCGCGCCTTCGCACGCGGCCTCTCCGTTCGGCCGTGTCGACTGCGCTCCGCCCCCGCCCGTGGTGTGAAGCTGATCTGCGAGCGCGCTTAAGAAATCCTCGATGGACCGCGAGCGCTCCGTACGGAAGATTCTCTTCCAGGGATCTTGGGCACACCGTCGTGCCCGCGCCCCCACATCACAGGACACGCACGTCGGGAGCCGTTGCATTGAAGGCGCTGGTCAAGCTGAAGTCGGAGCCGGGACTCTGGCTCACGGACGTGCCCGAGCCGGAGACCGGCCCCGGAGACGTACTCATCAAGGTCAAGCGGACCGGTATCTGCGGGACCGACCTGCACATCCGCTCCTGGGACGGCTGGGCGCAGAAGACGATCGCCACGCCGCTGACCATCGGCCACGAGTTCGTCGGCGAGGTCGTCTCCGTCGGCCGTGACGTCTCCGACATCGCCGTCGGCGACCTGGTCAGCGGCGAGGGCCACCTCGTCTGCGGCAAGTGCCGCAACTGTCTGGCCGGCCGCCGCCACCTCTGCCGCGCCACCGTCGGCCTCGGCGTCGGCCGGGACGGCGCCTTCGCCGAGTACGTGGCGCTGCCCGCCTCCAACGTGTGGGTGCACCGTGTCGCCGTCGACCTCGACGTCGCCGCGATCTTCGACCCGTTCGGCAACGCCGTGCACACGGCGCTCTCCTTCCCGCTCGTCGGCGAGGACGTCCTCGTCACGGGCGCGGGACCGATCGGCATCATGGCCGCCGCCGTCGCCAAGCACGCCGGCGCCCGCAGCGTCATGATCACCGACGTCAGCGAGGAGCGCCTCGCCCTGGCCCGCAAGACGGGCGTCACGCTCGCCCTCAACGTCGCCGAGCAGACCATCGCCGACGGCCAGCGGACCCTCGGGCTCAAGGAGGGCTTCGACGTCGGCCTGGAGATGTCCGGCAACCCGCACGCCATGC
Organism: Streptomyces sp. NPDC051822; assembly: GCF_044452745.1. Taxonomy (NCBI): domain Bacteria; kingdom Bacillati; phylum Actinomycetota; class Actinomycetes; order Kitasatosporales; family Streptomycetaceae; genus Streptomyces; species Streptomyces sp. NPDC051822. The sequence continues at coordinate 94,661 of NZ_JBITBZ010000011.1, read as the reverse complement.
GGGACATGGTCGCCAACATGACCAACGGCGGCAGGATCGCCATGCTGGGCCTGCCCAGTGAGGACTTCGCCGTCGACTGGGCGAAGATCGTCACCTCCATGATCACCGTCAAGGGCATCTACGGCCGTGAGATGTTCGAGACCTGGTACGCGATGTCGGTGCTCCTGGAGGGCGGCCTCGACCTCGCCCCCGTCATCACCGGGCGCTACGCCTACACCGACTTCGAGGCCGCCTTCGACGACGCGGCCTCCGGCAAGAGCGGCAAGATCATCCTCGACTGGACTGCGGGAGCCTGACCCATGTTCGATTCCGTACGCGACGACATCCGTGCCACCCTCGAAGAGATCCGCCAGGCCGGGCTGCACAAGCCCGAGCGCGTGATCGGCACCCCCCAGTCGGCCACCGTCGCCGTCACCGCGGGCGGTCGTCCCGGCGAGGTGCTCAACTTCTGCGCCAACAACTACCTGGGCCTCGCCGACCACCCCGAGGTGATCGCCGCCGCCCACGAGGCGCTCGACCGCTGGGGCTACGGCATGGCCTCCGTCCGCTTCATCTGCGGCACGCAGGAGGTGCACAAGGAGCTGGAGGCGCGCCTCTCCTCCTTCCTCGGCCAGGAGGACACGATCCTCTACTCCTCCTGCTTCGACGCCAACGGCGGCGTCTTCGAGACGATCCTCGGCTCCGAGGACGCCGTCATCTCCGACGCGCTCAACCACGCGAGCATCATCGACGGCATCCGCCTCTCCAAGGCCCGCCGCTTCCGCTACGCCAACCGCGATATGGCCGACCTGGAGCAGCAGCTCAAGGAGGCCACCGAGGGCGGCGCCCGGCGCAAGCTCATCGTCACCGACGGCGTCTTCTCCATGGACGGCTACGTCGCCCCCCTCGACGAGATCTGCGACCTGGCCGAGCGCTACGACGCCATGGTGATGGTCGACGACTCGCACGCGGTCGGCTTCGTCGGCCCCGGCGGCCGCGGCACCCCCGAGCTGCACGGCGTCATGGACCGCGTCGACATCATCACCGGCACCCTCGGCAAGGCCCTCGGCGGCGCCTCGGGCGGCTACGTCGCCGCCCGCGCCGAGATCGTCGCCCTGCTGCGTCAGCGTTCCCGCCCGTACCTCTTCTCGAACACCCTCGCCCCGGTGATCGCCGCCGCGTCCCTCAAGGTCCTCGACCTCCTGGAGTCGGCCGGCGACCTGCGCGACCGGCTGCGCGCCAACACGGAGCTGTTCAGGACCCGTATGACGGCGGAGGGCTTCGACATCCTCCCCGGCGACCACGCCATCGCCCCCGTCATGATCGGCGACGCGTCCGAGGCGGGCCGCATGGCCGAGCTGCTCCTGGAGCGCGGCGTGTACGTGATCGGCTTCTCGTACCCGGTCGTGCCGCAGGGCCAGGCCCGGATCCGCGTCCAGCTCTCCGCCGCCCACTCCACGGACGACGTGAACCGTGCCGTGGACGCCTTCGTCGAGGCCCGCGCCGCCCTGCGTGGGTAGTCCGGGAATCCTGCGAGACTAGGGGCATGATCGAAGCGCGGCGGTTGCACATCCTCCGTGCGGTGGCCGACCACCGCACGGTCACGGCGGCGGCCGCCGCGCTCTATCTCACCCCCTCCGCCGTCTCCCAGCAGCTCGCCGCCCTGGAGCAGGAGACCGGTCACCGCCTGGTCGACCGCAGTGCGCGCGGCGCCCGCCTCACCCCGGCCGGCGAGATCCTGCTCAGCCACGCCAACGCCGTCCTCGCCCAGTTGGAGCGCGCCGAGTCCGAACTCGCCGCCTACAGCTCCGGCGCGGCCGGCACGGTCACGGTCGCCGCCTTCGCGACCGGCATCGGGCTCGTGGTCGCCCCGGCCCTCACGGCCCTGGCCCGTACCGCGCCCGGCATCCGGGTCCGCGTGCGGGACGCCGAGGGCGACGAGAGCCTGCTCATGGTCCTCGACCGGCAGGTCGACGTGGCCGTCGCGGTCGAGTACCGGGGTGCTCCGGGCGAGGACGACGCCCGCCTCACCCGGGTACCGCTCTACGCGGAGCCCTTCGACGCGGTCCTGCCGCCCGGCCACCCGCTCGCGCACCTGGAGCGGGTGGCGCTCGCGGACCTCGGCAAGGACACCTGGATCGGGCAGTCCACCGGCAACCCCTGTCACGACGTGACCGTCCTGGCCTGCGAATACGCCGGGTTCGCCCCCCGCTTCGCGCATGTGTCGGACGACTTCCGGGCCGTCGTCGCGCTGGCCTCAGCGTCTGCCGGTGTGGCCCTGGTGCCGCGCTCGGCGCTGCGCGGCATGGACCTCACCGATGTCGCGATCCGCCCCGTGGACGGCGTCGCCCCCACCCGCCGGGTCTTCGCGGCGGTACGGCGAGGGGCAGAGGACCATCCGCTGATCAGCACGCTGCTCGCGGAACTGCGCGCGGCGGCGGAACCGGAACGGGTGGAAGCGGGCTCCTGACGGAAGCGGGGTCCCGACTGAAGCGGGCTCCTGACGGAAGCGGGGTCCTGACTGAGGCCCGCCCGCCCTTCCGACGGGCAGTGGCAGGTCAGTCCGTCGAGGGGCTCCACCCCACCGTCTCGATCCGGGCCCCGTCCGCCGGCCGCGCCTCGTCGAAGAGCGGCCGCCCGGCCGCGTCCAGGAGCCGCATCCCGTCCACGTACACCCCGCGTCCGACGTACCGCCGGTCGGTCGTGTACCGCCAGCGCAGCCGTAGGGGGCCGGTGCCCCGCTCCGGCACCTCGGCCGTCAGCCGGTGCCAGACCCGGCCCGACCAGCCGCTCACCGCTCCCGACGGGTGCGGCAGCGGCTCCTGCCCCGCGCGTACGGTGTCGAACGGCACCGCCTCCCAGGTCGCCCCGCCGTCCGCGGAGGCCTCCAGCCGGGCGGCGTCCGCGGACGGCTCGGTGTCCCACCACAGGGCGCACTCGAACCGTGCCGCACCCGGCACCGGGGGCAGCGTGAGCGTGGCGGTGGTGCCGCTCTCCATGCCGGAGAACCAGGCCGTGCGGCCTCTGGCCGGCCGTACGGGCACGGCTCTCGCCAGCTGGTTCGCGGTGGCGACGCGCGGTGCGGAGCCGGAGCGCCAGGAACGCACGGGGTGCACGGAGTTGCCGAGGACGATCAGGAACGCGTTGGTCGTCGGGTCCAGGACGAGGCTGGTGCCGGTGAAGCCGGTGTGCCCGGCCGTCCGGGGCGTGGCCATGGCGCCCATGTACCAGTGCTGGTGGAGTTCGAAGCCGAGCCCGTGCTCGTCGCCGGGGAAGGCGGTGTTGAAGTCGGTGAACATCAGCTCCACCGAGGCGGGGGAGAGGATGCGGTCCCGGCCGTACGCCCCGCCGTTGAGGAGCGTACGGGCGAGGATCGCGAGGTCCCAGGCGCGGGAGAAGATCCCGGCGTGGCCCGCGACGCCGCCCAGGCTGTGGGCGTTCTCGTCGTGCACCTCGCCCCACACCATGCCCCGGTCGAGGCCGGACCACGGCGGTCGGGCGTCCTCGGTGGCGGCGATCCCCGGCCGCCAGGAGAGCGGCGGATTGAAACGCGTGCGGTGCATCCCGAGCGGAGCGGTGATCTCGTCGTGGAGCAGGACATCCAGACCGAGACCGGTGATCTCCTCCAGGACGAGCTGGAGCGTGATCAGGTTCAGGTCGGAGTAGAGATACGCGGAGCCCGGCGGGTTCGCCAGGGTCTCGTTCCAGAGCAGCCGCAGCTTCCCCTCCCGCGTCGGCTCCCGGTACAGCGGGATCCACGACCGGAACCCGGAGGTATGGGTGAGCAGCTGCCGGACGGTGACGGCGCCCTTCCCCCCGCCGCCGAACGCCGGCAGGTACGCGGTGACCCTCGCCTCAAGGTCGAGGCGCCCGCGCTCGATCTGCTGCACCGCCAGGATCGAGGTGAACAGCTTGGAGACCGACGCCAGATCGAAGACGGTGTCCTCGGTCATCGGGAGCTGCCGCTCCGGCGGCAGCTCGATCCCGGTGTCCGTCTTCTCGTCGTACGCCGCGTACCGCACGGCCGAGCCGATCGCCCGGTGCAGGGCGACGGTCCCGCCCCGCCCCGCGAGCAGGACGGCTCCCGCGTACCAGGGGTGGGCGGGGGAGGGCGCGAGGAACCCCTCCGCCTCCGTGACCAGCCTGTCCAGAGATGCGGAGAGCAGCCCGGCGCGCTCGGGCGAACCGCGCCGCAGCGTGGTCCGCCGCGCCGCGGCTCCCGGGCCGGCCCCGCCGCCCCCGGCCCCCTCGCCGGGGTGCCCCGCCCCTGCCCCCGCCCCCGGCCCCGGCTCCGGGGAGGCCGCGGCCCCCGGCACCGCTCCGATCACCAGCGCACCTCCCAGGGCCAGTACTCCGCCGCCGAACGCACGGCGGCTCAGACTTCCGTCTCGTGTCGCGTCCTCCGTCATGCCCACCCTCTCCCACCGGGGACCGCGGTGAAACGTCGACGTGCCGCCCAGGAGGAACGCACACACGAATCTGACGAGGCATCAGAAAACCTCTTCCCTCCGACGCGCCGCTGAGGCATCCTGCCGCCCATGAAGACGGAGCTGAGTCGCACCCTGGGGATCGAGCACGCCATCTTCGGCTTCACGCCCTTCCCCGCGGTGGCCGCCGCACTCACCAGAGCCGGCGGGTTCGGCGTCCTCGGCGCGGTCCGCTACACCGCCCCCGAGGACCTCGCCCGCGACCTCGACTGGATGCAGGAGCACACCGACGGGCTGCCCTACGGCCTCGACGTCGTGATGCCCGCGAAGAAGGTCGAGGCCCCGGGGAACCAAGCGCTGACGGAGGCCCAGGTCGAGGCCATGATCCCGGAGGGGCACCGGGCGTTCGTCCGCTCCACCCTCGCCAAGCACGGCGTGCCCGAGCTCGCCGAGGGCGAGGTCTCCGGCTGGCGCATCACCGGCTGGATGGAGCAGGTCGCCCGCAACCAGCTCGACGTGGCCTTCGACTACCCGATCAGACTCCTCGCCAACGCCCTCGGTTCACCGCCCCCCGACGTCGTCGCCCGCGCCCACGACCACGGCGTCCTCGTCGCCGCCCTCGCCGGCAGCGCCCGCCACGCCCGCCACCACGCCGAGGCCGGCATCGACATCGTCGTCGCCCAGGGCTACGAGGCCGGCGGCCACACCGGCGAGATCGCCTCCATGGTCCTCACCCCCGAGGTCGTCGACGCCGTGTCCCCGCTGCCCGTGCTCGCCGCCGGCGGCATCGGCAGCGGCGAGCAGATCGCCGCCGGACTCGCCCTCGGCGCCCAGGGCGTCTGGCTCGGCTCGATCTGGCTCACCACCACCGAGGCCGACCTGCACTCCCGCGCCCTCACAGCCAAGCTGCTCGCCGCGGGATCCGGCGACACCGTCCGCTCCCGCGCCCTGACCGGCAAGCCCGCCCGGCAGCTCCGTACCGAGTGGACCGACGCCTGGGACGACCCGGCGGGACCCGGCACGCTGCCCATGCCGCTCCAGGGACTCCTGGTCGCCGAAGCCGTCTCCCGCATCCAGAAGTACGAGATCGATCCGCTCCTCGGCACCCCCGTCGGACAGATCGTCGGCCGGATGAACGCGGAGCGCAGCGTCCAGCAGGTCGTGGACGAGCTCACCCGCGGCTTCGAGAAGGCCGTCGACCGCATCAACCGCATCGCGGGACGGAGCGACGCATGAGCAGTCAGGGAGCCCCCACGGGATTCTGGGCCCAGGCAGCCGCCGACCCCGGCCGTACCGTCCTGGTCGCACCCGACGGAGAGGAGTGGACCGCCGGACGGCTGCTCACCGAGGCGAACCGCCTCGTCCACGGGCTGCGCGCGGCGGGACTCGAACGCGGCGACGCCTTCGCCGTCGTCCTGCCCAACGGCCCCGAGTTCTTCGCGGCCCATCTCGCCGCCACCCAGGCCGGGTTCTACCTCGTCCCCGTCAACCACCACTTCGTCGGTCCCGAGATCGCCTGGATCGTCGCCGACTCGGGCGCCAAGGTCCTCCTCGCCCACGAGCGGTTCGCCGAGGCGGTCACCCTCGCCGCCGACGAGGCCGGACTCGCGCCCACCCACCGGTACGCGGTCGGCACGGTGCCCGGCTTCCGCCCGTACGCCGAACTCCTCGAAGGCCGGGACGGGTCCGCGCCCGCCGACCGCACCCTCGGCTGGGTCATGAACTACACCTCGGGCACCACCGGACGGCCCCGCGGCATCCGCCGCCCGCTCCCCGGAAAGCTGCCCGAGGAGACCCATCTCGGCGGCTTCCTCGGCATCTTCGGCATCCGGCCGGGCGACGGCGACGTCCACCTCGTCTGCTCGCCGCTCTACCACACGGCCGTGCTCCAGTTCGCCGCCGCCGCTCTGCACATCGGGCACCCCCTCGTCCTGATGGACCGGTGGACGCCCGAGGAGATGCTCCGCCTGATCGACCGGTACGCCTGCACCCACACCCATATGGTCCCCACCCAGTTCCACCGGCTCCTCTCCCTCTCCGAGGAGGTACGGGAGCGGTACGACGTCTCCTCGATGCGCCACGCCATCCACGGCGCCGCGCCCTGCCCCGAGCACGTGAAGCGGGCGATGATCGACTGGTGGGGCCGCTGTGTGGAGGAGTACTACGCGGCGAGCGAGGGCGGCGGCGCCTTCGCCACGGCCGAGGAGTGGCTGAAGAAGCCCGGCACAGTCGGCAGGGCCTGGCCCATCAGCGAACTCGCCGTCTTCGACGACGACGGCGTACGGCTGCCGCCCGGCGAACTCGGCACCGTCTACCTGAAGATGAACACCGGCGGGTTCCAGTACCACAAGGACGACGCGAAGACGGCGAAGAACCGCATCGGCGACTTCTTCACCGTCGGGGACCTGGGCGTCCTCGACGAGGACGGCTATCTCTTCCTCCGCGACCGCAAGATCGACATGATCATCTCCGGCGGCGTCAACATCTACCCGGCCGAGATCGAGGCGGCGCTGCTCGCCCACCCCGCCGTCGCGGACGCCGCCGCCTTCGGCATCCCGCACGCCGACTGGGGCGAGGAGGTCAAGGCGGTCGTCGAGGCGGCCGAGGGGCACGCGCCGGGGCCCGCGCTCGCCACCGAGATCCTGGCCCACTGCGCCGGACGCCTCGCGGGCTTCAAGCGCCCGAAGTCGGTCGACTTCGTCCCGGCCATGCCCCGCGACCCCAACGGCAAGCTGTACAAGCGCCGCCTCCGCGACCCGTACTGGGAGGGCAGGGAGCGTTCCGTCTGACGGAAGGCCACAGGGGCCGAAAGGGGCCGAAAGGGCGCTTTGTGGCAGGATGCGGATCATGAGTTCGAGTACGGCGTCGACGGCACGGCAGTGGACCACCTGGGGGCCGGTGGTGGCCGCGCTCGCGCTGGGGGCGGCCTGGGGGCGCGACCTCCCGGGGTTCGCCGTCGGCCTCATCGCGCTCTGTCTCATGGCCGCCGTCCTCGCCGCGGTCCACCACGCCGAGGTCATCGCCCACCGCGTCGGCGAACCCTTCGGCTCGCTCGTCCTCGCCGTGGCGGTCACCGTCATCGAGGTCGGACTCATCGTCACCCTGATGGCGGGCGGCGGCGAGAAGACCTCGACCTACGCGCGCGACACCGTCTTCGCCGCCGTCATGATCACCTGCAACGGCATCGTCGGCCTGTCCCTCCTCGTCGGCGCGCTCCGCACCCGCGTCGCGGTCTTCAACGCCGAGGGCTCCGGCGGCGCACTCGCCACCGTCTGCACCCTGGCCACGATGACCCTGGTCCTGCCCAGCTTCACCACGAGCCACCGTGGCCCCGAGTTCTCCTCGGCGCAGCTCGCCTTCGCCGCCGTCGCCTCCCTCTGCCTGTACGGAGTGTTCGTCGGCGTCCAGACCGTACGGCACCGGGACTACTTCCTCCCGGTGCCCCGGCCGGGACACGAGTCGGAGGAGGAGCACGCCGAGCCGCCGACCCGGCGGGAGGCGCTGATCAGCCTCGGACTCCTCCTCCTGGCCCTCGTCGCCGTCGTCGGCAACGCCAAGCTGATCTCGCCGACGATCGAGGACGGCGTCGAGTCGGCCGGCCTCCCCAAGGCGGTCGTCGGTGTCGTCATCGCCCTGATGGTGCTGCTGCCGGAGACCCTCGCCGCCGTCCGCGCGGCCCGCAGGGACCGGATGCAGACGAGCCTCAACCTCGCGTACGGCTCCGCGATCGCCAGTATCGGACTGACGGTTCCGGCGATCGCGCTCGCCTCGATCTGGCTGTCCGGGCCCCTTCTGCTCGGTCTCGGTCCGCTCCACATGGTGCTGCTCGTCCTCACCGCTGTGGTGAGCGCCCTGACCGTGGTGCCCGGACGGGCCACCCTCCTCCAGGGCGGCGTCCATCTCGCGATCTTCGCCGCCTTCGTCTTCCTGTCGTTCAGCCCCTGACGACCACCACCCGCAGGGCCGGCGAACGCAGGATGTCCCGCTCGCAGAACCGTGACGTCACCCAGCGCTCGCCCGCGTACAGCCGGGTCTGGTCGCTGTGGTGCGGTGACGCCGGGTTCGACGACTGCGAGTAGGAGAGCAGGGTGCGGGCCACCGGGCACCGGCCGCCGTCCCAGCCCACCGCCTGCACATGGCTGGTGCCGTGCGCGACCTCCACGTAGCCGCCGCCCGCCGCGCTCCACACGGGTTCGGTCTTGTTCCAGATGCCGAGCGACTCGGTGCCGCCGCTCACCGGGATCCGCTCCCCGTTCCGTACGACGAACTGGTGGGCCCCGAGCGGCGCGTCCAGCGGGATCCCGGCGGCCCGCAGCTCCGCCGCCGCGTCGGTCAGCGCCTTCGCGAACCCGGGCGCCGCCGTGTTCAGGGTGTGCGGGGTGCGGACCGGGTCGGCCGCCGAGAACGGCACCTTCCAATGGTCGGCCGGCTTCACCGTGCCGGTGAACCTCCGCCAGAAGCGGTCGAAGAGCAGCGCGCCCCGGCTGTCGGTGTTCACCGTCCGGTCCCAGGCCCCGATGACCCGGCAGACCTCCGGGTCCCCGGGCAGTGCGGTCGCGCAGGCCTTCGCCGCGTCGGCCGCCGCCATGTCACCGGCAGGCGCCCGGTTGGCGAACTGCTGGCGCTGGAGGTCGGCCACCGTCAGGCCCCCGCGCTCCGCCATCGCCGCCACGTCCTCCACGCCGCCCCTGGTACGGAGGGACCGCTGGGTCGCGATCGTGCCGAAGATCCGCTCGTACCCGGTGAGCGGCCGGTCGGCGTTGGTCAGCCACGCACTGTCGTTGGAGTTCCCCACGTACGGGGTGTCCCGCAGCACCGGCATCCGCGCGGGGCCGAACACCCCCGGCTGCACCGCGTCCGGGTCGGAGCCGAGTGCGCAGTCGGACCGTGCGCCGTCGAGCACCGCGACGCCGGAGGAGGGATAGGTGGCCCGGCCGAGCGGGGTGGAGCAGCGCTCGGCGAGTTCGTCGGTGATCCGGGGGAGCACCTGGGACTGGCTGAAGAACGAGTGCCCCGCCGAGTCGGCCGCGATCGTGTTGACCCAGGGCAGCCCCTGGGTACGGCGGAGGGTGTCGGCGACGTCCCGCGTCGAGCGCGCCTTCGCGAAGCCGAGCGCTGTGTCGGAGCCGCGCAGGTTGACCGCGTTGGGGTCGTTGAGCGCGTACGCGGTGGTCGCGGTCCACGGCAGCGGGAGCTGCGCGCCGAGTCCGGCGACGACCGGGCCGTACCGGGTCCACCACTGGGTACGGGTGACCGGGGCACCGTCCTTGACCGGCACGGTCACGGTGCGCGGGGTCATCCGCTCCGGCTTCCCGTCCACCAGGTACGAGGTCGGGTCGCCGGCGGCGAGCGTCAGCTGGTGCAGGTTGAGCGGCACTCCGGTGGCGACGGTGTGGCTCCAGGCGACCTTGTCGTTGAAGCCGATGTTCACGATGGTCGTGCCGAGGAGCGAGGCGCCGGAGACGTTCAGCTCGCCGGGAATGGTCTGCTGCGACTGCCAGAAGCGGCGCCCGCCCTGCCAGGGGTAGTGCGGGTTTCCGAGGAGCAGCCCGCGGCCGTTCGCCGTGGTCGCCCCGGAGAACGCGACGGCGTTCGAGCCCATGGTGGCGTTCTCGGCGGCGAAGAGTTCCCTGGCCGCCGCCGCGGCGGCGGCCGAATCGGGGGCACCTTCGGACGGAGCGGCCGACGGGGGGGAGGCCGGCGGCCGGGCGCCCGTGATGCCGTCGGCGGCCCGGCCCTGTCCGCCGAGCACCGAGACGGCGTGGCCGCGCCGGGCCACGTCGAGCGCGGTCACCGGACGCACCCAGTCGGCGCCCGCGCAGGCGGGATCCGATATGCGGTTCTTCCGCACCCAGGCGTTGTAACCGGCCGCCCAGCCGCGCATGAGTTCCTTGAGATCGCCGCTCGGGCCGGCCGGTGCCGGTGTCGCGAGGAGCTTCTCGACCGACCCGGCGTCCTTCACGCCGCGGAAGTACAGATCGCTGGAGAGGTTCGTTCCGGCGGAGGACAGCGAGCCGTCCGTGCCGGCGTCCGGGCCGAAGTACCGGGAGCGCTCGCCGTTCACGGTCACGAAGCCGTCCGCGAGCGTGCAGACCTGGTCGGCGGCCTGGGCCCAGCCCGTACCGAAGCCGAGGTTCGCGTAGTCCTTGGCCACGATGTGCGGAATGCCGTACTCGGTGTACCGGATGACGGCCGACAGGCCGCGGTCGGACGGGTGGTGCCCCCGGCCCCCGGAGTCGGCCACCGCCGCGCCGGGCAGCGAGGCCGTGACGACGGCGAGGGCCGTGCCGGACAGAGCCAGGAATTTCAGGCGGGTACGGAGGTGCAACGTGTCTCCCAACGGGCGGATGGGACGTGCGGGTCGGACCATGCACCCAGGTGCGCGTCCCCTTGTCAACATCCCGTTCGGTATCCGAGGTCCGGGCATCTGCGGCGCGCCGCACGGTACTTGACCGCTCACCCGGCGCCCACCGAGGATCACCGCATGGATCGACTCCTCAGCCGTGCCGTCGACGGTGTCCTGCGCATGAGCGCCCAGCGCGCCCCCGACCGGATCGCCGTCCGCTACGCCGACCGGACCTGGACGTACGCCGAACTCGACGAGGCCGTCACCACCGCGGCCGCCGTCCTGCGGGAGCCGCACCACGGCCTCGGGCTGCCCGACCGTGCCCGCGTCGCCACCTACGGCCACAACTCGGACGCCTACCTCATCGCGTTCCTCGCCTGCTCCCGGGCCGACCTGATCCACGTGCCGGTCAACCACCACCTGACCGGTGACGATCTCACGTACATCCTTGAGCAGTCCGACACCGCCCTCGTCCTCGCCGACCCCGGCCTCGCGGACCGCGTCCCGGACGGTTTCGCGGTCAGGGCGCTGCGGGACGCGCCCGGGTCACTCCTGGACGCGCTCGCCGAACCGGAGGAGTACGACACCGACCGCGACGCCCGCGAGTACGTCCAGCTGCTCTATACCTCGGGCACCACCGCCCTGCCCAAGGGCGCCATGATGACCCACCAGGCACTCGTCCACGAGTACGCCAGCGCCGTCGAGGCCCTCGACCTGAGCGAGGACGACCGGCCGGTGCACGCGCTGCCGCTCTACCACTCGGCGCAGATGCACGTCTTCCTGCTGCCCTACCTCGCCGTCGGCGCCGAGAACACGATCATCGACGGACCCGACCCGGCCGTCCTGTTCGAGCTGATCGAGGCGGGCCGCGCCGACAGCCTCTTCGCCCCGCCGACCGTCTGGATCGGCCTCGTCAACCACCCGGACTTCGAGGGCCGCGACCTGTCGGCGCTGCGCAAGGCCTACTACGGGGCCTCGGTCATGCCCGTGCCCGTCCTGGAGCGGCTGCGCGCCCGCCTGCCGGACCTCGCCTTCTACAACTGCTTCGGCCAGTCGGAGATCGGCCCGCTCGCCACCGTCCTCGGCCCCGACGAGCACGAGGGCCGGATGGACTCCTGCGGCCGTCCGGTCCGCCACGTCGAGGCCCGCGTCGTCGACGAGAACGGCGACGACGTCCCCGACGGCACCCCCGGCGAGATCGTCTACCGCTCGCCCCAACTGTGCGACGGCTACTGGCGAAAGCCCGACGAGACCAAGGCGGCCTTCCGCGGCGGCTGGTTCCGCTCCGGCGACCTCGCCGTCCGCGACGCCGAGGGCTACTACACGATCGTCGACCGCGTGAAGGACGTCATCAACTCCGGGGGAGTGCTCGTCGCCTCCCGCCAGGTCGAGGACGTGCTCTACACGCACGCCGGCGTCGCCGAGGTGGCCGTGATCGGCCTCCCGGACGACCGCTGGATCGAGGCGGTCACGGCCGTCGTCGTCCCCCGCGGCGAGGTCACCGAAGCCGAACTGCTCGCCCACGCCAGGGAGAACCTCCCCCACTTCAAGGCGCCCAAGCGCGTCCACTTCACCCCCGAACTGCCCCGCAACGCGAGCGGCAAGATCCTCAAGCGCGAACTCCGCGACCGGTTCTCCGGCGCGTCCGCTACTCCTCCCGCAGGTCCACGATCCGCTTGATCTTGCCCACCGAGCGCTCCAGCGTCTCGGGGTCGACCACCTCGACCCCGACCGAGACGCCGATCCCGTCCTTGACCGCCCCGGCGATCGTCCGCGCGGCCTCCGACCGCTCCTCGGCGGTCGCTCCCGCGCGGGCCTCCGCCCGTACCGTCAGGGCGTCGAGACGGCCCTCCCTGGTCAGCCGCAGCTGGAAGTGCGGGGCCACCGCCGGAGTGCGCAGGACGATCTCCTCGATCTGGGTCGGGAAGAGGTTCACCCCACGCAGGATGATCATGTCGTCGCTGCGGCCCGTGACCTTCTCCATCCGCCGGAACACCCGCGCGGTCCCCGGCAGCAGCCGGGTCAGATCCCGCGTCCGGTAGCGGATCACCGGCATGGCCTCCTTGGTGAGCGAGGTGAAGACGAGCTCCCCCTCCTCCCCGTCGGGCAGCACCTCGCCCGTGAACGGGTCCACGACCTCCGGGTAGAAGTGGTCCTCCCAGATGTGCAGTCCGTCCTTGGTCTCCACGCACTCCTGGGCCACCCCCGGACCGATCACCTCCGACAGGCCGTATATGTCGACCGCGTCGATCGCGAACGCCTCCTCGATCTCCTTCCGCATGGCCTCCGTCCACGGCTCGGCGCCGAAGACGCCCACCTTCAGGGAGGTCGACCGGGGATCCACGCCCTGCCGTTGGAACTCGTCGAGCAGCGTGAGCATGTACGAGGGGGTCACCATGATGATCTCGGGGCGGAAGTCCTGGATGAGCTGCACCTGCCGGGCCGTCATGCCTCCCGAGGCCGGGATCACCGTGCACCCGAGCCGCTCCGCCCCGTAGTGCGCGCCGAGCCCTCCGGTGAACAGGCCGTATCCGTAGGCGACATGGACCTTGTCCCCCGGGCGGGCCCCGGCGGCGCGCAGGGAGCGGGCCACCACGTCCGCCCACATGTCGAGATCGCCCTCGGTGTAGCCGACGACGGTCGGCCGGCCGGTGGTGCCGCTGGAGGCGTGGACGCGGCGGATGCGGGACTGGTCGACGGCGAACATGCCGAAGGGGTAGTGGTCGCGCAGGTCCGCCTTGGTGGTGAAGGGGAAGCGCGGCAGGTCCGCGAGCGTACGGCAGTCGTCCGGGGTCACCCCGGCCGCGTCGAAGGAGCGCCGGTGGAAGTCCACGTTCTCGTACGCGTGGCGCAGGGTCGCGCGCAGCCGTTCCAGCTGGAGCGCCGCCAGCTCCTCCCGGCCGAGCCGTTCGCCGCCGTCCAGCAGTTCCCTCATCGCGCACTCCTCCACGGTCGTAAAACGGACGACCGATCATTCGGTTGATCCGCTCCGGCTCAGTAAAACCGGAGCGCCCCGGGGGTTGGCAAGAGGGGGGAAGGAGTTTCTCCGCAACGCCGGACCGCCGGTCGAAGGCGGCCCGTCACCCCTTGGGGTGTCTTTCGGCCGGATTCGGACAGGGAGCACCTCCGCCGCGGGGAGGGCTGGAGCAGCAGAGGTCCGCCCGGTCCCGGTTCGGTCGCCCCGGCCCCGGCCGGCGGCCCGCCCGCGTGCCCCGACGAAAGCGAACGTCATGCCCCACCCGCACCGCCCCGCCGCAGCCGGCCCCGAGGAGGTGGCCCCGTGACCACCACGGCCACCACCGACGCCGACCTCCCCCAGGTCCACTTCTGGGCCGTCCCCGACCTCACCGGCCTCGACTTCGACCCGCTGCTCGCCAAGCTGCTGCACGAGGACCCCGTCACCCGGGTCCGTCTGCCGCACGGCGAAGGACACGCCTGGCTCGTCACCCGGTACGAGGACGTCAAGTTCGTCTCCGTCGACCCCCGCTTCAGCCGCCAGGCCGTCTGGGGCCGCTCCATCACCCGGGTCGCCCCCCACTTCATCCCGATGGAGGGGGCCGTCGGCTTCGCCGACCCGCCGGACCACACCCGGATGCGGCGCGTCGTCGCCCGCGCCTTCAGCGCCCGCGCCCTGCGCGCCCTGCGCGACCACGCCCAGGACGTCATGGACCGGCTCCTCGACCGCGTCGAGGAACACGGCCCGCCCGCCGACCTCATGGAACTGGTCAACCGGCCCTTCCCGCTCGCCATGGTCAGCGAACTCATGGGCGTACCCGAGGGCGACCAGCCGCTGATGGCCCGCTGGTCCGACACGATCATCTCCGCCGCGGCCGGCCGGGAGGCCAGCGAGCAGGCCAAGGCCGACATGGGCCGCTACTTCACCGAACTCGTCGGCCGCAACCACGGCACCGGCAAGGAGACGCTCGCCGCCGTCCTCGCCGACGCCGTCGACGACGAGACCCTCACCGAGCACGAGGCCGTCGGCCTCGCCGTCCTCATCCAGATCGGCGGCGCCCACGCCGTCCGCAACAACAGCGCCAACATGGTGTACGCGCTGCTCACCCACCCCGAGCACCTCGCCCGGCTGCGCGCCGAACCCGCCCTGGTCCCGCAGGCCGTCGACGAGCTCCTCCGCTACATCCCGCACCGCAACGCCGTCGGCCTCTCCCGGATCGCCCTGGAGGACGTCGAGGTCGGCGGGGTCACCATCCCGGCCGGCGAACCGGTCTACGTGTCCTACCTGACCGCCAACCGCGACCCCGCCGTCTTCCCCGACCCGGACCGGCTCGACTTCGACCGCGGCTACAACCCGCACGTCGCCTTCGGCCACGGACCCCACTACTGCCCGGGCTCCGCCCTCGCCCGCATCGAGTCGGAGATCCTCGTCGAGTCCCTGTGGACCCGCTTCCCCGACCTCCGCCTCGCGGTGCCCGAGGACCAGCTGCGCTGGCAGCGCGGAGCCCTCATCCGCGGCCCCGAGACTCTTCCGGTCACCTGGTGAGAGGAGTCCGCACACCGTGACAGTCACCGCGATCGGACCGAAGGGCGGCCTCGTCGTGCCGCCTGGCCACGGCAAGACCCTCACCACCGCCGCCCAGCACGTCACCTTCAAGGTGACCGGCGAGCACTCCCGTACCGCCTCCACCTTCGAGGTCGTCGTACCACCGGGCTTCGACGTCGGCGCCCACGCCCACGGACACAGCGAGGAACTCTTCTACGTCCTGGAGGGCGAACTCGACGTCCTCGCCTTCGAACCCCTCGTCCGCACCCGCGACAGCTGGCGGGAGTGGGAGTCGTCCTCCGGGCAGCGCGCCGTGCGGGCGACCCGCGGCACCCTGATCCTGGTGCCGCCCGGCTGCCCGCACGCCTTCGCCAACCCCACGGGCGAACCGGCACGCATGCTCTTCCAGGCGTCCCCGCCGCCGGACCACGAGCGGTACTTCGAGGAACTCATGGAGATCCTCGGCTCGGGCGGAGAGGTCGACCACGCGGCCGTCGAACGCCTCAGGATCCGCTACGACATCGACCAGATCACCCCGCTGCGGCACGACGCGGGAAGGACCGAGGGGACACCGGAACCCGCCAAGGCGGCCCGCACCCCCTGAGCCGCCGGCCGAAACCCCGTTGCCCGGCGTCCGGCCCGGTGCTGAAGTGACCCCCATGGAGAACCAGCACGTCCGTGACCTGTACGACCGCCAGATCCGCCGCGAGGCCCGCCCCGACGGGCCGGGCTGCCGGGTCGAGCGGGTCGGCGACGTCGTCCGCCAGACCGGACCCGCGCATGCCTGGAACGGCGTGCTCTGGTCCGGTCTCGACGCGTCCGGCGCCGACGGGGCCATCGCCGGCCAGATCGCCCACTACCGCGCCGCCGGTGTGTCCTTCGAGTGGAAGCTGTACGCGCACGACACCCCCGCCGACCTCGGCGACCGGCTCCTCGCCGCCGGCTTCACCGCCGAGGACCCCGAGACCCTGATGGCCGCCGAAGCCGCCTCGCTGTCCCTGGACGTACCGCTTCCCGAGGGCGTCGAACTCCGCGCGGTGACGGACGAGGCCGGTGTACGCCAGGTGGTCGAGGTCCACGAGCGCGCCTTCGGCACCGACAGCGGCCACATCGGCCGTCAACTCCTCGACCACCTCGCCGCCGACCCGGGCACGGTCACCGCCGTCATCGCCCTCGCGGCCGGCGAACCCGTCAGCGCGGCCCGCCTCGAACTCTGCCCCGGCACCGACTTCGCCGGCCTCTGGGGCGGCGGCACCGTCGAGAGCTGGCGGGGCCGCGGCCTCTACCGCGCCCTCGTGGCCCACCGCACCCGCATCGCGGCCGAGCGCGGCCACCGGTACGTCCAGGTCGACGCCGCCGACACCAGCCGCCCCATCCTCCAGCGCCTCGGCTTCCGCGTCCTCTCCACCACGACCCCGTACATGTACACGGTGTAGAC
This sequence comes from Streptomyces sp. NPDC051822, assembly GCF_044452745.1. Taxonomy (NCBI): domain Bacteria; kingdom Bacillati; phylum Actinomycetota; class Actinomycetes; order Kitasatosporales; family Streptomycetaceae; genus Streptomyces; species Streptomyces sp. NPDC051822. The sequence continues at coordinate 77,970 of NZ_JBITBZ010000011.1, read as the reverse complement.
CCGGCGCGGTTCCGGCCGGGTGGTCCCGCAACGGTAGGGTGCCGTCCGGCAACAGCAGAGGTCAGCGTGGGGAGACATGAGTTGATGAGTGGTCAGCAGTCGGGCCGGGGCGGTACGGGCGAGATCTTCCGACCGCTCGCGGCGGACGACCCCACCACGGTCGCGGGATACCGGCTGGCCGCCAAGCTGGGAGCCGGCGGCATGGGCAAGGTGTACCTCTCGTACACGCCGGGCGGCCGGCCCGTGGCGATCAAGCTCATCCGCCCCGAGTTCGGCGAGGACGCCGAGTTCCGCCGCCGTTTCGCCCAGGAGGTGCGCTCCGCGCAGCGCGTGCAGGGACTCTTCACCGCGCCCGTCATCGACGCCGACCCGGAAGGCGCCCAGCCCTGGCTGGCCACCGCCTACGTGCCCGGACCCTCGCTCGCCGACGCGGTCGTCGCGCACGGAGCGCTGCCCGTGGAGACGGTGCTGCTGCTCGTCGCCGGCATGGCCGAGGCCCTGCACGTCATCCACGGCGCGGGGATCGTCCACCGCGACCTCAAGCCGTCCAACGTGCTGCTCGCCTCCGACGGCCCCCGCGTCATCGACTTCGGCATCGCCCACGCCGCCGACGCGACCTCGCTCACCGGCAGCGGCGTCACCATCGGCACCCCGTCGTTCATGGCTCCCGAGCAGGCCGCAGGGCGCAGGGTGACCCCGGCCACGGACATCTTCGCGCTCGGCCAGGTCGCGGCGTACGCGGCGACCGGCCTCCCGGCGTTCGGTGAGGGAACCTCGCACGGCGTGCTGTACCGGATCGTGCACGAGGAACCCGACCTGAGCGCGGTACCGGAGCGCCTGAGCGACCTGGTCAGCCGGTGCCTCGCGAAGGACCCAGAAGCGCGGCCGACGCTCGCCGAGGTCATCCGGCTGTGCCAGGAGGCGAACGCGGCGACGGTGCTCCGACGGCCCGAGGACTGGCTGCCGGGCGCGGTCTCCGCCGAGATCACGGCACGGGCGGCGGCCCCCGCGCCCGCGCAGACACCGCCGCCTCCGACGACCGCGCCCACGGCAGGCCACCCGCCCACCGCGCCGTCGGGCCCGCCCGCCCCCGCGGCCGGTTACGCGCCCACCGCTCCCGGCGCGGCCTACGCGCCCACCGCTCCGGCCAACCCGGCCCCGCCGGCCGCCCCGCCGGGGGCGTACGGGCCTCCCGCGGGTCAGCAGCCGCCCCCGCAGGCCGGGCCGTACGGTCCGCCGCCGCAGCACGGGGCGCCGGTCCACGGAGGGCCGGTCGTCCACGGGGCGCCCGTCCATGGGGCGCCGGTCCACGGAGGGCCGGCCCACGCCTACCCGCCCGTGCAGGGACCCGCCCCCACCCCGTACCAGCACCTCGGCGCCCCCGGCCGGCAGCAGCCCGCTGCCGGGCAGGGCCGGGGCGGGCGGGGGATTCTCGTCGCCGTCGCCGCCGTGCTCGCCTTCGGCCTCGTGGGCGGTCTGACGGCCTACAGCCTGCTGAAGGACAAGGGGCAGGAGACCACGTCGAACGGCGACAACGCGAACGGCGGCAAGCAGACCGGCGGAGGGGGAGGCAGCACGCCGACCACCGGCGGCACCGCCCCGAGTGCGAAGCCCTCGACCGTCACCGACCCGAAGCCCGCCGACTACAAGGCCATCAACCTCACCGCGGGCTACCACCTGACGCTCGGCGACGAGAACGTGCGGCCGCAGAGCGGTGAGGACGGCGGCTACGAACTCTCCTACGACACCGGCGGCTACCTCGACGCCGAGAGCAGCGATGGCAGCCTGGTGCTTCTCGACCCGGGGCAGCAGGGCTCCCTCGCCGTGTGCCGCGCGGAGACCCGGTTCACCCAGGAGGTCTACGTGAACAAGCTGACCACGGGCCGGCAGGTCTGCGTCACGACCGGCAGCGGCCACCTGGGCCTCGTCACCGTCAAGGGCATCTCCCCGGAGGACTCGCCCAGCACGTATCTGACGCTCGACGTGACGGTCTGGCGCAACGCGGTGACCTCCTCGTAGGACGGGGGCGTCAGGACGTCCAGTGCGCGGGGCGCTCGAAACCCTCCGGGAGGCGGGTGGCGGCGTCCCCGCGCGCCGCGTTCAGCTGGGGCTGCGTCAGGAACAGGGCCCCCGTGAGGTCGGCCCCCGACAGATCGGCGTCCCTCAGGTCGGCGCCGATCAGATCGGCCAGGGACAGGTCCGCCCCCGTGAGGTCGGCGGCGATCAGGAGCGCGCCGCGCAGATCGGCGCCACGCAGCTTCGCCCCGCGCAGCCGCTTGCCGACCAGGTCGGCTCCGCGCCGGCTCTTCGGCTTCCCGCCGGCCGTGGCGCGGACCAGCTCGCTCGTCCGCAGCAGCAGCCGGTTCGCGTCGGCGCGCACCTCGGGGACGCGCAACTGCTCCAGCGTGTCCGCCGAAGCCCGGGTGAACTCCTCGACCCGGGCGAGCGTCAGCCGCAGCTCGGGGTGGACCGGCCGGGCCGCGGGCCGGTCCAGCGCCTCCGTCAGGTACCGCAGCAGCTCGTACAGCTGGCGCATCACGTAGAACACGTCGAACATCCGGCTCGCGGTCTCCGGCGCCTCGCGCCAGGACACGCCGCCGAAGGTCACCTGTGAGACCTGCTGGCCGGCGCCGAAGCAGTCGTACACCGTGCAGCCCTGGAAACCGGTGGTCCGCAGCCGGGTGTGGACACCGCAGCGGAAGTCCTCCTGGAGGTTCCGGCAGGGCTCGCCCGGGGCCTTGTTCACGGCGAAGTCGGCCGACTTCGCGAAGGGCAGCGCCACACAGCACAGGCCGAAACAGTTCGCGCAGTCGCCGCGCAGCGCGGGTTGCCGGGTCTCGGGCACGATGGAACGGTTCCTTCGCTGATCGGGGACGGTCCGCCCACCGTATCGCGCGCCCGGACAAACCGATTGCGAAGATCGTCCCGGCCCGGTCAGGATCGGTGTCATGCCGCAATTCACGACGTACGACGGGACCGAACTCGCCTACCGGATCCACGGGGAGGGAGAACCCCTGGTGTGCCTGGCGGGCGGGCCGATGCGCGACGCCGCCTACCTCGGCGACCTCGGGGGACTCGCCGCCCACCGGACCCTGATCCTGCTCGACGCCCGCGGCACCGGGGCGAGCGCCGAGCCCGCCGACCCCGCCACGTACCGCTGCGACCGGCAGGTCGGCGACGTCGAGGCGCTCGCCCCGGTGCCGCGGGCGAGCGCCGAGCCCGCCGACCCCGCCACGTACCGCTGCGACCGGCAGGTCGGCGACGTCGAGGCGCTCCGCGCCCACCTCGGCCTCGACCGGATCGACCTTCTCGGCCACTCCGCCGGCGGGAACCTGGCCACCCTCTACGCCGCCGCCCACCCCGAGCGGATCCGCTCTCTCGTCCTCGTCACCTCCGCGGGCCGCGCGGTCGGCGTCGAGACCACCGACGAGGAGTGGGACAAGGCCGTCGAGATCCTCGCGGACCAGCCCTGGTACCCAGAGGCCCGAGCAGCCCTCGACACGATCGGACCGGACACCCCGCTCCCGCACGTCCTGGAGATCGTCGCGCCCTTCGCCTACGGCCGATGGGACGAAGCCGCCCAGGAGCACGCCGCCGCAGTGCAGCACCAAATGCGCTGGGAGGCCGCCTCCGCCTACCACGGCGAAGGGGCGTACGACCCGGAGCCGACCCGCCACGCGCTCACCCGGCTCGCCGCGCCGGTCCTCGTCCTCGCGGGGGAGTACGACGCGGGTCCCACCCCCGCCAAGGCGGCCGAGGCGGCCTCCTGCTTCCCGCACGCCGAACTCGTCGTCCTGCCCGGCGCCGGACACTTCCCCTGGGTGGACGACGCGGACGCCTTCGTCCGCCCGGTCGCGGCCTTCCTCGACCCGGAGGTCCGTACGGTCACGGTGGACGGCGTACGCCTCGCCTACCGGGTACGGGGCTCCCACGACGCCCCACCGGTCGTCCTGGTCCACGGGCGCGGCGAGAACAGCACCACGTGGACGCACGTCGTGGAGGACCTCGCCGCCGATCACCGGGTGTACGCGGTCGACCTGCGCGGCCACGGACTCAGCGACCGGCCCGGCCACTACGGCTTCGACGTCTTCCGCGACGAACTCGGCGGCTTCCTCAAGGCCCTCGGCCTCACCGGCGCCACGGTCGTCGCCCACTCGATGGGCGCCGGGGCCGCCTGCCTGCTCGCCCAGCGGCAGCCCGGTCTGATCGGCCGGCTCGTCCTGGAGGAGCCGCCGGCCTTCGTCCCCCTCGACCCGCCGCGCCCGCCGGCCGTGCGCCCCGAGGGCCCGCTCGGCTTCGACTGGGGGATCGTCCCGTCCACCGACGCCCAGCTGAACGCCCCCGACCCCGGCTGGCACGCGGGCCTCCCCGCGATCACGGCCCCCACCCTCGTCCTCGCGGGCGGCCCGTCCAGTCATGTCCCCCAGGACCACGTGTCCTCGCTGGCCGCGCGCGTTCCCGACGCCCGCCTCGTCACGATCGAGGCGGGGCATCTCCTCCACACGGACCGGCCCGACGCGTTCCTCGCGGCGGTGCGGGAGTTCGGGCTCTAGGCCCCCGTACGGCCTTCCGTATCCGTATCCGTATCCGTATCCGTATCCGTATCCGTATCCGTATCCGTATCCGCGTCCACGGCCACCGAGCGGGCCCAGCGGTAGTCCGCCTTGCCGCTGGGGGAGCGCTGGATGCGGTCGGTCAGGACCAGCTGGCGGGGGACCTTGTACCCGGCGAGGCGGGGGCGGCAGTGCGTCTGGAGGGACTCCAGGTCCAGCGGCGGGGCGTCGGGGCGGAGCTGGACGACCGCGGCGACGTGGTTGCCCCAGCGGGCGTCGGGGACTCCGGCCACCAGCGCGTCGTACACGTCGGGGTGCGACTTCAGGGCCTGTTCGACCTCTTCCGGGTAGACCTTCTCGCCGCCCGTGTTGATGCACTGGGAGCCGCGCCCGAGGACGGTGACGACGCCCTCCCCGTCCACGGTGGCCATGTCCCCGAGGAGCACCCACCGCACCCCGTCCCGCTCGAAGAAGGTCTCGGCCGTCTTGACGGGGTCGTTGTAGTAGCCGAGCGGCACGTGGCCCCGCTGGGCGAGCCGGCCGACCTCGCCGGGGGCGACCGGGGCACGGGTCGCCGGATCGACCACCTGGGTGCGTTCGTTGACGTGCAGCCGGAAGCCCTTGGCGGGGCCGGAGTCGTCGGTCGCCCGGCCGTTGGAACCCGACTCGGTGGAACCGAAGTTGTTGAGGAGCAGGACGTTCGGCATCAGCTCCTGGAGCTGGCACCGGACGGTGTCGGACATGATCGCGCCGGACGAGGAGAGGCTGAACAGGGCGGAGAGGTCCGTGCCCTCGAGCGGCCCGCGCAGCGCGTCCACCAGGGGACGCAGCATCGCGTCGCCGACCAGGGAGATGCTGGAGACCTTCTCCTTCTCCAGGGTGCGCAGGACTTCCTCGGGGACGTACTTGCGGTGCAGGACGACCCGTTGGCCGTAGTGGAAGGCGATGAACGCGGTCAGGGTGGAGGTGCCGTGCATGAGGGGCGGTGCGGGGAAGAACGTGAGGCCGGCTCCGCCCGCCGCGACCCGCTCGGACAGTTCCTCGGGCCGTTTCACGGGCTCGCCCGAGGGGTCGCCCCCGAAGAGTCCCGCGAAGAACAGGTCCTCCTGGCGCCACAGGACGCCCTTGGGCATCCCGGTCGTGCCGCCGGTGTAGATGATGAAGAGGTCGTCGGCCGAGCGGGGGCCGAAGCCCCGCTCGGGCGAGCCGGATGCCTCCGCCTCGGCGTACGGCACGCAGTCGAGCGGCCCCGCCCCCTCGGGCGGGTTTCCCACGCGTATGAGGTGCCGCAGCTTCTCCGTCTGCGGCAGCGCCGCCGCGACCCGGTCGGTGAACTCGGCGTCGAAGACGAGTGCGGCCAGGTCGGCGTCGCGGTAGAGGTAGACCAACTCCTCTTCCACGTAGCGGTAGTTCACGTTCACCGGCACGATCCGCGCCTTGAGGCAGGCGAGGACGGTCTGCAGGTACTCGACTCCGTTGTAGAGGTGCAGCCCGAGGTGCTCGCCGGGCCGGATCCCCGCGTCCGTGAGGTGGTGGGCGATCCGGTTGGCGGCGGCGTCCAGCCGGGCGTAGGTGAGCCGTCGTTCCGCACCCGTGCCGGGATGGTCGACGTACACCAGCGCCTCGCGGTCGGGAACCACGTCGACGACCGATTCGAACAGGTCGGCAAGGTTGTACTCCACCGTTCCTCCTGACCCCGGTTCGCGCTGACTCGTACGGGTGCGCAGTGACTCGGCGGTCATTAGAGCGCCGACCGGCGGCAGGGGGAAGGGGGTGCGCAGAAGAATCTGACTGAGTGTCAGAAAACTCTTGAACTGGATCCCGCACTCCTGCAACCTGTTCCAGAACTGGAGACGGGAGACCCCCATGGGTGGCACCGAACACCTCGACGTGCGGCGCGAAGGCGCCACGCTCGTACTCACCTTGAACCGGCCCGAGGCCAAGAACGCCCTCTCGCTGCCGATGCTCGTCGGCCTCTACGACGGCTGGCTGGAGGCCGACGCCGACGAAGGCGTCCGCTCGGTCGTCCTGACCGGCGCGGGCGGCGCCTTCTGCGCCGGCATGGACCTCAAGGCCCTGGCAGGAAAGGGCATGGAGGGCGAGGGGTACCGGGACCGGCTGAAGGCCGACCCCGACCTGCACTGGAAGGCGATGCTGCGCCACCACCGCCCCCGCAAACCCGTCATCGCCGCCGTCGAGGGGTACTGCGTCGCCGGCGGCACCGAGATCCTCCAGGGCACCGACATCAGGGTCGCGGCGGCCTCCGCCACCTTCGGCCTCTTCGAGGTCCGGCGCGGCCTCTTCCCCATCGGCGGCTCCACCGTCCGGCTGCCCCGCCAGATCGCCCGTACCCACGCCCTCGAAATGCTGCTCACCGGCCGCCCGTACACCGCGGAGGAAGCCGCCCGCATCGGCCTCGTCGGACGGGTCGTCCCCGACGGCACCGCCCTGGACACGGCCCTCGACATCGCCGAGCGGATCAACGCGTGCGGGCCGCTCGCCGTCGAGGCGGTGAAGGCGTCCGTCTACGAGACGGCGGAGATGACCGAGACGGAGGGCCTCGCGGCCGAACTGAAGCGGGGGTGGCCGATCTTCGACACGGCGGACGCGAAGGAGGGGGCGAGGGCGTTCGCGGAGAAGCGGGCGGCGGTGTACCGGCGGGAGTGACCTGCCCCCACCCCACCCCTTCCCGAAACCGGGGGGCAAGCCCCCAGGCCCCGTACGGCCTTCGGCCGTGCCCTCGAACGCCGGGCGGGCTGGAATCGCCGCCGAATCCAGCCCCGCCGGCGTCTGAGGCGCGGGGTCTGGGGCGGAGCCCCGGTTCGGGAAGGGGCGGGGTGGGGAGAAGGCCCCGCGCAGCGGCCCCCGCCACCCACCCACACGCCCGCCAACGAAGGAGCCGGCCATGACAGCCGCCGCACCCCCGCCCGAGATCCTGCACGCTCCCCTCGTCGTCGAGTTCCCCTTCACCCGCTCCCTCGGCCCCGTCCAGTCCGCGTTCCTCACCGGACTGCGCGAGCGGACCGTGCTCGGTGTCCGCACCGAGGCGGGCGAGGTGCTCGTCCCGCCCGTCGAGTACGACCCCGCCACCGCCGCCGAGCTCCGCGACCTCGTCGAGGTCGGCGCCACCGGCACCGTCACCACCTGGGCCTGGAACCCCGAGCCCCGCCGCGGCCAGCCCCTGGCGACGCCCTTCGCCTGGGTCCTCGTCCGCCTCGACGGCGCCGACACCGCCCTCCTGCACGCCCTCGACGCACCTGGCCCCGAAGCCGTCCGCACCGGACTGCGGGTCCGGATCCGCTGGGCCGCCGAGCGGTCCGGCGCCATCACGGACATCGCCTGCTTCGAGCCGTACGACAGTGACGGCGGCGACAGTGACGGCGGCGACAGCGACGCCGCGCCCGAACCCACCCCGCACACGGGCGCGTTCGAGAACGCCGTCACCGGCATCGTCGCCCCCGCCCGCCTCGACTACACCTACAGCCCGGGCCGCGCCCAGACCCGCTATCTGCACGCGCTCACCGAGCGCCGTACCGTCGGCGAACGCTGCCCGTCCTGCGCCAAGGTGTACGTCCCGCCCCGCGGCGCCTGCCCCACCTGCGGCGTCGCCACCACCGACCAGGTCGAGGTCGGCCCCCGGGGCACCGTCACCACCTTCTGCATTGTCAACATCAAGGCGCGGAACGCCGAGATCGAGGTCCCGTACGTCTACGCCCACATCGCCCTCGACGGTGCGGGGCTCGCCCTCCACGGCCGGATCGCCGGCATCCCCTACGACCAGGTCCGGATGGGCCTGCGCGTCGAGCCCGTGTGGAGCGAGGACGGCCGCTACCCCGACCACTACCGGCCCGCCGGCGAACCCGACGCCGACTACGACACCTACAAGGAGCTGCTGTGACGCCGCACCGGCCCGGCCGCGAGGTGGCGATCGTCGCCTTCGCCCAGAGTGATCACCGCCGCCGCACCGACGACCTCTCCGAGGTCGAGATGGTCATGCCCGTCCTTCACGAGGTGCTCCGGCAGACCGGGCTCAGGACCTCCGACATCGGCTTCACCTGCTCCGGCTCCTCCGACTACCTCGCCGGCCGCGCCTTCTCCTTCACCATGGCCCTCGACGGCGTCGGCGCCTGGCCCCCGATCTCCGAGTCGCACGTCGAGACCGACGGCGCCTGGGCGCTGTACGAGGCCTGGGTGAAGCTCCTCACCGGCGAGGCCGACACCGCCCTCGTCTACGCCTACGGCAAGTCCTCGCCCGGCTCCGTCCGCGACGTCCTCACCCGCCAGCTCGACCCGTACTACCTCGCCCCGCTCTGGCCCGACTCCGTGGCCCTCGCCGCCCTCCAGGCACAGGCGCTCGTCGACGCGGGCGACACCGACGAACCCGCCCTCGCCGCCATCGCCGGCCGGAGCCGCGCCGACGCGGCGGCGAACCCGCACGCCCAGCTGCCCGGCGCCCGTCCCCAGGGCGAGTACGTCGTGCGGCCGCTCCGCACCGGCGACTGCCCGCCCATCGGCGACGGGGCCGCCGCCGTGATCCTCGCCGCCGGGGACCGGGCCCGCGAGCTGTGCGCCAGGCCCGCCTGGATCCGGGGCATGGACCACCGGATCGAGGCCCACTCGCTCGGCGTCCGCGACCTCACCGACTCGCCCTCCACCCGCCTCGCCGCCGAACGTGCCGGAGCCTTCGAGAGGCCCGTCGACACCGCCGAGCTCCACGCGCCCTTCACCTCGCAGGAGGTCGTCCTCGCCAAGGCCCTCGGCCTCGACGACACCGTCCGGATCAACCCCTCCGGCGGAGCCCTCGCCGCCAACCCCGTCATGGCCGCGGGCCTCATCAGGCTCGGCGAGGCCGCCGCCCGCGTCCACCGCGGCGACTCCGACCGCGCCCTCGCGCACGCCACCTCGGGCCCCTGCCTGCAGCAGAACCTCGTCGCCGTCCTGGAAGGGGAGAACCGTGCCTGAGGCTGTGACATCGAAAGAGTGCGTAGCCGTCGTCGGCATCGGCCAGACCAAGCACGTGGCCGCCCGCAGGGACGTGTCGATCGCCGGACTCGTCCGCGAGGCCGCCGTCCGCGCCCTCGCGGACGCCGAGCTGACCTGGGCGGACATCGACGCCGTCGTCATCGGCAAGGCCCCGGACTTCTTCGAGGGCGTGATGATGCCGGAGCTGTACCTCGCCGACGCGCTCGGCGCCGTCGGAAAGCCCATGCTCCGGGTGCACACGGCGGGCTCGGTCGGCGGCTCCACCGCGCTCGTCGCCGCCAACCTGGTCGCCGCCCGCGTCCACCGGACCGTCCTCACCCTCGCCTTCGAGAAGCAGTCCGAGTCCAACGCGATGTGGGGCCTCTCCCTGCCCGTCCCCTTCCAGCAGCCGCTGCTCGCCGGCGCCGGGGGCTTCTTCGCGCCGCACGTCCGGGCCTACATGCGCCGCACCGGCGCCCCGGACACCATCGGCTCCCTCGTCGCGTACAAGGACCGGCGCAACGCGCTTCTGAACCCGTACGCCCACCTGCACGAGCACGACCTCACCCTGGAGAAGGTGCAGGCCTCCCCGATGCTGTGGGACCCGATCCGCTACTCCGAGACCTGCCCGTCCTCCGACGGCGCCTGCGCGATGATCCTCACCGACCGTACGGGCGCGGCCCGTTCACCGCGTCCGCCCGCCTGGGTGCACGGCGGGGCGATGCGCAGCGAACCCACCCTCTTCGCCGGCAAGGACTTCGTCTCGCCGCAGGCGGGCCGGGACTGCGCCGCCGACGTCTACCGGCAGGCCGGTGTCACCGACCCCCGGCGGGAGATCGACGCCGTCGAGATGTACGTGCCGTTCTCCTGGTACGAGCCGATGTGGCTGGAGAACCTCGGCTTCGCCGAGGAGGGCGAGGGCTGGAAGCTCACCGAGGCGGGGGTGACCGAACTCGACGGGGACCTGCCCGTGAACCCCTCCGGCGGGGTCCTCTCCACCAACCCCATCGGAGCATCCGGCATGATCCGCTTCGCCGAGGCCGCCCTCCAGGTGCGCGGTGAGGCGGGCGAGCACCAGGTCGACGGCGCACGCAGGGCCCTCGGGCACGCCTACGGAGGCGGCGCGCAGTTCTTCTCCATGTGGCTCGTGGGGGACACCCCGCCCACGGCCTGAGCCGGAACCCGGACGACGGAGACGCGGTCACGTACGGTGAGATCGACCGCGGTGTACTCACTCACGGTGAACGTTCCGGTCGTCGCCGTCCGGAGTCGCCCGGCGCTCGCATCGCGCGCCGGGGCACGTACCATTGGCCGTATGTCCTTCCTCCGCCGCCGTAGCGCCGCCACACCCGCGGGCCCGGACTTCGACGTCCTGGCCATGGACCCGGGCGACTGGCCCGGCAATCTCGGCGCCGGTCTGCTGCCCGCCCCCGACGGCTCCTGCCAGGGCGTCTTCCTCCGCTACGACCTGTTCGGCGGCCGGGGCCCCGCGATGATCATCGGCAACCTGCCGGAGGGCTCCCCGGCGCGCGAGCTCGGGGACGCCCAGATCCCCTTCGAGGTGGCCCAGCTCCTCGCCGCCCTCGAGAACGACGAGCCGGTCGAGGTCCTCGACACCGAGGACATGCCCGTGATGCAGGGCGACAACCTCCTCATCGTCCGTCGGCTCAAGCTCTCCGAGAGCCGGATCTCCTGCGTCCAGTTCGACCGCAGCGACAACGTCCTGGTGACGATCGCCAGTTGGGACCGGCCGATCACCGACGACCTGTACGCGCTGCTCAAGCCGCTGCCCGCCGAGCTGTTCCAGCAGGGCTGACGGGGGAGCGGGGGCCGATGAGCGCACGCGTCGACAGCTGGGTCTGGGCGGTCCGCCTCACCAAGACCCGGTCCCAGGCCGCCGCGGCCTGCCGGGCCGGACACGTCAAGGTCAACGGCGAGCGGGCCAAGCCCGCCCAGCCGGTGAAGCCCGGCGACGAGGTCCGGATCTTCCACGGCGGCCGCGAGCGGATCGTCGAGGTCAAGGTCCTCCACGCCAAGCGGGTGGGCCCGCCGGTCGCCGTCGAGGCGTACGTGGACAACAGCCCGCCCCCGCCGCCGCGCGAGGAGGTGGCCGTCGCCGCCGTGCGTGACCGGGGCGCGGGCCGCCCGACCAAGCGCGACCGCCGCGAACTCGACGAACTGCGCGGCCGGCGCGCCTGACGCGAGCCTGGACGAGGCCGCCTCCGGGAGACTTCCGGAGGCGGCCTCCCGCGTGTCAGCGCGCCGCGGAGCCGATCAGCGAGGCCACCCGCGCCGCGGAGGTCCCGATCCCGGTCGGCCCCCGGCCGATCAACGGGGTCCCGCTGCCCTCGTGGACGTCCTCGGCGCGGTAACGCCGCACGCTCCGGTGCCAGTTGAGGATCCCCGCGAGCCAGTCCTCCAGCTCCCGCAGATACGCCTCGAAGGCCTCCCTGCCCTGCTGGTCGAGCGCGAAGTCCGCGTAGAGCAGCGGTACTTCGTTCTTCTTCAGGTGCTCGTACTGGCGCAGCCGGCCCCGCATCAGGTCGTCGACCATCGACACCGCCGTCGGGTAGTCGCAGTCGAAGAACTTCTGCAGCACCAGCACGCCGTTGTGCACCTCGCCCTCGACCTCGATCTCCTTCTGGTACGAGAAGAGGTCGTTGAGGAGCGTCGCGTAGTCCGCGACCGAGTGCTCGAGGGCGCGGACCGTGCCCGTCGCGTAGACCTCGGGCGGCAGCGCCTCCGTGTGCCGCAGCCGGCACAGCAGCATCGTCAGCTCGGAGCCGAAGGTGGTGCGGCGCATCTCGATGTAGTCCACCGGGTCGGGCACCCGGTGCTGCGCCTGGTTGTGCAGCTCCCACAGCCAGCTGTCCAGCATCGCGTCGAGGGCGACCCTGAGCTGGGACCGGGCATCAGGACCCATCGGGCCCGAGGTGCGGGCCCAGAGGTCGGCGAGGGAGACCTCCATGGGGTGGACGGCGTGCGTCCGCCCGGCCCCCGGATCGTCCACCGGCATACAGGACTTGAGCCGCTCCGTGAACCGCTTCGCGCCCGCCAGGTCGCGCGGCCGGCCGAAGACGAGGGGGTAGTAGTCGTCGCCGTACGTCCCCCAGGTGAGCCACTCGGCGCTGAGCTCCAGCTCCTCCAGGGTGGCGTCCGGGTCGAGCCCCGCCGAGCACAGCGCGAGGTCGAAGCCGTCCATCATCGGGCGGTCCCAGATGTCGTCGAGGAGCCCCATCCGCTCGGCCCAGTCCTCGGAGAGCCGCTTCGCCTCCCGGTGGTGCGGGCTGAGCGTCAGCGGGTACGGCAGGTCGAACTCCGGCAGCAGCGAGGGCCCGACGTGCTCATGCGGCACATGGGTGAGGGTGCGCAGCCGGGAGGCCGCGGGCCGGCCGAAGAGGGTGCGGATGTCGAGGGCGGAGGTGCCGATGACCCCGTCCAGGCGCGAGGGGCCCGCGACCATGCCCTCGTTCATGTACCGACTGGAGCGCATGTGCCACTCGTGACCGCCGGACTGCCAGTCCTGCAGGCCCTTCGCGTACGCCGCCACGGCCGCGCACTCCGCCGGGGTCAGGCCCTTCTCGGCGGCGAGCAGCGGCACCTCGGTCAGGGCCGTGTTCTCGAACTGCTGGAGCCGTGAGGTCAGCAGGTCGTTGACGGCGTTCGCCGCCTCCTGGGTCGTACAGCCGAGGAAGCGCTCCAGGACCAGGACGCCGTTGCTGTTCTCGCCCTCGTCCTCCACCTCGCGCTGGTACGAGAAGAGGTCGTTGCGCAGGTGGACGGCGTCGGAGAAGGCGTCCTTGAGCACCCGCAGCGGCCGCGAGTAGGCGACCTGGGTCGGCACCTCCGCGCCCGCCGCGTACTCGACGAGACCGGCCGACCAGGGCGCCCCGCCCACCTTGCGGCGCATCTCGATGTACTCGACGGGGTTGGCGACGCGCCCCTCGTTGATGTTGTCGAGCTCCCAGAGCGACTCGTAGAGCAGGTGCTCCGTCGCCTCCGCGAACCGCACCCGCCAGCCCTCCGACATCGAGGGGACGGTCCGCCGCCAGAGGTCGGCGAGGCCCGCCTCGACGGGGTTGACGGGCTCGGGCATGCCCGCCGCCGGGTCCGCCGGCATGAACAGCGGCAGCCGGTCCAGATACGTCTTGCCGCCCGCCCGGTCCTGGGTCCGCTTGAACACCTCCAGGAAGTGGTCGTCGAAGAAGAAGACCCAGGTGTACCAGTCCGTGACGAGGTTCAGGGCCTCCTCGTCGCAGTCGGGATGCGTGTACGCGCAGAGCAGCGCGTAGTCGTGGGAGTCGAGGTCGTGCTGCTCCCAGACCCCCGAGCCCTCCAGCATCCCCATCTCCCGCGCCCAGTCACGGGTGTGCGTGCGGGCGGCTTCCACGTGGGGATTGAGCCGCGCCGGATACGGAACATAGAAATCCGGCATAACGAAGGGCTGAGGCATGTGCGGAGAGGCCTTCCGGTGAGCGTGCGCTGTGTCCGGCCCACCTTTACCCGTCGCCCGTACGGCGCACGCGATCTCCTGAATAGTCCTATGAACGCCGAAGGGATGGCGTCGGACAGGCGATCCGGCACCACCCCGCACCTTTCGGCCACCCCACCGTCAGGACTGGGAAACCCGCACGTCAGCAGCCTTCACGAAGGCCACCCGATGGCCGAACTGGATCTGGTAGTACTCCTCCTGGCCGCGAACGACCCGATGGCCGCTGCTGTCGAACACGGGCGCGAAGTAGTACTCGCCCGGGGTCCTGTCGCCCACCACGTACCGCTGACCGGCGAGGAGCCGGTACGACAGCGGCGACACCGCCTGCACCGGAACACCCGCCGGGTATGCCGAGGCCTCCGGATAGGCCCGCCCGTACACCGGCACCGACGCCAGCCCCTCCCGGGGGGTCAGTACGAGACCCCGCGCGTTCACCGCGGTCGGCTCCTTCCCCGGGTTGTGGAACCACCCCCGCTGCCCGAGGTACCAGATCGCCGTCCAGTCGCCCCGGCGCTCCGCCACCGCGTAGCTCTGCCCCGTCGAGGCACGCGCCCCGGTGTCGTTGACCCCGGTGGTCGAGTCCTGCCCGCCCGGCCGCAGACCGATGTCCTTCACCAGGGGCGCGTCGGCGCTCGGCGCGGTGTGCAGACGCACCGCCCCGCTGCCGTGCGGCGCGCACACGACGCCCGCCGTCGCACAGCCCGTGTAGACCGGCCGGTGCGCGCCGTAGTCGGGCCTGATCGTCACCACGCCCGCGTCCGGACCCGCGCTCGGGGTGATCGGACGGCCGAGGAGCCGGAAGTAGTGCGCCCAGTCCCAGTACGGCCCCGGGTCCGTGTGCATGCCCCTGATGTTGGCCGTGACCGTACCGGGCACGTTGTCGTGCCCCAGGACGTGCTGGCGGTCGAGGGGGATGTCGTACCGTGCCGCGAGGTACCGCACGAGCCGGGCCGACGTCCGGTACATGGCCTCCGTGTACCAGGAGTCGGGCGAGGTGAGGAAGCCCTCGTGCTCGAGCCCCACCGACTTGGCGTTCACGAACCAGTTGCCCGCGTGCCAGGCCACGTCCTTCAGCGGCACGTGCTGGGCGATGTGTCCGTCGGAGGAGCGCAGCGAGTACTGCCAGGACACGTACGTCGGGTCCCGCACCAGGTCGAGCGTGGTGTTCCAGTCGGCCTCCGTGTCGTGGACCACGATGTAGTCGATCGACTGGGCGGAGGGCCGGTTCGCCTTGTCGTGGTTGCCGTAGTCGCCGTCGCCGAACTCCTCGTACGGCGCCGGCATCCACTCGCAGGCCACCGTGGGCGGACACTCCACGGGACCGGCGGCGGGCCGGCGCAGCCCGAGGGCGGCCACCTGCTCCGTGACCGGCGCCACCGCCGGATCGGCCTCGAGCGTCACCCGCTGCCCGCTGTCCGTCGTCCGGGACTCGCCACCGCGGATCACGTCGAACACGTCGTTCGCGTACGTCGCCGCCGTGGCCGAGTCGTCCGCGCCCGAGTACCGCGCCACCGCCCCGTACCAGTCCGCCGGGTCGACGCTCGCCGGGAGGCCCGCCTCCCGCTGCGCGGCGGCGAGCAGCGCCGCCCCGCCCTCGATGTTCGCCGCCGTGTCGGTCCGCAGCTCCTCGGCCGGGATGCCGGACACGGCGGAGGCCCGTTCCAGGGTCCGCAGCCGCGCGGGCAGCGCCGCCGCCGGGACCGCCTCCGCCCCGGAGCGTTCCGGGCGCTCGGAGCGCTCCGGGCGCGAGGAGTCGCCGCGCGGGTCCTCCGCACCCTCCGAGTGGTGCGGGACGGCGCCGGCGAGGGCCGTCACCGCGTCCGTCAGATGCATCGGCCCGTAGCCGCCGGTCACGCTCGGCGCACCGCCGTGGCCGTCCCAGCGCGACTGGAGGTACGAGACGGCGAGCAGCACGCTCTCGGGCACGCCGTGACGCGCGGCCGCCCGCGCGAACTGCGCCTGGAGCGAACCCGCGTCGGGCACCCCGGCGCCGGCCGGCGGGGCGGCGGAGAGCAGGGGGAGCAGCAGGGCGGCGGACGCGACGGCGCCCACCGACTTCGGCAGTCGACGCGAGGTCGTACGTCCGGGGGACGCGGAACGGAGCAAGGCAGCCTCCAGGGGCGGGGGGTGACACCGGGGCGTGCGGGACCGAACCCGTACAGGGGTATCGGCTCCCGGACGATCCGTCAATCACGCCCGCGCGCATGCAAGTTCCCACGTCAGAGCGGGAATGGAGGCCATATGGCGGAGTTTCACGCAGATGGGTCCCGGGCCTGGGACGCGTCAGTGGAGTGGACCATTGGGGCACGCCGCCACCAAGCCGGTGACGTACACGCGCTGAGACGGGGGCCGGTGCGCCGCGTCCCGGTGTGTCGGCACCGGGCGCACGGCCCACCCTCCCCCGTGTCACCGGTCGGGTCCGCCTTTCAGCGTGTCCCGACCGCCGCGCGCACGGCCCGCCGTGCCATGGCGCAGTCGTCGTGCAGCCGCCTCAGGAGCAGCCGCTGTTCCTCACCGGGAGCGAGCGCCCCCGTGGGTACCTGCACGGTTCCGGCCGGCGGTGCCTCCTTCATGGTGCGCTGCACCGCCGTCTCGTAGGTCCGGATCTCCCGCGTCAGCACGATCATCAGGTTCACCAGGAAGGCGTCTCGGGACGCCGGCCCGGCCTGCTGGGCGAGCTGACTGATCTGGCGCCGGGCCAGCGGCGCGTCGGCGAGCACCGCCCACAGCGTCGCCAGGTCGTAGCCGGGCAGGTACCAGCCCGCGTGCTCCCAGTCGACGAGCACCGGTCCCGCGGGGGAGAGGAGGATGTTGGAGAGCAGGGCGTCACCGTGACAGAACTGGCCCATGCCCTGACGGCCACCGGCCTGCGCCAGACCGTGCAGCAGCTTCTGCAGGTCGTCCCTGTCCCGGTCGGTGAAGAGCCCGAGCTCGTGGTAGCGCGCGATCCGCGTCCCGTAGTCCAGCGGGGCGTCGAAGGTGCCGGCCGGCGGCCGCCAGGCGTTGAGCCGGGCGACCGCGCCGAGCGCGGCCCGCACGTCGGCCCGCGGCGGCGCCTCGACGGGGTGGCGCGAGAGCGCCGCCGCCCGTCCGGGCATCCGCTCGATCACGAGCGTGCAGTTCTCCGGGTCCGCGGCGATCAGCCGCGGCGCCCGCACCGGCGGACGGTGCCGGACGAAGGAGCGGTAGGAAGCTATCTCGTGCCGGAACCGCTCGACCCACGCGGGGGAGTGGTCCAGTAAACACTTCGCGACCGCCGTGGTCCGCCCGGTCGTCCCGACGATCAGTACGGAACGCCCGCTGCGCCGCAGCACCTGCACCGGGTTGAACTCCGGGCAGATGCGGTGGACCGAGGCGATCGCCATCTTCAGCTGCGCCCCCTGGGGGCCGGACAGGTCGATTCTCCCGCTGATCGGCTGCGTTCCGGTGCCTCCCGTCCAACGCCTCGGCCTGACGGCCTGGGGGGCGGGGGCGAGGTACGGTCCGGCACCGGCCTGGACGATGCGGTGCTGCGGCCGGGGCGGGGCGGACACGGAGGACGATGCTGTGTACATGGAGGTGACAGATCCCTTCGTGCGCCGATGAGTTGCGTGCGTCGCCCCGCCCGCCCCCGGGTCCGCACCCTGGGGAATGAGGGCCGGTCGGCGGGGCGGGGTGGCGCGTTCCTACCTGACACCCGCGCGTGGGTGGCGGAACATCGGGCGCACCCTGGCGAACCCTGGCGAATAGTCGCCAGCCCTATGACACGGGGTTACTGTCAACTCAGCCGAGAACCTGGGGGCTTAGACGTGACCGGACAAACCAACACCCGCCTGGCAGACCTGTTCGGCCTGGCCGGCTGGTCCAAGGGCGAACTCGCGAGACTCGTCAACCGGCAGGCGGCGGCCATGGGCCACCCCCAGCTGGCGACCGACACCTCGCGGGTGCGGCGCTGGATCGACCGCGGTGAGATCCCGCGCGATCCCGTCCCCCGGGTGCTGGCAGCACTGTTCACCGAGCGACTCGGCCGTGTCGTGACCATCGAGGACCTCGGGTTCGTACGACACGGGCGCGCTGGAAGACGGCAGGACGTCAGGAAGACGGAGAACCCTGACGGGCTGCCCTGGGCACCCGATCGTACGGCGGCGGTCCTCACCGAATTCACGGGAATGGACCTCATGCTCAACCGACGCGGCCTGGTGGGCGCGGGTGCCGCGCTTGCCGCCGGCTCCGTACTCAGCAATGCCATGAACGACTGGCTGCAGACCGACCCCGCCCGCCCGGGCACCGCCCCACGGGCCACCGACCCCCTTCACGCCGACCCCGCCGGGTTCGACCGCTACGAGGCCGCCCCCATCGGGTCCCAGGAGATCGAGGCCCTGGAGCACTCGGTGGAGGTGTTCCGCCGCTGGGACGCCTCCCGGGGCGGCGGACTCCAGCGGAAGGCCGTGGTGGGCCAGCTCAACGAGGTGGGCGGCATGCTCGCCTACCGCCACGCCGACCACCTCCAGCGGCGCCTGTGGGGCGTCGCCGCCAACCTGGCCGTCCTGGCCGGCTGGATGTCGCACGACGTGGGCCTCGAACCCACCGCGCAGAAGTACTTCGTGATCGCCGCGCACGCGGCCCGCGAGGGCGGCGACCGGCCCCGGGCCGGCGAGGCTCTGTCCCGTGCCGCCCGGCAGATGGTGCACCTGGGCAGGCCCGACGACGCCCTCGACCTCATGAAGGTGGCCATCGACGGTTCCGGCGAGCGGGTGCTGCCCAGGACCCAGGCCATGTTCCACACCATCGAGGCCTGGGCGCAGGCCTCGATGGGCCGCGGGCAGGCCATGCGCCGCACCCTCGGCGAGGCCGAGGAACTGTTCGTGTCCGACCGGCGCGACGAGAAGACGCCGAGCTGGATGCAGAACTTCGACGAGGCCGACATGCACGGGATGCAGGCGCTCGCCTACCGCACCCTCGCGGATCACGACCCGACGGCGGCGGTTCCCGCCCAGCGTCACGCCAGGCTGGCGCTCGAGCTGCGACGCGACGGCCACGACCGCTCGAAGCTGTTCGACCACATCTCGCTCGCCTCGGCCTGCTTCATCGCCGACGACCCGGAGCAGGCCGACCGGTACGCCCGGCTCGCCCTGATGTCCATGGGGAAGACCTCGTCCCACCGGACCTGGGACCGGCTGCGGGAGATGTACCGGCTCACCGGGCAGTACGCCGGCTACACGAAGATCGAGCACCTGCGCGAGGAGATCGAGCTGGCACTTCCCACGTCCCCGGTCAACCGGCCGAGGACGGGGCAGGCCTGAAAGGGCCCCGACTCAGGGGCTCTTGGGGAAGTCCGCGGGCGTGTACGTCAGTCGATCGGCGAGCAGCCGTGACGAGCTGACGGCTGCCCGGTAGCCGTCGACTTCCCTTCCCGCAGCAGCGGTTCAGCGCCCGACCCGGGCGACCATCACGCAGGCGTCGTCCTCGCGGAGCTCCTCGCCGAACTCCTCGATCACCGCGCGCACACCGTCGTGGGCGTCCCGCGCCCCGGCAAGCCGCCGACCGAGGGCGAGCAGTCGTCGCGTACCCGCGTCGTCGCCCGTGCCGCCGCCTCGGGTCAGCCCGTCGGTGTGCAGGACGAGCACGTCGCCGGGGAGCAGTCGGGTCTCGGTCTCGCCGTACTCGGCACCTGTCGTGGCCCCGAGGAGGACGCCCTCGGGCCGCCGCAGCACGTGCCCCCTTCCGTCGCGGAACAGCAACGGGGCGGGGTGGCCGGCCTGCGCCCAGGTCAGTGTCTGGGCGACGGGGTCGTAACGGCAGCACATCGCGCTCCCGAGCGCGGGTTGGACGGAGGTGTCCAGGAGCTGGTTCAGATGGCCCATCAGCGCGGCGGGGCGGATCCCGGCGAAGGCCATGCCGCGCAGCGCGCCGAGGAGCATGGCCATGGAGGAGGTCGCGGCGACCCCGTGACCGGTCAGATCACCGACGGTGAGCAGCGCGTCCCCGTCGGGCAGGGCCAGCGCGTCGTACCAGTCGCCGCCGATGAGGCCGGTGCTGGCCGCGGGGAGGTAGTGGGCGGCCACGTCCAGCGGGGCGGGGCCGTCGTGGGCGAACCGGAGCGAGCCGCGCCACGGCGGGAGCACCGCCTCCTGGAGCTCGACGGCGACCCGTCGCTCGGTCTGCTCGACGCGGCGGCTGTGCTCCAGGTTGTCCACGCTCTCCCGGACGGCCCGCTGGCTGCGCCGCAGTTCGCTGACGTCGCGGAGGACGGCCCACATGGAGGCGGTGCAGCCGTCGGCGTCGAGGACGGGCTCGCCCGTCATGTGCACCGTGCGGACCCGTCCGTCGGTCCGCACGATCCGGAACTCGCCGTCGATCGGCTTCCCGTCGATCAGACAGTCCGTCACCATGGCCTGGAGGAGAGGCTGGTCCTCGGCGAAGACCATCGTGGGCATCTCGTCCAGCGACATCGGGCCGGCCTCGCGCGTACGTCCGAAGATCTGGAACAGCTCTTCGGACCAGCTGACCTCGTCGGTGAGCAGGTTCCACTCGGCGCTGCCGACGCGGGAGAGCAGCGAGCCGGTGGGGGCCGGGGGGACCTCGCCGTACGCGGTGCCGGGGTCGGTCGCCAGGGCGGAGCCGAGGACGGCTTCGTGGCCGGCCTGGTCCGTGGTGGCGGTCTCGTCAGGGACGCCCGCGCGGAGCTGCCCCAAGTGGGCGCCGAGGTCGTCGAGTTGGTGGACCGCGAGGTCGCAGAGGGCGCGCTGCCAGCGCTGCTGGGGGTCGTCGTCGTCCATCACGGCGTCCTGGCGCACGGCGACGAGCTCGCCGCGCAGGCGGCGGGTCTGCGAGATCAGCGCGTCCACCGCGCCCGGCTCCGGCTGCTGGGCGGGGCGATCCGCGAACAGGGGGGACGGCATGTCGTACTCCGATACAGGCGCGGCACGGCCAGGCCCGGGTGTGAAGGGGAGGCCCGCACACGACTGTTGCACAGCCCGGGACGGGCCGTAAGGGATTTGGCAACACTCGATCCGGTGGTGCTTCTGGCATATGCCAAAGGCCCAGCGATGAGCGGCCGGGGCACGACGCGTTACGGTGCCGGTGTGGTGAACGAGGACGGAATCGGCACGGTGGGCACACGCACGGCGGTCACGGGCGGGGCGGGTACGAGAACGGGGACGGGACCGGCGGGAACAGGGCGAACAGCAGTAACGGGCGCGACGTACGAGGCGGTTGAGGCACCGAATACGGGCCTGACGGATAGCCGGCCGGGCGTCGCGGGCACGGGTGTGAGGGGCGTGATGGGTGTGACGGATGTGGGGCACGTGAGGGGTGCGACGAGTGCGGCGGGCGTAACGGGTCTGCCGACAGCGGGTGTTGCCGCTGTGGCCGTCCCCGGAGCGTCGGCAGCCGGTCCTGCACCCGTCGCCGGGCCCGCCACGACCGGTACCGCTGCTGCCCGTACCGGCGCCACCGCTGTCGCCACCACCACCGGCACCGCCGTTCTGCTCGCGGCGGCGCCCGCCGGGCGGGGGCGCGTCATGGACGCCGCCTCCGTACTGCCGGCTCTCGCCGCCGTACCCCCCGGGGTCCTCACCGGCACCACCACCGCGACGGTCGTCGAACTCGCCGACCCGCTCGATCCGCAGACCGTGCTCACCCGGCTGCGCGCCGCGGCGGCGAGTCCCGGCCCGATGGTCCTCTGCCTCGCCGGTCAGCTCCATCTCGACCGCCGCCAGGGACTGCCCCACCTGGCGCTCGCCCGCACCACCCCGGCGACCCTCCGCTACACGGCACTGCCCTGGCACTGGCTCGCCGGCGAACTCGGAGTACGGCCCCCCGGCACCACGACGGTCGTCGCGGACCTCGCGGCGGACCCCGCCGTGTGGGAGCGCCTCGCCACCACACCCGACCTGCTGCACCTGGGGCCCGGGTCCCTCCTCTACGGCCGGGTGACCCCCGCCCCCCGCCGGGGCGAACCGATGATCCCCGCCTATCTGCGGTCCTGGGCGGAACTCTGGCGCTCCGGCGCCCGCCTCCCGTACGCCACGCTCCACGCGGAGTCCGCGGCCCACGCGGCCGCGACCGCACCGGAGGCGCGTCTCCTCGCGCCCGCCCCGGCCCACGCGCCGGCCGCGGACCAGGATCCGCACCCGGCCATCCTCGCCGCGGCCATGGCCGGACGGCACGGGGAGGCGGCGGCCGTCGCCGCCGCCTGGGAGCGCGAGGCGCTGCGCCGCCACGGGCCCCGGTCCGTGGAGGCCGTCCACTGGACGGAGGTACTGGCCGACCTCGCCCGCCTCGCCGGGGAACCCGCCCGCAGCTGCGAACTGTGGCTCACGGCCGCCGAGTCCCGGCTCGCGCTGGGGCTGCCGACGGACGACCCCGACGTCGAGGGAGCCGTGGACCGGGCCCACCACCAGTGGCAACTGATCGGCGACCCGCAGCGGGCCCGGGCCCTCGGTCCCGCACTCATCGCCCTGCGGCGCCGGGTACCGGGCCGCAGGCCCGGAGCACTGGCCGCCCTGACGCGACGCATGGCCGACTGAGCACGGCCGCCGACGGGCCCGGCGGCGTTCACCGTCGCGCGTGTGGACCGCCGCGAGGAAGCGCTCGGACCGCGCCTCAGCCGAGACCGCGATGGGCGGCCCACAGCGCCCCGGCACGGTCGGCGGCTTCGGCGACCAGGGCCGCCAGTTCGGGTTCGTCGGGGACGGGGAACGAGACGTACGCGCCCCGGCCGCCACCCACCGGCCGGCCGTAGGCCTTGACGGCGAGGTGACCGTCCGGGAGGAGCCGGATGTTGAGTGTGGTGAGGGTGAAGTCGTCACCGCGTCGCGTGTCCGTCCACCGGAGCGCCTCCGGGATCGTGACATTGATCGCCAGAGCGCTCACATCCAGGTCGCTGCTCATCGCCGGATGATCTCACGCGCGCCACCCGGACGACAGGCCCTGGCGAACGACAGGCCCTGGCGCCGACGGTCTTCAGCCAATGACACGCCCTAGCCGGGGAGGACGACCCGGATGCCGAACTCGTAGGTGCCCGTCGCCGTCGCGATCCCCATGAACAGCAGGGCGAAGTGCTCCTGGCCCCGGGCCGTGGCGATGCCGCCCAGGTCGAGCAGCGCGTCGTCGGACCAGCCGAGGTCGGCGACCAGGCCGCGTACCGTCTTCTTCGCCGCCGCGTCCTCGCCCGAGAGGAACACCGTGCCGGGGCCCTCAAGGGAATCCGGCGCGACCATCACCTTGCGGTCGATCGTGCAGAGCGTCTTCACCACCCGCGCGTCGGGGAACGCCTCCTGGATCTCCTCGCCCAGGCTGACGAGCGGATGCGAGAGCGATCCGTCCTCCAGGAAGCCGACGCCGACGTCGAGGATGATCTTCCCGGCGAGCGCGGGGGCCCCGATCGTGCGGAGCAGGGCCACGGAGGCCGTGCCGGGCGTGGCGTTCACCAGCACCTCGGCGTGCGCGGCGGCGCCCGCCGAGCCGTCGATCCGTACTCCCTCCGCGGTGAGCTCCCGAAGCCTCGTCCGCAGCTCCTCGTCGTCGGGCCGCCGCGAGCCGATGACCACGTCGTGGCCAGCCCGCGCCCACGCCGACGCGAGTGCCTGTCCTACATGTCCTGTGCCGAGAATTCCGATTCGCATGACGCTCATCGTGGCCGTCCGGGTGCCCACTCCGCCTCGGCCCCGGAACCGAACCCGCGTCGGCCGATGGATCTAGGACCGGCGAGGGGTACGGAGCAACGCTCTCGACCGCGCCCCGGCCCGGTGGGCGGGGCGCGGCCTGAGATGATCGGCGGCGTGGCCATCCCCCCGCACCCCGCCCCGGTTCCGAACCCGGCCCCGGTTCCGAACCCGGCCCCGGTTCCGGCCCCGGCCCCGGTTCCGGCCCCGGTTCCGGTCCCGGAACCAGTCGTCTCCGTCGGGTCGCTCACCACCGGGCGTCTGCGCCTGCGGCCCGTACGGGACTCCGACCTGGACGCCGTGACCCGGCTGTGGACCGACCCCGACGTACGGCGCCACCTCGGCGGCCCCGTCATCGAGTCCGTCGTCCGTATCCGGCGCAGCCGGATCGTCGGGGCGCCCGGCGTCCACGCCGTGGTCCGGGCGGCGGACGGCGTCGTGCTCGGCCTGGTCACGGTGGAGCCGGGCGCACGGGACGGGGAGACGGAACTGTCGTACCAGTTCCTGCCCGAGCACTGGGGGAGGGGCTACGCGCGGGAGGCGGTCGGCGCCGTCCTCGCGCGGACCCTGGAAAACGCGCCGAGCGTCGTCGCGGTCACCCAGGAGGAGAACCACCGCTCCCGCCGGCTCCTGGAGGCCGTCGGCCTGGAGTACGCCGAGTCCTTCGTGGAGTGGGACGCCCACCAGGTGCTCTACCGGCGCCGCCGGGCCTGAGGCGCACGCCTCCCGACCGGTGGCGCCCCGCCTGCGCCGCGGGTGCGTCAGCGAGGTGTCCTGCCCGCCCGCAGCGCCGCCAGCGCCCGTTCGAGGCGGGCCGTCCTGGTCTTCGCCGTGCGGGCCTGCAGCAGGCCGAGGATCACCAGGTAGCGGTCGGTCTTCCCGAGGGCCTCGAAGGCCCCGGCGGCCTGCGGATCCGCCGCCAGGGCCGCCGTGAGGTCGTCCGGCACGGTCGCGTCCTTCTGCGAGGGGTACGCGGCCTCCCACCGCCCGTCGGCCCGCGCCGCCCGCACCTCCGCGAGGCCCGGCTCGCGCATCCGGCCGGCGGCGGTGAGGGCCTCGACCTGCCGGACGTTGACCTGGGACCAGAGGCTGCGCGGCCGGCGCGGGGTGATCTTCTGGAGGTAGGACCGCTCGTCGAGGGCCTTCCGCTTGCCGGTGATCCAGCCGTAGATCAGCGTGCCGTCCAGGATCTCGTCGGCGTTCGGCGAGGCGAGGTCCGAGCCCTTGCGGGCGAGCAGCAGCCAGATGCCGGGGGTGTCCCCGTGGTGCCGCTCCAGCCAGGCCTCCAGCTCCTTCCCGTCGGCGAACGCCATGACCGCGAGCCCCTCGACCGTCTCCACCCGGAGATCCCCCTCGTCCCAGCCGCCGACACCCCCGGCGACTCCGGCGGGCGTTCTGGCATGAACAAGATATTGACAGCGGCCTGAAGCCGGTCGTAACTTGCGTGCAACACCGTACTAACGCGCGTTACTAAAGCGCGTAACCACAGTCGAACCAGCCGAGGGAGGGCCGTCATGGCGACCGACAGGGGCCGCAGCGCCCGCAGTGTCACCATGAGCGACGTCGCCCGCCGGGCGGGCGTCTCGCGCACGGCCGTCTCCTTCGTCCTCAACGACCGCCCGGGCGCGGCCATCCCCGACGAGACCCGGGGGCGCATCCTGGCCGCGATCGACGAGCTCGGCTACCGGCCCAACGCGGGGGCCCGCGCCCTCGCCGCCCAGCGCAGCGAGTGGTACGGACTGATCACCGAGATCGTCACCGCGCCCTTCGCCGTCGACGTCATCAAGGGCGCCCAGGACCGTGCCTGGCTCGACCGCAAGTTCCTGCTGATCGCCGCGAGCGAGGGCGACCGGGACCAGGAGGCCGCCGCCCTCGACAAACTCCTCGAACAGCGGGTCGAGGGACTGCTCTACGCCACGACCTGGCACCGTGCGGTCACCCTCCCCAAGGCCGCCCGCGAAGTCCCCACCGTCCTCGTCAACTGCTACGACGCCGAGGGCGAACTGCCCTCCGTCGTCCCCGACGAGGTCACCGGCGGCCACCGCGCCGCCCGCCACCTCGTCCAGGCGGGCCACGAGCGCATCGGCTTCATCAACCTCGACCCCGACATCCCCGCCGCCCTCGGCCGGCGCGAGGGGTACGAGCGGGCGCTGCGCGAGGCCGGAATCCCCCTGGACACGTCGCTGGTCGTCTCCGGCCACGCGACCGCCGACGGCGGCTACTCGGCCGCCTGCGAACTGCTCGACCGCGCCGACCGGCCGACCGCGCTCTTCTGCGGCAACGACCGGATGGCGATGGGCGCGTACGACGCCATCAAGGAACGTGGGCTGCGGATCCCGGACGACGTGGCCGTGGTGGGCTACGACAACCAGGAACTCATCGCCGCCTATCTGCGGCCCAAGCTGACCACGCTCGCCCTGCCGTTCGAGGCGATGGGCGCCAAGGGCGTGGACATGCTGGCCGCTCTCGCAGCGGGGCAGCCGCTCGACACCCTCAGGGTGACGGTCGACTGCCCGCTGCTCGAACGCTCGTCGGTCTGACCGCGAATCAGCTCCGTCGAGTCATCTCGTCCCGTCTTCGTCAGGTGTGTTGAAGAGAGGAAAGAGCCACCATTATGACACCCTCCCCTTCCCGTGGCCGAGCCCCACGGCGGCTCCGGCCCGCCCTCGTGGCGGGCGCCGTGTCCGCCGCCCTGCTCCTGACCGGCTGCTCCGGCGGCGCGGGAGCGGCCGGAGCCGGGGACACCTCCGGCGACCAGCTGCTCACCGTGCCCCGTGAGGACATGGGCACCTTCACGCGGAACTTCAACCCGTTCTCCCCGAAGGCCGCGCCCATGACCAAGGAGGCGGTCTACGAGCCGCTCATGGTCCACAACCCGGCCGACGGCAAGGACACGCCCTGGCTCGCCACCGCGTGGGCCCAGGCCCCCGACGGGAAGTCCGTCACCTTCACCCTCCGCGAGGGCGTGAAGTGGTCCGACGGTCAGCCCTTCGGCGCTGCCGACGTCGTCCACACCTTCGAGCTGCACAAGAAGCTCCTGGGCGGCTACGAGTACCTGCGCGAGGTCACCGCCGACACCCCGCAGAAGGTCACCTTCCACTTCACCAAGCCGTTCTCGCCGTCCCTCTACGAGATCGGCGGGCACTACATCGTGCCGAAGCACATCTGGTCGAAGATCGCCGACCCGGCCAGGGACACCAACGCCACGCCCGTCGGCACCGGCCCGTACACCCAGGTCGCACACTTCCAGAGCCAGTCGTACGAGCTCCGCAGGAACCCCTCGTACTGGCAGCCGGCGAAGCAGCGGATCGCGGGCATACGCATGCTCGCCTTCTCCGGCAACGACAGCGCCAACCTCGCCTTCACCAACGGCGAGGCCGACTGGACCCAGGCGTTCGTCCCCGACATCCAGAAGTCGTTCGTGGCGAAGAACCCGAAGACGAACCACTACTGGTTCCCCACCACGGGCGCCATGATCAACTGGCAGCTGAACACCGCCAAGGCACCCTTCGACGACCCGGCCCTGCGCAAGGCGCTCAGCCGGGCCGTCGACCGCGAGAAGATCGCCGATGTCGCCATGAACGGCTACAGCACCCCCGCCGACTGCACCGGTCTCTCGAACGCCTACGACACCTGGCGCGACAAGGCGGTCGCCGCCTCCTGCGACTGGACCACCCACGACACCGAAGCCGCCGCCGAGGCCCTCGACGCCGCCGGCTACGCACTCGGCGCCGACGGCAGGCGCACCCAGAAGAACGGCAGGCCGCTCACCCTCGACATCTCCGTCGGCTCGGCCTCCTCCGACTGGATCTCGGTCGCCAACATCATCAAGCAGAACCTCGCCGAGGTCGGCGTCACCGCCACCGTGAAGTCCCCGGACTGGTCGGCCGTCGTCTCCTCGTACGAGACGGGCACCTTCGACAGCGGCATCGTGTGGAGCAACAACGGCGCCACACCGTACGAGTTCTACCGCGGCGCCATGGCCACCACCATGGTCAAGCCCGTCGGCACCAAGGCCACCGAGAACTACCACCGCTACGGCGACCCGAAGGCCGACAAGCTCATCGACGCCCTCGCCGCCACCAGCGACCCGAAGGTCCAGCGGGCCAGGGCGAGCGAACTCCAGAAGCTGTTCGCCGCCGCCGCCCCCGTCGTCCCCCTCTTCCCCGGACCCGAGTGGGGCGCGTACACCGACGCCCGGTTCACCGGCTGGCCGACGAAGGACAACCCGTACGCGACCCTGTCCAACCGGTCCGTCACGACTGTCCTGGTGCTCACCTCCCTCCAGCCCGTCAAGGGCTAGGGCGCGCCTAGCCGATCAGGCCGGGCTCGCGGCGTCTGGTGCCGCTCCCTGATCCGGCCTGACCGACAAGACACCCCCTAGTCCCCCCACAAGGCGGCCCTCCGGCCCGCGCGAGGGCCGCCCCCGTACCCCGACAGGGAGAAGTGCAGTGCGTCTCGTCCTGCGCAACCTGGGGTTCTACCTGATCGCCTTCTGGGCCTCCGTCACCCTCAATTTCCTGCTGCCGCGCTTCATGCCGGGGGACCCCGTCTCCCGCATGTTCGCCCAGGCCCAGGGGACGATGCAGCCCGATCAGATCGCCCAGTTGCAGAAACTCTTCGGTCTCGACGACCGCCCGCTGTGGCGCCAGTACGTCGACTACCTCCACAGCGTCGCCACCGGCGACCTCGGCATCTCCATCTCACGCTTCCCGACCCCCGTCTCCGAGGTCATCGGCTCCCAGATCGGCTGGACCCTCCTCCTCGGTCTCACCGCCCTGGTCGTCGCCGCCCTCGTCGGCAACCTCCTCGGCGTCCTCGCCGCCTGGCGGCGGGGCGGGATCCTCGACTCCGCGCTCCCGCCGCTGCTGATCTTCGTCGGCTCGTTCCCGTACTTCTGGCTGGCCATGGGCGCCCTCTACCTCTTCGGCGTCACCCTCGGCTGGTTCCCGCTCCGGCACGCGTACGACGTCGGCCTCGAACCCGGCTTCGACGCCGTGTTCCTCGGCAACGTCGCCACCCACCTCGTCCTGCCCGCCCTCACCATCGTGCTCGTCTCCATCGGCGGCTGGATGCTCGGCATGAGGAACACGATGATCGCCACCGCCGCCGAGGACTACATCACCATGGCCGAGGCGAAGGGGCTCAGCCCCGCCCGGATCATGTTCCGGTACGCCGCCCGCAACGCCCTGCTGCCGTCCGTCACCAACTTCGGCATGGCCCTCGGCTTCATGGTCGGCGGCGCCCTCCTCACCGAGGTCGTCTTCGCCTACCCCGGCATCGGCTACCAGCTCCTCGCCTCCGTCCAGGCCCTCGACTACCCGCTGATGCAGGGCATCTTCCTCACCATCACCGCGGCCGTCCTGCTCGCCAACTTCGTCGTCGACCTCATCCACGTCCGGCTCGACCCGCGCGTCCGCGTCCGCTGAGGAGGGACCACCGACATGCCCGTCCTCGACACCCCGGACACCGCCACCGCCGTGTCCCACGACCCGCCCACCCGCCCCCCGGGCGCCTCGCGCCCGGCCCGCCAGGGCCTCGGCCGCCGGCTGCTCGCCGACCGCAAGGCCCGCGCCGGGCTCCTGCTGCTCGCCGCCTTCGCCCTGGTCGGCCTGCTCGCCCCGGTCCTCGCCCCCGGCGACCCGTCCCTCATCACCGGCCTCGGCGCCACCCCGCCCTCCGCCGACCACTGGCTCGGCACCACCGCCAAGGGGCAGGACGTCCTCGCCCTCACCCTCTGGGGCACCCGCAGCTCGCTGCTCGTCGGCTTCACCGTCGGCATCGCCGCCACCCTGGTCGCCCTGCTCGTCGGCCTCGCCTCCGCCTATCTCGGCAAGCTCGTCGACGACCTGCTGACCCTCGTCACCAACGTCTTCCTGCTGCTGCCGGGACTGCCGCTGCTCGTGATCCTGGCCGCGTTCCTGCCGCCGGGCACCACCACCGTCGTGCTCGTCCTCACCATCACCGGCTGGGCCGGCTCCGCCCGCGTCCTGCGCGCCCAGGCCGCCTCGATCCGCGGCAAGGACTTCGTCGCCGCCGCCGTGGTCACGGGCGAGCGGCCCCTGCGGATCATGTTCCGGGAGATCCTGCCGAACATGGCGTCCGTGGTGATGACCACCCTGCTCGGCTGCGTCATCTTCGGCATCGGAGCCCAGGCCGGCCTGGAGTTCCTCGGCCTCGGCGACGCCTCCGTCGTCAGCTGGGGCACCAACCTCTACTGGGCCGGCAACGACGGCGCCCTGCTGACCGGCGCCTGGTGGGCGTTCGTCCCCTCCGGCCTGGCCATCGCCCTCGTCGCCTTCGCGCTCGCCCTGGTCAACTACGCGGTCGACGAGATCACCAACCCGCGGCTCCGGTCCCGGCGAAGGAGGAAGAGTTGAGTACCGGAAGCACCAGCCCCGTCCTCGACGTACGCGGACTGCGGGTCGAGTACCGCGGCGACGGCCGCAGTGTCGTCGGCGCCGACGACGTGTCGTTCACCATCGGCGCCGGAGAGATCTTCGGACTCGCCGGCGAGTCCGGCTGCGGCAAGTCGACCGTCGCCAACGCCGTCATGCGACTCCTCAAGCCACCGGCCGAGATCACCGCGGGCTCGGTCACCTTCGGGGACCGGGACGTGCTCGCCATGGACGCCCGCGAACTCCGCGCCTTCCGCTGGCGCGAGATCGCGATGGTCTTCCAGTCCGCGATGAACTCCCTCAACCCCGTCCTCACCGTCGGCGAACAGATCGGCGACATCCTCACCACCCACGAGAAGCTGCGGAAGCGAGCCGCCCGCGAACGCGCCGCGGAACTCCTCGCCCTCGTCGGCATCGCCCCCGACCGGCTGAAGGCCTACCCGCACCAGCTCTCCGGCGGCATGCGCCAGCGCGTCGTCATCGCCATGGCCGTCGCCCTGAAACCGACCCTGCTCATCATGGACGAGCCGACGACCGCGCTCGACGTCGTCGTCCAGCAGGAGATCATGGCCCAGATCCGCGAACTCCAGCGCGCACTCGGCTTCTCCGTCCTCTTCATCACCCACGACATGTCCCTGATGGTCGAACTCTCCGACCGCATGGGCGTGATGTACGGCGGACGCCTCGTCGAGGTCGCCGGCGCGGAGGAACTGTTCGCACGGCCCCTCCACCCGTACACCGAGGCCCTGATGAACGCCTTCCCGCCGCTGACCGGGCCCCGCAGGGAACTCACCGGCCTCTTCGACGCCCCGCGCACCGCCGACAGCTGCGGCTTCCACGCCCACTGCCCCGACGACCGCCGCGACTGCTCCACGCACATCCCCGACCTGCGCGAGATCACCCCCGGCCGGTGGGCCGCCCTCACCCCCGCCGGAGGCACCACCCCATGACACTCCTCCAGATCAGGAACCTCACCAAGGACTTCCCCGTCGGCTCCGTCTTCTCCCGGCGCCGCGTCCGGGCCGTCAACGGCGTCGACCTCGACCTCGACCCTGGCCGCGTCACCGCCCTCGTCGGTGAGTCGGGCAGCGGCAAGTCCACCCTCGCCCGCTGCCTCGCCCGCCTCGAACGCCCCACCTCCGGGCAGATCCTCCTCGACGGCGAGGACGTCCTGCGCGCCGAACGCCGCCGCGCCTCCCGTACGTACCGGAGCACGGTCCAGATGGTGTTCCAGGACCCCTTCGGCTCCCTCAACCCCGTCCACCGCATCGACCACTTCCTCGTCCGCGCCCTCCTCCTGCACGGCCACCCCGCCGACCGGGACCGGCTCGCCGCCCTCATGGACGAGGTCGGCCTCACCGCCGACATGCTCGACGCGTACCCGCACGAGCTCTCCGGCGGACAGCGGCAGCGCGTCGCCGTCGCACGCGCCCTCGCCGTCGGACCGAGCGTCCTCCTCGCCGACGAGCCGACCTCCATGCTCGACGTGTCCGTCCGGGTCGGCGTGCTCAACCTGCTGCGCAGGCTCCGCGACGAACGCGGCCTCTCCATGCTGTACATCACCCACGACCTGGGCTCGGCCCGCTACCTCGCCGACACCACCGCCGTGATGTTCGCGGGCCAACTCGTCGAGGGCGGCGACTCGCTCGCCGTCATGGACGCCCCCGCCCACCCCTACACCCGGCTGCTGCTCTCCGCCGTCCCCGACCCCGCCCGGCGCACCGGCTACGACAAGGCCGAACGGGCCAGGCTGCGCGCCGCCGTCCTCGCGCCCGACTCCTGCCCGTACGACGACGGCACCTGCAGCTCCACCACCCCCGTACGCCACACCGTGGGCGAGGACGCCGGCCGGCCGCACTGGGTGCGCTGCCACCTGTACGCGCCCGCCCACGACATCGCCCACCGCGTGCTCCAGAGCGCGGACTCACCGGAAGCCGAGACCACCGCCGCATGACCCACGAACTGATCGCCGCCCCCCTCACGGGGGAAGACCTCGCCGAGCGCGCCTTCCGCGACCCGCACCGGCCCCGCTTCCACTTCACCTCGCCCGGCGGCTGGCTCAACGACCCCAACGGGCTCAGCCACTGGAACGGCGTCTACCACCTCTTCTACCAGTACAACCCGCTCGCCCCTGCCCACCACCGCATCCACTGGGGCCACGCCACCAGCACCGACCTCGTCACCTGGACCGACGAACCCGTCGCCCTGGTCCCCGGCACCACGGGACCCGACCGCGACGGCTGCTGGTCAGGCGTCCTCGTCGACGACGGGGGAGTGCCCACCCTCGTCTACTCCGGCCGGCACGGCGAGCGCGAACTGCCCTGCGTCGCCACCGGCAGCCCCGACCTGCGCCACTGGACGAAGGACCCCGGCAACCCGGTGATCCCCGCGCCGCCCACCGGCGTCGACGTCACCGCGTACCGCGACCACTGCGTCTGGCGCGAAGGCCCCGTCTGGCGCCAGCTCGTCGGCGCCGGCGTCCGGGGCCGGGGCGGCACCGCCTTCCTGTACGAGTCCGAGGACCTGCGCCACTGGCGGTACATCGGCCCGCTCCTCACCGGCGACGCGGCCCACGGCACCCCGGCCGACCCCTACTGGACCGGCACCATGTGGGAGTGCGTCGACCTCTTCCGCGTCGGCGACGCCGACGTGCTCGCCTTCTCCGCCTGGGACGAGGGCGCGACGCTCCACCCGCTGTACTGGACGGGCCGCTACACCGGGGACCGCTTCGAACCGACCGCCCTGCACCGCCTCGACTACGGCCGCGACTACTTCTACGCCCCGCAGTCGACCCAGGACGCGCACGGCCGCCGAATCATGTTCGGCTGGCTCCAGGAGGGCCGGGGCGAGGAGGCCACCGCCCGGGCCGGGTGGTCCGGGGTCATGTCCCTGCCGCGCCTCGTGACCCTGGGCGCCGACGGCGCGCTCGTCCAGACCCCCGTGCCCGAACTGGAGAGGCTGCGCCGCGACCACGTGGCCGTCGGCCCCTTCGAGGCGGGCGCCGACAGCCCCCTCGACGCGATCCGGGGCGACCAGCTCGACCTGGAGGCGACGCTCCGGCTCGCACCGGGCGCCGCGGTACGCCTCGCCGTCCGGGAGACCCCCGACGGCGCCGAACGGACCGTCGTCGAGATCAGCCGCGACACCGCCGGCCCCTCGGGCGCCCTCCGCCTCCACCGCGAGGAAAGCAGCCTCGACCCGGACGTCGACACCACACCCCGCCACGGTGAGCTGACCTTCGCCGCGGACGGCACGGTCGAACTCCGCGTCCTCGTGGACCACTCCGCACTGGAGATCTTCGCCAACGGGCGCGCCCTGACCGCCCGCGTCTACCCGACCCGCCCCGACGAGGCGACGGGAGTCTCCCTCACCGCCGCGGGCAGCGCGACCGTCGACCGACTCGACGCCTGGCACATGGCGCTCGTCACGACGGGCCCCCGCCCGCTCTGGCCCTAGGGGGTGTCTTGCCGATCAGGCCGGGCTCGCGGCGTGATCGGCAAGACACCCCCAAGAGCCTGCTTCCCCCGCCGGTGCCGGAGCGAGTCCGGCACCGGCTCCCCCCCGTCTCGTACAGGCGCCACCCCACCGCCGAGGAGGCCCCCATGCGTATCCCCGACGTCCCGCTCCACCGCCGCACCCTGCTCCAGGCCGGCGGCCTCGCGCTCCTCCCCGCCCTCGTCTCCCGCACCGCCGAAGCCACGACCCCGGCCCGCCGTCGCCCGGCGGCACCCCCCGAGGCCCTCACGTCACCCGTCCCCGACCCCCTGCCGTACAGCGGCAGTTGGCAGCGCACCCCGGACGGCGGCCGACGCGCCGCCGCCACAGCCGGGACCGCGCTCGCGATGTCCGAGCACCGGATCGGCGCGCGCGCCGGATACTCCGCCCGCGTCGAGGCCGACCCGGCCACCCCGCACGCCCGGGGCGGGCTCGTCCTGCGGGCCGCGCCGGACGGCTCCACCGGGTACGCGGCCGTCCTCGAACCGGCCACCGGCCGGGTCGCCCTGCTCGACCTCGCGAGCGGCGAGACCCTCGCCACCGCCACGGGCAGGCCCGGCACCACCCTGGAGGTCGTCGCCGACGGGCCGGCCCTCACCCTCCACGTCGACGGAAGCCAGGCCCTCGCCGTCGAGGACCACCGCCACGCCTCCGGCCACGTGGGACTGCTCGTCACCGACGGCACGGTCGTCTTCGGGCCGCCCCGGAGCTGGTCCTTCACCACCGACCTCAGCGGCTGGACGACCAGCGGCGGGGGCACCTGGACGCCCACCCCGCTGGGCCTCCTCGCCGTCGCCCCCGGCGGCACCAACATCCGTACGACGGCCGCCGAAGAGGCGTACGACACCTCCGTCCAGGCGGACCTCCTCGTCCACGACCCCTACGCCGTCGCGGCCCTCCTGGTCCGCTCCGACGCCACCGGCACCCGCGGCTACGCCGTCGAGGCCGACCCGAACCTGGGCCGGCTGCGTCTCTACCGGATCGACGGCGACGTCACCCTCGGCACCCACTCAGCCCCGACAGAGCCCGGCACCGTCCACCGGCTGCGTGTCGAGGCCGAGGGCCGCCGCCTCCGGGTGTACCGGCAGAGCGACTTCCTCCGCCCCGACGGCTACGACCCCGTCATCGACACCGAGGACCCAGCCCCCGACCCGCATCTCTCCGGTCGCCCGGGGCTCCTCGCCTACAACGGACGCGTCGCCTTCGAGAACGTCACCGCCGCCGGACCACGCTCCGAACTCCCCGGCGCGGCAACGGAGTCCGGCACCTGGACCCGTGACCTCAAGGGCCTGCGTGGCCACGACGGTCTCCGTACCGCGCCCGCCCCCGACGGTGCCGACCTCGTCGTCTCCGCCGACGTGCGGCTCGCGGGCGCGCACGCCGCCGGACTCCTCGTACGCGGCCACGAGATCCTCCTCGACACCGCCACCGGCACGGTCACGCTCCTCGACCACGCGCGCCGCACCCGCCTCGCCACCGCGCCCCCGCCGGTCCGCCCGCTCCGTACCGGCACGTCGTTCCGCATCGAAGTGCATCTGCTCCAGGGCGAGTTCAGTGTGTTCGTCGACGGAGTGCCCGCCCTGCGTGTCCCGGCGACCGCCACCGGAGCCACGGTCGGGCTCGTCGCGGCCGGCGGCACCGCGTACTTCGACGAGATGTACGCCGCCGACGTCCGTGACCACTTCACGGAGCCCCTCCGGCCCGCCGTCCACCACTCCCCGCGCACCGGCCGGGGCAGCGACCCCAACGGTCTCGTCCACTTCGACGGCGAGTACCACCTCTTCCACCAGGACGAGGGCCGCTGGGCGCACGCCGTCTCCACGGACCTCCTCCACTGGCGCGGCCTCCCGGACGCCCTCGGCTGGAACGAGCACGGCCACTGCTGGTCCGGCTCCGCCGTCGTCGACGCCCACGACGCCTCCGGCCTCTTCGGCGGCGCCCCCGGCCTGATCGCGTACTACACGAGCTTCCACCCGGACAGGACCGGCGGGAACCAGTCGGTCCGCGCCGCCTACAGCACGGACCGGGGCCGCTCCTGGCAGTGGTACGGCGGCCCCGAACCCCTCGTCGGCAACCCGGGAGGACCGGACGGCGGCTGGGACTTCCGCGACCCCAAGGTCGTCAGGGACGACGCCCACGACCAGTGGGTCATGGTGGTCTCCGGCGGCGACCACCTGCGCTTCCTCACCTCCCGCGACCTCCTCCACTGGACCCTCACCAGCTCCTTCGGCTACGGGGAGTGGGCGGCCGGCGGGGGTGTCTGGGAGTGCCCCGACCTCTTCCCGCTGCCCGTCGACGGCGACCCGGCACGCACCGTCTGGGTCCTCACCCTCAGCACCGGCGCCGTCCGCGCCACCGACGGCTCCACCGCCCGCTACCTCACCGGCAGCTGGGACGGCACCTCCTTCACCGCCCACCAGGCCCCGGGACCGGCCCCGCGCAGCGACCACGGCCGCGACTTCTACGCCGCCATCACCTTCGCCGGCATGCCCGACGGGCGCCGCGTCTGGCTCGGCTGGACCACGAACTGGGACTACCCGTTCAGCGTGCCCACCCACCCGTGGAACGGCCAGCACAGCATCCCCCGCGAACTCACCCTCGCCGCAGGACCGGACGGCCCCGTCCTGCGCCAGCGGCCCGTCGCCGAACTGGCCTCCCTGCGGACCGGCACGACGATACGCGGAGACCTCACGGTTGGACCCGGCACGCCCGACCCCTGCGCGGGCCTGACCGGCACCACGTACGAGATCGAGGCCGAGCTCGTGTTCCCCGCGACCGGCGCAGCCACGCGGTGCGCCTTCCACCTGCGGGCGAAGGACGGCCGGGCCACCCTCGTCGGCTACGACCCCGCGCGCGAACGCCTCTTCGTCGACCGCACCGAATCCGGCCGCACCGACTTCACCCGCTACTTCGCGGGCAGCACCGAGGCCCCGCTCGCCGCCGTGACCGCCGCCGACGGCAGCAGGAGCATCAGGCTCCGGATCCTCGTCGACGCCGGCTCCGTCGAGGTGTTCGGCGGCGCGGGCGAGGCCGTCGTCACCAGCCTGATCGTGCCCGACGCGGACGCCGAAGGCATCGCCTTCACCGCCGAGGGCGGCACGGTCCGGATCGCCGAACTCGCCTTCCACCGGCTCGCCTCCACCTGCCGCCTCACCGACGCGCTCGCGGCCCCGCCGACCGTCCCGCCGCCGGGGGAGTTCCGGACCGACCTCGGCACCCTCACCACCGTCCCCGCCGGGCGTTGGGAAGCCACCGGCGCCGGGCACACCGGCACCTTCGACCGCGACAGCGACGCGATGTCCACCCGCCGCTTCGCCGACCTCGAACTCACCGGCCTGCTCAGGCTCGGCGGCCCCGGCGACACCCGGGGCGCCGCCTCCCTGCTGTGGCGGGCCACGGCCGACGGCGCCGACGGCTACCTCCTCAACGTCGACCCCGACCTGCGGGCCGTCCGGCTCGTCGTACGCCGGGGCGGCTCCTTCGACGACGCGACCGCCCTCGCCCGGGTCCCCGCCCTCGTACGGCACGGAGTCACCTACCATCTCCGGATCGTCCACCGGGGCACCCGGATCGAGGTCTTCCTCGATGGGAGCCGGATCATCGACCACACCGACACGGCCGCCACCTACGCCGCCGGCCACGTCGGACTGAACGTCTTCGGCGGCCGGGCCGGCTACCAGGACACCTACGCCAAGGAGCTCTGACCCATGTCCTTCCTGGTGATCGGCGAGTGCGTCGCCGACATCGTCCGCGCCCCGGCGGGCTCCGGCGCCGCCGACCGGGTCCACCCCGGCGGCAGCCCCGCCAACGTCGCCTACGGCCTCGCCCGCCTCGGCCGTGACGTCACCCTGCTCACCCAGCTCGCCGACGACCCCGCCGGGCGGCTGATCGCCGACCACCTCAAGGGCGCGGGCGTACGGGTGGAGAGCGGCGGCGTCCCCGCGCGCACCCCGTCGGCGGTCGTCGGTCTCGACGTCCACGGCCAGGCCGCGTACACCTTCGACATCGCCTGGACACTGGAGGCGGACCCGGCCACGCTCGGCCCCGGCTTCGTCCCCGCCCACGTCCACATTGGCTCGATCGCGGCCGTCACCGCGCCCGGCTCGGCGGCCGTCCTCGCCGTGACCGAACGGCTCCGCGACCGGGCCACGGTCAGCTACGACCCGAACGTGCGGCCCGAGCTGATGGGCGACCACGCCGACGCGGTCCGGCGCGTCGAGCACTGTGTCGCCCTCAGTGACCTGGTGAAGGCCAGCGACGAGGACCTCGCCTGGCTGTACCCGGGGGAGAGTCCGCACACGGTCGCCGCCCGCTGGCTCGCCCTCGGCCCCGCCGTCGTCCTCGTCACCCGGGGCGCCGCCGGGTCGCTCGCCCTCACCCGGCGGGAGACGGCCACCGCGGACGCGCCGCCGGTCTCCGTCGTGGACACGGTCGGCGCGGGCGACTCCTTCATGTCCGCCGTCCTCGACACCCTCGCCGGGCGGGGCCGGGAAGACCTCGGCGCGCTCGGCGCCGCAGACCTCGCGGGGCTGCTGCGAAGGGCCGGCGCCGCGGCGGCCGTGACCGTCTCCCGGGCGGGCGCCCAGCCGCCCGACCGGGCCGAACTGGACGCGGCCCGGCAGGGGTTCGCCGTCACGTCCGGGCGTGAGTGGTGATGTCGGAGGCGAACTGCTCGACCATCGCGGGGGTGACCGTCGGACGGCATTCCCCGATGGCCTCCAGATAGTCCGCGGTGCTCGCCCCGGGCACCGGTCCCTCGCCGCCCCGCCCACCGACCGCGAGCAGATCACGCTCGAAGGAGGCCTGGGCGGCGATCCGGGCCGCGTGCTCGATGTCGGCGGGCGTGAACAGCTCGCTCGCCAGCACCAGTTCGTCGATGTCGACGTCCGCGCGGCCGTCCGTGTACCGGGCCCAGATCGCCGCCCGCGCCGCCTTGTCCGGCGTACCGATCGGAATGAGGTAGTCGAAGCGTCCGGGGCGCAGGAAGGCCGGGTCGAGGGAGCGGATCGAGTTGGTCGCGCAGACGAGCAGCCGCTCGTCCCGCTCCCGGAAGCCCGGTATCAGCTTGAGGAGTTCGTTCGTCACCCCGTGCATGCCACCGGGCTGCGCGGGTTCCGAGCGCACCGGGGCGATCTCCTCGACCTCGTCGATGAAGACGAGGACCCGCTCCAGTTCGGCGATCCGCGCGAACGCCGACCGCAGGGCGGCGGCGAGGTTCCCTTCGTCGGCGAGGCGGGACGGCAGGATCTCCACGAACGGCCAGCCCAGACGGGAGGCGATGCCGCGGGCGAACGTCGTCTTGCCGGTCCCCGGCGGGCCGAACAGACAGACCGCGCGCGGCGGCCGGACCCCGTGGCGCCCGGCCCGCTCCGGCTCGGCCAGCGGCAGCACCACCCGGCGCTCGATCAGGTCCTTCTCCCGCTCCATCCCGGCGACCTTGGCCCACAGGTCGCCGGGGAGCAGCCGGCCGCCCAGGTCGTCGAGGAGCCCGGCGGCGGGCCCGTGCAGGGGTTCCACCTTCTCGAAGTACGCGACGGCCGGCCGGCGGGTGTACCCGGCGTTCAGGAGGCCTTCGCCGAGGAGCTCCTCCTCCGGCAGGACGTAGGCGATCCGCCCGACCCGGGCGGCGACGAGCCGTCGCTCCAGCTCCACGAGGAGGGCGCTGGCCAGGCCCCGGCCGCGCCAGGCGGAGGAGATCGCGATCCGCATGACCCAGGCCCGCTCGCCGGACACACAGGCGAGCGCGGCGCCGATGGGCGCGCCCTGGTGGACGGCGACCACGGCCGGCTGGCGGGTGGTGAGGGCTCCGATGCACTCGGCCAGGGAGAAGACGGACTCCTGCCCGAGCTCCGCGGTCGTGTCGATCAGATGGACGACGGAGGCGAGATCGCTCTCGCGGTAGTCGTGGATGTGCCAGCTCACCGGTGGTGCCGCCCCTCGTTGGTGCCGTTGCGGCGAGGCTAGGCGCGCGGCCGGATCCCGGTCGTGCGCCATCCTGCACAAGGAGGGGCGGGCGAACGCGCCGTACCGGCTCTGTACGGGCCCGACGAGCACGCCTTACCGGCTGTACGGGCCCGACGAGCACGCCGTACCGGTCCGTAAGGGCCCGGCGAGCGCCGTACCGGCTCCGCGTGGTTCCGGGTACGGCAGTGAACGGCGGCGCCTCCCAGGGGAGGTGCCGCCGTTCCGGGAGAGGATCAGCAGGTCACGCCCTTCGCTTGCTCATGAGCAGTCCGCCGGCCGTGAGGGAGAACAGGCAGACGCACGCGCCGGTGATCACGTTGCTGAGAACGGTGCCTGTGTCGGGGCTCTGTCCGACCACCCACGGGGCGATGATC
The DNA here is from genome assembly GCF_044452745.1 of Streptomyces sp. NPDC051822. Classification (NCBI taxonomy): domain Bacteria; kingdom Bacillati; phylum Actinomycetota; class Actinomycetes; order Kitasatosporales; family Streptomycetaceae; genus Streptomyces; species Streptomyces sp. NPDC051822. Next base: position 38,085 of record NZ_JBITBZ010000011.1, on the reverse strand, counting down.
AGCCACGCGCCCATCAGCAGAACGACGAAGTTCAGGTCCTGCGACCGCTCCGGAGCCATCGACATGCACAGGCCGAGGATCGCGAGGGCGACGCCGACGACCAGGTTCGTGATGGCGAGTGCGGGCTGGGTCGCGGAGAAGTGGACCGTCCACGCGGAGATCGCGGCGTAGACGCCGGCGAGGATCACGAGCTCCTCGACGGCCGTGACCCCTCGGGTCTGGAGCACACGGGCGTACCTGTCCCGCATTTCGGTGGCGTCAGGGTGTCCAGCGATGTCACCACGACGGTGAGAGACGTCGGACATACGACTCGCCTCCTTCTGGCGTCTTGCCGTCTGACAGCAGGTGCGGCGAAGGATGCCGCTGTTTCATTGTGCTCTTATATATCCTTTATGTGTAGATCTGCCCCCTATGGGATGCCCACAAATTTGGGACGGCGGATGTGCGGAGAACCGCCAAGCGACGACGACGGTCATGCCGGGTGGCCGACGGCATCCCGGCGTAGCCTGGAAGTGGACTCGGGGACCCACCTCTCCACCGCCGGGAGTGGATGATGGCCGGCATCGTACGCAAGAGCTTCGACGAAGCGGACGAGACCCGTCCCTTCGAGAACGGCAAGGGCAGGCTCGACCTGCTCACCAGTGGAGGCGGCTCGGTCGGGCGCGCCGTGTTCGAGCCGGGCTGGAAGTGGTCCGAGCACGTCAAGCCGATCGCGGGCACCGACAGCTGTCAGTCGTCGCACGTCGGTTACGTGGTCAGCGGTCGGCTGAACGTCGTCATGGACGACGGCGAATCGGCGGAGTTCGGGGCAGGCGACTTCATGGAAGTCACGCCCGGCCACGACGCCTGGGTCGTCGGCGACGACGCCTGCGTCGTCCTCGACTGGACCGGCTTCGGCGACTACGCGAAGGCGGCCGGCGGCTGACGCGCCGGTCGGTCGGCCGTCGGTCCGTCGATCGGCGGTCGACCGTCGGTCGGTCATGGGTCGGTAGGCCGGGGAAATCCCGCGCCGACCGACGCACCCCCGGGCACAATGCCTCGCATGACGTACCACCAGGAGCACCGAGCGCCCCTCTCGCACGCACCCGCGACACAGGCCGCCGAGCCGGACCCCGAGGTCGCCGAGGCCGTCGCGGGCGAACTGCGCCTCCTGGACCCGTCCGTGCGCCTCTCCCGGCCGCTCGCCGCCGAGCTGCTCGACCCCGAGTTCACCGAGGTCGGCGCCTCCGGCCGACGCTGGACGTACGAGGAGATGCTCGCCGACCTGCCCGGGATGGCGGGCAGCGTCGAGGACGGAACGCACTACGAGCCGGAGGCCGTCACCGGGGTCCTCCTCGCCCCCGGTCTCGTCCACCTCACCTACGAGACGCTCCGCGACGGCCACCGCGCCCGGCGCAGCTCGCTCTGGCGCCGCACGCCCGGCGCGCCCGACGGCTCGGCCATGCGGATGTACTACCACCAGGCAACGCCCGTACCCGGGGCGGACGTTCAGCCGTAGGCGTCCGTGACGCAGTCGACCGCGCACCGCCAGTGCTCGTACCGGCGGCGCAGCGCCGCCGCCGCGTGCGGACGCTCCACCTCGGAGTACCCGTAACGCTCCCGCGTCGTCCGCACCACGGCCTCGACGGTGACGATCGCCGGTTCGCCCTCGCCGGCGTACCGGCGGGCCGTCGCGATCACGTGGTCGGCGGCCCGCTGCAGATCACGCGCGTACTCCCGCTGGGCCGCGGACCGGGCCCGCGAGGCCGCGAACGGCCGCACCGCACGCCCCTTCCAGACCACCCCGGCGACCACGAGCCCCACCCCGAGCAGCCCCACGAACACCCCCACCACGGCATCGAGGTTCCACTCCATCACCGGCCGCCTTCCCCCTGAACCCGCCGTCCACGCCCCCGTCTTCCGAGTCTAGGGCGCCCGGCGGGGCTCACGGGGCCGGGCCCAGGCGGGAGTCCAGATGTCGGTGTCTTGGCCGGCGGACGAGGAGCCGGCGAGGTGGGACCGGAGGGTGGCGAGTGCCGGGTGCGGGTTGTCCACGGCCCACAGCAGGGAGTGCGGATACACCGGTGTCGGCCCGTGCACCGCGACGCGCCGCAGATCGTGGCCCTCGGGCCAGACGAGACGGGTCTGCCCGCCCACGAAGGTGGCGAGTTCGGGGGAGTCCGCGACGGTGTCGAACAGCGCCTCGGTCCCGAAGTCCGGACCCGTCACCTCGATGGTGAGCCCGAACGCGGCGGCGAGGTCGGCGTAGTAGGCGGCCCACTCGGTGCCGCTGACGATGCCCGGAATCCAGATCCGGTGCCCGACGAGCCGCCCGGGCGTCACGACCCGAGCGCCCGCGAGCGCGTGACCGGGACCGGTCAGGAGCTGGAGCGGCTCGTCCAGGACCGGAACGGTCTCGACGCCCTCGGGCAGCCGCAGGCCGGGCATGGTGACCGCCCGGAAGGACGCGTCGATCGTGCCCGCCCGGAGCGCGGCGACGGCCGCCTCGGCGTCGAACAGGGTCACGACGTCGAGCTCGATCTCGGGGAACGCCCGGTGGAACGCCCGCAGCAGCGCCGCGGGCGCGAGCCGCCTGCCGATCACGTCCACGCGCAGCGCCCGCCCACCGGGCCGCACCGAGGCCACGGCACGGGCCTCGGCATCGACCAGGGCGCGCGCGTGCGGCAGGAAGGCCTGCCCGTCGATCGTCACCTCCGCACCGCGCGGAGTGCGGGTCAGCAAACGCACGCCGAGCTCCTTCTCCAGCGCGGCGATCCGCTTGGAGACGGCCTGCTGGGTGATCGCCAGCTCGTCGGCCGCCTGACCGAACCGGCCCGAGTCCACGACGGCGAGAAAGGTGCGTACGGCTGCGAGATCCACACCACGAGCCTAGGGGTGTCTCGCAGATCAGGCCGGGGCCGGCTCGCGACAACCGGTGGTTGTGCCGTGCCCGGCTCCGGTTGTTTGATCCGGGCGTCCTCGACTCGCTTTGATGGCGACGGCGCCGCGCGGCGGTGCGGCCGGACGGTGAGAGGGGTACGGGAGTGGCGGCGAGGGTGGAGGTGTCCCCCGGCAGGGACACCGGGCGGACGTCCCTCGGGCGCGACTTCGAGTGGCTGTGGGCGGCGTACGCGGTCGGCACCCTGGGCACCTGGGTCGCCTTCCACGCCCTCCCGCTGCTCGCGATCACCGTCCTCCACAAGGGCACCGCAGAGGTGGCCGCGCTCGCCGCCGTCGGGGCCGCCGTGGGCGCGGTGGTCGCCGCCCCGCTCGGCCCCTGGGTGGAGTTCCGCCGCAAGCGGTCCGTGATGGTCGCGATGGACCTCGTACGGTGCGCCGCCCTACTGAGCGTCGTCGCCGCGTACGCCCTCGGCCGGCTCGGCTTCACCCAGCTCCTGGTCGTCTCGGTCCTCGTCGCGGCGGCCGACATCACCTTCGGCGCGGCCTCCGGGGCCCACCTGAAGGCGCTCCTACGACCGGAGGACCTGCTCGTCGCCCAGGCCAGGCTCGAATCCACGACCTGGACCGCCACCGTGCTCGGGCCGCCCCTCGGCGGCGGCCTCGCCGCGCTGCTCGGTCCGGTGGCGACGGTGGCGGCCGACGCCGTGAGCTACCTGCTGTCCGCGGCCGGCATCCGCGCGATCCGGAGCCCGGAGGCCCGGCCGGGCGGCGCGGACCGGCCCCGCGTGAGGGCCCGTGACCTGGTCGAGGGGTGGCGTCACCTCCTCACCCACCCCGTGCTGCGCCCGTTGTTCCTCAACGCCGTCCTGGCCAACGGGCTGATCATGGCGACCGCACCCCTCCTCGCCGTCCTCATGCTCGGTCCGCTCGGCTTCGCCCCCTGGCAGTACGGTCTCGTCTTCGCCGTGCCCTGCGTCGGCGGGCTCATCGGCTCACGGCTCGCCCGGCGGCTCGTCGTCCGGTTCGGCCGGCGCCGGGTGCTGCTCACCTCGGGACTGCTGCGGGTGTGCTGGCCCGTCGGGCTCGTCCTCATCCACCCGGGCCTCTCCGGGCTGCTGCTCGTGATGGGCGTCGAACTCGCGCTCATCACCTGCTCGGGGATCTTCAACCCGGTGCTCGCCACCCACCGGCTCGAACTGACCGACGCCGGCCGGGTCGTCCGCACGCTGACCGCCTGGTCCGTCACCGCGAAGGCCGCCGTGGCGGCCCTGACAGCCCTGTTCGGGCTCCTCGCCACGGTGACCGGGCCCCGGGCGGCGCTTGCCGCGGCCGGCGTCCTGCTGCTGGCGACCCCGGTGCTGCTCCCGTGGAAGAAGGTCGGCGAGGCGGAGGACGGGTTGACTCATTGACACGTGTAAGTCGTCGATGTCACGCTCCTTCCCCCGCCGGCCCGCCCGTGCGCCCCGCGACCCCGATCAGAAGGAGCAACGCTCCATGAGCACCACCGGTCCCACCGTCGTCACCACCCGAGGACCTGTCCGCGGCGAGCGCCGCGCCGACGGCAGCCTCCGCTTCCTGGGCATCCCGTACGCCCAGGCTCCCGTCGGCGACCTGCGGTTCGCCGCTCCCGCGCCGCCGGAGCCTTGGTCGGAGCCGCTGGACGCGACCGCGTACGGGCCGACCGCGCAGCGCCGCCCCTTCGCCGAGGTCACCACCATCCCGGAGCCCTCCGTCCCGGGCGCCGGGGTCCTCAACCTCAACGTCTTCACCCCCGAAGCCGACCCCGCAGCCGCCCTGCCCGTCCTCGTCTGGATCCACGGCGGCGGCTACGTCGCGGGCTCGGCGGCCAGCCCCTGGTACGACGGGGCCGCGTTCAACCGGGACGGCGTGCTCCTCGTCTCGATCGGCTACCGGCTCGGCATCGAGGGCTTCCTGCACCTGGAGGACGCCCCCGACAACCGGGGCGTCCGGGACTGGGTCGCCGCCCTCGAATGGGTCCGGGACAACATCGCGGCTTTCGGCGGCGACCCCGCCAAGGTCACCGTCGCCGGACAGTCGGCGGGCGGCGGCGCCGTCCAGACACTCCTCGCCGTCCCCGCCGCCCGCGGCCTCTTCCGCGGCGCGCTGTCCGTCTCCGGCGCGCTCCCGCGCCCCGACGGCCCCGAGGTCGCCCGCGCCGCCTCCCGGCTGCTCACCTCCCGCACCGGCGTACCGGCCACCGCCGCCGCCCTCCGCGACCTCGGCGACGACGAGCTCCTCGCGCTCCAGGACCGCCTGTCCGAGCCCGGCCCGGACCGCGAAGGCCTGCCCCCGCTGCTCGCCCTCGCGCCCTTCGCCGACGGCGAGCTGATCCCGCTGCCGGCCCTGGAGGCGCTCACGACGGGCGGGGCGGGCGCCGACGTACCACTGATGCTCGGCTGCACCGAGCACGAGTTCACGATGTTCCCCGGGCCCGGCCCGGAGGGTCCGCCGCTGCCCGTTCTCCTCGGGGGCCTCGGCCTCGACGCCGCCGGGGCCGCCGCCTTCACCGAGGCGTACGCGGAAGTCGGCGCCGAGCGGCTCTTCGGCCAGGCGCTGACCGACGTGACCTTCCGCGCCCCCAACGTCGCCGTCGCCGACGCCCGCGCCGTACTCGGACGTCCCACCTGGCTCTACGAGTTCACCTGGCGGTCACCGGCCATGGGGCTCGCCTTCCACTGCCTGGACCTGCCGTTCGCCTTCGACCTCCTCGACGCCGAGGGAGTCCGGGCCGCGGCGGGGGAGGCGCCGCCGCAGGACCTCGCCGACGCCCTGCACCGGGCCTGGGTCGCCTTCGTGACCCACCAGGACCCCGGCGCCGACTGGCCGCGCTACACGGACGAGGGGCGCGCCACGATGATCTGGGACACCGAACCCAGGATCGCGGCGGACCCGCTGGAGCGGGTCCGCAGGCTCTGGCTCGGCTGAGGCGACCGGCCGAAAGCGCCGAGGTTCAGCCTTCGAAGCCGACCGAGCCGTCCGGCAGGATCGCCTCCACGCGCGCGCCGTGCTCCACGGTCCGGCTCACCGTGCAGAACTTCTCGTGCGTCAGGCGCACCCCGCGGGCGAACACCTCGGCCGCCCGCGGGTTGTTGTCCGGCAGGTCGAACTCGTAACTGACCCTGATCCGGCCCACCCGGCCGTCGTCGTCGGGGCCGGACACCGACTCCACCACGATCCGCAGATCGTCGTGGTCGACGGCCCGCGCGGTCCGGTCCACGACGAGACCGCCACAGCCGCCCATCGCCGCGAGCAGCAACTCGACCGGGGTGAACGAGGGCTGCGCGTCGGCGTCGTCCGCCGCGGCCATCCGGACCTCCGCGCCCCGGTCGTTGCGGGCGGTCCAGTTCCGGTACCCGGTGCGGACGGTCTCGATGCGGTAGTCGGCCATGGCGGCGGTGCTCCTTCGTCGTCGGGTGTGCTCCCCGTACGGTACGTTCGCCGACTCGCGCGACCCCGGCGCACCCGCCACGCTGACAGGGGCCTCGCCCGCTCAGGACACCTGAGTAGCCCTGTACGCACACCTGAGTACGCCGACCGATACGCCGCCGCCCCGCCCGCTGGTGGAATGGGGCCATGACCTCCTCCGCCCGGCGCACCCGCCCCCTCCGGCACGTCACCACCACCGGCACGGCCCTCGCCGTGGCCCTCGGGCCGGTCGTGGTCGGCGCCCTGCTCGCCAGGTCGGTGGGCGGTGACCCGATGGTGTCCGTCAACGCCCTGATCGCGGGCGGCGGTCAGCGGGCCAGGATCTCCCGTGCCCAGCTGCGTGCCGGAGCGCGCCGGCGCCGGACGGGAGCGGCGCGCCGCCGGACGGGAGCGGCGCGGCGCCGTCCGGTGAACGGCTTCCGGCGGTCCATCAAATGAGCGATGATCCTCGCATCCGGGATACCCCGCAGTAGCAAGCCGGGACCACGTCGAAAGGGCACACCGAATGGCGAGGCGTCACCCCGCGCGCGACGACCACCCCACGAGCGGCACCACAGACGGAGCCGCGCGGCCGGACGGCGGTGACGGCCCCGGCATCGCCCGGCGGCGCTTCCTCGGGTACGTCCTCGCCGCGCCCACCCTCACCGTCGCCGCCCAGTTCGGCGCCGAGGCCCTCGCGCCCCGGGAGGCCGCCGCGGCGGCCCCGGCGCTCGTCCCCTCACTGCCCGGTCCTGCCGAACTCCTCGACCTCAACGAGCTGCTGACCCTCGCGGCCCTGCCCACCAGCCACCTCATCACCATCCGCCTCGACGCCGACGGCACGGCCCGTTTCGCCCTGCCACGCGCCGAGGTGGGCCAGGGCGTCACCACCTCCAGCGCCATGATCGTCGCCGAGGAACTCGACCTGCCCCTCGACAAGGTCGTGGTGACGCTCGCCGACGCCCGGCCCGAGCTGCTCTTCAACCAGCTCACCGGCGGCTCCAACACCACGTACTCCACCTACACCCCGCTCCGCGTCGCCGCGGCCGTCGCCCGGGGCCGTCTCCTGCACGCCGCCTCCCTCGTCCTCGGGGAGGCCGTCACCACCCTCACCACGAAGGCGGGAGCCGTCCTCTCCCCGACGGGCGCGCTGCTCGGGTACGGCGAACTCGCCGAACGGGCCGCCGCCGTCACCGACACGGCGGTCGAGGTGACCCTCAAGGACCCCGCCCGTTTCCGGGTCATCGGCACCGGGCAGCGCCGCGTCGACGCGCTCGAAGCCGTCACGGGCCGCAAGAAGTTCGCGATGGACCTGCAGGTCCCTGACGCCCTGCCCACCATGGTCTGCCGGCCGCCGACCATCAACGGCACCGTCCGCTCCGTGGCCAACCTCGCCGAGGTCCGGGCCATGCCCGGCGTCACCGACGTCGTCACCGTCTCCACCGGCGTCGCCGTCCGCGGCCGTACGTTCGGCCAGTGCGTCGACGCCGTCCGCGCCCTCCGGGTCGACTGGGGGCCCGGTACGGCCGAGGGCGCCTCCGACGCGACCGTCCTCGAAAAGCTCCGACGGGCCGAACTCCCCCTGGTGGTACCGGCGCTGCCGCTCCTCACCAAGGCCGTCGACGCCCGCTTCACCTTCCACTTCGCGAGCAACGCGGCCCTGGAGACCAACTGCGCGATCGCCGACGTCCGGGAGGACTCCGCGGAGATCTGGGCCTCGCTCAAGGCGCCCATCGTCGCCCAGGAACAGATCGCCCTCAAGCTCGGCCTGCCGCCCACCGCCGTCCGCGTCCATGTCACAGAGGGCGGCGGCTCCTTCGGCCGCAAGCTGTTCTCCGACGCCGCCCACGAGGCCGTCGAGATCTCCAGGGCACTCGGCAAGCCCGTCAAACTGATGTGGCACCGCACCGACGACTTCCGCCAGGGCCGTACGCACCCCATGTCCACCTCACGGGTGCGCGCCACGTACGCGCTCGGCGAGGTCCTCACGTACGAGCAGCGCCACACCTCCGTCGCCACCGACTTCGGGCACGGCATCGGAGAGGTCCTCACGGCGGAGGCCGCCCGGCTGCCGGTGGCCGACGCCGCCTTCTCCCAGACGATGTTCGAGCTCACCCAGATCAGCCCGTACCACCTCGGCGTCACCACCCAGCTCCTCGCCGAGACCGACAAGGGCTTCAACACCGGGTCCATGCGCAACATCTACTCCCCGAACGTCCGCTGCGCGCAGGAACTCGTGATGGACGAACTGGCCCGCCGCATGGGCCAGGACGGGTACGCGCTGCGCCGCCGCCTCGTGAAGGACCCGCGGGCCCGCGCCGTCCTCGACAAGGTCGCCGAGGTGGGGGAGTGGGGCCGCGCCATGCCCGCCGGCACGGCCCAGGGCATCGCCGTCCACACCGAGTACCACTCCGCCGTCGCGGTCCTCGCCGAGATCGACTGCCGCCCCGAGACCACCGGGCGGAAGATCCCCGGCGCGTACACCGGCCCGCGCGTGACCAAGGTCGTCTGCGCCGTCGACGTCGGTCTCGCCGTCAACCCGCGCGGCCTGGAGGCGCAGATGATGGGCGGCATCGCCGACGGCATCGCCGTCACCCTGACCTCGGGACTCCACCTGCGCGACGGGCACTTCCTCGAAGGCAGCTGGGACCAGTACTTCTACACCCGGCAGTGGAACTCCCCGCCCGAGCTCGAGATCATCGTGATGCCCCCGACCGGTGACAAGCCGGGCGGCGCCGGCGAACTGGCGGTCGCCGGCGCCATGGCGGCCGTCGCCTGCGCCTACGGCCGGGCCACCGGCACGATGCCGACGGTCTTCCCCGTCAACCACGCCGAGCCGCTCGCCTTCACCCCCCTGCCGACCGTCCCGCCCGTCCCCGCCTCCCCGACCGACGGCCGCGACCGCGCCCTGTAGAGACCTGGAGCACCCGTGCCGCAGCACACCTTCATCCTGAACGGCAAGGCCGTCACCGCCGACGTCGAGGGCGACGTCCGGCTCCTGTGGGTCCTCCGGGACGTCCTCGGCGTCACCGGTCCCAAGTACGGCTGCGGGGTCGGCGTCTGCCGGGCCTGTACGAGCCACCTCAACGGGAAGGCGTTCACCCCCTGCGCCGTGCCCGTCGAGGACCTGGACCCGACCGACGAGGTCACCACCATCGAGGGCCTCCCGGACACCGTGGGAGGCGCACTCCACCCGATGCAGGAGGCCTGGCTCGACCTCGACGTCGCCCAGTGCGGCTACTGCCAGCCGGGCCAGATCATGACCGCCGTGGCGGAGGTCCGCCGGGCCAGGGAGGCGGGCCGCGAGATCACCGAGGCCGACCTCGACACGATCCGCAACATCTGCCGCTGCGGCACCTACCACCGCATCCGGCAGGCGGTCCTGGAAGGCGCCCGCCGGATGGACTGAGCCCGGTCGCCCACGCTTTACCGGACGCGGTTGGTATCGCAGAGAACGGTGAAGAGCCGCTTTGCCTCGGGGAAAGATGGTGGGCGAAGCGTTGGTCCTTGAGCTGCTTGAGCGTCCCGCTTCTTTCGGCGAAGGTGAAGGAGTCCGGGGCTCATCACCCGGGTGGCGTTGGCCTCCGCTTCTCGTTCGTAGCGGTCGGAAGGGTCGGAGATGCTGAGTCCGCTGCCGTTGTCGGTACCGGAGACGGGGCCTTGGCGTTGCTGGATGACGTGGGTGAGTTCGTGGGCGAGGGTGTGTTTGTCGCCTCCGCCGTCGCCGAGGACGACGTCGGTGCCAGAGGTGTAGGCGCGGGCACCGATCTCGGCGGCGGAGGCGCGTGCGGCGCCGCCGCTGTGGATGCGGACGTCGGAGAAGTCGGCGCCGAGGCGGGATTCCATCTCCTCGCGGAGCGGGGTTTCTAGAGGGCGCCCATCACCGGCGAGGACGTCATGGACGGCGGAACGCTGCACGGCCGGCCGGTCGTCGACGTCCTGCTGGTGGCCGCAGCCGGCACCGTGCTGGTGCTGTTCCGGCCGTTCCCGCGCTTCCCGCTGAACGGGCGGCGGGGCGTAGGGGTAGCCGGAGTCCATGGCCAACCACCCGACAGCGGCGGCCCGTTCCGCCGTGCCTCCCGCCACCGCCCCCTCCGCCACGGACCCCTCCGCCACGGACCGGCCCGCCCCCTCGGGGCGGCTGCCCCTCGCCGCCCTGCTCGCCCTCGCCACCGCCGTCTTCGTCACCAGCCTCACCGAGACCCTCCCCGCCGGCGTCCTGCCCGCCATGAGCGCGGACCTCGGCGTCGGCGAGGCCGCCATGGGCCAGTCCGTCACCGCCTACGCCCTCGGCACGGCCCTCACCGCCGTACCCCTGGCCGCGCGCACCGCGGCATGGCGCCGCAAACGCCTGCTGCTCACCTCGGTCGCCGGATTCGCCGCCGCCAACACCGTCACCGCCCTCTCCTCCTCGTACGCCCTCACCATGGGAGCCCGGTTCCTCGCCGGGGTCGCCGCGGGCCTGGCCTGGGCTCTGCTCGCCGGATACGCGCGCCGGATCGCCCCGCCGCACCTCCAGGGCAGGGCCGTCGCCGTCGCGATGACCGGCGTCCCGCTCGCGCTCTCCCTCGGCGTACCGGCCGGCACCTTCCTCGGCGAGGCCGCGGGCTGGCGCACCGCCTTCACCGCCATGACCCTCATCGCCGTCGCACTCCTCTGCTGGATCGCGCTCGCCGTCCCCGACCTTCCCGGCGAGGCACGCGGCGGGCGCGCCCCGGTCGCCCGGACCCTGAAGGTGCCCGGCGTCCTTCCGGTCCTCGCCGTCACCTTCACCCTCGTCCTCGCCCACACCGTCCTCTACACCGACGTCGCCGCCTACCTCGGCCGTCTCGGCCTGGCCGGCTCCACGCGGGCTCCGCACCCTGACCCTCGCGGGAACGATCCTGTTCGCCGTCGCGCCCGCCCTGCTGGCCTTCCCGGCCGGCGGTACCGCGCTCGTCGTGACGGCCGCCGTCCTCTGGGGGTTCGGCTGGGGCGGCGCGCCCACCCTGTTGCAGACCGCCGTCGCCGACGCGGGCGGGGACGACGCCGACACCGCCCAGACGATGCTGGTCAGCCTCTGGAACGCGGCCATGGCGGCGGGCGGCCTCGCGGGCGGTCTCCTGCTGGACGGCCTCGGCGCGGGCGCCCTGTCCTGGACCGTGCTCGGCCTGCTCCTGCCGGTGGTGGCCGTCGTCGCGGGCGCCCGTGCACACGGCTTCCCCGCGCGTCGGTGAGCCCCGCCCGGCCGTGCCGGCGCACGCACGAAGGCCCCCACCGCGCCGAGGCGGTGGGGGCCTTCGTGTGTCCGAGCGGCCGGTCAGGCGGCCGGCGGGATCCGGGACGGGCGTCCCGCGCCGCGCGTGAGCACGTAGCCGCCGACGCCCGCGAGGGCCGCGAGCACACCGCCCGCCGCGGTCCAGAGCCAGCGGTCCGACCACCAGCCCGAGGACCAGCCGTCCTCCGGGGCCGCGGCCTCGACGGCCGAGGGCCGGCCGGCGTCGTTGTCTGCCTCCGCCTGGTCGGCGGTCGTCGCCCCGGGCACGAGCGGCGCGGCGAGCGCGCCGTCGGTGGCGTAGGCGCCGCCCTTGTCGACGGTGCTCACCCCGATCCGGGCGTCGAAGGGCTGACCGAGGTCGTCGTCCGGCAGCGAGGTGACGGTGAGCCGCACGTAGTAGCTGCCGGGCAGCGGGTCGTTCGACCAGGCGTCGGCCGAGGCGCGGACCGGGCGCAGTACACAGGCGAGCCGCACGGTCGCGGCCTCCTTCGCCGCCGTACGGGACTGGGTGCCGTACATGCACGGCTGGCGCCGCCGCAGCCCGTCGTACACGTCGATCCGCCAGGTGGCGGACCCGTGCCGCAGGGCCGCGTCGGGCAGGGTGACGGTGGCGTTCACGGTGGGCCGCTGCCCGGTGTCCGCGGGGAACACCCAGTACAGGTAGTCACCCGTGGCCGCCTGCGCGGACGCCTGCTGACCCGGGAGGAACCTCGCCGCGGTGCGGAAGGTGGTCCCCGCCTCCGTCGGCCCGGCGCTCGCGCTCGGGTCGGCGGAGGGCGTGGGGGAGTCGGCCGTCGCGCCCGGCGCGGCGAGCCCGAGGAGAGCGGCGCCCACGAGGGCGGCCGTGGCGAGCGTGCGTACGGTACGCATCAGTGGGTCCTCCAGACAGCGAAGCGCCAGCGGGACAGCCAGCCCCAGAGCAGACCGGCGAGGAAGCCGACGAGCACCAGGCCGGCGAGCAGCCACCAGCCGCGGCCGAGACCGAAGGAGGCCACGTCGGAAGCGGCCGACGGGCCGTCGACCACGTCGACCGTCAGCTCGATCGGCATGCCCGGCGTCGTCTTGACCGACGGGGGAGCCGAGAACGAGTTGCTGACCTGGAGGCAGACGGTCTCGGCGGCCGGCTTCGCGTCGTCGGGCCCGTCGTCGAGATCCGGCTTCGGGTAGCGCAGACCCGTCGAGATCACGTCGGTGCGTCCGTCGCCGGCCTCGGAGCCGCGGACGATCTCCCGGCCGTGCAGGGTGACGGCGCGCAGCAGCACCCCGTAGTCGTTGTGGACGGCCCGGTCGGCCGCCACGCTGACGGAGGCGCGCAGTTCCTGGCCCGGCAGCAGATCCACCCGGTACCACCGGTGCTGGCCGAAGGACTCGCGGTCGGTGTACAGACCGGGCTTGAGCTGCGGCGCGTCGGCGCAGCGCACGGCGCCCTCGGTGGCCACCGGCGTGACGACCGGGTCGGCGGCGCGGTCGACCAGCTGACGGACCCGTCGGGAGAGGTCCTCGGTGCGGTGGACGGAGGTGTACGTGCCTCCGGTGGCCTCCGCGATGCAGGTGAGCTGCTGCCGGGTCCTGGCGTCCGGCACCAGGCCCAGGGTGTCGATGACGAGGTGGATGCCCTTCGCCGCGATCTCCCGCGCCACCTGGCACGGGTCGAGCGGGGCGCAGGTGTCCTCGCCGTCCGTGATGAGCACGATCCTGCGGGTGGCGTCGCCGCCCTCCAGGTCCTTGGCCGCGCCGAGCAGGGCCGGGCCGATCGGTGTCCAGCCCGTGGGGGCCAGGGTCGCGACGGCGGTCTTCGCCTCCGTCCGGTCGAGCGGGCCGACCGGGTACAGCTGCCGGGTGTCCTTGCAGCCCCGCTGGCGGTCCTGCCCCGGGTAGTCGGCGCCCAGGGTGCGTATCCCGAGCTGGACCTCCTCAGGCACCGCGTCGAGGACCTCGTTGAAGGCCTGCTTGGCCGCGGACATGCGCGACTTGCCGTCGATGTCCTTGGCCCGCATGGAGCCGCTGACGTCGAGGACCAGCTCGACCTTGGGGGATTCCTTCGCCACCGGCTCGTCGGCGGCCGCGCTCGACGGCAGGAGCGCGACGCTCAGGGCGGCGAGCAGCGCGCAGGCCCCGGTCGCGAGCCGTTTTCTCGTGATCATCGCCGGATCGTATTGATGATCCTCCGACAATCCAAAACGGAGGCGACGTCAGAGGCTGCCGCGCCGCCGGTCGTTCACCGGTGCTCGGGGGCGGGGAGGCCCGGCGGCCGGCGTCCCGGGCGGCGCGCACGCTGCCGGCCGCGCCGGAGCGACGCTTCGAAGATCTTGGAGGCGTGCTGTCGGTGGCTGCTTCTACTGTTGCCTCATGGGGAACTATTTTCAGACCGTCGTCGACCTCGACGCCACGCATGCGGACGCCCACACCCTGGCGGCCGGCGGACTCGACTGGCTGGTCAGGGAGGGGATCGTTCGGGCCGAGCTCACCGACTGTGTTCTCGGGGCGCCGTCGGGGCATCCGCCCGGCCCCTCCTGGGCCAAGGCGGTGGGGCAGGAGGACTGGGAGCCCACCGAGGGACTCAGGATCGAGACCAGCCGCACCGTATTCACCTGCGGTCAGGGCGAACCCATGTTCGCGATGTGCCCCCATTGTGCCGGGCGGGCGGATTTCTACACCGACCGGCTGGAGGAGATCGAGGGCGTGTGGGAGCCCTTCGGTGAGGCCATCGAAGCCTGGAGCGACACAGGCAGCGCGGCAGTCGCCTGCCCGCGTTGTCGGCGCCCTGGTGACCTGACTGCGTGGACGTGGTCGGATGGGTACTTCGCCTTCGGGTACCTCGGTTTCGTGTTCTGGGACTGGCCCGACTTCAGCCCCGGGTTCCTCGAAGGTCTCTCCCGCGCGCTCGGGGGGCACCGCACGGTTCTCGTGGAAGGCAAACTCTGAGGGAGACGGGGGAGGGCCTGGGTGTTGCGGTAACGGCTCATTGACCGATCCACTTTGGATCGCATTCATCATTGAATCGTGCGCGAGCTGCGCAGAATTCTGCCGACTTGCGATCAGGATTGCGGAGTGCTGCCCTGTAATAGGCAGGGGGTAAAGGGCGAAATGATCCGGGCCCGAATGAGTGGCGTTCAGCCGAAGTAGGGGGGCAACGCGTCGTGTGACGACGGGATGTCCCGCGCTGCGACCCGCTACCGGAGGTTCACGATGGCACAGGTCTCTTCTGCCCGCGTTCCACTACGCCAGATCATGGCCGTGCTCCTGACGGCCGCCCTGACGCTCTCCCTCTCGGTGGTGCTCACCGTCACCTCGACGAAAGAAGCAGCCGCATTGTGTTCCGCCAGCCCGTTCAACGGAAAGTGGCGCTCGTCCGACGCGAGGCTGAAGCGTATCGACGTATGGCAGGGACAGGACTGCCACCTGTACGCCAGAGCCTGGTCCGTCTGCGAGCACGACTCGTCGCGTATCTGCAGCTGGGGAAACAGGAGAATGGGAGACAGCCCCGAGCCGAACTTCCAGTTCGTCGGATACAACTGGAACAACGCCGATGAGGTGCTGCACCTGCGGATGAAGGACAGGTCTCAGATCTCGGTGTGGGACAGCACCGACTATCACAACGGTAAGAAGGTCAGCTTCACGGTCACGATGTACAAGAGCCGTTGAGCCCGCGAAGGGCGGCAACCCCGCCCGCGCCGCTACCGGACGAGGCCCCCTGCCACGACAGGTGGGGGGCCTCGCGGTCTCGCATGCGGCACGTGGGACGTTCTTACCTCCGTCCCTGACCCGCACTCAACGGTGCTCCGGGTTCTCGAAGTCGAAGCGGCAGCCGGCGTCCCACTCGGAGCGCTGGTTGCCGTACGCGGGGATCCCGCCCGCGTCCTTGAGTATCCGTGCCAGGTGGAGCTGGTTCCAGGTCATGAAGGTGGTGTTGCGGTTGGTGAAGTCGTTGTCCGGCCCGCCCGAGCCGGGGTCGAGGTAGGACGGTCCCGGGCCGGCCGGGCCGACCCAGCCCGCGTCGGCCTGCGGCGGAATGACGTACCCGAGGTGCTGGAGGCTGTAGAGGATGTTCATCGCGCAGTGCTTGGCGCCGTCCTCGTTGCCGGTGATCAGGCAGCCGCCCACGCGCCCGTAGTAGGCGTACTGACCGCGCTCGTTCAGGATCGACGAGCAGGCGTACAGGCGCTCGATCACCTTCTTCATGACTGAGGAGTTGTCTCCCAGCCACACAGGTCCGGCCAAGGTGAGGATGTCCGCGGCCATCACCTTCGAGTAGATGACGGGCCACTCGTCGGTCTCCCACCCATGCTCGGTCATGTCCGGCCACACACCGGTCGCGAGGTCGATGTCCACCGCCCGCAGCACCTCGACCTCGACCCCCTGGCGCTCCATGATGCCGGTGCTGATGTCGATCAGCCCCTGAGTGTGGCTGCGCTCCGGCGACCGCTTGAGGGTGCAGTTGATCACCAGCGCGCGGAGATCACGGTAGGACGAGCCGGCGTCGGTCATCGATGCATTCCCTTGCGAACGAGTGGGCGGCAGGACGAACCACCACGCCGGCTGCCGACGTCGATGGGCCTCCGGGTTGGTCCGGCCGAAAATCCCGTCCACTGTCTCGCCTCGTCGAGCGGAACGACCGAACGCCGCGCCAACGGCAGCGAAGTCCACCCCCGATCACCCGCGTGGCCCGCACCGATGACAGGCGTCTCCGACTCAGATCGGTGGAGCACTCCTGGCACCCAACTGACCCGCGGCTCTGGCCGGCGGTTCACCCATGAGATCGGCAACGCGACTTCCGCGTTGTGGTGGAACCTCGTGCGCCGCACGGACGAGGAAATCCGCGAGGCCTGGATGACGACGGACCGCTCCGGTGACGTCAAGGGCTACGAGGGCGACCGGCTGGCCGCACCGGAGGTCCCGGCGACCCAGCTGAAGGCGCGGGGTCGGGTGCGCTGACTCGGGGTTTGCTGCGCGGCCGAAGGGGAGTCGGGGCTTCGGACCTCGCCGAGGGCGGCAGGTTCAGCTTCACCCGCGACCAGTACGACCGCCCCTACGAGATGTCCGCGACCGTCACCTGCGACATGCTTGACGAAGGCACGGAGGCACGCGCATCACTTCGGCCGGCGCGCTTCCTCGGCGGCTCCAGCGACACCCTCTTCACCGTCACACAGCACGAACAACCCCGGAGATGTGGGACCGGGAACAGGCCACACGGTGGACGCGGCCCGCCGCGACCACAGCTGTGGTGCTCCGTTCCCCAGGGGCCCGAGTCTCAGCGCCTCGGAGCCGAGCTGCGCACCACGGTGACCGCTGTCCTCGGCGCCGACTCGGTCGTCGCCGGCCACACCGGCAACCGGCTCTCCCGGCCGAAGGATCAAGCGATTTCGGCCTGATCCGCACGGCGGATGCGGTGATTACACAGTGCCCGCGTGGCGGTCGGACTTCCGCATCTACCCTTGTACTGCTGCCTGTTGATGCGACAGATCAGGGCAGCAGAAGGAGGGGAACTCGTGCCCGAGGAGGACGCGAAGGCCGCACTGGCGGCGAAGCGGATCGCGGAGCTGGAAGCCGAGCTGGTGAAGTTCTCGTCGATGCTCGCGGCCCTCAGCGACGTGCCGGAAAGCCCAGGCCACCGGTATGCGGACGAACGCATCAAGGAGATCGTGGGGGAGCTCGATGCGCTGAGGTCGCCGGCTGAAAAGCCGGAGGCGGAGAAAGACGGCCCGCCCCTGCACACCGTGCTGCTGGTGATCGGGCTGATCATCGGGGTGTACGGGCTCGCACAGCACGCCTGGACGGCAGTGCTGATTGGTGTGGCGCTGGTGGGTGCCTCGCAGCTCGCGAAGCGCAAGGAAGCCGGCACCAGCACCAGCGACTGACCGCGGGCACCGCTCAGACGGCCGCCGGAAAGCGGTCGCGGCAGCCGCCGGGGCACAGACCACTGGCGCGAAGCCGTGAAGCACCAAGATCTATCCCTGCCCGATTGTGCAAGGACCGTCCTGTTCACCGGGGGAACAGGACGGCGGGGGTAAGCCCCCGGCACCGCCAGCGACGGGCCGTTGAGTCGCCTTGCAAGGTGCGGCCGCCGAGACGGCGAGCGGACGTACTCGGGGGCGATGTCCCACAGGAAGACGAGGCCGATGACGACGAGGAGCACCTTGTCCCACTTCCGCCGCCGGGAGAGGGGGTGCGCCGCCGAGGCGCCGCTGGCGGTCACTCTGTTCGGTAGGTCGTCCACGGCGGGCGGCACGTTGGATCGGGAGCCCTGCTGCTCGCACCAGGACGCTCTGCGGGCTGCGAATCGCGGCCGCGGTCGCCCGAATTGTCATCCGGGCGACCGCCAGAAGACGACGTGGAGCAAAAGCCTCTGCTGCGGCGTGCGACTGACGCTTTGAACAAGCTCGGGGCCGGCCAGAAGCCGGGAGCGATTGGTGTGATTGCCGCTGTCGTGGTCGGAGGCTTCATCGCGGTAGCTCGACAGCTCCAGCCTCTCAAAACCCCTGCTCGGGCCGGGGCTCGGGGTGTCCGCCCTGGTGTGTTTCTCCGAACTCGACCGCGACGTACTCCCGAGAGGGGAACATCAACGGCTTGACGCGTGCACCGGATGCATGGATCTCTTCGACGGTGTCCAGGGTCAGCCCACATGTGAAGCATTTCAGGGACCGGGGAACCATCAAGAGCGCGTTGGGTGATTCAGCCTGCTCGTCGAAGAAGACCGATGCCTTGCTCGTGCACGCGGGACACTCGGTTCCTGCAAGCCGTAGGACAACCCTTCGGCCATCATCGCGTGTGACGGGGAGCTGCTCGTCGTACGGGGTCATCGGAGCCCGCAGGACGAGGTCTCTGGCCTGCTCAGGAAGACCCTCGAAACGATCGTTGAACCTGTGGAGCGCCTGGCTGATGCGGACTCGTACATCTCGGTGCACCTTGGATGCAGCCTGGTCGATCGCCACGCGCGCCGGTTCAGTCCACCGTTCCCAGAAGGGCTTCAGGGGGTGACCCATTTCTTCATGGAGAGTCGCGACGGTTGCTGCAAGTGTTGAGAGCAGCGCCTTGCCCTGATCGCCGGACGCCGCGTGAGCGACACCGTTACGGAGATCGATGAGGAGGTCCAGCTGACGGTCAACCGGGAGGATCCCCAGGGTGCGCAGGCGGGCTATGGCCTCTGAGGCGCCGATCGTGCGGACCTTGTTCGCGGTGTGGTGCCCGCCAAGATGGAAGAGCATCTCGGCGCTGCCCTTCATCTCAGCGATGTAAATCGGGTTCTTCGAAACAAGGACTGCCTTGCACAGCAGCTCGATGGCAACTCCGGCATGAAGCGCGAACTCGCCGTAGTCGCCTCGACCGTGGTCATCCATCGCCCTGTGGGCAACCTTCTTGGCGCCGTTCAGGAAACTTTCGAAGGAGAGGGATTCGTCCATGCGAGGACGGTAGCGTTGCTTGTAGGACAGGTGCGATCGATTTGACCTACAGGGGCGTGAGATTGACGTCGAGACCTTCGGCAAGCGCCAGGGCCGTCATCAGCCTCGCGTGGAATCGCAGCAGGGAGCGGCCAGTCGATCGGCTCGTCTGGTTCCCCCATGGGCTGCAGGGATGGCAGCGTCTCGTAGGGCGTCAGCCCGTACTCGGCCCCGGGCGCGCGGAGGATCTGCACCAACGTGCATCTGATCCGCAGCGTGCCGATCCACGCAAGGCCGCCGAGCTCGGCCGTTCCGTATCCCTGACAGAGCGTGTCCACCCGAGGCGCGGAGTCGTCTGGAGGGTAGCTTCCGTGCCCAAGTCGCCAGGGACCCCTGCCTCGCCAAGTCGAGGGTGCACGGCAGTCCTCGGATCAGTTCCGGCAGGAACTCCCTGTGGGCATAGGCCGACCACCCCGACTCGCTGACGAGGAGGAATCGCCGTGAGCTTTGAGGAGCGCCAGAAGACGTAGGGGTCCACGGATTGGCCGGGAGCGAGTACGGGCTACCAGCTCACCGCGCGAGGGCTCCAGAAGGGCGCGAAGTGCGCCCGCGCCCTCGGCGGGGAGGGCGACACTGGGCGACCTTCGTGCGGGCCTCGGCCGTCCGGCCGTTCAACCTGTCGATCGCCTCGCTAACCTGCCGGGGAGGCCGGTCACCGTCGAGCAGGTCCTCCACCAGATCCTTCTTGCGCTGATCCCGCACGTATCAGTCCTCTGCGGCCAGGCGCCGTACCTCGGCCAGCGCCTCGCTCACCGCTGCCGGGATGTCCGTCACCGGGAACCGCGCGTGCCGCACCGTGCCGTCACGGTCGATGACCAGCACGGTCCGTTTCAGTCGCAGCAGTTGCCCGGCTCGGAAGGTAGGCAGGCGCAGGGCGGCGGCGAGGCGGAGGTCGACGTCGGAGAGGAGAGTGAAGGGGATGCCTTCCTGATTCGCGAACACGCGCTGTTCGTCGGGGCGTTGGGTGCTGACGCCGTGCACTTCCGCGCCCGCGGCGCGGAAGTCCTCGTAGGCGTCCCGAAAGAGCCGGTTCTCCAGCGTGCAGCCGACGGTGCCGGGGATGCCTGACCAGCCCTCCGGCAGGGGGCTGGGGCTCCCGGTCGCCGGATAGCAGAACAGGACGGTGGCCACGCCGCCGGCCACCGGGTCGACCGGCGCGCCGTCCCGGTGACCGGGCAGCCGCAGGCGCGGCAGTCGCCGGCCCGTCAGGTCCGCGACGCGCCGTGCCTCCGCGCTCGTCTCGTCGGCGGTGCCGCTGAGCGAGCCGTCGCCGAGGAGCCAGCGGTCGGCCCAGTCCTGCATCGACAGCAGGACCGGCAGCAGCCCCCGGCCGCTCTCGGTCAGCCGGTACTCGTGCCGCGTCGGCCGCTTCTGGTACGGGACCTTCTCCAGCACCCCCGTCTCCACCAGGTGCGCCAGGCGCTCGGTGAGCACCTTCCGGGAGATGCCCAGCTCCTCCTGGAGCGCGTCGAACCTGTGGTGCCCCCGGGCGGTCTCCCGGATCAGGAGCAGGCTCCACCAGTCGCCGACCACCGACGCGGCCTGCGCGATCGCGCAGGCGGCGTCCCGCTCGGGAACCGACCTCATCACTGCGTCTCCACTTCTGCGCGCACGGCGGCCGCTCGTCGGGACCATCTTGCGCCACGAGGTCGGTTCCGGATAGAAACTGACCTGGAACGAGTGAGTTCCCAAAAGAGACTAACAAGACCCGGGGGTGGGCGCCGTATGAGCGGAACACAAGCGATCCAGGAACACGACCGGCGCGACGACGAACGGGAGACCGCATCGCTGGGCGTCTTCTGGCGCTTCTGGGCCGCCGCCACCGTCAGCGGCGCGGGCACCGCCGTCACCGCCCTCGCCCTTCCGCTCGTCGCCCTCACCGTCCTCGACACCACCGCCTTCGAGGTCGCCCTGCTCGTCGCCGCCGGGCAGGTCTCGTGGCTGCTGCTCAGCCTCCCGGCGGGCGTCCTCGCGCAGCGCGTGCCGCTGCGCCGACTCCAGGTCACGCTCGACCTCGTACGGTTCGCGGCGCTCGGATCGCTGCCGCTCGCCTGGTGGATCGGTACGCTCACGTATCCGCACCTGCTGTTCGCGGCGCTCGTCACCGGCTCGGCGACCGTGCTGTTCGACATCGGCAACTCGACCTTCCTGCCCGCCGTCGTCCCGGCCCAGCAGCTGGCCGCCCGTAACAGCGTCATGTCGGGCACGCACGCCGTCACCGACACCGGCGGCCCCTCCCTCGGCGGCGTCCTGATCGGCGCGACAGGCCCGGTCGGCGCGCTCGTCGTGGACGCCGCCAGCTACCTGGCCTCCGCCGTGCTCCTGCGCACCCTCCCCGAGAGCCGCCCCGCGCCCCGCACCAGCGAGAGCGCGCTGCGGCTGATGCGCGAGGGGTGGCGGTACGTCACCAAGCACCCGGTCATGCGCCCCTGCATGATCTGGGCGACCGCCGCCAACTTCCTCAACGCGGCCCTCGTCGCCCTCACCCCCCTCTACCTGGTCCGCGTGGCCGGCCTCGACTCCGTGCAGCTCGGTCTCGTCCTCGCCATGGACGGGGTCGGCGCGCTCGCCGGCGCCGCCGTCGCGGTGCGCGTGACCACGCGCATCGGCACCGCGCGGGGCGTCATCGTGGCCGATCTGGCCGGCGGCGCGCTGCTCCTGCTCGCCCCGCTGACCACGTCGGCGGGGGACGCGTACTGGTTCGCCCTGGGCAACGCCGGCTTCGCCTTCGGCACCGTCATCGGCTCGATCACCACCCGCACCTACCGGCAGACGCAGTCGCCCCCGGAACTGCTGTCCCGCGTGATGGCCACGGTCCGCTTCGTCTCCTGGGGTGCGCTGCCGCTCGGCGCCCTCACCGCCGGCCTCCTCGCCACCCACGTCGGCGCCCACACCGCGCTCTGGACCGTCTGCGCCGGTGCCCTCCTGCCCCCGCTCTACCTCTTCTCCACCAAGGTGGGCCGCCATCGCGACCTCATCTGACGCCCTGGAGCCACGGCACCGTCAGATTGCTGACCACGTGCGCGTTCCGGCGACGGCGTACGGTCCGCGGGTGTCGGCGTCGCACCTGGAGCGCTGGTATCGCACAGTGCTTGGTGCCGCCTTCGTTGCCGGAGATCAGACAGCCGCCCACGCGACCGTAGTACGCGTACTGGCCATGCGAGTCGTCTCCCAGCCAGACAGGCCGCGGCCACGCCCCGGTCGCGAAGTCGAGCTCGACGGGCCGCACGAGCGAGGTCGCCACACCCCGCCCCTCCATGACGGCCCGGCTCCGTTCGACGAGCCCTCGGTGTCGCTGCCCTCGGGGGAACGCTTGAGCGTGCAGTTCAGAGAGAGCGCGCTGAGATCGTCGTACCGGTGAGGGGGTAGTGCGGGCGCGGCCATCGACGGACTCTCCTCGCGAACGGTGGCGTGCCCTCAAGGGGACCGTCCCCAGCCCGCTCACCCCCGTGCCCCGGCCCCCGGGTCACCCGGAGCGGCCGAACGTATGAGCCCCCGCCCCGCAGCGCCGGAAACGCCCTGGTTAGAGTGGTGGGAGCCCGCGCCGCCGCACCCGGTTCGGGCGAGAGACCGGGCCGGCTGTCGACCACAGGGTCCCGTACGACCAGGGGAGCGCCGACGGCTCAAGGCCGCCGGACACCCCGTGCCCGAGCCCGCCCGCTCTCCGCCCTCGTCCGGCCACACGGCCGCCTGCCCCGGAAACACCCCGCCACATGGACACCGACACCGCCCAGCGCCCCGAACCCGCTCCGACCACCGGCATCCCCGAGGTCCGGCGTCCCCGCAGGTCCAGGATCAGCGGCCGGGCACCGGCCCGGCCCACGCCCGCCGCCGCCGTCCACAACGTCAGTGCCGCCACGGCCGCCCTCCTCGGGCTCGTCGCCATCGGCGCCGCCCTCCACGAGCCCGTACTGATACCGCCGCTCGCCGCCAGCGCCGCCCTCGTGCACTGCGCGCCCGCGCTCCCGCTCGCCCAGCCCAGGAGCGTGGTCGTCGGACACCTCCTCGGCGCCGCCGCGGGCTACGCGGTGGGGGCCGCCGCGCACGGCAGCGCGTGGGCCGCCGCGCTCGCCGCCGGTCTCACTCTCGCCCTGACGACGTTTGCCAGGACCCCGCACTCGCCCGCCTGCGCGACCGCCGTCGTCATCGTCCTCCAGGCGCCCGAACCGGGCAGGTTCGTGCCGCTGCTGTTCGGGTCCACGATCCTGCTCGTCCTGACCGCCTTCGCCGCGTCCCGCGTCCGGCGCGGAGCACCGAGGTACCCCGCCTACTGGTGGTGAACGGGGCGGCGGTCGAGCGTCACCGTCGCGTGGATGGTCTTGCCGCCGGGGTGGCGGTCCACGGTCACCTCACGGCACAGGCGCAGCACGATCGGCCAGCCGTAGCCGCCCGCCCGCAGCTCGTCACGCAGCTCGTAGAGCGGCGCCTCCCCGCTGGTGTCGGACACGGACACCGTCACACGGTCGCTCCCGACGCCGATCCCGAAGGCGGCGATCCCGCCACCGTGGCGGAGCGCGTTCGTCACCAGTTCCGAGGTGACGAGGAGCAGGTCGTCGACCTGCGCAGGCCGCGCGGGGCCGAGAGCCGCGAGCGTGTGCCGGAGGAGCTGCCGTGCCTGCGCCGGCGTCCGGACCGGGGACGATCCCCCGCCCCCTGCGCCGCCGCGCGAGGTCGTGCCGGCCGCCCGGGACCGGGTACCGCTCCGGGTGTTCATCACAGTCCCCTTCTTCCTGATTCGTCAACAGGTGCCCTTTTTCGCCTGCCCGTTCGAGCCGGAGTGATGCGTTCCCGCGCCGTGGAAGGTGCTTGACACGGCGGTGGAGTGCCCCGGGAATGCGGGGGTACGAGAACCGGGACCGCTGAACGGACCCTGAGCAGGAGGAGGTTGTCCCGTGCGGATCGAGCCGGCCGAGGCGATGACGACGTACGTGACCGACGGTACGTGTGAGGACCTGCCCGTTCTCGAAGCCCCACACGAGCTGCCACCTCACGACGCGCGTGCGCTGTCCAAGGTGTTCTTCCGCGAACTGGCGGCGCGGGAGGAGGGGACGGAGGAGCACCAGTACGTCCGGAACACGCTGATCGAGATGAACATGACGCTGGTGCGGTACGCGGCGAGGCGGTTCCGCGCGCGCGGCGACGAGATGGAGGACATCGTCCAGGTCGGCATGGTCGGTCTGATCAAGGCGATCGACCGCTTCGACCTGTCGCGCGAGGTGGAGTTCGCCACCTTCGCCGTGCCGTACATCCTGGGCGAGATCAAGCGGTTCTTCCGTGACGCCACCTGGGCGGTGCACGTTCCGCGCCGCCTCCAGGAGGCGCGGGTCGAGCTGGCGAAGGCGACCGACGAACTCAGCTCGCAGCTCGGCAGGGCCCCGAGGGTCGCGGAGCTCGCCCCCGTCATGGACCTGTCCGAGGAGGAGGTGATCGAGGCACAGGTGGCCGCCAACGGCTACAACACGACGTCCCTCGACGCCCCCGTCACCGGCGGTGACAGCGACGAGGACGACGCGGCCCTGGCCGACGTCATCGGCCAGGACGACCCGGCCCTCGAACTCTTCGAGGACTTCCACACCCTCGCCCCGCTCGTGGAGGCCCTCGACGAGCGCGACCGCCTCCTGCTGCACCTCCGCTTCGTCGAGGAGATGACGCAGACCCAGATCGGCGAGCGCCTCGGCGTCTCCCAGATGCACGTCTCACGACTGCTCGCGCGGAGCCTGAACCGCCTGCGGGACGGCATGGCCGTCGCCGGGACCGACGGCTGACCACGGCTGAGTGAGCGCTGAGCGGGGGCGCACGGCCCGGTCGCCGGGTCGTGCGCCCCCGCTCAGCGCTCACTCGGTGGATCTCAGCGGACCGAACCGAGGAACGCGCGGGTGCGCTCCTCGGCGGGCGAGTCGAGCAGCTCGGCGGCCGGTCCCGACTCGACGACCCGGCCCCGGTCGAACATCAGGATCCGGTCCGAGACGTCCCGCGCGAAGCCCATCTCGTGCGTCACGCACAGCAGGGTGATGTCGGTCCGGTGGGCGACGTCCCGCAGCACGTCGAGCACCTCCGCCACCAGCTCCGGGTCCAGCGCGGACGTCACCTCGTCCAGGAGCAGGATCTCGGGCCGCATCGCGAGCGCGCGGGCGATGGCCACCCGCTGCTGCTGGCCGCCGGAGAGCCGCGTCGGCTTGGCGTCGACCTTGCCGGCGAGCCCCACCAGGTCGAGCAGCTCCCGGGCCCTGCGCCCGGCCTCGTCCCGGCTCTCGCCCAGGACGTGGACCGGCGCCTCCACCACGTTCTCCAGGACGCTCATGTGCGGGAACAGGTTGAACTGCTGGAAGACCATGCCGATCCGGCGCCGCCGCGCCGCCAGATGACGCTCGCTCGCCGGCACCAGCTTCCCGCCCGCGCGGCCCGGCATGTGGGAGAAGGGCTGCCCGGCCACGTGGATGACGCCGTCGGTCACCCGCTCCAGCGTCATCAGGAGCCGCAGGATCGTGGTCTTCCCCGACCCGCTCGGACCGATCAGCGTCACGCGTTCACCGCGGGCCACCTCCAGATCGAGGCCGTCGAGCACGGTCTGGTCCCCGTACCGCTTCGTGACGCGGTCGAAGCGGACCGCCAGGTCCTCAGTGGGCAAGGCGTGCCTCCAGTCGTCGTATCAGCACGGACGTCGGCCAGCTCGCCAGCAGGAAGACGGCGGCGGCCAGGGTGAAGCTCTCCAGATAGGCGAAGTGGGTGCTGCCGAAGGTGTTCGCCTCGTGGACCATCTCCTGCACCGTGATCACCGAGAGCAGCGGCGTCTCCTTGAACATGGAGACCGCGTAGTTGCCCAGGGGCGGCAGCACGTTGCGGACGGCCTGCGGCAGCACCACCGCCCGCCACACCCGCCGGCGCGGCAGCGACAGCGCCGTGCAGGCCTCCCACTGCGCCCGGGGTACGGAGTCGATGCCCGTCCGGTACACCTCGGAGAGGTACGTGGCGTAGTGCACGCCGAGGACCAGGACCCCGAGCGTCGGCGCGTCGAGCCCCGGCACCAGCACCCAGGCCGCGAACAACTGCACCAGGAGCGGCGTCGACCGGACGAACCCGGCCGCCCCGCGCAACGGCAGCGCCAGCCACCGCGGACCGGCCCGCTGCACGAGGGCGAGCGCGAGACCGAGCACCATCGCGACGGCGAACGCCAGCACGGTCGCGACCAGGGTGACGCCGAACCCCTCCAGGACGACCGGCAGAGCGGCCCAAGCCGCCTCCCCGTCCCACATCACACGGTCCTTTCCTGCCCGAGACGGGCCTCAGGGCCCGTCTTCCGGATCATGTCGGGCTCGCGGCGGCCGGCGCCGCGCCTCGCCGCGTTGTCGTCCCTCGCCATGGCTCCGCCATGACTCCCTCCTCCGCCTTGCGATCCACGGCGCCGGCCGCCGCTCCCTGATCCGACCTGATCCGAAAGACGGGCCCTCGCAGCCCGCTCCAAGGCGTTCATCAGCAGGCTCAATACGACGGCCATGCCGAAGTAGACCCCCAGGAGCAGCAGGTACGAGGCCGCCGTCGCGCCCGTCGCCGAGCGCAACTGGTCGATCTGGAAGGTGAGGTCGGGGACCGTGACCAGGGAGAGCAGCGGCGTCGCCTTCAGGAGCTGGATCAGCAGGTTCTTGAACGGCGCGACCATCAGGGCGTGCGCCTGCGGCAGGACGACCCGCCGCAGGCGCAGCACCGGCCCCATGCCGAGCGCGACGGCCGCCTCGGTCTGGGCCCGGGGCACCGCCGCCACCGCGCCCCGCACGACCTCGGAGCCGTACGCCCCGAAGTTGAGACCGAGCGCGAGCACGGCGCAGGCCAGCGGTTCGAGCCGGAACCCGACCATCGGCAGCGCGAAGAACAGCCAGAAGAGCTGCACGTACAGCGAGGTCCCCCGGAAGAACTCCACGACGACCCGCGCCGCTCCGCGCACCGGCCGGCGCGCGGAGCGGGACAGCAGTCCCAGGGTGTACGCGAGGAGCAGGGCGAGCGCGGCCCCGAGCACCGTCGCCTCCACCGTGACGAGGAGCCCCTCGGCGAGCCGGGGCAGCGCGCGGCGCAGCTCGGTGAGGAAGTCAGTCACCGGGGCCGCCCCTCAGCCGGCGCACAGGTCGGCCGTCCGCAGCGAACGGGGCGGTACCTCGCGCTCGGTGAAGCCGTAGCGCCCGATGAGCCCGACGAACCGGTCGGGGGCGCCGGTTATCTTCACGAGCTCCTTGTTGAAGGCGTCCCGCAGACCGGTCGCCCCGGGCCGGAACACGGCGGCGCCCGCGCCGAGCCGGCGCTTGCCGTCGATCTCGGGGACGAAGGCCTCGGTCACCTCCACCGCGGCGCCCCGGTTCGTCCTGGCCAGCCAGCGCAGCGAGATGGCGGTCAGGGCGAAGGCGTCGATCCGGCCCGCGAGGAGGGCGTCGAGGCCGTCCTGCTGCTTGGCCAGCGCCTTCACCGAACCGTCGGGGACGCCCGCCGCCTTGGCGTAGGACGTCTCGACCGCGGCGGTCAGCACTCCTACGGTGGCGCCCTTCGCGGCGCAGGACCGCAGGTCGCTCACCCCCTTCGGATTGCCCTTGCGGACCATCAGGGCGGTGGGGGAGACGAACTCCGGCTCGGAGAAGATCACCTTGGCGCAGCGCTCGGGCGTGATCGACATGCCCGCGCTCACGACGTCGAACCGGTCCGCGAGGAGCCCGGGGATCAGCGCGCCGAACTCGGTCAGCGTCGGGCGCAGCTCGCGCACGCCGAGCGCCGTGAAGACCTCGCGGTGCAGCGTCGGGGCCTCGCCGGCGAGTTCGGCGCCGTCCTGGAACCCGTACGGCGCCTCACCGGCGAACCCGACCCGTACGAAGCCCTGCTTCCGCAGGCGCGCCAGGAGCGCGCCGTCGTCCCCGGGCGCCCCCGTCCCGGCCTGGGTGCGGGTGCACGCGGCCAGCGGGCCCGCCGTGAGCGCGAGTCCGCCGAGGAGCGCCGTCCGGCTCATGAAGCGGCGCCTGCCGAACGCTGCCTGACCGGTCATGCGCTGTCCCACGGGCGCGCGGCGACGAAGGACGGCCGCCGGACCGGGGCGGCGAAGGGCGCCTCGGGCTGGTTCTCCACGCTGTTGAAGACGAGGAACACGTTGCTCCGGGGGTACGGGGTGATGTTGTCGCCCGAGCCGTGCAGGGCGTTGCAGTCGAACCAGGTGGCCGAGCCCGCCGGGCCCGTGAAGTGGCGGATGCCGCAGGCGTCGGCGAACGTGGTGAGCGCCTCGTGGGACGGCGTGCCGGCGTCCTGCATCCGGAGCGACTTCTTGTAGTTGTCCTCCGGCGTGGCCCCCGCGCAGCCCAGGAACGTGCGATGCGAGCCCGGCATGATCATCAGACTGCCGTTGGTGGTGTGGTTCGGGGTGAGCGCGATCGACACCGACACCGTCCGCATCCTCGGCAGACCGTCCTCGGCGTGCCAGGTCTCGAAGTCGGAGTGCCAGTAGAAGCCGCTGGCGCCGAAGCCGGGCTTGACGTTGACCCGCGACTGGTGGACGTAGACGTCCGAGCCGAGGATCTGGCGGGCGCGCCCCACGATCCGCGGATCCTCGGCCAGCCGGCCGAAGACCTCGCTGATCCGGTGGACCTCGAAGAGGGAACGGATCTCCTGGGAGCGGGGTTCGACGACCGCCCGCTCGTCCGCCCGCATGGCCGGGTCGGAGACGAGCCGGTCCAGTTCCGCCCGGAGCGTGTCGACCTCTTCGGCGGTGACGATCTCGTCCACCGTGACGAAGCCGTCGCGGTCGTACTCCTCCAGTTCACGGGCCCAGAAGGGGCCCGCCGTGCCGGGCTCGGACCACACGACGGGGTCCTTGCGGCCGATCAGCTCCTCCTCGGAGCCACGGGTGGGGTAGAGGTCGACGGGACGGGTGGGTGCGGAGGCCATGAGGGAGCGTGCCTTCCTTTCTCGTACGGGTGCGTTCGTCCGGTGGTGTGCCGTGCTTCAGGCGTCGTGCCCGACGGGCCCGTCGGGCTCGGTCAGCAGGGGGTAGACGCCGTTCTCGTCGTGGTCCTCGCGGCCCGTGACGGGCGGGTTGAAGACGCACAGGCAGCGGAAGTCCTGCTTGACCCTGAGGGTGTGGCGCTCGTGTCCGTCGAGGAGGTACATCGTTCCGGGCACGATCGTGTAGGTCCTGCCCGTCTCCAGGTCGGTGAGCTCGGCCTCGCCGGCCGTGCAGACCACGGCCTCGACGTGGTGCGCGTACCACATGGAGGTCTCGGTGCCGGCGTACAGGACCGTCTCGTGGAGGGAGAAGCCGACCCGCTCACGGGCCAGGACGATCCGCTTGCTCTCCCAGGTGCCCGAGGCGGCCCTCACGTGCCGCTCGGTGTTCTCGAGCTCGTCGAAGGTACGGACGATCATGGGTGTTGCCTTTCGGATCCGGGTGGAAAGGGGGGCGGTGGCTCAGGCGGTGTGGCGGACGGAACGGGCCAGGATGCCGAGCCCCTCGTCGAGCTCGTCGTCCGTCGCCGTCAGCGGCGGCAGCAGCTTGACCACCTCGCCGTTCGGACCCGAGGTCTCCACGAGCAGACCGGTCTCGAAGGCGCGCCGGCACACGGCCTCCGCGCGCTCCCCGTCGGCGAACTCCAGGCCCCACACGAGGCCACGGCCGCGGACCGCCAGGCCCATGCGCCCGTCGTCCGCGCACAGGTCGAGGAGGGCGCTCTCCACCCGGTCGGCCCGGCCCAGGGTGCGCTCGCGCAGGACGCCGTCGCGCCAGTACGCGTCCAGGGCGGCCGTGGCGGTGACGAAGGCCGGGTTGTTGCCGCGGAAGGTGCCGTTGTGCTCACCGGGCTGCCACACGTCGAGCTCCGGCCGGAACAGGCAGAGGGCCATGGGCAGGCCGTAGCCGCTGATGGACTTGGACAGGGTGACGATGTCGGGCGTGATGCCCGCCTCCTCGAAGGAGAAGAAGTCGCCGGTGCGTCCGCAGCCCATCTGGATGTCGTCGACGATGAGGAGCATGTCGTGCCGGCGGCACAGGTCCGCGAGCCCGCGCAGCCACGCGGCCCGCGCGACGTTGATGCCGCCCTCGCCCTGGACGGTCTCGACGATCACGGCCGCGGGGTGGTCGAGGCCGGAGCCCGCGTCGTCGAGGAGCCGCTCGAACCAGAGGAAGTCGGTGAGCTGTCCGTCGAGGTAGTCGTCGAAGGGCATCCGGATCGCGTGGTGCAGCGGGACGCCCGCGCCGGCGCGCTTGGCGGCGTTGCCGGTGACCGCGAGCGAGCCGAGCGACATCCCGTGGAAGGCGTTGGTGAAGGACACGACGGTCTGGCGCCCGGTGACCTTGCGGGCGAGTTTCAGGGCGGCTTCCACGGCGTTGGTGCCGGTGGGGCCGGGGAACATCACCTTGTAGGGCAGCGAGCGGGGTTCGAGGACCGTCTCGTGGAAGGTCTCGAGGAAGTCGCGTTTCGCGGTCGTCGACATGTCGAGGCCGTGGGTGACCCCGTCGTCGGCGAGGTAGTCGAGCAGCGCCCGCTTGAGCGCGGGGTTGTTGTGGCCGTAGTTGAGCGAGCCCGCGCCGGCGAAGAAGTCGAGGTACGGACGCCCCTGCTCGTCGTACAGCCTGCTGCCGGTGGCGCGTTCGAAGACGACGGGCCAGGCGCGGCAGTAGCTGCGGACCTCCGACTCCAGGGTCTCGAAGACGGAGGGGGTCCCGAGGGCGGTGGGGGCGGCGATGTCGATCAGGGTCACGAAGTCTCTTCTCCAGAGGTGGTTCGGGTGCGTGGTGGGCGCGGACGAGGGCTCAGGACGCCGGGGCACCGAGGGGGCCGATGCTGTACAGCACCTCGGACTCGTGCCCCGAGGAGGGGAACGTGGCCGAGGGGAACAGCACCTCCTGCGTCAGGTCCGCGCCGTGTCGACGCGCGTAGGACCGGAACAGCCGGTCGGACGCGAGGTTCCCGGGGGTGACGGTGGCCTCGACACGGCTGACTCCGTGCTCGGCGGCCACGCGTGCGGACAGGGCGTCGAGCAGGGCCCCGGCTACCCCGCTTCCGCGGTGCGAACCCTCGACGGCGACCTGCCAGACGAAGAGCGTCCCCGGCGCGTCGGGGCGCAGATAGCCGGTGACGAAGCCGATCGGGCGTCCGGAGGGGTCACGGGCGACGGCGGTCGTGTCGGCGAAGTCGCGGCACCACAGCAGATAGCTGTACGGGGAGTTGAGGTCGAGTTCCCCCGAGCCACGGGCGATCCGCCAGAGGTCGGCGCCGTCCGCGATCGTCGGGAGTGTCGTCAGGGCTGTGGTCATGGGCGCCGAAGCTACCGAGTGGATCTCGGAACTTCCTGGGGCTGGACCCTTGTCCGGCACATGGTGATCGTGATAGGTGCGCCGACGGCCTCGGTGCCGGGAATGCAGGCTTCGCCGCATGACAAAGGGTGACGAAAGGGGGTGAAATGACCGTTTATAACGGGTGGATAACTCCTGATGGGTGGCCCGTCGTGCACGCGAAGAGCGTGAGAAGATCTGCGATTTCACGTTTGAAGGCGGTGGGAGCGGTCAGGCGTAGAGGCCCTCCGAACGCGCCGGAGCCGGGCCGGGTGCTGCGAGCCCGGCCCGGCTCCGTTCGGTCCTGCGGTGGTGCGGTGGTGCGGTGGTGCGGTGGTGCGGTCGTGCGGGTGTGAGGACTACCAGATCGCCTCGACCCACTCGGGGTGGTCGATGAACGGGTTCCGGTTGCCCTGGTAGGTGCCGTAGATGATGTCGTTACGGCGTTCCTCGAAGGCGCTCGGCGGGTCCTGCTGGTTCCACTGCTTCAGGATCGAGAGGCGGCCGTGCCAGGGGACGCTGCCGTTGGACGTCGACTCGTTGGGCTCCAGGTCGGCCCAGGCGTCGTCACCCTCGTACCGGACGGCCATGTAGAGGATCATCCGGGCCACGTCGCCCTTGTCGGCGTTGCGCGGTTCGAAGGAGTTGGAGTCGGTGTAGCTGCCGGTCGCGCCGCTGACCGCGCTGCCGCCGAAGTCCCAGTCCTTGTTGCCGCGGATGCTGTTGACCTGGACGTCGCAGGCGCGCAGGTGGTGCAGGTCGGTGCCGGGGCCGGCCGAGGTGCCGAAGCTGCCGTGGGACTGCGCCCACACGTGCTCGCGGTTCCAGTCGCCCACGTCGCCGCCGTTGAGGGACTTGCTGCGCGAGACGCCGCTGTACAGCAGGACCACGTTGGCGGTGTTGTTGGGGTCCTGGTCGGTGACCTTGAGGGCGTTCCAGACCGCGTCGTACGAGATCTTGCTCTGGCTGCTGATGATCGTGTGCAGCGAGGACTTCAGGCTCGTGCCGGTCTTGCCTATCGCGTTCTTGTAGTACGTGCTGTCGTACGCGGTGGTCGTGGCGCTCGCGGGAGTCGCGGTGACCGCGGGGAGCGTGATGCCGACGAGGGTCGCGGCGACGGCCGCCGCCCACACCTTCCATCTGCCGATCCGCACAACGGACATGGGGGGCCCTTTCCCGGGGACGGTACGCGCGGGGCGGCGGGAGCCGGCTCAAGGATCCCGCTGTCTACGCGTGTTGACTTCGTGTCACCGGGAGGGTGGCACACGTCAGGTACCTGTCATGTAACGGGGAGGAGGCTGTTCCGTGACGTTCTCGCATATGGAGCCAACGGGCGGAGCCCGAGGCTGGTCCGAAGGCGGGCTCAGGCGCCCCGGGCCCCGCCCACCGGCATCCCCTTCGGCTCCTTGATCCGCTTCATGATGATCTGCGAGTTGACCTCGGTGACCCCGGCCAGCGTCGTCAGACGCTCGATCCACAGCCGCTCGTACGCCGCGAGGTCGGCCACCGCGATCCGGAGCAGGCACCCGGGGCTCCCGAACAGGCGGTACGCCTCGATGACGTCCGGCACGTCCTGGAGCGCCGCCTCGAAGGCCTCCACCGTCTCCCGGTCCCGACGCACCTCCACCGAGACCAGGACCTCGAACCCGCGGCCCACCGCCTCCGGGTCGATGATCGCCCGGTAGCCCTGGATCACCCCGTCCTGCTCCAGCTGGCGCACCCGCCGCAGGCAGGGGGACGGACTGAGCCCCACCCGCTGGGCCAGCTCCTGGTTGCTCAGGCGCCCGTCTTCCTGAAGCTCGCGCAAGATATGCAGATCGATTCGGTCCATGGCGCAATTATCTACCACGAAGAAACATTTCCTCAGCCGATTTCGCAATCGTCTTGCGCGCCTCCTGCCCTATCGTTGCCGGGCAGGGAGATCTGGGTACGGAGTAAGGACGGCAGGCATGAAGCGGACGAACGACGGGGGAGCGCGCCGGATCGTCGTCATCAGCACCGGCGGCACGATCGCGAGCCGCTGGCAGGGCACCGGCTACGCGGCCGACGCCTCCGGCAGCGACGTCCTGGCCACCGCCCCCCTCCCCGAGGGCGTCACCGTCGAGGTCGTCGACCTGTTCAACGTCAACAGCTCGCGCATGACCGCGGCCCATCAGCTGACGCTCCTGCGCACCGTCCACGAGACCCTCGCCGACCCCGGCGTCGACGGCATCGTGATCACCCACGGCACCGACACCCTGGAGGAGACCGCCTTCCTCCTGGACCTGCACCACACCGACGTCCGCCCGGTGGTCCTCACCGGCGCCCAGCGCCCCTTCGGCACCGGCGACGGTGACGGCCCCGGCAACATGTACGACGCGCTCCAGGTCGCCGCCACCGTCAGCGACCTCGGCGTCCTCGTCGTCTTCGACGGCCGCGTCCACGCGGCCCGCGGCACCGTCAAGAGCCAGACGCTCGCCGCCGACGCCTTCTCCGACCCCTCCGCCGAGCGCCTCGGCCGCGTCGGCTTCTCCCGCGTCGACATCGAACGGCAGCCGGAGCGCCCCATGCCGCTGCCGCTCCCCGCCGCCGCGCACACGGCGGTCCCCGGTGCCACCGGCCCCGACGCCGTCGTGCTGCCCCGGGTCGACATCGTCACCCACCACTCCGACGGCGACCCGTTCCTGCTGAACGCGGCCGTCGCCGCCGGCGCCCGCGGCATCGTCCTCGAAGCCACCGGCGCGGGCAACGCGACCCCCGAGATCGCCGCCGCCGTGGCCGACGCCGTCGCCCAGGGCGTCCTCGTCGCCGTGAGCACCCGCGTGCCCGCCGGGCCGCTCGCCGAGATCTACACCGGCGGCGGAGCCGTCGACCTCGTCGCCGCCGGGGCGCTGCTGACCGGCACCCTGCGTGCCGCCCAGGCCCGGATAGCCGTCCTCGCCACGCTCCTTGCCGAGGGCGGCGCGGTTACGGGCGACCCGGCCCGGAGCACGGCCCTCCTGCGCCGCCTCCTCGAAGGACCGGTCCGCGTGGAGCCGGCCCTCGCCACCGGCGGCTCCCGCTCGGCCTCGGCGGTCGCCGCCCGCGCGTAGCGCCGGTCCAGCCGGGCCACGGCCGGGCAGGCCCGTCCCGGCGCACCCCAGAACCCCGGCTCGCGGGCGGCGCCCTCCCGCCCGCCCGCGAGCCGGAGCCAACCCCTTCCCGCGGTTTCCCGGGACCGAGCGAGTACTTCCACGCGGTCACACCGCCTGGTGACAACTCCCGGTCACATCGACCGGTCACCATTTCCTGGCCACACCGCCCGGTCACTTTCCTGGCCACACCGCCCGGGCACCCCGACTGCCGTACGGCCCCGCCGCCCGGCCGCCTCGCCGTGCCCACGGCACCGACCTTCTCTCGTACGGCACGCACCCTCCCCTCCCCTCCCCAAGGACCGCATTCATGCTTCCCGCCCCGGCCCCGCACCCCGCTCCCGTCCGCCGCGAGCACGATCTGCTCGGTGACCGGGACGTCCCCGCCGACGCCTACTGGGGCGTCCACACCCTGCGCGCCACCGAGAACTTCACCGTCACCGGTACGCCGATCTCCGTCTACCCGCTGCTCATCGACGCGCTCGCCGCCGTCAAGGAGGCCGCGGCCCGCGCCAACGAGGAACTCGGCCTGCTCCCCGCCGACAAGGCCGACGCCATCGCCGGTGCCTGCCGGGAGATCCGTACGGGGCGCCTCCACGACCAGTTCGTCGTCGACGTGATCCAGGGCGGCGCCGGCACGTCCACCAACATGAACGCCAACGAGGTCGTCGCCAACCGCGCCCTGGAGCTCCTCGGCCACGCCAAGGGCGACTACGGCCGCCTCCACCCCAACGAGGACGTCAACCTCGGCCAGTCGACGAACGACGTCTACCCGACCGCGATCCGCATCGCGGCCATCGGGGCGGCCCGCGAACTCCTGAAGGCGATGGCCGTGCTCCAGGACGCCTTCGCCGCCAAGGCGCTGGAGTTCCGCGAGGTCGTGAAGATGGGCCGCACCCAGCTCCAGGACGCGGTGCCCATGACGCTGGGCCAGGAGTTCTCCACGTACGCCGTGATGCTGGAGGAGGACCGCAGCCGGCTCGCGGAGGCCGTCGAGCTCATCCACGAGATCAACCTCGGGGCCACCGCCATCGGCACCGGCCTCAACGCCGCCCCCGGCTACGCCGAGACCGCCCGCCGCAACCTCGCCGGACTGACCGGCCTGCCGCTCGTGACCTCCGCCAACCTGATCGAGGCCACCCAGGACTGCGGCGCCTTCGTGCAGCTCTCCGGAGTGCTCAAGCGCATCGCGGTGAAGCTCTCCAAGACCTGCAACGACCTGCGGCTGCTGTCCTCGGGCCCGCGCGCGGGGCTCAACGAGATCAACCTGCCGCCGGTGCAGGCCGGTTCCAGCATCATGCCCGGCAAGGTCAACCCGGTGATCCCCGAGGTCGTCAACCAGGTCGCCTTCGAGGTGATCGGCAACGACATCACCATCACCATGGCCGCCGAGGCTGGGCAGCTCCAGCTCAACGCCTTCGAACCGGTCATCTTCCACGCCCTGTCGAAGAGCCTCCTCTCCCTGCGCGCGGCCTGCCTGACCCTCGCCGAGCGCTGCGTCAGCGGCATCACCGCCAACACCGAGGCGCTCCGGGCGGCCGTCGAGAACTCCATCGGCCTGGCCACCGCCCTCAACCCGCACCTCGGCTACATCGCCGCCACGGCCATCGCGCAGGAGGCGCTCGCCACCGGGCGCGGAGTCGTCGAACTCACCCTGGAGAAGGGGCTGCTGCCCGCCCACCGGCTCGCCGAGCTGCTCACCCCCGAGCGCCTCACCGGCGCGCCTGGGCCGTCCGTGGCCCGATGAAGTTACCCGTCGGTTTCGCGTGACTTCCCCGACGCACGACAGTAGAACATGTTCCCATTCGCTCACGAGTGAGGAACATCACATGAGTGAACACCCCTTGTCCGCAAAGGGAACCGGCGGCGTCAGCCGTCGCCGGTTCCTCGCGGGAACAGGTTCTCTTCTCGGCGCCGCGGCGCTCGCCGGCCAGACCGTCCCCGCCCATGCCGACACCGGCCTCACCGCCATCCCGCACAGCCCCCTCCCCGCCGGCGCGCACGTCCGTGCCCTCGTCATCGGCACCGGCTACGGCGGCTCGGTCGCCGCCCTCCGCCTCGCCCGCGCGGGCGTCGCCGTCCACATGGTCGAGATGGGCATGGCCTGGGACACCCCGGGGGCCGACGGCAAGATCTTCGCCAACACCACCACGCCCGACTACCGCTCCTTCTGGCTGCGGACCCGCACCAAGCAGCCGCTGAGCAACTTCCTCGGCTTCCCGCTCGACAAGGACGTCCCCCGCCACACCGGCATCCTCGACGCCGAGGACTTCGCCGGCATCACCGTCTACCAGGGCCGGGGCGTCGGCGGCGGATCCCTCGTCAACGGCGGCATGGCCGTCACACCGCGCCGCGAGAACTTCGCCGCCATCCTCCCCACCGTCGACGCGGGGGAGATGTACTCCACGTACTACCCCCGCGCCAACGCCGGACTCGGCGTCACCGCCGTGGACCCGGCCTGGTGGGAGAGCGCCGCCTGCTACCAGTACGCCCGCGTCGGCCGCAAGCACGCCCAGCGGTCCGGCTTCCCCTTCGTGTTCGTCCCGAACGTCTACGACTGGGAGTACATGAAGCAGGAGGCCGCCGGGGCCGTACCGAAGTCGGCCCTCGACGGCGAGGTCATCTACGGCAACAACCACGGCAAGAAGACCCTCCAGAAGACCTACCTCGCCCAGGCCGCCGCCACCGGTCGCGTCAGCGTCTCGGTGCTCCACAAGGTCACCTCCGTCACCCCGAGGCCCGGCGGGGGCTACACGGTGGCCGTCGACCAGATCGACACCACGGGCGTCACCCTGGCGAGCAAGACCGTCACCGCCGACAAGGTCTTCTTCGCCGCAGGCAGCGTCGGGACGAGCAAGCTCCTCACCCGTCTGAAGGCCACCGGCGCGCTCCCCGCCCTCAACGGCGAGATCGGCAAGGGCTGGGGCGACAACGGCAACGTCATGTGCGGGCGGGCCAACCACATGTGGGACCCGACCGGGAAGCTGCAGTCGGCCATGCCCACCGCCGGCATCGACAACTGGGACGCGGGCGGCGCCTTCGCCGAGGTCGCCCCGCTGCCCACCGGCATCGAGACCTACGCCTCCTTCTACCTCTCGATCACCAAGACCCCCCACCGGGCCGAGTTCACCTGGAACCCGGCCACCGGCAAGGTCGACCTGAGCTGGGACCGGGCCTGGAAGCAGACCTCCATCGACGCCGCCAAGACGATCTTCGACAAGATCAACTCCAAGGAGGGCACGATCTACCGCACCGACCTCTTCGGCGCGTACAAGATCTGGGGCGACCACCTCACGTACCACCCGCTCGGCGGCGCGGTCCTGGGCAAGGCGACCGACAGCCACGGCCGGCTCCACGGCTACACCGGTCTGTACGTCATCGACGGCGCCCTGATCCCCGGCAACGCCAGCGTCAACCCGTTCGTCACCATCACTGCGCTCGCCGAACGCAACATCGAACGGATCGTCGCCGAGGACTTCTGAGGGCGAGAAGGAAGGGCCGGCCGGTGTCCCGGCCGGCCCTTCCGCACACGACTAGGGGGTGTCTTGCCGATCAGGCCGGGCTCGCGGGGTCTGGTGCCGCGCCTCGCCGCGTTGTCGTCGGTTGCCATGGCTCCGCCATGGCGCCCTCCTCCGCCTTGCGATCCACGGCACCAGACCCCGCTCCCTGATCCGGCCT
>NZ_JBITBZ010000010.1:0-346875 GCF_044452745.1 Streptomyces sp. NPDC051822 | reverse complement strand
ACAACACAGCCCACTCGGCATCCGAAAGCTCATGACGACGCACCACGACAAGCATGATCCCTCATCACCAGACCGCCTTTGAAGACGACCCCTAGTGCACCTCTACGTGCAACCCTCCAGCCCCCTTCCGGTGCAACTCCTGCCGGGCCTGGCAGCGTGTCGAGGTGGTGGCTTGCCCAACGGACCGGCCCGGGCGGGTGGGACGGCTGCGCGGTGAGGCCGGCGCCCGGTCACCGGCGGCGCCCCACGGCCATCACCACCATGAAGACCACCGCCCCCACGGAGCCGAGCGCGGCGGCGGTCTCGCGCAAGGCCGGGTGCTCGTGCAGCACGTAAGCAGCGGAACCGACAAAAAGCGCGGCCGTTGCGATCCGGTGCACGAGCGTGGAGCGGTCCGGCTCCGGGCCTCGGGTCGGCTCCTGGGCGGGCGGCTGGGTCGGGGCGGACATGGGTTTCTCCTTCACGGTCAGGGGCGCCTGTCGGCGCATTCAGGGCGGTACATGAGCAGGTCTCAGCCCTTGCGTCTCGGGCCGGGGCGGCGAACAGGACCCAGACGTCCGGAACTTGCCGCAGTCCGGACTGTGAGGGATGCGGGGGTTAGGGAGGCAAGCGGTCCCACATGGACAGAAAAAAGACCCCATTCAATACGCTGACCTGCACGTTTACGTGCGGGCAGGTACTGAATGGGGCCGTGATCACGGGGTATGAGCAAGCCCCGCAACCTGTACGAGGACTCCGGGCATGCGGGGCGGGTGGGTCGGGTGCTGACCGATGCACCTCTGCCGGGGCGGGGCGTTCCGCTGTCCTGGGGTCTGCCGGAACGGGGGGGGGAATCCGGCAGACCCCTGGACTGCCAGAGCGGTCCCATGCGCTCGCCACCCGCCTGCCCCGAACCCACCTCCCACACACCACCCTCCGCCCCGAGCAAACCGAAGAGCCCGCCCCGGGGGCGGCGCAGCCGGCCGCGGCCGCTGTGACTTCTGGGTCAGGGCCGCACGTCGTCGTAGAGCCGTGCGGTCACACCCGGCTCTACGGGGACGCGGAGTACGAGCCCGCCCACGGTCCCACGGGCCCTCACCGGTACACGTTCGGCGGCCTCACGGAACGGCGTTCCGGATGGTCGGCCTCGTCGAGGCCGGCAGCGGGGCCGTCCGGCCGTGGACCGTCGTGCATCATGGCACTCCCTGAGCCAGCGCGGCGGCGTCCGACGTCGTCCGGCGGTCGGGGGGTAGGAGAGGAACATGGACAGCTCACTCTGGCTCGTGGTGGCCGCGGTCGTCGCGCTCGTGATGGCGGCATACGCGGCCGTTCTGCTCGTACGCGTCTTCCGGGCGCGCAGGTTGCTGCTGGACGCGGGGGTGCCGTTGCGGTCCAAGGCCCTGTTCTGGGCGGCCGTGGCGTACACGGTGTCGCCGATCGACCTGATTCCGGACCCGGTCTACCTGGACGACATCGGCGTCCTGCTGGTAGCCCTGCGGGCCCTGCACACGGCGGCGGCCAGGAGCGGCGTGGATCGCGAGGAGCTGCCCGGCTGACGCACGGGCCCGGGAGTTCGACGGCGCGAGGCGGCGCCCCCGCACCTGGGGTGCGGGGGCCGCCTCGGTGTGTGCGCGGGGGTCAGAGGTGTGTACGGCTCGTAGGTGTGCGCCCGGGGGCAGACGACGGCCGGGCCGCCGCCGAAGGGTCCGCCCGTCGGTATTGGACGGCGATCTCCTCCCGGTACTGCTGGTCCGCGAGGTGCTTGTCGGAGTGGAACTCCGGCGCGTTCTTGATCTGTTCCTTGGTCAGGTCGATGTGCATCACATGGCCCTCCAGGTCGATGCGGGTCACCGTGCCGGCGGGAAGGAGCACTTCCTTGCCGAAGATCCACACCCCCGTGTCGACGACCAGATAGGCGTCGCCGACCTCGTCGGAGTGCTTGTCGACCTTCCCGATGTGCCCGTCGGTGGCCTCCACCCGCCAGCCGGTCAGGTCCGTGCCCACCAGGTGGCCGAACGCCTGCCCGTAACTCCACACGTTCTCCGCCATGTCGATCACTCCTCCGTTCTCGGACGTTCTCCCGAGCCGCGTCACGCGGGCTCAGGAGGACCGCCTGCCCAGGAGACCGGAACCCCTACCTCCTGACGCGCCGTCGCGGTGAAGACCGCCGTTTCGACGGAGGCGAAGGTCACACCGTGGTCGGCGAGGGCCTCCGCGACGACGACGCCGGTCGTGGTGAGGGCCAGGAGGATGTGTTCGTCGCCGATCTCCCGGTCCTTGCCGGCCAGCGCCACGCGGAGCGACTTCTCCAGGACGGACTTGGCCTCCTGGGAGAAGGAACGGCGGCCCGACCGCCACCCGGTGTCCTTGAGGTCACCCGCCAGGGCGCCGGCGCCGTGCGTCTCCTCCACCCGTGCCACGATCACGCCGACGTCGATGGCGAGTTCCGCCAGAGCCGTCGCGTCGGCCCGGGAGAGTCCGGCCCGGCGCCGGGCTTCGGCGAGTGCGGTCACGAGCGAGGGACGCCGGTCCGGCGGGCCGGCGGGCACAGCTGCCGCAGCGCGGCCGCGCCCGGGTGTCCTCTCGGTCGAGCAGGGCCAGGAGCAGGTGTTCGGTCGTATCGGTCATGCAGCGGACCTACGTTGACAATCAGGACCTGTCAACCTTGGTTGACAGGTTTGCCCGGTGGCACGGCGGTGAGGCGAACAGGAACCACCACACACATCGACTGGGGAACCATGGAAAGCGTTGTTCGAACGGCGATCGTCCTCGGCGGCTCGGCCCTGCTGGCCCTCGCCGCCGGCCGCGCGGCGGACCTCTTCGCGAGGTACGCGGACGCTCGTCGCCCCGACACCCCGCTCTGGGGGCTGCTGCGGCGCTGCCGCACCCCCCTCCACCTCGTCCTCCTGACCGCCGTGTTCCGGTGGTCCTACCGCGCGACGGAATGGCCGCCGCTCCTGGCGCACACCGCGGCGGTGGACCAGTTCCTGCTGCTGTGCCTGATCGGCGGCGGCGCCTGGCTGACCGTACGGTTCGCCTCGGCCGTCGTGGAGTCCTCGTACGCGCGGTACGCCACGCGCGCGCGGGACGCCGCACGGCTGCGCCGCGTCCGTACCCAGGTGACGCTCATCACGCGCGTGGTGTCGGTCGCCGTCGG
The DNA here is from genome assembly GCF_044452745.1 of Streptomyces sp. NPDC051822. Lineage (NCBI taxonomy): Bacteria > Bacillati > Actinomycetota > Actinomycetes > Kitasatosporales > Streptomycetaceae > Streptomyces > Streptomyces sp. NPDC051822. The sequence goes on along the minus strand of NZ_JBITBZ010000010.1, from coordinate 343,739 downwards.
AGTGGTCGCCGCGGCCTTCGCCCTCGTCACCTTCCCGACGTTCCGAGGGCTCGGCACCTCGCTGCTCGCCTCCGCCGGGATCATCGGCATCGTGGCGGGCGTGGCGGCGCAGTCGACGCTCGGCAATCTCTTCGCCGGTTTCCAGATCGCGTTCGGCGACATGGTCCGCATAGGCGACACCGTCGTCGTCGACGGGGAGTGGGGCACCGTGGAGGAGGTCACCCTGACCTTCCTCACCGTCCGGACCTGGGACGAACGCCGGGTCACCCTGCCCGTCTCGTACTTCACCTCGCGCCCGTTCGAGAACTGGACCCGCGGCGGCAACGAGCTGACCGGCTCCGTCTTCGTCCACTGCGACCACTCCGCGCCCGTCGGCCTGATGCGCGCCCATCTGAAGGACTTCCTCGACGCCTGCCCCACCTGGGACGGCCGGGCCTGGGACCTCGCGGTCACCGACACCTCCCCGACCGCCATCACGGTCCGCGCCATCGTGACGGCCAAGGACGCCGACAACCTCTGGACGACCCGCTGCGCCGTACGCGAGGACCTCGTCGACTGGCTCACCCGGGAGCACCCGGGCGCACTCCCCCGCATCATCACCGCCCCGGCGGCGGACGCGCCGAGGGGCTGATGCGCGGGGCGTACGGGCGGGTCGTACAGGGCAGGTCGTACGGGCCGAAAGTGCCGGTCCATCCTCGGGACCTGCCATCGGCGGGGCCCTCCCCCATCACGTGCTGCGTCCGACCGCCGACCGGACGCCGCCAGGTGCCCCGGAGTCGGTCGGTGGAACACCTGATCGGGCTTCACCTCCTGCGGAGGGCTGGGTCTGATGTTCCGCCGGGGTTGCTCAGAGGGGGAGGACGGTGATGTTGGCGGGGCCGGCGACCTGGGTGATGCCGGTGGTGAGGCACTTCAGGAGGTCGGTGTTGAGAAGGACGATCTCGTAGACGATCCGGTCTCCGGTGAAGTCGCCGGAGGTGATGGTCGCGACGACGATGACGACGTTCTGCCCCACCGGTCGCTCGGTGAGCGAGATGCCCCCGCTGAAGTGGGAGGTGCCGGTGGGGTCGCCGGAGGAGTCCTTCCAGTGGATGGTGCCCGAGACGCCGGTCACCGGCAGGCTGACCGAGCAGGAGAGCAGCGCCTGGCCCTGGGCCTCGTAGTCGGCGAAGGCGTGGTCGGGTGAGGTGGAGACGCACGGGCCGAAGGCGCCTTCGGCCTCGAAGGACGTCTGGCGGGGCAGCAGGACCAGGCCGGGATCGAATTCCTGGGTGGCGTAGCCGGGGCAGTCCACCAGCACGGACTGCGACGCTGCGGGAACAGGAGCGGCCGATGCCGATGCCGGCAGGGTGACGACGAAAGCCAGGGGCAGTACGAGTGCGGTGAGGAGGGACAACAGATGCCGGATCACCGTGGTTCTCCTCGTGGTCGGGAACGGGGCGGGTCCTTTTGGTGGGGCGGGCGCGCTGTGTGGCGCGGGATGCCCGTGGGCGTGGCTGGCGGGGGTCAGAGGGGGGCGATGAGCAGGGTGTTGAGGATGCTGTTGGTGTCGCTGAGGCCGGTGGTGGAGCAGGCGGTCAGGTTGAGGTTGGGTTCGACTGTGGTCTGGGTGGCTGTCTGTCCGATGCCGAGGCCGGCGGTGACCGCGCCGACGGAGGTGATGGTGACGGTGCCGTCGGCGGCCCGTGCGGCGGTGACGGCCGGGTAGGTGACCGTACTGGAGGCGCCGGTGTTCCAGTGGTAGGTGATGGTGCGGGCCGGCAGGGTGAGCGGCGTCTGGACCGACAGGAGACAGCTGGTGGTCACGGTGCGGGTACTGGTGCCGGAGGCGCTGCTGATGCCGCCGAGCAGGGAGATGCAGCTGAAGTTCTCGCTGATGTCCAGCTGGTGCGTCTGGGAGGTGTTGGTGAGCGGGGGCGTGTAGTGGGTGTTCCGGTTCCCGGTCAGGCACGTGACGTCGATAGGTGTCGCGTGCGCGGTGGACGGGATCGCGACGGTGCCGGCCAGCCCCAGGAGCAGGCTGGAGGCGAGGACCGCGAACTTCCGCGTGCCGGGCATCAGGGAGATCATCGTTCGCATCATGGATCCTTCTCTCGATCGGGGGGCTCCACCGACCCTGCGGGGCCCTGCAGTCCTTGGCTGCTCAGGCAGTCCAGGATCGTCTGACAGGCTGCAGCGGCACGTTCCCGCACCGGCCAGGCCGGTGCGGGAACGGTCATGTACCGTCGGCGGGCGTTTGGCCTTTACAGGATCTGGAGGTTGACCAGGCCCGAGGATGTGGTCAGGCCTTGAGGGGTGAGGCACTCCAGCGTCTGGGACACGCCGGGGACCAGGACGATCTCGAAAATGATGGTGGAGTCCTTGAAGTCGCCGGACTTGATCTCTCCGGTCAGGACCAGGACAGAGACGCCACCCGGGCGCAGGCCAACACCTGCGGTGAAGTCGAAGGTGCTGGAACTGGACTGGGGGTTGGTCCAGTTGATGCGGCCGTTGCCGGTGGAGCTTCCGCCGGTGCAGGAGAGGGATCCGTTTCCGGTGAAGCTGATCGTGCCGTTGGTGTGATCCAGCGGCAGCCCCACGCAGGGGCCGATCGCTCCGGAGGCGGACAGAGCCACCTGCCGCGGAGCGAGGGTCAGACCGGGCTCATAGGTGGCGGTCTCATAGCCAGGGCACTCCAGCAGGGCAGCCTGCTGGCTCACGCCCGCGGTGGGAGCTGTCGGGGCAGCCTGCGCACTGGGCGTCAGCCCGAGAGCGATGAGGGCGGCCACGCTCGCGGTGAGCGCACCGTACTTCCGTGTGCCGCCGCGCTTGAGGAGCTGCATCACGTATGCCTTTCTGCCGAGCAACTCACGAGGGAGTTCGTCGCATGTCACGGGCATTGGACTGCGCATGTCACCACGACAGGCGACCGCGCCTCACCACCGTCCCAGCCTTGCCCGAACCAGACCATCACCCGGAAGAGGGAGCGCACGCCGCTCCACCGGGTGCGCCCTGCAGCCTGGCAGCTAACACTGAGAGGGCGGTTCGTGGGTCTTTGGCTGCATCTGTCGTCGCCTGATGGTGTGGGTGAGGGGCGGAATCCGCCGGTCCGCAGCCGCTTGCCTACTTGGTGTGATGATGTGAGTGAACCCAAGCTCTCCCTCAGCGACTTACCCGGTGCCGGACCGCCAACGGGAACTGGCCGTGTACGTGCTCGGGCAGGTCATCGCCGTCATCGTGTCGACCGCGAACACCCACGACAACGCAGCGGACATCACTCTGCTGAAATTAGGTCGCCAAGCACACCGGCGGCACCGTCCGCAAAACCCCGGGTCGACCAGGGATTCAAGACGGCCGTGATCGCCCACGGCACCGCGCTTGGCATCGACATGGAAATCGTCGCACGCAACCGGCAGCGAGGAAGCCGCCAGCACCCTGCCGGGCTCCGCACCCAGGACGGCCCCGACGGCGCCATCGTCTTCGAGCGGCGTGCAAAGCGCCCGATGGCACTGTGGGCCGAGGCCGGGGAGAACCTGCTCCGGATCGTCCCGCTCCTGGGCCTGGACGCGCCGCCGGCCGACGAGCCCGAGGAAAGCACGCCGTGCCCCGGCTGCTACCGCCCCGTCTACGAAAGCTCCTCGTCCGGCACGCTCATCGGCGCCGGGCCGCTCCCGGTGATCGGCCTGTGCAGGCTGTGCGTCAACGGCACGACGCTACGCTCCCTGCGCCAGGCCGACGTGCCCATCGACCCGCAACAGCGCCGTACTGGAGAGCGTGTCCGCCGTCCTGGCGTAGCGGGGCGGCTCACACGGCCTGAGTGGCCGCGGCTTCCAGGCGGTCGAGGCGTTCGTAGAGGGCGCGGACGAGGCGGGCGCGGTTCTGGACGCAGCGCACGGTGCCCTCGCTGGGCGCGGACAGCTGGCCTTCTGCCTCGCGCAGGACGACGTCGGTGAGGGCCTTGGGTCCGCTGTCCTTGGGCAGCTTGGCGGCGCGGTGGCGGACGTCGGAGGCAACGGCGCGGGCGCGGCCGGTCAGCTGGAGGGCGATCTGCTCCAGGTCGCGGACGGTGGGGGTGTGCTCGCCGGTCCACGCGAGGACGGCCTTGACGAGGCACTCGTACGGTTCGCGATCGAGCGGGAGCCCGGCTTCGATCAGGCCGTGGGGGTCGTACAGGACCGTGTGGGTGCTGGTGTGCATGGCGGGCCTCGCTGCCGGGAGCGTCGTATACGGGTGGCCGGCGGTCACCGCTGGGGGCCCTCGCCACCGCCAGCTCCGGCGTCCTGGTTCTCACCGTGCTGGCCGAGGAATCGGGCGAAGCCGCGGTCCGCGCGAGCAAGCAGGGCTGGTGAAGGGACGCCGTAGGCGGGCGGCTGGAGGCCGCGGCCCTCCGGGGCCGGGCGGTGGAGTCGGTGTGTGCGCGCATGAGGCCCCGCCTCTCCGGCTGGTGGTCCGTCGGCGCCGTCGACGCTACGCGCCTGTGGTCCGCGCGCTCAACGAAGTTGCGGAGAATTGCGGAAGTTCACTCCAGGGCGTCGATCGCGGCCTGGATGAGGGCGCGCGCTGCGTCGCCGTAGACGGCCATCTGCGCGAGGCCGGCGAACGCCTTGGCGTAGTCGGCGAGCTCGCGCGGCTGCGTCACCTTGATCTCCGCCGTCAGGGTCTCCACCACGGCCATGGTGTCGTCGTGGACGTAGAACGCCTCCAGTGGCCACACGGTGCGCTGCGCGGTGAACGGGATGATCCCGAGCGAGACGGAGGCGAGCGGCATCACGGCCACGAGGTGGCGCAGCTGCCCGCGCATCGCCTCGGGGTCGGCGGTGCGGTAGCGCAGGACGGATTCCTCCATGAGGACGGCGTAGCGGTGGCCGCCTTCGTAGAGGAACCGGGAGCGGGCGACGCGGGCGGCGACGGCTTCGGCGACATCGTCGGGGGTGCCCTGGAAGGCGGTGATCTGGTTCATCAGGGCGGTCGCGAACGCCGGCGTCTGGAGGAAACCCGGCGGCACGTTGGAGAGGTAGACCCGGCAGTGGCGGGTCTACTCGTGCAGGGCGAGCCAGTCCTCCTGAACCTGGCGCATGCCGCTGCGGTGCAGTCGGCGCCACTCCATGTACATGGACTCGACGGCGCGGGCAGTGGCGATGAGGTCGTCGGCCTGGTCGTCGGCGCCGCACGCCGAACACCAGGTGCGGATATCGGTGTCCGAGGGCGCGGCGTCGCCCTTTTGGATGCGGGTGGTCTTGGCGGGGTGCCAGCCGCACCGGGCGGAGAGTTCCTTCCCGGTGAGGCCGGCGTCCTTGCGCAGGTGCGTGAGCCGCACGGCGAGCGCCTCGCGGGGCGCTTGTGCGCTGGACGATGGGGAGGCGGTCGTCATGAGGTGCGTGGCCCTTGGGGCTTCGGTCAGATGCGGTAGGCGGCGTGGTAGGTGGCCAGGTCCCACACCGCGCGGAACGCCTCCACGCACAGCTTGATCGCCTGCGGGTCTTCGGTGTGGTCGGGCTCGAGGGCCTGGCCGTCACCGGAGAACAGGTTCCAGCGCACGAGTCGGTTGTCGATGAGCCAGAAGTCGTTGCCGGGCAGGGCGAGCGTGGAGGCGCGGTGGCGGGGCAGCCAGCGGACCTGTTCGCCGGCGCGGAGGTTGGCGTCGGTGATGGCGTGCTCGAAGCGGATGTAGTCGGTGACCGGCTCGGACACGACCCGGGCCCGGCGGACCTTCACCCCGCGGGCGACGGTCCGCTCCACCAGCGGCAGCCACCCGCTCCAGTACTCCGAGTCGTCCGCGGGCACGCTCCCGTCGCGCAGGAAGGTGTCGTAGACCTCCCGTTCTTCCTCAACGGCGTAGACGTCCCGCAGTTCCAGGTGCAGGGCGTGGTGCTGGGCGGAGTCGAGCAGGTCCTCAGAGCTGGGTGCCGGCGGCTTCTGCGGCATCACACGCCTTCCTGATCTGCTCCACCATCCGGGCCGGGATCCGGATGACCCCTTCGTCGTTGGCGGGCGGGCTGTCCTGGCTGCAGGCGGTCCTGGTCGCCGCGTCGGCGCCCTGCAGAACCAGTTCCGCGCCCTCGGCAGTGTCGGTGTCCACCCACACCGCGGGGTAGTTCCCTCCACCCGAGTTCGGGTCCGTGCCGAAGAAAAGCAACGCCATGATCGCCTCCGAAGCGAGCCGGTTGCGGACAGTTGCGCACCGACCGTCCCGCGCCCTGATGCCGCCGGCAAGAGGCCCCGGCCGGCCGGCAGGACGCCGGAGGAAGGCGGGGGGGCACGATGTACGCACCACAGTGCGGGGGCGTTCTCAGGAGCGTCCGACCCATGCTTGGTGGTGGGACGCGACGTTCAGTCCCTCGCGTAGGCGACCGCGCAGGACACCGACGCATGTCCGGCCCTCCACGACCTGCAGGCCACTGTCGGACGGGGCCAGGAGGCACCGGTCGATCAGAACGGGCGGGCGCAGCCACGTCCCGTGCTCTTCCCAGTACCGCCCGACCTCTGAGGGACGGACCGTGACCCAGTACACCGGGTTCTTGGCAAACTCCTCGATGCAGCCGGCGTCGAACGCTCCCGTCGGTATCCCGTGAAAGTCCGCAGCCGGGATCATCTCGAGCCGCCACCTGATCTCCCGCAGGTCGATGCTGCCGTAGTCGTCCACGAAGGCGGGGTTGTCGCCGAAGTCGTAGAGGAACTGTTCGAGAACGTCGTCCGGCCACTGAAGCGGGGCCACCGCCGGGTCGGCACGGAAGCGGTCGTAGCCGTAGCTGAGGCCGCCGGCTCGGCGGCGGGCCATCAGCGGGCTGAGGTCTTCCAGCTTCATGCCGCCAGGTGTACCGCAGATTTCCGGCAGTGGTCCCACATGCATGCCCATCGCCTTCCCCGCCGTGATCACGGCACGTTCGCCGCCCAGATCGCCGGCTTCGCGGCCTCGGCGGCACCTAGTACCGCGAGCAGGCCGGCCGTTGCTGCTCATCGGCATCGGCCTGCTCAAGGTGTGCTGGTGCCCGACCTCCTGGCCGCACCCGTGGTCACCGGCAAGGCCGCGGGCGACGGGTGACGGCGATCCAGCCGTTGTCGATGTCGGGGGTCAGGCGAGGGCGAGGAAGAGTTTTTCCAGCTCTTCCTGCGTCATGGGAGGGGCGTCGGTGCCTTCGGCGAGGCACTGACGCATTCCGCTCGCCACGATCTTGAACCCGGCCCGGTCCAGGGCCCGGGACACAGCGGCCAGCTGGGTCACGACGTCCTTGCAGTCGCGGCCGGACTCGACCATCGTGATCACTGCGGCCAGCTGTCCCTGCGCCCGCCGCAGCCGGTTCAGGACGGGCCGTACCGATTCTTCGTCTACCTGCACGAGATCCTCCTTCACCCCCTGACAAGAATACCCCAAGGGGTATGAATCACGACTTTGCTGTGATGTGTCGCTCGTGTCCCTCCACCGATGTGGGTGGCCGGATACCGGAGGCGGCGGCATGCCGGCGTGGCGGGCGTTGGGCCCGCCACAGCCGGGCGGCGATCGCGGCGGCCAGTGCGACGGTGAGCCCTGCCCAGGTGGCCGGGTGGGTCCACAGGGCGGTGTCGAGTTGCTGCACGAGGACGAAGACGCCCATGACGACGACGAACCAGCCGAACGCCGTGCGCAGCGCGTCCGGGGGAATGCGGCCCGCGACCCGTCCGCCGACCAGGCTGCCGACCACCGCGGCGACCGTCACGGTCAGGGCGAGCCGCCAGTCGATCTCGACGCCCGACAGGTGCCCGGCGAGGCCGGCGAAGGACTTCATCGCGATGACGAGGAGCGACGTGCCGACCGCGATGCCCATAGGCAGGCCGCCGAGGAGGGCGAGGGCGGGGACGACGAGGAACCCGCCGCCGGAACCGACCAGGCCGGTCACGGCGCCGACGACCAGGCCCTCGACCGCGATGTGCTTCACCGGCAGGTCACGGTGGGCGGAGCGGGCCTTCTTCGCCCCGCCGCGCGGCTTGCGAAGCATCGCCGCGGCGGTGGCGAGCATCATCAGCGCGAACGCGACCAGCAGGATGGTGCCGGGGATGTACTCGGCGAGCCGGCCGCCGCCGTAGGCGCCGACCATGCTGAAGGCTCCGAAGAGCAGGCCGGTCCGCCAGCGCACCCGCCGGGCCCGCGCGTGCGGGATCAGGGCGGCGAGGCTGGTGACGCCGACCACGAACAGCGAGGTGGCGATGGCCTCCTTGGTGCCCTGCCCGGCGAGGTAGACCAGGATCGGGACGGTCAGGATCGAGCCGCCGCCGCCGAGGATGCCGAGGCTGACGCCGACGAGCAGGGAGGCCGCGACGACCAGGGCGGTCACGACGCGCTCCGCAGCTCCGTGATCACCGTGCGGATGTCGGTGCGCGGCCCGCGGTTGTACGGCAGCTTCGACAGCAGGACGCCCATGGCGCAGGAGTTGCTGAGCGCGGCGTAGGTCAGGCCGGCGCCGACGGCGGTGCCGATGAGGTGGGCACCGGGGATCAGGATGCCGGCCAGGCCGGTGGCCAGGACGATGGAGCCCGCCACCAGACGGACCTGGCGCTCCATGTCCCACCGCTCGGGGCCGCGCTTCACGGGCGCGCCGGCCGCCTCCCAGGCGACCATGCCGCCGTCCAGGACGCGGAGGTTGGGCAGTCCGGCCTGGGCGAGGGCCTGCTCCGCCTCGCGGGCGCGCTGGCCGGAGCGGCAGACGAGCACGACCTCCTCGTCCAGGTGCGAGAGCAGTTCCGCGCGGTGCTCGCGCAGGGTGTTCAGGGGGACGTTGTACGAGCCCGGGATGTGCGTCGTGCGGAACTCGCCGGGTGTGCGGACATCGAGCAGGCGGGGGGCGCGGCCCTCCTGGACGAGGCGGTGCAGGACGGCGGGGGTGATCGACTGGACGGTGCGCTCGGCGCTCATGCAAAACTCCGGAAGGTATATGCGGGGTGGTGGGTCATGACAGAGACCCAGGCGTCAGAGAAGGAGGGGGCTGTCGCGGGCGGGGCAGTGCGGCCCTGCCCGCGACAGGGGAGGGGTGGGGGCAGTGCGGCCCCCGGCTCCTCCACGGCCGGCGGTGCACGACGGGCAGAGCCCGGACCCGTGCCCGGCCGGCGATCCGGGGGGATCAGGCTCGGGCGGGTTCGGCCGCGAGGGCCCAGGCCGCGTAGCCGCCGAGGATGTCGGAGACGTCGCCGAAGTCGCGGTGGCGCAGCAGGCTGGCGGCGATGGAGGACCGGTGGCCGCCCGCGCAGTGCAGGACGAGGGGCCGGTCGGCAGGCAGTTCGCCGGTGCGGGCGGGCAGCTCGCTGAGCGGGATGTGCAGGGCCTCGGGGATGAAGCCGTTGGCCTCGCGCTCGCCGCAGGTGCGCACGTCCACCACGAGCGGGGGGTTCTCCCCGGCCAGCGCGGCCTTGAGGTGCGCGGCGGTGAGGCGGCTGGCGAAGGCGACCTCGTCGGCCAGCACCCGCAGCGCGTCCTCGGGGTTGCGGACGTAGCCCACGACCCGGTCGAAGCCGATGCGGGCGAGCCGGGTGACGACCTCCTCCTCGCGGTTCTGCGGGGCCATGACGACCAGCTCGTCGGTCGGGTCGAGGACAGTGCCCGCCTGTTCGGCGAAGCGCCCGTCGGCGGGCACGTTCACCGCGCCGGCCAGGTGCCCGGCCGCGAACTCCTGCGGGTCGCGGGCGTCGACGACGACCGCTCCGCCTGCGCGGAGGGCGGTGAACTCGCCGAGCGCGAGCGGCCGGGCCGCGGCGGTCGCGTCGTACAGGGTGCGGTCCTTGCGGTTGAGGTCGGCGTCGTAGGCGAAGTAGCCGGGCGCCGCCGACTGGCCGGCGGTGACCAGCGCCACGAAGTCCTCGCGGCCCATGGGCGCGCAGGCGTAGTTGGTGACGCGCTGCTCGCCGATCGTGGAGGACTTCTCCGTGGACAGGTTCTTGCCGCAGGCGGAGCCCGCTCCGTGGGCGGGGAAGACCCGGACCTCGTCGGGCAGGCCCATCAGCTTGTTCTGCACGCTGTCGTGCAGCATCGCGCCCAGCTCCTCGGCGGTCACGCCGACGGAGGCGAGCAGGTCGGGACGGCCGACGTCGCCGATGAAGAGGGCGTCGCCGGTCAGGACGCCGTACGGGACGGCGTCGCCCGCGTGCTCGTACACCAGGACGCTGATCGACTCCGGGGTGTGCCCGGGGGTCTCCATGACCTCCAGGACCACGTCGCCCAGGACGATCCGCTCACCCTCGGCGAGGTGACGGATCGGGTACTCGGTCTCGGCGCGCATGCCGTAGCCGATCCACGCGCCTGTCTCGTCGGCCATCTCCAGGTGCCCGGCGACGAAGTCCGCGTGGAAGTGGGTGTTGATCACGCCGACGACGGTGAAACCGTGCGCCCGGGCGTCGGCGAGGTACTCGGAGACGTCCCGGCGCGGGTCGACGACCACGGCCTGCCCGGTCTGCTCGTCGGCGATCATGTACGACGCCTGGGACAGGCAGTCGAGGTAGTACTGGGCGAAGAACACGGCGAACCTTTCGACGGAGAGAGCGAGCGCGGAGCGGAGCCCCGCGGAAGTGCGGCGGGAGAGCGGCCGGCCGTTCAGGCGACCCGGGCGTCCGTGCCGCGTACGACGGGGCGGCCGGCGCGGGCCCAGCCTGAGGTGCCGCCCGCGACCGAGACCGCCTGGAAGCCGGCGGCCTCCAGGTGCTCGGCGGCCCAGGCGCTGCGGTTGCCGCTCGCGCAGATGACGTAGACGGGCTGGTCTGCGGGCAGCGCGGCGAGGTGGACGCCGAGCTCGGAGAGAGGCGCGGTGCGGGCGCCCGGCACATGACCCGTCGCGTATTCGTCCGGCTCGCGGACGTCGATGGTGAAGGCGCCCTGAGCCAGCTCGGCCGCGAAGACGTCCAGATCCACTTCACGCATGGAAGATCACCCTTTCGAATACCCCCCGGGGTACTTACGCCATCGACTGTAGGCAGGGCCGCGAAGAGAAGTCAAATACCCCCTCGGGTATCCAACGCCACAGGGAGGAGCTTCGCGAGGGAGAAGGATCTAATACCCCCAGGGGTATGGTGGTCTGCGGATACGGGAACGGACGGAATGGTGAAGAGATGACACGAGCGAACACGAAGCCGCGGCCCGCGCCCGCCCCCGTGCGGCTGGGGCTCCGGGAGAACCGGGCGCAGTTCGTCCTGCTCGTCGTCGTCACGGCGGCGGTCGGCGCGCTCGTCGGCCTGGAGCGGACCACGGTCCCCCTGATCGGCACCGAGGTGTTCGGACTCGCGGGGAACCTGGCCGTCTTCTCGTTCATCATCGCCTTCGGCCTCGCCAAGGCCTTCACCAACCTCGCCGCCGGCGCGCTCACGGCCCGCTTCCGCCGCAGACAACTGCTCCTGGCGGGCTGGCTGATCGGCGCACCCGTGCCGTTCGTGCTCGCCTGGGCGCCGTCGTGGTGGTGGATCGTGGCCGCGAACGTCCTGCTCGGCGTCAACCAGGGGCTGACCTGGTCGATGACCGTCAACATGAAGATCGACCTCGTAGGCCCGGCCCGGCGGGGTCTGGCCACCGGCCTCAACGAGGCCGCCGGTTACGTCGCGGTCGGCGCCACGGCCCTGCTCACCGGCTACCTCGCCACCCAGTACGGACTGCGCCCCGCCCCCGAGCTCATCGGAGTGGTCTTCCTCGCCGCCGGCCTCGGCCTGTCCCTCCGGGCCAAGGACACCGCCGCCCACCTGGCCCTCGAACTGGCCCGCCACCCCGCACCCGAAGGCGGTCCGGCGGGCAGGCCGTCTTTCCGGGAGACCTTCGCCCGCACCTCATGGCTCGACCGCTCTCTGCGCGGCGCATCCCAAGCCGGCCTGGTCAACAACCTCAACGACGGCCTGACCTGGGGAGTCTTCCCCCTCCTCTTCGCCGACCACGGCCTCGGCATCGCCGCCATCGGCCTGATCAAGGGGCTCTACCCTCTGCTGTGGGGCATCGGCCAGATCCCGGCCGGGCACCTCGCCGACCGGATCGGCCGCAAACCGCTCGTCGTGTCCGGCATGCTCCTCCAGGCCGCGGCGCTCCTGTCGGCCCTCGCGCTGCTCGACCGCCCGCTCCTCGCCGGCGTCGTCTCCGCCGTCGGCCTGGGCCTCGGCACCGCGCTGGTCTACCCCGCCCTCATCGCCTCTGTCTCCGACCACACCCACCCGGCCTGGCGCGCCCACGCCCTCGGCGCGTACCGGTTCTGGCGGGACATCGGCTACGCGGCCGGCGCGCTGGTGGCGGGCGTCCTCGCCGACGCGCTGGGCCTGGACACCACCGTCCTCGCCGCCGCCGCCCTCACCGCCGCCTCGGGCATCCTCGCCGCCCGCTGGATGACCGACCGTCCCCGAACTTGACCGCGCCGCCGCCAGAGCCCCGTCGGGGCATCCCTGGCCGATGGCTGTAGATCGTTTAGTGCAACTCCCGATCAAGGAAGATGCACCGATGACCAGTGAGAACGTGGCTGAGGCCGTCGAGCTCTGAGAGAACGCGTGGGAGGAGTTCACTCCGTTCCTGCGGTTCGACACCGAGATCCGCCGCATCATCTGCACCACGAACGCGATCGAGTCCGTGAACGCAGGATCCGGCGGGCGGTCAAGGCCCGTGGGCATTTCCCGAACGAGCAGGCCGCGTCGAAGCGCGTCTACATGGCGATCATGTCCCTCGACCCGACCGGCAAGAGTCAGGCCCGCTGGACCCTACGCTGGAAGACCGCTCTGAACGCCTTCGACATCACCTTCGACGGCCGCCTCTCCGCAGCCCGTCAGTAACCTTGAACACCCCGGTTACACCGTTCGATTGACAGACCCTGCCCTGTCGGCTTTACCGGCGACGCCTGCCGGTGGTGTCACCCACGCCGCACAGATCGGCGGCTTCGGAGGTGGCCGCTCGGATGGCCTGGAGCGGCGTCATGCCGCCGATGCGGACGAGGAGTCCGAGTTCCTTGAGGTTCTGGCCGTGGGGGGCGATCAGGCCCGCGTCGGTTCCCATCCCGACACGGATTCCGGCTGTTACGGAACGGGCCACGGACTCCTGGGCGACCCGGTGCCAGTGCACGGCCTTCGCGTGTACGGCCGCCGGCACCGCGGAAGGGTCGGGGTCGGCCATGGTCTCCAGGAGGGTGGGCACGAGGAACTGGCCGCGCGCAACCATCTCCGCACGCAGCCCCAGCCATTCGGGCTGGTCGTGCGGGGAGGTGACCCCTCCGCTGGCTGCGAGCTTGACGCAGTCGGCGGCGGCGGCGAAAGGCTCGCGTACGCGAGTAGCGACGGCGCCGGCGTCGATACCGCTCGGAAGGCGGAAGTCGGCGTGCCCGGCGGTCTGGCTCAGCATGCTCACCGCGACAAGGAGCCGTGGCCCCGCGATGCGGCGCTCGGCAACCGCCCGCCGGAACCCGCGTCGAGACCGATGAGGTCGCGTGCTGTGGTAACCCCGTCAACCAGGACGCACCAGTGGCCTGCCCGAGGCGGGACCTTCGCTTTACGCCGTCCGCCCGCGCGTAGACGAGGTCGCGATCCGACAGTTCGCGGTCCTGGAAGCCGGCGCGTTCGTCGCTCTACTGCCACGGTCGCGGCCGACACGCCGACCGTGCCGCTGAGGAGCTGTTCCTGCGCTGGGACGAAGTCGCCGGACGACAGGCCGTGCAGGTAGAGCAGCGGCATCACCTTCGCGGTCTTCGGGGACTTGCGGCACCACTGCGGTGGACCTTCGAGGAGAACGGGCATCTCGCCGAGCGGGGCTACTCGGTCCGAGTCGCATTTCTGCATACGCCCCAGCGACACCTCAACCCTTGCCTGCCCACCAGCCGCACCCTGTCCGGACCGACATCGGACGGGCTCTTCGCGGCATGACGCTTGTGTGATTACCAGACGACTAGTCAGGCATACCGGCAGGCGTACTCGGCCCGGCCCGACCTCACACATGCGTGTGACACCGGCGATTACGCCGTTCGAAAGTGGGCTCAACCCCGGACCGGGTCGTACCTCTGCGTGCCCCCCTCGCATGACACCCCCGAACAGCCCAGCCGTCGCACCGCCTCCGCGAAAACACCTACATATGCCCATACCCTCGCCCTACGCATTCCCAGCGCCTTACTTGTCCGCTTGTACGGTCAGCTGCCCCGCGCCTGCCTGTGTGAGCGGAACGCGAGGCCAATTCGCTCCCCTTTACTGGAGAAAATCATGCGCGTTGCCGTAACCGGTGGCGGTGGTTTCCTTGGGTCACATCTGTGCGAGACGCTTCTGCGGCGCGGTGACTCAGTGGTGTGCCTGGACAATTTCTCGACAGGCGATGCTGCGAACATCGCACATCTCCTGTCCGACCCGGCGTTCGAGTTGCAGCACGCCGATGTGAGCGCGTCCGTGGAGGTCGTCGGCCGCGTGGACGCCGTTGCCCATCTGGCGTCACCCGCCTCCCCGCCCGACTACCTGCGGCAGCCGCTGGAAACGCTCGCGGTCGGCAGCCGCGGCACCGAGAACGCACTGCGTCTGGCTCTCCGCCATGACGCCCGCTTCATCCTCGCGTCGACGAGCGAGGTCTACGGCGACCCCCTGGTTCACCCGCAGGAGGAAACGTATTGGGGGAACGTCAACTCCATCGGTCCGCGTAGCGTCTACGACGAGGCGAAACGGTACGCCGAGGCTCTCTCCGCCGCGTACCGCCGCACGCACGGCCTTAATGTCGGCATCGCCCGGATCTTCAACACCTACGGGCCGCGGATGCGCCCGCACGACGGCCGTGTGGTGTCCAGCTTCATCACTCAGGCCCTGACCGGTGAGCCGCTCACCATCTACGGCGACGGCAAGCAGACGCGCAGCTTCTGTTACGTGGACGACCTCGTCCGCGGTCTCGTCGCACTCCTCGGCTCCTCCGCAATGGGACCGTTCAACCTCGGCAACCCGGTCGAGCGCACAGTCTCGGAGCTCGCGGAGACCGTGCTGACGATGACCGGTTCGCAGTCCGAGGTGAAGTACCACCCGCTGCCGGTCGACGACCCGGTCCGCCGCCGTCCCGTCATCGCCCTCGCCCGCGAGGTACTGGGGTGGGAGCCGGAGATCGACATCACCGAAGGCCTGCGCCGGACCGTGGCGTACTTCGCCTCCCGGCCGGACCAGCTCGCCGTGTCGGCCGCAGCGATCCGCGGCGGCCAGAGCGAGACCGTCCCGCCGACCGCCGTGCCGGTCGCGGCCACCCCGTCGCAGATGATCCCCGGTCCGGAGGCCGCGTCCCTCAGCGTGGGCGCTGCCACCATGGCCGAGCCGTCCGCCTCGAACGGCTGATCCCCGCGGCATCGCCGTACGGCGCCCTGCCGCGCCACGCCCCCGGCCCCTTCCCCCACTCCCCACGGCCCGCTGTCGCACCACCTGGAGAACTTGCCGCCATGACCTCGTTGGAGCAAGGTCCTGCCTTCGGGACCGGCACCGTCCAGGATCCCCCGGCGCCATCCCCGCCCCTCGGATCACCCGAGGAATGGGATGCGCTGGGGACGGAGATCCGAGCCCTGTCGAAAGGTGAGGTGGCCTCCATCGGTCCGGACGGCCCGGTGCTCGCCCGGCCGGCGCGTCGGCTCACCGCCCTCCCCTCCAGCTTCGTGCGGGCCTTTTCCCCCTCCGACCGCGTCCTTGTCGTGCTGCTGTCCCTGGGCTGGGCGGCCTGCCTGGTCTGGTTCTGGGTCTGGTGGCTCCAGCCGTCCCACCGCATCGGCTGGACGGGCCTGATCGTCAACAGCGCTCTCCTGCTGTACCTGACCTATCTGCCGGTGCACTTCCTCATCGCACTGCTCCGCATGCGGCGCTTCGACCCGGCTGTCGAGGTGCCGGAGCTGCGTACCGCCTTCGTTGTCACCCGCGCCCCGTCCGAGAGCTGGGACATCGTCCGCTCCACTCTGGAGGCGATGCTCGGTCAGCACTACCCGTACGCCTACGACGTGTGGCTGTGTGACGAGGACCCCACCGAGGAGATCATCGACTGGTGCCGGGTCCACGGCGTCGGCGTCTCCTGCCGGCGCGACCGTCCCGACTACCACAGGGCTGACTGGCCACGCCGCACCCGGTGCAAGGAGGGCAACCTCGCCTTCTTCTACGACCACTGGGGCTACGCCCACTACGACGTGGTGGCCCAGCTCGATTGCGACCACGTTCCGGGCCCTCGGTATCTCGCCGAGGTTGTCCGTCCCTTCGTCGACCCCGCGATCGGCTATGTCGCGGCGCCCAGCGTCTGCGATGCCAACGCCGGCGAGTCCTGGGCGGCCCGGGGCCGACTGCAGCGCGAGGCGATGTTCCACGGGCCCGTGCAGCTGGGTCACTCCGCCGGTCTCGCCCCGGTGTGCATCGGCTCGCACTACGCCGTCCGCACGCAGGCACTGCGGGACATCGGCGGTCTCGGCCCCGAGCTCGCCGAGGACTTCTCGACCACCTTCCTGCTCACCTCGGCGGGCTGGCAGGGTGCGTTCGCGATCGACGCGGAAGCGCGCGGCGAAGGCCCCCTCACCTTCGGCGCGATGATCACCCAGGAGTTCCAGTGGTCTCGCAGCCTGGCCGTGATGCTGCTGGGAATGCTGCCGCGCCACCTGAGCCGGATGCCTCTCAAGCTGAGGATCCGGTTCGGGGCGGCGCTGATGTACTACCCGCTTCTCGCGGCGGCCACCGTCACGGGCATCCTGCTGCCGCCGATCGCAGCGATCACTGGTGCCCCCTGGATCGATGTCAACTACTTCGGGTTCCTCGCGCACTTCTGGAGCATGTCCGTCTGGCTGATCCTGCTGACGCTCCTCTGCCGCCGCCGCGGTCTGCTGCGCCCCAAGGACTCCCCTGTCTTCAGCTGGGAGATCTGGCTCTTCGGACTGTCCCGCTGGCCGTACGTCGCCTGGGGCGTGCTGGCCGCGGTGACACAGAAGCTGCGGCCCCGTCAGATCACCTTCAAGGTGACCCCGAAGAAGCGCGACGGCCTGGAGCGGCTCCCGCTGCGCACCGTCGCCCCGTACCTGCTGATCACGACGTTCTTGTCCGGATCGGCCCTGGTCGGCCAGTTCACCGGCCCCGCCGTCGGCTACGTCTTCCTCTGCATCCTGGGTTCCGCCTCGTACACCGCCGTGACGCTCGCGATCAGCGGGCTGCACGTCAAGGAGACGGCTCGCGCGACCGGGACCCCCGCCTTCCGTGCCCTGCGCACAGCTGCGGTCCCCCTCGTCGCGGGCCTGCTGTCCCTGCTTCCACTGACACTCGCCGTCGCCGTCTTCCCCACCTACCTCACCGGCTTCTACGCCTGGTGACGGCCGTACGGCCGTGAGAGAAAGAAGGTTCCCGTGTCCCAGACGGTCCTGGTCACCGGCGGCGCCGGTTTCATCGGCAGCCACACCTGCGTCGAGCTCCTCCGCGCCGGCCACGAGGTGGTCGTGCTCGACGACCACTCCAACAGCTGCCCCGAATCCCTCGACCGCGTCGCGAAGATCGCGGGCCGCCCGATCGCCGCGGCCCATGTCGGAGACGTGCGTGACCGGCGGTCACTGGACACCGCCTTCACCAGCCACCCGATCGACGCGGTGATCCACTTCGCCGCGAAGAAGGCCGTCGGCGAATCGGTGCGGATCCCCCTCACGTACTACGACATCAACGTCGGCGGCACCACGGCCCTCGTCGCAGCGATGCACGACCACGGCGTCCACCGGCTGGTGTTCTCGTCGTCCTGCTCGGTCTACGGGGACGCGACGACCGTCCCCCTGACCGAAGATTCCCAGGTCGCGCCGACCAACCCGTACGCCACCACCAAGTGGACCTGCGAGCAGATCCTCGCGGACCTGTGCCGGCACGTTCCCGAACTGCGCGTACTGGCGCTGCGGTACTTCAACCCGGCCGGCGCCCACCCCACCGGACTGCTCGGCGAGGACCCGCGCGGCGTGCCGAACAACATCATGCCGCTCCTCAGCCAGATCGCCGTGGGCCGACGTGACGAGCTCAGCGTCTTCGGCGCCGACTACCCCACGCCCGACGGCACCGGGGTACGGGACTACATCCACGTCGTCGACGTGGCCGAGGGGCACCGCGTCGCCCTCGACCACATCGACGACGAGCCCGGCATGCGGGTCTTCAACCTCGGTACCGGACGCGGCGCGTCCGTCCTGGAGCTCGTGCGCGCCTTCGAAGAGGCCTCCGGCAGGCCGATTCCGTACCGCGTCACCGAGCGCAGGCCCGGCGACGTCGCACGACTCGTCGCCGATCCGGCGAAGGTCTCCGCGGCCTGGGGCTGGAACGCCCGACGCGACGTGGCCTCGATGTGCCGCGACGCGTGGAACTTCCAGCAGCAAAACCCGCGTGGCTACACCTCCTGAGACGCCGGTCCCGCAGAACCCGTCTCCTCGCCTCCCTCCCCCGACAGGAGAACACCACATGCGGTTGACCGTCATCGGTACGGGATACCTCGGAGCCGTGCACGCCGCGTGCATGGCCGGCATCGGACACGACGTCCTCGGTGTAGACGTCGACACCGAGAAGATCAAGGCCCTCTCTGAAGGGCGGACACCTTTCTACGAGCCAGGTCTCGACGACGTACTGACCTCGGCACTCGCCTCCGGACGCCTGCGCTTCACCACCAGCCTGCGCGAGGCCGCGGCGCACGGCGAGGTCCACTTCATCTGTGTGGGCACCCCCCAGCAGCCCGGCTCCCAGGCCGCCGACCTGCGGTACGTGGACGCCGTCGTCGACGGGCTCGTCCCATACCTGCCCGTGTCGTGTCTGATCGTCGGCAAGTCCACCGTCCCGGTGGGCACGACCGCGCGCCTGACCGCCCGCATCGAGCGACTTGCGCCGGAGGGGGTACGGGCGGAAGTGGCCTGGAACCCCGAGTTCCTCCGCGAGGGCTTCGCGGTCGAGGACACCCTGCGCCCCGACCGGCTCGTCGCAGGCGTGACCAGCCGGGAGGCCGACGAGACACTGCGCCAGGTGTACGCCGTGATGCTGGAAGCGGGAGTCCCCTACATCAGCACCGATCCGAACACGGCCGAGCTGGTGAAGGTCGCGGCCAACTCCTTCCTGGCCACGAAGATCTCCTTCATCAACGCGATGGCCGAGGTCTGCGACGCCGCCGGCGCGGACGTGGCCACCCTCGCCGACGCACTCGGCCACGACACACGGATCGGCCGGCGGTTTCTGAACGCCGGTCTCGGCTTCGGCGGCGGCTGTCTGCCCAAAGACATCCGGGCGTTCGTCGCTCGCGCACAGGAACTCGGCGTCGGCCCGGCGGTGAACTTCCTCGACGAGGTCGACGAGATCAACCAGCACCAGCGGACGCGGACCGTCGCACTCGCCCGGCATCTGGTCGGCGGTGACCTGACCGGCCGCCGGGTAACCGTCCTGGGCGCCACATTCAAGCCGAACAGTGACGACGTGCGCGACTCGCCGGCCCTGGCCGTCGCGGCGGCACTGCACAGGCAGGGAGCCGACATCCGGGTGCACGACCCGGAGGGCGCCGCGAACGCGCGGCGCGCCCACCCGGAGCTGCGCTGCGGCTCGGACCTGCTGGAGGCCTGCCAAGGCGCTGAGATCGTCCTCCACCTCACCGAGTGGGGCGAGTACCGGGAGGTGGACCCGGTCAAGCTGGCCCGCGTGGTCCGCGAGCCGGTCCTCATCGACGGACGCAACGCGCTCCCGCACGACGAGTGGCGGGCCGCCGGATGGACCGTCAAGGCGCTGGGCCGCCCCGCGCACTCAGACCGTCCGTCGGATGCCCGGACCAAAAATCCTCTACAGGCCACGATCGCGTCTCCGGCCGCCGAGCCGATCCGTGCCCTGGCCATGCCCACGGCGCTGCCGACCGGCAGGCCGTAGTCCCCCACCCGCACTCACCGGATCCGCCCTTCGTCCATGGCCCTCGGCCGGGGCGGAGGGCGGAGCCAGTCCGCGTCACGTACCTCAGCCGGTCCCGCACGGCGAACCCGCTCGTCGACGGTTGCCGCAACACCTCTCGTGCGCCCACGGCCGTCGACGCATCGGCGGGCAGGTGCTCGGAGCGCGGTGCGCCCCGAGCACCTGCCCGCGTCCTGTGCTCTCAGCGTCCGGTTCGGCCCGGGGGGCGCGTCTGCGCGGCGCCGGCCTTCAGCGCCTGAGGGACGCGGCTGCCGAAGTAGTCGACAGGACCCACGTCGACACCCATCGCCTGCGGCCCAAGGCCCATAGGACCTTCGCCCTGGCAATGCGGCGCCAGATTCTGGGCCCCGGCCCCGTCCGTGGTCGGGGCGATCAGACCGGGCAGGCACGGGTCCTCGCTGAGGCCGGTCGGCTCGTCCCCGAGCATTTCCTGACGGGACGCGGCTCGCCAGTCGTCCAGCGCCGTGAAACGCCGACTGCCCCATCCCAGGGACCAGGCGCCCTTGCTGTAGTAGACGTTGCCCTGAACCTTGAGCGTGCTGGGGCCGTACGCCGACTGGGCCTCGATCAGAGGACCGCCGTCGGTGGCGAGAATGTTGTTGTGGACACGCACGCCCCGCATGCCGTCGCGCAGCCTCAAAGCCGGGGGCCGGGCCTCTGCGGCTTCGACCGAGGCCAGCCCTTCGGTCCTCATCACAACCGTGTTGTGGTAGATATCCAGGTTCTTCAGGCGGGAACCGTACGCGACGATGCCCCCGTACTCGGGCAGCTTCCGCGCGTCGTCCCAGCTCATGTTGAAGCGGACGATGTTGTTCTTGTGGGCTCCGGTCGCCTGGCCGGAGTAGATGAGGAACCCCGGACCGTCGTTGTCGTACGCGAGGTTGTACTGCATGACGGAGGCGGACACGTTGTTGTCGAGGCCGAATCCGCCACCGTCGACCCGCGAGCCGGTGCGATTGCGGTACGCCGTGTTGTTCTCAAGGATCACCTGGGTGGAGTCGTACACCCAGATGCCCTCGGGACCCTCGTCCGCGGCGGCCGAGGACCTCGCACCGTTGTCGTGGGCCACCGAGCGCATGACCTTCGCATCCCGGACGCTGCCGAGCGTGATGCCGCTGCCGGTGTTGCGTTCGTCGTTCTCCGGGTCGCCACTGTTCGCGTATGCCTTGACCCGCTCGATCCGTAGCCCCGCGTGCGCGTAGACCGGGCGGTCGACATCGAACTCGGGTCCGTAGAAGACGAGTCCGCCTTCGAGGTTGTGGTGCACGGAGACGTTGGCGATCCGCACGTCGCCGAAGCCCGCTACGGCACCCTTCTCCGCACCGAGGCTGATCCCGTTCTGGAAGCCGCTCGCCTCCACGTCCGTGATGCGGACGTGATCGAGGCGACGGCCGCCCAGGCTGTTACGGAAGGCAATCCCCACCCCTTCTCTCAGCGCCTTTCGATCGCCGACCAGCGAGACGTTCCTGATCTCGACGCCGGAGGTGTTGCGCACGGTGATGCCGGACGTACCCCGTGGCGCGATCGTGGCCCGGCCGACGCCGTACGACTCGATCACGACGGGCTTCGTCCGGCTGCCCGCCTCGTCCTTGTCCAGGGTCACGCTGCCACGGAACCGCTCACCACCCTTGAGCCGCAGCCGGTCGCCGGGCTGGAAGCGCACGTTGCTCACGTGGCCGAGAGTCCGCCAGGGCTTCGCTGGGGACAGACCATCGTTCTCGTCATCACCGTCGGGGCTCACATAGAAGGTGTAAGGACCACCGGTGGCAGGACGGGCCGGCCGGTAGACCCCCGGCACGTCGCATCCTGTCAACAGCAGCAGTACCGCGACCGAGACTCCAGCGGCTGCCTTCGCCGCACGGCTTCGCTTCACCGTGTTCAAGCACTCCCCTTGGGACGTTCCCGTGCCACATCAGGCGTATAACGCAACACACTGCCAGAAACAGTGCACACGAAACGCCGACAAGAAGGTGGCATCCGAGTCACACGCACTTCTCCACCCATGCCGGTAAGCCACTGGCGACCTCAAGGTAGCGGGTGAGCATCCGTCGTCGGCGAGGTGTGTGGCCTTCCCCTCACTGCCGGGTGGAGGCTCCGGCAGGTGTTGCCCGTCTTACCTTCTTCGTGGGCTCGAACCGGTCATTCGCAGTACTCCAGGTCGTTGCGCACCTGGTAGCCGTGCGCGCGGCCACGCTGGCGGACAGAACTTAGGACGAGGAGACGGATCGCGGGCATGCAAAGAACCCTTCCCCTTCTAATCAAGTTTGACTAGCGTAGCGGGTATGGCCGAAAAGACGATCCCCTTGCTCCCGTGTCAGACCATCCAGCCTGTCATCGACTTCTACACGGCTCTCGGTTTCGAGGTGACCTTCCTGCAGAAGAGCCCCAATCCGTTCGCGGTTGTCGAGCGAGGCGATATCGGGCTGCAGTTCTTCGGCATGATGAAGTACGAGCCCAGCGAGTCGTACAGCACGTGCTATGTCCTCACCGATGACGTGGACGGGCTGTACGAGGCGTTCCGGGCCGGGCTCAAGGCCGCGTATGGGAAGATCCCGAGCCGGGGCATTCCGCGGATCGGGCCGCTCAAGGACATGTCCTACGGGGTGCGGCAGTTCCTGATGACCGACCCCGGGGGCAACTGCATCCGGGTCGGGCAGCCCACCAGCGAGGACCTGCACCACCGGCCTGCCCCCAAGGAGACCTTCGCGCGAGCGCTGCACAACGCCACGCTCTTCGCCGACTCCAAAGAGGACCCAGCAGGGGCGGCGAAGATCATCGACCGGGTGCTCGGTCTCGAGGGCGAGCGGCCGACACCCGCGCAACTCGTACGCCTCCTCGTCCTGCGCGGCGACGTGGCCGGGCGGCTCGGTGACGAGACGACGGCGGTGTCCGCGCTGGAGAAGGCCGCCGCGGTCCAACTCACCGATGAGGAAAGGAAGTCGGTCAGCGGCGACCTGGAGAGACTGAAGGACCTGGCGGGTTCGGAGCCGAAGCTTGAGGTGTGAATCTGAGCTGGATCGTTGGCCCGTCGTTCGGAGAGGTCCATGGCGTGCCGAACCGCATCTGACAGTCCGGCCACCTCGCGCCTGAGGGCTGGCCCCTATCCGCGGCCTCTACGCCCTCGCTGTTTCCTTTGGCGCTGATGGGCGCCTGCCGGGGCGGGGCATGCACAGCAGGGCGCCGGCCGGGATCACATGGGGCACAGGTAGCGGTTGAGGGCCGCACTCCGCGCTGGAGTGCGGCCCTCGGTGCATGTTGTTACGGGGTCCAGCCGCCGTACGGCACAGTGATGAGTTCCATGACGTGGCCCGCCGGGTCCATGAAGTACACGCCGCGGCCGCCGTCGTTGTAGTTGGTCGCGCCGGGCTGCTTCCGGTGGGGGTCGGCGTAGTGCTCGATGCCGCGCTGTCCGATCTGCGCGTACGCCGCGTCGAACTGCTCCTCGGAGATCAAGAAGGCGTAGTGCTGGGGGGTGATGCTGTCCGCGGGGATCGTAGCGAAGTCCAGCGTGACGCCATTGCTCAGGTCGACCGCGATGAACGGACCCCACGCGGCGGTGATCTCAAGGCTGAGCAGGTTCGCGAGGAATTCTGCGGACTTCCGGTTGTCCCGGGCGTGGACGATCGTGTGGTTCAACTCGACTGACAAGGAATGCCTCCGAAGGCATCTCCCGACACCTCCATGCCTCACCCAGCCGGTGACCGACACGCGATGTCGTCGTAGATCGTAGTCGCGGTCGTCCTGAGGCCCGGGGCGGTGCTGTTCGGAAATCTCCAGCCCCAGCTCAGAGCGGGTTCTTCCGCAAATCAGGGGTGCAACACGGCTCTGTTGCCCCTTTGCTGTTGCACGGGGGTGTCGCAGTCGCCGCGGGCCGGATGGATGAAGGCCGGCTCAGTGGGCGTACCCGGGCAGTCGGGCTGTCGGTTGTGCGTTGAGCGGACCATCCGGCCCGTGCACGGGCCATTTCTGCGAGGCACTTCGTGGGCGTTCCAAGAAGCACAAGCCGCGCCGCTCGTGCGGTGGGAGCTGCCGGTCACGGGCGAGTCGGCCACGGAGTGCTTCGGCACCGCGTTCCACTCCACCTCGGGCATGCAGCACCTGGACGTGCGGCAGTCCACCAACGGCATCCTGATATGGGACACGAGAGGGGCACAGCTACCGGCTGAGAACCCCAGCGAGGTCCACGAATAGCACCATGCCGAAGATGCCGACAGCTACCAGCCCGGCCACCAACAGGGTCACGATCAAAGCGATTGCCATCGTGATCCGCGTGCGTCTCACGGCCGACCTGTATTCGCTGTCGTCGTCCCAATCCTGATCACGCATGGCGCCCCCCTCGGCAGGCACCATACAAGAGGCCTGTGGAGCGGCTTTGAGCGGCCTGGCCCAGCCCACCCCCATTCCCTCCGCAGCCGTTCTTCACTGCCGGGCCGTCAGCACCAGGCCGAGCCGTCGTGGCTCGCGGTCACCTCCAGGCCGTACTCCATGGCGTTCGCCCGGGGCTCCCCCTCAATGTCAAGAAGCCTGGGAACCACACCGCCAGATGGGCGGTGACAGTACCGTACGGCTTGGAGAAGCACAGGCCGTCATCCCGCCTGTCACCGTCCGGCCGCCATCCAACCACGTGCTCTGCGGCGTTCGCTTTCGCGGCCGGTACGGCCGGGCCTACGGCTTCGGGCGGTCGGCCGAGGCTTGGTGGGTGTCCGCGCCGGAGCTGACGTGCCGCTGGGTCTCCTGCGGACCGTGCCAGTCCAGGCACATCACGGTGGCATCGTCCTCGAGTCGGCCGCCGGCCGCGTCCCGTACCGCTGAAGTCATTGCCAGAGCGGTCTCGCGGGGGTGCAGGTTCCGGGTGCGTTCCAGAAGGCCGAGGAGATCGACTTGCTCTCCGTGGCGCTCGAGCATGCCGTCGGTGAACATGAGCAGTCGGTCGCCGGGGCGCAGGTCGACGTCCTGGGCGCGGTAGGGGTGGGGCATGGGCACGGACAGTCCGAAGGGATGGTCCACCTCGCAGGTGATCGCCTTCGCGGCCCCTTGGCGCAGTCGCAGGGGCCAGGGGTGACCGGCGTTGACGAGCTGGGCCCGCCCGGTGTGGAGGTTGATGCGCAACAGCTGCCCCGTGGCGTGGCCCTGACCGTGGTCGGTCAGGGCCTGGTCCGCCAGATGAGCCTGCTCCACCAGGCCGGCCCCCGCGCGACGGGCGCCCCGCAAGGCGCCGACCAGCACGGTGGCGGCCAGGGCCGCGTCGATGTCGTGCCCCATGGGGTCGGTCACCGAGACGTGTAGGGTGTCGCGGTCCAGGATGTAGTCGAAGGTGTCGCCGCTGAGGTCTTCGGAGGGCTCCAGGCTCCCGCACAGGGTGAACTGGGCCGCCTCGCACGACAGGGACGGGGGAAGCAGCTGGTACTGGATCTCCGCGGCCAGGGTGGGCGGTCTGGAACGCTTGCCCCAGGTGTAGAGATCAGTGAAGCGGCCGTTGGCGATCACGACGTAGGCCAGGACGTGCGCGGCCTCCCCGACCGCGGTGAGGGTGTCCTCGCCGGGTCCGGCCGGCAGAAGGAGTTCCAGGAGCCCGATCGCGTCCCCCCGGTTGGTGACCGGCGCGATCACGCGGTGCCCGCGATGGGTCGCCTCCTGGTACAGCCGCTGGGTACGGATCACATGTTCGTACACACTGCCGAGCAAGGAAATCCGTTCCGCTTCCTGGCCGCTCTCCCCCACAGCGGTGCTGGACAGCCGGGCCACCGCCTTCCCCGTCAGGTCCACGATGAGGAAGGAGACCTCCACGGCCTCGAACCGCCGCTGCAGATCCCGCGCGACGACGTCGACGGCCTCCACCGGCGCGGCCGTCTCCGCCGCGGTCAGAAGCCGGGGAAGCTCACTCTGCCCATCGCTCACCGCACGGTCCCTTCGACAAGCCCCTCCCCCGCCGACGCGGCGATCCGCCAGGGTGGGCGCTACCAACCAGGCTCTTCACCTACACATCATCCACCCGCAGAGAGTCGGCCACAGGTCTGGCGGCGCACCGGGGTCACTCAAGCCGAGGCACGCAGAGCAGCGGCGCCTTGAGTCCGGTGCCCCGGTTCCGCCGACGGGAGGCTGACGGACCAGCTAGGAGTGATGTTCTCCGCCAGGGGACCCTTCTGGCCCTGGGCGACGTCGAACGTCACCATCTGCCCCTCCTGGAGCTCACGGAAGCCCGTCGAGTTGATCACCGAGTAGCGGGCGAAGACGTCCGGGCCACCGCCGTCCTGGGCGATCAAGCCGAAGCCCTTCACCGCGTTGAACCACTCCACAGTTCCCGTAGCCATGTCTCATGCCTTCCAGTCGATGAACGCCTCCCACACGGCGCGGAGACCACCGAGGCGCTGGGACGTGCCCGAGGACCAGGGCCATGGGCCCGAGGAACAACACCACGACGAGGACCCAGCCGAGCCGCACAGTCGCCATCCGCCCTACCCGGGAAACGACACCGCCCTTCACCGCCTGGAAGACACCTGCGGGGTGCCAGGACGCAGAATGGAATCCGGTAGACGCCACAGTGCGTGCGGTGTCGGTACGAGACCAGGTGGAACGGACGAAGAGGAGCACGGATATGAGCAGTGCCGCAGACAAGTTCAAAGGCAAGATCAAGGAGGTCGCCGGAAAGATCACCGGTGACCGGAGGCTCGAGTCGGAAGGCAGGACCGACCAGGCGAAATCCAAGGTCAGTGAAACCGTGCGAGATGTCCGTGAGCGCGCCCGTGGTATCAGGGACTCGCTCAGGCGAGGCCACCCCTGACACGCGCCCCAATGGCCCCTCGGTCACGGAGTTCGGCCGGCCTGGCGAGCTCATCGACACCGCGAGGCTCTGTGCCGGCGGCGATTTCCATCTCCGCACCCGGGTCTTGCCACCGGACGGAAAGGAGAACGGCCAGAACGAGCGGGATTGCCATGCGCGGGACACCCCGCCTGCCGTTCCGACCGGATCAAGGTGGAACGACCCCGACATGTGCCCGGTCACCGGCTGGAGAAACCCAGCCCGGTGACCTCGTGAGGGCCAACGGCGTCACACCTCGTATGCGGCATAACGTCACGGGCATCGCCCCCGCATTTCCATGACGCGTAGCCCCAAAGGCAGGCAACGTGCAGCCGCGTCCATTGGCTCGCTGAGCGAATAGGTGGCCGATTCACAGGCAGGGTGAAGTCGGCCCCTCTAACCGTCGGCAGGCAGGCCGAGACCGCCGTTCCCACTGCCGCTCATACATGATCGGCCGGGCACTCCTAGCCGGGACCTCCACCGCTGGACAGGTCACCTGCACCGGGTGACGCCCGCAAAAGCCTCCGGGCGGACCATCGCAGGGATAGATCTGCTCGCTGTCCCGGTTCGGGACGTGCAGATGGACGGTGTGGTCCCGCGAAGGCTCGTCCTGGTAGAGATCCCGGGAATACACCATCAATTTGAGGCACGCGTACTTCTGCGAGGTCTCCTCCAGTCCCGCTTCGGGAACCGCAGACCATACGTCCAGATCCCACCGAAAAGCGTTCTCAATGTGTGATCACGAGTTTGAAAACGATGATCAGCAGGCCGAGCAGCAGATTTACCGAGGCGGTGACGGCCATCAGCCGCCGGGAGGCGCCGACGCGGCGTGCCGCCGCGATGGACCAGCCCACCTGACCGGCCACCGCGATACAGAGAGCCAGCCACACGGCACCGCTCACGTCCATGCCCAGGAGCGGACTGACGGCCACCGCAGCGGCCGGCGGGACGGCGGCCTTGACGATCGGCCACTCTTCGCGGCACACACCCAGCACGATCCGACGGTCCAGTGTCTCCCGCGCGAGGCGTGCCCCGAACAGTTGGGCGTGCACGTGCGCAATCCAGAAGACCACGCTGGTGAGCAACAGCAGCAGCACCAGCTCGGTGCGGGGGAAGGACCCCAGGGAGCCGGCGCCGATCACCACGGAGGAGGCGAGCATGGATCCGTAGACGCCGCCTGTGTAGTCCGCGTGGGCGCGCCGCGCAGCACGGCGCTCGGCTCGGCGTGTCCCGCGCGGCGCGCTCGGGCCGGTACTGGTACTGGTTCTGGACACCCCTGACTCCCTTCGGGCGCAGTGCCTCACCTCAGGCCGGAGCGTCGACGCCAGGCCTTTCGCAACGCGGCCCTCGACGCGATCGGCAGCTGTGGTGACCGACAGAGCCCGGCCGACCACGTGGCCCGGTGCGGCCGGTGGCGTCGGGCCGGCAGGTCGGTGCGTACCCCGGCGCTTCCTCGCTCTCAGCATCCCAGCCCCGGTGTCCCGGTGCGCGGCGCACCGGGAACCATGACCCCTCCCGCCCCGAACCTCAGGACCACAGCTCCGGCTGCCGGGCGGCGGTGCCGGCGGGTGCCGGCTGTTCGCTCATCGAGGGCTTCAGAGGGCAGAGCCGGCGTTTCTCACCACGGGATCGCCGGACGGCTTGGCCGGGTGGAGTGCGAGTCCGCGCGGTTCTGCTGGGGGGCTGGCAGGCCCGTCCGCGCACCTACGACGCAGGGGCCCCGCGTCAGCGGCCGCGGGGCCTGCACGGGCGGGGAGCGCCGCTCGCGGGGTCCTCCTTGGCCGACTGCCAGCGCGCGTTGGCCA
The DNA here is from genome assembly GCF_044452745.1 of Streptomyces sp. NPDC051822. Classification (NCBI taxonomy): domain Bacteria; kingdom Bacillati; phylum Actinomycetota; class Actinomycetes; order Kitasatosporales; family Streptomycetaceae; genus Streptomyces; species Streptomyces sp. NPDC051822. Next base: position 315,314 of record NZ_JBITBZ010000010.1, on the reverse strand, counting down.
GCTCGAAGGTGACCATCGGCGGGGTCGACTACGAGGTCGTGAAGCGGGAAGCGGTCGACGTCGGCGACGACGGGGCGGTGCCGTTCGCGTATCTGCGCGCCGAGGCATCGGGCATCGTCCTGGCCGCGCTCCCCGACATGGTGGTGGCCGGCTACTACGACGAGGACCGCAAGAACACCGTGGAGGCCGCCGCCGAGGCCGTGGCCGCCTGCGCGCGTGCCCTGCGCGACGACCTGTCGCTGTAGCGCGCGACGCGATCCGACCGACCACACGACCGAGGAAGACAACGGAGGCAGACGTGGCAGAGCGCACGAGGACGAGCCGGGGCGCGAACGCGGCACCGCGCAAGGCGAGGACGCACGCCGGCGGGACGCCGCACGAAGCCCCAGCCCAGCACGATCTGTGAGGACACGGCTCGCGGGAACCAACACTTTTGCTCCGCCCTCGTCAGGGCCGTCAGGACCTTGCCCCGTCGTTGCGGACGCTGTTCACGGCTGTCGAAACGGACCGGGCGTCGAGCATGCGGGGGTGTACGCGGCCGGCCTCGGTGGTGGTGATCGTGCGGGGGTCGTCAGGCGTCGGGGTCGTCGTCGCCGGTGACGTCGGGGTTGCGCCGGTACTCATGTCAGGCGGGCAGGCTCATCAGGAGCAGGGGCGCAGTGGTGGGTTGTGCGGATCCTTGGGCGGGTTCGAGCGTGAGGCCGACCGCGGTGGCGTCGGAGGGGCTGCCGTGGATGAGGACGGTGCCGTCCGTGTGGATGAAGCCGGCGGGGCGCATCGTGCCCTGGTGGTCCAGCCAGAGTTGGTACGTCTTGCCCGGCGCCGGGGTGGGCAGGCCGGTGGCGGCGAAGACGGCCCTGTTCTGACGGTCGGAGGTGATGACGCTGGTCAGGGCGCCGTTGGTGGCCCGTCCATGGACGGTTTGGGCGTCCGGGGCCGCCAGCACGGTGCTGACGGCGTCGAGTTGTCGCTGGGCCTGACGGGCCTGCTGCTGGGAGTCGGCGTTTTCCTGGTACTGCCAGGTGGCGAGGCCCGCGAACGTGGCGGCTGCGGCCAGGCTGGCGGCCAGTGCCAGGGGTACGGCCTTGCGTCGGAGCCCTTCCCTGAAGCCCACCGCGGCCGTGGGGACGGGCACGCGCGGCGGCAGTTGGCGTACGCCGTCGACGGCGGACATCGTCCGCTGCTTCATGGAGGTCGGCGGGGGCTGGGCCGCGGCGGCGGCCAGCCGTGCCGCAGTCGCCTCGAACTCGGCGACTTCCTCGCGGCACTCCTCGCAGTGCCGGAGGTGGCCGCTGAACGTCTCCCGTTCCTCCGGGTCGAGGGCGTTGAGGGCGTAGGCGGCGGCGAGGGCGTGCGTGTCCGAGTGGTGCTGGCTCACGTGGTCACCCCCATGCAGTCGCGAAGCCGGATCAGCCCGTCGCGCATGCGTGTCTTGATGGTGGGGAGCGGTGTGCGCAGGGATTCCGCGACCTCACGGTAGGTCAGTGCCCCGTAGTAGGCCAGGGTTACCGCCTGTCGCTGCAGTTCGGTCAGACCGCGCAGGCAGCGGCGGACCTGTTCGCTCTCCAGCCGGGTCTGCACCTGTTCCGCGACCTCGTCGTACGCGGTGGAGTGCTCGCGAGCGGCGTGGGCCTGGTCGCGGTCGGCGGCGGCCTGGGCGGAGCGGACGCGGTCCACGGCACGCCGGTGGGCGATCGTCCCGGCCCAGGTCGTCACGCTGCCGGCTTCGGGTCGGTAGCGGGCGGCCTGCCGCCACAGGTCGATCATCACCTCCTGGGCGACTTCCTCGGCCTGGGCCCGGTCGCGGACGACCTTGACCGTGATCCCGAACACCAGGGGTGCGAGAGCGTCGTAGAGGGCGGAGAAGGCCTGCTTGTCTCCGCGGGCGACCTCCTGGACGACGTCGGTGAGGTCGCGGTGCCCGGTCCGGTCCGGGGCACCGAAGGGCAGTGGCTGTTTCACCGGCCGGACACCGGTGGTGGCGACCAGACGAAGTGGCCGGGATCGGCCGGCCGGGAGCTGCGTGTCCATCGCATGTGCGTCCTTGGTCGGTAGGGGCCGGCCGGCACACCGGCAGTCGGGCCAACAGAACACAGGATGTGGTCTCTGCCCAGTCTTCGTAGCGGATGCATGTGCGGATGGGCGGGCGTTTCGTCACCGAAGGTGCACTCTGATCGCTCGTACGAGTGAACGGGGTGCTCCTGACCCAACCGGTGGCGAGGTGACAGCGAAGAAGGCGATGAGGACCGGGGAGTGTGCGCCGGTTTCCTCGCCGGCCGTGCGGGACCTCCGCACGGTGGGCACGAGCCCTTTCTTGGGAGACAGCGCGATGGTTCGTATCAGCAAGAGTCTGGCGGTAGTGATGGCGGCCGGTGCCGTGGTGGTCGGTGGAGCCTCGTTGGCCGCGGCCGACGCGGGGGCGCAGGGCGTCGCCGCGCACTCGCCCGGAGTCGGTTCCGGCAACCTGATCCAGGTTCCGCTCCACGTCCCGGTCAACGCGTGCGGAAACACGGTCAGCGTCATCGGCCTGCTGAACCCGACGTTCGGCAACACCTGCGTCAACGCCTGAACCGGAAACCGCTGACGGGCTCCGGTCCGCCCCCTGTTCGGGGTGACGCGGGCCGGTGACCCGCCCCGGGCCGCGGGCGGGGGCGCATTCGGCGCGTCCCGCACGCAGAGCCGCGGCCCGGGGCGGGTCGACCGCGGGCGGCTGTCGGCGGCCGCCCGCGGTACCGGAAAAGCCAGGGCTTACAAGGACGTCCGTACGACGTGCTCGGACGGCCTCAAGTCCCCGCCGGGCAACGTCGTCTCCCGGGCGAAAGGGCGCTACCGGTGGGCTGAACGGGGCGTCACCGAGGACGAAGCCGACCCGCGCCTGAATCCGGGCCGGACCGCCGGACTGAAGAGGGAACATCCATGCGTTGGCTCAACCGGCCAGGCGCCCTGGTCACACTTCTCCTGTGCCTGGCACTCGCGGGCATCGCCGGCCCCTGCACGGCGCGCCTCGGTGAGGTGACACGGACGGGGCAGGCGGCCGAGCTGCCGCCCGGCGCGGAGTCGGCCCGGGCGGCCGAGCTGCTCGGCGCCGACGGCACTGGCGAGGCCCTGCCCTTGGCCGTCGTGTGGACCGGCTCCGCGGCGGACGACCGGCTCACCGCTGCCCAGCGAACCGCTGCGCGCCGGGTCGTCGCGGGCATCACCGGATCGCGTTCGGACGCGGAGCCTGTCCTGGCAGAGGACGGGAAGGCCCTGACCGCTGTCGTCGCCGCCGGACCAGACCACCTGTCCGAGCAGCTCGGGGACATCAGGAAGGCGGCGGGCGGGGTACCGGGCACCGACGTCCATCTGGCTGGCCCGGCTGCCGCTCAGGCCGACTTGGACGACGCCTTCGCCCATACCGACGGCACCTTGCTGGCGGTGACGCTGACCGGCGTACTGCTGATCCTGCTGCTCGTCTACCGCAGTGTGTTCATGCCGTTGCTGGTGATCGCAGGAGCGCTGCTTGCCCTGGCCTCGGCATCCGCCCTGCTGTACGCCCTCGCCCGGGCGGGTTGGCTCGTGCTCGACGGCCAGGTCCAGGGCATCGTGTTCGTCCTCGTCATCGGCGCGAGCACCGACTACGCACTCCTCCTGGCGGCCCGCTACAAGGAGGAACTCGCCCGGCCCGGCGGCGACACGCAGGGGGCTGTGGTCGCGGCCTGCAGGGCGACGGCGGCGCCCGTGCTGGCCAGCGCCGCGACCGTGGCCTGCGCCATGATGACGCTCACCCTGAGCACCCTGCCGTCCCACCAGGCCCTGGGGCCGGCGGTGGCCATCGCCATGGCCTGCTGCGCGGCGGTGTCCCTGACCTTCCTGCCGGCCCTCCTCCTGCTGTGCGGGCCCCGCGTGTTCTGGCCGCGGCAGGGACACTTCGCGGTCAGGGAGGGATGGGTACGGCTGGCGCGCGCGACCGAGCGCCGGCCGCGCCGCCTCTGGTGTGGCTGCCTCGTCTTGCTCCTCGCGGGCGCGGCTTTCGCCCCGCTGCTCTCACAAGGCGGTGTCCCCCTGCACCGGGCCCTTCCCGCCGGTTCGCCCTCGGCGATCGGGCAGACCGTCCTGGCCCGGCACTTCCCGGCCGGCACCGCCAGTCCCCTCGTGATCGTCACCCCGCCGGCGCGGACAGCCGATGTCCGTACCGTCACCGCCATCACGGCAGGGGTCGCCGCCGTCAAGGTCGTCAGGGCACCCGCTGGTTCGCCCCCGGCGGCCGGACGGGATCAGGTTCTCGCGACGCTCGCCGCCGTGGCGGACAGCGAGGAGGCCAGCCGTGTCGTCGAACGCCTGCGCGTGTCTCTCGGCGGCACCGGAGCTCTGGTCGGTGGCCAAGCCGCGTATCTGCACGACGTCCACAGCACGGCGCTACGAGACCAGCGGCTGATCATGCCCGTGGTGTTCGCCGTGGTCCTGGTGATCCTCATCGCCCTGCTGCGCTGTCTGTTGCTGCCGCTGCTGCTCGTCGCGGCCGCGGGAGTGAGCCTGCTGACGGCTTTCGGGGTCTCCGCGCTCGCGTTCGGCCTCGTCGACGGTTCAGCGGCCACCGAACCGGCCGTGGTGCTGTTCTCCTTCATCTTCCTCGTCGCCCTCGGCGTGGACTACAACATCTTCCTCGTCCACCGAGTCCGGCACGAAGCACGCGAGACAGGCACCGCGTTCGGCGTGCGGCAGGGGCTGGTCAGCACGGGCGGCGTGATCAGCGCGGCCGGACTCATCCTGGCCGCCACCTTCGCCGCCTTGACCGTGATGCCGCTGCTCTACCTCGCCCAGATCGGATGCGTCGTCGCCGTCGGCGTCCTGATCGACACGCTTCTGGTGCGCCTCTTCCTCGTTCCCGCCCTCATCCTCGACCTCGGACACCGGACCTGGTGGCCCGCCGCTGTGCCCGAAGTCCCTTGGAGCTCGCAGCCTTTCGCCGACGAGCCCGAGCCCGACGGTGGCACCGCTGACGAGGTCGCTGCTCAGATGGCCCCGACGTGCGAGAGCTGAATCCGTCGCAACCGCTGCCGCAAGTCTTTCGGGTGACAGACCAATCCGCCGATCGGGTGCCGCCGAATGCCCCCTGTGAGCACCTTCCGCAACACCCTCACCCGCTCCTTGCTCGGGGCGGTGGCCGGCCTGTCGGCCGGATTCACCGCGCTCGCCGTGGCCGAGTTGACCTCCGCCCTGATCAGGCCGGAGGCGGGGCCGGTGACGGTGGTGGGCGGCGCGGTCATCGACCGGACACCCGCGCCGGTCAAGGACTTCGCGATCCGGACGTTCGGCGAGAACGACAAGGTCGCCCTGCAACTCGGCATCCTGGTCCTGCTCGCCCTGTTCGCGATGGCCCTGGGCGTTCTGGCGCTCCGGCACAGGCGGCTGGGAGCGGCCGGAGTCCTGGTCTTCGGGATCGTCGGGACGGCCGCCGCCCTGAGCCGGCCGGACACGGCGGGCGTCGCGGACGCGCTGCCGTCCATGGCCGGTGCGGTGGCGGGCGCGGCCGTGCTGTACCTCCTGGCGGGCAATGCCGCCCCGGGCGGCTCCCCCACCGGTGGCGAGGGCACCGGTGGGGAGGGCACCGGTGGCGGTTGGAGCCGGCGGGGGTTCCTGGCCACCGCTGCCGTGACCGTCGCCGGTGCCACCGGAGCGGGGGCGCTGGGACGGGTGCTGTCCCGGCAGCGCGGGCAGGGAGCGGTCACCTCCCGCAACAACCTCGTCCTGCCCTCACCGGCATCGCCGGCACCCCCGGTTCCGGCCGGAGCACAGCTCAAGGTGCGCGGGATCAGCGCGTTCACCACCCCGAACCGTGACTTCTACCGCGTCGACACCGCCCTCGTGGTACCCAAGGTCGACGCCGATACGTGGCGGCTGCGGATCCACGGCAAGGGCGTCGCGCGCCCCCGCACGTACACGCTCGACGACCTCCTCGCCCGCCCGCTGATCGAGCGGGACGTCACGCTGACCTGCGTCTCGAACGAGGTCGGCGGGCCGTACGTCGGCCACGCCCGCTGGCTCGGCGTACGCCTGGCGGACCTGCTCGCCGAGTGCGGCGTGCAGCCTCCCTCACGGGGCGGGAGGGCCGATCAGCTGGTGGCGCGTTCGGTGGACGGCATGACGCTGGGGTCGCCCGTCGAGGACGTCATGGACGGGCGGGACGCGATGCTCGCCGTGGGAATGAACGGCGGACCCCTGCCGTTCGATCACGGCTCCCCCGTCCGCATGCTCGTCCCCGGCCTCTACGGATACGTCTCCGCCTGCAAGTGGATCGAGGACATCGAGCTCACCACGTTCGACGCCTACGACGCCTACTGGGTGAAGCGGAAGTGGGCCCGCAGGGCCCCGATCAAGACCCAGTCCCGTATCGACACCCCCAAGCCCTTCGCCCGGCCCGCCGCCGGCACCGTCACGGTCGCCGGCGTCGCCTGGGCCCAGCGCCGGGGCATCGCCCGCGTCCAGGTTCGCGTCGACGACGGCCCCTGGCAGGACGCCGACCTCGCGGCCCAGGACACCGTCGACACCTGGCGCCAGTGGTCGTACCGCTGGCAGGCGACCCCCGGCGGGCACACCCTCACCGTCCGTGCCACCGACGGCGCCGGCCAGGTCCAGACCGAACGGCGCACGCGGACCGTACCCGACGGCGCGAGCGGCTGGCACAGCGCCTTCGTCACCGTCACCTAGACCACCGGCCCCCCACCGCGGGCCCGGAGAGACCACACCGCAATCCCGATACAGAGCAGACAACTCTTCATAGGAGCAACAAAGATGAACACCCTGCGCCTTCGCCGTGGAGCCATCGCCGTGGCCGCCGCTGCCGTCCTCCCCTTCTCGCTCGCCGCCTGTTCGGACTCCGACAGCAACACCGACGCGGCCGCGCCGACCACGGCCCCCGCAGACCCGACCACGGCGAGCGAGGCCCCCAGCGAGGACACGACGGCCATGGACCAGCCCTTCGGCCCGGCCTGTGCCGGCGTTCCCAAGGACGGCGCCGGTTCGTTCGACGGCATGGCCAAGGACCCGGTCGCCACCGCCGCCTCCAACAACCCGGCCCTGTCCACCCTGGTCACCGCGGTGAAGAAGGCCGGCCTGGTCGACACCCTCAACAACGCCGAGAACATCACGGTCTTCGCGCCGACCAACGACGCCTTCGCCAAGATCCCGAAGGCCGACCTCGACAAGGTCCTCGCCGACAAGGACACGCTGACGAAGATCCTCACCTACCACGTCGTCGGCCAGAAGCTCGCCCCGAAGCAGCTGGAGAGCGGCTCCTTCGAGACCCTCCAGAAGGGCATGATCACCACGGCCGGGTCCGGCGAGGCATACACGGTCAACGACACCTCCAAGGTGGTCTGCGGCAACGTCAAGACCGCCAACGCCAACGTCTACATCGTCGACACCGTCCTCATGCCCAAGTAACCGCGAGCGCATCCTGGCACTCTCCCTGACACCCAGCGGCCGGTGGTCCGCATCCCTCACCGCGAGGGACGCGGAGCACCGGCTTTGCTCACATCTGGTTGACGGGCAGGGCCAGGTCGGTGACCTGGTGCCTCTTCGGGAAGGCGCCCTTGTCGGTGGCCTTCCCGGAGAGGAGGTCGACGCTGTACAGGCGGTAGCCGCCGCCCCCGTCGATGGCCGCGAAGCCGTGGTTCCTCCCCGTGTCCGGCCGGGTGTAGATGTCGAAATCGGCGTCCGGGCCCGCGTTCACGCCGAGGCTGCCCGTGGGGGCGAGGGTGCCGGCGTTGGCCGGGGACTGCAGAGAGATCCGGTCGGCCATGGTGTCGAGATCGAACAGGGTCGTCGCGGTCGCGGCGCTCAGGTCGTTGTCGGTATAGGCGGCGGCGGTGACTCCTGTCGCGGTCGACGGCGGGGTGGTCGGATTGGTCAGCGTGCCGTCCACGGTCGTCGACAGCGGCGCGGAGACGTCGTCGATGTTGTGACGGAGGTTCTGCCCGGTGTCGGAGACGACCCGCAGCCGGTTCGCGGCCGGAAGTTCCAGGCCGCGACAGCACTGCTACGCCGGACCGCACGCCCGCCGTGAACGGCAGGACCACCTCGAAGCCCGCAGCAGCCGACGCGCTGACGGCCTCGGCGGAGAGTCGCCCAGGCCGTCGGGACGAGCGGATGGCTGCTACTCCAAGGCGGAGGCGGCGCCTTCTCGGAGGCTAGTTCATGGTCATGGAGCCGCCGTTGTGGCCTTCGATCGTGCCGCAGCTGGCCGGCGCGGTGGCCTCCTGGGGCAGCTTCGGGTCGAGTTCGCTCTTGCCCTTGCCGAAGTCGTACTTGCCGTTGCCGTTCGGGTCTATTCCGTGCTGGACGACGTGCAGGTACGTGATGTTGTCGGCGACCGCCTGGGAGACGGCGATCGTGCGTGAGTAGGACAGGCTGCCGTTCTTGTCCGCGACCGGCATCCGGTCGACGGCGAGGCCGCTGGCCTTGGTCGTGTCGCCCTTGGTGGTCAGGGAGATGTTGATGTCTCCGTAGGCGGGCAGTCCCTCGGTGGTGGTGACGATGCCGTCGCCGTTCTTGTCCGCACTGGCGTCGGGGCAGGTGAAGTCGTGTCCGGTGGTGGATCCGTGGATGTGCTGGGCGTGGGGCTGGCCCGGGACGAGTCCCTGGGCGTCGATCTTCACGGTGAGCTGGCGGCCCTGCAGAGTGAGCTGCGCGGTTCCGCGGGCACCTGAGTCGTTGAGCTGCCGCAGGTCGACCTTGTAGTTCCGGGAGTGCTGCGTCTGCGACCCTCCGTCGTTCCCGCCGTGGGCGAGAGCCGGGGCGGCCACGGCGAGTGTGAGGGCGGCGGGCAGGGCCACGAGGGTGGTGAGACGGGTTGAGCGCTTGGCTGGCATCGCGATGCATCCCCTTCCGGGGAGGTTCACCGGCACGGGACCGGATCGCGGTCGGACATTCGTCCCTTTCACCGTCTATTCGGCGCGACCGGGGCAGAGGATTGCCCTCCGGGTGCATCGCCCGTACGGTCGAGCGTGGGCGCGCTCATCAACCGCTCAGTGCAGACGCACGGCGGGAGTCGACGCCTCTGCAGCACCGGTGCCGACGTAGATACGTCAGGCCGATGACACGGCCGCGGAACCGGACCAACGTGCCAGTCCTCTTCGCGGCGTCGTAGCCACGGGTCTTCGGCGATGTAGGCGGAATGAGCTGACGGATCAGCTGTGAGCCGGGCACGATCACGTACGGCTGCCCGTCGGCGTCCACAACCGGCAACGCCGGAAGCGACTGCTCGGCCTGCATCCGGGCCGCGTCGATCGCATCGTCGTTCCGTGGTCACGAACGGGTATGGCTTGGGTCCGGGGCCCGCGCGGCGGAGCTGACCGACGCCGACCAGGGCCGGGATGTCTCCATCCTGGCCATCCCCTCCGGGGCGGCGGGGAAGCCGACCGGCCTGTTCGCTGCGGTCCCGACGAGACGGTGGTCGTCGACACCTCGAACTACTACCCGCACCTCAGCGGGCAGATCGAGGCCGTGGACAACGGCGAGGTGCCCGTTCGGGTTTCCCGGAGCTGGTGGAGATCAGATCCGTTACCCCTTCTCGGGGGAGCAGTCGGTGCACCACCGCTGTCCTTCACCGAGAACGTGGTCAGCACGGACGGCGCACGACGCGCTCCTCAGCCCGGGGGCCTCAGGCCCCACCCGCTCACAAACGATCCACATCTCTGACCCCTTCTGCCGCATCAGACAGCAGGGCACGCACGTTGACGTCGTGCATGTGGACTCCCCGCAGGGGAAGATCCCGCCTCGGCGGCGCCCCCGTATCCGGTGACCCCCCGATGCATCGCTGGACACGGTGAAGGAGGTGGTCGACGAGCCGGCGAACCGGCTGACGGCCCGTCACGGGTGGCCGCGCGACCACCCGGCTGCCTCGGACCCGGCGCAAGCGGGCCCCTACCCGCTCACGGGCCCCGCCGAAGGCCTCCGGGCCGGCTCGGCATCGACCGCGCCACGTCGAACTCCGGCACGGGCCCGCGCGGTTACCCGGTGTCAGCCCGGGAACCTGCCCGTCGAACGCAGCTGCCAGCGGCGCTCGGCGTATGCCAGGTCGTCCCTCCACAGCCGGGCCGCCGCGGTGCGCATCACCGGGCGCAGGAGCGGGGCGGCCCGGCGTACGAACGCGAAGCCCGGCCGGTCGGAGGCGGCCACCACGGCCTCGGTCACCGCCGTGCGCGGACGGCCCCGCTCGTCCGGCCCGAGCGGGGTCGCGTGGGTCTCCACCACGGAGCCCGTCCCTTCCCCCTCGATGATGCGCATGACGACCGTGCGCGGCTCGGGCGCGGTGAAGACCGCCCGTACCGGCACCACTAGCCTCCCGGCCACCTTGAAGGAGACGTCGACGGTGAAGCCGTCGTCGGAGCCGTCGGAGCCGTCGGAGCCCTCGGGGGGCTCGTCGGGCGAGCCGACCACCGTCAGGTCGACGAACGAGTACGGGTGGAACCACGCCCCGTGCCACGGATCCAGGCGATTGGCCACGACGTCCTCGGGTTCGCAGACCCCGGTGCCCTCGTACACGGCCGTCACCCCCCGCGCGGGAACCGGACGGACCGGTACGACGGGGGCGTCCAGGGGCGTCTCCCCACCGGTCTCGTCGAGCCGCACCCAGACGAGGACGCCGTCGTCGAAGACGGGCAACGGCTCCCAGCCCGCGGTCGGGGTCCCGTCGAGGGCGAGTCCGTGCCAGTGGCACACCAGTGTCCCGCACCGGACGGGGCTCTCCGCCAGGGGCGCCCCGAGGTGCGGGCAGACACCGGGCCCGGCGACCAGTCGCCCGTCGGCGCCGCGCCAGACGACGACCTCGCCACCCGCGACAGTCCGGGCCAGGGGGCGGTCGGGGCGCACCGAGGCGGAGGCCCCCACGACGTACCAGTTTCCGGACCGCCTGGCCTGCGCCCGCTTCAACGCCTCTGCGATGAGGCCGGGTTTGGCGTCGCGCCAGGTGGGCTGCTGCCGGTCCCACGGGACGGGTCCGCGGCGCAACGAGAGGGGCAGACGGGAGCGCCGTACGGACGGCGGTTCGGCGTTCACGCGACCTCCTCGGAGACCGGTCGGACGGGGGCGGGGGCGGTCGACGGCGCCGGGTTGACGGGCGGAGCCGGAGTGGAGGGAGGGGCCGGAGTGGCGGACGGAGCCGGAGTGACAAGCGGTGCAGAGCGCGCCGGTGCCCGGAGCGTCGCGGACCGGCCCCGGTGCCGCAGCCGGGCCGCCAGTACCCGGGCCAGCCCGTCCGCCGCGACAGCCGCCCGCTCCCGGCGCGGCACCATGGATCGGCGGTGCAGCACGGCGTAGCCGTCCCGGGCGACGGCGTCGAGGATGCCCCCGTACAGGATGTACGCGGTGCGGATGCAGGGGCGGGACACGGGATCCAGCATGGCAAGGCCGGGTTCCGCCTCGCGGTAGACGCGGCGGGTGAGTGCCTCGAACTCCCGCAGGGCGGCCGTGACACGCGTGTCCTGACGGCCCGTGTCCCGGCACCGGCGCAACAGCTCCCGGTCGACACCGTGCCCGGCCAGCAGATCGGCCGGCAGGTACACCCGATCACGGTCGAGGTCCTCACCGACGTCCCGCAGGAAGTTGGTCAGTTGGAAGGCCACCCCGAGGGCCGCCGCGTGCGGCTCGGCCTCCTCGCGCGGCACCACCGTCCCGAGGACCGGCAGCATCTGCAGGCCGATCACGGCGGCCGATCCGTGCATGTAGCCGCGCAGGTCGGCATAGGTGGCGTAGTCCGTGACCTCCAGATCCGCCCTCATGGCGGTCATGAAGTCCTGGAAGTGGCTGTGCTGGATCGCGTGGCGGCGCGCGGTGTCGGCGAGGGCCAGCACCACCGGTTCGTCGCCGGTCCCCTGCCTCAGTCCGCTGTCCAGACGTTGCTGGAGGGCCGCCAGACGCGCTCCGCGGCGGCCGTCGTCGTCGCCGGGATCCAGTGAGTCGACGATGTCGTCGGCCCACCGGGCGAAGCCGTACAGCGCGTGCACGGCGGGCCTGCGATCGGCCGGCAGCAGGCGGGTGGCCAGGAAGTACGTCTTCCCGTGCGCCGCGTTCAGCTCACGGCACCGGCGGTACGCCGCCCGCAGCGCCGGGTCGGTGATGCCGGCGGCGTCGAGTTCGCGTGCGGTCATCGCGCCGCCCCCTCGGTCCGGACGGAAGGCCGCCGGGCGCCACCGGTGATCCGGGCCGCCGCCAGCTTCCCCGACACCAGGGCGGTCGGCACGCCGACGCCCGGGGTGGTGCCGCAGCCGGCCAGGACGGCGTTCTGCGTGCCCCGTACCAGGTTGCGGGGCCGGAACGGGCCCGTCTGCAGGAAGGTGTGGGCCGCCGAGAAGGGGGTGCCCGCCGCATGGCCCTGGCCCAGCCAGTCGGCCGGGGTGACGAGGCACTCGTCCTCGACGGCGGCCTCGATGCCGTCGAGACCGCGTCGTTCCAGCTCGCGCAGGAGCTCCGACCGGTAGCGCGGACCGAGCTCGCCCCAGACGGCCGCGCCGGGTCCGATGTCGGTGTTGGGGCAGGGAGCGAGGATGTAGTGCAGATGGCGTCCCGGTGGGGCGAGAGTGGGGTCGGTGGCCGTGGGCCGGGTGATGAGCAGGGACGGATCGCTCATCAGCCGCCCCTGCCGGGTGAGTTCGTCGAACGTGCCCCGCCAGGCGGCGCCGAACGAGATCGTGTGATGGGCCAGCTGCGGCCAGGTGCGGTCCGTGCCCACGTGCAGGACGACGGCGGAGGGGGAGTGCCGCAGCCGCACCGGCCGGCGGGGCCGGCGGCCGAGGAGCCGGTAGGTGACGGGCAGGTCCGGGGTGAGGACGACCGCGTCGCAGGGGACGCGGTCCCGGGCGGTGACGACGGCGGTGACGCGCTCGCCCGACCGTTCCAGCCGGGTCACCCGCTCGCCGAACCGCAGCTCGGCGCCCGCGTCGGCGGCGGCGTCCGCCATGGCCCGCGGCAGGGCGTGCATGCCGCCACGCGGGAAGTACACCCCGGCGACCGTGTCCATGTAGGCGATGACCGCGTAGGCGGCGAGCGCACGCTCCGGTGGCACACCCGCGTACAGGGCCTGGAAGGAGAAGACCCGCTGCAACCGCTCGTCCTTGAGGAAACCGCCGATTCGCCGGTCGAGGCGGCCGAAGCCGCCGAGCGCCGCGAGCCGGGCGAGGTCCCCGGTCAGCAGGTCGAGGGGTGAGTCGAAGTTCGCGTCGATGAAGCGGCGCATCTGGACCCGGTAGAGCCGCTCCAGCCAGGCGCGCAGCCGCCGGTAGCCCACCGCCTCACGGGCCCCGGCGAACCGTTCCACCTCCGCGGCCATCGCCTCGCCCTCGGTGTGCACGTCCAGCGTGCTGCCGTCCGCGAACGACGCCCGGTAGGCCGGGTGGAGCGGGATCAGGTCGACCCGCTCGCGCAGGCTGTCGCCGACCGCCGCGAAGGCCTCGTCGGCGAGGTCGGGCATGGTCAGCACGGTCGGACCGGTGTCGATCCGGTAGCCGCTCAGATCCAGGCGGCCCGCCCGGCCGCCGGGCAGGACGTCTTGTTCGACGACGGTGACCCGGCGCCCGGAGCCCAGCAGATGAAGGGCCGCCGACAGACCGGCCAGACCCGCCCCGACGACCACCACATGGTCCGTACGGCCGGACAGCGTGCGCGTCATCGACGGGCCTCCCGCGCTCCGGAGCCCACCGGAGCGAGATCCGGCGCCGGGTGTGAGCGGGCGGGCGGGTGTGAGCGGGCGGGCGGGTCGTCCGCGGCACGGGAGACCGTCGCCGCGGTCAGCAGCTCGCGCAGGCGGCCCCCGGCGTCCGCGTCGCGCAGGCGGCCCCCGGCGTCCGCGTCGCGCAGGTGGCCCTCGGCGTCCGCGTCGCGCGGGCGGCCCTCGGCGTCCGCGTCGAGCAGGGCGCCGTCGAGGCGACGCAGTCCCTGCGCCGACAGGCGCTCGATCTTCGACTCGACCGCCGCCCGGGTACCCGTACGCACCAGGACGTCCCGCACCTCCTCGAGCCCGGCCGGAGACAGACCCTCGTCGCCGAGCGCCCGGTCGAGCACCGTCAGAGCGGTCCGATCGCCCGCGGCCTCCGCGCGCGCCACCGCCAGGGCGACCAGATAGGTCGGCTTCCCCTCGCGGATGTCCCCACCGAGGCTCTTGCCGGTGCGCCGGGGGTCACCGAAGACGTCGTCGAGGTCGTCGCGCAGTTGGAAGGCCATCCCCACACAGCGCCCCGCCGAACACAGCGCCCGCAGGGTGCGGCCGTCCGCGCCCGCCACCGCCGCGCCCAGGGCGAGGGGGCGTGCCACCGAGTACAACGCGCTCTTGAGACACGCGGCGCGCAGCGCGCGCGGCCGCGCCCGCGACCCGGTCAGCTGCCCCTGGAGGTCGAGGAACTGCCCCGCCACCATCTCCGTGCGCATGTCGCCCCACAGCCGGCGCACCACGGCCTCCGCCCGCGGATCGAGCGCCGTCCCGGCCACGACGTCGTCCGCCCACACGAGCGCCAGGTCCCCGGCCAGGATCGCGGCGGCCTCCCCGAAGCGGGCGACGCGGGCCGGGGACGCCACACCGCTGTACCGTGCGCGCACGTCGGCGTGGAGCGCCGGACGGCCGCGACGCAGCGTCGAGCCGTCCATCACGTCGTCATGGACCAGCGCGCAGGTCTGGAGCAGTTCGAGCGCGGCCCCGACGCGCAGGGCCGCCGTGAAAGTCGGATCACCGGCCCCGCCGCAGGCGCGCATCGACCACCAGACGAGCTGCGACCGGATGCGCTTGCCGCCCTCCTGGGTGAAGCGGGTGACCCGTTCGGCCAGTTCGCGGGCGAAGAGGGCGTCCAGATCCCCGGCCCGGACGAGCCGGTCGGCGAGCACCCCCTCCAGTACGCGCCCGACCGCGGCCGGCACGTCCGCGTCGACGGCATCCGACCCGACCGCGTCGGACCCGACCGCGTCGGACCCGACCGCGTCGGACCCGACGGCCTCGGGCTCGACCGCCTCGGGCTCGACGGCCTCGGGCTCGACCGCCGCAAGGGCGGGGCCTCCCGCCGGGCCCGTGCCGTGCGCCTCGGCGGCGACCACTCGGCCCGGCCGCCTTCGCTGCGGCGGGGACCCCGAAGGGGCGACCGGGCGGGAGAGGGGCGACGGCGTGGCCGCGGGGTGGTCCTTCGCCTGGGTGGGGCGCATCCCGGTTCCTCTCATCGTGGTGTCGCTCTCCTTGCCGGTCTTCAGTCCCTTCCCGTGATACGGATGCGGTGCGGAACGGGTACACGAAATATGCGGTAATGCGGCCATGTGGGCGTACCCGTGAGGTGGTCGGCCTCCGACGACCGCATCCGAGTCCACGCCGGGGCGGGAACCCCCTGTGGGTGGTGTGCAGCGAGAAGAAGGACGGAGGGAGCAGCCGTGCTGAAGGCGGACGTGGCGGTCATCGGGGCGGGAGCCGCCGGACTGTCCCTGGCCCATCGGCTGAACGGCCCCGTGCCAGGTGCCCTGACTCCGTCCGTGATCCTCGTCGACGCCCCGCCCGGCCCGCTCCGGCCGGCTCCGCGCACCTGGTGCTTCTGGGAGTCCGGCCGCGGCCGCTTCGACGCCGCGGTGCGATCGGAATGGCGTCACCTGCGGGTACGACCGCCCGACGGCCGCGCGATCGAGGGGGACATCGCGCCGCTGCGGTACAAGATGATCCGCTCCGACGACTTCGAGTCCCTGGTCGCCCGGGACCTCGCACACAGCGCCAACGTCCGGCGTCTGGAGGCGGCCGTGGACACCGTGGAGGAGATCCCCTCGGGCGCCCGCCTACTGATGACCCGGCCCGACGGCCGCCCCCGCGTCCTGGAGGCCCGCTGGGTGTTCGACTCGCGCCCCCTGGGCAGCCTCCCGGCCGCCCGCACCACCCTGCTGCAACACTTCCACGGCTGGTTCGTGCGCACCGCCCGGCCCGCCTTCGACCACGGGACCGTGGAACTGATGGACTTCCGCACCCCTCAGCCCGCCGACGGGCTCTCCTTCGGTTACGTCCTGCCCACCGGCCCGTGCGAAGCCCTCGTGGAGTACACGGAGTTCTCCCCGCGCCTCCTGACGGCGAGCGGCTACGAGGCGGCCGTACGGCACTACGCCGGCGACGTACTGCGCCTCGGCGACCTGGAGGTCGCCGCCACCGAGACCGGAGTGATCCCCATGACGGACGCTCCCATGCCCCGACGGGTCGGCGCGTCCGTGTTCCGGATCGGTGCCGCGGGCGGTGCGACCCGTCCGTCCACCGGATACGCCTTCGCCGGTCTCCAGCGCCAGACACGAGCGGTCGCCGCCGCACTGCGGCAGGGGCGCGGACCGGTCCCGCCGGCCGCCCACTCCTGGCGGGCCCGCACCATGGACTCGGTGCTCCTGCGCGCTCTCGACAGCGGCCGCGTCGACGGCCCCGCCCTGTTCTCCCGGCTGTTCGCCCACGTCCCGGCGGGCCGGCTGCTGCGCTTCCTCGACGGGCGCACGAGCCTGTTCGAGGACCTCTCCGTCGGCCTGCACACCCCGGTCGTCCCCATGCTGCGCACCGCCGTCGAACTCCCCGGACTGTCACGCCGCCCCTTCGACTGACCCCGCCTGTTCCCACTGCCCCCTCGTCCGACCGGCCTGTTCCCACCGCCCCTCGTCCGACCGGCCTGTTTCCGCCGCCCTTTCAACCGCCCCGCCCGTTCCCACCGATCACCGATCCCCTGGAGAGCGCATGACCCTGCTGCGCGACGAGAACCTCGCCGCCGCGTTCGACCACGCGTCCCGCAGTTACGACGCCCTGGTGGCCGCCAACCCCGGCTATCACGCCCATCTGCGGCGCTCGGTGCGCCGACTCGGCCTGCCAGGGCAGGGGGCCGGGCTGCGTGTGCTGGACCTCGGCTGCGGCACCGGCGCCTCTACGGCCGCGATCCGGTCCGTCCTCCCGGCCGCCTCCGTCACGGCCGTCGACGCCTCGGCCGGCATGCTCGAGCGGGCCGCCGCCAAGCCGTGGGCGGTCGGAGTGCGGCTCGTCCACGCGCCGGCCGAGGGACTGGCGGAGGCGGGGGTCGAAGGGCCGTTCGACGCGGTGTTCGCCGCCTACCTCTTCCGTAACGTCTCCGATGCCGACGCCGTCCTCGGTACGGTCCGCGCCGTCCTGCGCCCGGGTGGACGGCTCGGGGTGCACGAGTACAGCCTCAGCGGCCGCCGCGCCGATCGGGCGGTGTGGACGCTGGTGTGCCGAGGCGTCGTCCAGCCCGCCGCGACCCTGCTGGGGGACGGGCCGCTCTACCGTCACCTGTGGCACAGCGTCGTCGGCTTCGACACGGCCGACCGGTTCGCAGACCGGATCCGGAAGGCCGGCTTCGACCACGTCCGGGTTCTGCCCCTGCCGGGCTGGCAGACGGGCATCACCCACACCTTCGTGGCCTCGCACGGGAAGGACGTCCGATGACCGGCCCGGTGTCCCGCCCGCCCGCCGCACGCCGGGGCCGGGACCGCCGGGCCCGCGTGCTGCCGGCCCGCCCGGGAGCCGACCGCGCCGACGGCCGGCCCTCGGCCGCCGTCGTCGGCGGAGGGATCGCCGGACTCGCCGCCGCCACCGCGCTGGCCGAACGGGGCGTGGCGGTGACGCTGTACGAGCGCGAGCCCTACCTCGGCGGCCGGGTGGGCGGTCGGCCGACCCGCCTGCGCGACGGCAGCACCGTGACGATGAGCCGTGGCTTCCACGCGTTCTTCCGGCAGTACTACAACCTGCGGGGCCTGCTGCGCCGTACCGACCCCGCCCTGGCCCGGCTGGCCGGACTGCCCGACTATCCGCTGCTGCACGCGGACGGGTCGCGCGACAGCTTCCGGCACGTGCCGCGCACCCCGCCGTGGAGCGCGCTGGGCTTCGTCGCGCTCAGCCCCTCCTTCGCAATGCGGGACCTGCGCGCCATGGACCCGGTCGCGGCCCTGCCGCTGCTCGACGTCCGCGTCCCCGACATCTACCACCGCCTCGACGACATCAGCGCCTACGACTTCCTCGAGACCGTCCGCTTCCCCGAGCGCGCCCGCCACCTGGCGTTCGAGGTGTTCTCCCGGAGCTTCTTCGCCGACCCGCGACAGCTGTCGGCGGCCGAGATGGCGCTGATGTTCCACATCTACTTCCTCGGCTCGGCCGAGGGCCTGCTGTTCGACGTGCCCCGCTCGCCCTTCCCGACGGCGCTGTGGGACCCCCTGGGCGGATACCTGAGCCGGCACGGCGCCGAACTGCGCACCGGCAGCGCGGTCGAGCACGTCGCACCTACCCGAGGCGGCGGATTCGAGGTCGCCGGGGACCGCGGCGAACGCCGGTACGACGCCGTGGTCCTCGCCCTGGATGCCGCCGGCCTGCGGTCCCTGGTCGCGCGCTCGGAGCGGCTCGGCGACCCCGCATGGCGGGAGCGCGTCGCGCGCCTGCGCACGGCCCCGCCCTTCCTGGTCACCCGGCTGTGGCTGGACCGGCCCGTCGCCCCCGACCGCCCCGGCTTCCTCGGCACCAGTGGCTTCGGTGGCCTGGACAACATCAGCGTGCTGGACCGTTGGGAGGACGAGGCGGCGCACTGGGTGGCGCGTACCGCGGGATCCGTCGTGGAGCTCCACGCCTACGCCGTCGACCCGCACGAGCCCCGCGCCGTCGTCCAGAAACGCCTTGTCGAGCAGCTCCACCGCGTCTATCCGGAGACCGGGGCAGCCGAGGTCGTCGACGTCCGCCACGAATGGCGGGAGGACTGCCCGCTGTTTCCCGTGGGTGGCTACGCCGACCGTCCCACCGTCCGCACCTCCGATCCCGGCTTGGTGGTGGCCGGCGACGTCGTGCGCACCGACCTGCCCGTCGCACTGATGGAACGGGCGGCGACGACCGGGTTCCTGGCCGCGAACGCCCTCCTCGAGCGATGGGGCGTACGAGGGCAGACCCTGTGGACGGTGCCGGACCGCGGTCGTGACGCCGTACTGCGGCGGGCGGCCGCGTGGGCAGGGCGCTGAGGAGGCGGAGGCCGACCCGCGGAAGGACGTACCGCGTCCGTGGCCGGACACCCACACCTCACCACAGAGGATCCTGTGTCACGTCTGCGGCCGGGGCAAGGACCAGCACATTCCCGTTCCGAACCCGGCTGCCGGGGGCGCGGACGTGGTATTGAGCCGCTCATTCGGCCCGGGCGTCGTCGACGACGTGCTGAAGCCGGCGTTCCTCGGCGTCACCCATTCGGGCGGTAGCTTTGCCGTCGATGAACCGTCGGCTGTGGCATGCCGTCGCACAGAGCATGCGCGGAGATGAGCTGCACAGCAGCGAACCGGGCTGCGGCCGTCTACGGGCGGCGCCCGGTGAGGGACGTGGACCGGCACCCTGACACCACACGCTCATGCGGCCGCCGGCTCGGACGAGTCCGTGTGCAGCTCGCGGCGACGCTCCTGGTTGTCCGCTTCTCCGGCTTCCTTCGGGCGCGAAGATCGCACCCGTCCCGACGCCGGCGTCCAGTCCTTTTTCTGACCGAAAGGCCTTCGGTGCGCGTGCGTACCACCGCGCTCGCTTCCGCCGCACTCCCCCTCTGCCGCGGCTACGCCCGCCAAGTCCTGCTCAACACCAGCACCGCCGAGAACCCCGACCTCAGGCTGAAGAAGCCCGGCGGCCTCGACAGCGACAGCTCCGCCGGCAGCATCACCTCCTGCGACTGGAACACCGCCGCCGACGCCACCACCTAAACCTGCTCACACCAGCCGGTTCCACTTCGACACAGACGCAAGAAGCGGGGGCTGGGTCGCCCTCGCCGCCAACGCGGCAGCGTGTGCCAATCCGTTAGACCCGACGCCAGCGACGGTGCTGAAGCCGAGGAAGGCGAGCGCCCGCAGGGCGAGCACGAGCCCGTGAGCACGCCTGCCTTCGACCTGCCTGTTGGTTACGGGGGCCGGGGTGTAGTGGCCGGCGGTCATCGCGCACGGGCCGGCGGCGTAGCGTTGATGGCGTCGATCTCACTCTGGTCAGCGGACAGCCCCCAGCGGAGCTTGGTGGCGGTCCACTCGGCGAGGTAGCGGCAGCTGGCGTTCGGAGCCGGCGGCATCCCAGGTGGCCGGGTCCCGGTCGGCCTTCTGACGGTTCGTTCGCGCGGTCACTGCGACGGGACCGGTGCCCGCGTCCTGGTCATTGGCGTACGCCTCAGGCCGCTTCGCGTCCCAGGCCAAGACGCCGACTGGCGAGGAGCGTCATTGCAACCGTGCTGTATTCGAAACTGCCAGTGGCATCGGCGGATGTCAGAGGTCGGCGCTATGGTGCGTGGCCGTGGACTCTGCTGATCTTGACTACCGGGCCCGGACGCGGTCCGGCTGTATCCCGCCGGAACTGGTCTCCCGGCTCCTCCACCACGGCCATGCAGCCGTGGTGGAGGAGTGGGCCGGACGTGGGGAGTGGTTCTGCGCGCTTGTGTGGGCGCGGCTGCTGGGCGAGCGGGGTCGGCAGGCAGACGCACTGGAGGTGCTCGCCCCGTACACCGCTACGGGCTGGTGGACGGCCGTCGTAGCGACCGCCGAGCTGCTGGAGGGCTGGGGCCGGAGCGAGGAAGCGATCGAGACCGTCCGGGCCCGGATGGCTGTGGGGCACCCGATGGCGTTGGAGGCCTACACGCGGCTGCTTGCCCGGCACGGCCGCGCCGAGGAGGCGTTCACCATGCTGCTGCCGCACGCGGATGACTGGGCGCTCGCCACCGCCCTGGTCGACGTGGCCGCCGTCGCCGGCCGGGACGAGGAGGCCGCCGCGTTGCTCGCCGCCCGGATACGGGCCGACCACCGCTGCGACGGTCCGTGGTGCTGCGGCCTCGACCCCGACACCGCGATCGGCCTCCTCGCGATGATCCGCGAGCGCCAGGGCAACATCGACGAGGCCATCGCCCTTCTCAGGCACCGGCAGATCACCTCGGTCAATAGCCGCGACCAGCTCGCCGACCTGTTGGCCCGCCACGGCCGGATCGAGGAACTGCGCGCCTACGCGGCAACCGACGGACATGAGGAGGTCGTACAGCGGCTGGCGGAGCTGCTGGAGGAGTGTGGTGACGTTGAGGGCGCGATCGCTGCATACGGGCAGACCGACGGACCCGCGGCCCGGAATCCGAACTCGGCTTACGCGCTCGCGCAGCTCCTGGTCCGGCACGGCCGGGGCGACGAGGCGATCGCCGTGATGCGCGCCCAGGCCGACGCCCACCGCGGCGACGACTGGATTCTCCACGCCCTGTCCGAGCTGTGTCTCGACCAGGGTCGCCCCTCCGACGGCCTGGTCCACCTCGACGCCCTCGCCGCCCAGTGCGAGGGCGAGGTTGAATGGGACCTGTTCTGGATGCGGTTGCCGCTGATCGCCGCCTGCAGCGGGGTCGAGGAGGCGGTTGAACGGGCCCGAGCCCACCCCGAGGGCACCACTTCGTACGCGACGGAACACATCGCTCGGCTTCTCGCCGACGCCGGGCGCACCGAGGAATCCATCACAGTCCTTCAGCAAGATAACCGCAGGAACAGCCACGACCTGGCCGGCTACCTCATCGACCTCGGCCGTATCGACGAAGCCCTGGCCGTCCTTCAGCAGCCCCACACCCAAACGCCCGCTATACCGACGACACACCTGTGGCGGGAAGACCCCCCGTTCTGAGGCGGAAGCTGGTGCTCTATTGGCGGAGCAACTGCCACCGGGCCATCCGGAGCTTCGGCACCTGGAGAAAGCGGCTGGCGACGAGGACGCTGGGGAGGCAGCGCTGGACGAGATCACTTCGCTGCCTTCGTCGTCCGCGAGCAAGGACAAGTAGGTGCTGCTGCCGGCTATCGGGCTTGGCCGAGCCGGACCGCTCACATCGGCGTACTGACCGCGCCAGCGGTGCGTGGGCAGCGACCGGCGAGGGTGACAGACTCAGCGACGGTCGCACATGCCCTCACCGCCAGGCTGCTGCCGCAATGGCGTGCGCGGCCTCGTGCCTCCCGGCGCGTTGCGGCCTTGTCGGGGTTTGAGGAACTGGGCTTCCAGCTGAGCATCGAGATCATCTAGTCGGTGAAGACGGCACCCCGAGGTCGACCGGCTGGGGCCGACCGTCTGCATGGGTGCGCTTGATGAGGCTGTGCAGCTTGGTGTTGGCGGCATCGAGGCTGACTTGGAGTCCTTCGACGTCACCGAGCCAGCCCTTGGCGCGGGCCCCACGGACGCGCTCGCGGAGTTTCTGGATGATCTCGATGAGCCGGGATCGCTGACGTGGGTCGATCTGGAGGATGGGGCAGCGAATGCAGGCTTCTCTGATCTGGCGATCGCTGCTCGAGGCTCTGGGTAACCCGCTGGCAGCTGGGTCCCCGCCGGGCAAAGATGCAGCCATGCGCTATGCCGACACCGACCCCGAGCTCATGGACCTGATCCGACGATTCGTCACGCCCGGCCGACGGTACCTGCGGCTGGGTGGCAGCTCGCTGCGGTTGAGCGGGCCTGAGCGCGACTTGTTCATGTGGGAGCTGGTCAAGGCTGCCGGGGAGATCACGCCCGCTGAGCTCGGCGTCCTTTTCGAAGGCGGTTGGCGAGAGCGTAGGACTGCCTCCTGGCTGGTTGCCGTAGCCGGCAGGACCGAGTTCCGCAGCCGCATCGGCGAACTCCTGCTGGCCGGCGAAGGCCCCGGCGGCGGGGGCTACTGCATCACTCTTGCCATCTTCGGCACCAGCGCCGACGCCGATCTGGTCTGCAGATACCTTGATCGCTGCTTGCCTCAACCCGACCGCGTCTACGACCAGATCGTCGCTCTCAGCACACTGCTTCACCTCGATGCCGCCCTCGGGACCGAGCGAGCATCCCCATACCTTGCCGCCGGTGGCCTGTGGCAGCACTGGACCGATGCCACGCCGAACCTGTTGCGGGATCCGCGGAAGTACCGGCAGGTCGTGGACCAGCTCTGTTCCTTCGCCAGCGAGTGCGCTGAACTCTTTGCCAGAATGGAACCCAGGCACTGAGCCCCCCGACTTGACCACTGGACGCCGACCGCAGTCAGGGCACGCCACTGCACCCCGGTTCGCACCGGGCGGTGGCGCGATCACCTGGCGGTGATCGCGCCACCCCCCGCAGCGGTTGTTGCCCGTGGGCAGGAGCGGCTCCAGACGTCGCCACTCCGCATCTGTCAGATCCCCCCGACCAGTCACGCAAGAGCCAACGAACCCGTGGGCGACATGGGTACGGTCAGCACCTGCGATGCCACCACGCCAACTCCGGGTCTTCCATCGGCTCGTGATGCGTTCGCCCGAGGAGTACCGCGTCCAGGCGCTCGACTTGCACCCGAAGTTCGCCGGCGGCCCTTGGCGGAAGCATGAACAGACCGTCTTGCAGCATGTCCCGGGCCCAACCCTCGCCGCAGCAGGGGCAGGTGAACTCCGCCTCCCATTGCCTCCACCGGCGCCTCGTGCCGTGGACGCGCACGGACCACACGCTCAGTGCCACCGCCACGATGCCCGGAACCAATCGCTCCCGTTCGAGCACACGGACAGCGGCATTCGCCGCTCCCGACAGACCTGGGACATCGCGATACCGCACCCAGGGTCTACCCCAGCCGCGTTCCCGCGGCCGAAGTGAAGCTGGTGTTCTACGAGGCACGGCCCCTTCGGATGCAAGTCATGAACGGCATCCTCCCACAACCCAAGATCGGCCGGACAGCTCCTAAGGCGCGTCGTGCGGCCCTGCAGCTCGTGGACGACAGCAGATTCGACCCCTACACGCTGGCGTGTCGGCCGACTCCCGGCGTCAGGAGCCCCCCAGCCCCGTCTACTGCACCGAGCTGGCCCTCGACGAACTGCCAGCGGCCCTGGCCGCAGCCGACCGCGTCAAGGACACAACCGTCCGCGACAGCCTGCCGGAGCGCTTCGCCACCCCCGCTGACCCACCGGACACCAACCCGCGCTCAGCGACGCCGATCGCCCGGCGCGAGCATGTCGGTGACCTCCGCGATCGCCTCCGCAGAGGAGGAGCACAGCAAGTCCCACAAGCGGGTCCGTGACCGGGTCGAGCACGAATCGAAGCCGTCAGCGTTGAAGACCCGGTCCACGCTGGCGACGGCCCGGCGGTACTGCTCCCAGCAGAGCATCTGGCGCAGCCCGCGCACGCCGGTCAGGGGCGGGCTGCCGCCGACCCGTACCGAGATCGACCGGGCCGCCGCCGAAACGCCGCCCGGCGGGCCGGGTTCCGGGGGCGCGAGAGCGGTTCGACTGTCCAAGCGCCGACGACCGCCCGGCTCAGCTGCTGTCATCACCCGCGGATCGGGGCCGGTCGGCTCGGGCAGTTCGGTGCACCCCAGGCCAGGGGTCGGCGCCGTTCGTCAGTCAGGCCGGCCCAAGGCGGAGCTGTCGCACGTCCCACACAAGCGTGTGCATGAGCTGAGGGAGATCATCTCGGTGCCAGCCTCGGGTCCCTTCATCTTCGGGACCGAATTTGGTGTATCTGCGGGACGTTGCCGCCCCGCGTGGCTGACCATGGGGCCATGCGAGCGATCTGGAACAACATGACAATCGCCGAGAGCGAAGACACTGTCGTTGTCGAAGGGAACCACTACTTCCCCCGGTCAGCGCTGCGCGAAGACGTGCTACGCGCTTCGGACACGCATACGACCTGTTCATGGAAGGGGCTTGCCTCCTATTACGCCCTGGAAGGAGACGGTGTTCGTAGTGAAGACGCCATCTGGTACTACCCCGACCCCGAGAGGGGGGCGGAGATGGTCCGTGACCGGGTCGCCTTCTGGAAAGACGTCCAGGTTGTGGATTGAGCAGTTACTGAACGGCCCGGGAGCGGTTCGGCCGTCCAGGCGCCCGGCGACGGCCCCCTCGGCGGCCGTCATCACCCTCCGGAGCACGGGCGGCCGGCCTGGCCGTAGAGGGACAGGTCGGCCGGATCGTCCTCGTAGGCCGTGCGCAGTTGCGGGAGCGCCTGGACGGCGTCGTCGAGGAAGAGTCCGCCGCAGCGATGGGGTCGGCAGCCAGTCGTTGTTCGCGACGGGCAACGTGGAGGTGCAGGGCACCCATTCCGCACCGGCGGACTTGATCCGGTCGGCCACGAACGAGTCGTTGGCGTAGGTGACCCGGTCCCCGCGGGCCACCAGCTCACGGATGAGCGGGAGGCTGGGCAGGGCATGGCTGACGATGGGGACACCGACCATCGCGAGATGGGCGCGGCGACCGGACACAGGCAATCACTCGTTTGTGGCGCGGGACACGTGCGGGCGGTGCGGGCGGTGCGGGCGGTGCGGCGATGACGCGGTGTCAGGGCTGGTCGATCCGCGCGGCGGCCTCCTCCATATCGGCGACGGTCCCGGACATGATCGTCCGTACGTGCCTGGTGATGTGCTGCACGGGCCAGTCCCACCACGCCACGGCGAGGAGCCGGGCGACGTCCGCGGCGTCGTAGCGGGTGCGGATGAGCCGGGTGGGGTTGCCACCGACGATGCCGTAGTCGGGGACGTCGCCGGTGACCACGGCGCCGGCGGCGATGATCGCGCCGTGGCCGATGCGTACACCGGGCATGACCGTGGCGCCGTGGCCGAACCACACGTCGTTGCCGACGACCGTGTCGCCCCGGCCGGGCAGGTCGGTGATCAGGTCGAAGTGCTCCGCCCAGGAGCCCCCCATGGTGGGGAACGGGAAGGTGGAGGGGCCGTCCATGCGGTGGTTGGCGCCGTTCATGATGAACCGGGTGCCCGTCCCCAGCGCGCAGTACTTGCCGATGACGAGCCGCTCGGGTCCGTAGTGGTAGAGGACGTTGCGGGTTTCGAACGCGGTCGGGTCGTCCGGATCGTCGTAGTAGGAGAAGTCACCGATCTCGATCAGCGGCGACTTCACCAGTGGTTTGAGCAGAACCACGCGCGGGTGCTCGGGCATCGGGTGGAGAACAGTGGGGTCAGCGGGAACAGGCGGCATCGCGGAGGCGTTCCTCTCTGGCGGACCTAGGGCGACAGTTGTCGCGTTAAGATGCTGGCACAGCCCCGCCACGTTGATCAACCGGATACGGATCGCCGATGACAGACCCGCTGGATACGACGTCGGACCGCCGTCCGGGCGGTCGCACCGCCCGCATCCGCGCCCAGGTTCTCGATGCGGTGCGCGCCGAACTCGCTGAACGCGGCCACGAAGGACTCACGATGGAGGGAGTCGCCACGCGGGCCGGAGTGCACCGCGCCACCGTCTACCGGCGTTGGCGCGACGTCGGCGGCCTGATCGTCGACGTCATCGACGCCGCCGGCGAGATCGACTGGCAGCCGCCGGACACCGGCTCGCTGCGCGGCGACCTGACGGCCCTCAACGAGGAGATCCAGGAATCCCTCGTCGTACAGCCGTCGTTCGCCGTCGCCCTGATGGCCGCCTCGTTCCACTCGGAGCAGGCCGCGCGGGCCCAGACGCAGTTGTGGGCGGACCGGTACGCCCAGTGCGAGGTCCTCGTCGAGCGCGCCGTCGACCGTGGCGAGCTCCCCGCAGAGCACACGGACGCGCGGAGCCTGCTGATCGCCGCCACGGCGCCGCTCTACCACCAGCTGGTGCTCCTGCGCGCAGACCCTGACCCGCACCTCCCGAAACGGGCCGCCGAGGCGGCGGTCCTGGCAGCTGCCGCGGGCGCCTTCTCCGTCCGTCGGGCGCGGCCTCTCTAGCGTGCGGCCATGGAGCCCGTACCCACGCCCGATCGGCTGCAGCAGGCGGTTCACCGGCTCGTATCCCAGGCGGTCACGAACGGCGAGAAGGTTCTGCAGCACACCGAGCCCGCACTCGCGCACGCTCGAAACACGTAACGCCGCAGCGGCTGTTCACCGATGGCGTGCCCCTGTTCACCGAGGCATACCTGCACGGGCCGAAGGCCCGGTTGCGCGACGACGTCGAAACCGGGCCAGCTATCGACAGTGCGTCGCCTTCGTCGGGCAGAAGGGCGTCGGTGGGTACGCCCCAGCACGATCGTCACGGTCTTTCCCGGCGGCACGGGCCGGCGGGACATCACCCCATCGACGCGCGGGGCAACGGGCTCCAGGTGGAGATCACCGGACTCACCTTCTCTCCCGACGGCCTGGGGATGGCCTTCATCGCCCCCGACGGCGCTCCGGACATCTGGACCGCGGCCGACAACGCCTACGCCGTCGTCACCCAGGAGAACGTCGACGAGCCGGGAAGCATGCTGGACGGGCTCGACTGAATCGACGACAGCCGGAGCCTCTACCTGGGCTTCCGCCCAGTGGAAGGCAAGACCCCGTCCCGGCTCATACGGGCGACCGTCGGCAGCTCCTACCGCAGTGTTGTCTGCGCGCCGGAACACGACCAGGACGGAAAGGCGGATGTCGCCTGGGCCGGCCGTCTCGCATTCGTGCGTGGCGGTGTCTGGCACGTCTGGGACCCACGCAGGGGGCGGCGACCGGCGTCGGCGACATGACCGGCGACGCCGTGCCCGACGTCCTCGCCCGGGACACCGCCGGTGTCCGGTGCGGTACGAGGGGAACCGCACGGGCGGCCTGAAGAGCCGCGTGAAGATCAGCTGGGGCTGGAACGGCCTCTCCATGTTCTGATCCCTTCCCCCCGGGATTCAGCATGCGCGCCGTCCCTACTCCCCCGGTGGCGGGGCGCCGTCGTCAGCCGCGGGAACGCACTCACGCTCGACCTCGCCGCACCCGCGACCCGCCGCGCGATCCGCTCCGCGTCGATCGCCGGCTCCCGGAGCATCCCGCGACCGGGGTCGTGACCCCGGTGACGTACGCCTCCCTCAAGAACCGCGCCCATCTGCGGCGTCGGGTCATCCGCCGCACCATCCTGGACAGGTCCGACCGGCCCGCAACCGCAAGAAGCCCGGCTCCCTCGGCGGTCGGCCGCCCAAGTGCGACGCCGGGGATCACAAGGCCCGGCACGGAGTCGAGTGCGGCATCAACCGCCTCACAAGGCACCGTGGGTGGATACGCAGGACGACCGACGCTCGTCCCGCTGGAGGCAACCGTCCTCCTCGCGGCCAACAACAAGTGGCTGTGATCAGCACCCTTCAACCAGGGCGCGGGACGGCCGTCAGCGGTGACCCAGCACGTTGACCACCCGTCCGCTGGGATCACGGACGAAGAACCGCCGCACGCCCCATTCCTCGTCCTGCAAGGGGTGAATGATCTCCGCGCCGCTCGCCCGCATGACCGCATACGCCGCGTCCACGTCGTCCACCTCGACACTCATGTCGGGCGCGACAGGCGCAGTCTTGTCGCCGGTCATGACGCTGATCTGCGCTGCCGGACTGGACGGGGATGCGAGCGTCATGATCCAACCGTGGTTCATGACCTCCTCGAAGCCCAGGAGGCCATAGAACTCCCGGCTCTCCTGCGCTGCCTGCGACTGGATGTTGGGCACCACACGGCGAACGGCCATCGATGACTCCGCGCAAGGAAGAAGGTGGCTCTGTCCCCAGGGATACTACTGTTCGGTAGTACTCCACGCAGACCGCGTCCCGGCTCCCTGCGCATGACCGGTCCCGGAGATCAGGGCGAGTCCCAAGGGAAGTTGCGTGAAGTCCGCCGCATGACCGGTGGCATCGTGGGGGCAGTACTCCAGTGACTGAGCTCCGTGTGTCCTTCCGACAACGGTGCGGGCTGGTCCCGTCTGGTCCGGTGGACAGGGCTCAAGGTCGGAACTCGTGCAGGTGCAGTCCGCGTTCGCCGCTTGCCGCCAGGCCGCGGCCGTCGGGCAGCCTGGGGACATGAGTACCACGGAGGTACGACACGGTTCCGACGCCTGGCGCCCCGCCGGGTCCGACCCCGCTCAGCCCGCCGGGGGTGGCCGGCCTGCGCAAGCGTAGGTCTTGGAGAACGTGGAGGCGGCACAGCTCGAGGGCGGCGACCAGGGTGGTGGCGAGGGGGAGCAGGGCGCGCACGTCCGGCCTGTCGTTCAGGGGTGAACTGTGGGGCGACGTTCCGAAAGGCCCGCGGGTGGCCGAGAGCTCAAGATCGCGTAGTCGCCGCGCCGCCTCAGGCCCGGCTTCGCCTTAGACGGGGGCGCTTCGGCCGGGCCCGGAGGGCGCCGCCTTCCGGATGACGGCGGTGACGCCGGCCACCGCCTCGGGCATGTGCACGAGCCGGCTTCCTTCGACCACCGCTCGACGACATTCGGCTCGGCGAGTACACCATGGAGCGGGCCGCTCGATCTCGTGCAGCACCGTGTCGCTCACCGGCTGCCCGGGCCTCGCCGCCGACAGGTCAGGGTGTTCGCCGCCCACACCGCGAGCGCGTGCCGGCGCAGCGGGGCGATCGCCGTCGCCGCCGCCCAGTCCCACGGACATCGGCAACCGCACAGCCGACTTGGTCTTGGCCTGAGGGCTGGGGGCTGGGGCCCATGGTGCAACGTTCCGTCACGCGGGGATCGCAGGCAAGCCTGTCGGCCGTGGCACGACGGTGCAGCCGCCCCGTACGGAGGCGAGGACCGTTCGCCGGAGGGTCCCGCCGACGGCCAGGAAGCGTGGCCGGCCGGGCCCGTGCGGCCTGGTGGACATTGCCGCTCGGGCTGCGGACCATACTGGTCGAGCCCTGATCACCCACCTGGACGGTTCCATGGCCAAGAGCAGCTCTTCATCGACCAATGTCCCCGACACCGTGTGGCTCGGACGCG
The DNA here is from genome assembly GCF_044452745.1 of Streptomyces sp. NPDC051822. Lineage (NCBI taxonomy): Bacteria > Bacillati > Actinomycetota > Actinomycetes > Kitasatosporales > Streptomycetaceae > Streptomyces > Streptomyces sp. NPDC051822. The sequence goes on along the minus strand of NZ_JBITBZ010000010.1, from coordinate 285,728 downwards.
GGCGTCACCTCGGGCCCGAGGCCGAGCGGGACGTCCGGCGCAACCTTCTCGCCCTCAAGGCGGCCGGGGTGATCGATGACTTCCTGGACCTCGACCCGATCGAGGCGGCCCGCTCCACCGATCTGTTCCCTCGGGACGAGTCCGCCGATGCCGGCCCGTCCGCCCGCCGGCTCTTCGAGGCACGCTGGCGGGTGGCCGACGACGTCACGGTGCGTGCTCAACTGACCACGTACCACCCGGAGTCCCGCCGCGTCGAGAGTGACGGCGTCACGTGGGTGCTCGCCGCGGAGGCGGAGCGCGCGTGGGAAGCGAGCTGGCCCTCACCCGCCACCGTGTTCTGGCCCGACAGCGACCAGGTCGCCTGGGATCACGAGATGGTGCCAGGCGTACGTCTGCGGAGGGCGAACCACCTGCCGAAGGACGACGGCGAGTTGCGGCGCCTGCTGCGGGGCTGTACCCGGCAGAGCTGGTTCATCCATGTCGTGGTGCACGAGGCGATGACGCCGGACGCGCGGGGGCGGCGGCCGGTCACGGCGTTCCTGCCACCGAGCCTGCGGCACCAGGTGGTCGAGCACCGGGCCACGCCGGAGCAGGCGCTGATCGCCGACTTCGCGATGAAGCGTGAGCTGGGCGTGGGGCTACCGCGCGGCGGGGCCGTCGTCCTGTCCTCGACGCCACAGGTACCGGGCTATGACGCGGAGCGCTTCACCGTACGCGATGTCTTCCTGGACGGTACGGAGCCGACCGAGCTCCTGCAGGCGATCACGGAGTTCGCCTCGCTGCCGCGACCGCTGCCGGACGACGCCGAACAGGTCCTGACACGACTGCGCCACAGCTGGCACCTGCTCACCCCGGACGAGGAGCTCGCCCACGCACGGGCCATGGTCACCAGGTACGCCAAGGCGCTCGAGGCCATGACGGCATCCTGTGACCTCTACCGTGAAGCGGCCGAGTCGGCGCTCGCTGCGCTCGCCGAGACGAGCGGCGGAAGCGACGCGCCCCGGACGCCCACGCCGCCCGCGGCCGATCAGGGGACCTCACCGCTGAAAACCCTCACGAAGACGCTCGGCCTCTTCCGTAATCCGAATCGATAGAGGATCGGACGGGAGAGCCCGCGCTGTCCGCAGGGTCGTCACGCGAGTTCTCCCCTGACGCCGCCCCGTACCCGCTGCCGAGATCGACCACGCGTAGCGGGCAGCGTGAGACAGCGCAGGCATTCACGAGCCTGCTCGCGCCCGGCGGCGGCGACCGCTGAGCCGCGTTCCCTGATTCTGTTCGGTGGCGACCGCTCCGGCGGAGAGGAGTGTCGCGGCGGCGAGGCTGCCCCAGAGGGCGGCCGGGCCGTGGGATGCGAGGGCGGTGATGACCACCGGGGAGACGGCGCAGCGTCCGCCGGCCAAGGATGCGTACGGCCTGGGTCAGCACCCCCTGAACAGTTGCGATTCACCGCGAGCGACGGTGGCGGAGCCAGGGAGCGGCGAAGCCAGCGCCCTCGCCGCACGGCGAGCGCCGCGGGCGGCGGTGCGTGCGGCCGTTGGCGGTTACTTCGGGTCGCGGTTGTAGACCGCCTTCGACCAGCGGTAGCCGAGCGCGGTGAGCGCCACGCACCAGGCGAGGGCGAGCCAGCCGTTGTGGCCGATCTCGGTGCCGAGGAGCAGGCCGCGCAGGGTCTCGATGGCCGGCGTGAAGGGCTGGTACTCGGCGATCGGCTGGAACCAGCCCGGCATCGCGTCGATCGGGACGAAGGTGCTGGAGACGAGCGGCAGGAAGACCAGCGGCATGGCCATGTTGCTGGCCGCCTCGGCGTTCGGGCTGACCATGCCCATGCCGACCGCGATCCAGGTGAGCGCGAGCGCGAACAGCGCGAGCAGCCCGAACGCCGCCATCCACTCCAGGGCCGTGGCGTCGGTCGGCCGGAAGCCGATGGCCACGGCGACGGCGCCGACGAGGACCAGGCTGGCGAGCACCTGCAGCACGCTGCCGAGGACGTGCCCGATGAGCACCGAGCCGCGGTAGACCGCCATCGTGCGGAAGCGGGCGATGAGGCCCTCGGCCATGTCCATGGAGACGGCGATCGCGGCCCCGATCACGGTGCCGCCGATCGTCATCATCAGGAGGCCGGGAACGATGTAGGCGATGTAGGCGGAGCGGTCGGCTCCGCCGCCACCGATGCCCGCGCTCATCACGTCGCCGAAGACGTAGACGAAGAGCAGGAGCAGCATGATCGGCGTGAGGAGAAGGTTCAGCGTCATCGACAGGTAGCGCCTGGCGTGCAGCAGGTTCCGGCGCAGCATCGTGCTCGAGTCGCGCACGGCGAGGGTGAGGGCGCTCATCGGACGTTCTCCTTGGTCTGGCTGTTGCCGGTGAGGGCGAAGAACACGTCGTCGAGGTCGGGGGTGTGGACGGTGAGTTCGTCGGCTTCGACGCCGAGGGAGTCGAGCCGGTCGAGGACGGAGCGCAGTTCGCGCTGGGTGCCGTCGCTGGGGAACTGGAGGGTGAGGGCGTCGTCGTCCCGGGCGACCTAAAGACGCAGAGGGAGCAGTGTCCGTTTCGGAACCCGGATCGAGTGACTCTCCGCACCGCGCTTCAGTCGTGCGTCAGTTGTGCGTCCGTCGTACGCCCTGGGGAATGGTGTCGAGCGGCCCGCCCGCCAGAGACCTGCCCGCCGGGGGCGCGGTCAGGACTGAGGCAGGTATCGCCGGCGGCCTCGGCGGCCAGGATCTGCGGCGGCGTCCGGTGGTCGGTCGGCTCGCGCGTGTTCGCGCCGCGCCGCGGCGAACGAACCGCGCGTGCGGGCTACTGCGCCCACTGACATGAGGCGACGATACGACTTCTCGCGGCTACCGATTCTCGCTGCCACCGAGATTCTTGCTGATGGACTCCTGGTAGACGTCCGCATAGGTGCGCGAGTCCTTGACCAGGTCGTCGCAGAATGCGGCGACATCGTTGCCGATGAGTTCCAAGACCCCCTTGCCCGAGGCGACACCCTCCTCGAAGAAGTCGACGATCCCGGGGAGCAGGGGTCCGTCAGGCAGGTCGACCGGTCCGACCTTGAACAGGTACTTCTGCATCTCCTTGTAGACGATCTGGTAGTCCGGCGGGAGCGACTTGATTCGAGCCATGTGCGCCCGCCACTGCTTCTTGCCCTCGATGATGTCCTGGATGCCCACGTCAGTCTCCCAGCCGGCTCAGTTTCCTTGCGACGTTCCTGTTCAACTGCTCGCGCCATCGGTCGCGATAGGTTCGGGCCCCTTCACCACCGGCCAGCGCCGTGCTGAAGCCGCGGATGTCGTCGCCCAGGACCTCGCGGACGCTCTGTCCGTCCGCCGCCGTTTCCTCGAGCAGTCCCAGGGCGGCGTCGAGAATCGGCATCAGGTTGCGGCCGGTGAAGTTCCCGTGAGGAAGAAGGTGGCCCTTGATCTGTTCCCACGCCGCCTGGTAGTCGTCCGGCAGAGCCTTGGCCCGGGCTTCGAACGCCTTCCAGTCCCTGGTGAGGTCACTTCCTGTGATGGTCTCCCAGAAGCTCATCTGCCGCCCTCCCTGAGTTTGTCGATGCGTGATGAGACGTACTGCCATTTCGTCCAGAACTTCGCGAGTTCCTCGCGTCCGGCGTCGTTCAGCGCGTAGAACTTGCGCGGCGGACCGACCCCGGACGGCCGCTTCGTCACCTGGACGAGCTTGTTCCTCTCCAGTCGCAGCAAGATGGTGTACACCGTCCCCTCGACGACGTCGACGAAGCCGAGTTCGTTCAGTCGACGGGTGATGGCGTACCCGTACGTCTCCTCGTTGCCGATGATCTCGAGCACGCACCCTTCGAGCGTGCCCTTCAGCATCTCCGTCAGGTCGTCCATCCGGAGCCCTCCTCGGTATAGCGGTACTGCGTAGCACCGAGTACCACTATACGGTACCACCGAGTACCGGCAAGTGTCAGTGCGGCGGGCTCGCCTGTGCCGGATGGAGCGGTGGCGCGGCCACCGTCCCGCTCAAGGAACTCGGGTGGCCGTTCCGCAGCCTCTGCCCCGGACAGTCGAGCGCGGCAGCGCCTGGAACCGGATCGCGGCCTGCCGGGTATCAGCGCCGAAGAGGCAGAAGAACGGTACGCACCTGCTCTCCAGGCATGGAACACGGCCTTCGAGGAGCCGTATCGACTGGACGAGACAGGTCGTGAGCGTGTCCCGCAGGTACCCACTGCGGCGTACGACCTCAGCTGGGCGTGCGCTCGGGGGGGGCGTCTTGGCCGACGGCTCGCCATGACTGGACGGTGGATGGCACCGCGTCCTGCACGTGCGTCTGCAGCTGCGCGGCGGCTCGTCCGATCGGTCGGATCTTCCGGTTGTAGTGCCAGGTGCGGCAGAGCTGAGGTCATGAATGCGTCACCGGACCATCCATGAGCGCCAACCTCAGGAGCCGCACGATGCGCCCCATCAGAGCAGCCCGGCTCGGCACGACCACTGCACTGGTCACCCTCTTCGCCTGCGCCCCTGTCGCGGCCGCATCCGCGACGGGGACCGGTTCCGCCCACGACAAGGGCAAAGAGCGGGTCATCACCCTCGTCGGCCGGCTCGCGGAGCAGTCCCGTTTCCCCGTCAACCCCGGCGGCGCCCCTGCCCAGGGCGATCGGACCGTCGTCCGCTCGATCCTCTTCGACGAGGCCGGCAAGCAGGTCGGCGAGACCGCCGGCACCTGCACCACGACCCGCGTCGCCGACGGCGGAGCGGAGGTGTGCACCGTGACCTACACCCTCCCGGACGGCCAGATCTCGGTGCAGGGCATGGTCTTCGGCCATCTGAACCCGGGCCCTCCCCCTTCGTTCGACAACGCGATCACCGGCGGCACCGGGAAGTACGACCGGGCTCGTGGCTCGGTCCACGCCGACACGATCGCTACGGGCACGAGGCGCTTCACGATCGACCTCAAGGGCTGACCGACCTTGCCCCCGCCCGGCGCGTCCGGCGGGGGCTCCTTCACGTGATGCATGCAGCGCTCAGCGGGCCGATCCCAGACGGTCACCGCGTACGGCATGGCCGACCCCCGTTGGCCGGCCGCCGCACCACCAGCCTCCGGTCATCAGGCCCCGCCGCCGTCATCCGCCGCCGCTGACCAGCGCCGGGATGACCGGCTTGGATGCAACGGCCTACGGCCGAGCCTGCTGCTCCAGACGCCGAACCGCCTCAGCCGCCCGCCCGTTCACACGGATGAACAGCCTGCGGTGCCGGGCGGGCACCTGCCGGGCTGCGGGGACCGGCCGAGATCGTCACCAGCACCAGCACCAGCACGGGCCGCGCGTACGGCGGAGGGCCTCGGGATCCAAGGCCGGCGCTGGCTTGCACGCGCTCTCATGGACCATCGGCACGGCGTCACCGAGCCGCCTCAGAGCCCTGGTCTTCGGCGCCGGATGGGTCGTCAGCGCGCACGACGGACCGGTCGCGGTCCACCGCCGGTGATCAGACCCCTGCGACGGAGGCCTCAGCCGTCGGCTCGGCCGGGCGCCGGTGCCGTACTGCCCCGCACGATCAGTTCGACAGGGACGATCGACCGGACACCGCGCTCCCCGTTCCCCGCCAGCCGCTGTACCAGCAGGTCGACCGCGCGGCGGCCCGTCTCCGCGAAGTCGTTGTGGACGGTGGTCAGGGGCGGCAGCAGGTAGGGGGCTTCGGGGATGTCGTCGTAGCCGATGACGCTGACGTCGTCGGGCACCCGCCTGCCCGCCTCGTGCAGGGCTCGCAGAACGCCCAGTGCCATGTGGTCGTTGGAGGCGAACACCGCGGTGGCGTCCGGCCGGGAGGCCAGTCGTCGGCCCAGGGTGTAGCCGGAGCTCGCGCTCCAGTCGCCGATCAGGGGCTCGGGCACGAACGCGCCCGCCGCCTCCAGGGCCCGGCGCCAGCCCCGTACGCGCTGTTCGGCGGCGAGCCAGCCGCTGGGCCCCGCGATGTGGTGGACGGTGCGGTGTCCGAGCGACAGCAGGTGCTCGACGGCCAGGCCGGCGCCCGCGGCCGAGTCCGAGGTGACCACGGGGACGTCCGGCCCGAGGTGGCTCTCCAGAATGACCAGGGGGATGCCGGGAACGATGTCGGCCAGTGCCTTGTCCGTGTCCTGCTGCGGAGCGATGGCGATGACGCCGTCCGCTCCCTCCGCGGCCAGTCGGCCCACGGCCTGCGCGACGGCGCTCGCTTCGGACGGGGGCAGAGCGATGGAGCTGATCAGGTAGCCGGCCTCGCGGGCCGCGAGGTTGATCGCGGTGAGGATGGAGGCGGGGCCGTGTCGGGACGCGTCGAACGAGATCACGCCGAGGACCCGGGTACGGCCGCTCGCCAGGGAACGGGCGCTCGAACTGGGGCGGTAGCCGAGCTCGTCCATCGCCGCCAGAACTCTTGCTCGCGTGTCGGGACGTACGGAAGGGTGCTCGTTGAGGACACGGGAGACGGTCTGCTTCGAGACCCCCGCCAGCCGGGCGACGTCATCCATCACCGGCTTGGCGCCGGCGAAGCTGCGGCGGCTGCGCCCGCCGGCAGCCGCTTTGCCGGTGGCGGCTGCGGACATCGTGGTCTCCTCGGGAGCACCGGATCGATCTCGGTCGTCGGCCGTCGGGCCGGCTCAAGGATATGCCGGACGGCCCTGCGATCGGCCACGGGCTCGGGCCCGCCGCCTGTGCCACGTGTGCCGGGTGTATCAGGCCGCCGCGACCCGAACGGCGAACGGCGTGTCTCAGCCCAGGCGGACCTGCCAGGCTCGCTGCGCGGTCCATGTGACACCGCCGACGTGGGCCTTCTGGTGCGGCGCCGTTCCCGACGGAAGGTGCACCCCCCGCTGTCCTGGGTGCAGTGGAAGGATCCGCAGCGTGATCCCATGGGTCCGCACCGCGCCCGCGTCCAGCCGGTCGAGGCCGATCTCCCAGGGCGCCCCGGACTGGAACTGGTCGGCCACGAGCGTCTCGCCGGTGTAGGCACGCGCGACGTCACCGGTCCAGTCGATGCGCAGGAGCACGCCGTCGGGCCGGTCGAGGAGCGTGTCCGGTACGTCGATGCGGTACTCGGCCGCCGCGGTCTCGTAGTACTTGTCGGCCGGAGCGCTCGCCCTGCCCATGGGGTTGGCCGTCGGCGCGGGTGCGGGTCCGGCCGGCCGGGTGAGCCGGACGGGGAGGGGTGCGTGGACGGGTGCGGGGAGGGGTGCGGGCGCCTGCGTCGGCGGCGGTGCTGACAGGCGGTAGCGGGTGAAGATCCCGTCAGGTTCCGTGTGCACCCGCCCGCCGGGAACGCTCAGCGGCTGCCGCGGCGCCGGGAAGACCGCGAAGGTCGGTTCGGCGGCGGTGCTGTGGACCCTTACCTCGTCGTGGTCGAAGACGACCCCCTCATGACACAGCACCAGACGCTCGGCGCCCCACGCACGGCCGCGGTAGACGCTCGGAGCCGTGGTCCCGTCCAGTACGAGCAGGCCGACGCGTCCGCCGTCAGGAGTGTCGATCTCCACGAGGGCGTCGGTTCCCGCTGTCAGGCCGGTGATCAGGATGCGGTCGTCGACATGCGTGACGTCGCCGCTCGGAGCCCTCACCGAGGAGACCGAGGAGACCGTGGAGGCGTCCAGGGCGAGTTCGGGGCGGATGCCGTCCACGGCGGCGAGGACGAGGACGGTCCGGCCTTCGTGGTCGACCCGGCACACCGGCCGGGCGGTCGCCCACTCCAGCAGGGCCCCTGCCACCCGCATGCGCAGGGGCCAGCAGAAGAAGGCGCCCGAGGGGATCGTGACGGGCGTGCTGGGCAGCGAGACCTCGGTGCCGTCGGGCCAGACGATGTCGAAGGTGGTGTCGGGATGGGAGGGCAGCGGCTCGTGCGGCTGGTGGTTGTTGACGAACAGGAACCCCGAGGAGGCGTCGCAGCGCACCGCCCAGCGCAGGGTGGAACGGTCCCGCTTTCCACTGGGCCGCTCCTCGGGCAGGACGGAGGTCATGGGTGCGATGCGGTGCCCGGAGTCGGCGAGCAGCAGGTGCTGGAGGCGCAGCTCGTGGTAAGAGGGCCGGTACTGGCCGTACTCGCCCAGCGGTGCCTGGAAGTCGTACGTGAGTACGGGCAGGTCGTTGGGGTAGCCGGTGGCGTGCGACTCCTGAAGGGTGCTGAGATCGCCCTTCGGGTTCGTACCGCCGTGGAACATGTAGTAGCCCTGCCACGTCGAACCGCAGCCGATCTTGACGAGCCCCAGAGCTGCCACGTCCGCGGCGTCGAGCCGTGGCCGCCGGTGGTAGGAGTGGGCCATGCCGCCGCCGAGTTCACAGGTCGCCCAGGGGAACCGGTCGGTGGGCGCGCCTCCCCCGCCCCGTACGGTCGTGGGCCGCAGGTCGGCGCCGATGCCCTCGTCGTCGCGCTGATGGGTGAAGAAGAAGTGGGTGCGGCAGGTGTCGGGCCAGCCGCCGTGGGCCTCGGTCCAGAAGGTCTCGGGGTAGCCGCCGTACAGCGGCAGCAGTTCGTCGGGCGGCAGTTCGACGCCGCCCCAGGCGGTGGCCGTCCACAGCGGCGCGCTGAGGCCACTGCGCTGGGCGAGTCGTTTGAGGGTGAGCAGGTGGCCGGGCTGGTCGTGGAGTTCGTTCTCGATCTGGATCGCGACGACGGGTCCGCCGTTCGCCCGGTCGAGTCCTCGCAGCTGTTCGCCGATGGCCGCGAACCATCGCCGTACAAGTGCCAGGTAGGCCGGGTCGTCGGTGCGCGGTACGCAGTCGAGGCCGAGTACCCAGTCGGGCAGGCCACCGTTGCGGACCTCGGCGTGGCACCAGGGTCCGATCCGGGGAACGAGGTCGAGACCGTGGCGGGCGCACAGTTCGGCGAAGTGCCGCAGGTCGCGGTCGCCGTCGAACCGGATGCGGCCCTCGTGCTCCTCGTGGTGGATCCAGATCACGTACGCGGCGACGACGGTGATGCCGCCCGCCTTCATCTTCAGGAGTTCCTCCTCCCAGCGCGCCGCCGGACAGCGGCTGAAATGGAACTCGCCGGAGACGGGGAACCACGGGCGGCCGCCCCTGGTGAGGTAGCGGCTGGTCACCTCGATGGGGTCGGTGACGTCGGGCGCGTCGCCGAACGGCAGGTGACCCGACAGCGGAGGGGCGGCGGGCGGCGGCAGCCGCAGGTGGTTCCGCATCAGGTCTTCTCCCCTCCGAGGTCGGGTGTATCGGTCAGGAGGGCTCGTGAGGTGACCGTGGCGTCGAGTTCGAGGAGCACCAGCTCATTGGTCCCGGCGCGCAGAACGGGCGCGGGCACGTAGAGGGTGCGTTGTGGGCCGCGGTTCCAGTACCGGCCGAGGTTGAAGCCGTTGATCCACGCCTGCCCCTTCGTCCAGCCCGGCAGCGCGAGAAAGGTGTCGGCGGGGGTGCCGACGTGGAAGGTGCCGTGGTGGAAGGCCGGCCCGGCCCGCGTGGCGTCGTGTGTGGCGTCCGCGAGGGGGGCGGGGTCGTGCAGCGCCAGCGGGTAGGCGTCCCACTCCCGCAGTACGGCGCCGTCGAAGGACACCGGGCCCAGGAGGCCCTTGTCGTCGCCGAGGCGGGGTCCGTAGTTGACCCCGCCCATGTTCTCCACCAGGACGTCGAGTCGGGCGCCGGCGCGCGGCACCCGCACGGTCAGGCTCTCCTGGTGGTGTTCGTGTTCGAGGACGCCGGCCGGGGCGCCGTCCACGAAGACCTGGGCGCGGTCGCCGACACCGTGGGTGAAGTGCAGCACCCCGTCACCCGCGGCGGGCAGCGCGGTGCGGTAGAGCACGAAGCCGGCGCGCAGCCCCATCGCCTCCATCGTCAGCGGTTCACGGGAGTGCACGGGGACGCCGAGTTCACCGGCCCGGTCCAGGAGCGGTGTGCGGCGGTCCAGGGTCACCGTGGTGGGGGGCAGCTTCGGTGACGGAGCGGGAACCGGCTCGTCGGGCACGGGCGCGTGGCGTGCGATGACCTCGCGGAAGGCGTGGTACTTGGGGCTGGGGTCGCCCGACTCGGCCAACGGCGCGTCGTAGTCGTAGGAGGTGACGACGGGGCTGTAGGCGTGGTCGTGGTTGGCGCCGTTGGTGAAGGCGAAGTTGGTGCCGCCGTGGAACATGTAGATGTTCACGGAGGCTCCCGACGCGAGGAGGGTCTCCAGCGAGGCGGCGGCGTCGTCCGCGCTGCGCACATGGTGCGGTTCGCCCCAGTGGTCGAACCACCCGATCCAGAACTCCGTACACATCAGCGGTCCACGCTTCTGGTGGGCGCGCAGCCGCTCCAGGGACTGCTCGATCTTCCCGCCGAACGTGCCGGTGGCGAGCACGCCGGGGATGCTTCCGGCCTCCAGGTGGGCGAGGTCGGCCTGGTCGCAGGTGAAGAGGAGTTCCTCGACGCCTCGTCGACGGAGTCCCTGTTCCAGGTGCTTCAGGTACGCGGCGTCGTTGCCGTACGCCCCGTACTCGTTCTCCACCTGCACCGCGATGACGGGCCCGCCCGCCGCTGCCATGAAGGGCACGAGCTCGGGAAGGAGCAGGTCGAAGTAGCCGTCGATCGCGTCGGCGAAGCGGGGGTCGCTGCTGCGCAGCCTGATGTCACGGTCCGAGGTGAGCCAGGCCGGCAGCCCGCCGCCGTCCCATTCCGCGCAGATGTACGGTCCGGGCCGCAGCAGGACGTGCAGCCCCTCCTCCTGCGCGAGGCGCAGGTAGCGCGGGAGGTCCAGGATTCCGTCGAGGTCGAGGGTGCCGGGGGCCGGCTGGTGGAGGTTCCAGGGGACGTAGGTCTCCACCGTGTTCAGCCCCATCAGCCGGGCCTTGCGGAGGCGGTCCGCCCATTGGCCCGGATGAACACGGAAGTAGTGCAGGGCGCCGGAGATGATCCGGAAGGGTTCGCCGCGCAGCGTGAAGCCGTCGGCGGTGGTGGTGAGCGCGCTCATCGTCTGGCGAGTCCTTCTGCTTCTGATGCGGGGTCGGTTGACGTACGGGTGGCGCTGATCAGCCGGAGAGTGGCGGCGAGGCACAGGAGCGAGACGGCGGCGAGGAGCAGGGGAACCGCCCGGATGCCCGCCCGTTCGACGACCTTGCCGAGCGCCGGTCCCGCGGCCACTCCGCCGACCATGGAGGCGGCGATGACCAGGGCGCTCGCGCGGCGTGCCTGCGGGGCGACCTCCAACAGCCACGGCAGCGCGGTGGGGAAGATCGGTGCGACGAAGAGACCGACACCCGCGTACGCGTAGGGTGCGGGTGCGGGTGCGGGAACGGCAGCCGCGAACAGACAGACCGTCATGCCTGGGCAGGAGACGGTGATGAAGGCCTGCGGCGATGGGCGCGACCAGGAACCGGCCGACGGCATCATCAGCCAGTACGCGGACGTGGCGGTCGCGGCGGCTCCCGCTCCGTATCCGACCGTGACGAGGTGGATGGGCTCCCAGCCGCCGACGCCCGCCTCGATGCCGACGTGCAGGACGTACAGCACGACGAAGACGCCCAGTACGGTGGCGAGGCTGCGGCCGAGAACCCTGGGAGCGGCCGGTGTCCCGTCGCCTTCCGCCGCCCTGGGGCACGGCCCGGTCCCGGACGCCGCGCAGAGCGAACAGCAGGGGCAGGGTGAGGACGGCGAAACCGAGGAAGACCGTGGGGTAGTACTCGGAACCGGCCAGTCCGATCAGCGCGGGGCCCAGGATGGCACCGACGCCCAAGTGAGCGTTGAGGATGTTGAGCATCGCGGTGGATCCGTGTCCGAACCTGGTGGCGAAGAGCTGGTTGAGGCCGTAGTCGATGCCGCCGAGGCCGAGCCCGGCCAGGAGCGTCGCGAGCAGCGCCATCGACTTCGGTTTCCACGTGCCGGGGCGCTGCCTCTTCTGCGGCACAGCACGAACTCCTTGCGGTTGGTCGCCGGAGCCGACGATGTGGCAGGACTCGGAGGGGCACTCGAAGCGTGGTTGATGTTACCGGTAACTTGAATGGCGTCAAGAAACGCTGGTCTCCAAGTCGATTCAGTGCGTGCTGCGTTGTACGCGCTTTCGAAGAGAACGACCACGCATCTGTCCGGATGATTCAGGAGCAGGTGGCTCCCCGACTGTGGCTGCGCGGGGCCATCGCCACCGTCCGGCATCGGTCGGCGGACCAAGGCCAGAGGCGTCAACCCGCCGCCGGGCCGCCGCCGACATGAGCCTGACGGCCCAGAGGCACAGCCCTCGCATGCTGAGCGCGCCGAGCGCAGGTCGGCGGCGCAATACAGGCGCACGCGGCACTGGCGAACCGTTCGCGGCGCCGCCGTCAGTCCCGGCAGCCGTACGCCGCTGCCACCTCCGCCAGTCCCTCCAGGCCGCCGTCCGCGCCACCGCCCTCGCCCACGCGGGCGAGGAAGAGCACCCGGGCCGGCACACCGGCGGCCGCGTACGCGACGAGGCGGTGATGGCCGTCCAGTACCGCACCGACCAGCCACCGCTCCTCGTGGCGCGCCTCCACGTAGCGGTCGTCGATCCAGCCGAGGACCACGGCGGCGGGCCGCTCCCCCGCCGCCATGGCCGCCGTGTGCCGGGCGATGGTCGCCGGGTCGAGTGCCTCCGGCGGCTGTGAGGGCAGGAGGGCGCCGTACGTGAACGGCACCCGGCCGCCCGGGACAGGTGTGGCGAGTTGGAAGTGCGCGACGCCGGGCCAGTAGTCCTCGGGACGGTCCTCGCCGTACTCCGAGTCCTCGCCGTCCTCCTCCGTCCGGGCCGCCGCCCGGCGGTACCACCACGACTGGGCCGGCTCGGACACGCGCTCCAGCGGCAGATCGAGCAGGAGGGCTCGGTAATGACCGGTCTCCAGCTCGCCGAGGACCGGGCTCCATTCGGCGAGCAGCGCGGCGTCGAGCCGGGACAGGTCGGCCAGCCGGCCGCGCATGCGGGCTGCGATCCGGCTCGCCTCGTCGTCCGGCCAGTCCAGCATCGTCAGGCCCAGTTCGCACGTGTCGCACAACGAGCCGACCCGGTACAGCGGCTTCCCGTCGAACGTCAGGGACCGGTCCCAGCGCGGCCAGGAAGAGCCGGGCGACGGCGGGTCGAAGGCGACCCGAACACGGCCCGCGCCTCCGTCGACGGAAAACCGGGCCCGTGCGCCGGACTCGACGACGACGTCCCGCACCACCGCGGGCGTGCGCTCGATGCGGCCGCCGGCCCAGGCTTCGCGCACGGCCGTCGCGTACGCCGCCCCGCTCGCCCCCTCCGGCAGGAGCGGGTCGCGTCCTGTCAGTCGTACGAGCGCGTGATGGACGTCGTACACCCGCTCCTCAGAGCCCTCGGCCAGCCATCGCAGCAGGTGCGGTACGGCGGCGGGATCGCCCATCAGCTCCAGGGCGACGACGAACGCGGTGCGGTCGAGCCCGGTCACCTCGGACAGCCGGCCCGCGATCGACGCCGTCCACTCGCGGGCACCGAGGCGGCCCAGCGCGAGCGCGGCGCGGCCGCGCGCGGCGGGGATCCCGAGGAGGGCACCGAGGCGCGGGGCGAAGGACGGATCGCCGGAGAGTCCCATGGCGTTGACGAGCTCGGGGGCGGGTGGGCCGTCGGCGCGGTCGTCGCTCCCACCGGACGCACGGGCCTCCTCCTCGTACGTGGCCAGCAACCCGGCGGGCAGCCGGAGCCCGCGCGCCACGGCGGCCCTCAGCACGTCCTGGCGGTCTTCGGCTGCGGACGCAGGTTCGCTGAACAACCGCAGCAACACCTCGTCGCCGGGCTCGCCGAGGGTGCGGAGGAGCCAGGTGAGGTACCGGCGGAAGTCGGCCCGTTCCGTGTCCGACCGGTACAGCTCCTCGACCGCCTCGGCGAGACCGGCGGGCCGCTCGGCCGTCAGCGCGTCCAGCCCGGCCCATGGGTCGTCGGCACGCAGGGCGGCGCGGAGACGTACGTGGACGGTGTCGTGATCCCCCATGCAGGGAGTATCGGCCACGAACGGACGACCTCAGCAGCGGATTTACTGCCGACCGGCCGACAGCAGCGGACAGCGGATCGAGGCCGCGGCGGTGTCCGCGGCCACGGCCACCGCCGAACTGCCCAACGTGCGTGATCCAGCCGTCATCAGGAGTAAAACCTCGACGCCGTCACCGCTGTCAGTGGGGCGCTCTAGATTGGTCGGTTGCGCGGGAGAGCGCGCTGCCGATCAGGGAGGGGACTTCGGTCTTGCCGTTCATCAACGGGTACACGAAGCGGGACGGGACGGTGGTCCGGCGCCATTGGCGGGCGCCGGCCGGGACGAGCCGGGAGACCGCGCTCGCCATCGGGATCGTGGCGGCCGTGTTCGTGTTCGGAGGCTCGTCCGGCACGTCTGCCGGCGACAGCGGCCCGAGTGCGGAGCGGTTACCCGCGCCGCGGTCCTCGTCGGCGGTGACCTATCCGATCAAGTGGCCCAGCGGGAACAGGACGGTGACCCGTCCGGCGCCGGCGGTGTCGTACCCGATCCGGTGGCCTGGGTGGCAGGAGCCTGCTCCGCGCCCGGTGCCGACGGTGTCGTACCCGATCAAGTGGGAGCGCGACGGGGGCGGGAGGTGAGCCGGCGTCCGTCGGCGCGGCGTCGTCCGGCCCGGCGGCGTTCGCGCAAGACGTCCGGTGGCGAACAGCTCCTTCTCGTGGGCGGGGGTCTGGTACTGGCATGGGTGCTGGTCACGGGCCTGGTCAGCTTCATGGCCGCCCACCCGTGGGTCCCGGTCGTCCTGGTACTGCTGATCGGCGGGGCAGCTGCGGCCTGGACGGTCCAGCGACGGCGGGCTGCCCGATGGGAGCGGGTCAGGGCCCAGGGGCTGCGTTATGCGCTCACGCAGTTGGACGCTTTGCACCACCGGCAGTTCGAGCACGCGGTGCGGGACCTGATGCGGCGCGACGGATGCGCGGACGCTGTACAGGTCGGCGGTGCCGGGGACAACGGCGCGGACGTGAAGGCGACCGATCCGTACGGGCGGTCGTGGGTGATCCAGTGCAAGCACCGGCGGGCGGGTCTGGCCGGTTCCCCGGTCGGCACGCCGGACCTGCAGGTGCTCAACGGCACCGGCCGGCCGGTACACAAGGGCGATGTGGTCGTCCTCGTCACCAACGGCGGGTTCTCCAAGCCGGCACTCGAGTTCGCCCGCTCTCAGCGGTTGCACCTGGTCGACCGCGCCGTCCTCGCCCAATGGGCGAGCGGATCCAGGCCTCTGTGGGAACTGCTGCCTGCCGTGCCTCCGCCCCGCCGCCCCACGTCCCTGTCCTGACAGCGAACCCGGCTTTCACCCGTATGGGTATAGACGGGTCACATCGTCCGGCAAAGGGCATCCTCAGGGCGTACCCGGGTGGCTTTGCCGTCGCCCTTTACCCGGAAAGGCGCCAGTGAACAGCGAGCCCGCAACCCTTTATCACGTCGATGATCTCCCCGCCCTGGACTTCGACCCGTTCCTGCGCACCTCGCTCCTTGAGGCTCCCGTCCGTCGGATCCGGCTGCCTCACGGTGAGGGCGAGTGCTGGCTCGTGACGAGTTACGACCTCGTGCGGTTCGTCACGTCGGACCGGCGCTTCAGCCGGGACATCACCGGCCGTCCCATTCCCAAGATGACCCGGCACGCCATTCCGCTGGACCGGGCGGTCAGCTTCGTCGACCCGCCCGGCCACGCCCGGGTACGGGCCGCTGTCGCACCGGCCTTCAGCAGCACGGCGATGGACCGTCTGCGGCCGCGCATGCAGGAGCTGCTGGACGCCCTGGTCGACCGGCTCCTGCTCAGGCGGCAGCCGGCCGATCTCGTCCGCGACATCACCTCCCCCTTCCCTCTCGCCGTGATCGGCCTGGTCATGGGCGTGCCGGAGGCCGACCAGGCCCAGGTGCGCGAGTGGGCCGACACCCTGTTGACCAGAGCGTCCGACGAACAGGCCGCCCAGCGTGCCGAACGCGTCAAGCGGGACAGTCGCGCCTACTTCCTGCGTCTTGCCCGGCTGCGGCGCGACGACCCTCGCGACGACACCATGACGACGCTGGTCGGGGCCATGGACCGCGGGGCCATCGACGAGGAGGAACTGCTCGCGCTCGCCACCCTCATCGGTCTCAACGGGTGGCACGCGGTGTGCAACAACGTCTCCAACATGCTGTACGCCCTGCTGACCACCGAGGACCTGTGGGACAGGCTGTGCGCCGAGCCGCACGCCGTGCCCCAGGCCGTGGACGAACTCCTGCGATGGGTGCCGCACAAGCACGGCGTGGGCCAGCCCCGTATCGCCACCGAGGACGTCCGGGTCGGGGAAGCGCTGGTCCGCGAGGGCGAGTACGTCTACGTCTCCTACGTGGCCGCCAACTGGGACGAACGCGTCTACCCCCAGGCAGGGGACATCGACTTCGACCGCCAGGGCCCCCGGCACCTGGCCTTCGGCAACGGTCCCCACTTCTGCGTCGGACCGCTGCTGGCCCGGATGGAAGCGGAGGTACTGCTGTCGACCCTCACCGCCCGTCTGCCCACCCTGCGCCTGTCCGTCCCCCACGACCGCGTCCCCTGGCAGACCGACATCCTCATCCGCGGGCCCAGGACACTGCCCGTGACCTGGTAGGCGCCGGCTGACCCGCGCAGGCGCGCGACGCTTTGGTGCCTGGACCGTCGCTCCTTCCGCGGCGGCGGCAGCGGCAGATCGCTCCCCCAAGTGAGCCCGCACGACGCACGGTTACTCTGTGGCGTGCGCGAGTGTCGGCCCTTCCCCTCCACCGGTTCCCGGTGCGGGAAGGCCGGTGGGGACGCACCTTTGTCGATGTCTTCGAGGGGAGCCGTTCATGACCACGGCGAAAGACCTGTTCATCATCGCCATCGGCCCGACGCCGCAGCATGCGGTGGGCCAGGGTAACCTCTCGCTCGCACTCGCCGGAGCGGAGCTGGTCGACCTCATCGGTGCCGGGGTCGTCAGCGTGGACGAGGACCACATCGTGGCGGAGGGGGCGTCGGCGCCGGACGATCGGCTTCTCGCCGAGGCCGCGGCGCAGCTCGTTCGGCAGCCGCCCCATGAGCTGGTCGAGGACTGGCTGTGGCGCCGGGGACGAGACCTCTCGGCCGCCTACCAGGCCGACCTGGAGGGGAGCGGTGACTTGATGTCGAAGCGAAGCGGCCGGTTGCCTTTCAGCCCGCTGCGCGTGGAGCCGGCCGATACGCCCATCCACCGCCGGGCGGCCGACCGCTGGCAGCAGAAGGAACCCGTCCTGACCGCCCTCGCCTCGGTTCTGGGCATCTCCCACGAGGGATCCGAGGACGAGCCCCGCCTCGATGACGATGCGGTGACGGCCGTGGTGGCCGCCGCACACGACGCGGTGATGGAACTCGAGGCCGCCCGTCAGCGACGAACCATCGAGAACGCGACCTTCGCCAACATCTGGCGCGGACCGTGATCCGCACCGGCACCGGCACCGACGTGCCGCGCGCCGGGTGCGTGCCGCCTGCGGCCGGGTGAGTCGCCGGGGCAGGGGCGACCTGCGCCACGAGGGCGCGGGCGGCTCGCGGAACGTGCGCGCCGCCCGTGCCGTCGTGTGTCCGCCTGCTCGGTGTCTTCGGCGGTGCCCCTTTTACAGGCCTTCGTCGGGGGCGCCGCTCTCGCCGAACTCCTCGTCCTGCATCATGACGCCGGCGAAGCCGCCCATGATCTCGTCCATGTCCAGCTCGGTGGCTCCCGCCGGGGCCGTCGGCTTGGTGCCCGCGCTCATCTTCAGCACCAGGCCGAGCTTCTTGACCTCGGCGCTCTCGGCCAGCTTGGCGAGGTCGACGTACACCTCGGTCAGCTCACCGTTCTTGAGCGTGAAGTCGGCCGTGACCTTGGTGTCGGGGGCGTCCTTCAGATCCTCGTCCGACGGCAGGTCCATGCCGGGCGGCAGGTCCGCCGTGAGCGGTCGGATCTCGCCGATCAGCTCGGTGACCAGGGTGCGGAACGGGGCCGTCGCGGTGATGTGCTCGGTGCCGTCCTCGCCGCCCGCCGTCTTGAAGTCGACCTCACGGGCGATGACCTCGCGGAGGGCGTCCAGGAGCTTCTTCTGGGTCTTGGCGTCCAGCGAGGGTTGCGGAGACGGCTCGGAGCCGGGCTCCTGGCCCATCTCCTCGCCGAACTTCTCCATCTCCTTGGTGCTGAACTTGACCCACTCGCCCTCCAGCGCCTTCTTGAGACCCCCGGCCTCCGGGGGCAGCTCGTCGGCGGGCGGCATGGGGGCGCCCATCGCCTTGCCGAGCGCTTCGACGTCGGACCGGATGTAGGTGTAGTCGCCGACGACCCGGTACTCGACCAGGTCGCCGTCGGGGTTGCTGATCTTCATCGCCATGCCGACGAAGTCCTTCTCCTCGGACTCGTCGATCGGCTTCTTCGACTCCACCGTGACGCTGATCTTCGCGCCGCTCATCAGTTCGGCGGCCTCGTCGGGGAGCTCGTCGCCCGGCTCCGGCTCCGACTCGGCGTCCAGCTGCTTCAGGGTCTCGGCGTCGACGTCCAGGTCCAGCTCGAAGGAGATCGACTTCTCCTTGCCCAGCTTCTCGAAGGCCTGGTCCAGCTTCTTCCCTGCGGACAGCTGCTCCACCGTGCCACAGGCGGCCGTACCCGCCAGGACGGCGCAGACGACTGCGGTGGCGCTGAGGGTCTTGCGTATCGCGGTGATGATGATCTCCTCGTAGGTCCGATCACTGTGTGACCGATCAGGAGACTCGCGACGCCCCTACAAGGTTGCCCCCGTCTCTCGGTGAGTTCCGTCGGCGACCAGTTCGGCAAAGGCCTCCGGCGTCATGACCTCGACGCCGAGTTCGGCGGCCTTGACCGCCTTCGAGCTCGGCTTCCCGTTCGCGGAGGGCGCCGCCACGAGGATGGACGTCCTGGCACTGACACCGCTGCCCGCCCGCCCACCGGCCTTCTCGATCAGCGCGTTCATCTCGGACCGGCCGAAACCCTCCAGCGGCCCCGTCATCTTCCCGGTGACCACGACGACCTTGCCCTCCAACGGTCCACCGGGCGATCCGGCCGACGGGTCCGCGGGCTCGGTCATGTTGACTCCCGCGGCGATCAGTTTGTCGATGACGGGTGCCAGTGCGGCGATCTGCTCGACGACGACCGGGGCCTTCTCCGGGCCGATCCCCTCCACATCCTGCATCCCGGGCGCGTCGGCCTCGCGAATCGCGTCCATGGTGCCGAAGTGCCGGGCGATACGGCGGGACATGCTGCGTCCGGTGCCGAGCACGCCCAGGGCGCAGAAGACCCGGCTGAGGGGACGGGCCTTGGCGGCCTCGAGCTGTTCGGCGAGCTTGGCCGCGCGCTTGGAGCTGCCCGACGCGGCCGTCAGCTGGTCGATCGTCAGCGTGAAGAGGTCGGCGACGTCGCGGACGTCTCCCGACTCGACCAGAGCCGCCACGTACGTCTTGCCCAGGCCGTCGATGTCGAGCATCTCGCGCCCGGCGGCGTACTCGATGAGCGCTGGGAGCGCGCAGGAGGCGCCCTGAGCGCATCGCCACCGCTCCTGGGCCGTGTTGATCTCGCCGCCGCAGCGCGGGCACGCCTCGGGCAGCGGTACCGGCGTCGCCCCGGCCGGGCGGAGGCGGACCACGGCCGCCTGGACGCGCGGGATGATGTCGCCGGCCTTGTACACCGTCACCGTGTCGCCGAGGTGCAGATCACGGCGGCGGATGTCCGCCGGGTTGTGCAGGGTGGCCCTGGTGACGGTGGATCCGTCGATCTCCACCGGGGCGAGGATGGCGGTAGGAGCCAGGACCCCGGTCCTGCCGACCTCCCAGACGACGTCCTGGAGGACCGTCTGCCGCTCGACCGCGGGCAGCTTCACCGCTATGGCCCAGTACGGGAACCGCGAGCCGAAGCCGATCTCCTCCTGTTCGGCGGAGTCGTTCAACTTGACGACCACTCCGTCGATCCCGACGGGCAGCTCCGCGCGCATCGCTGCGATCGCGTCGACCCTGGTCTGCGCCTCGGCCAGGTCGGGGACGACGAGGAGCCCCGCGGCGGAGGCCGCGGTCGTCTGCACGCCGGCCGCGGCCACGGCGGCCAGCGCGTCGTGGTGCGTCGACCCGGCGGGCAGGAAGGCGACGCCGTCCAGTTCGACGACACCGTAGGCCCAGAACGTCATCCGGAGCCGGTACGGGCGGTCCTTCGCCCTCAGCGTCCCCGCCGTGCCGTTGCGGGGGTTGACGAAGGCCGGGGCGCCGTGGGCGGTCCGGACCGCGTTCGCCTCCTCGAACTGCTCCTGGGTGAAGGCGACCTCGCCTCGGACCTCAACGGTGACGGCCTCGGCGAGCCGCTCGGGCAGGCCGTCGATCTGGCCGATGACATGGCTGACGTCCTCGCCGTGGCTGCCGTCGCCCCGGGTGATGACCTGCACCAGACGGCCGTCCCGGTACCGGGCGGCCACGGCCGCGCCGTCGATCTTGGGTTCGACGGTGAACCCGCCGGCCGGCGCGCGGCCCAGGCGACGCTGGACGGAGGCGCCCCAGGCCACCAGTCCCTCGGCGTCGAAGACGTTGTCCAGGCTCAACAGCCGGGAGGTGTGCTCGACATCGCCGACCGGAGCCGCACCGTCGGCGACCAGTCCGGTCGGCGAGTCGGGGACGGCCTCGGCGGGGTTCGCCTCCTCCCAGGCCAGGACGGCCAGCCGGAGCCGGTCGTAGGCGGTGTCGTCCAGGACGCTGTCGCCGTCTCCGTAATAGGACCGCGAGGCGTCGTGCAGGCGCTGCAGCGCGGCCTCGTACTCGGCGCGGCCGGACAGGGTGGTCAGGCCGGGGAGGGCCGGCGGGACGAGGAGGGTGGGCAGGGTGGACAGCGCCTCATCGGCGGGGAAGGTCGTCATAAGGTGATCCTCTCGCGAGGGTCTGACATCGAGGGGAGGAGCCGATTCCGTGCGGTCCCGGCTCGCGTTCCCTGCCGTCCATGCCGCGCACCTTCGACCTCGTGGTCAGGGACTCCTCGGGCGAGACGCGCGTCTCGCACCACCGTGTCAACGACGGCGGCACCCAGCGCGTCGACGTCCGGGTCCGTGACGCGCTGTCGGTGCAGCTGGTGCTGCGTACGGCCTGGCGGGCGGACTCCCGCAGGCAGGTGGCCGTCGCGGAGCTGGAGTTCTTCGGCCGTTCCGTGTCCTGACGCTCCGCCTGTCAGGTGCGCAGCCACACCGCCGTGTCGGTGGGGAGCCCGCCGTCGGCGTCCAGCGGGCCGCTCGACAGGAGCAGCCGCTCGTACGGCGGGAGGGCGGCCGGGGCCGGGGAGAGGTTGACCACGCACACCAGGCCGTCGGCGCGGGTGAAGGCGAGGACTCCCTCCCGCGCCGGCAGCCAGGTCAGAGGGCCGTCGCCGAAGCCTTCGACGGACCTGCGCAGCCGGAGGGCCTCGCGGTACAGCGCCAGCATCGATCCGGCGTCGGCCCGCTGCCGGTCCACCGCGTACCCCTGCCACTCCCGGGGCTGCGGGAGCCACGGCTCGGTGTGGGAGCCGAAGCCGTACCAGGGCTCGTCGGCCGTCCACGGCAGGGGTATGCGGCAGCCGTCGCGGCCCGGGTCGGTGCCGCCGGAGCGGGCGTGCATGGGGTCCTGGATCCGGTCGAGCGGGACCTCCGCCTCGGGCAGGCCCAGTTCCTCCCCCTGGTAGAGGTACACCGAGCCCGGCAGGGCCAGGGTGAGGAGCGCCGCCGCGCGGGCCCTTCGCGTGCCGAGGGCGAGGTCCGTGGGCGTGCCGAAGGTCTTCGTGGCGAAGTCGAAGCCGGTGTCCGCGCGCCCGTAGCGGGTGACCGTACGGGTCACGTCGTGGTTGCAGAGGACCCAGGTCGCGGGGGCGCCGACCGGGGCGTGTTCGGCGAGGGTGTCGTCGATGGTGGCGCGGAGCCGTCCCGGTTCCCAGGGGCAGGAGAGGAAGTTGAAGTTGAAGGCCGTGTGCAGTTCGTCGGGGCGCAGGTAGCGCGCGAAGCGTTCGGCGTCGGGCAGCCAGACCTCTCCGACGAAGACGCCGCCGTACTCGTCGGCGATGGCGCGCCAGGAGCGGTAGACGGCGTGGATCTCGTCCTGGTCGATGTACGGGTGCGGGTCGACGCCCTCGACGAAGTCGCGCAGGTCGGGGGCCTTGGCGAGCAGGGCCGCGGAGTCGATCCGTACGCCGGAGACTCCTCGTTCGAACCAGAAGCGGAGGATGTCCTCGTGCTCGTGGCGGACGTCGGGGTGGCTCCAGTTGAGGTCGGGCTGTTCGGGGGTGAAGAGGTGGAGGTACCACTCGCCGTCGGGGACGCGGGTCCAGGTGTTCCCGGAGAACTGGGAGGGCCAGTCGTTGGGCGGGAGTTCGCCGTGTTCGCCCCGGCCGGGCCGGAAGTGGAAGCGGGCGCGGGCGGCGCTTCCGGGGCCGGCCTCCAGTGCCTCCCGGAACCAGGCGTGCTGGTCGGAGACGTGGTTGGGGACGATGTCGACGATCACCCGGAGGTCGAGCGCGCGGGCTTCGGCGATCAGCTTCTCGGCCTCGGCGAGGGTGCCGAAGGCGGGGTCGATGGTGCGGTAGTCGGCGACGTCGTAGCCGCCGTCGACCAGCGGTGAGAGGTACCAGGGGGTGAACCAGACGGCGTCGACGCCGAGTTCGGCGAGGTAGGGCAGTCTCGCCCGGACGCCCGCGAGGTCCCCGGTGCCGTCGCCGTCGCCGTCGGCGAAGCTGCGCGGATACACCTGGTAGATGACGGCGTCGCGCCACCAGTCGTCGGCGCGGTGCGAGAGAGGGGCTGCCACGTGAGGTCCTTTCGGGCAGGTCGGGGTGCGGAGGCGGGGGGCTTGGCACGGGCGGGCGGTCAGCCTTTGAGGCCGCCCGCCGTGAGGCCGCTCATGATGTTGCGCTGGAAGATCAGGAAGATGAGCAGGGTCGGCACGGAGGCGATGGTGAGCGCGGCGATCAGCACGTTCACGGGCACTCCGTTGGAGAGCGAGTAGATGCCGACGTTGAGCGTCTGCATCGCGGGGTCGGGGAGCGTGAGCATCGGCCAGAGGAAGTCCTTCCAGACCCCGACGACGGCGAAGATGGAGACCACGCCCAGGATCGGCCGCGAGATGGGCAGCACGATCGACCAGAGGATCCGTACCGGGGAGGCCCCGTCCATCGACGCGGCGTCGAGCAGTTCCTTCGGGATGGAGTCGAAGAAGCGCTTGAGCAGGAAGATGTTGAAGGCGTTGGTGACGGAGGGCAGCCAGATCGCCCAGGGCGTGTTCAGCAGGTTGCGCTCGAAGATCGGCACGTCCAGGACCGTGAGGTACTGGGGTACGACGAGGACGGTGGCCGGGATCATCAGGGTCGCCAGCATCAGGCCGAGGATCGCCTTGCCGAGGACGGGCCTCAGTTTGGAGAGCGAGTAGGCGGCCGCCACGTCGAGGACGAGCTGGAAGGCCAGGGCGCCGAGCGCGTAGTAGAGGGTGTTGAAGAGAAGGGTCGCGAGGTCCATGACCTCCCAGGCCCGGGTGTAGTTCTCCGGTTCGAGCGATCCGGGGACCAGGGTCGGCGGTGTCTGGATCACTTCCTGGGTGTCCTTGAAGCCGCTGGACACCAGCCAGTACAGGGGGCCGAGGAACGCCAGGGTGAAGCCGCCGACGACCAGGGCGAAGACCACCCAGTAGACGACCTTGCCACGGGGGCGGGCCAGCTGCGCGGGCGAGATGAGTGTGCGTGTGGACATGCTGGTCTCCCCGGTCCTACTCGTCCTCGGCGCGGCTGAGCTTCACGTACGCCGCCGAGAATCCGGCCAGGAGTACGAGCAGGAGCAGGCCGAGCGCCGCCGCGGCACCGTAGTTGTTGAAGTTGAAGGCGTACTGGTAGATGAGGTAGACGACGGTCGTGGTCGATCCCTCGGGTCCCGCGCCGCCGGTGAGCAGGAACGGTTCGACGAAGACCTGCATGGTCGCGATGATCTGCATGAGCAGCATCAGGGAGAGGATGAGGCGGGTCTGCGGGATGGTGACGTGCCAGATCTTCCGGAAGAGGCCGGCGCCGTCGAGTTCGGCCGCCTCGTA
This sequence comes from Streptomyces sp. NPDC051822, assembly GCF_044452745.1. Classification (NCBI taxonomy): domain Bacteria; kingdom Bacillati; phylum Actinomycetota; class Actinomycetes; order Kitasatosporales; family Streptomycetaceae; genus Streptomyces; species Streptomyces sp. NPDC051822. The sequence continues at coordinate 261,802 of NZ_JBITBZ010000010.1, read as the reverse complement.
CAGCTCGCCGGGGATGCCCTGGAGCGCGGCGAGGTAGATCAGGGCCGCGCCGCCCATGTTCATCCAGGTCGACGCGATGACGACGGAGAGCATGGAGAGGTCGGGGTCCTGGAGCCATTGCTGCTCGGGGAGGTGGAGGGTGCGGAAGAGTTCGTTGAGGAGTCCGTAGCCGGGGTCGTACAGGTACTTGAAGAGGAGGACCGAGGCGACCGGCGGAAGCATGACGGGCAGGTAGACGAGCAGCCGCAGATATCCCTGGCCGTGGTGGAACTCGTTGATGACGAGGGCGACGGCGAAGGGCACGGCGAAGCCGAAGACCAGCGCGAGCACGGTGAACAGGAGCGTGTTGCGCCAGGCCTGCCAGAAGGCCGGGTCGTTGACGACGGTGACGAGGTTGTCGAAGCCCACCCACGTCGTCTGTCCGCTCTCGGTCTTCTGGAAGGCAAGGAGGAACTCCCTGACCATCGGGTACCAGGAGAAGAACGCGAAGCAGAGGACGGCGCCGATGAGGAAGCCGTGGGCGGTGAGGTTGCGCCGCAGGCTCTTCGCGAAGCGGTCACGGCCACCGGGAGGTACGGGGCCGGCCGTCGGCGGCGAAGAGTGACGGGGACTGCCCGCCTTGCTCGGGGTCACGCTGGGGGCCGACATCGTCGCTCCTTGGTTCTGGTCTGCCGGGGTGGTCCTGGGGTGATCGAGGGGCGGCGGGGGCGGCCGGCCGGCCCGCCCCCGCCGGGGCCTCTCACCGCGTGGCGAGGACCTGGTCGACCTGTGCCTCGGCGGTGGCGAGGAGCTTGTCGATGTCGGCGTCCTTGTTGGTGAGGAGGCCGGACATCACGTTGTCGAGGACCTTGTAGACCTCCTGCGCCTTGGGCGGCTCGGCCTTGCCCGCGACGGGGTTGTCCATGAAGGACTTGAAGTTCGCGACCGGCATCGTGGCGTTGGCGACGCGGGCGGCGTCGTCCTTCGTCTTGGACTCGTTCAGCCAGAAGTTGGGCTGCGGTACGCCGACGGGGAGCGCGTCCCGCTTGGTGCGGGCCCAGTCGAACTGGCCCTTGCCGACGGTGAGGTTCTTGAAGTTGAGCCAGGCGACGGCGGCCTTGATCTTGTCGCCGGAGATGCCCTTCTTGATCATGTAGTTGTTGCCGCCGGCCAGGGTGTTCTTCGCGCCGGGGATGGGGCCCATGCCGAAGTTCTCGTACTTCGCGCCGAGCTGCTGGACCATGTACGCGATGTCGTCGGGGGCGGCGAGGAACATGCCGAGCTTGTCGGTGGCGATCTGCTTCTGCAGGTCGCCCCACTTGAGCAGCTGGGTCTTGCCCATGCTGTCGTCCTCCCAGCGCATGGCGTGGAGGTTCTTCGCGACCTGCTTGCCGAGCTCGTTGTTGAAGGCGGCCTTCTTGCCGCTCGCGTCGACGACCTCGCCGCCGACGCTGTACATCTGCGCGGTGAAGTGCCAGCCGCCGGTGTTGCCCGCGCTGTACTCGCCGAAGCCGGCGATGCCGTCGCCGAGTCCGGCGATCTTCTTGGCGGCGGCGCGGAGCTCCTCCCAGGTGCGCGGCGGGGCGTCGGGGTCGAGGCCCGCCTGCGTGAAGAGCTTGCGGTTGACGAGCAGGCCCATCGTGTAGTTGCTGGTGGGGAGGCCGTACAGCTTGCCGTCGTGCTTCAGGGAGTTCAGGACGTTCGGGTCGATGTCCCCCAGGAGCGGGACGGTCTTGTCGTTGACGTACGCGGTGATGTCCGCGGCGCCGTCCTCGGAGAGCACCTGCGGCAGGTCGGTGAAGTACGTGTAGAACACGTCCGGCTGGGACTTGGCCTTGAGCATCGCGGTGAAGCGCGGCGGCTCCAGGCACTGTCCGGGGGTGGAGCGGCCCTCGATGGTGACGTTCGGGTAGGTCTTGTTGAACTCGGCGACGTCCTCCTTCCACTCCTTGAGCTCGGCCGCCTTCGCCGCGGGGGGCATGCAGTCGATCGTGAGCGTCACCTTGGTCTTGGGGTCCAGCGGGGCGGTGGGGTCGGATGATCCCCCGCCCTCGGAACCGCCGCTGCCGTTGTTGTCGTTGCTGCTGCTCGTGCCGCAGGCGGCGAGCGCGGTCAGCGTGAGCGCGGAGACGAGGGTGACCGCGCTGGCGCGGCGCGTACGGCGGAACCGGGCACTTCTCATGGGTGGTCCCCTTCGGGCCTGAACGTGGAGGTCGCCCCACCGCCTGTGCGTTGTGGGGCGCCGCTCACTCAACCACCACCAACAAGTGAACGCAAGATATCGCGCTGATTTCGTAATTGCCTGACAGTCAGGGGCTGATGGGCGGTGTTAGCCACTCAGGAAGCCGACAGTTCAAGGGTACGAGGCGCGACCGGCCGGGATCGCCGCGCGAGCCCGGCGACAGAACGCACGCAAGACCGATGCAAGTGGCTGCAAGCCACCTGCATCGGCCTCGCGGGCAGGGTTATGGGGAGGGGAGGTTACGGGTTGACGTTGATCCTGAAGGTGGAGGTGGTGTTACGGATGTCCACCGCGTTGCCGCTCAGCCGCAGCCCGTTGAAGGTCACCTCCCCCACGGCGGGCCCCTGCCCCGACTCGGGCATCTCGTTGGCCCACAGACCGAATCCGGACCTGGCGTCGAACGCGTCACCGCTCTTGCGCGCCCCTGTGATCGAGACGTCCGTGAACACGGTGTCCTTGATGGGGAACTGTGGCTGACCGCCCACGTAGTTCGTCTGGAACATCACCCCGCTGTACGTGGGGTCGACGATGTCCACGTGGTTCACCCTGATCCCCTGGAAGACCTTGGAGGCGGAGAACACCCAGATGCCGGGGAAGGTCTGTGAGCCCCAGAAGTGGCCGCCTGCCCGGACGATGGAGATGTTCTCGAAGGTCGTGGGCCCGGTCCCGAAACCGTTCATGGGATAGCCGAAGTCCAGGGACGAGATGGTGATGCCCGCGTAGACGAGCGTGTCGGCGATGTGGATGTTGCGGAAGGTGTTGTCGTAGCCGCCGTAGACGGCCACGCCCGCCGCTCGCCAGGTCAGGGTGGTGGTGAGGTTCTCGTAGACGTTGTTCTTCATGTCGGCGCCGCCGGCGTCGATCGCGGAGAACAGGGCGAAGCTGTCGTCACCGGTCGCCCGCGCGTCGTTGTTGACGACGTGGTTGTCCGTCGAGCCGTTGGTCATGTTGACGCCGTCGGCGAACATGTTGCGGATCCGGGAGTTCTTGATCGTCATCCGGTCGGTGTTCGCGCCCCAGTAGAGGCACACCATGTGCTCGTTCCAGATGTCGTCGATCACGATGTCCGAGACGTTCGCGAAGTCGAACACCTTGCCCGGTCCGTCGATGCGCGAGGTGTAGTTGCCGAAGTAGGCGAAGCCCTTGAACAGCGAGCCCTTGGCCGCCGCCTCGGCGCGGAAGCCGACGTCGGTGTTGTCCTGGGTCGACGGCGCGTGGAACGCCGTGAACCATGGTCCGGCGCCGACCACCTTGACCGGCTTCCCGTACACCTGGAACTTGCTCGCCGTCTGGTAGTCGCCCGGCGGCAGGTAGACGCCGACGAGGGTGCCCGTGGTGTCCATCCGGACCCTGTCCAGGGCGTTCTGCACGTCCTGGTGACCGAATCCGGCCGGCACGGTGTACGCGGCAGGGTCCGGGTTCCCGGCCGGGGCGACCTGCTCCAGGTTCACGAAGTCGATCGCGTACGTGGAGGTGTTCGCGGCGTCCTTCTGGAGCCGGATCCTGCTGCCCGCCTGGACGGTCTCGCCGAGGAGGAGGTGCGCCTCGTCGTAGATGTGGCGCGGTGCGCCCGAGCCCGGGGAGTTGCCGGGGCCGGCCTCGGCGCCGTACAGCCAGGCGTACTTCGACGTCAGCGGGAGCGACTTCTTGAACACCCCGTCGACGTAGACGTTGATGGTGGAGTCGATGCCGCCGCCGCTCGGGGAGTCAGGGATGGAGAAGCGGGTCACCAGGGTGTTGGTCGAGCGCCGGGTGGTGAACTCGACGTACTCCCCCGTCGCGTCCAGGCTGACGGCCTTGCGGCCGGAGGCCTCGCCCGCGATGTCGCCGATGGTGCGGTTCGGCCCGGCGACGGTGGCTCCGCCGCCGACGGTGCCGTCCTCCGCCTCGTACATGTCGTAGGGCATGTCGGCGCCGCGTCCGACGAAGAGGGGCTGGGTGGAGGTGTTGTTGGCGCGCTTGACCGGGAGTTCGTTGGCGTCGTCGGCGACGACCGTCCGCACCGTGTAGGAGCCGTTGGCCGCCGTCCACGGGCCGAGGGTCACCTCGGCGCCCGCACCGGCGGCGAGGGCTCCGCTGTGGGTGCCCGTCAGGGACTTGACGGTGGCTCCCGTCGAGTCCGTGAGGGTGAGGCTGACGCCGTGGCCGCCCGCGGCGCTCGGCGCGGTGCCCTGGTTCCTCAGGGCCACCTTGAAGGTGACCGTGTCGCCGGCTGCCGGGCTGGACGGCGACGTCGTCACCGAGGCGGCGACCAGGTCGGAGCTCGACACCGGTGCGACCACCAGGGCGGTGGGGCGGGTGTACGTGTTGTCGGACTCGTTCTGCTCGATGACGGCGTTCGCCTCGTCGGCGACGGCGCTGAGCTGGTAGCTGCCGGCGTCGCGGACGCCGATGGAGGCGCTGACCGTGGTCTGGGCGCCGGCGGCCAGGGCGCCGACCTGCGCGGTGGCGACCTTGGTGCCGCCGAGGCGCAGCGCGACGGCGCTGGCCGGTGCTGCGGCAGGGCCGCTGTTGCGGACGGTGGCGCTGACGGTGATCGGCTCCGACTCGACGGGCGAGGCGGGCGTGGTGGTGAGGCCGGTGACCTGGAGGTCGGGGTTGGGGGCGGGGACGCCGATGACCTGGAACTCGGCGAGCTGGCCTGCCGCGGAGCCGGTGTTGGCGGTGAACCTCAGCCGGACGTCGGCGACGCGGGCGGAGACGGGGATGGTGACGGTGTTGCCGCTCGCCGGGTCGAAGGTGTGGCTCTTCGCGGCCACCAGGCCGGTGAAGCCGGTGGCGTTCTGTTCGCGGCCGAGGACCTCGACGGTCTGGCTGCGGGTCGCCCAGGCCGCGTCCGGGTTGAGCTTGAGGACGAGGCTGTCGACGTCGGCGTTGGAGCCCAGCTTGACGGTCAGGGTGTTCGGGTAGCTGCCGCCGGCGCCCTCCCAGTAGGTGCTGAGGCTGTTGTCGTTGGCGTTGGCCGCGTTGTAGGTGTGGACGAAGGAGGAGGCGTCGATCTCCTTGCCGACGGCGAGGTTGGAGCCGGTGCCGCCGCTGCCGGTGCGGGTGACGGCGTTGCTGTCGGCCGACCGGTTGCCGGCCGCGTCCTTCGCGCGGACGCGGTAGGTGACGGTCGCGGAGGCCGGCTGGTCGTCGGTGTAGGCGGTGACGTTCCCGGCGACGCTGCCGCGGAGGACGTTGTTCGCGTATACGTCGTAGCCGGTGACACCGGTGTTGTCCGAGGAGGCGTTCCAGGTCAGCTTGATCTGCCCGGCGGTGGCCTCGGTGAACGCGAGGTTCGCGGGCGCCGTCGGGGCCTGGGTGTCACCGGTGTCGCCGGTGCGGGTGACGGCGTTGCTGTCGGCGGACTGGTTGCCCGCCGCGTCCTTGGCGCGGACGCGGTAGGTGACCGTCTCGTTCGCCGGCCGGGTGTCGGTGAACGTGGTGACGTCTCCGGCGACGCTGGTCAGCAGGGTGCCGTTGGCGTAGACGTCGTAGCCGGTCACGCCCGTGTTGTCGGTGGCCGCGTTCCAGGTGAGCCGGATCCGGTCGGTGGCCGGCTGGGTGAGGGCGAGGTTCGCGGGCACGGTCGGGGCCTGCGTGTCGCCCGATTGCGGTCCGTAGATCTCCAGCTCGGAGAGCTGGGCGGCGGGCTGGACGCTGTTCGCCGTGACGAGGACCCGGACGTACCGGGTGGTGGTCGCGTCGAACGCGATCGTCGCGGCCCGTCCCCCGGCGGCGTCGAAGGTGTACGCCTGGGAGGCGGTCAGATCGCTGAAGGCGGTGCCGTTCGCACTGCCCTGGATCTTGAGGGTCTGGCTGCGCGCGCCCCAGCCGTCGGGAAGCCGGAGCACGACCCGGTCGACGCGGACGGAAGCGCCGAGGTCGGCCTGGATCCACTGCGGGAGGGCGTTGTTGGCGCTCTCCCAGTAGGTGGCCCGGTTGCCGTCGTTGGCGTTGCCCGCTCCGTACACCTCGGTGTGGCTGCTCGCGGTCAGGGTGCGGCCGCTCGCCAGGTTCGTGGAGGAGCCTTCGGCGGCGTGTACCTCCAGTTCGGAGAGCTGGGCTGCCTGCCAGCCGGTGTTGGCGGTGATGTGGACCCGTACGAACCGGGTCTGGGTGGCGGGGAAGGCGACCGTGACGGTGTTGGCCGCGCCCGGGCTGAACGTGTAGGAGGCGGAGTTCTTGAGGGTGGCGAAGCTCGTGCCGTCGGCGCTGCCCTGGACGGAGAGCGTCTGGTCGCGGCTCTCCCAGCCGGCGGGCAGTTTCAGGACGACCTCGTCCACGCGGGTGGTGGCGCCGAGGTCGACCTGGACCCACTGGGGCAGGGCGCTGCCCGCGCTCTGCCAGTACGTGCCCTGACTGCCGTCGGTGATGTTCGCCGCGCCGTACTCGGCGTGGGCGCCGGACGCCGCGGTCGCGTCCCCCAGGGCGATGTTCGGGCCGCCCGCAGCCTGGGCGGACACGAGGGGTCCGCCCAGGGACAGGAGGCTGGTCGCGATCACGGCGCTCAGGCCCCGTGATCTCCAGCTGCGGAAACTCATCCGTCCTCGCTCTCGAATCGGGTGCACGGGGATCAGCCGGCCCTGTTGACGACGAACTGGGAACCGGGCTCGACGAGGACGTCGCCCTCGGCCGAGTCGGTGATGGTGACGCCGGTCAGCGTCGCGCTGCCGCGGGCGCCGCTCATCGCGAGGATCCCGGAGCCGTTGACCGACGTGGCGATGCGGACATCGGTGATCTTCACGTCCGGCATCTCGCCGCCGCCCGTCTTGAACTGGATGCCGTCGTAGGTCGAGTCGTGGATGTCGGTGTCGCGGATGGTGACGCCGGGGATGGGCTGGCCCTGGGCGAAGAGGGTGATGGCGCCGAACTCCTGGTCCTCGTTCCAGAACGCGCCGCCGGTGCGGTGCAGGGCGTTGTTGGAGATGAGGGTCTGGCCGGAGAAGGGCAGCGGGTCGTGGTCGGTCGCGAGCATGATCCCGGGGTAGTTCATGGTGTCCGAGATGATGTTGTTCTCGATGGTGTTGCCGTAGCCGCCGTAGACCGCGATGCCGTTGGCGCGCCAGGGCAGCTGGATGGTGTTGTTGCGGAAGTGGTTGTCGTGTCCGACGTCGACCGAGGTGTCCTTGACGTACTTGCTGGCCCAGACGGCCAGGGCGTCGTCACCGGTGTTGCGGAAGGACGAGTCGAAGACGGTCGAGTTGCGGGTGCCGTTGGCGAAGTTGATGCCGTCGGCGTAGGTGTTGCGGATCCGCATGCCGGTGAACTGCAGGCCGTCTCCGGGGCCCCACAGTTCGGGGATGTTGGCGTAGTCGCGGCCGGCCCAGACGCCGACGTTGGCGTGCTCGATCCAGACGTTGCTGATCCTGGTGTCCTTGCCGAAGCGTCCGTTGAGGCCGACGCCGCCCTCGGCGTTGCCGTCGCCGCCCCGGATGGTGCCCGAGCCGAAGATGGCGAGGTCGGAGATCTGGGTGTTGTGGTCGATGTCGAAGCCGAAGTTGCCCTCGTGCGGGTGGTTGATGCCGCCGGCCTCGTGCGGCGGGGTGAGGGTGTGGAGCTGGGAGTGCCACATGCCCGCGCCGCGGATGGTGACGTCGCGGATCCCGACCTGGTTGAACTGACCGCGGTCGAGCGGGTCGTCGGTGAGGATCTTCTGCTCCTGACGCCACTGGCCGGCGGGGATCCAGACGCAGGGGATCCGGCCGTTCTGGTCGGCGGTCACCGCGCGCTGGAGGGCGTCGGTGTCGTCGATGCCGTCGTTGGGGACGGCGCCGTACTCGGTGATGGAGACGCAGTTCGCCGGCTTGGCGGCCGGGGGCGCGACCTGCTCCAGGTCGATCAGGTCGATGATGTGGAAGGCCGCCGAGTCCCCGGCGTCGCGCTGGAGGCGGAACTTCGTGCCCACCGGGTAGGACTGGGCGAGCAGGGCGTGGGACTCGTCGAAGAGGCGCCGGGCGTCGCCGCCGGGCCGGTTGGTGAGTCCTTCGGGGTCGTCGGTGCTGCCGTAGAGCCAGCTGTGCTTGGACGACAGGGTCAGCTTCCGGACGAAGACGTCGTCGGCGTAGAGGCTGATCGTGGCCTCGGCTCCACCGCCCGCGGCCGCGTCGGGCACGGAGTTGCGGACGACGATGGAGTTGGCCGGGTTGGTGGAGGTGAACTCGACGAACTCACCCGTGGTGGCGAGCCGGACCGACTTGCGGCCGGAGGACTCGGTGGCGAAGTTGGTGTGCCCGAAGGTCCGCTTCCGGTCGGCGGTGAGCAGGGTGCCCTGGTAGCGGGCGTCCTCCGCCTCGTACTCGGTGTACGGAACGGCGGCGCCGCGGCCCACGACGAGGGAGCGCGCGAAGACGTTGTTGGTCTCGTCGGTCTCGGTGAGGGTGCCCGTGGCGTCGGCGGTCGCGGTGAGCGTGGCGCCGCCGGTGGTGGCGGTCCAGCTGCCGGAGATCGGCACGTTGACCGTCTGGCCCGCGGCGATGGCGCCCGTGGTGCCGTTGAGGGTGGTGGTGCCCGCGGTGAGCCGGGTGACCGTGCCGGCGGCGCCGGTGGTGCCGCGGTTCTGGACCGCGACGGTGAAGGTGACGGCGGAACCGACGGACGGGCTGGTCGGGTTGGTCGTGATCGCGGTGACTCGCAGGTCGGGGCCGGGGCTCTGGCCGACGACCAGCTTCGTGGCGGCCGTCCGGCTGTTGTTCTCGTTGTCCTGTTCGGGGACGGTGTCGGTGGGGTCGACCACCGCCGAGACGGTGTACGAGCCCATGGGCCGCTTGCCCACGACGACCGGGACGGTCGCCGAGGCTCCGGCGGCGAGCGCGCCGACCTGGGCGGAACCGGCCACGGCCCCTTCGACACTGACCTCGACGGTCGCGGCGGCTGCCGCAGCGGTGCCGGCGTTGCGCACAGTGGCGTGGACGGTCACGGCGTCGGTATCGGAGGGGGCGGACGGAGCCCAGTTCAGATCGGTGACGGTGAGGTCGGGGCCCGGCGCCGCCGCGCCCACGACCTGGAACTCCGCGACCTGGGCGCCGGGGGCGCCGGTGTTGGAGAAGAAGGTCAGCCGCAGGTCGGCGTAGCGGCCGGTCACGGGGATGGTGATGGTGTTCTGCCCGGTGGAAGGGCTGAACGCGTAGTCGGCCCGTGCCTTGAGCGAGGTGAAGCCGGAGGCTGACTGCTCCCGCCCGAGGACCTGGATGGCCTGGGTGCGGGGGCCCCAGACCTGCGCCGGGTCGAGCTTGACGACCACGGCCGTGACGTCGGCGTCGGCGCCGAGCTTCACCGTCAGGTCTGCCGGGAATCCGGCGGACTCCCAGTAGGTGGTCGCGCTGTCGTCGTTGGCGTTGGCCGCGACGTACGTCTGTGTCGTGGAGCTCGCCTCGATGGGCTTGTTGCGCGCGAGGTTGGTGCCGGTGGGCGGCGGGTCGACCGGGCCGCCGCTCTCGCCGTGGATCTCGACCTCGGAGAGCTGGGCGGCGTTCCAGCCGGTGTTGGCCGTCACCTGGACGCGGACGTACCGGGTCGTCGTGGAGGTGATGCCGACGGTGACGGTGTTCGACGCGGAGGGGTCGAACGCCCGTGACCCGGGCGCGGCGAGGGTGGTGAAGGTGCTGCCGTCGGTGCTGCCGAGCACGGCGACGGTCTGGAAGCGGGCCTCCCAGGTGGTGGGGAGCTTCAGGACGACGCTGTCGACGCGGGTTCCGGCGCCGAGGTCGACCTGCACCCACTGCGGGAACGATCCGGCGGGGCCTTCCCAGTAGGACTGCTGGCCGCCGTCGGTGACGTTGCCGGCCGGGTAGGCACCGTGCGCGCCCGATGCCGTCGTCGTTCTGCCGAGGGCGAGGTTGGTCGCGGCCGCCGCGTGGGCGGTGACCGGCAGGAGTCCGACGGCGATCAGTCCGGCTATCAGGACGCCGATCGTCAGCCGCCAGCTCAGAATTTTGCCTCTCATATGGGCCTCTCCGTCTGCTGGGCCACACGCTCGGAGCCGGAACAAGGCCTCTAGCCAGGAACCCAGCGGGACTCTGACAATGAATGACGGCGAGATACAGACTTATTGAGCATTTTCGTTAATCTTTTGCGCCGCCGGGGTGTCAGGTTTCTAGCAGGTCACCGCTTTGTCAACAGCCGTGACCGAAACGGCGGTTGGGCCCCCGCATCCGTGCAGGTCAACGAAGAACGGCTCCGGCGCCGGGGAGGCGGTGAGCCTCCCCGGCGCCGGAGCCGGTGAACGGTGGGCGGAAGGGTCAGACGGTCGGGGGCGGCGCCGTCGAGCCGCGCACCACGAGTTCGGGCTCGAAGAGGAGCTCACCGGGATCGGTCTGGGTCCCCTGGATCTGGGCGCAGAGCAGCTCGACGGCGGCGCGCCCCATGGCCTCGATGGGCTGGCGGACGGTGGAGAGCGGCGGCTCGGTGCAGTTCATGAAGGCGGAGTCGTCGAAGCCGACGACCGACACCTGCGCGGGGACCGAGAGGCCTCGGCGGCGCGCGGACCGGATGGCACCGAGGGCGAGCGGGTCGCTGGCGCAGACGATGCCGGTGACGCCCCGCTCCAGCAGGCGGGTGGCGGCGGCCTGGCCTCCTTCGAGCGAGAAGATCGACCGTACGACGTACTCGTCCGGCAGCTCCCCGCCGGCGGCACGGGCCACGGCGCGGGCCGCTTCGAGCTTGCGGCGTGAGGGGACGTGGTCGCCGGGGCCGAGGACGAGACCGATGCGCTCGTGCCCGAGGGAGGCCAGGTGGCGCCAGGCCTGCTCGACGGCGACGGCGTCGTCGCAGGAGACGCAGGGGAAGTTGAGCCCCTTGATGGAGGCGTTGATCAGGACCACGGGGATGTTGCGCTCGGCGAGCTGGTGGTAGTGGTCGTGTGGCGCGTCGGCCTGCGCGAAGAGGCCGCCGGCGAAGACGACTCCGGACACCTGCTGCTGGAGCAGGAGTTCCACGTAGTCCGCCTCGGAGACGCCGCCCTTGGTCTGCGTGCACAGCACGGGGGTGAGGCCCTGTTGCGCGAGCGCGCCGCCGATGACCTCCGCGAAGGCGGGGAAGATGGGGTTCTGGAGCTCCGGCAGCACGAGCCCGACCAGGCGGGCGCGCTCTCCGCGCAACTGCGTGGGCCGCTCGTATCCGAGGACGTCCAGGGCGGTGAGCACGGACTGCCGCGTCGCGTCTGAGACACCGGGTTTGCCGTTGAGGACACGACTGACCGTCGCCTCGCTGACTCCCACCTTCTTGGCCACTTGAGCAAGTCGTCGCGTCATGAACGCAAGACTATCGCAAGCTTCGCAAGCCAGTTGCGTCATTGCCAACTCCTTGCATCGGGCGAACGCAACCCGCGCGGGGCGGCATCGAGCAGGAGCGCCCGAAGGGTTGACGACCCCAGGGGTGCCCCATAACTTCATGCCTTGATAAAAGGCCTGCTGTTGGGGTGTTTCCGTTGGGCGCGAAACGGCGAAAGGTTTGTCAGGTGCATTACACAATCAGCCGGGGGCTCAGATACCTCCGCGGGCTGCGGCCCCTCACGGCGCTCACCGCCGGCATCCTCGTCGCCGGCAGCCTGGTCCTCACCGGGCCCGGCACCGCGCAGGCCGCCGGCGAGCGGGTCGACGTCTGGCTCACCACCACCTCCGACTCCGGCGGCCGGGCCGTCACCCGGGGGCTCGCCCCGCAGGCACCCCTCGCGTTCGGCCCGGCAGGCGGCGCCGCGAACCACACCATCACCGTCGACGAGGGCACCACGTACCAGCGGTTCGAGGGCGGCGGTGCGTCGATCACCGACACGACCGCCCATCTGCTGCGCGGGGGCGCGGTCAGCGCCGCCACCCGCGACGAGGTGATGCGCAGGCTGTTCTCCCCCACCGAGGGCATCGGCCTCTCCTTCGTCCGCAACCCCATCGGAGCCTCGGACCTCTCCCGTCCCGGGAACGTCTCCCTCGACGACACCTGCTGCGACCTGAACGACTTCGGGGCCAACGGCTACGACACGAACGTCCGGCTGCTCACCGCGCAGGCCAAGCAGCTCAACCCGGCGCTCCGGGTCAAGGGCGTGCCGTGGAGTGCACCCGGCTGGATGAAGGACAACGGCCGGATGGACCAGATGGGCTGGCTCAAGGCGGAGTACTACCCGCTGTACGCCCAGTACCTGGTCAAGTACGTGCAGAGCTACCAGGCCGCCGGAGTGAAGGTCGACTACGTCTCCGTGCAGAACGAGCCGAACTGCTGTCAGGCCGGCAACCCGACCGCCATGAACTACCCCGGCATGAGCTGGAACCCGGCCGGGCTCGTCGAGTTCACCAAGAACCACGTCTACCCGGCCTTCCGGGCCGCGGGCCTCACCACCAAGGTCCTCGTCCACGACTGGAACTACGGCGACTACGCCGGCTTCGGCGCCGGGATCCTCGGCGACGCGGGCGTGCGCGACGATCCGCTGTTCGGGGGCATCGCCTGGCACGGCTACTTCGGCGACCCGGCCGTGGGCACGCAGGTGCACCGGCAGTACCCGACGGTCAAGCAGTTCAGCACCGAGCACTCCGGCGGCACCTGGATCACCGACCAGCACGACGAGGACCTCAGGGACATCGTCGACTACGCCCGCAACTGGAGCGGCAGCCTGGTCAAGTGGAGTCTGGCCCTCAACCAGAACATGGGCCCGCACAACGGCGGCTGCGGCACCTGCACCGGTCTCGTCACCGTTCAGGAGGGCGGCGCCCGCGCCGGGCAGGTCGACTACACGATCGAGTACTACACGACGGGTCACCTGACCAAGTTCGTCAGGCCCGGGGCGTACCGGATCGCCTCCACCGCCAACAGCACCGTGAAGAACGTGGCCTGGCGCAACCCCGACGGCTCCAAGGCGCTGATCGCCCACAACGGCGGCGGCTCCGCCCAGTCCGTCCGGGTCGACTGGGGCGGCCAGTCCTTCACGTACACGCTGCCCGCCCGTACCACCGCGACCTTCACCTGGGCGGGGACGCCCGCCGGCGGAGGAGAAGCCGGCCCGCTGACCGGTCTGGCAGGGAAGTGCCTGGACGTGGCCGGCGGGGCCACCGCCGACGGCACGCCCGTCCAGCTGTACGGCTGCAACGGCACCACGGCGCAGCGCTGGACGCTCGCCGCCGACGGCAGCGTGCGGGCGCTCGGCAAGTGCCTCGACGTCACCGGCGGTTCGACGGCCGACGGCGCGCGGGTCCAGTTGTACAACTGCAACGGCACCGCCGCGCAGCGCTGGACCTACGACGCCGCCACGCACGACGTGGTGAACACGGGCGCGAACAAGTGTCTGGACGTCACGGGCAACTCCTCGGCCGACGGGACACGGGCGCAGATCTGGAGCTGCACCGGCGGGGCCAACCAGAAGTGGACCCACAACCCGGCCTGATCCCCGGCCCTCATAGCCCTTCTCCGTCCCCCACCCCCCACAGGCCCCGCGCCTGTTCGAAGGAGCCCGCATGCCACCCGTACGTCCCCGGAGGACGCTGAGCGCGGCGGTGGTCGCCACGACCGCCGTGCTCACCGGTCTGCTCACCGGCGGTCCGCCGAGTGCCGCCGCCCAGGAACCCGCTCCCCGAGCCGTCGACCGGTTCGAGGGAGAGGTCCCGTTCGCGGGGCCGCCGGCGGAGGGACTGTTCACCTGGGGCGACGCCGCCGGGTCGCACCCCCGGCTCGAACTGAAGGAGCGCGCGGACGCCCCCGAGGGCGGCAAGGTCCTCGAAGGCCGCTACGACATCGGCGGCTGGGGAGGCTTCACCCACGACTTCGCCTTCGACCGGCCGGCGCACGACTGGACCGCGTACAAGGGCATCCGGCTGTGGTGGTACGGCCAGAACACCGCGCCGCTGCCGCCCGGCTCGGGCCGCCGGATCGCGCTGGAGATCAAGGACGGCGGCGCGAACGGTGAGGCGTCCGAGCTGTGGACGACGTCCTTCACGGACGACTGGGAGGGCTGGCACCTCGTCGAGATCCCGTTCTCCGAGTTCGTCTACCGGACCGACTACCAGCCCGTCGGGGGCATCGACCAGGTCCTCGGGCTCGACCGGATGTGGGGGTACGCCGTCACGCTTCCCACCGGCGGACCGGGGGCGTTCGCCCTCGACGGCGTGGAGCTGTACGGCACGGCGGAACCCGCCCTCACCACGAGGGTGGTGACGAAGTCCGTGGTGCACCCGGTCGAGGAGGGCGGCAGCGCCCGGGTGGACGTCTCGGTGGCCACGACGGGCTCCGGGCCGACCGGTGAGCCCGTCACCGTCACGTACGGGACGGGGGACGGCGGCAGCGCGGAGCCGGGGAAGGACTACCGGCCCGTCACGGGCAGCGTCGTGTTCCCCGCCGGGACGCCGTCCGGCACGACCCGTTCGATCACCGTGCCGACGATGAAGGACGGTGCGGCCGAGTCCGCGGAGACCGTTCCGCTGCGGCTGACGGTCGACGGCGCCAAGGCTCCCGCGGAGGACCCGCTGGTCGTGGTGAACGCGCACGGTCTGCCGTACCTCGACACGCGGCTGCCGGTGCGCAGGCGGGTGGCCGACCTGGTCTCCCGGATGTCCCTGGCGGAGAAGGCCGGGCAGATGACGCAGGCCGAGCGCAACGCCCTGAAGGCGCCGGGTGACATCGCCGGGTACGGCCTCGGGTCCCTGCTCTCCGGCGGCGGTTCGGTCCCGACCCCCAACACGCCCGTGGCCTGGGCCGCGATGGTCGACGCGTACCAGCTGCGCACCCGGGCGACCCGCTTCCAGATCCCGCTCATCTACGGCGTGGACGCGGTGCACGGGCACAACAACGTCATCGGCGCGACGATCATGCCGCACAACATCGGCATCGGCGCGGGCCGCGATCCGGAACTGGCCGCGAGGACCGGGGCCGTGACCGCGAAGGAGGTACGGGCCACCGGCGTCCCCTGGGACTTCGCGCCCTGCGTCTGCGTGACCCGCGACGAACGCTGGGGCCGCTCGTACGAGGCCTTCGGTGAGGACCCGGCGCTCGTCACCGCCATGGAGACCGTCATCAACGGCATGCAGGGCGCGCGCAACGGCAAGGACCTCGACCGCAACGACAAGGTGCTCACCAGCGCCAAGCACTTCGTCGGCGACGGCGGCACCGCCTTCGGCTCCTCGACCACCGGCTCGTACACGACCGACCAGGGCGTCACCCGGGTCAGCCGCGCGGAGCTCGAAGCGGTGCACCTCGCCCCGTTCGCCGAGGCGGTGAAGCGGGGCACCGGCACGGTGATGCCCTCGTACTCCTCCCTCGACGTCCTCGGCGACGACCGGGGACCCGTCAAGATGCACGCGAACGCCGAGATGATCAACGGAGTCCTCAAGGACCGGATGGGCTTCGAGGGCTTCGTCGTCAGCGACTGGCAGGCCATCGACCAGATCCCCGGCGACTACCCGAGCGACGTGCGCACCTCGGTCAACGCCGGGCTCGACATGATCATGGTGCCGACGAACTACCAGGAGTTCACCCGCACCCTCACCGCGGAGGTGGAGGCCGGCCGGATCTCCACCGCGCGGATCGACGACGCCGTGGCCCGCGTCCTGACGCAGAAGTTCCGCCTCGGCCTGTTCGAGAAGCCGTACGCGGACCCCACGCACCTGCCGTCGGTCGGATCCCCCGGGCACCGCGCGGTGGCACGCGAGGCCGTGGCCAAGTCCCAGGTGCTCCTGAAGAACGAGGGCGCGGTGCTGCCGCTGAAGCCCACGCAGAAGGTGTACGTGGCCGGGTCGAGCGCCGACGACCTGGGCAACCAGGCCGGCGGCTGGACCATCAGCTGGCAGGGCGCGTCCGGGCGGACGACGACCGGTACGACGATCCTCGAAGGGATGCGCAAGGCCGCGCCGGGTGCCGACATCGCCTGGTCGAAGGACGCCTCGGCGCCGACCGAAGGCTACGACGTCGGCGTGGTGGTGGTCGGCGAGACCCCGTACGCGGAGGGATTCGGCGACGTCGGCAACGGCCACGACCTCGAACTGACCCCCGCCGACAAGGCGGCGGTCGACAAGGTCTGCGCGGCGATGCCCTGCGCGGTCCTGGTGGTGTCCGGGCGGCCCCAGCTGATGGGCGACCGACTGCCGGCCGTCGACGCGCTCGTCGCGTCCTGGCTGCCCGGCACGGAGGGCGACGGTGTCGCCGACGTGCTGTACGGCACGCGGCCGTTCACCGGCCGGCTGCCGGTGACGTGGCCGAGGTCGGAGGCGCAGCTGCCCGTCAACGTGGGCGACAGCAGCTACGACCCGCAGTTCCCGTACGGCTGGGGGCTGACCACCCTCACCCCGGCCCGGTCCGGAGGGGAGCCTGTGCTCCGTGCGGCGCGTGTCGCGGCCGAGGTGCTCCGGACGGCCGGTCGGGGCGGCTCCGCCGAGGGCCGGAGGCTCGTCGAGACGGCTCGGCTGATCGTGCAGGACAAGATCGGTCAGAACATCACGGAGGCCGTGGCCAAGCCGTTCGCCGAGGCGGACCATCTGCTGCTCACGGGCGATCCGGCGGGCGCGATCGGCAAACTGACGGAGGCGTACCGGGCCGCCGGTTGACGGAGGCGCAGGGGGCCGCGGACTGACGGTTCGATCCCCGGGGCGAGAGGCTCGCCCCGGGGATCACGCTTGTCCCGAGCCTCCCCCACCGCTATCTTGCATTACATGGTTCCTGGTAAAGCAATGAACGAGGCGGGAGGCAGGGTGCCCAGCCAGCTCCGCAAGGGGCTGCTGGAGTACTGCGTCCTCGCGCTGCTCAGGGACGAGCCGAAGTACGGCGTCGAACTCGTCGCCGAGCTGTCCGCGGTGAGCGTCATGACCACCAGTCAGGGAACGATCTACCCGCTGCTTTCGAGGCTGCGCCGCGAGGGGCTCGTCGACACCGAGCTGCGCGACTCCCCCAGCGGGCCGCCGCGCCGCTACTACACGCTCACGCCCGTCGGGCTCGCCTCGCTCACCGAGTTCGCCCGCGCGTGGCCGCTGTTCCGGGACGCCGTCGACCACTTCCTCACCGACCCGCAGGGGGATCCCGCATGAACGCCATCGACCACCCGCTCGTCACCGCCTACCTCGACGCGGTCGCGCGCGAGACGGCCGGACTCCCCGCCGAGCGCAGGGCCGAACTCCTCGCGGACCTCCGCGAGCACGTCGAGGCCAGCGACGCGCGGGACGACGACCAGGTCCGCGAGGTCCTGACCGGGCTCGGGGAGCCCCGTACGGTCGCCGCGTCCGCCCTCTCCGAGGAGACGTCCGGCGGCCAGGCGCACCCCTCTCCGGTCGCGCCCGGCCACGCCAAGCTGACCGTGATCCTGCTCGGCTGCTCAGGACCCCTGCTCCTGGCCAGCTCCCTCGTGGGAACGATCGCCCTGATCGCCGGCCTGGCCCTGCTGTGGCGCGCACCCGAGTGGGAGACGCGGCACAAGATGATCGGCACCGCGACCGCCGTGGCCGTCCCGGTCCTGGTGCTCGTGGGCTCCCTGCTCGGGGCCGCGTCCCGGATCGGCCCGATCGAACTGCTGCTGCTGCTCGCGTTCTCCGTGGGCGTCCCGGCGGTCGGCGCCACCGTCCTGCTGCGGGCCGTACGCCGCTGATGCCGGGCCGCGATACGGCTCCGGGACGCCCCCCTCCTCGGAAGGGCGTCCCGGAGCCGGTCGTGCCGTGCGTGCCGTGCCGTCAGGCGGCGGGGCCGGGGATCTGCAGAGCACGGGAGTTGCGCTCCCAGCCCGACCACAGATCGCCGTCGGCGCAGTAGCCGCACCCGGGACCGAAGAACATCCCCCGGGCGTTCTCGTCGCCGAGCAGCCAGAAGCGCAGCCAGGCGGTGGTCGGGGCGCGGAAGTCACCACCGTCGCCGATGGAGTCCAGGTGTCCGGCGCCCCTGACCTCTCCGTAGACGGCGGGCACGTGGTCCGAGTCCCGGTACAGGGCCTTCACCAGGGCCGGCCACACGGTCAGGTCGCGCTGGCCCGCCAGGTAGAAGACGGGTTCGTCCATCAGGTCCGGGTCGGTCAGCGGCCCCGGCTGGATGGGCAGGGCGGCGTCCACCCGGGGGTCGACGGCGGCGTTGACGGCGGCCGCGCCGCCCTGGGAGTGACCGGCGGAGGCGATGTGGTCGAGGTCCACCTTGCCGTGGAACCGGCTCGCGCTGTCCCCGTCGCGGTGTTCCAGGACGTCGATTCCCGCGCGCATGCTGAGCGCGAAGTTCGACGTGGGGGTGTTGGCGGCGACGACGATGAGGCCGTGGCTCGCCCAGTGCCGCAGCAGCGAGCTGTAGAAGCCGGGCACGGCCCCCGTACCGTTGCCCCAGATGACCACCGGGTGCCGCTCGCCCGACCGCCCCATGTCCCGCGGGTGGTAGAAGGTGTGCACCGGCTCGATGTCGACGTCCACCTCGTACGGTCCCGGCTGCCCCCAGGCTGTGCCGACGGAGGGAACACTCCCTGCGGTGGTCCCGTCGGCGACGGCGCCGGCGGTCCCCGGCGTGGTGCACACCGCCGACAGGGCGGCGAGCAGAAGGCCGCCGATGACGCGGCCCGTTCTCCCTGGCATACGAACTCCTCTACGGATCCGGCACGTTGCGCGTCCTCGCAAGCGTGGCCAGGGGCCATGATCGAGCGGTGCCGGGGCGGCTGTCTGTCGGCAGGGGCCCAGATCTGCGGAGGCCGGCTTGGGCAACTGCCCACAGCACGCCGCCGCCCCCGCCGAATCCGTGGTTCGGTGGGGGCGGCGCGCGGTGACGGCGTCCGGGTCGGCGGACAGGCCGGCGGGTGGTGGCGTCCGGGTCAGCGGGCCAGCAGCTGGAGCGTGTCGATCACGCGGTTCGAGAAGCCCCACTCGTTGTCGTACCAAGCGACGACCTTGATGTGGCGGCCCTCGACGCGGGTGAGCTCCGAGTCGAAGATCGACGAGGCCGGGTTGCCCGTGATGTCGGAGGAGACGAGGGCGTCCTCCGAGTACTCCAGGACACCGGCGAGCGGGCCCTCCGCCGCGGTGCGGTACGCCGCGAGGACGTCCTCGCGGGTCACGTCGCGGGCGACGGTGGTGTTGAGCTCGACGATCGAGCCGACCGGGACCGGCACGCGGATCGAGTCGCCCGACAGCTTTCCGTCGAGGTTCGGCAGCACGTGGCCGATCGCCTTGGCGGCGCCCGTCGAGGTCGGCACGATGTTGACGCCGGCGGCGCGGGCGCGGCGCGGGTCGCGGTGCGGGCCGTCCTGCAGGTTCTGCTCCTGCGTGTAGGCGTGGACCGTCGTCATGAAGCCGTGCTCGATGCCGGCCAGGTCGTCGAGGACCTTGGCGAGGGGCGCGAGCGCGTTGGTCGTGCACGAGGCGTTCGAGACGATCGTGTGCAGGTCCGCGTCGTACGCGTCGGTGTTGACGCCGTAGGCGAGGGTGACATCGGCACCGTCGGCGGGCGCGCTGACGAGGACGCGCTTGGCGCCGGCGTCGATGTGGCCGCGGGCGGCCTTCGCGGAAGTGAAGCGGCCGGTCGCCTCAAGGACGATCTCGACGCCGAGCTCGCCCCACGGCAGCTGCGCCGGCTCGCGCTCGGCGAGCACCTTGATGCGGCGGCCGTCGACGACGAGGGTGTCCCCCTCGACGGTCACCGGGCGGCCGAGGCGACCCGAGGTCGAGTCGAAGGCGAGGAGCCGTGCGAGCGCCTTCGGCTCCGTCAGGTCGTTGACAGCCACGACCTCCAGGTCGGTGTCGCGCTCCAGAAGTGCGCGCAGCACGTTGCGTCCGATGCGGCCGAAACCATTGATGGCGATGCGAGTCATGAGGTGTGTCCCTTCTGCGTCGCCACCAGGTTCGCTCGCCGGGACCGGCCGTGACAGAGGCGGGATCGCCACGGTCCGCAAGGATCACGCCAACGGGGGAACGGACCGCCGGACGGACCCCTCGACCGCTCGGCTACTCGCCCTTGGCGAAGGTGCGCCGGTACTCGCTGGGGGTGGTGCCGAGGATGCGCTGGAAGTGAAGCCGCAGGTTGGCGCCGGTGCCGAGCCCGACGTCCGCGGCGATCTGCTCGACGCTGCGCTCCGAGCGCTCCAGGAGTTCCCTCGCGAGGTCGAGGCGGGCGCGCATCACCCACTGCATGGGGGTGTAGCCGGTGTCCTCGACGAAGCGCCGCGAGAACGTGCGCGGCGAGACGGCAGCGTGCTGGGCCAGTGCGTCGAGCGTGAGCGGTTCGTCGAGCCGGTGCAGGGCCCACTCGCGGGTGGCGGCGAACCGTTCGCCGAGCGGCTCGGGCAGGCTGCGCGGTACGTACTGGGCCTGGCCGCCGCTGCGGTAGGGGGCGGCGACCAGGCGGCGGGCCGCGTGGTTGGCGGCGGCGACCCCGAGGTCGCCGCGCAGGATGTGCAGACACAGGTCGATGCCGGAGGCGGCGCCGGCCGAGGTGAGCACGCTGCCCTCGTCGACGAAGAGGACGTTCTCGTCGACCTGGACGAGGGGGCGCTTCGCGGCGAGCGCCTGGGCGTAGTGCCAGTGGGTGGTGGCGCGCCTGCCGTCGAGCAGGCCCGTCGCGGCGAGCGCGAAGGCGCCCGTCGAGATCGCGGCGAGGCGCGCGCCCCGGTCGTGGGCCGCGATCAGCGCCTCCAGGACGGGGCGGGGCGGGTCCTCCCGGTCGGGGAAGCGGTAGCCGGGGACGAAGACGATGTCGGCCCACGCCAGGGCGTCGAGGCCGTGCGCGACGACGTACGAGAGACCGTCACCGCCGGTGACGGGACCGGGCTCCGCTCCGCAGACCCGTACCTCGTACGGCATGCTCGCGCGGGTCGTGAAGACCTGCGCGGGGATGCCGACGTCGAGCGGCTTCGCCCCTTCGAGCACGAGGACGGCGACACGGTGGAGGCGGAGGGTGGGCGGCACGGGGTCGAGCGTACGCGGCGGGGTGGGACGCGGGGCTCCGGCCACGGCGGTCCCGGTCCGCGCCCGTGGCGGCTCGGTCGGTTCGGCCGTCCTGAGAGGTGCTCGGGCGGGTCCGGGACATGCGCGATTTCCGGCCGGTCCCGCCGGTGGGCGCCGGGAGGCGGTGTCGGGGGCGCGGGGCGGCACGCCGTACGATTCCCCCGTTGTCACCTACATCGCCCGAAGGAGATTTCCCCATGGCCCAGGTCACGCTGAAGGGCAGCCCGGTACAGGTCAACGGCAGCCTGCCGACCCCGGGGAGCCAGGCTCCTGAGTTCACGCTCGTCGCCGAGGGTCTCGCCGACAAGACGCTGAAGGACTTCGCCGGTCAGCGCAAGGTCCTCAACATCTTCCCGAGCGTCGACACCCCGACGTGCGCGTCCTCCGTGCGCGCCTTCAACAAGAAGGTCGGCGAGCTGGAGAACACGGTGGTGCTCTGCATCTCCGCCGACCTGCCCTTCGCCCAGGCGCGCTTCTGCGGCGCCGAGGGTCTGGAGAACGTCAAGAACCTCTCGACGCTCCGCGGCCGGGAGTTCCACACCAACTACGGCGTGGAGATCGCCGACGGCCCGCTGGCCGGTCTGACCGCCCGCGCGGTCGTGGTCCTCGACGAGAACGACACCGTTCTGCACGCGCAGCTCGTGGGCGAGATCGCCGAGGAGCCCAGCTACGACGAGGCGCTCGCCGCCCTGAAGTAGTCGGCCCGGAACAGTCGGCCTCGAAGTGGTCGGCCATGAGGCGGCCCGCCCCTGAGGCCGTCCGTCTTGAGACCGGCTTGAAGCCGGCTTGAGGCCGCCTTGAAGCACTCCACGGGATCCGTCCCGCGCGAAAGGGCCCCTCCACCGCCACGGTGGAGGGGCCCTTTCGCGTACGCGCGCCGCGCAGGAGGGTCAGGCGCAGGAGGGGCAGAGCCCGCGGTACGTCACGTCCGCCGTGTCCACGGTGAAGCCGAACCGCTCCGCGGGCGGCAGGGCGCCCAGCGGGTCGCCCGTCGGGTGGACGTCCCGGATGAGGCCGCAGTTCGAGCAGACCAGGTGCTGGTGGGGGTGGTGCGCGTTCGGGTCGTAGCGCTTCGCGCGGCCGTCCGTGGAGAGCTCCACCACCTCTCCCAGGGCGACCAGTTCACCGAGGGTGTTGTAGACCGTCGCCCGTGCGATCTCCGGCAGGTGCGCCACGGCGCGCGCGTGCACCTCGTCCGCCGTGAGGTGGACGTGGTCGCCGGCGAGGACCTCCGCGACGACACGCCGCTGGGACGTCATCCGCCAGCCGCGCTCACGCAGTCGCTCCAGCAGGTCACTCATTCGGGCTCACCCCTCCGGATGATTGGCGGCGTTCTTGACTTGGACTAGGTCCATTGTAGGATCACATCCGGCAATAGCCAAGGGAGACACAGGCTCCGGTCGGGCGCGACACCCGGTCGGTGCCCGCCCCAGGCCGAGCACCGTGATCCGCCCCGTCCGGAAGGATTTGCATGTCCGAGAACCACGACGCCATCGTCACCGACCCCGTACCGGAGGAGGCGGGCGGCTGCCCGGTCGCGCACGGCCGTGCCGCGCACCCGACCCAGGGCGGTGGCAACCGCCAGTGGTGGCCGGAGCGGCTCAACCTGAAGATCCTCGCCAAGAACCCGGCCGTGGCGAACCCCCTCGGCGAGGACTTCGACTACGCCGAGGCCTTCGCCGCCCTCGACCTCGCGGCCGTGAAGCAGGACATCGCCGAGGTGCTCACCACCTCGCAGGACTGGTGGCCCGCGGACTTCGGCCACTACGGCCCGCTCATGATCCGGATGGCCTGGCACAGCGCCGGCACCTACCGCATCAGCGACGGCCGCGGCGGCGCCGGCGCCGGCCAGCAGCGCTTCGCGCCGCTCAACAGCTGGCCGGACAACGGCAACCTGGACAAGGCCCGCCGACTGCTGTGGCCCGTGAAGAAGAAGTACGGCCAGAACATCTCCTGGGCCGACCTCATGATCCTCACCGGCAACGTGGCCCTGGAGACGATGGGCTTCGAGACCTTCGGCTTCGCGGGCGGCCGCGCCGACGTGTGGGAGCCCGACGAGGACGTCTACTGGGGTCCCGAGACCACCTGGCTCGCCGACGAGCGCTACACCGGTGACCGTGAGCTGGAGAGCCCGCTCGGCGCGGTGCAGATGGGCCTCATCTACGTCAACCCCGAGGGCCCCAACGGCAACCCGGACCCGGTCGCCGCGGCCCGCGACATCCGCGAGACGTTCCGCCGCATGGCGATGAACGACGAGGAGACCGTCGCCCTCATCGCCGGTGGCCACACCTTCGGCAAGGCCCACGGCGCCGGCCCCGCGGAGAACGTCGGAGCCGACCCCGAGGCCGCGCCGCTCGAGGCGCAGGGCTTCGGCTGGGCGAACACGTACGGCACCGGCAAGGGCGCCGACGCGATCACCAGCGGTCTGGAGGTCACCTGGACCACCACGCCCGCGCAGTGGGGCCACGACTTCTTCAAGCACCTCTTCGAGTACGACTACGAGCTGAGCAAGAGCCCGGCCGGTGCGCACCAGTGGGTGGCGAAGAACGCCGAGGCGATCATCCCCGACGCCCACGACCCGTCGAAGAAGCACCTCCCGACGATGCTCACCACCGACCTGTCGCTGCGCTTCGACCCGGCGTACGAGCAGATCTCGCGGCGCTTCTACGAGCACCCGGAGCAGTTCACGGACGCCTTCGCCCGCGCCTGGTACAAGCTGACCCACCGTGACCTGGGTCCGGTCGTCCGCTACCTCGGCCCGGAGGTCCCCTCCGAGGTCCTGCTGTGGCAGGACCCGCTGCCGGCGCGCGAGGGCGAGCTGATCGACGCCGCGGACGTCGCCTCCCTCAAGGAGCGGATCCTCGCCTCCGACCTGACGGTCTCGCAGCTGGTCTCCGCGGCTTGGGCCGCGGCCTCCTCCTTCCGCGGCAGCGACAAGCGCGGCGGCGCCAACGGCGGCCGCATCCGCCTGGAGCCGCAGCGCAACTGGGAGGTCAACAACCCGGACGAGCTGGCGCAGGTGCTGCGCGTCCTGGAGGGCGTCAAGGCGTCCTTCGACTCCGCGGGCGCCAAGAAGGTCTCGATCGCCGACCTGGTCGTGCTCGCGGGTTCCGCGGCCGTCGAGAAGGCGGCCAAGGACGCCGGCTTCGACGTCGAGGTGCCGTTCACGCCGGGCCGGGTGGACGCCTCGCAGGAGCAGACGGACGTCGAGTCCTTCGCCGCCCTCGAGCCGCAGGCGGACGGCTTCCGCAACTACCTCGGCAAGGGCAACCGGCTCCCGGCCGAGTACCTGCTCGTCGACCGCGCGAACCTGCTGACCCTGAGCGCGCCCGAGCTGACGGTCCTCGTCGGCGGTCTGCGCGTCCTGGGCGCGAACCACCAGCAGTCCTCGCACGGTGTCCTCACCACGACCCCGGGCACCCTGACGAACGACTTCTTCGTCAATCTGCTCGACATGGGCACGGTCTGGAAGGCGACGTCCGGGGACGCGACCCTCTTCGAGGGCCGCGACGCCGCCACGGGCGAGGTCCGGTGGACGGGCACCCGTGCCGACCTCGTCTTCGGATCGAACTCCGAGCTGCGCGCGGTGGCCGAGGTCTACGCGAGCGACGACGCGAAGGAGAAGTTCGTGAACGACTTCGTCTCCGCGTGGGCCCGGGTCATGGACCTGGACCGGTTCGACACCGTCTGATCCTCTGTCCGATCGCTTGTTCCGGGCCCGGCCGACATCACGTCGGCCGGGCCCGGCGCATGTGCGGCGGCGGGGGTCCGGGGCCCGGGGTCGGAACTGTCCGCTCCATAACCCGTGTCCCGTGTCAGGAACCGATCCCGGACGTTGGCACTCATGATCCATGGGCGCGGGGGCCGGACCTCACGGTGCGGTGCTCCCCCGCCCCGCGGCGCACCCCTGCCGTGCGCCGTGCCGAACGATCCGGAAGAAGCCGAGGAACCACCGTGCCCCTGCCGTCCCACCGCCGCCTGACCGTGAGCGCCACCCTGATCGCCGCGCTCGCCGCGGGCGTCGTCCCCGCCACCAGCGCCTTCGCCGCCCCCGGCGCGCCCGCCTCCGCCCCCGCCGCCCCGGCGCCCCCCGTTCCCGCGCCCGACATGGACGGTGTGGTCGCGGCGCTGAACTCGGCCATGGCCAACGGGGCGCCGGGCGCCATGGCCCGGTTCACCGGTCCCGACGGGGTCCGGAGCCGGACCGTCGGCGTCCAGGACCGTGTCGCGGGGACGCCCATGGACATCCACTCGCGCTTCCGCATCGGGAGCGTCAGCAAGACGTTCTCCACGGTCGTGCTCCTGCAGCTGGTGGATGAGGGCAAGCTGGCGCTGGACACTCCGGTGAACACCTACCTGCCCGGACTGCTCCCCGACGACCGCATCACGGTCCGTCACCTGCTGACGCACCGCAGCGGCCTGGCCGACTACACCAACGCGATGTTCGAGCACACCGTGCCGGGCTTCGAGGCCGTACGGAACCGGGTGTTCAGCTACCAGGAGCTCGTCGACCTCTCCCTGAGCGAGCCGCGCACCACCGAGCCGGGCGTGTCCTACAAGTACTCGAACGCCAACTTCGTGGTGGTCGGCATGCTCATCGAGAAGACCACGGGCCGGCCCGTGTCCGAGGCGTACCAGAGCCGCATCTTCAAGCCGCTGAAGCTGCGCAAGACCTCGTACGTGCACCCCGACACCCGCATCAAGGGGACGCACGTGCGCGGCTACCTGCACCCCGACGAGGCCGGCGGCGCGCTCGTGGACTCCACGGAGCAGACCGTGTCCTGGGCGCAGTCCGCCGGCGCCGTCATCTCCAGCCCCGCCGATCTGAACACCTTCACCAGCGCCCTGATGCGCGGCCGGCTGCTGTCCCCGGCGATGATGGAGGCCATGACGACGGTCACGCCGACCGACGCCACCAACACCCGCTTCTACGGACTCGGCCTGCGCCGCTACGACCTGTCGTGCGGTACGCGGGTGTACGGGCACACCGGCACCGTGCAGGGCTTCTACACGTACGCCTTCTCGACCCGGGACGGACGGCGCAGCCTCTCCGCCCTGGCGAACACCTCGAACCACGGCGCCGCCAACACGGCGCTCGGCGGGACCCTCGAGGCGGCGTTCTGCGGGAAGAAGCCCGCCGCCTCGGCGTCCGCGCGGGCCGCGGCCCCGTCCACGGCCGGCGACCTCACGTCGCTGCCGGCGGAGCGGGACCTGCCCGAGCGGCACTGAGCACTCCCCTGACGGGAAAGCCCCTGCCGCTCAGGCCTCGTACTCGGTGAGGTCGATGGCGTAGACGCGCAGGGGCACGTCGAACTCCGGGTGGTTCGTCTCGCGCTCCGCGGTCATGCCCAGCTTGCCGATCACGTTCTCGGAGGCCTGGTTGCTGATGTGGGTGATGGCGACGACCCGGTCGAGCCCGCGGTCCTGGAGGGCGAACTCCAGGACCGCGTGGGCGGCCTCGGAGGCGTATCCCTGGCCCCAGAAGGGCCTGCCGAGGCGCCAGCCGATCTCCACGTCGGGCATGACCTCGGGCAGGAACTCCGGCACGGACAGGCCGGCGAAACCGATCAGCTCGCCCGAGGCGATGAGCTCGACGGCGAAGAGCCCGAAGCCCTCCTCGTCCCACTCCTCCTCGTACCGCTCGATGTCCTCGGCGGTCTGCTCCAGATCCCGGACGGAGCCGTCCCCGATCCAGCGCATGACCTCCGGGTCGGCGTTGATCTCGGCCAGCGGGACGAGGTCGTCGTCGCTCCAGCGGCGGAGGATGAGACGGGGGGTGCGAATTTCGGTCATGCCCCCATCCTGACGCACGGAACGAGCCACCCGCGCCACCGGCCCCGAGGGGCCGGGTGACGGGTGACATGGCCGGTCAGCCGCCCGCGGGGCCGGAAAGCGGGGCGTCCGCGAGGGCACGGGCGAGCGCCGCGGCGAACCCGTCCGCGTTGTCCAGCATCAGGTTGTGTCCCGCGCGGGGGATCTCGACCACGGGGACGCCGAAGGCGGCCGCCTTCTCCGCGTCGGGGTCGGGCAGGCTCCACTCCCCCACCAGGAACGTCCGGGGCACGGTGAGCGCGGCGAGGAGGTCGCCGGGCGCGGGGACGCTTCCCTCGACGAGGGCGACCGCGCTCCGGTGCACGGCCAGCGGGTCGGCGAGACGCAGCCGGGCCGCGTAGTCGGGGCGGTCCACGGTGGCCAGCATCCGGGCGTACCCCTCCGCCACGAAAGCGGCCTCGTCCTGCGCGGCCACCGGGGAGCTGAACGTGCCTCCGCCCGCGTACAGGTTGGGCTCCGCCACGACGAGTCGCGCCACCAGGTCCGGGCGGTCCGCCGCCAGACGGATCGTCACGGCGCCCCCCATCGAGTGCCCGACGAGGTCGACGCCCGCGAGACCCAGGTGGTCCAGGACCGCGGCCACCGCCGCCGCCTGGGACTCCATGCGGTAGTCGAAGCCCGGCGGCCGGTCGCTCAGCCCGTAGCCGAGCAGATCGACGAGCAGCGCCCGCCCGCCGGCGAGGGCGGGATGGCTCGCGATGTGGGCGAAGTCCGAGGCCGCGGTGCATCCGAGGCCGTGGACGAACACCCGGACGGGCCCGTCCCCCGGCAGGTCGATCCATCGGATGTACGCCTGCTGGTCCGTGAGGAACAACTCCCGCATGCCGTCCGCTCTCCCCTGTGTCGTCACCGCCGTACCGTTCGGGCGCCACCCTACGAGTCGCCACTGACAATGCGCGGGACCGCCTGCCGACGGGCGGGAGGTCGACTAGCGTCTGCGGGAGGCGGCCGGACGGCGCCGCCGCACACCCGGAAAGGACCCTCATGCCCCTCGAAGGTGAGTACGAGCCCAGCCCGACGGCGTGGGTGCGCAAGCAGGTCGAGCTGTACGAGTCGTCCGGCGGGACGAAGGGCACGACCCTGCGCGGCCTTCCCGTCGTCCTGGTCACCAATGTCGGTGTGAAGAGCGGCAAGCTCCGCAAGACCCCGCTCATGCGGGTCGAGCACGAGGGCGCGTACGCACTCGTCGCGTCGAACGGCGGAGCGGTGGAGCACCCCGTCTGGTACCACAACCTCGTCGCCTCGCCGGTGGTGGAACTGCGCGACGGCACGCGCGTGTGGGACATGAAGTCCCGGCTGGTCACCGGTGAGGAGCGGCGGGTCTGGTGGGAGCGGGCGGTCGAGGCCTTCCCCGACTACGCCGACTACCAGCGCAGAACCGACCGGGACATCCCCGTCTTCGTCGCCGAGCCGATCGGCTGAGCGGGTCCGCCGGGAGCCGGGGGCCGGGCCGTACGCGTCCCCGCCCGCGTCAGGCCCACTCCCACCAGGACCACCGCCATGCCCGCCACGACCCGTAGGGTCAGCGGCTCGTCGAGGACGACGGCGCCCAGGGTCACGGACACCACCGGCAGCAGGTAGCTGACGGTGGCGGCGGCGGTCGGGCCCTCGTCCGCGATCATCCGGTAGTTCAGGTGGAAGGTGAGCCCGGTGGCGAGGACGCCGAGGACTGCGACCGCGGCCACGCCCGCCCAGGTCACCGCCGGCGTTCCGCCGGCCGCCAGGGCGGGTGTGCTGAGGCCGGTCGCCGTCATGAGCTGGGCGGCGGAGAGCGCCAGCGGCGCGGTGCCCCGGCCGGTGAGCCGGCGGGCCATGTACGCGAAGGCCACGGCGTAGCTCACCGAGGCGCCGAGGAGCGCGAGGGCGCCCCGGCTCATCAGTCCTGAGCCGTGGCTCCAGGGCGCGAAGATCAGCAAGACTCCGGCGAAGCCGAGCGCGAGGCCGGCCGACCGGGTGGCGCGCAGGGGGCGTTCCGAGCCCAGGGCCAGGCCGATGAGGAGCGACCAGAGCGGGGTGGTGGCGTTGAGGACGCCCGCCACTCCGCTGTCGACGGTCTGCTCCCCGATCGAGAAGAGCAGGAACGGCAGCGCGTTGCAGAGGAACGCGGCGACGACGAGCCGCCCCCAGGTCGTCCGGTCCCGTGGCAGCCGCTGTCCCGCCCCGTAGGCGAGCGCGAGGAGCACCGCGGCGCCGAGCAGGCAGCGGATGAAGGTGATCGCGCCCGGGGTGAGGCCTTCGTTGAGGCAGATCTTGATCCAGAGGAAGCCGGAGCCCCAGAGCAGGGCGAGGACCCCCATGCGTATCGCCGATGTCATGTCCTCACGGTCTCCCGGGCCCATCCGACAGGACAAGCGATGATTCATGGAGCCGGCGTTAAGCTCTGCTACATGCTGGACGTGAGACGCATGCAGGTGCTCCGGGCCGTCGTCACCAGCGGCTCCGTCACCGCCGCCGCCGCGAACCTCGGGTACACCCCCTCCGCCGTCAGTCAGCAGATCGGCGTACTGGAGAAGGAGGCAGGCATCACGCTGCTCGAACGGTTCGGCCGGGGCGTGCGGCCGACCGCCGCCGGGCGGCTGCTCACGGAGCACGCCGCCGTCATCGGGCGGCAGGTCGCCGAGGCCGAGACCGCCCTCGCAGATCTGCGGGCGGGCCGCACCGGGCGGATCTCGGTCCGCTACTTCGCCACCGCGGGCGCCGATCTCGTCGCTCCCGCCCTGGCGCGTTTCCGCACCGAACACCCGGGCGTCCGCGTCGATCTGAGGATCGCCGACGGTGCTCCCGACCCGGAGACCGACCTCACCCTGGTCGTACGGCCCCGGGGCGGCGGCCCGGCCGTGCCGGGCGAGGGTCTCCGGCTGGTCCATCTGCTCGACGATCCCTATCGCGCCGTGCTGCCCAAGGGCCATCCGCTCGCCGACCGCCGTACCGCCGTCGAGCTGGCCGAGCTCGCCGCCGAGCCGTGGGTCGGCAGCGAGCGTCCCGGTCCGTGCCTGGACGTGGTGACGGATGCCTGCGCGGCGGCCGGATTCACCCCGGACATCGCGGTGGAGTGCGAGGAGTACGCCACCGCGCAGGGCTTCGTCGCGGCCGGTCTCGGCGTCAGTCTCATCCCGCTGACGGGCCTCGGCAGCCGCCACCCGAACGTGGTCGTCCGGAAGGTCCGCGGTCCGGAGCCGGTGCGTTCGATCCATGCCGCGGTACGGGAGTCCTCGCTGACCCTGCCGGCCGTGCGGGGTCTCCTGACGGCGCTCCAGGAAGCGTGAGGTGACAGCGAGGAGCAGACCTTTGCTCCATTGGTCTTCGGTCAGACCAATTTTCACCGCCGAGAGCATGGTTCTTGGGTGTTAATCCAGTAATTACCGCACGGCTGTATACCTTTAAGGTCGCCTCCCTCATCATGTCTCCGATGTGCCGCCCGGGCACACCGCGACAGGAGAGGCGGAGCATGATTCCCATCAGCCGCAGAGGATTCGTCGGCATCGGCGCGGGGCTCGTGGCCGGCGCGACGATGCCGATCGCCCGTGCGTCCGCCGCCGCGAGGGCGGCCACCGGCACGCTCGCCGACGTCCGGCACGTGGTGATCCTCATGCAGGAGAACCGCAGTTTCGACCACTACTTCGGCACCCTGCGCGGTGTCCGGGGCTTCGGCGACCGCGCGGCGGGGAACCTGCCCGGCGGCTGGGGCATGTTCAACCAGCCGAACTGGGGCGGCCGTCAGTACCCCTGGAAGCTCAGCGACACCCCGCCCGCAGGCGGGGTGGACGGCGACACCCTCGCCCAGTGCACCGGCGACCTGCCGCACAGCTGGACCTCGCAGCACGCCGCCTGGAACAAGGGCCGCATGGACAACTGGGTCACGGGCGTGGGCAACACCCGGACGCTCGGCCACCTCGACCGCGAGGACGTCCCCTTCCATCACGCGCTCGCCGACCACTACACGGTCTGCGACGCGTACTTCTGCTCGGCGCTCAGTGCCACCGGTCCGAACCGCACGTTCCTGTGGAGCGGCAGGATCGACGGCTCGAGCAAGGACGGCGGCGAGGAGTCGGGGCTGGCCTGGGAGACGTACGCCGAGGCGCTCCAGCGCGCCGGGGTGAGCTGGAAGGTCTACCAGAACGCCCAGGACAACTACGGCGACAACGGTCTCGCGTACTTCAAGAAGTTCACCGACGCGCGTCCCGGCGACCCGCTGTACGACCGGGGCATGGACTCGGTCCCCAAGGTGACCGGCTCGACGCCCGACGACATCGCGGCGGCGATCCGCGCCGACGTCGTGGCGGGCACGCTGCCGCAGGTGTCGTGGGTGGTGGCGAGCGAGGCGTTCTCGGAGCACCCGTACGCCCCGCCGGGGGACGGCGCGCACTTCGTCGACCTCGTGTACCGGGCGCTGGCCGCCGACGCCGAGGTCTTCGACTCGACCGTGCTGTTCCTCAACTACGACGAGAACG
Organism: Streptomyces sp. NPDC051822; assembly: GCF_044452745.1. NCBI lineage: Bacteria > Bacillati > Actinomycetota > Actinomycetes > Kitasatosporales > Streptomycetaceae > Streptomyces > Streptomyces sp. NPDC051822. Next base: position 230,450 of record NZ_JBITBZ010000010.1, on the reverse strand, counting down.
ACGGCTTCTTCGACCACGTCCCGCCGCCCGTCGCTCCTCCGGGAACCCCAGGCGAGTATCTGGACGGCATACCGATCGGGCTGGGCTTCCGCGTCCCCATGATCGTCATGTCTCCGTGGACCCGGGGCGGCTGGGTGAGCTCCGAGGTCTTCGACCACACCTCCGTGCTGCGCTTCATGGAGAGCTGGACGACGGCCCTCGGCACACCCGCCACCTGCCCGAACATCAGCGCCTGGCGGCGGAAGGTGACGGGTGATCTGACCGGGGTCTTCGACTTCGCCCACCCGGTGTACGGAGTGCCGGCCGGCCTTCCCTCCACCGCGAAGGTGATCGGTCAGTCCACCTGCGCCCCGCTGCCCAACCCCGCCCCGCAGAACAACGCCCTGCCCGCGCAGGAGCCCGGCACCCGGCCGGCGCGCGCCCTGCCGTACCAGGTGAACGGCAACCTCGACCGGTTCGAGTTCGGGGCCGCCGGCAAGATCCTGGCCTGGTTCTCGATGACGAACCAGGGGGCGGAGGCGAAGCGGGCGGCGCACTTCACCATCCACCCGCACCAGCACCGCGACACGGCGGCCTGGCAGTACACCGTCGAGGCGGGCAGCACGGCCTCCGACTACTTCAACATCGGGCTCGGGTCGGGATCCGGGAAGTACGACATCTCGATGATGGGCCCCAACCGCTTCCTGCGGCGCTTCACCGGTGACGCCTCCAGGGCGGGCAGGTCCGTGGAGGTCGCGGCCCGGTTCGCGCCCGAGGCGGGGACCGGCCGGACGGCCCTGTGGTTCAGGATGAGCAACGCCTCGGCCGGCCCCGTGACCTTCACGATCCGCTCGAACGCCTACCGTACGGACGGCCCGTGGACGTACACGGTGCCGGCGAACTCCACGCGCGAGGACTTCTTCAACGCGGTGGCCTACCAGCACGGCTGGTACGACTTCACGATCGTCGCGGACATCGACGGGACCTGGTCGCGGCGGTACACGGGCCACATCGAGACCGGGAGCGCGAGCATCACGGGCTGAGCCCGCGGCGGGGTGCCGGGCGGCGGGGCTTCCGGCCGTCGCCCGGCCCGTACGGGGTGCGGTCAGCGGCCGGCGTGCGCCGCGCGGTGGATCGTGGCGTCGAGGAGCGCCACCGCGTCGGCGGCCGTGCGGCCGGGTGCCCGGTTCCACGGCCCGATCAGGTCCTGCCAGCCCCGCGATCTGAGTTCGGCCATGATCCAGGCCGCCGACTCGTTCATCGTCGTCGCGCTGCCGTAGCCGAGACGGTGAGCGGCGAGGAGCGCGCCGCAGACGCACCGGGCCCCGCGGGCGTCCCGCAGCCTGTACGGGGCGTTCTGCCAGCCCCACTCCGTCAGGACGAGGCGGGCGTAGCCGAGGTGGACCGAGGGGCGCAGCTCGGACCGGCCGACCCGACGCCAGGCGTGCAGCCGGTCGGGCAGTACGGCTCCGAGCCGGCCGGGGAGGCGGCGCTCGGCGGGAGGGGGCGGCGGCAGCGCCAGGAGCGCGTCGGCGACGAGCCGGTCCACCGGCACGGTGAGCAGGTCGCGCCAGCTCTCCGTTGCCGTCGCGGGTTCGTCGGGGGGCGCAGGGAGCGGTTCCCCGGTGGTCAAGACCGTGACGATCCGCTGCCAGGTCGCGCTCTCGTAGAGGGCGGCGGCCTCGCGGTCGAGGGTGTCGGGGTCGAGCAGGGGGACGGCAGGCGGCATCCGGGGGCTCCTCGGTCGGGTTTCTCCATCCTTCACAAGGAATGTCGGCTTTGCGACTTTTGCCCTTGAGTGCCCACTCGGACGACAGTGCTCTTATCGCCCACTTCCCCATAAACAGAATTACGGCGCATATTCGGACATTGAACGCCTGGTGATGCGACTCACGTTCCCGGAAAGGCAGCGGCGCCGCGGGTGCCCGCAGGCCGTACCGGACAAGGAAGTTCGACCGGCCCGAGACGGCCCCGATCTTGAATTCCGTGAATTCCGTGATCCATTTATCGGGTTCCGACTTCCACTCCCCTTGTTCTCTGTCGCATTACTGGCCTACGGTCACCTCCATTCGAGCGGATCGCCGAATCCTGCCACCGCTCGTGACACCTCCCTTTTCACCCGACGGCAGGAGCGGGGGACCCACGAAAACGCCGGTCCGGACCTCCGGAGCGGCTCGGGGTGAAGCCGCGTGCGCGCGGCCGGACACCTCCAGTCCGAACCCGACAGCTCACCCCGAAGGCGCCGGAGAGGAAATCCGTCATGCCCGCACACGGTAAGCACCGCCGCCCCCGACGCCACCCCGTCTCCCGGGGACTCGCCCTGGTCGGCACGGGTGGGGCCGCTCTCGCCCTCCCGCTGATCGCCCCCGCCGCGGCCGGCGCCGCGCCCGTTTCCGGAGCCCCGGAGATCAGCAGGTCCGCCGTCGCTCCCGCCGCGGCGCTCGCCCCGGCGGCAGCGCCCAAGGCGCCCGCCGCAGCACGTACCTACACCGTCGTCAGCGGTGACTCGCTTTCCCTGATCGCCCAGAAGAAGGGAATTCAGGGCGGCTGGAAGAGCCTTTACAGGACCAACAGGAGCACGGTGGGTGACAATCCGTCACTTATTCACCCGGGTCTTGAACTGACGATCGGTCGGGATTCCGCGAAGGCCGCCCCTGCCAAGGCGAAGGCCACCCCCACCAAGACGAAGAAGGCCGGTACGGCCGATCGGGCGAGCCGCTCCGAGCGCAGGGCTGCCGCCCCGGCCGCCGCCGGCACGGGCGCCTCCGCCGCGGCCGCTCCCGCCGCCGCTCCCGTCCAGGCCGCCCCGGTCGCCGCCACCCAGTACGCGAACAACCTCGACGGCTGGATCCGGGAGTCGCTGGACATCATGGCCCGGCACGGCATCCCCGGTTCCTACGACGGAATCCTCCGCAACGTCATGCGCGAGTCGTCCGGCAACCCGCAGGCCATCAACAACTGGGACTCCAACGCGGCCAAGGGCACCCCCTCGAAGGGGCTGCTCCAGGTGATCCAGCCGACCTTCGACGCCTACCACGTGCCGGGCACGTCCACGGACCTGTACGACCCGGTCGCCAACATCACCGCCGCCTGCAACTACGCGGCCGACCGCTACGGCTCCATCGACAACGTCAACGGCGCCTACTGATCCCTGAAGTGCCCGGTGAACCAGGAGGTGGCGAGCTCCGCCACCTCCTCGAGGGCGCCCGGTTCCTCGAAGAGGTGGGTGGCGCCCTCCACGACGGCCAGCCGGTGCTCGCAGCGCAGCCGGGAGCCGGCCCGCCGGTTGAGGTCCAGGACCAGGGCGTCCCTGCCTCCCACGACGAGGAGCGTGGGCGCCCGCACCCCGGCGAGCCGGTCGCCCGCGAGGTCAGGCCGGCCACCGCGTGAGACGACGGCGGCCACGGGCGACCCGGGGTCGCCCGCCGCCCACAGCGCGGCGGCCGCCCCCGTGCTCGCGCCGAAGTAGCCGAGCGGGAGGCCGTCGCTCTCGGGCCGCCCGGCGAGCCAGTCCGTGGCTCCGGCGAGCCGCCCCGCGAGCAGCGGGGTGTCGAAGACGTGTGCCCGGTCGGCCGCCTCGGTCTCGGTGAGCAGGTCGAAGAGCAGGGTGCCGAGACCCGCCCGGTTGAGTTCCGACGCGACCGCCCTGTTGCGGGGGCTGTGCCGGCTGCTGCCGCTGCCATGGGCGAACAGGACGATGCCGACGGCCCCCTCGGGCACCGCGAGCCGCCCCGCCAGGACGGCCCCGGTGGCGGGGATCCGTACGTCCGACTCGTGGACGACCGGGCCGTGGGCCGCGCGGTTCCTGTCCAGGCAGGCGACCACCTCGGCGTCGGGGGTCTGGGTGAAGTCCCGGTAGAACTGCCCGATCGCGTAGAACAGCTCCGGTGTGCGGACGCTCACGGTCTCGTCTGCCTCGCCGCCGAGCCGGTCGGTCCAGCCCTGCGGCGCGACGGCTACCGCGAGGACGATCCGGGCGGCACCCTTGGCCCGTACCACCCGGCAGGCGGCCAGGGCGGTGGCGCCGGTGGCCAGGCCGTCGTCGACGACGAGGACCGTGCGGCCTTCGAGAGGGATCGACGGCCTGCTGCCCCGGTAGCGCCCGGCCCGCTGGTCGAGTTCGGCGTGCTCCCGCTCCTCGGCGGCGGCGATGTCCCGCTCGTCCGCCCCCGTCCGGCGCAGCACCCGCTCGTTGAGCACCCGCACCCCGCCCTCGCCGAGCGAGCCCATGGCGAGTTCCGGCTGTCCCGGGGTCCCCAGCTTCCGTACGAGACAGATGTCGAGCGGAGCGCCGAGGGCGTCCGCGACCTCCGCCGCCACCGGCACGCCGCCGCGCGGGAGACCGAGGACCACGACGTCCTGGTCCTTGAGATGGCCGAGGCGGGCGGCGAGCTGCCGACCCGCGTCGGTGCGATCGCTGAAGTACATGACCCGCCGCCCTTCCGCCTGCGCGGCTCCGGGCGCGGGGCGCGACGGTGTGCACCGTCCCCTTGCCCGTACCTCCAGGGTAGGCACATGCGGCGGCGTCCCGTCAGGCGGCGAGGAAGGCCTCGATGGCCTCGGCGAGCGCCTGCGGGGTCTCCTCGGGCGCGTAGTGGCCGGCGTCCTTGAGGACTTCGAGTCGGGCGTTGGGGTACCAGCGAAGCCAGGTGGCCTCCATCGCGTCCGCGCCGAGCGCCGGGTCGTGGGCGCCGACGACCAGGAGGACCGGGGTGGGGTTGTCCCGGACGCGCTCGTGGAAGTCGGTGCGGGACCAGGAGTCCAGGTAGGCGCGGAAGGCCGTCGCGGAGGAGCGTCCGACCGAGCGCTCGACGAGTGCGCCGAGCCAGGCGTCGTCGTATCGGCCGCCGGTGGTGTTGTCGATGATCGCGCGCCGGTTCGCCGGTTCGTCGGCGGCTCCGGCGAAGAGTTCCCAGGTCTCGCCGTCGAGGGGGAAACCGGCCGCGGAGACGGGCGAGATGCCGATGATCGAGCGGACCCGGTCGGGGGCGTCGAGGAGCATCAGCTGGGCCGCCTTGCCGCCCATCGAGTGCCCGATGACGGAGAAGGAGTCCCAGCCGAGGTCGTCGGCGACCGCGAGGGCGTCGGCCGCGACCTCCTCCATCGTGTAGGCGCCCGTGCGGTCGAGCGCCTCGCCGTAGCCACGGCAGTCTACGAAGGCGTAGGAGCCGTCGGTGTCGTTCAGATGGGCGCGCAGCGGGGCGAAGCTGGAGCGGTCACCGAACCAGTTGTGCAGCACTAGGGCCCGCCGGGGGCCGCCGCCCTGTACGTCGTACGGAAGAACGCGGTCCGTCATCGTGCCCCCTGAGCGCGAGGTGGTGGTGGCGCCGCGTCCGCGGCGCCGGTCGACGACCGAGTGTGACGGCGCGAGCGCGCCTGGTCAACACCGACGGGCCGGGGAGGGGCCCTCGGGTCCGGGGATGCGGTGCCCTTGGTCCCGGGCGCATCCTTGCTGTGTGACCCCGCACGGCACGTCCGGACCCGGCCCGGTCGGCGGCACCGGGCGTCTGTCCGGGAACGGAACCGCCGACGGGCCTGGGTCCAACACGCTGACCTGGGCGCTCGCGGAGGCGGCGCTTCGTACCGTCGAGGAGGTCGGCGGGTGCGCGGGCGGGGTGTATCTGCGCTCCGGCACGACGGGGCTGCTGCGGCTCGCGGTTCTGGTCGGGCTGCCGGGACCTTTGTTCCGCCCGTGGTGGCGGATGCATGAGAACAGGCCCTTCCCGGTGGCGGAGGCGCATCGCTCGGGCCAGCCGGTGTATCTCGCCGACGTCGAGGACGCGATGCGGCAGTTCCCCCAACTGGTGGCGAGCCTGCCGTTCCCCTTCGGTTCGCTCTACGCGCCGGTCGTCGCGGGTCGTGAGCGCTTCGGGGTGCTGGTGGTGCTGCGGGCGCCGACGCCCGGGGTGGCGGTGAGCGGTCCTGACCGGAACCGGATGACACGGGAGGCACTGCGCCTGGGCAAGTCCCTGGCCGGCCTGTCGCGGCTGGGCACGGTGGTCGAGTGGCCCGGTGATCCGGTGTGCGTGCAGCTGTCCACGGCGGGCGCGCCGCCGGTCCGGTTCGGCACACTCGACTGGGATCTGGACACCGGCACGGTGACGATGGACGCCGGGCTCCTGGAGATCCTCGGCGCGGAGGTGACCTCGCCGTGCTCGATCGAGGTGCTGACGTCCTTCCTGGAGCCCGAGGACGGGTACGCGCTGTGGGCGGCGGCCCGTCAGGCGACGGGCGCTGACGGACGGCCGTCGGTGCGGAGGTTTCGGCTGAAGGGGCCGGACGGCGGGCTGCACCTCCTGGAGGCCTCCACGCGCGCGCGTGCCCGCCCACCGGATCCGGACGGCGGGACGACCGGTCCGACGCCGGGTCCCGACTCGTCCGAAGGGGGCGGCGTAGGCGCCGGCGGCAAGCGCCTCCTGTGCACCCTCGTCGACCTCGGGACCGGACTGATCGGTTCCGACGCCACGGACCGGCTGCCTCGGGCCATCCTGGCGATCGACCGCCTGGGACGCGTCACCTACGTCAACGAGCTCACCGAACGGCTGCTCGGCAGGCCCCGCGGGGCCCTGGCAGGGCGGACGTTGTGGGAGGCGCTGCCGTGGTTCGGCCTCCCGTACCACGAGGAGCAGCTCCGCGCCGCCCTCGTCTCCGGTCAGCCGGTCCGCTTCGTGGCCCGGCCGGAGCCCGGCCGGTGGCTGTCCGTCTCGCTGCATCCGGGGCGGGACGGGGTGACGATGGTCCTGGTCCCCGAGGAGGACCCGACGGAGCCCCGCCGGGGAGTCGGCGGCGAGACGGTGAGGGGCGGCGAGAAGGGAACCGACGGCGAGAAGGGGACGGAGGACACGCTCTCCCTGCGCGGTGACCGGATGCCGTCGCCGTACCGGCCCGTCGCCCTGGCCATCGCGCTCTCCGAGGCGGTGACGGCGCGCCAGGTGTCGGCGGTGGTGACGGAGGAGCTGCTTCCGGCGTTCGGCGGGCGCCAGTTGGCCATCTACCTGCTCAGTGACCGGCGCCTGTACCTGGCCTGGGAGACGGGTTTCCCGCCGGGCTTCCTCGAACCCTTCGACGGTGTGGGTCTGGAGGCCCGGGTGCCGGGGGTGGAGACGCTGACGACGGGCAGGCCGCTGTTCTTCGAGTCCATGGAACAGCTGGGCCAGGCCTATCCGGACCTTCCGCTGGACGCGCATTCGGGGGCACGGGCGTTCCTCCCGCTGATCGCCTCGGGCCGGCTGGTGGGCACCTGCATCCTGGGCTTCGACCGGCCGCGCGGATTCAGCGCGGAGGATCGGACCGTGCTCACCGCGCTCGCGGGTCTCATCGCGCAGGCCTTGGAGCGGGCGCGGCGGTACGACTCGGAGTCGGCGGTCGCCCGGGGGCTGCAGGACGCGCTGCTCCCGCACCGGTTGCCGGTGCGGGAGGGGGTGGACACGGTGGGCCGCTATCTGCCGGGTACGGAGGGCATGGACGTGGGCGGCGACTGGTACGACGTGATCGAGGCCGGGCAGGGGCGCCTCGCACTCGTGATCGGCGACGTGCAGGGGCACGGGGTGGCCGCCGCGGCCACGATGGGGCAGCTGCGCAGCGCGGTACGGGCGTTCGCGCTGGGCGGTCACCGGCCACAGGACGTCATGCGCGGGACCAACCGGCTGCTCATCGACCTTGATCCGGGGCAGTTCGCGAGCTGTTGCTACGTACTCCTCGACCCGGACACCGGTGAGATGCGGGCGGTACGGGCCGGGCATCCGCAGCCGCTGCTGCGGCGGCCGGACGGGTCGACCGAGGTGCTGGAGCTGGCGGGCGGGGTGGTGCTCGGGGTCGACGACCGGGCCTCGTATCCGGTGACACGGCTGCGGCTCGCCGCGGGTGCGGTACTCGCGCTCTTCACGGACGGGCTGGTGGAGCGTCCCGGCCGGGACATCGACGAGGGGATCGAGCGGCTGCGCAGGGCTCTCGCCGCGACCGGTTCGCTGCCGCTCACGGAGGCCGCCGACCGGCTGATCCGGGAGGCGCGGCAGGCCACGGCCCGCCCGGACGACATCGCGCTCCTGCTCGCGTCACGCGTGCCAGAGCATGGCCAGGGCCTCTCGGCCCTGTCCGGCGGCTCAGGGCCGGACAGGCCCTGAGCGTCACCCGGTCGGGCCCGTGGCGCTGGTCGGCCGCCGTACGCGCGGGGAGGCTGGGGGTGCCGTGCCGATCAGGCCGGTCCATGTCAGGGCGGTAGCCCGAGGAGGACACGTGCAGCAGGACAAGCAGCCCGAGTACGGCCCGGTGGTCTTCCGCGACCGCACGGCCGGTTACGCCTTTCTGACCCGGTCCACCGCGACCAGCGACCGGACCATCGAGTGGGACGACGGCGAGACGTACCCGGTGATCGACGTCGAGATCTCCTCGGAGAGCCACCCGTTCTACACGGGCAAGGCCCGGACGGTGGACACCGAGGGAAGGATCGCCAAGTTCGAGCGGCGTTTCGGCGAGACCGGCTGAGCGTCCGGGTCCGGTCGCTCGCAGAAGGTCGCCGGTGAAACTGGCCAGAAGATGGCCAGTTCACCTTCCAGGATGAGGTCACGAAGACGGCGGAGCGCACCCGCTCCGCCGAGGACTCCCTGGAGGGGGACTGCTGTGATCGTGGTGACCGGAGCGACCGGAAACGTCGGACGACCGCTGGTGGAGCTGCTGGCCTCGGCCGGTGAGACCGTGACGGCGGTGAGCCGCCGCCCGGCCGCGGTGCTGCCGACGGGGGTGAGGCACCGGCAGGGTGATCTGGCCGATGTGGCGGGCCTCAAGGGGCTCTTCGAGGGCGCGGAGGCGGTGTATCTGCTCGTCGCGGGCCTCGGGGACGAGCTGGACCCGGAGGAGATCGTGGCGGCGGCGGTGGCGGCCGGCGTGCGGCGGATCGCGCTCCAGTCCTCGCAGCTGGTGGGGACGCGGACCGATTCCGTGTCGCACGAGATCCTGCGCGGGTTCGAGACGGCGGTTAGGGGGTCGGGGCTCGACTGGACGGTCCTGCGGCCCGGCGGTTTCGCCTCGAACGCCTTCCTCTGGGCCGAACAGGTGCGTTCCGCCCGTACGGTGGCGGCCCCGTTCGCCGATGTGGCGCTGCCGGTCGTGGACCCGCTGGACATCGCGGAGGTGGCGGCGCGGGCGCTGCGCGACCCGGCGCACACTGGGCGGACGTATGTGCTGACCGGTCCGGTGGCGGTGTCGCCGCGCGAGCAGGTGGCGGCCCTCGCCGGGGCGGTGGGCGATTCCATCGGCTTCGTGGCGCAGAGCGCGGCAGAGGCCCGGTCGCGGCTGGTGCGGTTCCTGCCTGCGGACGCCGTCGACGGGATGCTGTCCGTGATGGGCGCGCCGCGTGCGGAGGAGCGGCGGGTGAGCCCGGATGTGGAGCGCGTCCTCGGCCGGGCGCCGCGCCCGTTCTCCGCGTGGGCGGAGCGCAACGCGCCCGCCTTCAGTTGAGAGGTGGTCACCTTCGGGTGAGGTCGGCGCGCCCGGGAACCGCCGACGGGGCGGGTCGCACGTCACGTGGACGGCGTTCCCCGCCCCGGCCGGGGTGGTCGAGTGAGGGCGCGGGGCGCCCTCCGCTCAGCTCGGGAAGGCGATCAGGCCTTCACGACGCCGGACTCGGAGACCTTGATGGTGGCGCTGGTGGCGCCGGAACGGGAGCCGAGGCCCTCGATCTGCTTGACCAGGTCCTGGCCCTCGACGACCTCGCCGAAGACGACGTGCTTGCCGTCGAGCCAGTCGGTGACGATCGTGGTGATGAAGAACTGCGAGCCGTTGCTGTTCGGGCCGGCGTTGGCCATCGAGAGCAGGAACGGGCGGTCGTGCTTCAGCTTGAAGTTCTCGTCGGCGAACTTCTCGCCGTAGATGCTCTTGCCGCCGGTGCCGTTGCCGCGGGTGAAGTCGCCGCCCTGCAGCATGAACTGCGGGATGACGCGGTGGAACGGGGAGCCGGCGTAGCCGAAGCCGTGCTCACCGGTGCAGAGCTCACGGAAGTTCTGCGCCGTCTTCGGGACGACGTCGTCGAACAGCTTGAACGTGATCCGCCCGGCGGGCTCGTCGTTGATGGTGATGTCGAAGTAAACGTTGTCGCTCATGGGGACATCCTTTCATTAGTCGCACTCGATGCGCGCACGGGCCGCCTCCTCCCGTGTCACGGCATGCCGGTGCCCCGCCGCCCGTCGGGGGCGCGGGGCACTGGTGGTGGCGGTCCGGGACGGTGAGTCAGAGCAGTCCGCCGGCCGCGGGGGGCGCCGGGAGGGTGCCCTCGGCGCCCTGGACGGTGTCCTGGAGGACGGCCCCGACGCCCTGGTCCTCCTGGAGGAGGCCGGTGGCGCCGCCCAGCGGGCTCTCGGCGGCGTTCGCCTGCGGCGGCGGGGTGATGAGGGCGGTGACGACGCCTGCGGCGAGGGAGGCGATGGCGAGCATGCTGCGCTTCTTCATGCCCTGGTCAACTGCTGAGCGGCCCGGGGGTTACGGCCGGCCGGCGCCGGATCCAGACGAGGAGGGTCAGGGAGGCGACGGCGGCCAGGGCGCACCAGGTGGAGAGGAACTCGGTGCTCCATACGAGCGCGCAGACGACTGCTCCGGCCCCGGTGAGGAGGCCCAGGAGCCGGAGGAGCCGGTCACGCGCGAGGAGCAGCGCGCCGACCGTGGCGAGGAGATACAGGGCGAGGAGGAGGGGCGTGTACGGCAGGTCGACGGCGTAGCCGAGGGTGTGGCCGCGCACCTCGGCCGTGACGGGGCGGACGGCGAGGTGGTACGCGAGGAAGCCGGCGGTCGCGGTTCCGGCGGCGAGCGGGGCCAGCAGGCGCGTCCGGTCGGCGGGGCGGGCCGCGGTGAGGACGCCGGCCGGTACCCAGAGCGGCAGCAGGGGCAGGGCGATCACGGCCCAGGCGAGGGTGGCTGATCCGGTCCCGCCGTCGGCGCGCCAGACGGCGGCTTCGACGATCTGGTGGGCGCCGAGCAGCAGAGGCAGGGCGGCGAGCGGTGCGTCCCCCGGGCGGCGTACGGAGGCGAGGGAGGCCACACCGACGGCGGCGATCCCGAGGCCCGCCCAGAGGTCGGCCGTCGCACTCCAGCACATAACGCCCTTTTACCTCATATCAGGTGGAACCATATTGTTTTGGTGGATGTCTCTGCCAATGACACCACTGTCCCCGAAGCAGGAGAAATGGGGGACGTCATGCATCACCGTCACAGCCTCGCGGCCTTCGCCGCGGGAATCCTCTTGACCGCGGGGATCGGCGCCACGATCCCGGCGGGCGCCGCGAACGCCCCGTCCCGCACCTCGTCGGCCCAGGCCACGGCCCTGGTCGTCAACGCCCGCTGGGGCGGCCACGCCACCTTCGACCGGCTGGTCATCGACGTACGGGGCGCCATGCCCCCGGTCACCGTGCATCAGGTCGGCGCGCTGCACTACGACGGCTCGGGACAGAAGGTCCCGCTGGCGGGGAAGTACTTCCTGGAGATCCGGCTATCCCCCGCGGCCGCACACGACGACGCCGGAAGGTCCGTCTACCAGGGACCCCGGCTGCTGAAGACCTATCTGCCCGCGCTCAAGGGAGTCGCGCTGACCGGCGACTTCGAGGGGGTGGTCACCATCGGAGCCGCCTTCGACACCAAGCCCGCCCACAAGACCTTCCGGCTGCACTCCCCGGAGCGCTTCGTAGTCGACATCGCCCACCCGGTGGGCTGCCGGGCCTGACATCCCGGGGGCGGGGCGGGGCCATCCGCACCCGGCGGCCCCGCCTTCTCGTGCTCCCCCGTACGTCAGTTCGTCACGCGCCGGTCTCCAGGTACACCGGGACACCGGTCCTGCGGGCCCGGTCGACGGCCGCGAGGCGGCTGAACTCCGCCGGGTCCATCTCCCGCTCCCACTCCTCCAGGGTCCGCAGGCTGTACTCGCTGTGCTCCTCGGGGTCGAGGACGACGGCGGCGATCTGCTCGTCCGTGAGCTCACCGCCGTCGAAGACGAAGCCGATGTGGTTGGCGGGCCACTCCTCGCCCCGGTCGGTGACGAAGTGCGTGCCGAGGAGCCTCGGTTCGCCGGCGAAGCTCAGGCCGGTCTCCTCGCGGCACTCGCGCACCGCCGTCTCCCAGGGCGTCTCCCCCGGATCCATGTTGCCGCCGGGCCACTGCCACAGCTCGGTGCGGTAGGTGGCACGCAGCTGGAACGGGCGGCCCGCGGTGTCGGTGAAGTAGAGGCAGGCGTACGCCGTCGCTCTCGGCAGGGTCGCGACGTACTCGACGGGCGGCAGCCAGATGTTCGCCATGGGCGGTTCTCTCTCGACGGACCGATGGGTCACCTTCATCCAAGCGGTCCGGGCGCCGCCGCCCGGCCGCTCGGGAGTCGATCACCGGATCGTGTGAGTGCGCGGGTCCCGGTCAGGCCGCGGAGACCAGGCCCGCCTCGTACGCGATGATCACCAGCTGCACCCGGTCGCGGGCGCCCAGTTTGGCCAGGAGCCGGGTCACATAGGTCTTGGCCGTGGCGACGCTGATGTGGAGTGCGGCGGCGACCTCCGTGTTGGAGAGGCCACGCCCGACGAGGGTGAGCACCTCGCGCTCACGGTCGGTGATGCCCTCGGCCCGGCGCCGGGGCGCCGTGGCGGACGCGGTCCTCGGTCGGTCGGTGAACTCCTTGATGAGGCGCCGGGTGACGCTGGGGGCGATGAGGGCGTCGCCGGAGGCCACGACGCGGACGGCGGCCAGGATGTCGTCCAGGCCCATGTCCTTCACCAGGAACCCGGACGCGCCGGCGTGCAGCGCCCCGTACACGTGGTCGTCGTCGTCGAAGGTGGTGAGCACGACCACCCGGGCGCCGCTGGGGCCTTCGGTGATGAGTCGCGTCGCCTCGATGCCGTCGGTACCGGGCATGCGCAGATCCATGACGACGACGTCGGCGCCGCTCTCCTCCACGAGGCGGACGGCCTCGGCGCCGTTCGCCGCCTCGCCCGCGACGACGAGGTCGGGCGTGTCGGCCATGACCATCCGGAGCGCGGTGCGCACCAGGGGCTGGTCGTCGGCGAGGACGACCCGGACGGGGCGGTCGGTGGTGGTCTCGCTCATCGGGTGGTGACTCCTGAGGGAAGGGGAATGCGGGCGGTGACGCGGAAGCCGCCGCCCGGGCGCGGTCCGGCGGCGAAGTCGCCGTGGAGCAGGGTCACGCGCTCGCGCATCCCGGTGAGGCCGTGGCCCGACCCGCCCGCGGCGGGGTTCCGGTCCCGGCCGGGGGCGACGCCCCGGTCCTCGACGGTGACGACGAGGGCCTCGGGGTCCCGCTGGTCGACGGTGACCGTGCAGGAGTCGGCGCCCGAGTGCCGTACGACGTTGGTGACGGACTCCTGGACGACACGGAAGGCGGAGAGGTCGATGTCCGGCGGCAGGGGGCGGGGCGCCCCCACCCGGTGGACGGCGACGCGGACTCCGGCGGACGCGGTGGCCTCCGCGAGCCGGTCGAGCACGGCGAGGCCGGGCAGTTCGGGGAGGCCGGGCAGTTCGGGCAGTTCGGGGAGGCCGGGCAGTTCGGGCAGTTCGGGGAGGCCGGGCGGTTCCGGGAGGCCTGCGCCGTCGGCGGGACGTGCTCCGGGGCGGCCCGGCTCTTCGGTGCGCAGCGCGCCGAGCATCCGGCGCAGCCCCGCCAGGGTCTCGCGGCTCGCCGTCTCGATCTCGCTGAGCGCCTGTCGGACCTGTTCCGGCTGGGTGTCCATGACGCGCCGGGCGGCGCCGGCCTGGAGGGCGACGATGCCGATGGTGTGGGCGACGGTGTCGTGCATCTCCCGGGCGATGCGGAGACGTTCGGCGGTGACCGCCTGCTCGGCGACCTGGGCGCGGCTCCGTTCCGCGTACGTCCGGCTCTGGTGCTCCGACCGGCCGAGGAGCCAGACGACGACGGCGGTGAGGCCCACCGCGAGCGCGCCGGTGGTGCCCACGCTCCAGCCCGCGAGCAGGCGTACCGCCAGGTGGCCGACGAGGACTCCGAGGGCGGCGAGCAGCGCGCGGCCGGCCTCGCGGGGCGGCCGGGCGGCGGCGATGACATACAGGGCGACGTCGACGGCGAGGTACTGGGCGAAGGGGATGGCGGTGACGCCGAGCGGGGTGGAGCCGACGACCGCGGCGGAGAGGAGGAACCACAGGGCGGCGGTCGGACGGCGGGTCAGGAGCAGGGAGCCACGCAGGGCGAGGGCGGTGGCGAGGGCCAGCATCGTGAGGCCGTCCCAACGGAGGAACACCACGCCGCGGAACACGTCCGCCTGCTCCTGGCCGGGCAACCGCACGCGCAGGAGGCCGGTGAAGAGGAGGCCCGCGCTCCAGGCGAGGGCGGCCCATCCTCCCGGAGTGACCTTCTTGAGGAGCTGCGCTGACGGGGTGGCGGACATGCGGTGATCGTAAAGGCCGGGTCTCGCCGGGGTCATCGGACCAGGGTTGTACGACCTGGGGTGACAGGGCCCGGCGCCGATTGTCCGTCCTGGTCCGATGCCCGCCGCCGGGTCGGGGCGGCACGGTGGTGCCCATGATCGAAGCAAGGGAACTCACCAGGCGATACGGCTCCAAGACGGCCGTCGACTCGCTCAGCTTCACGGTCCGGCCGGGCGTCGTGACCGGCTTCCTCGGGCCGAACGGGGCGGGCAAGAGCACGACGCTGCGGATGATCCTCGGGCTGCACACGCCGACGAGCGGCTCCGTCACGGTCGACGGCCGGCGGTTCCGGGACCGGCCGCGCGGCCTGCGGCACGTCGGCGCGCTGCTCGACGCGGGCGACGTACAGGGCGGTCGGACCGCCCGGGCACATCTCGCGGTCCTGGCGCGGAGCAACCGCATCCCCCTCCCCCGGGTCGACGAGGTCCTGGCCGAGGTCGGTCTCGCGGCGGCGGCCGGACGGCGGGTCGGCGGCTACTCCCTCGGCATGCGGCAGCGGCTCGGGATCGCGGGCGCGCTGCTCGGCGACCCGCCCGTGCTCCTGTTCGACGAGCCGCTCAACGGCCTCGATCCGGAGGGGGTGAAGTGGGTGCGGGGACTGTTCCGGCGCCTCGCGGCCGAGGGCCGCACGGTGTTCGTCTCCAGTCATCTGATGAGCGAGATGGAGCACACCGCCGACGAACTCGTCGTCATCGGCCGCGGCACGCTGATCGCGGCGGAGAGCCTCACGGACTTCGCGGCGCGCGGGGCCCGGCTGAGCGTGACCGTCGGCACCGCCGACCGGGCGCTTCTCACGGCGCTGCTGCTCTCGGAGGGCGCGGAGGTCCGGGAGGAGTCCGGTCTGCTGACGGTGACGGGCCTCTCCGCCGCCCGGATCGGCGTACTCGCCCTGGAACACCGGCTGCCGCTCGACCAGCTGACCACGCGTACCGCCTCGTTGGAGGAGGCGTTCATGGAACTGACCGCCGACAGTGTCGAATACCCGGCAGGAGACGCCCGATGACCGCCCTCACCGTGCGGGAGCCCCACGCCCGCTTCCTGGACCTGATCGCGTCGGAGTGGCTGAAGCTGTGGTCGCTGCGCTCGACGGGCTGGTCACTGCTCCTCGGCACCCTGGCCGTGGTCGCCTTCAACCTCGGCACCGCCTGGGACCACTACCGCTACTGGTTCCAGTACGACGCGGAGGGCAGGGTCGGGTTCGTGCGGAACGGGATGGCGCTGGGGGACGCGTTCACGGGGAACGCGTCGATGGTGCTGATCCTGTGCGCCGCCGCGATGGGGGCGGTGGCGGTGGTCGGCGAGTACGGCAGCGGTCTCGTCCGTACGACGTTCGCGGCGGTGCCGGCGCGGGGCTCGCTGATGGCGGCGAAGCTGCTGGTCGTGGCGGGCGTGCAGAGCGGGTTCGGGGCGGTCGTCGCGGGACTCTCGTTCTGGTCGACGCAGGCGGTGCTCGCCGAGCGGGGCGCGGGGCTGCCGCTCACCCACCCCGGGGCGCTGCGGGTCGTCGTGGCGTCCGCGCTGCTCGCTCCGGTCTGCGCGCTGACCGGAGCGGCGCTCGGCGCGCTGCTGCGGCACAGCGCGGTCTCGGTCGTCGGTTCGGTCGTACTGCTCCTGCTGCTGCCGTCGGTCCTCGGCGACCGGCGTCACCTCACCGCGGTCCTCGCCCACGCGACACCGCTGCACGCGTGGCAGCGCCTGGTGGCCGTGGGACCGGTCGAGGGGCCGTACCCGTGGACGGCGGGAGGCGCCTGGCTGGTGTACGCGCTGTGGGCGCTGGGCGCGGCGGCCGTGACGGTACTGGCGGTACGGCGCCGGGACCAGTGACCTCAGGAGGCGCCGCCGACTCCTCTCCGGGCGAGGCGGCGGGCGAGGAGGTGCTCGTGGACGAGGCGACCGACGAGGGCGCCGCCGTACACGACGAAGCCGACGCCGACGAGCCAGGACTGCAGGACGAGGACGGTGCCGAACTGGCCGTACGTCACCGCGTTCGAGGCGATGAGCGGGGAGAACACGAACTGGGAGAAGATCCGCAGCCCCAGCAGGCCGAGCGCGGTGAGGGCGGCCCCGGGAGCGAGGGCGCGCCAGCGGATGCGGCCGCAGAGCAGGAAGCGCTGGGACCACCAGAAGAAGAAGAAAGTGCCGACGAGGTCGACGAGGGCGACGAAGGCGGTCATCACGGCCGGGGAGTCGGCGGGTGCGGGGTTGGCGACGAAGAGGAGGAGGGCGGTGACGAGGACCGCGAGCCAGACGACGTGCCGCCACATGGTGTGCCAGCGGGCGGTGGGGAGGTCCCAGACCCGCTCGTACCCGGTCTGTACGGCGGATCCGAAGGTGACGCCGAACGCGGCGAGGGCGGCGAGACCGAAGGCGGTGGTGCGTTGCAGCGCCTGTCCAGGCTGGCCGAAGAGCCGCTCGACCTCCTCCTGCGAGACCTCGGAGACGCCGAGGCCCTGGACGAGCCAGCGCGCGAAGCCCTGGCCGCTCGCGAGGTCGGCCGCGGCGACGACGATGAGGAGCGGGACGAGGGTGAGCAGGCTGAGCGCCGCGAAGCCCATGGCACGGTGCATCAGTTCCATGGCCCGGCCGCGGTTCCAGGCGAGCCCGAATGGCGAGGCGACGGCGCGGGCGTGGAGGCGCTGGATCCAGTGGCCGTGTTCGGTCGGGGGACCGTCGTGCGGCGGACCGGGTGTGGAGGGCATGTCTCGTGACGTACCCGGCGGGACGGCGGGACACCTCAGGGGTGCGGCCGAACGGGTGCCGGGCGGTCGGAGCGGACCGTCAGAGGGGACGGTCAGAGCGGTCGGGCAGAGCGGTCGGTCAGAGCGGTCGGGCTCCCGGGCCGGGGCGGGCGGTGACGTCACGGGCCGTGAGCGTGGCCCGTTCGTCGCCCTCGCACTGGACGACGACCCGGACGGGGGCTCCGCAGTCGGTGTGCCGGACGTCGAGGACCGGGCCTTCGGGAACCCCGGCGTGGGTGTCGCCCCACTGCTTGAGGGCGAGGAGTACGGGCCACAGGTCGACGCCCTTGGGGGTGAGCCGGTACTCGTACCGGGTCCTGGCACCGGGTTCGCGGTACGGCTCGGCGCGCAGGACCCCGGCCGCGACCAGTTTGCGGAGGCGGTCGGCGAGCACCGCCTCGGAGAGCCCGAGGTGCCTGCGGAACTCGTCGTAGCGGCGGACGCCGTTGAAGGCGTCCCGCACGATCAGCAGGGTCCACTTCTCGCCCACGAGGTCGAGGGTGCGGCGGACCGAGCAGTTCTCCGTGTCCGTCTCCAGCCACTTCATCGTCACACTCTAGCCACCTGACTGCGTCGTTGACAGTCAGCTGACGCGGAAGCTAGCTTCACCACACAGAGCCAGCTGGGAGTCAGCCGGCCGCGGCGGGCGGAGAGTGGTCATGGGGCGGTCACGCACGGTCGAATGGGAGGACGCCGGGGCCACCGCGCGCGCCGCCGCGACGATGGCGGGTCTCGACTTCCTGCGGGAGATGGTGGCCGGGCGCCTGCCCGGTCCGCCGATCGCCGCGCTCCTCGGCTTCGGCCTGGAGGAGGTCGAGGACGGGCGGGCGGTGTTCGTCTTCGAACCGGGCGAGGAGCACTACAACCCCATCGGCAGCGTGCACGGCGGGGTGTTCGCGACCCTGCTCGACTCGGCGGCCGGCTGCGCGGTCCACTCGACGCTCCCCCTGGGCACGGCGTACACCTCGCTCGACCTGTCGACCCGCTTCCTCCGGCCGCTCACCGCCGGCACGGGCAAGGTACGGGCGATCGGCACCGTGCTGTCACGGGGACGCAGGACCGCGCTCGCGGAGGCGGGTCTGTACGACGCGGAGGACCGGCTGCTCGCCCACGCGACCAGCACGTGCATGCTGTTCCCCGTCCCGGCGGCGGGTTCCGGGGGCACGCGCGCGTAGCGCCCGGCTCGGCTCAGCGGATCCCGGAGACCGGGCGGGTGCGGGTGCAGCCGTCCGGGGCCACGTCCGGCACCCCGTTGGCCTGGAGGGCGGCGCTCACGAGGGTGGCGAGCAGGTCGATGTCCGACCCGATGTCGAGCCGGACCGTCACCCAGCCCGAACCGGCCCGGAGCCGGACCGCGGTCGACCCGAGGAGGGCCGGGCGCAGTTTCGCGATCATGGCGCGGGTGAGGTGGACGTCGGCCTCGTGCTCGCCGTGGAAGTGGACGATCTCCTGCGTCGCGGTGCCCAGTCCGAGCTCGGCGCCGCAATGGGCGCGGCCGGGGGTCAGCGAGGGCCAGCTCATCAGACGTTCACTGGCATGCCAGGCCGTGTTCATACGAGGAGCGTGCCGGGCCCCGGGGCCGCGCACAAGCGTCCTGCGGGAAGAATCCCGCTCAGGCGTGAAACACGGCCCTGCCAGGGCTGATGTGACCGTACGTCACGGCGGTCCGTGGGGCGGACGTGACTCGGTGTCACTGTGGTGCGCGGGCGCGGATGCGGGCCGCGAGGACGGCCACGTCGTCCTCGGCCCCGTGCGCGCCGAGGCGTCGGAGGACCTCTTCGACGACCTGGCCGGGACCGGAGTCCGCGGGGAGCCGGAGGGCCGCGAGACGGCCGAGGGACATGTCGATGTCCTCGCCGCGCCGCTCGACGAGGCCGTCGGTGAAGATCAGCAGGGTGTCGCCCGGGGTGAGCGGGCGGGTGGTCGGTTCGTAGCCGCCGACGCCGGTGCCGAGCGGCGGACCCACCGGGAGGTCGACGAGCTCCGCCGAGCCGTCCGCGCCGAACACGACGGGCGGCAGGTGCCCGGCGCTGGCGAAGGTCGCGGCGCCGCGGGCGGGGTCGACCCGGACGAGCAGGCAGGTGGCCGGGCGGCGGGCTTCGTCCTCGGCGACCACGGAGTCGAGGTGGCGCAGCACCCGGTGCGGTGGCAGGTCGGTGGCGGCGACCTCGCGGAGGGCGGTGCGGTAGGCGTTCATGTCGACGGCCGCGTCCAGGCCGTGCCCCATGACGTCGCCGACGACGAGGAGGCTGCGGCCGAAGTGGAGCCGTACCGTCTCGAACCAGTCGCCGCCCACGAGGGCGCGGGGCCCGGCCGGGAGGTAGCCGCCGGCGATCTCCAGGTTGGGGTGCGGGCGGCCCGGCTCGGCGACTAGGGCGCGCTGGAGGTGGAGCGCGGTGTCCTCGGTGGCCGCGAGGCGCCGGGCGTGGGCGAGGTGCCGGGCGGCGAGCCGTGCGGTGTGGCGGAGGAGGGCCGCCTCGTCGCCGGTGAAGGGCTCGCCGCCGGTACGGCTGACGGTGACCGCCCCGAGGGGCGCCTCGTCGTGGACGGCGAGAGGAAGGGAGAGCGTGTGGGCGGCGGTGGGAGCGGGCAGGGGGCGATCGTCAGCGGCGGCTCCGCCGCCCGGCGCGGCGACCGGCTCGGGTCCGGACGTCGTCGGTTCCGCGTGCGCGGCGCGGCGGAGCGGGGCGCCGGGCTCGGTCGCCAGGTCGACGGCCGTGGCGGCGTGCAGGTGGCGGGCGGCGAAGGCCGCCAGTTCGCGGCAGGTGTTCGTCTCGTCGAGCGTGGTGCCTATCTCGCCGATCGCCTGTTCCAGGGCTCGCACCCTGTTCAGGAGGGCCTCGGCCCGTTCCGTGTCCCGTTCCGCCACGACACCTCCACCGCCGCGCGGTCCCCGGGTGGCGTACCCGGTTCCCCCATTGCACCAGCGGGTGGCGACCCGCGCGCGGTACGGACCTCGCACGGGCGGTTGTGCGGCGGTGCCCGATCTGATCAAGTACAGCAGAGGCTACTGGCCAGTACGAGATCTCGCTCCCCGGGGGGACCGCCATGACGACCGGATTCTTCAGCTCCGTCGACGATGTCGCCGAACGGCTCGCCGCGACCGGCTATCTGGCGTCGCCCGCCGTCGCCACCACCGTCTTCCTCGCCGACCGCCTCGGCAAGCCGCTGCTCGTGGAGGGCCCGGCCGGCGTCGGCAAGACGGAGCTCGCCAAGGCCGTGACCGAGGTGACGGGCGCGAGCCTGGTGCGGCTGCAGTGCTACGAGGGCGTCGACGAGTCCCGGGCGCTGTACGAGTGGAACCACGCCAAGCAGCTGCTGCGGATCACGGCCGGGCGGGGCGAGTCCTGGGACGAGACGCGGACGGACATCTTCGGCGAGGAGTTCCTGCTCCCCCGGCCGCTGCTCACCGCGATCCGGTCCGAAGGGCCGACGGTGCTCCTGATCGACGAGACCGACAAGGCCGACGTGGAGGTGGAGGGCCTGCTCCTGGAGGTCCTCGGCGACTTCCAGATCACGGTCCCCGAGCTCGGCACGATCACGGCGACGCGGCGCCCGTTCACCGTCCTCACCTCGAACGCGAGCCGTGAACTCTCCGAGGCGCTGCGCCGCCGCTGCCTCTTCCTGCACATCGGCTTCCCCGAGGAGGAGCTGGAGCGCCGGATCGTCACCCTGAAGGTTCCCGGGCTCGACGCCGCGCTCGCCGCCTCCGTGGTGCGGGTCGTCGGCGCGCTGCGGGCGATGGACCTGCGGAAGGCGCCGTCCGTCTCGGAGACGATCGACTGGGCCGGTACCCTGCTCGCGCTCGGCGCGGACCGACTGGACGAGCGGGTCGTACGGGAGACCCTGGGCGTCCTCCTGAAGCACCAGGAGGACATCGTGAAGGCCGCCGCCAAGCTCGATCTGGACGCGGTGTGAGCACGGCGCAGCCGGCCGGGGCGGGGGCGGTCGCACGGCTCACCGGTCTGGTGGGGGCGCTGCGCGATCACGGGTTCGGGATCGGGACGGGCGAGAGCGTCGACGCGGCGCACGCGCTCGAAGCTGTCGGCTTCACGGACCGGGCGCGGGTACGGGAGGCGCTGGCGGCGACCCTGCTGCACGGGGAGACACAGCGGCCGGTCTTCGACCGGGTCTTCGACCTGTACTTCCCGCTCGGGCACTCCGGACCCGCGGAGCCGCACGGACACACCCCCGCCGATCTGGCCGCGCTGCGCGAGCGGCTCACCCGGGCCCTGACCGCCGGTGACGACGCCGCCCTCGACCTGCTGGCGGCCGAGGCGGTGGGCGGTTTCGGCGGCTACGGCTCCGGACCCGGGTCGGACGGCTGGTCCTCGTACCAGACGCTCTCCCGGCTGCGCCCCGAGACGCTGCTCGCCCGGGTGCGGGAGCGCCACCGGGCGGCGTCCCAGTCGGAGGACGCGGAGTTCACCGACCGGCTCCTCGACGACGAGATCCGGCGGCGGATCGAAGCCTTCCGCGAGCGGGTGCGGACCGAGGCCCGGCGGCGCGTCGCGGAGCGGCAGGGCCGCGACCGGGTCGCACGCCGTGCGGTCGCGGGGACGGCGGACACCGTGGACTTCCTCCTCGCCGGGCGGGCGCAGCTGCACGAGCTGCGGCGGACGGTACGGCCGCTGGCGCGGAAGCTGGCCACCCGGCTCGCGGCCCGGCGGCGCCGGGCGGCACGCGGGGAGATCGATCTGCGGCGGACGCTGCGGCGCTCGCTGTCGACCGGGGGCGTGCCGGTGCGTCCGGTCTTTCGGCGGCGTCCTCCGCGGCGGCCCGAGCTGGTGCTGCTGTGTGACGTGTCCGGGTCGGTGGCCGGTTTCGCGCAGTTCACGATGTTGCTGGTGCAGGCCTTGCACGACCAGTTCAGCCGGGTGCGGGTGTTCGCCTTCGTCAACCGGGTGGACGAGGTGACGGGTCTGATCGCCCGGGGTCCGGCGGACCCGGCGGGTCTCGGCGACCGCATCCTCGCGGAGGCGGAGCTGACCGGGTGGCACGGGCAGAGCGACTACGGGACGGCGCTCGGAGAGTTCGCCGAGCGGTACGCGGAGGCCGTCGGCCCGCGCACGGTGGTCTTCGTCCTCGGGGACGCCCGCACCAACGGCTCTGACCCGAACCTCACGGCCCTTGAGCGGATCGCGGGCCGGGCGCGGCGGGTCCACTGGCTCAACCCCGAGCAGCCCTCGCTGTGGGGCACGGGCGACTCGGTGGCCCCGGCGTACGCCGGTCTCGTCGACATGCGCCCCTGCCGGAACGCCCGCCAGCTGGGGGCGCTGGTCGGCCGTCTGCTTCCGGTCTGACGGCGGGCGGATCCGTACGCCGCCGTGGCACGATCGCTCCATGGCCACCGGATCCGATCGCCCAGAGACCGACTTCCCCCGCGCCGTCGGCGCGCCCGCGACGCGCGCCCTGGCCGCGGCCGGGTACACCCGGCTCGACCAGCTCGCGGGGGTGCCGGCCGCGGAACTGGCCGCCCTGCACGGCGTGGGGCCGAAGGCGCTGCGGGTGCTCGGCGAGGCGCTCGCGGAGCGCGGTCTGTCGCTGGGGTGAGGCCCGTCGCCGACGGGTCGGGGCGTGCCGGCCCGGGGCCCGGGCGTACCGACCCTCGTCCCGGTTGTACGGCGGGCGGGCGCTCGAACTAGCGTGGCCCCCATGGAACTCTTGGGAGACATCTCGGCCGACCGTCCGCTGCTCGTCCTCGCCGTCAAGGAGGAGGCGCAGTTCCTGGACACGGACCTGCCCGTGCTGCTGACCGGCATGGGCAAGGTGAACGCGGCGACCGCGCTCGCGACCGTCCTCGGCCGGGGCCCGCGGCCGGCCGGGATCGTGAACCTGGGGACGGCCGGGGCGCTGCGGCCCGGCTGGACCGGGACGCACGTGGTCGGGACCGTGCTGCAGCACGACCTCGACGGCGAGCTGCTCGCGACGCTGACCGGCGAGACGTACGGGGCTCCGCTCGCGCTGCCGGACGGCGGCGAGGTGGTCCTGGCCACCGGGGACGCGTTCATCTCGGACGAGGCCGCCCGCGCGCGGCTCGCGGAGCGGGCGCCGCTCGTCGACATGGAGGGGTACGCGCTCGCGGCGGCCGCGGAACTCGCCGGGGTGCCCCTGCGCATCGTGAAGCACGTCAGCGACGAGGCCGGTGACGGTGCCGCGCGCACCTGGCGTGAATCGGTCGCCGAGTGCGCGCGGGCGCTTGCCGACTGGGCCGAGGCGAACACCCCGTACCGCTCCTGAGGCGCTTCGGCCCCGGTCGGTCAGGGGTGCTGGAAGTGGACCTCGGGGTTCGCCGCTGACGGGCCGTCGAGCACGGGACGCGGGAGCTTTCGCAGGTGCTGGTCGAAGAAGGCGGCGACGTACGTCCGGGTGACGGCGACGGCCCGGTCGGTGGGCAGCTCGGGTTGCGGCAGGCCGAAGTGGCGTGTGATCACGGGGGCGTCGGAGAAGGTGAAGTGCTCGGATCCGGCCACCGTGATCCAGCGCTTCCATCCGTCGAGGGCGGGCCACGTGCGGTCCCAGGTGGTGTCGGTCCCGCCGGGCAGATGTGTGGCGTCGTGTGTCCCGAGCATCAGGAACGGGCGACCCCGCAGGCCCTCCGCCGGAAGCTCCTCCCAGAAGGCCCCGTCCATGTTGACCCCGGCGTCGACGCGCGGATCGGCCGCCATCGCGGTGGCCGCGCTCGCCCCGCCGATGGAGTGACCCGCCATGCCGATCCGCCCCGCGTCGATCATGTCGGCGTACCGCCGGACCGGGCGGGGGCCGGTGAGCCGGTCCAGGACGTGGCGGACGTCGGCGGCGCGGGTCGTGGTGACCACGCCGGGGTGCACACCGCCCTCGTCGAGGGCGGTGCAGGCGACACAGGTGAGGGTGCGGCCGCCGGGAACGCTGATTCCGTACGACTCGTAGGCATGGTCGACGGAGGCGACGACGTAGCCGCGGGAGGCGAGGTCCTCGGCGAGGTGGGTGAGCGTCCATCGGGAGACCCCGAAGCCCGGCGAGAGAAGCACCAGGGGGTGACGGCCCGGCGCCGGGCGGGCGTCGGTCCTGCTGTGGGTGCGCGTCCGGGCGAGCACGTCACCGGAGACGCCGGGGCCGAGCTGCTCGGCGAGCAGCCGCGCCTCCTCGGCCGTGGCGTACGGGGCGGGGCGTCCTCCGCCGGGGCGCGCGGCCGGGTAGTGGAGGGTGACCATCAGTTGGCGGCCGTCCGCACTCGGGACCCAGGGGTCGGCGCGGGAGCGGTCGACGAGCGGCAGGACGGTCCGGCCGAGGGCGTACGGCCCGGTGGGCGCGGGCAGCACGACCCGGGTGACGGCCGGGACCGCGGCCGTGGCGGGGTCCGCCGTGGCGGGGCCCGCCGTGGCGAGGGTGGCGGGTAACGCGAGGGAACAGGCGAGGAGGGCGGCCGCTGCCGCCCCGCTGAGTCGGTTCATGGGGGCAGGCTAGGCAGGGCGGAGGGAGAGGCGCGTCCTGCTGGGGGCTCATGTCGGGTCAGACCAGCGGCTGACGCGGGGCGGTGTGTCCGCGTCCGGGGCGGCCCGGGACGGGCGGGTGCGCGCCCGAACGAACCGCGCACCCGCCCGCCGTACCGCTTCCGCCGGTCAGCCGAGCGGCAGTTCCAGGAAGGAGGGGTCCCCCTCCGGGGAGCCGATGCCGGTCTGCGTCCAGGTGACCGAGGCGTCTCCGTACAGCGGGTCCTTGCTGTCGACGACGAGCATCAGCCGGTGGCCGGAGGCGATGTCGTACGCCGCCGCCTGGAGCCTCCAGGTGACGGTGGTGTCCTGATCGGGGATCAGGCCGTACACGTTGAGCGGCTCGTGGCTGATGATCCGGGCCGTGTCGTCCTCGGCGACGTCCAGGAGATGGGCGTACAGGCTCGCGGAGGTGGCGGTGGAGCGGACCGTGAGGCGCAGCCGGGGGATGCCGCGGACCCGGCGGCCCGCGGCCTCCTCGCCCTTGGACGGAACCAGCGGTTCGGTCGTCCACGCGACCGCGTGCCGGCGGTCGATCTTGCGGGTGTCGTAGATCTTGGGGTTGCCCGCCCACTCCGCCTGGCCGGTCTTCATGATCGCGTCCATGGCGGTGGCCTCGGTGTCGACGCCGGCGAGGAACGCGCGCCGCCAGCCGGTCTCCTCCGCCCCCGGCGCTCCCCCGGCCGCCGGAAGGAGGCGGCCGTCGGTGCCGCCCGCGCCGTCGCCGGTGAGGCCGAACACCTCGACGCCGCGGGTGACCTCGCTCCAGCCGGGGCTGGTCTCCCGGAAGGCGGGCGTGACGATCCGCTTCTCGCCGGTCGGCTCGCCGGTCACGGGGTCCAGGACCGGTTCCGTCACGTAGGTGAACATCACCTGGTTGCAGACCTGCGGCCAGTCCTCCACCCCGTTGGCTTCACCCTTGAGGTGGTGGTCGAGCCAGGCGTACGCCTCCGCCATCGGGATGTTCACCTCGCCGGGTGTGGCGGGCGGGCCGATGAGCGCGGGGCCCTCGGGCGCGGCGTGGTCGCCGATCCAGAGGTTGAGCCGCTTGGGCACGTCCAGGCCGTTGAACGTCTCCAGGGTCTGGTTGACCGCGAAGAGGCTCTCGTGCCAGGTGTTGGAGAAGAAGGTGGGCGTGCCCTTGCCGTTGGTCAGGTCGAGGTACGACTCGGGGGCGCGCAGCCGGCCCCACGCGACGACGCCGTCCAGGTTCCGGTCGGCCTGGAAGTCGGCGAGGATCCGCTGGTTGTCCTCGTCGAACTTGGTCTCCACCGTCCCGCCGGTGAGGGCGAGGAGCGCCTTGACGGCCGCGAGGTGGCGGGTGTTGTTGTCGTAGAGGCTGGTCGCGAGGTTGCCCCAGGTGCTGAGGGCGACGACGGCGGCGACCCGTTCGTCGTGGGCGGCGACGAGCTGGCTGATGCCGGAACCGTAGGACTCCCCCATGAAGCCGATGACGGTCGTGTCGAAGTGGTCCTCGGCGAAGTCGAGGACGGCGGAGCCGTCGGCCCAGTCGTGGGGCCCGGCGACGTCGACGAAGCCGCTGGAGGTGGACGGCAGGCCGGGGATGCCGAGACCTCGGGGGGTGTAGGCGAGGACGTCGTAGCCCTTGTGAGCGAGGACGAGGTAGGACCAGAGGAACAGGGGCCAGCCGAAGGGCGTCCAGCCGGCCGGGACGACGACGAGGGGGTGCGGGCCCGGGGCGAGCTGCCGGAGGCTGAAGGCGGAGAGCCGGACGTCCGGTGCGGCCCCTTCGATGCGGTGGTACGCGGGGAGGGCCAGGCCTCGTACCTCCTGGACGAACGCGGCGAGTTCGGCGGGGAGCAGCGCCTCGGCGGCATCGGTGTCCACCGGCGTGGCGAGGAGCGCGTTGGCGAGCGTCTGGCCGAGCCTGACGGCGCCGGGGTCCACCGTTCCGTCGGCGGCCCAGAGGCCGCGCCCGGTGATCCGGGAGGTCTCGGCGGCGGTCAGGCCCGCCGTGACGTCCTGGAAGCCGGGGAAGTGTTCCGACGAGCCGGTGGTGAAGGGGTTCTCCTGGGGCACGTGCACCCGTTCCTCTCGACTGGACTGGTGGCTGTCCGCCTGGCGGACGGTCGCAAGCCTCACGTATGCGGGGTTGAGCGAACAGAGCGCACGAACGGCGCACGTGTCGCTCAACCGGTCGGGAACGACACAAGCCGCCCTTAAGTCGATGTTTGAGGACGATCGGGACGGGTCAGTGGGCCTCGGGGGGGGAAGACAACGAGCAGGGCGGCGACGTCGTCGTCGAGGCCGTCCGCGCCGTAGTCGGCGAGGTCCTCGTGCAGGAGCGCCGGCAGTTCCCCGGCCGGTCGCGCCGCCCACCCGCGCAGCCGTGGTTCGAGCGGGTAGAAGGTGCCGGCCCTGTCGCGCGTCTCGCTGACGCCGTCGGTGTAGAGGAGCAGGCGGTCCCCCGGGTGGAAGGGGACCTGCTCGATGCGGTGCCTCGACTCGGCGAGGCCCGCGAGATTGACCGGAAGCGAGGGGTCGGCGAAGTGGACGGGGGCGACGTCGGCGCCGTGCTGGATCAGCGGGGCGGGGTGGCCGCAGCTGAGGAACCGTGCGACGTCCTCGCCGTCGGGGAGCTCCACGAGGACGACGGTGGCGAAGCGTTCGGCGGCGTCGGAGTCGGGGTCCCAGGCGCCGTAGCGGGCGAGCCCCTCTTCGAGCCGGTCGGCGAGTGCGGCCAGACCGGGGGCGTCGTTGACGGCGGCGCGGAAGGAGCCGAGCAGGACGGAGGCCGTCTCGACGGCGCCGAGGCCTTTGCCCTGGACGTCGCCGAGCATGATCCGCACCGCGCCGGGGACCCGTACCGCCTCGTAGAAGTCGCCGCCGATCCTGGCCTTGGCTGCCGCCGCCACGTACAGCAGGTGCAGGTCGAAGCGGCCGAGGCGGGCGGGGAGCGGACGCAGCACGACGCGCTGCACCACCTCGGCGACGGCGGTGAGTTCCCGCAGGTCCCGTTCATAGCGGGTGCGGACCCGGCTGGCCCAGGCCGCCGCGGCGGTGACGGCCGCGATCACGATCTCGCTTTCGAGAAACGCGGACGCGTGCGGCTCGCCGCGGTTGAGGGTGAGCAGGACGCGCGCGGCCATGGCGAGCAGCCCGATGCCGATCGTCCCGCCCACGCTCCAGGTGACGGCGGCGAGCGCGGGTGCGGCGACGAGGAGCCGGTCGAAGCGCTCCCGGTCGGGGGTGAGCACATCCGCGAGGAGCGTCAGGGCCAGGACCAGGAGGGGCAGCGCGCGACCGATGTTGAACTGCGTGCGTGTCGCTGTGCCGGGACGGCCCCGGTGACCGTCGGGCATCTCATGATCGTACGCAGGCCCGGCGTCCGGACCGTGGCGACGTCGGCCCCCGGCGTGTCCTCCTTCGGTCCGCGTCGGAGCCCGGCAGCGCGAGCGCGGCCGGGAGGGCCAGGGCCGCGATCACGGCGAGCGCGGGGAGGGCGGCGCCCTCGACAGGAACGAATCCGCCGCGCGGGACGAGGGCGAGCAGGAGGGTCGCGACGGCGACGCCGAGCGCGGGCCCGATGTTCATCGCGGTCTGCTGGAGGCCGCCGGCGACTCCGGCGTGGGCCTCGGGGGCGCGGTGCACGACGACCGAGGTCGCCGTGACCATCAGGACGACGAACCCGGCGCCGAGCAGGGCGGCGGCGGCTCCGACGGAGACCGCGCCGGCCGTCGCGTCGAGCCGGGCAAGCAGCAGCACGCCGAGGGTGAGCAGGGCGGCGCCCGCGGTCGCCGTACGCCGGGGGCCGAACCGCCGCTGGAGCGGCGGGCAGAGGGGCGCACCGAGCACCATCAGGACGGCGAGCGGCAGAACGCGCAGCGCGCAGTCCAGCGGGTCGAGCCCCTGGACGTCCTGGAGGAAGTACGTCGCCACGAAGAGCGAGCCG
Organism: Streptomyces sp. NPDC051822; assembly: GCF_044452745.1. Taxonomy (NCBI): domain Bacteria; kingdom Bacillati; phylum Actinomycetota; class Actinomycetes; order Kitasatosporales; family Streptomycetaceae; genus Streptomyces; species Streptomyces sp. NPDC051822. Next base: position 201,927 of record NZ_JBITBZ010000010.1, on the reverse strand, counting down.
AAGAGCGCCGCCGAGGCGGCGAGGAGGACGGCGAGGCCCGCGACGACGGGCACGCTCCGGAGCAGCTCCGGCGGCAGCAGCGGGCGCGCGGCCCGGCGCTCGTGCCGGGCGAGGGCCAGCCCGGCGACGGCGGCCCCGGCGCAGACGAGCACGCCGGCCGCCGCGCCCCCCGGCCGGGCCGCTCCGACGAGCCCGTGGACGAGCAGGCCGAGCGCGACGGCGAGAAGCAGGGCGCCGACGGGGTCGAGTGCGGCGAGGCCGGAGCCGGAGGGCAGGGGCGCGACCGCGGAGTGCGCGGCTCGTCGCGCGGCTGGTTCGGTCGTCGGTCGCGCGGTTCGTTGCGAGGATCGTTCCCCAGTGACGATGGCGAGGAGGCCGATCGCGAGGGTCGGCGGTACGCCCAGGAGGAAGACCGCGCGCCAGCCGTACGCGGAGACCAGCGCGCCGCCGACCAGTGGTCCGGCCGCCGCCGCGAGGCCGATGGCGGCGGTGCGTACGGCGATCGGGGTCCCGAGCCGGTCCGGCGGGAAGGCCGTGCGGAGCATGCCGAGGGTGGCGGGCTGGAGGAGCGCCCCGCACACCCCCTGGAGCACGCGCAGCGCGATCACCGCGCCGATGCCGGGGGCCAGGGCGATGCCGGTGGAGGCGGCGGCGAAGCCGAGGGCGCCGATCGCGAAGACCCGCCGGTGGCCGTAGCGGTCGCCGATCCGGCCGGCGAAGACCAGGAGGCTCGCGACGGCCACGAGATATCCGGTGCTGGTCCACTGGACCTGGTCGATGCCCGCGTGCAGATCGCGCTGGAGGGCGGGCTGGGCGACGGTGAGGACGGTGCCGTCCAGGGCGACGACGGCGGCGCCGACGACGCTGCACGCGAGGACGGGAGCGCGGCGCGCGGTCACGGGGCCGGTTCCAGGGGGCCGAGGTGGGCGTCGAGGGCGGCGGCGAGCAGCGGGGCGGGATCGTCGCCGCCGGTGGCGAGCCGGAGGCTGCCCCAGTGCCACAGCTGGGCGATGCCGTGGAGGTTGGCCCAGAGCGCTCCCGCGACGAGGACGGGGTCGGCGCCCGGGCGGGCGAGGGCGACGAGACCGGTGAGGCGGGCGAAGAGGGGCAGGCTCGTCTCGCGCAGTCCCAGGCGGCCGCTCTCCAACAGGTCGTGGCGGAACATCAGCTCGTACATGCCGCGCCGGGACCCGGCGTAGTCGAGGTAGACGCGGGCGAGGAGCGCGATCCGTTCGCGCGGCGCGGCGGTCTCCGGGTCCTCGGCCGCGACGCGGGCGGCGAGTTCGGCGAAGCCCTGGCGGGCGATGGCCGACAGGAGGTCGAGGTGGGTCGGGAAGTGGCGCCGGGGTGCTCCGTGGGAGACGCCGGCGCGGCGGGCGATCTCGCGCAGGGAGAGCGCCTGGGCTCCTTCGGCGTCCACGAGTTCGACGCCGGCCCGGACGAGACGACCGCGCAGTCCGCCGTCGCTGCTGTCGGCGGCGCCGTCGGGGTCGCTGTGTGCCGCTCGGGATTCTTCGGTCTCATCACGCATAGACACTGTCTACCAGGAGGCCGTAGACAGTGTCTACCTACCCTCGCGCCCTGGTCAGGTACACTGGGGGCAGCGAAGGGGAGTAGCCCCGCAAACCGGTCGTCGACATACTGGAGCCCTCGGGTTCCCGGTGACCGGGTCCGCGTGCGACGCGGACGGGCGAGACCTTCGGCCAGGCATCAACCGCGTCCGCGCCTCCGTGGGCGTGGTCCGTCATGCCGGGCCGAGTGGTCCTCCCGTCGCCCGCCGAGGCGCCGTGCCGAGTCCACGGGCCCGGACCGAGCAGAGAGCCCCGGTATGCACCTCGACCCTTTGGCGATCCTCACCGCCTTCGGGCTGATCTTCCTAGCCGAGCTTCCCGACAAGACGATGTTCGCGTCCCTCGCCATGGGCACGCGCATGCGTCCTCTCTACGTCTGGATCGGCACCTCGACCGCCTTCCTCGCCCATGTCGCCATCGCCGTGGGAGCCGGCAGCCTGCTCGGGCTGCTCCCCGGTTGGTCCGTGAAGCTGGTCTCCGCCCTCCTGTTCGGCTTCGGCGCCTTCATGCTGCTGCGCGGCGGGGGTGACGACGACGAGGCCGACGCGGGCGGCCGGACGGTCACCGGCTTCCTGCCCGTCTTCTCGACCGCCTTCATGGCCGTCTTCATCAGCGAGTGGGGTGACCTCACCCAGATCACCACCGCCAACCTGGCCGCCACGAACGGCACCTGGTCGACGGCGATCGGCTCCCTCGCCGCCCTGATGAGCGTCTCCGCCCTCGCCCTGGTCGCGGGCCGCTTCATCGCCAAGCGCGTACCGCTCAAGACCGTGCAGCGCATCGGCGGGGTCTGCATGGCGGGTCTCGCCGTCTGGTCCCTGACCGAGGTCTTCACCGGCTGACACCGGTCGCCCGTCCCGAACGGCGGACGCCCCCACCCGAGAGGTGGGGGCGTCCGCCGTTCGGGCTCCGTCACCCCTCTTGATGAAGGAGTGAATCGCTGCTTCACTCCTTTGCATGCCCTACCGACGCACCCCGGCCGTCCAGGCCCGGCTCGATGCCCAGCGCGCCTCCGTCGTCGACGCGGCACGGGAGCTGCTCGCCGAACAGGGCTACGCCGGCTGCACGGTGGCGGCCGTCGCGGCCCGCGCCGGCATCGCGACCGGCAGCGTGTACCGCCACTTCCCCAGCAAGGCCGAGCTCTCCGTGGAGCTCTTCAGGGCCGTGGTGGGCCGGGAGGTCGCGGCCGTCTCCGAGGCGGCCGGCCACCCCGGGCACCGTTCGGCCGCCGAGCGGGTCGTCGCCGTCGTCGAGACCTTCGCGCAGCGGGCCCTGAAGTCGCCGCGTCTCGCCTACGCGCTGCTCGCGGAACCGGTCGACCCGGCCGTGGACGCCGAGCGGCTCGTCTTCAGGCGCGCCTTCCGGGACGTGTTCGCCGCACGCGTCGAGGAGGGCGTGCGCTCCGGCGAGCTACCGCCGCAGGACCCGGTCCTGACGGCCTCGGCGCTCGTCGGCGCGGGCGCCGAGGCGCTCGTCGGCCCGCTGGCGGAGGGGTCCGTCGGGCCCGGCACCGTACCCGCACTCGTCACCTTCACCCTGCGAGCACTGGGAGTTCCCGATGCCGACCACACATGAGGTCACCAACCAGGTACCGCCCCTGACCGGTTACGACGTCTCCGCCGACCCCGCCCTGCTGGAGTCGCTGCGCCGGGAGGGCGCCGGCTGGGCCGAGACCGAGGTCCGCGCGCTGGGAGTACGGGCCGGCGGCGCGGAGGCCCAGGAGTGGGGGCGGCTCGCCGAGCGCCACTCCCCCGTCCTGCACACCCACGACCGGTACGGGCACCGGATCGACGAGGTCGAGTTCCACCCGCACTGGCACGCGCTGATGGACGTGGCCGTCCGGCACGGGCTCCACGGCGCGCCCTGGCGCGACGAGCGGCCCGGCGCGCACGTGGCCCGCGCGGCGAAGGTGTTCGTCTGGGGGCAGGCCGACGCGGGGCACCTGTGCCCGGTCTCCATGACGTACGCGGCGGTCCCGGCGCTGCGCGCCCAGCCGGAGCTGGCGGAGGAGTACGAACCACTCCTTGCCTCCTCCTCGTACGACTTCGGTCTGCGGGTGCCGACGGAGAAGCGCGGGATCATCGCCGGGATGTCCATGACCGAGAAGCAGGGCGGTTCCGACGTCCGGGCGAACACCACCAGGGCCGTCCCGGCGGGCGAGCCCGGCCTGTACGCGCTGACCGGTCACAAGTGGTTCACCTCGGCGCCGATGTCGGACGTGTTCCTGACCCTCGCCCAGGCGCCGGGGGGCCTGTCCTGCTTCCTGGTGCCCCGGGTCCTCCCGGACGGCAGCCGCAACGCGATCCGCCTCCAGCGGCTCAAGGACAAGCTGGGCAACAGGTCCAACGCCTCCTCCGAGATCGAGTACGACGGTGCCCTCGGCCGGCTGGTCGGCGAGGAGGGACGCGGGGTCGCCACCATCATCCGGATGGTCAACATGACTCGGCTCGACTGTGCCATCAGCTCGGCGTCCGGCATGCGGCTCGGGCTCGTCCAGGCGGTGCACCACGCCACGCACCGCGAGGCGTTCGGGGCGCGGCTCGTCGACCAGCCGCTGATGCGGAACGTGCTCGCCGACCTGGCCGTGGAGGCGGAGGCGGCCACCGTCGCGGCGCTGCGGCTCGCCGGTGCGGTGGACCGCGCGACGCGCGGCGACGCGGAGGAGGAGCAGCTTCGGCGGCTCGGTCTCGCGGTCACCAAGTACTGGGTGTGCAAGCGGGCGCCCGCGCACGCGGCCGAGGCCCTGGAGTGCCTGGGCGGCAACGGATACGTCGAGGACTCGGGCATGCCGAGGCTCTTCCGGGAGTCCCCGCTGCCCTCGATCTGGGAGGGCTCGGGGAACGTCGCCGCCCTGGACGTGCTGCGGGCCATGGCACGTCAGCCGCAGGCGGTGGAGGCGTACTTCGCGGAGGTCGACCGCGGCGCGGGCGCCGACCGGCGTCTGGACGCGGCGGTCGCGGACCTCCGCAAGGACCTCGCGGGGCTCGGGGACCCGGACGCGGTGGCGTACGGGGCGCGGCGGCTCGTCGAGCGGCTGGCGCTGGTGCTACAGGGATCACTGCTCGTACGGCACGGGCACCCCGCCGTCGCGGACGCGTTCTGCGCCTCGCGCCTCGACGGCGACCGGGGCCTCGCCTTCGGCACGCTGCCGGCGGGCGTGGACACGGCGGCGATCATCGAGCGGAGCGGGCCTGGGGTCGTCGGCTAGGTAATGCCGCTCGGCCGGCTTGAGGGGCGCCTCGCCGAGTGACGGATTCCGGCTCCGGATGCGAGCCTGGGGGAGCACGTGTTCCGTGAGCACGGCTCCGGCCGGGACAAAGGGGAATCCGTTGGGCGGCGAGGCGATCCACGACGAACTGGACCGGCGGGCGGCCGGGGTGGCGGATCAGGTGGTGGCCTGGCGCCGGCATCTGCACCGGCACCCGGAGCTGTCCAACCGCGAGGTGAACACGGCGCGCCTGGTGGCGGACCGGCTGCGGGCCCTTGGTCTCGACGAGGTCCGTACGGGCATCGCCGGGCACGGCGTCGTGGGGGTCCTGCGCGGGGCGGTGGCGGGCGAGCGGGTCGTGGCGCTGCGGGCTGACATGGACGCGCTGCCGGTGAAGGACCTGTGCGGGACGGAGTTCGCGGCCGAGACGGTCGACTCGGACTATCCGGGCGGCCCGTTCCCCGTCTCGCACGCCTGCGGCCACGACTGTCACACGGCGGCGCTGCTCGGGGCGGCGACGGTGCTCGCGGGCGTCCGCGACCGGCTGCCGGGCACGGTGCTCTTCGTCTTCCAGCCGGCAGAGGAGGGCCCTCCGGTGACCGAGGAGGGCGGGGCCCGGGCGATGGTCGAGGCCGGCGCCTTCGCCGACCCCGTGCCCACGATGGCCTTCGGGCTGCACGTGACACCCCATCCCAAGGGCTACGTGGGCTACCGGGTCGGCAACCAGTACGGCGCCTCCACCCTCGTCCGCATCGTCGTCACCGGCAAGCAGACCCACGGCTCCACGCCGTGGGAGGGCGTCGACCCGATGCCCGCGGTGGGCGCGGTCCTCACGGGCATCGGCCAGCTGTACCGGCAGGTCTCGGCCTTCGATCCGATCACGGTCTCGATCGGGCACGTCGAGGACGTCGGCCGCTTCAACATCGTGGGGCAGACGGTGACGCTGTGGGGCACCGTCCGCTGTGCCGTGGAGTCCGACATGGCGCGCGTCAAGGACCACCTGACGAAGCTCGCGGAGCACTCGGCGGCGGCGTACGGGGCGACCGCCGCGGTGGAGTACCTGCAGTCCGTCCCTCCCGTGCACAACAGCGGGCCCTGGGTCGAGGCGGGGCTCCCCACCTTCCGCCGGGTGGTGGGCGAGGAGCGCGTGGTGGAGACGGGCGGGACGCTCGGGTACGACGACGTCTCCGAGTTCGTGAGCAGGTTCGGCGGCCTGTACGTGATGCTCGGCGTCCAGGACGCGACCCTGGACGCGTCCGGGCGGCCGGTGCCCGTGCCGGGCGGCCGCGGTCTGGTGACGAACCACAATCCGCACTTCTACGCGGACGATGACACCCTCGTCACGGGTGTCCGGCTGCACGCGCACGTGGCGTACGACCATCTGGCGGGGGCCCTCGTGCCCCAGGCCGCCCGCTGACCTGTCTTCGAGTTGCGAGCCGGACGCCACACGGGAGGCTGGTGGTATCCGCCCGCGCACCCGCAGGGAGAGACATGCAGCTGGATCTCACCGCCCTCGCCGACGAGCACCTGGCAGCGGCCCGTACGGCGCCGCACGGCCGCAGCGCCCATCTCGTGGTGCACGACGGGGTGCTCCGGCAGACCGTCATCGCCCTGACGTCGGGCACGTCCCTCGACGAGCACAACGCCCCGCCGGCCGCGAGCCTCCAGGTGCTGCGGGGCCGGGTGAACCTGACGGCGGCCGGGTGGGCGGAGGAGCTCGCGCCCGGCACGCTGCGGATGCTCCCCAAGGAGCGGCACGGGCTGAGTGCCCTGGAGGACGCGGTGGTGCTCCTGACGGCGGTGAACGACTGAGGGCCCCGCGTCACTCGGTGGCGTCGAGGTCCTCCGCGTAGTGCTCGATGGCCGGGCGGTACGCGCGTACGGACTCGTCCTCGCTGGTGGCGGCGAGCAGCCGGAGCAGCAGACGTACCGACTCGTGGTGGCGGCCCGTGTTGTACAGGGCCATCGCGAGGAAGGCCCGCAGGGAGCCGTCCTCCGGGAACTCCTCGACGGCGCCGGTCAGGAGGCTGACGGCCTCGTCGTGGCGTCCGAGAACCCGATAGGTGCTGCCGAGCCCGAGGAGCGCCCCGCACCGGTCGTCGGACGTGAGACCGGTGCCCGCGAGGGCACGTTCGTAGTACGGAACGGCCTCCTTCTCCAGGCCGAGGACGTCGTGCGCCCAGGCCGTCTGGTAGGCGACCTCCGCGTCGTCCGGGTGCCGGGCGGCGAGGGCGACGAGCCGCTCGAGGGCCTCCTCCTTACGGCCCTGTTCGCGCAGCGCGACGGCCTCGGCCAGCAGGCCGTTCTTCTCCTCGTGGTGCTCCATGGGGCCATCCTCGCAGTTCGCCGCCGTGACCCGGCGGCGGCTGCCAGGTGACGGGCCGCCATACCGGGCGGGCCTGTTTGTGGCGTCCTCGCCCATGGAGGACGGTCCCGTACCACCCGTAGCGTCCCGGCCGACCCTCCGTCAGGAACGAGCCGCCCGGGAGCCCCCATGCGTTCACCCAGTGCATCCCGTCCATCCCTTCTGCCCCGACCCGCCAGTCCAGTCCGTCGTGCCCGTCCCGCCCGTCTCAGCGGGCCGCGCCGGTTCGCCGCGCTGCTGCTGTGCGCCGCCGCGGCCCTGTTCCCGACCGCGGTCCCGGCCGGGGCCGCCGCTCCCCCGCCCGTGCCGGGCACGCTCCAGGCGTACGACATCGACTCCGTGTTCAGTGCGGGCGTGTCGTCCGGCGGCTACATGGCCACCCAGCTGCACGTGGCGTACTCGGGCACGTTCGAGGGCTCCGCCGTGTTCGCCTCCGGGCCGTACGACTGCGCCCGCGGGCAGCTCGCCACGGCGCTCAACGCCTGTATGGACACGACACAGAGCCTCCAGCTCGCCGCCTTGGAGCAGACGACCCGCGACCGGTCGGCGCAGGGGCAGGTCGACCCGGTGGCCAACCTGGCCGGTGACCCGGTGTACGTCTTCGGCGGCTCGGGCGACTCGACGGTGAAACGGCCCGTGGTGGACGCGCTCGCCGACTACTACGGCCGCTTCGGCGCCCGGGTCCAGTACAACCGGTCGACCGCGGCGGGGCACGCCTGGATCACTCCGCTCGGCCCCAACTCCTGCACCGTGACGCAGAGTCCCTATCTGAACGACTGCGGGATCGACGCGGAGGAAGCGCTCCTCGGCCACCTCTTCGGGTCGGTCACGGCGCCCGGGTCCGGCACGGGCGGCTCGCTGATCCGCTTCGACCAGAACCTGTACGCGCCGGGTGGTTCGGCGGCGGCGCTCTCGATGGGCGGGGAGGGCTTCGCGTACGTGCCGGCGTCCTGCGCCGCGGGGGCGCGCTGCCGGCTGCTCGTGGCACTGCACGGCTGCAAACAGGGGTACGCGTACCAGGGGTTCGGGACGCGGTTCGTCGAGAACGCGTACCTCAACGAGTACGCCGACACGAACGACATGATCGTGCTGTATCCGCAGGCGGCCCCGACCACGACCCTGGAGAACCCGAACGGCTGCTGGAACTGGTGGGGCTACCTCGGTGACACGGCGTACGCGCGGCACGGCGGCAAGCAGATCGAGGCGGTCATGGGCATGGTGCGGGCCCTGGGCGGCGGCACCGGGACGCCGCCGCCCACGTCCGGTCGTACGGTCCTGTCCAGTACGGACGCCCAGGACGGGTACGTGAAGGCGGCGGCGGACGGCTCCGGGGCGGCCGTCGGCACCCTGGAGGACCTGTCCGGGCTCGCGCTCGGCCGGGGCACGGACGGCAAGGTGAACCGGTCCCTCGTCTCCTTCGACACCTCCGGGATCCCGGCCGGCAAGGAGATCACCCGGGCCTGGCTCACCGTCACCCGGTCGAGCGGCTCCGGCGATCCCTGGGCGTCCCCCGCGGGCAACCGGCTCCTGGCGGACCTGCGCACGGGCTGTTTCGGGGGATGCGCGGTGGAGCCCGGTGACTGGTCGGCGGCGGCCTCGGTGGCGGGCGCGGCACGGATCGACGCGTTCTCGTCCGGGAGCGCGGTGTCGACCGGTCTTTCGGCGGAGGCGCTCGCGGCGCTGAACCGGGGCGGGGTGACGCAGTTCAGGCTCGGTTTCGCGTCGGCGCCCGCCGCGACGGCGTACCTGTTCGTGAACCGGGACACGCCGGTGACGCTCACGGTCGAGTACCGGTAGGAGGGATGGGTCGGGGCGGGGCCCGTGACGGGCCCGCCCCGCTCTCAGCTCCCGGCGGTGACCAGGACGAGCGGGGTGCCCGCGCAGGGCAGCAGGCGCAGCCCGTCGGCGTGCCGCCCCGCCGGCGGTCCCGCGAGGACGGCGCCGAAATCGGTCCCCTTCGTGAGGGATCCGACGAGGTGGGCCGGGTCGGTGGAGGCGGCGACCCGGCCGCGCGCGTTGACGAGCCGGGACGGTGCGGGCAGTCGCTGGAGCGCGGGGAGCACGGCCGCCCCCGAAGTGGCGGAGGTAGACGTCGGCGGCGGCCACCCCCACGAAGCGGCCGTCGAGGGTGACCGGCTCGGAGGGCGTGAGGCCGTACTCGTCGGAGCAGAGGTAGTCGACGTATGGCCCGGCGACGGCGCGGCTGCCGGTCTCGCGGGGCAGGGTGTACCAGTCCCAGTGGGTGTAGTCGGAGTACGCGGAGTGCTCGGGGTCCAGGTCGAGCAGGAGCGGCCTGACGGCTCCGCCGGGTCCGCACTGCGCCGTCTTCCACGCCACCGACGAGACGTACTGGAAGCAGGTCCACTTCTCGACGACGCCGATCGAACAGTGCCTCGACGGCCGCGAGGACGCGCGCTGCGTGCCGTACGCCAAGTGGGTCCAGGCCTGGACCGAGATCAAGGGCTGACCCGTCCATGACCACGCTCGCCCCCGGACGCGCGCCCCAGCCGCCCGAACCACCCGGCCCGTCAGGGTCGCCTTCGCGGTGCAGCGGTACGCCTTCTTCGGACGTGAGGCGGTCTCCTTCGCGGTGGTGCTGCCGATCGCACTGCCCGGGATCGTCACCGGCATCGCGCTGAACTCCGCCTTCGGCACGGTCCTCGAACCGCTCGGCGTGGGCCTCGGCATGTTCACCGTGGTCGTGGGCCACGCGACCTTCTGCATCGTGGTGGTCTTCAACAACGTGGTGGCCCGGCTCCGGAGGCTGCCCGGCTCCGGAGGCTGCCCGGCTCCTGCGAGGAGGCGGCGATGGACCTGGGTGCGCACACCTTCCGCACCATCTGCAACATCACCTTCCCGCTGCTGCGGTCGGCGCTCCTCGCGGGCGGACTGCTCGCGTCCGCGCTGTCCTTCGACGAGATCGTGGTGACGACGTTCACAGCGGGCCCCGGTGTGCAGACCCTGCCCGTGTGGATCTTCAACAACATGACCCGGCCTCAGCAGGCCCCGGTCGTCAACGTGGTGGCCGCGGCGCTCGTCCTGCTCTCGGTGGTGCCGATCTACGCCGCTCAGCGCCTGTCCTCGGACACGACGGGCGGCGGGCGGGTGTGACGGTGTCCGTCCCGCTCAGCGGGACCGGTTCTCCCATTCGAGCGTGACGCGCAGGCTCGCGTTCGCGCTCCCCTGGACGACCAGCGCGGTGAGCTTGCCGGCGTCCAGGCCGAGCTGGCAGCCGAACTCGACGGTCGCGCGGTCCGGGGCCGCGCGGTGGAGGGCGTCCCCGATCTGCCCGGCGAAGGAGGCGAGCGCCTCGGTCACCGCGGAGAGGTCGGGCAGGCGCCCGCCGAGCCCTTCAAGCCCATCGAGTCCTTCGAGCCCGTCGAGTCCTTCGAGATCCGGGTCGGGGCCGAGGCGTCGTGCCTCCACGAAGAGGGTCGCGTCCCCGACGTCGACCCGGGTGATGTCCGTCATCGAAGCTCCCGAAGGTCGGTGTGGGGGCGGACAGGTCGTCAGTATCACCGAGCGGCACGGCGCCGGGCCGCGCGCCGCGCCCGGGGTGGCGCGGGCCGCGTGCGGAAGTGTGGGAGCACGCTCAGAGTACGGGCCTCAGGGCGGCCGCGGCGGGGCTCGGGAGGTGTCCGCCGGTGGTGCGCGCGGAGAGAGCGCTTCCGCGCAGCCACTCGGGCCAGCTGAGGTTCCAGTCGCCGAAGCCGTTGCCGAAGGTGGGCATGCGCTCGCCGTACCCCTTGATCACCCGGACGAGGTCCCCCTCGCGGACGGTGCGGAACAGCCAGGCGGCGTCCTCCGTGCTCATGCCGGTGCAGCCGTGGCTGACGTCCGCGCTGCCCTGCGCGTCGAGCGACCAGGGGGCGGCGTGCAGGTACTCGCCGCTCCACGTCACCCGGGTGGCCCAGCGCACCTTCAGGTCGTAGTAGTCGCGGCTGCCGCGGGCGATGCCGATGGAGTCGCCGCGCATGCGGACGAGCGCCTCCTTGCCCAGGACGACCTTGGTGCCGCCCCGCGTGCGGAAGCCGGCCTTGCCGGTGGTGACCGGCAGGGTGCGCAGGACGCGCCCGTCACGGAACACCGTCATCTGGTGGGCGGAGACGTCGGTCACCGCCTCGATCCGGGACCCGGTGGTGAAGGTGAGCGGCCGGGAGCGGCCACCGTGGAGGGCGTCGGTGATCCGTGCCCCTTCGAAGGCGCTGCGGACCCGGACTGTGGTGCGGGCCGGCCAGTAGTCGCGCGGCCGGTAGTGGAGGGTGTCGGAGTCGACCCAGTGCCAGGCACCCTCGACCTGCGGTTCCGTACGCACGACGAGGCCGCGCTCGACGGCCCGGCGGGCCTCGGGGGCGCCTGCCGGCACGGCGTGGCTGAGCTCCGCGGTGACCGGTTGGCCGACGCCGTAGGTGCCGCCACCCTTCTGCCCGAAAGCGACGGTGAGCCGTTCGCCGGCCGGGGCCGCTTCGGTGCGGAAGTCGATGCGGGCGAGGAGGTGCCGCGACCCCTCGGTCCCGGTCCGTTCGACGACGAGGCGGGCGGTGTAGCGGGCTCCCGCCGGGAGCGGCGCCGCGCTGGTCCACCGGGTGCCGTCGGCGCTGGGCGCGCCGGCGAGGCGGCGGCCGCGCTGGTCGGTGACGGTGACGTCGGCCAGTACTCCGGGGGTCCGCAGCGCGAGTTCGACCGGGCCCGAGGCGTCGGAGCCGAGCGTGACCGGGTGCCCGGTGAGGACGGTTCCGCCGGTGAGCACGAGGGTGCGGCGGGGTGCGGAGCACAGGCCGCCGACGGCTCCGCAGCCGTCCACGGAGACGACGGCGCCGGCATCCGGGGCCGCGGTGGCGGCACGTCGGTCGAAGCCGGCGGCCGACTGGGCCGCCGTACTGACGAGAACGGCTCCGACGGCCAGGGACAGCACCCTCCGGCCTTGTGCGGATCTGCGTGACGACACGTCGGGCAGCCTCCCCTTCCGGACGACGACGCCGGCGGGGGATGCCGACCGCAGCATCAAAACGGATGAAAGGAGGAAAAAATGATCAAGGCGGTGGGCGTTGCGGCGGAGTGGCGGGCGAGACACTCGAATGGGTCAGCGGGGCGGTTCGGGAAGCTCCTCGCCCGTCTCCAGCAAGGACTTCAGGCTGGAGATGAGCGCGGGCCAGCCTTCGCCGATCAGCCCCTTCATCATGCCGTCGGCTTCGAGCTCGCCGTGCGTGACGGTGAGTTTGACCGTGTCGCCGGAGGGTTCGATCGCGAACGTCACGCGAGACCGGGGCTCCCGGACGAGTCGCCGGTAGACGTCCTCGTCGAGATGGACGGCGTCCGCCCAGGCCGGAGTGAAGGTGTGCCAGGTGTACGAGAGGAGGCGGCCGGGATCGGCGGCGAGGACCACCTGCTCGGGATCGGCGGTTCTGCGCCCGCCCTCGTCCCAGACCATGGGCGCGCCCGGGGTCCACTCCGTCTCGAAGGCCACGCCCCAGTACCGGCGGGTGAAGACCGGGTCGGTGAGTGCCTTCCAGAGCTCGTCGGGGGTGGTCCGGATGTAGGTGGTGTAGACGAACGTGTCACTGTCCATCGCGCTGCCCCTCGGGTCTGCCGTCCCCTCTCTCCCAGCTTAGGGCCTCCGTCCGACCGGGGGGTCGCTGGTTGATTAGGTGCGGAAGAAACTAATCAACGTGCTGCTAGCGTGTCCGGATGTCGCTCAAGCACGCCGTCCTCGCAGCTCTCCTGGAGGGCGAGGCATCCGGATACGACCTTGCCAAGATCTTCGACGTGTCCGTCGCCAACTTCTGGGCCGCCACCCCGCAGCAGCTCTACCGCGAGCTGGACCGGCTCGCGGAGGCCGGCCTCATCACCGCGCGCGTGGTGGAGCAGGAACGGCGCCCCAACAAGCGGATGTTCAGCCTCACGGAGCCGGGGCTCCGGGACCTCACCGCCTACACGTCGTCGCCGCCACGCCCCAGCGCCGTCCGTGACGAGCTGATGGTCCAGGTGCAGGCCTGCGACGAGGGGGACACGGCGGCCGTACGCGGCTTCGTGGCCCAGCGGATGGAGACGGCCCGGGCGAAGCTGGCCCGCTACGACCGGCTGCGGGAGTGGATGCTCGCCGGCCGGGACGAGGCGAGCTATCTCGACGAGGCCGAACGGGTCGGCCCGTATCTCACGCTGATGCGCGGCCGGTTCTTCGAGGAGGAGAACCTCCGATGGGGCGAGCGGACCCTCGCCGTGCTCGACCGCCGCGCCCTGGCGCGAAGCCAGGCCACGGAGGAGTCGGGGGCGGGGACGAGGACGAAGCAGGGTGCCGCGGCCGGCCCGGCTGGGGGACCCGCCGGGGAGTGACGGGGCGACGAGTGACGACGTGCCCTACCGTGCGGTAACGTCGCCGGTCCGCCGCGCCGGACGCGCCGGTCGCGGATCAGGGACGGATCGGGGACGGATCTCTATGAACGTCGGTGACCTCGTCGAGGACTTCAGCCTTCCGGACGAGACGGGCACCCCTCGGTCCCTGACCGGCCTGCTCACGGAGGGACCGGTCGTCCTCTTCTTCTACCCGGCGGCACTCACGCCTGGCTGCACCGCGGAGGCCTGCCACTTCCGGGACCTCGCGGCCGAGTTCCGCGCCGTCGGCGCGCTGCCCGTCGGAATCAGCACGGACGGGGTGGAGCGGCAGCAGGAGTTCGCCGAGCGGCACTCGCTCGGCTACCCGCTGCTCTCCGACCCGGACGGCGCCGTGCGCGACCGGTTCGGGGTGAAGCGCGGTTTCTCCCTCGCGCCGACGAAGCGGGTGACGTTCGTGATCGGCCAGGACCGGCGGATACGCGAGGTCGTCCGCAGCGAACTGCGCATGAGCGCCCACGCCGACCGCGCCCTCGCCGCCCTGCGCACCGCCTGAGTCGCCTCGCGACGGCGCGTCCGGAGCGTCGGCTCCGTGCGCGATCCCGCCCTCCATCGCGCCGTCCAGCCCTCCTCGCGCCGTCCCGCCCCGCATCGCCGCACGGCGACGGACGGCCCGCACGTGGAGCGTTCACGACATGCGGGGACGGGCCGGTCGGGTGAGACTCGCTGCAACGCCCGGCCTCTCCCGGCCTGCGCGGGAACGGAGTGTGCAGGAATGGACGACTACCCCCTCCTCAACCTCTTCTGGACGATGCTGTGGTTCTTCCTCTGGATCATGTGGCTGTTCCTGCTGTTCAAGGTGGTCACCGACATCTTCCGGGACCACTCCCTCAACGGGTGGGCCAAGGCAGGCTGGCTGATCTTCTGCATCGTGCTGCCGTACCTCGGCGTGCTGGTCTACGTCATCGCCCGGGGCAAGAGCATGGGCGAGCGTGATGTGAAGCAGGCCAGGGAGAGCGAGGCCGCTTTCCAGGAGTACATCCGCAAGACCGCCGGATCCCAGGCCGGCGCCGGCGGCGGCGCCGACGAACTGGCCCGGCTGGCGGACCTGAAGGAGAAGGGCGCCCTCACGCCCGAGGAGTTCGAGAAGGCGAAGGCCAAGGTCCTGGCCTGAGACACCGGAGGCGGACGAGAAGGAAGCACACGCGGTCGTGCGGAAGAAGGCGCGAGAGGCACCGGCCGCCGGACTCGCGGGCTCCCTGTGGCGGGAGGTCCTCGCGGAGCCCGGCAGACTTCCGGAGTCGCTCGCGTCCTTCGCTCTGCGCCATCTGGGCCCGGGCGCAGGAACCACCGTCGCCCGTCTGCGGGCGGCTCACCCCGAGGCCGACGCGGCCGCCCTCAGAACCCTGGTCGTGACCCGTGGACGCAGGGCCGTGGTGTCCGAGGGGGCCTTCGTCGGCGGCCCGTTCCTCTTCCTCGTCCCGTTCGCCTTCTGCGGCGCACTCCTCTCCCAGGCAGGCACCGTGCTCGAACTCGCCGCCGCCGAAGGGCGGGACACCACGGACCCGGAGCGGGCCGCCGAACTGCTCGTCCTCCAAGGCGTGTACGGGGACACCACGGCGGCCCGCGCAGCGCTGGAGGCGCCCGGAAGCGGGCCGCGAGGCCCGAACAGACCGGGCCGCCCGGCCGTGCTCCGGGACCTGACCTCGCGGATGGCACGCCTCCTGGGACTGATCACGGCCGATGACGGCGCCGGCCGACTGGTCCGCGCCGGCCGGTGGGCGCTCCTCGTCGTGGTGCTCCTGGTCGGCCTCGTGGCACCGCTGGTCTGGCTGCCCTACATGGCCGTCTCGTACCGGCGTGCCACGACGCAGCTGCTCGACCGGGCCATCGTCTTCTACGTCGGATCCCCCGACCCGCGCTCCCCGCGCGGTGTCCGGATCGACCCCGCCACGGCGATGGCGGGGCTGCGCGCACTCGGCTCCCTCCTGCTGCCCGTGGCGGCCGTGCTCCTGGTGATCGTCACGGACACCCGGATCGCGGGCGGGCGGTGGCCGCTCGTGGGGATCCTCCTGGTGGCCGGCTGCCTGGTCACGGGCGGTGGGTGGCTTTGGCGGCACTGGAGACGGCACCGGGCCCCCTAATGCGCATGCCGGATGCCGCTTTGATACGGTCACGGCGTGAGGCTGACGAAGTTCACCGACCTGGCGCTCCGTGCCGTGATGCGCCTGGCGGTCACCGCTCCCGAGGAGTCCGTCACCACCCGCGAGGTGGCGGAGTCGATGGACGTGCCCCACGCCCATATGGCGAAGGTGGTCACCCGGCTCCAGCACCTCGGCGTGATCGAGGCGCGGCGCGGCCGCGGCGGCGGGCTGGCCCTGACGGAACGGGGTCGGCGCTCCTCCGTGGGCTGGCTGGCCCGCACCCTGGAGGGCGAGGAGGAGGTCGTCGCCTGCGAGGGCGATCCGCCGTGCCCGCTGCGCACCGCCTGCCGGTTGCGAGGGGCGCTGCGCGAGGCGCAGGAGGCGTTCTACCGCGCACTCGACCCCCTGACCGTGGCCGATCTGGTGGACTCCCCGACCGGTCCCCTGCTACTCACGCTCAGTCCGCGCCCCACCCCTTGAGCCGTACGCGCCCCAGCGGCGCATACACCCCTTAAACAGGTAGATGATCTACCAGATTGTGAGTCGTCATGCTGTCCGAGCAGGCCGTCCCGGTCGTCCGCGCCACTCTGCCCGCCGTCGGTGGCGCGCTCGACGAGATCACCGAGCGGTTCTACGGGCGTCTCTTCGCCGCCCATCCCGAGCTGCTGCGCGACCTGTTCAACCGGGGCAACCAGGCCAACGGCGAGCAGCGGCAGGCGCTCGCGGGTTCCATAGCCGCCTTCGCCTCCGCCCTGCTCGAGAGGCCGGACGCCCGTCCGGACGTGATGCTGTCCCGGATCGCGCACAAGCACGCCTCACTCGGCGTGACGGCCGCGCAGTACAAGACCGTGCACGAACACCTCTTCGCCGCGATCGTCGAGGTCCTCGGCGACGCGGTGACCGCGGAGGTCGCACAGGCCTGGGACGAGGTGTACTGGCTCATGGCCAACGCGCTGATCGCCGTCGAGGCCCGCCTCTACCAGGAGGCCGGCGTCGCCGAGGGGCAGGTCTGGCGGTCGATGGAGATCGCCGAGCGTCACGAGGAGACGACCGACACGGTCTCCTTCCTGCTGCGTCACGCCGACGGGACCCGCACGGGCCCGTTCCGGCCGGGCCAGTACGTGAGCGTCCAGGTCACCCTGCCCGACGGCGCCCGGCAGATCCGCCAGTACAGCCTGTCCGCCGCTCCCGCCCGCCCCGGGTGGCGCATCACCGTGAAGCGGGTGGACGGCGACCCGGCCGGCGAGGTCTCCTCCTGGCTGCACGCCCACGCGGGCCCGGGAGACACGATGAAGGTCTCCGCCCCCTTCGGCGACCTGGTCCTCCCCGAGGGCGAGAGCCCCCTGCTGCTCGCCTCCGCCGGGATCGGCAGCACCCCGATGCTCGCGATGCTCGACCACCTCGTGGCGACCGGCTCCACCCGGCCGGTCGTGGTCGTGCACGCCGACCGCTCTCCCGCGTCCCACGCGCACGCCGCCGAGCTGCGACGTCTTGTGGACACGCTGCCGCAGGGATCCCTGCACCTCTGGTACGAGGAGCCGGGCGACGCGTCCGCCCGCCCCGGCCGTGCGGACGTCACCGCGCTCGACCTGCCGGACGGCGTGACCGCCTACCTGTGCGGGCCCCTGCCCTTCCTGCGCTCGGTCCGCGGTGACCTCATCGGCCGGGGCGTCGCCGCCGCCGGCATCCACTACGAGGTGTTCGGTCCCGACCTGTGGCTGGGCGCCGAGAGCTGACCCGGCACGCACGTCCGCGGGCCTCCCCCGCCCCTTGACGTCACAGACGCGGCGGGGCGGGGCGGGGGAGCCGGTCAGCAGCCGGTCGACCAGATGTGGGAGTCACCGCGGTCGTTGGCGGCGCCGTTGTAACCGACCTCCTGACCCGGGGCGAGACAGATGGTCATGCTGCCGCCCTGCCAGGCGCTCTCGTAGACCTTGACGTGGTCCTTGATGCCGGGGCCCGAGATGCCGTGGTTGGCCCAGGAGGAGTCGGTGTCGGAGATCCAGCTCTCCCACCAGCCGTCGTCTCCGCTCCAGTTGGCACGCTGGCCGCCGAAGTTGGAGTCCTGCCAGACGCAGAACTCGCCGCTGGGGCATTCGGCGGCCCCGGCGGAGGTGGCGAGCGCGAGACCTGCGGTGGCGGCGAACAGCGCCGCGGCGGCGGTGACGAGAAGTCGCTTCACGAGAGTGTGGGGCCTTTCTGCGGGTGGATGGACGCGGGCAGTTCGGCTGCCCGCCGCAGCGCGCGGTCGCGCAGCTGTCGGTATGCGGTGAGCTCGTCGCGCCGCAGGGTGCGGACGGCGACCAGCTCGGCGGCCTCTAGCCGCGCGCGGACCTCGTCGAGCCCGCTCTCCCGGCCACAGCGGGTCGCGACGGCCGGATCGGGACGGTCGGGGCGGGGGCGGCCGGACGGGGTCACGCACCGGGTCCAGCGGCCGAGTGCCGCGCGGTGGGCGGGGTCGGCGCGCACGCGGGCCTGGGCCTCGGCGCGGAGGTTGTCGACGATGACCTGGGCCCGGAACCAGCGGCGCTGATCGCCGTAGAGCCGTTGGCGGGCGGTGGCGAGGCAGCCGTCCTGGTGGGCGGTGACGGTGGCGCCCGTGGCGAGGGTGACGGAGAGTTCCCGGGGACCGGCCCCGAACAGCGCCGCACGGAGGGTCCGGTCCTCGTCCGGCGCGCGGGGCCTTGATGCCAGCGAGAGGCCCTGGCCACTCAGGCAGTCGACGACGAGCTGGTGCTCGGCGCCTTTGAGCAACGCGTCCTGGGCCGCCGTACCGGAGGGGACTCCGGGAGTTCCGGGCTCTCCCGGCCCGACGGCGGTGCAGCCCGAGAGCAGCAGTGCGGCGGCGGCCGCCAGGACGGTGTGACGGATGTGCGCGGCGCTGCACAGCATGGCGGTCCCCCTTGGATCGTTCCTGGTCGGAGCTTCGGCGAGTGGTCGACTCGGCGGCTCGGAATGATCACTGCCCGAGGGGAGCGCCGCCATGCCGGAGGTCACTCGAACGGGTCGAACGCGCCGGGGCACGCGCCCCTCATGCGCTGCCGACGTGCCGCGCGAAGCGGGCCGGGAGAGCCCCAGGGAAGGGGAATCGGGACCGGGAATCGGGACCGGGAACGACAAAGCCCCGGTTGGACGGGGGATTCCAACCGGGGCCGATCGCCGTGACGCGAAGGGCGGTCACCTCTGGCGGGGGACCAGGGGACCGGGCCCCTTCGCAGTCACATACGTATGAACGATAAACCTTTCCCGAATGTTCCGAGCGTCCCACATAGGCGATGTGAGACACATCACCCGATTTCGGCAGGTCGGTCAGTCCTTCTCGGGGCGATAGACGGAGCCGGGTTCGGCCTGGCCGGGGGCGAGGAGCTCCGGCACCGTCACGAAGGTGAAGCCCCGCCGCTTCAGCTCGTCGATGATCGACGGGACGGCGGGGACGGTTCCGTCGTAGATGTCGTGGAGCAGGATGATCCCGTCGCCGTGCGCCTGCTCGAGCACCCGCTGACGTATGAGGGCCGAGTCGGTGGTGGAGTAGTCCTTGGCGGTGATGCTCCACAGGATCTGGGCGAGCCCCAGCTCCCGGCTGACGTCGGACACCATGTCGTCGGTGCGTCCCTGCGGCGGGCGCATGAGGGTGGGCTTCCGCCCGGTGATCTTCTCGATGGCCTCCTGGGTCCGGGACAGCTCGTCACGGACCTCCGCCTCGTCGAGATCGGTCAGGATCTGGTGCGTCCAGGTGTGGTTGGCGACCTCGTGCCCCTCGGCGGCTATGCGCGCGACCACCTGCGGGTAGCGGTCGACGTGCTTCTTGCCCAGCAGGAAGAAGGTCGCGGGGACCTGCTTCTCCTTCAGGATGTCGAGGAGCCGGGGAGTGTCCTTGCCCGGTCCCGCGTCGAAGGTCAGCGCGATGCACTTGACCTCGGCGCAGTCGACGCGGCGGGCCGTGGTGCCCGCCTTGCCGTCCGTTCCGCCCTCTTCCCGTGCGTCCTGCGGTGTCACGGTGTCGACTCCGCAGCCGCCGAGCGTCAGCATCAGCGATGCGGCGGCGAGCAGGACGGCGGCCGTCCCCCCGCGTCGGCCCGACCTGGATCGGAACATGGTGGAACCTGCCTTCCCCGGTGGTGTCTTCGGTCCGGCCGGATTCCGCCTGGTCAGGGCGGCATTCACGGCCGATCGAGCACTCTACACACGGTGTATACCGGGGGTGTCGGCAGGGTCCTCCCTCGCGTGGAGGCACACGTCGACCCCGGACGGCGCCCGTCCGCTCCGTCCGGGGAGTCCGCCGCCCGCCGCTCAGCGGGGGGCGAGCAGCAGCCTGGCCTCCGTCTCCTGGTCACCGGAGACGGCCTGCAGGGACTGGATGTCGAAGCCGGCGGCGAGCACCTTCTCGACCTCGTCGACGGCGTGGTAGCCGCCGGTGAGCGTGACGCCGACCGGGGACGTCAGGCTGGGTGGACGCACCTCCTGGTGCCGTCCGCCCGCCGTGTCGAACGTGGCCGTCCAGACGGTGGGAGAAGGCCCGGTGGCCGTCTGCGGGGTCGGGGCCTGGTCCTCCACCTGGTAGACGCCGTCGAGGACGTCGAAGACGGCCTGGGCGTCCTCCCGGCAGCAGTCGCTCAGCTGCACGGTGACGTCGGTGTCGATGTGCAAGTCGTACACGTCGCTCATCTCCTCGCGGCCCGCCCGTCGCTCGTGGCGCCTGTCGGCGAGGCGCCCGCGCTCTCCGCGCCGGCGCCGCCGTGCCACCTCTCCAGCATCCCTCGCCGGACGTCGTCGCGCGAGACCCGCCCCTCCCGCCCTCACCGACGGCCGATGATCTCCTCCACCGTGTCGGCCTCCGAGGCCGGCTTGTCGGGTCGGTGGCGCACGACACGGGCGAAGCGGAGGGTGACACCGGCCGGGTAGCGCGTCGAGGTCTGGAGGCCGTCGTAGGCGATCTCGACGACCAGCTCGGGCCGCACCCGTACGGTGAAGCCGTCGTCCTCCACGGCGAGTTCCGCCAGCCGCTCGGTCTGCCAGCGCAGCATCTCGTCGGTCAGCCCCTTGAAGGTCTTGCCGAGCATGACGAACCCCCCGTCCGCCGTGCGGGCCCCGAGGTGCAGGTTGGAGAGGAGTCCGGTCCTGCGCCCGTGGCCCCGTTCGACGGCGAGGACGACGAGGTCGACGGTGTGGACGGGCTTCACCTTGAGCCAGGTACGTCCCCTGCGGCCCGCCACGTAGGGCGCGTCCAGCGCCTTCACCAGAACGCCCTCGTGTCCACGGACCAGTGTGTCCGTGAAGAACCGCTCGGCCTCCCCGGTCTGCGCCGGGTCCTCCGGGTCGGTGACGACGACCCGGCGGACCCGCTGGGACTCCGGCAGCAGCCGGGAGAGGACCTCGTGCCGTTCGCGGCCGGGCCGGTCGATCATGCCCACTCCGTCGACCGCGAGGACGTCGAAGAAGACGGGCGTGAGGGGCAGGATGGCCCGCGCCCCGGCCACGTCGGTGCGGGAGCCGACCCGGGCCGCGATGGTCTGGAAGGACACGGGACGCCCGGTCCCGGGGTCGAGGGCGATCACCTCGCCGTCCAGGATGAACGCGTCGGCGGACACGGCGAGGGCGGTCGCGACGACTTCGGGAAGACGGTCGGTGATGTCGTCCAGGGAACGGGTGTGGACACGGACGTCCTCGCCGCGCCGATGGACCTGCACCCGGATGCCGTCGAGCTTCTCCTCGACGACGCAGGGCCCGAGAGCGCCGATCGCCTCGACCACGGAGGCGGCGGTGTGCGCCAGCATGGGCTGCACGGGCGTGCCGACCCGCAGGGTGAACCGGTCCAGGGCGGTGGCGCCCTCGGCGAGCACCGCCTGGGCGACCGGGGGCAGCGCGCCTTCGAGCATCACGGCACGCCGCAGCTCGGCGGCGGGCACGGTGGCGGCCTGGGCCACGCCCTCCAGGGCGATGGCGTCCAGGGCTCCCTGCCGTACCTCCCCGGTGAGCAGCCGCAGCAGGAGATGCTGTTCGTCGGGGGTGGCGGCCGCGAACAGGGCGCGGACGAGGCGGGTCCGTTCCGCACGGGAGCCGGCTCCGGACACCGCCGCCAACTCCGTCATCAGCTCGTCGACCTGCCGGAGCGTGAGTTGCGGCCGTTCCACGGGTGGCACGGCGGGCGGAACCACGCCCTTCAGGACGCTCCACCCGACGCCGATCCGTCCCTGTGGGAGTCTCCCCGACAGGTAGGCGATGACGAGGGGGCTCTCCTCCGGCGCGGCCTCCGCGAACAGCTCGGCCAGGAGGCCGATCTTGCGCGAGCGCGCGGAGGCGGCGGAGACCTGCCGGGACACCTCCGCGACACGGGCGAGCAGCATGAACTCATCCTCCCCACACCCCGCCGCCCCCGCACCCCGACGCTCCTCCTTCCGCCGCGACGGCCCTTCGCCCCGACCGGGCCCGCGACGGGCCCTGGGCGTCGGCGTCAGGGCCAGGACACCGGGCGCCTCCGTCCCTTGGCACGCCCGGTGGCCTCCGCCCGCCGTCGGCGGAACCGGTCGAGCAGCCGGGTGCGAGCCGGACGGCCCGCCGGACGGTCCGACACCACCGGTCGCCCGGCGGGTGCCGGTACGGCCGGCACGGGCACCATGGCCGGTACGGGCACCATGGCCGGTACGGGCGATCGCGGCTCCACGGGGATCCCGGAGCCGGCGCACCCTTCGGCCGGGACGCCCGGTGAGACCGCACCGGCCTCGCCGGGATACGGAGCCGACTCCTCGGCGCGTGCCTCGTCCACGGCCAGGGCCAGGCTCATCCGGTGCCAGAGGATCTCGTCCGGGTCGTCGGCCCGCGTGAGCCGCTCGGCGATCTCACGCGCCGCCGGCCGCGCCGGCATCCCCGGAGGTCGCGGCGGACGCAAGCGGTCGAGGTGGGAACGCTCGTAAGGGTCGTCGACCACCTCGGCCACCTGGACGGGATCCAGGAGCGAGGCGATGGCCGCCGCCCGCGCCCAAGGGTCGGCCGCGGCTCGGAGCAACAGGCTCAGCCGCCGGGCCCGCCAGTTCCTCGGCCGGCGGTCCTCGTGCGCGGCGACGCGCTCCCGTACGTCGAGGGGCAGCCGTCCGGTGAGCAGGAAAGGGCAGGTGAGGCCGAACTCGGCGACCTCCTCGGCGAGATACATCCACACCACCGCCCGGTAGCGGTTCACGGAGAACCGCACCGGACTGAGGTGGCCCGTCCGGGCCAGTTTGGTGAACCGGTCCGGCGTGATCTCCAGGAGTGCGGCAGCCTCCTTGGTGCCGACCGCGCGCACCCGATCGCGCAGGCCGTCGGGGAAGTCCGGCCCCGCCCTGAGGCGGTCGAGCTCGCGCCGCTCGACCCGCCGTCGGTCGCCCTCTCCCACCGGCACCGTCCTCACCAGGCCGAGCTGGACCGCGAGCCGGAACTCCTCACGCCCCAGCTCCAGTTCCTGTGCGGCCCGAGCCGGCGTCACCGTGCGCGCTCCTTCGTCCACCGTCATCCCGTGGCCCTCCCCCGTACGTTCGTGTCTCTCGTGTCGCGGGTCCTTCCGACCCACGACCAGAAACGTAACGCAGAGTGACGATACTCGCACGACCTGTGGACAACTCTCTGTGGATGACGCCTGCGGCGCACCTCGCAACGCATGGCCCATGGCCTTCGCCGGAGACGACGACCGCAGGGCTCAGAGCAGGCCGCCCCCCGAATGTCCCGGCTGGCGCGCCGCCACTCCCAGGTGCTCGCCCACGCGGTTGACGAGCAGCGTCATCTCGTACGCCACCTGGCCGACGTCCGCCTCCGCCGCGCTCAGGACGCACAGGCAGCTTCCTTCGCCAGCCGCCGTCACGAAGAGCAACGCCTCGTCGAACTCCACCATCGTCTGTCGCGCCCTGCCCGCCCGGAAGTGCCGGCCCGAGCCTCGGGCGAGGCTGTGCAGGCCCGACGAGACGGCGGCCAGGTGCTCGGCGTCCTCACGCGCGAGGCCGCTGCTCGCGCCGGTCACCAGCCCGTCGTTCGACAGCACCAGCGCGTGCCGTATGAATCCGACCCGCTGGGTCAGGTCGTCGAGAAGCCAGTCAAGTCCCTTGTCCAATGCCATCAGTGGTCCTCCCCCTGGTTGGTGCGTCCCTTCGGCGCCGGATGGCCGTGGTCCGGATGGCCGTGGTGCCGGTGCCGAGTGGTCCGCCGTATCGCAGCAAGCCTTACGCACTGTCGTGAACAGGGCAAGCACTGCGCCGCGCCCGCGCGTGCCGCACCAGGACCGGTGCGGACGACCGGTCAGCCGGTCAGCCGGTCAGCCGGTCAGCCGACGGTGTCCAGGAGACGGGCGGTGTGCATGCGCCCCGCGTACTCGACCAGACGGATCAGTACCTCCTTCCCCGAGTCGCGGTCGCGCGCGTCGCAGAGGACGACGGGCGTGCCGCGGTCCAGGTCGAGCGCGCGGGAGACCTCGGCCGCGCCGTACGCGCGCGCGCCCGTGAAGCAGTTGACGGCGACCACGAAGGGGATCTTCCGGTGCTCGAAGTAGTCGACCGCAGGGAAGCAGTCC
Organism: Streptomyces sp. NPDC051822; assembly: GCF_044452745.1. Lineage (NCBI taxonomy): Bacteria > Bacillati > Actinomycetota > Actinomycetes > Kitasatosporales > Streptomycetaceae > Streptomyces > Streptomyces sp. NPDC051822. The sequence continues at coordinate 177,776 of NZ_JBITBZ010000010.1, read as the reverse complement.
TCGAGGCGCCGCGTGTCGGCGAGGACGACGGCTCCCAGCGCCCCCTGTGACAGTTCGTCCCACAGGAACCAGAACCGGTCCTGGCCGGGCGTCCCGAAGAGATACAGGGAGAGCCCGGAGCGGATCGTGATGCGGCCGAAGTCCATGGCGACGGTCGTGGTGGTCTTCTGGTCGACTCCCCCGGTGTCGTCGACGAACTCACCGGCACGGCTGAGCTGTTCCTCGGTGCGCAGCGGCCTGATCTCGCTGACCGCGCCGACGAGGGTGGTCTTGCCCACGCCGAATCCACCGGCGACCAGTATCTTCAGGGCGAGGGCGGTGCTGTCCACGCCGTCGTCCGCGCTGTCGTCCGCGCCGCTGCTCTCAGAGCGCTCGTAGGCCATCGATTACTTCCCTCAGGATTCTTTCGTCGGGGAGCTGTGCGGGCGGTACGGGCCGGCTGACGCGCACGAAGCCCGATTCGAGGAGGTCACCGAGGAGGACCCGGACGACGCCGACGGGCAGGTCGGCGTCGGCGGAGAGTTCGGCCACCGACTGGGTCTCGGCCCGGCACAGGGCGAGCAGGGAGCGGTGCTCGGGGCCGAGGAGGGACTCCTCGGCCGGCCCGGGCGGGTCGTCATCGACGACGACGAGGGCGATGAGGTCGAACCTGACGTTGCTGGGCCCCGGCTTGGTCCGTCCGCCGGTCATCGCGTACGGGCGTACCAGCGGTCCGGCGTCGGCGTCGTACCACTGGCTGCCCGGCGCGGACGGGCCCTCGTCGGTGCTGTCCTCGTTCATGGGTCTCTCCGGGTCAGCCGACGGCCGGCGGGGTCACCGTGAGCCGCGGCGGGGTGTGCAGGTGCTCGCCGACACGTTTGACGAGCCGGGCCATCTCGTAGGCGATCAGGCCGATGTCGGCGCTGACGGAGCTGAGGACGGCGAGACAGGATCCGTCGCCCGCCGCGGCGACGAAGAGGAAACCGTCGTCCATCTCGACCATGGTCTGGCGGACGCCACCCGTGTGGAACTGGCGTCCCGCGCCCTTGGCGAGGCTGTTGAAGCCGGAGGCGATGGCGGCCAGGTGCTCGGCGTCCTCCCGGCTGAGTCCGCTCGAGGACCCGACGGCGAGGCCGTCGTTGGAGAGCACCACGGTGTGGCGGACCTCCCGGACGCGCGTGACGAGGTCGTCGAGGAGCCAGTCGAGCTCGCCGGACCGGCGGTGGGAGATCCTCTCGTGTTCGATCATGCGTGGTCTCCTTCGGTACGGGGGTCGTCGAGGGGGGTGGTGCGGTGGCCGGTGTGGTGGCCCGTGCCACGGCCGGCTTCCGCGTGGGGGTCCGTACGCGGGTCCGCGCGGGGGTCCGTACGCGGATCCGTACGGGGCCGGGTGGCGGGCTCCGCGCCCGGGTCGCCTTCGAAGCCGGCGCCGAGCGGGCGCCTGCTGCCGGGGGCGGCGCCCCCGCCCCGCTGCCAGCCGTCCCGGTAGGCCGCCATGCGGTCCCGTACCTGCTCCGGGGTGCGGGCTTCCGTGCCGGGCGCGGTCGGTACGAACACCGGCGCCGGGGCGGGTGCCTCGCGCAGCTGCGGCACGAGGCTCGCCTGCCGTACGCGCCGGGGCAGCTCGGTCTCGTGGTCGCCGTGTCCGGCGGGACCGTCGGCCCTGCCGGCGGGCTTCTCGCGCGTCGGCGGCGGGACGGAGGGGCCCCGGCGGCGCAGCTCGGTGACCCCCGCGGGCGGAGGCCCGGCCTCCGGTGGAGCGGGGAGCGAGGGGACGGCGGTCGGGCGCTGCGGGCGGGAGGAGTACGGGGCGGCCGGCGGTACCGGAGGCCGTTCGCCACCCGCCCCCTGGGACAGGGTGACGGGCCGCTCCCCGGGCGCGGGCCGCGGGGCGGCCCTGCGGGGCTCCGGAACGGCCCCGGCGGGCGGGCCGCCGGTGAACGCCGGGCCGGTGGGCGCGGGCGGGCCGGCCTGTCGCTGGGAACGGGGCGGCTGGGGGCGGCCGAAGCGCCGGGCCTCCGCGCGGTGCGCCTCCTCGTGTTCGCGTGCGGCGCGCGAGTCCTCCGTACGGCGCTCGGCGGTGGCGGGGGCCCCCGCGCCGGCGGTGGCCGCGCGGGGATCACGCGCGCGGGGGGTTCCGGCGGGCGGGGTGTCGGGGCCGTGACCGGTGGCCGGTGCGCCGCGGCCCGTCGGCAGCGCACCCTGGAGCAGGTCGGTCGGGAGGAGGACTACGGCCGTCGTGCCGCCGTACGGGGAGGTCCGAAGCTGGACCTTGATGTCGTGGCGGGAGGAGAGCCTGCTGACCACGAAGAGGCCGAGCCTGTCGCTGTCGAAGAGGTCGAGGGCCTCGGACTGGGCGATGCGGGCGTTGGCCTCGGCGAGGGTCTCCTTGCCCATGCCGAGTCCCCGGTCCTCGATCTCCAGGGCGTATCCGTTGCCGACGGGTTCTCCGCTGACACGGACCTTGGTGTGGGGCGGGGAGAACTGGGCGGCGTTCTCGATGAGTTCCGCCAGGAGATGGGTGAGGTCGGCGACGGCGCCGCCGACGACGGCCGTCTCGGGGAGCCTGCGCATCTCCACGCGCGCGTAGTCCTCGATCTCGGAGACGGCGGCGCGGACGACGTTGGTGAGGGGGACGGGCATGCGCCAGGCACGGCCGGGGGCGGCGCCCGACAGGATGATGAGGCTCTCGGCGTGGCGGCGCATCCGGGTGGTGAGGTGGTCGAGCCGGAAGAGGTCGCCGAGCTCGTTGGGGTCGTCGGCGCGCCGCTCCATGCTGTCCAGGAGGTTGAGCTGGCGGTGGACGAGGACCTGGCTGCGGCGGGCGAGGTTGACGAAGACGCCGGAGATGCCGCTGGCGAGTTCGGCGCGTTCGACGGCGGCGGAGAGGGCAGCGCGATGGACGATCGTGAGGGCTTCGCCGACCTGTCCGACCTCGTCCTGGGAGGCGGGTCCCGGCGGGGCCTCGGCCTCGACGTCGATCTCCTCGCCGGCGCGCAGCCGGCGCATGGCGGCGGGAAGTTTGCCGCGTGCGATGCCGAGGGCGGTGTTGCGCAGGCTGACCAGCTCGACGACGAGTCCGCGGCCGATCCGGACGGAGATGACGAGGGAGGCCGCGACGGCCGCGAGGCCGAGGACCACCGCCGCGCCGCCCGCGCTGAGCACTCCGCCGGCGAAGGGGTCGGCGCGGTCGGCCGCCGCGGTGCGCGCGTCGGTCTCGATCGTACCGAGTCCGTTCCGTACGGCGGCGAGCGTGCCGTCCCAGTCCGCGGAGGTGACGGCCTGTGCGGCGGCACGGCCCGGGCTCGCGGCGCTGACCCGGTCCTCCGCCCGGGTGAGGCGGGCGTGGTCACCGCCGGCGGCGAGCCGGGTCCACGCCGCGCGTTCGGCGGCGGGCAGGTCGGCGGTCGCCGCAGCGGTGAGGGTACGGCGGGTCTCGACGGCGCCGGAGAAGGCGCGGAGCCGGCTCTCGGTGAACCGGCCGTCGAGGTGGGCGGAGGTGAGGAGGGCGTCCTCACGGGCCAGCATCTCGCCCGCCCGGCCGAGTTCCAGCAGCACGCGCGCGTCGGACCCCTGCTGGGAGTCCTGGATGCCGGTGAGGGCACCGGCGACGGCGAAGGCCGCGGAGACCGCGGCGGTGTACTCCTCGTACACCTGGTCCCAGTCGGCCCGCCCCTCGGTGGCGGCGGTACGGAGCCGGGTGAGGCCCTCGACCTTGCCGACGAGCGTGCCCACCCGCGCGCCGACGTCTCCGGGCAGGTCACCGGTGTCGCCGACGGTGTGCGTGTCGTCCAGGCGGAGGCGGTCGACGGCCTCGTCCGTGCCGCGTACGCGGTCCTTGAGTTCGGCGGCCCGGGTGGCACCCGGGGCGGCGACCTGCCGTACGGCGGCGCGCCGTTCGGCCTGGAGGGCGGCGAGGACCGCCGTCACGGGCTCACGGATCTCGGCGTCGACGCGCTGGAGCTGGCGCAGCCGGGCGACGTCCTGGGCGGTGGTGACGGTGGCGAAACCCCACAGCGCGAGGAGGGAGACGACCGGGACCATCAGGAGCGAGACGATCTTGGCGCGGACGGTACGGGGGCGCAGCCCGTGGAGCCCGGTTCGCCCGGGGCGGCCGCGACCGGCGGCGGGGTCGCGGGGCATCGACGACGCCTCGGCGGCTGCCGGTGCTCGGACGGTCGGTTCCTCCGCCTGTCCGGCGGCCTGTCCTGCCGTCTGCCCGGGGGGCTGCCCGGCGGTCCGTCCTGTCGTCTGCCCTGCCGTCTGCCCGGCGGTCGGTCCGGTGGCGGGATAGGGCTCCCCCGGCTCCTCGGCGGGCGGCCCTGCGTGGGCTCGCCGGCCGCGCGCGCCGGCCGACGGCGGCGCCGTCGCCTCGGCGTCATTGGTCTTGCGGGGAGTTCGCATGGCCTCCTCGTTCCGGCTGCGACTGGCTCTGGTGCGGTGGATCAAGCGGGGGAAGAGGGTCAGTTCGAATGCGCACGGGCGGTCGTCTGCGGGGTGCGGAAGCCCGGGGGTGCGACATCCACCGCGCGTTCGTCCGGCTCGGTGAGACGGCCGGCGTGGGCATACGCGGCCCGCTCCTTGGCCGTCGGGGAGAGGGCGACGAAGGCCGAGGTGATGAAGAGGTAGGAGCCGAGGCCGACGGCGAGGGGGAAGATGAACTGCATGACCGTGGCGCCCGGAAGGGGCGCTGCCGAGGGGACCACCTCCACACGCACCGCGAACATGCCCGTGTAGTGCATGCTGCTGACGGCCGCGCCCATCACGAGCGAGGCGACGGCCACGGCCACGGGTGAGTGGATGTTGAGGGCCGCCCACAGGGCGGCGGTGGCCGCGACGACGGCGATCAGGACCGACAGGCCGACGAGTACGGGGTCGTAGCGGACCTCGCCGTGGAGCCGGAGGGCGGCCATGCCCATGTAGTGCATGCTCGCCACGCCGACGCCCGTGGTCAGCCCCCCGATCAGGAGCGAGCGGAGCCGGTCGCGGCCGTAGCCGACGGCGAACACGCCGACGCCGACGACGGCCATGGCGATGACGAGGCTGAGGATGGTGAGCGGTACGTCGTAGCGGATGTCGGTGCCGGTGACTCCGAAGCCGAGCATCGCCACGAAGTGCATCGTCCAGATTCCGGTGCCGATCGCGGAGGCCGCGGTGAGCAGCCAGTTCCGCCGTGATCGACCGGTCGCGTCGAGCGCGCGCACCGTGCAGCGCAGCCCGAGGGCGGCGCCGACGCAGGCCATCGCGTACGACAGTGCAGGTGTCAGCCAGCCGAAGGTGGCGTGGTCCAGGTGTCCCATGGCTCAGGGACGCTAGTGCGCATCAGGGGGCGCACAAGGGGCGCATTTCGAAAGCTGATGGAATATGACAGGGAGATGGTCCCGAACGATCGGGCCGGGCTCGAACGTGCACACAGAACGTTCACCCCTCCGGGTACGGAATCATGAGCTCATGAGCGATGACCCCTCACACGTCCGAGAGTTCTTCGGCTCCCGCGCCGCCGACTGGGACACCAGGTTCCCCGATGACGGGCCCGCGTACGCGGCGGCCGTGGGCGAACTCGGCCTGCGGCCGGGCGACGCGGTCCTGGACGCCGGCTGCGGGACCGGGCGGGCCCTGCCGCCGCTCCGGGCGGCCGTCGGCCCCTCCGGCACCGTGCTCGGCGTCGACGTCACCCCGGAGATGCTCGAACAGGCCGTCCGCGCAGGGCGCGGCGGACCGGGCGGACCGGGTGGACCGGGTGGACCGGGGGCATCCGGCGACGCGAAGGCCGCGGACCGCACCGCGACGCTGCTGCTCGCCGATGTCGGCCGGCTGCCGGTGCGGGACGGCGTGCTCGACGCCGTCTTCGGGGCGGGGCTGATCTCACACCTCGCGGACCCGGTCGCCGGCCTGCGTGAACTCGCCCGTGTCGTACGCCCCGGGGGCCGGCTCGCACTGTTCCACCCGATCGGCCGGGTCGCCCTCGCGGCCCGCCACGGCCGGCAGCTCACGCCGGACGATCTCCGCGCCGAGCCCCGGCTCCGCCCCGTACTCGCCGAAGCGGGCTGGCGGCTCGTCCGTTACGTCGACGAGGACACGCGCTTTCTGGCCCTGGCCGTCCGACCGGTCTGAGGGGCACGACCGCACACGCCCATGCGGAGGACGAACGAACCCGGACACTCCGCCGGCGGACCCAGCCGGTGCAGCCGGGCCTGATCGACGCGCCGGGCGCGCCCTCTCGGCGATCGGCGCCAACGAGCCCTTCTGTCAGGGGACTTCACTGTCTACGGTGGATGTACCGGGTAGTCGTACCCGGGAAAGGCGGTGCGGCGTGGCACGTGTACGGGAAAGACTGCGCAGGCTCCTCCCCTCCGCCCGGCGGGCGCCCGCGGCGGCCACGCCTGCCCCACCGCGCCCCCGGCAGGGGCACAACCTCTTCGAGGCGGCGGCGGAGTACGTGGCCGCGTGCGCCGAGGACGACCCGGCCAGGGCGGAGGAGGCGGCGGGCCGGGTCTCCCCCGGGATGCTGTCGTTCGGCGTCAACGAACTGGCCTGCCGGGCCCTCCTCACCCTCGCCCGGGAACGCGGCGAGTCACCGGGCGCAGTGGCGCGCTCGCTCCTCGGCCTGCGGGAGGAACGCGCGGGACGCACGGTGGACGACGCCTAGCGGGCCCAGGCGCGCGGACACGTAGGACACTTTGGACCCGCAGGACGCGCAGACCCACGACCAGCGGGTCTGCGCGTATCAGTCGCCGGTGGGGGCAGGATGCCCCTTGGCCAGCAGCTCCCCGTACCCGAGCGCCAGCACGGGAAGCCCGACGACGCAGCACAGGCCCGTGCCCACCAGTACGAACCACGCCTGGTTCGGGCTGAACGTCTGCTGTGCGCGGGCACCACGGTCGCGGCGCCGACGACGGTGGCCATCCGGCAGTGTCGCCCCCACGGCGACGCAGGTCACGGCTCCCGGCTCTGGACAGGCGCGGCTCCTCAGCGGTTAAGGTGCGCCGACGACCAGATGGGGAGGCCTGCGTGGCTGGGACGGACCCGATCGCCGCGGCCGAGGCCGCCGGCGACGCCGACGCGCTGTTCGTGCTGACCGCGGCACTGCTGACGCCCGCGCGCTTCCCCAGCGTGCTCGGTGACGACTATCCGGCGGCCTGCGCGGCTCTCGGTCTTCAGGCGTACGCCGAGGGGTACGGGCTCGTGTTCGGCCAGGACGGGCTCGGGGCGCGCTGGACGGTCGTCGTCGACGACGTGTCGCTCGTCGCGGTGGCGATCTCCTCCTGGGACTGCGGCATGGCGTATGACCTCTCGCCCCACGAGAGCAGCGTGGTGGCGGGGCTGCCGGGCTGGCCACTGGACGTGGCGACGCGCGCCCCCGGTGTGCCGGCACCACACGATCCGGAGCCGGAGGAGGGCGACCCCGCCCCGCTGGTCCCGCCCTCGGGCGATGACTGGGGGCCGGCACAGCGCCGGCTCGGAGCCGACGAGGTGGCACTTCAGTGGGCGGCCTGGCGGGACCAGGTGAGCGACGGTTCCACAGCCGCACCCGCCGGGACCGCTGCCGCCCCGGCGGCCGGCGGCACCGACGGGCCGGCCGCGGCCCCGGGCGCCGCCGACCCGTACGACGGCGTACGCAGGGCGCTCGACGAGCTCCACGGCTATCTGGAGGAGCCGCCGCCGGTCGGGCGGGTGCGGTCGGTGGTCGCCGCCGAAGGAGGGGTACGGACGCTCCGCGCGGACGGTCCCGGCTGGTCGCTGGTGGCCAGGGCGGACGACATGGCCTTCGTACTCCTCGACGAGCTGCCGCGCGAGGTGCTGCCGGTGGCCCGCGGGGCACGGCTGCCCGCGCTCCTCGAAGCGCTCGACGCGATGGCGGTACGGCCTTCCTGAGCCCCTGCCCCGACCCGGAAGCCGGGGCCGCGGTACCCATGGGCCCCATGAGACGGGTGCCCGAGGTGTGGTCCGGAGATATGGCCCGGTGGTGAGGGTGCGCCGCAGGATGTGGCGCCACACCCCTTTCCGCCGTCCCTTTCGGAGGCCACCATGCGCCTGTCCCCAGGCGTCTCCCTGTTCACCGTGTTCCTGACGGGGGCCACCCTCCTCGCTCCGGCGAGCCCCGCCGGGGCGCAGGAGCGGTCCGCCGCGCACTGCGCACGGCAGGACCGGCTCCACGTACCCGGTGCCGAGCACCAGCGGTCCGCCTGCCTGGAGGATCTGACGACCGCAGGGCTCGCCGGTACGCCGTACACGGACATGGCGGACCAGGCCGGTCTCGCCGCCAAGGGGACCCGTAACCCCTCCGGCGTGCCCGGTGTCCAGATCGACGGCTACTTCCCCGACGACTCTCGCCTCAACGCCACCCACGGCTGGGCGCACGACGCGCAGTTCGTCATCCGGCTGCCCGACCGCTGGAACGGCGGGCTCGTCGTCACCGGCGCGCCGGGCACCCGCCGCCAGTACTCGACGGACGCGCTGATCTCCGACGAGGTCCTGGCCCGCGGTTTCGCCTACGCCGCCACCGACAAGGGCAACACGGGGCCGGACTTCTTCACCGACGGACGCGGGCCGGGCGACGCGGTCGCCGAATGGAACCGCCGGGTGACCGAGCTGACGCGCGCCGCCCGGAAGACCGTGCGGCAGCGGTACGGCCGGGCCCCGGAGCACACCTACATGACCGGGATCTCCAACGGCGGCTATCTCACGCGCTGGCAGCTGGAGAACCGGCCCGAGCTGTACGACGGCGGGGTCGACTGGGAGGGCGTCCTGTGGACCACCGGCGGTCCCAACCTGCTGACGAGCCTGCCGGTCACGGTGGCCAGGTCACTCGGGCGGGCCACCGACGAGGACGTGGTCGGGGCGGGCTTCGCGCCGGAGTCGCGCTTCCTGTGGCCGTACCACGAGAAGGCGTACTGGGGGCTGACGCAGAAGATCTTCCGGGCCGAGTTCGATCCCTCGTACGATCCGGCCTGCCCCGGCACGACGGCCGGCGGGACGGTGGAGCAGATCTTCGCGCCCTGCGCGTCGGACGCCTCCTACGACTACGCCGTCCGGCCGGCGTCCGTCCACCGCGCGGTCGCGAAGGTGGCGCTCACCGGACGCATCGGCAAGCCCCTCCTGACGCTCCACGGCGACCTGGACACCCTGCTGCCGATCTCCACCGGCTCCGACGTGTACGCGCGGATGATCGACGGGAGGGGCAGGGGCGCCCTGCACCGGTACTACACGGTGCAGGACGGGACACACACCGACGGCCTGTACGACACCTATCCGGACCGGCTGCGTCCGATCCTGCCGTGCTACCGCTCCGCGTTCGAGGCGCTGACGCGCTGGGTCGAGGACGGTACGCCGCCGCCCGCCGACCGTACGATCACACGGCCCGCCGGAGGTGACGTGGTCGACTCCTGCGCTCTGGAGGAGTGACCACCGACAGTGCGGGAGGGGCGTGCGCGGCTCAGACCATTTCCAGCGGGCGGTGCGGCCCCTCGGGCAGCTCGACGCGGACCGGGTCGCCGGGCCGCACCTCCCCGCCGGTGAGGACGATGCTCATGATCCCGGCCTTGCGCACGACCTCGCCGTTCTCGTCACGTCCGAGGACCTGCTTGAGCAGTCCGTGCCGGAAGCCGTCGATCTGGGCGCAGGGGTTGCGCAGTCCGGTGACCTCGACGACGGCTTCGGAGCCGAGGTGGAGGCGGGTGCCGGTGGGCAGGCCGAGGAGGTCGATCCCCCGGGTCGTGACGTTCTCGCCGAGGTCGCCGGGAGCGACCTCGAAGCCGGCGCCGGCGACGTCGTCGAAGAGTTCGGCGTGGATGAGGTGGACCTGACGCAGGTTGGGCTGGTTCGGGTCGCGGGCGACCCGGGAGCGGTGCTTGACCGTGACGCCCGCGTGGACGTCACCCTCCACGCCGAGCCCGGCGAGGAGGGTGATGCCCTCCCGGTTGGGCTTGGTGAACGAGTACGTGCCGTTGCTGCTGACTGTGGTGATCGTGCCGTCGCTGCCGTCGCTCATGTCGAGGAGCTCCCCTTCTCCGCTCTCCGGTGGCCGCGTCTCCGACCGCCGGACCGATGACCACACCGCGCGTGATCATCTCCGAGATTACTCGGCCCACTCGGAGCGCAGCGGCGCGCCCACCTCGTGCAGGTGGCCCAGAGCCTGCCGGTACGAGTCCAGGAAGCCGGTCTCCGTGTACGGCACGCCCAGGGCGGCGCAGTGGGCCCGTACCGCGGGCTGGGCGAGGCGCAGGTTCGGTCGCGGCATGCTCGGGAAGAGGTGGTGCTCGACCTGGTAGTTGAGCCCGCCGAGGAACCAGTCGGTCAGGGTGCCGCCGCGGATGTTGCGCGAGGTGAGGACCTGGCGCCGCAGATGTCCCCAGGTGTCGCCGTCCGCGTGCTCGTCCGGCCGCTCCATGCCCTTGTGGTTGGGGGCGAAGGCCATGCCGAGGTGCACGCCGAACAGCATCTGGTGGACGAGGGCGAAGACCAGGGCCTGGACGGGGCTGAGGAGGGTGAGCAGCAGCGCCGTGTAGCCGGCGAAGTGGGCGATGAGCAGCGCGCCTTCGACGAGCCGCTCGCGCCGGGTGCGGCAGGGGCCGTCCTTCGCGAGGAGCGCCTGGACGCCGTACACCTTGAGGGCGATGCCCTCCAGGGTCGTCAGGGGGAAGAACAGCCAGGCCTGGTGACGGGTGAGGAACCCGCGAAGGCCCTTGCGGCCGGCGGTCTGGTGCTCGGCGAAGACGAGGATGTCGGCCGCGACGTCCGGGTCCTTGTCGAGGTGGTTGGGGTGGGCGTGGTGGCGGTTGTGCTTGTCGTTCCACCACTCCCGGCTCATGCCGAGGAGGAGGTTGGCGTGGACGAGCTGGACGATCCGGCTGATCCTCCGGTCGGCGGTGATCTGGGCATGGCCCGCGTCGTGGCCGACGAAGGCGACCCGGGCGGAGAGCAGCGCGAGGGGTACGGCGAGGGGCAGCGCCCACCAGGAGGGTCCGATCAGGGCGATCCCGGTCACGACGGCGGCGATGCCGAGGAGGTTCACGAGGATGCCGCGGACGTACCAGCCGGGGCGGTGTTCGAGGAGGCCCTGTTCCCTCACCGTCCGCAGGAGCGGGGTGAACTCGCTACCGCCTCTGGCACGGGCGGGCGCCGCGTCGGGGGCGGCGGCCGGGGGCAGGACGGTGGCCTGGGACATGGGCGGGCTCCGGTTTCTGTCGGTCGGGATCCGGTGGTGTTCGATCGGTGAGCGCCTGTTGAGAACGTACGGATTCGTGATCGTCCGGGGCCATGGCGTCACCACCCGTCCCCGGTGGGGGGTGCGCCGGGGGCCGGGGGTGGGGCAGCCCCCACCCTCGGCCTGCTGTGGCGTGGATCACGCATGACTGATGCGTCCTCAGGCGGTTCGGCGAGGTATCCTCGGCCGCTCAGTCGCCAGGTAGTCAAATTTGAGGAATGCGTTGTCGCCGTCGTACGGACCCGATGATTCCGCTCGCGAAACCGCTCACGAACTCGTCCGCCACTCCGCGGTCTTCCTCCCCGCCGATCCGCCGCGCGCGAGCCGGATCGCCTTCTGGTCGCCGGACGGCGAGCCCCTCCCTGACCTCGCCGGCTCTGCTCCCGGCCTCCGCCCGACCGGTGCCGAGATCACGGTCGTGGACGGCGCCGACCTCCGCCCCGTGACCGTCCCCGCCCTCACCCTGTCCGTACGGGACGGCCTGCCCCTGCTCGCCCGGGCCCGCTTCTCCGACGCCGCGTCCCCCTCGACCGCCTTCTGGGGTGCCGCGTCGCTCCTCGCCCTGGACCTCGTCGCGCGGGGCCTGCTGCTGCCCGGCCTCGCCTCCGGCGACCTCGACGCGTGGCGAGCCGGCCCGCTCGGCCCCGGAGAGCTGGCGGAACTGCGTACGCTCGCCGCCTCGATGCCTCCCATCGCCCACGCCGTACCGCTCTCGCCGGAACGGCCGCTGCTGCTTCCGCGGCCCGAGTCGCTGCTCCGCGCCTTCGTCGACGCCGTCGCGGACACCCTGCCCCGTACGCCGGCGGCTCCACTCGCCGCCGGCGGGCCCGCCTTCTCGGCCGACGAACCGCAGAGGATCCCCGCGGCGCGGCCGTGGGCCGCCGACGTGGCCGCCGTGCACGACGCGGGCATCCGTCTTTCGCTCCGGCTCGAACTCCCCGGCTTCCGTGCCGAGGCGCAGGAGGCGCCCGCGTTCCGCGCGGTACTGCAACTGCACGCCGTCGCCGACCCCACGCTGGTCGCGGACGCGGCGGAAGTGTGGGCGGCCTCCGGACGGACCGGGGACGCCTTCGGCCCCCGGGCCAGGATGGACGCCCTGCTCGCCCTGCGGCGCGGGGCACGTGCCTGGCCCCCGCTGGCCCCGCTCCTGACGGCGGCGGTACCCGACACCGTCGAACTCGCCGACGAGGAGGTCGCGGAGCTCCTCGGCACGGCGGGCCGTGCCCTCGCCTCGGCGGGCGTCCAGGTCCACTGGCCGCGCGAGCTCGCCGACCGGCTCACCGCCCAGGCCGTGATCGGCCCGGCGGACGGGGAGACCGGCGGCGGCCGACCCGCCGACGGACCGACGGGAACCCGATCCGCTGACGGACCGACGGGAACCCGGCCCGGCGACCGCCCCGAGGACGCTGAGGGCTTCGAGGGCCCCGCGGACGCCGAGGCCGGGGGTTCCGCCTCCGGCCTGCCCTCGTTCCTCTCCGCCGACGCGCTGCTCGGCTTCAACTGGCGCTTCGCCGTGGGCGACCAGGAGCTGACCAGGGCCGAACTCGACCGGCTCGCCGAAGCCGGACGGCCTCTCGTACGCCTGCGGGACCGCTGGGTACTCGTCGACCCGGCCGAGGTACGCCGGGCCCGCTCCCAGCAGGACCGCAAGATCACCCCCGTGGACGCCCTCTCCGCCGTCCTCACCGGCACCACCGAGGTCGACGGCCGGCTCGTCGAGGTGGCGGCGTCCGGTTGGCTCGAGCGTCTGCGGGAACGCCTCGCCGAACCCGAGGGAAGCCGGCCGGAGGTGTCCCAGCCCGCCGCGCTCGCCGCGACCCTGCGCGACTACCAGCTGCGCGGACTCGACTGGCTGCACCGGATGACCTCCCTCGGTCTCGGTGGCTGCCTCGCCGACGACATGGGGCTCGGAAAGACGATCACGGTCATCGCCCTGCACCTGCACCGTCAGTCCGACCCGGCGTCCGCGGGGCCGACGCTCGTGGTCTGCCCGACCTCCCTCATGGGCAACTGGCAGCGCGAGATCGAGAAGTTCGCCCCGGGTACGCCGGTGCGCCGCTTCCACGGCGCCACCCGGGACCTGGAGGACATGCCCGACGGCGGTTTCGTCCTCACCACATACGGCACGATGCGCCTGGACGCGGCGCGACTCGCCGCACGGACCTGGGGACTCGTCGTCGCCGACGAGGCGCAGCACGTCAAGAACCCGTACTCGGCGACCGCCCGGCAGCTGCGGACCATCGGGGCACGCGCGCGCGTGGCACTGTCGGGCACGCCCGTGGAGAACAACCTCTCCGAACTGTGGGCGATCCTCGACTGGACCACGCCGGGTCTCCTCGGCAGCCTGGGCGCGTTCCGGACCCGGTTCGCCGCCGCCGTGGAGGGCGGCAGGGACCCGGCCGCCGCCGCGCGGCTCGCCGCGCTCGTCCGCCCGTTCCTGCTGCGCCGCCGCAAGTCGGACCCCGGCATCGCGCCCGAGCTGCCACCGAAGACGGAGACGGACAGGGCGGTCTCCCTCACTCCGGAACAGGCCGGTCTGTACGAGGCGGTGGTACGGGAGACCCTGGCGGCGATCTCCGAGGCCGACGGCATGGCACGGCGCGGCCTGGTGGTGAAGCTGCTGACGGGCCTCAAGCAGATCTGCAACCACCCGGCCCAGTACCTCAAGGAAGAGGCGCCGAGGATCGTGGGCCGTTCGGGGAAGCTGGAGCTGCTCGACGAGCTGCTCGACACCATCCTCGCCGAGGGCGCCGCCACCCTGGTCTTCACGCAGTACGTGGGGATGGCCAGGATCCTGGAGACGCATCTCGCGGCGAGGGGCGTACGGACGCAGTTCCTGCACGGAGGGACGCCGGTCGCCCAGCGCGAGGCGATGGTCGCCCGCTTCCAGAGCGGTGAGGTGCCCGTCTTCCTGCTCTCCCTCAAGGCGGCAGGCACGGGTCTCAACCTCACCCGGGCGGAACACGTCGTGCACTACGACCGCTGGTGGAACCCGGCCGTGGAGGCCCAGGCCACCGACCGCGCGTACCGGATCGGGCAGGACCGGCCGGTGCAGGTCCACCGGCTGATCGCCGAGGGGACGATCGAGGACCGGATCGCGAGCATGCTCGACCGCAAGCGGGAGCTGGCGGACACGGTGCTCGGGACCGGCGGGGACACCCCGCAGGAGCTGACCGAACTGACCGATGCGGAGCTGGCGGAGCTGGTACGACTGCGAGGGGACGGACGATGAGCGGGTACGGATACGGGGACGACGAGCGGACGTTCGCGGCGCTGCCGCCCGCGCAGGGCGGGGCCTTCACCCGGACCTGGTGGGGCCGGGCGTGGCTGAAGGCCCTGGAGGACACCGCGCTCGACGGCCAGCAGCTGAAGGCGGGACGCCGGCACGCGCGGGCGGGGGCGGTCGGTGCCGTGTCGGTACGGCCCGGGCGCATCACTGCGGTGGTCAAGGACCGCGACGGCACGGCCCACCGCAGCGACGTACTGGTGCGGGAGTTCTCCGAGGAGGAGTGGGAGCGGCTTCTCGACCTCGCCGTGGACAGCGCCGGGCACATCGCGGCGCTCCTCGACCGCGAGATGCCGCCGCACCTGGTGGAGGACGCGGCGGCGGCCGGGCTCGACCTGCTGCCGGGGATCGGCGACCTCGATCCGGAGTGCGGATGCGAGGCGTGGGACCACTGTCCGCACACGGCGGCGCTCTGCTACCAGGTGGCGCGGCTGATAGACGAGGACCCCTTCGTCCTGCTGCTCATGCGGGGGCGCGGCGAGCGCACCCTCCTCGACCAGCTGCAGTCGCGCAGCGCCTCCCGGGCCGGGCGCGTCGACCGGGGAGCCGACGATCCGTCCGGCGCTGCCGTCCCCGAGGGCGGGGACGGCATGGACGGTGTGTCGGCCGAGGAGGCGTACGCGGAGGGATTCCTGCTGCCGCCGCTGCCCGCGCCTCCGGCCGTCCCGGACGGTCCCGGCCGCTCGCCGTCCCTGGACACGGAGACGGAACCGGCTCCGGGCATCGACCCGGTGGCGCTGGAGTTCCTCGCGTCGGACGCGGCGGTCCGCGCGCACCGGATGCTCGTCGCCGTCCTCGGGGCGAGCGGCGAACGGCTGCCGGCATCGCAGGAGTCCCAGAAGTCTCGGGAGTCCCAGGAATCGCACGTGTTGCCCGCATCGCATGAATCGCCGCTGACGCTCGCTCAGGATGCCGTGCGGCTCGCCGCGGACTCCCCCGCGCCCTGGATCGCGGCGCGGCTCGCCTCCGGTTCCGGCCGGACGCGGGCGGAGATGGACCTGGCCACGCGCGCGTGGCGGTTCGGAGGTGCCGCCGCCCTCGCCGTACTGGAGGAGGAGTGGGCGCCGGATGCCGAGGCGCTCGCCCGGGCGTCGGCCCGGCTCCTGGAGGCCTGGGAGGACGACGAGCGGCCGGTGCTGCGGCGGGCCGGCGGCGCGCGGTGGACAGCGGTGGGCGCGGAGGCGCAGCTACGGCTCGGGAAGGGCGGACATTGGTGGCCCTACCTGAAGTCCGGCGCCCGCTGGTCTCCCGCCGGCCCGGCGGACCGCGATCCGGCGACGGCCCTCGCCACGGCCCTCGCGGCCGAGGCGGCGGGGACGGCGGGAACGGGTGGTGCCGGTGTCGCTCAAGGCGGTGCTGCTGGAGTCGGTTCCGATGAAGGCGGTTCTACTGGAGGCGGTTCTACTGGAGGCGGTCGCTGATCTCGCCGCCGGTGGCGGAGGAGGCGGCCAGGCTGCAGGCGACGGTGTCCGAGCCGAAGAGGTAGCTGGTCCGGTACGGGTACTGGACGAAGGTGGTCCAGCGCGTGCCGGCCGGTTGCCGGGCGGCCTTGCGGCGCAGCGGTTCACGGCACAGCAGCGTGGCCGCGTCGAGGATCGCCGAGTCGGTGGCGTAGACGCCGGTCAGTCGGAGCCGGGCGACGAGTTCGGCGTTGTGCGGCGTGTCGCAGCGGCGCGGGAGGGCGGTTCCCGGCGCGTCGCGGTCGATGTCGAAGCAGTCGCCGACGCGCAGCGCCTCGAAGGAGACGGGCCGCCTGGAGTCCCCGTCGCCGGTCGCGGGGGCGGACGACCGCGGCGAGGGGGCGGTGGTCCCGGGGCGGGGGGCGGTCGGGGACACGCTTCCTTCGGGCCCTGTGGAGACGGGCGGGTCCTCGGTGCGCGTCGGCGTGCCGCCGCCCGCGGTCGCGCCGGGTGTCGGCGTGTCGTCCGCGCCGGGGGCGGCTGTCCCGCTCTCACTCCCGCGCGGCTCGGCCGACGTTCCGTCCGGCGCCGGGGTGCCGACGGGCGACGGCGCGTCGGTCTGACCGCCGCCGGGTCGGCCGTCGGGGTCAGGACTGCCGCCGCCGGCCACCAGGAAGGCAGTCGCCGCGAAGGCGGCCACGAGCGGCGGGACGAGCGGCACGCCGAACCAGCGGGCGCGCCGTGGTTCGACGGGCCCGGGTCGCGGCGCACCGAGCCGGACGAGACGCGGCGACCACCCGGACTCGGGGCGTGTCCCCACAGAACTCTCCCAGGGCGACACGCCGTGCGGGACGGACGGACCGTCCGCGACGGACGCGCCGGGCTCGGCGCTCGGGGCGGGCGCGGCGGACTGTCCGTGCGGGCCGGGTACGTCCGGCCGGCGGTCCGGCGGCGGGGTGGAGGTCGGCGGATGTGGCGGCACGTGGTCCAGGTTCGCCTTTCGGCGGGACCGGGACCACCCCTTTTCGAAGGTTGAGCGCGGCCAGTACAGAACCGTGACCATCTCAGGCCACGCCCCCTCCCGCCACTTGGCCCGCCACCACACCACCGGCCGGCCTACAGACCGAGCTGACGCTCCGCGCCCTGGACCGTCTGGGCCAGGAGCACGGCGATGGTCATGGGGCCGACGCCACCGGGCACCGGGGTGATGAGGGAGGCGCGCTCGGCGGCCGAGGCGAAGTCGACGTCGCCGATGTTGCCCGGGTTGTATCCGGCGTCGACGACGACGGCGCCCGGCTTGATGTCCGCGCCCTTGATGAACGCGGGCTTGCCGACGGCGGCCACGAGGATGTCGGCCTCGCGTATGACGGAGGAGAGGTCCTCGGTGCGGGAGTGGCAGTAGGTGACGGTGGCGTCGCGGCCGAGGAGGAGCAGTCCTGCGGGCTTGCCGAGGATCGCGCTGCGGCCGACGACGACGGCGCGCCTGCCACTGAGTTCGACGTCGTACGCGTCGAGGAGGCGCATGATGCCGCCGGGCGTGCAGGAGACGAAGCCGGGCAGGCCGAAGCCCATGGCGGCGAAGGAGGCCGTCGTGACGCCGTCGACGTCCTTCTCGGGAGCGATGGCCTCGAAGGCGGCGCGCTCGTCGATGTGCGGGCCGACCGGGTGCTGGAGGAGGATGCCGTGGACCCCGGGGTCCTCGGAGAGGGCCGTGATAGCGGCGACGAGCTCCTCGGTCGTCGTGGCCGCCGGCAGCTCGACGTGCCTGGAGCGGATTCCGGCCTTGGCGCAGCGGTTCTGCTTCATCTTCACGTACGTCACGGAGGCCGGGTCCGCGCCGACCAGGACGGTCGCGAGACACGGGGTGACGCCGGTGCGGCGGGTGATCTCGGCGGCGCGGGCGGCGGTCTCCTCGACCGTGCGGCGGGCGAGGGCCGTGCCGTCCATGAGGGCGGCGGTGCTGGTGGACATGGCGACTCCTGGGCATCGTCTCTGACGGGTGGTTCGCCCAGGCGCACGGCATCGGTGCGGTCGCGCCGGTGAGGCGCGCTCCCGCCGGGCCGCTCCCCGGTGGTGATCCACCTCGAGCGCCAGTCACGGCCCGGGCCCACTGTACGTGAGGGGTGGGGGGCCGGTCTCGGACAGGGTGCGGATGCCCGGCCGTCGGGGCGCTTGTCGGCGGCCCGCGCGCGCATCACGATGAGCGCGCAGTGTGCGAAGGGCCGGGACGACCTCGACGGGGAGGCCGAGTTGAGCGACGCGTGGGTGACCGGGCGGGCGGAGGCGGCGACGGAACCGGGTCCCGGTGGTCCGGGGAGGGAGGTCCGGCCGCTGGTCGCCGCCTCATGGCGGCGTTCCGCACGCGCGCGCGTGAGCCCGGAGGGGGCGGCGCGGGTCGAGCTGGAGGAGGACGACCTCGCCGCGTACCGGGACGGCCATCCGCTGGCGGCGGCGATGCCGGTGATCAGGGAGCTGATGGGGGCCTACGCGACGGACGGGGAGCACCTCCTGGCGGTGTGCGACGCCGCCGGGCGGATGCTGTGGGTCGAGGGCCACCCGGCCACGCTGCGCAAGGCGCGGGGGATGAACTTCGTGGCCGGGGCGCGCTGGTCGGAGGCGGCGGCCGGGACGAACGCTCCCGGGACCGCCCTCGCCGTCGGCCGGCCGGTGCAGGTCGTCGCCTCCGAACACTTCCGGCACCCGGTACGCGCATGGACCTGTGCCGCCGCCCCCGTGCACGATCCGCGCACCGGGCGGGTGCTCGGCGCGGTCGACATCACGGGCGGGCACGGGCTCGCGCACCCGCACAGCCTGGGGTTCGTACAGGCGGTCGCGCGGGCCGCCGAGTCCCAGCTGGCACTTCTCGGGCCCGCCCCCGAGCCGGACCGGCTCGGTCTCTCGGCGCTCGGCAGGGACGAGGCGGTGCTGTCGGCGGGAGGCCGGCGGCTCCGGCTGAGCCGGCGGCACAGCGAGATCCTCGTGCTGCTCGCGCACCGCCCCGAAGGGGTCGGCGGCCAGGAACTCCTCACGCTCCTGTACGAGGACGAGTCGGTCACTCCGGTGACGCTGCGCGCGGAGCTGTCCCGGCTCCGGGCGCTGCTCGGTCCTGACCTGCTGCGTTCGCGCCCGTACCGGCTGACGGGCGTGGTGGAGGCGGACTTCGCGGCGGTCGACCGGCGGCTTGCCTCCGGGGCCGTCTCGGCTGCGGCCGGCGCCTACGCGGGCCCGCTGCTTCCCGCGTCGCTCGCGCCCGGGGTCGTACGGCTCAGGGAACGCCTCGCGGACCGGCTGCGGGCGGCACTGGTGGACCGGGGCGATCCGGGGCTGCTCGCCGACTGGGCGTACAGCACGTGGGGCGAGGACGACGTGATGGTCTGGCGGGCGCTGTGCGCGGCGGTACCGGCGTCCGGTCTCCCGCCCGTACGCGCCCGGCTCGACTCCCTGGAGGCGGAACTGTCCGCCAGTGCAACGGCCTTGCAACGTCCGGGACCGCACACTCGCCGGTGAGCGCCGGCCAGGGACGGCCGGCGCGCTCCAGGGAGGCCATGCCATGACCCGTTACGTCGCACCCGGCACCGAGGGCGCGCTCATGTCGTACAAGGCCCGTTACGACCACTGGATCGGGGGCGAGTACGTCGCTCCGGCGCGCGGCCGGTACTTCGAGAACCCCAGCCCGGTCGACGGCCGCCCCTTCACGGAGGTGGCCCGCGGCAGCGCCGAGGACGTGGAGCGCGCCCTGGACGCGGCGCACGCGGCGGCCCCGGCATGGGGACGGACGGCGCCGGCCGAGCGGGCGGCCGTCCTGCTGAGGATCGCGGACCGGATGGAGAGCAACCTGGAGGCGCTGGCGGTCGCGGAGAGCTGGGACAACGGCAAGCCCGTGCGGGAGACGCTCGCCGCGGACATCCCGCTCGCGATCGACCACTTCCGCTACTTCGCGGGGGCGCTGCGGGCCCAGGAGGGCTCCCTGAGCGAAATCGACGACGACACCGTCGCGTACCACTTCCACGAACCGCTCGGCGTCGTCGCGCAGATCATCCCGTGGAACTTCCCGATCCTGATGGCGGTGTGGAAGCTGGCGCCTGCGCTGGCGGCCGGCAACGCCGTCATCCTCAAGCCGGCCGAACAGACCCCGGCCTCCGTGCACTTCTGGCTGAGCCTGGTCGCGGACCTGCTGCCGGCGGGCGTCCTGAACGTCGTCAACGGCTTCGGTGAGGAGGCCGGCAAGCCCCTCGCCTCCTCCCCGCGCGTCGCGAAGATCGCCTTCACCGGCGAGACGGCGACGGGCCGGCTGATCATGGGGTACGCCTCGGAGCACCTCAAGCCGGTCACCCTGGAGCTCGGCGGCAAGTCGCCGAACATCTTCTTCGACGACGTGTGGGCGGCGGACGACGACTTCCGCGACAAGGCCCTGGAGGGCTTCACGATGTTCGCCCTCAACCAGGGCGAGGTCTGCACGTGTCCTTCGCGGGCCCTCGTCCAGCGTGGCCATTACGGCGAGTTCCTGGAGGCCGCGGTCACGCGTACGGAACTGATCGTCCCCGGCCACCCCCTGGACACCGACACGATGATCGGCGCCCAGGCCTCGGCCGACCAGCTCCGGAAGATCGCCTCCTACCTGGAGATCGGCCAGAAGGAGGGCGCGAAGATCCTGACGGGCGGCCAGATCGTCGAGCACGGCGGAGAACTGGCGGGAGGCTACTACGTGCAGCCCACCGTCTTCGAGGGAGACAACCGGATGCGGATCTTCCAGGAGGAGATCTTCGGCCCGGTGGTGGCGGTCACCTCGTTCACGGACTTCGACGACGCGATCCGCACCGCCAACGACACCCTCTACGGCCTGGGCGCCGGCGTCTGGACCCGCGACACGAACACCGCGTACCGCGCGGGCCGCGCCATCCAGGCGGGCCGCGTCTGGACCAACTGCTACCACGCGTACCCGGCCCACGCGGCCTTCGGCGGCTACAAGCAGTCGGGCATCGGCCGCGAGACCCACCGCATGATGCTGGACCACTACCAGCAGACGAAGAACTTGCTGGTCAGCTACTCGCCGAAGAAGCTCGGCTTCTTCTAGGGGCACGAAATGAGGCGCCTGACCTGGGCTTTTGCCCGTCAGGCGCCTCTCGGCAGCCTCATCCATCGCAGCAGCCGACTTGCGTCGGGACTCCCGTTCCATCCCACCCGCATCCCGCTCCTGACCAGCTGTTCCGGTCTATTTCCGGTCCAAGCTCGGTCCACCGGCGGGAGTCCCGCCTCGGTGGATGCGGTCCCGTTCCTCCATCGACTGCTCGATGAGGCGATTGGCCTGCTCCCGGACAGAACAGTCGGTGCTCGATCTTGTTCCACTTCGAGGTGCCCGGCGGCATGTGGCAGACCGTGATCTCCAGGCCGGTCTCGGCGGCCAGGGCGGCAAGTTCGGTCTTCCAGGCGCGGGTGCGGGGCTGACTTGGGCCGCCTGGGCGACCGCCCGGATCCCGCCGTGTCCCAGGATCCGGGCCTCAGCCCCCATCAGCAGACGGCGCTGCCGCTCGTCCAGATATGGGAACAACACTGCGAACCTCAAGCCGAGTTGATCACGGACCTCGGCAAATATGCACATACCACACCAACGAGTTGAACCGCGGGAAGCAACACCTTGATTCTCTGCGAGCCCTAAGTGGCAGAAGGTTGTATCTGGGAAGGTCGGGGCGGTTGTGCGGCTTGTCCGGTCATGCGGCGAGGGAGGGGTTGCGCAGGTGGGCGCCGGCCTGGACCGCGTGGCGGAGTCCGTCGCCGCGCCGGCGGCGCTCCCGGCGGATCCTGTGGTGCTTCAGGTGGGCGAAGGCGTGCCCGGCGCGGGTCCGGCCCGTCGGTGGGGAAGCCTCGCCGACAGGAGCGCATGCCGCTGTCCGTGTCGCGGCGCGGCCGGGGCATTACGGGGTAGGAGAGCGGCATGGACAGCACCCTCTGGCTCGTCGTGGCTGTGGTTCTCGTGCTCGTGGTGGCGAGTGCCGCGGCCGTTCTGCTCGTGCGTGTGTTCCGCGCCCGCAAGATGCTCCTGGACGCCGGTGTCCCGTTGCAGTCCAACGCCCTGTTCTGGGCGGCTGTGGTCTACACGATCTCACCGATCGACCTCGTACCGGACCCTGTCTATCTGGACGACATCGGTGTACTGCTGGTCGCTTTGCGGGCACTGCACGCGGCAGCTGCCAGGAGCGGGGCGAATCTCGAAAAGCGGGCCGCCGCATCGGAGAAGACCTCGGCCGACGGGTCGGCGGGGGTACCGCGGTCGCAGTGAGGCCGGCCCGCGTCATCGGAAGTCGGGGCGGCCCACCGGCTCCGGGGAGTCCGTCACTATCTCGGGCTCCAGGCCCTCGGTGGGGACGGTGCGGGAGCGGCCGATGTCACCGCGCCACGCCTCGAAGGCGAGCGTGGTGGCGGTCACCACCGCCAGTCCCAGCAGCCAGCCCCCGACCACGTCGCTCACCCAGTGCACTCCGAGCGCGACCCGTGTGTAGCTCACACCGAGCACCGACACCGCCGCCAGGGTCCACGGCAGCGGCCGCCAGGCACGCGGGACCAGGGGGAGCAGGACCAGCAGCAGGACGGCACAGGAGGTGGTGGCCGTCATGGCGTGGCCGGAGGGGAAGGAGAAGCCGGGCGCGTGGGCGACGGGATCCGGCAGGTGCGGTCGGGCACGCTGGACCACGTTCTTGACCAGCAGCCCCGCCAGCCCGCCGGCCGTCGTGGTGACGGCCGCCCAGGCGGCGAGACGGAACGCCCGCCGCCGCAGGAGCCACACCACCACTCCGGCCACCAGGAGCCGCATGGTCAGCGGCCCCCATGCGACGTGGGTGAGGAAGTCGAGCACGCGTACCCAGGCCGGACTGCCGAGTGCGGAACGGTGCAGCCGCTCGGCCACGTCCTGGTCGAGTCGGTGCAGCGGGGCCCAGTGCGACTCCACCAGCACCAGAGCGAGGGAGAACGGGACGGCTGCCAGGGCGGTGAGGGCCGCGCCCGCCACCAACCGCACGCCGAAACGGGTGTCGGCCCGGCTCCGACCGATCACGAGCCGTCCGAGACGGTGCCGCCAGGTCCGGGTGGAACGCTCGGTCATGGTCGGTACGGTTCCTTTCCGTCGGGGAGTTCGGGAGAGCCGGTCGGCTCAGACCCCGGGATCCTCGGTGATCGGCGTCGCCACCCCCGCCCGTGCGGCCTCCAGCTGGGCAGCGAAGGAAAGGCCCAGAAACAGCGCGATCGAGGTGAGGTACGACCACAACAGCAGCGCCACGAACGCGCTCAGTGGCCCGTACACGGTGGTGAAGGAGCCCTCGGAGCCGACGTACAGGCTCAGTGCCCACGTCGCGCCCAGCCACAGCAGCAGATGGACGGTGGCGCCGAAGGCGAGCCAGGTGTAGCCCGGCTGGGCGCGCCGGGGCGAGCGGCGGAAGACGGCACTGGTGGCGATCACCGCCAACAGGATCCCCACGGGCCAGCGCAGCACGTCCCACGCTCGGGACGTGGCCGGCTCCAGGTGGTAGACCTCGATCAGGGCCCGGTTCAGGTCGGATCCGAGGACGGTGACGCAGAAACTCAGTCCGAGGGGCACCCCGGCCAGTACCGCCATCACCAGCCCACGGGCGTACTTGTGGAGGAACGGCCGGTCGCGCTCCACTCCGTATATGCGGTTCGCGCCGCGCTCCACCTGGCACATGCCCGTGGTGACGTTCGCGACGGAGAACAGCAGGCCGAGCCAGAGGGCGGCCGCGCCGCCCTCCCCGGCGTGCTGCCGGCTCTCCCTGAGGGCGTCGTCCACCACCTCCTGGCTCGGACCGCTGATCCGGCGGATCGTCAGCTCGGCGATCCGCCCGATGTCCTCGGTGTGCAGCACCCCGGACAGCCCGATGACGGCGATGCCCAGCGGAAGGATCGCCAGGACGGTCTGCAGGGCGAGAGCCCGGGAGTGGCTGAACCCGTCGGAGTAACGGAACCGTACGAAAGAGTCCCGTACGAGGGCCCAGCCTCCGTATCGGCGGAGCGCGGCCCAGGCCTCCTCCCCTGACAGGACGTCCCCCCGCAGACGGAGTTCGGCCTCCACGGCCTCGACCTCACTGCGCTGCGGTACGCGCGTCGCGGTGCCCATGGCCCCCTCCTTCTCCTCCGGCCCGTGCCGGGACGTCCGACCGCGCCGGGGTGCCTGCTCGCGTCGGGGTGTCTTTCGGCGCCGGGGGAACTGCTCCCGCCGCGGCGTCTGCTCCCGCCAGAGCGCCTACCCGTGTCGGGATGCCTGCCCCTGCCGGGGCGTCTGCCTCCGCCGGGGTCGGCAGGCACACCCGCAGCGCCCCCGGCTCGACCTCCGCGGTGAGCCGGGTGCCCGCGGGGAGGACGTCGCCGTCGAGCTCGCGCGGCTGGGGCCGGGCGAAGCGGAGGTCGATCCGGGCTGCGCCGAAGTACTCCAGTGAGCCGTGCGCGAGGGACCGTGTCCCCGCGGTCCCCTCGCCGGGCGCGCGCCGCCGCCGTCCTCCCGGTGCACGCGAGGCGAGGTATCCGGCGGCGGCGAGCCAGCCGGTCACCCCTCGCGGGTCGAGCAGGACGACCTCCAGCCTGCCGCTGTCCGGCCGGGCGTCCGGCAGCAGAGGCAGCCCGCCCTGAAGGGTCCCGACGTTGCCGATGACGACCATGCGGGCTCGCCGCTCCAACGGGGCGCCCCCGTCCAGCCGTATGGACAGTCGCATCCGGGCGTCTCCCAGGTGCCGCACGGCCGAGACCACGTACGCGGCCCAGCCCAGCCTCTCCTTGAGCCGCGCCGAGGCGTCCCGGACCATGGCGGCGTCGAACCCGGCACCTGCCATGACCGCGAAGCGGGTGGGCGCGATCCCGTCGCCCCGTATCCGTCCCACGTCGAGTCCGACGGCCTGCCCGCGGAGTGCCTCCCGCAGAGCGGCCACGGGGTCGGTCGGCAGCCGTAGGTTGCGGGCGAGGAGGTTCCCGGTGCCGCAGGGGACGATCGCCAGGGGGGTCCCGGTCCCGGCCACCACGTCCGCGCAGGCGCGTACGGTGCCGTCTCCGCCACAGACGACGACCAGCTCGGGATGCCTCCCGCCGAGGCACGAGGCCAGGGCGCCGGACGGGTCCCCGGCCGTCGTCTCCGTCCACCGCTGCTCCGCGTAACCGTGATCGCGCAGCAGGGCCCGTACCCGGGCCGCGGCCCCGTCGCCGCACGCGCGCGGATGGCGCACCACCACGGCCCGCCGCGTGCTGTGCGCGGACGGGGCCGGGGCGGGCGGCGCCTCTTCCGCGGGGCGGGGTAACAGGGCGGCCGCCACGAAAGCCAGCGTGCAGGCGCCGTTCAGCAGTCCCGCCACCACGTCGGAGGTGTGGTGCATGCCGCGGTACACCCGGGAGAACGCCACGAACAGCGGAATCGCAAGGAGCAGCCCTGTCACGAGGTGGCGCCGAACGCCGTGCAGGCGCCGGGACGCGAGGACGGCCAGCCCCCCGAAGAGGGCGACGGAGGCTCCGACGTGGCCGGAAGGGAAGCTGGACGTCGGGGGCGCCGGGTCCAGATGGGGCACGTCGGGGCGTTCGCGGTTCACGATGAGAGTGACGAGCAGGAAGACGGCGGACTGCGCGGCCACCGCCACGGCGAGGAACGCCGCTTCCCGCCATCGGGGCGCGTGGGGCACCAGGAGCAGAACGGCCGTGCACATGAGGGTGAGGACGATCACGCTCTCCGTGCCTGCCACGAGGGACGCCCCGTCGGTGAGCGCGGTGGCGAAAGGGGTACGACGGGCGGCGAGGGCGCGGTCGACGCCGTCCTCCGCCGACAACGGCCAGCGGTGTGCGAGGGGGCCGGTCACCAGCAGCCCCAGCGCGACGACCACGGCCGTCTGCACGGGTAGCCACAGGAGCGGACGGCCCGGTCTGGCTCCCACCTCGTGTGAGTTCGTCATTGAGGCCGTGTTACCTGTCGGGCTTGGGTCATGCGCCCTCCGGACCGTTCCGGCCGTGACCGGGGCGCCACGCCGTCGTGGGCGGAGGGCACAGCCGAAGCCGTTCCCCCTCGGTGTCCGACCGTCGCAGTCGCTCTCTCTCCACATCCGTCAGGTCTGCCGCCTCCTTCGACGACCCTGTCACGGGGCGGCCACACGGCACCGTCTGGGCGGTGCCTAATCGGTCTGCTCCCGGGGTGCCGGAGTGCCCGGGCCGGCAGCCGGACGGTGCTCGCTCTGTTCGCCGGGGTCTTTCTGCCGCTCTCCGTCCTCGCCGGCTTCGGCGGTCCGGGGGCGCTCGCCTCCGGTGCCCCGGACGTCCGGTGCGTCCGGTCCCGGCGCGGGCAGGTCCGGTGTGACGGCGTCGCGCGTCGCCGGGACGGGGTCGGGAAGCTCTGGCTCAGGGGTGCTGTGCATCAGGGTCTCCTCGCTCGATCCTCCATGGGTTACCACCGCGGCTGCCCCTCTCCGCGATCCTCATCCCTTCACGGGAGGCCATGCGTCGTCCGTCGGCGCGGCACGCGGCCGCCAGGGCGTCGGTTGGGCCTGGACGGCCGAGCGTACGGAGGGCGAGAAGACGGCTGAGGCTCGGCCGGGCGGAGTGAACGCAGTCGACGACGGCCGGAGGGAACCCTCAGGATGAGGAAAAGCGCGGTCGTCAGCGTGCATCCGCCGACGGCCGACCGCGCTGGCTGTTCGTCCCGCGGCACGCCGAGAGCGCCTGGCCGGCGGACGTCGCCGACCAGGACCGTCCCCTCGGCCCGCGCGGGCTGCGCGACGCCCCGGCAGCCGGGCTTCCTGGCGGAGAGCGGCGTACTCCCCGACCTCGCCCCACGCTCTCCGGCGAGGCGCTCCTGACGGTCCCGGTGGTTCCCCGCGGAGCCCGCGACCCGTCCTGAGCGGGCCGCAGCGCGTTCACGGCCCGCTTCGAGCCGTCCCCGCCGAGCCGGTCGTCCTTGAAGGAGGCGAAGGTGTACTCGGCTTCGGTCTCCCCCATGAGCAGCAGCTTCTGGAGTGCTTCCACGCCCGTCCGCTCGTGGTCCTCGACGACGGGGCAGCGCGGATCCTCGTACACGTGAGCCGTCGAACGGACCGCAGGATTCCCGGCCACGATCGTCGTGCCGTCCGGGGCCGGCCGTTCCGCCAGCCGCTCGGCGGACGCGTAGCGGTACGTCTCGAAGCCCCTCGCCCCCCCTTCAGCGGGGCGTCACGACGCCCCTGGAACCCGAGGCCCCGGCGGGCTTCTTCGTGTCACGCGCCCCACCAGGGCGCGGCGGGTCAACGGCGCTCCTCGGTCTGTTCCTCCCGGCCCACTCCGGGACGCCGACGCTTGTCGCGGTGGCCGTCGGCGCCCTCCAGGCCGGTGTCGCCCGCGCGGGCCGTCACGGCCTCCTCCGCTTCCTTCCGCGCCTTCCGGTCGCCGCTCTCGCCCATGGCGTGTGCCGGAGTGGTACGGGCCGGGCGGTGCCGCCGATCGCGCTCGTGCTCGCGCGCATTCACCATGTGCTCCTTCCGTCATGGTCCGCAGAGCGAGGCATCATCCGTGGACGATCTTGCGCACGTTCTCCAGGCTGCCGCAGTCCGACGCGAGTCGCTTCGCGCGCTCCTCCTGGAACGCCCTGCCGAGCTCGGCCCGGCGCTCGTCGGAGACGCTCTCCCTGGCACCGTTGAGGATCGTCCGCTCCTCCTCGTCCACGTGGTGACTGACCGCTTCCACCAGCTCCTCCAGGCGGGCGTCCCACTCCTCGGAGCCCACGTCCTCCACCTCGAGCAGCTTCAGAAGGGCTTCGTTGCCCTCGGCATGCTCCTCCTCGCCGTGCTCCACTTCGTCGTTGTCGACGCCCTTGTAGCGCTTGAGCGCTCCGTAGACCTCGGCCTCCTCGGCCTCGCCATGTGCGATGAGCAGTGCCGCGAACTCCTTCAACGCGGCAGCGCGATCGGCCTCGACGCTCCGCATCTTCCGGAAGAGGTCCTCCATGGTCCGGTGGTCCTTCAGGATGACAGCGACGACGTCCTGGTCTTCCTTGGTACGGGCCTTCACAGTCGTCCTCCTCGTTCGTGTGCGTGTGATGTCCCGGGCCGCGCCGGCGACGCGCCGACGCTCAGGACCGGGGGCGCCGCTCATCGGCCGGCCGGTCCTCCGGGGATGTCCAGGAGTTCCGCTTCGCCTCGGCCGTCGGCGGTTGAGCGGCCGCGGCGGACCCCCGTCTGCGGGCCACACGCCGGGAGCCCCACCAGAAGGCGGCGGTCAGCACGACGGCGATCACCACTCCGACCAGGATCAGCAGGAGTGCGGGGGACCCCTCCGCGGCCGACTCGGAGGCGAATACGGTCGGGATGCGCATGGAGCGGCCTTCCTGTCGACAATGGATCAAAGCGTCCGGTTTCCTCGGGTACCCCTCCACCGGGGAATCAGTCCCCCTGCCCCGAAGACGTTGACAGCCGCCGCGATCCAGGGGCTGTTGCGCCGGTCCTGGGCGAGGGGCTGGACGCTGCCTGGCGCCGCGCGGCTCGCGGTGCTGAGCGCGCCCATCGCCGCGTACACCCTGTCCGCGGCCCTGGGCGGCAACGGATTCGTCGCCTCGTTCGTCGCCGGCGTCTGCATCGCGCCGGCGATGCGGCGACTCCGAGGACACCGTGAAGATGACCGACGACCTGGTCACCTTGCTGACACTCGCCCTGTGGTTTCTCTTCGGCCAGTTGATCAATGACGAATTCTGGGACGGCTTCCACCTCTCCGTCGTCCTCTACGCCCTCCTCGCCGTCACCCTGGTGCGCGTGGTGCCCGTGATGCTCGCGCTGATCGGTACGGATCTGCCGCTGTCCGACAGGCTGTTCCTGGGATGGATGGGGCCCAGAGGAGTGGCCTCGGTGGTCCTCGGCCTCCTCGCCGCGATCGAACTGCCTGCGGCCGGTGGCGGTGACTTCATCAGCCGGGTGATGGGTGTTTCACGGTCAGCATCGTGTCGCAAGGTCTGAGCGCCGAGCCCATCGGCCGCCGCTACGCCCGCGGTCGGCGCACCTCACCGGAGCCTCGGGGCGTGGGACGAGGGCGGAGCGGGCGCGGCGGACGACCAGCGGCGGCGACGCGGGCGGAGGCTCATGCTGTGGGGAAGCGCGGCGGACCGGCGGGCGTGCCCGGTCCGCCGCGGACGCGTCAGGAAGGAAGCCACGCCCGCCAGGTGGCTTCGTTCCCCTTCACCCAGCGGCCCGCCGCCTCCTCCGGTGACAGTTTCTCCTCCGCGATCATGAGAGCGACGTCGTTCTGCATGTCGGTCGTCCACCGGAACTTCTTCAGGAAGGCGGCGGCGTCGCCTCCGCCGTCCGCGAAGCGGGCGTTGAGGAACTTCTGCAGCGGGGTGTGCGGGTAGGCGCAGGTCACCTTCTCCGGTTCGGCGTCGCAGCCCTCCTTGTACCCGGGCAGCCTCACCTCCGTCATCGGGACCTTCTCGAACAGCCACTGGGGCTTGTACCAGTAGCTGAGGAACGGCTTCTTCTCCTTGGCGAACTGCTTGATCTGCGTGATCTGCGCCGCCTCCGAACCCGCGAACACGACCTGGTAGTCGAGGTCCAGGTTGTCCACGAGCGCCTTGTCGTTCGTGACGTAGGACGGGGAGCCGTCGAGGAGCTGGCCCTTGCCGCCGCTCTCCGCGGTACGGAACTCGTCGGCGTACTTGTTCAGGTTCTTCCACTCGGTGACGTCCGGGTGCTTCTCGGCGAAGTACGTCGGCACGAACCAGCCGATGTGGCCGGTCACCCCGAGGTTCCCGCCCCGGGTGATCGTCCCCTTCCCGTCGATGTACCGCTTCTCCTGGTCCGGGTGACCCCAGTCCTCCAGGATGGCGTCCACCCGGCCCTGGCTGAGGGCGTCCCAGGCGGGTACCTCGTCGATCTGGACGGTGTCCACCCGGTAGCCGAGCTCGTGCTCCAGCAGGTACCGCGCGACGGCGACGTTGGCCTGCGCGCCCACCCACGACTGCACGGACAGGGTCACCGTGCGGGAGTCCTTCGCGTCGGCGTACGGGGAGGCCTGACGGGTCATGTCGGCGGCGCCGCAACCGGTGAGGGCCGTCAGGGCGACGGCGGCCGCGAGTGCGGCGAGGCGTGTGCGAGGCATCTCAGGCCCCCTTTCCGGCGAGGTCGCGGCGTTCCGTCGGCTGGGTGACACGGTCGAGCGTCAGACCGAGGCAGACGATCGCCGCCCCGGCCACCAGACCGGTCGCCAGGTCGCCCTGGGCGAGGCCGAAGACCGCGTCGTATCCGAGTGCGCCGCCGCCCACCAGGCCGCCGATGACGACGACGGCGAGGACCAGCACCACACCCTGGTTGACGGCGAGCAGCAGCGCGGGCCGTGCCAGCGGCAGCTGGACCTGGAACAACTGCTGCCGACCGGTCGCGCCCAGCGAGCGCGAGGCTTCGAGAGCGGCCGGGTCCACCGCGCGCACCCCCTGGGCCGTGATGCGGACGACCGCGGGCAGTGCGTAGACCACGGCGGCCGCGACCGCCGGGGCACGGCCCACACCGAACAGGGCGACGACGGGGATCAGATAGACGAACTGCGGCATCGTCTGGAAGACGTCGAGCACGGGACGCAGTACGCGTCCGAGGCGCGTGCTGCGGGCCGCGGCGACGCCGAGGGCGACGCCGAGCACCAGCGTCACGGCGACGGCGGCCAGGACCTGGGACAGCGTGTCGAGCGCCGGGTCCCAGACACCGAGCACACCGATCGCGGCCATCGCGAGAACGGCGGTCGCGGCGGTGCGCCAGGTGCCGATGAGCAGGGCGAGCGCGCCGACGGTGAGCAGCACCGCCCACCACGGCAGCCACTGCAGGCTGTCGCGCAGGGGGTTGAGGGCCCATGCGGTGAACCGGGCGGCCCAGTCGGCGGTGCCTCCGACGAGGGGCACACCGGAGTAGAGGTGGGCGGTCATCCAGTCGACCGCTCCGTTGACACGTGGGGCGATGTCCGCCGTCCACCCGTCCGGCCAGGAGAGCCGACCGGACAGGCGACCCGCCGCGGCGGCGACGGCGGTCACCCCGAGGGCGACGGCCCAGCGGAGTCCGGCCCGGTGGGCCGGAGCCGCGCCGATGCGCTCCCCCGCCGCGGCGATGACCCGGTCCAGGACGACGGCGAGCAGCACGATCGGCACGCCGGCGGCGAGCGCGGCACCGACGTCGACGGCGGCCAGCGCCTGGTAGACGCGGTCGCCGAGACCGCCCGCGCCGATGACGGACGCGATCACGGCCATGCCGAGGGCCATCATGATCGACTGGCTGACGCCGAGTAGCAGCTCCTTGCGGGCCAGGGGCAGCCGGGCCGTCAGCAGCCGCTGCCTGCCGGTGGCGCCGAGTGAGGCGACGGCCTCCATGACACCGGCGTCCGCGCCGCGCAGCCCGAGCGCGGTGAGACGGGCCATGGGAGGGGCGGCGTAGACGACGGTGGCGAGGACGGCCGCGGGCACGCCGATCCCGAAGACCAGGACGACGGGCAGGAGGTAGGCGAAGGCCGGCAGCACCTGCATGGTGTCGAGGACCGGGCGCAGGAACCGGTGCGTACGGTCGGACAGGCCGGCGGCCAGCCCGAGGAGGCCTCCGAGCAGCACGGACGCGGCGACGGCGACGAGCATCAGGGCGAGCGTCTGCAGGGTGGGGACCCACATGCCGAGCAGTCCGCACGTGGCGAAGGCGGCGACGGAGGTCAGTGCGAGCCGGACGCCGGCGACGCGCCAGGCCACCAGACCCGCGGCGGCGGTGACGCCTGCCCAGCCGAGGGCGAGCAGGACGAGGTAGACCGCGCGGACGGAGACGACCACGACGTTGCTGACGTGGCCCAGGAAGTAGAGGAACAGCGGGTGGCCGTCGCGGTTGTCGATGATCCAGTCGCTGGTGCGGTCGAGCGGGCCGGACAGATCGACGGCGAGCGACGCCGGCCAGCTGCCGCCGCCGAGGAGCAGGGAACCGAGGATGAGCGCGGCAACCGTACCGGCGCCGATCAGCCGGCCGCGGTGGCACACGAACGCGCGCAGCGCACCGGGCGCCGTGTCGGGGGTGGATGGACGGCGGGGAGAGGCAGGGGTGACCGTGGCGGTCATCGGCCCCACCCGCCCGCGTCGCGCGTCAGCTCCACGGGGCGGGCGAAGACGTCCGTCCTGCCGTGGACCGGGCCGGCGGTGGGGCGGCCGGCGTCATGGACCGGTCGCGGGCCGACGAGGGACGCCCGGACGTGTCCGGTGCGGCATGCTCCCGCAGCGGCGCGGGTCGTGCCGCCCGGCGGCGGCCAGGTCGTATGGGCGTACATCAGGCCACCGCCTTCCCCGTCGTGGCCGGGACCCCGGCGACGGCACCGAGGAGCCCCACGTGGTCGACCACCCCGAGGCACCGGCCGTCCTCGACGATCCGCGCGTTCGCCCCCGTACGGGCGACGGCCTCGATGGCCTCGTGGACGGTGGCGCTCGGGGCGAGCTCGGGACCGGCCTCGTACTCGTCGGCGAGCGCGGGCCGCATCGCCGAACGGACGGTGAGCACCTGTTCGCGCGGCACGTCCCGGACGAAGTCCCTGACGTAGTCGTCGGCGGGCGTGCCCACGATCTCCTCGGGCGTCCCGAGCTGCACGATGCGGCCGTCGCGCATCAGCGCGATGCGGTCGCCGAGCTTCAGCGCCTCGCTCAGATCGTGCGTGATGAAGACCATCGTGCGTCCCTCCTCCCGGTGCAGGCGTACGACCTCCTCCTGCATGTCCCGGCGGATGAGTGGGTCCAGGGCGCTGAACGGCTCGTCGAACAGCAGGACTTCGGGGTCGACGGCGAGCGCGCGGGCCAGTCCGACCCGCTGCTGCTGGCCGCCCGACAGCTGGCTCGGCCTGCGGTGCTCCATGCCGTCCAGGCCGACCTTGCTGACGAGTTCCGCCGCCCGCTCGCGCCGTTCACCGCGCCCGACACCCTGGATCTCAAGACCGTAGGCGACGTTGTCGAGCACCGTCCGGTGCGGCAGCAGCCCGAAGTGCTGGAAGACCATCGCCGCCCGGTGTCGGCGCAGCTCGCGGAGCCGGCCGGTGTCCATGGACAGCACGTCCTCGCCGTCGATGGTGATCGTGCCCGAGGTCGGCTCGATGAGCCGGGTCAGGCACCGTACGAGCGTCGACTTGCCCGAGCCGGAGAGACCCATGACGACGAAGACCTCGCCCTTGCGGACGTCGAAGGAGACGTCGCGAACGGCGGCGGTGCAGCCGGTGCGCTCGCGCAGCTCGGTGGCGCCGAGGGCACCGAGCTGCTTGTCGGCGGGCACGCGGTCGGCCTTCGGACCGAAGACCTTCCACAGATCGCGTACGGAGAAGACGGACTCCGTCGAATTCCGCGGAGGTGTGGTGGTGTGCGGCGTCCTCATCGGGTCGTACCTCCCAGCAGGTCGGCGCATTTCTCGCCGACCATGAGTACGCCGATCATCGGGTTGACGGCGGTCATGGTCGGGAAGACGGACGCGTCGGCGATCCGGATGCCGTCGAGGCCCCGGATCCTCAGATCGGGTGCGACGACGGCGAGTTCGTCGTCGGCGGCCCCCATCCGGCAGGTTCCGGCCGGGTGGTAGACGGTGTGCGCGACATGGCGGGCGTACGCGCTGAGTTCCTCGTCGGAGGTGACCTCCGGCCCCGGGCACACCTCACGCTTCAGCCAGCCTGCCAGCGGTTCGCTCGCGGCGATCTGCCGGGCGATCCGGATCCCTTCCACGAGGGTCCGGCCGTCGTAATCGTCCTCGTCGGTGAAGTACCGGAAGTCGAGCGCGGGCTTGTCCTCGGGGTCGGCGCTCGTCAGGTAGAGCCGGCCGCGACTGCGTGGCTTGGGGACGTTGGGGGTCATCGACACGCCGTGCGCGGGTCGTTGGTAGCCCAGGCGCTCGGGGTTGTCGGTGAAGGGGATCTGGTAGAAGTGGAACATCAGGTCCGGCCCCTCCGCCTCCGGGTCCCGGCGGACGAACAGCCCGGCGTCGGAGTCCATGGCGGAGTTCTCCGGGATCGGACCGTGTGTCTCCCACACGATGACCGACTCGGGGTGGTCGAGCAGGTTCTCCCCGACGCCCGGCAGGTCGTGCACGACGGGTATGCCGAGCTTCTCCAGGTCGGCACGCGGCCCGATGCCGGAGTGCAGCAGCAGGCGGGGGGTGTCCACGGCACCCGCGCACACCAGGATCTCGCGCCGGGCGCGCACGACGTGCTCCGCGCCTTCCTTGGTGCGGAGGTGCACACCGGTGGCGCGCGTACCCTCGATCTCCAGGCGGAACGCCCAGGTCTCCAGGGCGATGTGCAGGTTCGGCCGGTCCAGGAACGGGTGGAGATAAGCGACGGAGGCGGACGACCGCTTGTTGTTCTCCGGGTGGTAGGCGAGGTCGAAGAAGCCGACGCCTTCTTGGAAGGGCCGCTTGTTGAAGCCCTCGACGCGCGGAACGCCGAGCGCGGTCTCCGCCGCGTCGACGAAGTCCCGGGCGATCGCGTTCCTGTCGGCCTCGTCGACGGGGACGATGTTGTTGCGCAGCCGGGCGAAGTAGGGATCCATGGCTGCCGCGTCCCAGCCCTCGGCACCCGCCTCGGCCCACTCGTCCCAGTCGGAGGGAAGGGGCTTGAACGCGATGAGGGTGTTGTGCGAGGAGCACCCGCCCAGCACCCGCGCACGGCTGTGCCGGATGTACGAGTTGCCCCGGGGCTGCTCGGTGGTGGGATAGTCGTAGTCCAGCTCGCCGCCGAGCAGGCCCATCCAGCGGCGCAGGGTGAGGACGTCGTCGCGGCCGACGTCGCTGGGGCCGCCCTCGATGACGGCGACACTGACGTCCGGGTCCTCGGTCAGCCGGGAGGCGATCACCGAGCCCGCTGTGCCGCCGCCGACGACGACGTAGTCGTACACGTGCTGATCGTTCACGCCTGGTCCTTCTGTGTCTCGCCCGCGAACCAGCGCACGGGGCGCGGAGCGAGGTTCTGGTAGATGTGCTTGGCCTCGCGGTATTCGGCGAGGCCACCGGGTCCCAGTTCCCGGCCGATGCCGGACTTGCCGAAGCCGCCCCATTCCGCCTGCGGCAGGTAGGGGTGGAAGTCGTTGATCCAGACGGTGCCGTGGCGCAGCCGGGCCGCGACGCGTCGGGCACGGTCTTCGTCGGCGCTCCACACCGCTCCGGCGAGGCCGTACTCGGTGTCGTTGGCGAGGGTGACGGCCTCCTGCTCGGTACGGAAGGTCTCCACGGTGAGGACGGGGCCGAAGACCTCCTCGCGGACGACCCGCATGCGGCGGTGACACCGGTCGAGGACCGTGGGCCGGTAGAAGTAGCCGGGACCCGCCGGCTTCTCCCCGCCCGCCCGCAGGACCGCGCCCTCGCCGAGGGCGGAGGCCACGTACTCCTCGGTCCGCGCCAGTTGGGCCGCGGAGACCAGAGGACCGCACTCGACGCCCTCGTCGGTGCCGCGTCCCAGCCGGATCAGGGTGGCCCGCCGGACGAGTTCGGCGACGAAACGCTCGCGCAGCGACTCCTCGACGATGAGGCGGGAGCCCGCGGAGCAGACCTGACCACTGTGGATGAAGGCGGCGTTCAGTGCCTGGTCGACGGCGGTGTCGAAGCCCTCGGGCGTCGCACAGGCGTCGGCGAAGACGACGTTGGGGTTCTTGCCGCCCAGTTCCAGGGCGACCTTCTTCACGCTGTCGGCAGCCGCCCTGGCGACCTTCGTGCCGCTGGCGATACCGCCCGTGAACGAGACGAGGTCGACATCGGGGTGCTCGGCGAGCCGGGCGCCGACGGTGCCGCCGGGCCCGGTGACGATGTTGGCCGCGCCAAGCGGCAGCCCGGCCTCCAGGAGCAATTCGATCAGTACGACGGTGGTCAGCGGGGTGATCTCACTGGGCTTGATCACGAACGTGTTGCCGGCGGCGAGGGCGGGCGCGATCTTCCAGCTGGCCTGGAGCAGCGGGTAGTTCCACGGCGTGATCAGGGCGCAGACCCCGACCGGCTCGTACACCACGACACTGCGGATCTCCTCCGAACCGGCGTCGACGACGCGTCCGCCGTTCTCGTTCGCCACGAGGTCGGCGAAGTACAGGAAGGCATCGCGGACACAGTCGACGTCGACGCGGCCCTCCTCCAGCGTCTTGCCCGCGTCCTGGCTCTCCAGAGCACCGATCCGCTCGCGATCGCGCTCGAGGAGGGCGGCGACCCGCCGCAGCAGGGCGGCCCGCTCGGCGACCGGCGTACGCGGCCAGGCGCCGTCGTCGAACGCGGCTCGTGCCGCGGCCACGGCGTCGTCGGTGTCCTGGACACCGCCCTCCGCCACCATCGCGAAGGCGGTCGCGTCGACGGGATCGATGATCTCGCGCGTGGCGCCGGAGAGGGCTGCGCGCCACTCTCCGCCGACATGGATGGTCTGTTGTACTGCGATCACGTCGTGCACGGCCCTTCGTTCCTTTGAGTCCCCCTGCCGGTAGTACCGGCGGTTCGGCCGCCTGCCCTGGGTCTCGAGAACCATGCGCAATGCCTTACGGAGAGTGTCCTGCCTCACGCTCAAGAGATGAGTAAGCAGTACATATAGGACACGCCGTTGCGAGCGGGGGCGGACACGGTCATCGGAGAGCATCAGACGGCTCCGCACCCTCGACGCCGGCGCCCCGGCAAGGCGGAGCACTGCTCGTGGACCGGCCACGGCAGCGGACGCCACCGCCGGACCCCGGGCCCCTGGCGACCGGGACGTGCGGCTCCTGGACCTCCCAGCAGGCGTTCCCGCGTCCGCCCACCGCCGCCTCGCGGAATCTTCACGTGCGCAGCGCGCATCGCGCGCCATCCGGGGAAGCCGGACTGAAAAAGGACAACCGGGACAGGCCGAGGAGGCGAGACCATGACCGCCGTCGCCATATTGTTGATGCCCACGCTGGCGCTGTTGCTCTACGCGATGGACCGTCTCGAGGACCGGATGAGGGACGGGGAACCGGTGGAGACGCCGTCGAAGCAGGCCCGACACGCCCGGCCCCGGCATCTGCGTCTCGTACCGGACCCTCCCCCGGTCGCGGAGGTTCCCGAGCACGGCGAGCACCCGGGCACCCCGGCCGACGCGGCCTGAGGACCTCACGTCCGCGGTGCGGGGCGACCGTTCGGCTCTGACCGGCGCTCTCTCGCATCACGCCGTGCGCAGGACAGGTCCGACGCGGGTGCCCCTCGGGGCATAGTCGACTCGCCGCTACCGCGGGCGGCTGGTTCCAGCAGCGATCGCCCCCGCACCACGCGGCAGGTCAGCCGGCCTCGGCCGGAGCCACCGTACGACCGCCCCCTCCCCGATCGCGTGATGCCGAAAGACACGGTGCGACTCCCTGCTCCTCCCGCTGCTACCCCACTCCTGACCGGCTCTTCCCGTCCGCCCCGATCCAGGCGAGCGCCGGGAACAGGGGCGCCCCGCCACGGCGGTGCGCGCTTGGGAAGGCGGTCAGCCGGTCGGCAGGCCCAGCCCGTAGTAGGTGACGTGGTAGCCGTCCACGTATCCCGCCTCGCCGCCGATGATCAGGTCGGTGGGATCGCTCGCGCCCGCCGCCCTGGCCGTGGCCACAAGCATCTCGGCGAGTGCGCGGCCCTTCGGCTCGCCGGGGCCGCCCGCGTCCACACGCCACACCGGATCGTCGTCGCCGAAGGCCGACGCCGTGTGCGGGAATTCGGCGACCGTGCCCCAGCCGAGTGCGGCCGGATCGACGTCGTCCGGGGCGAAGCAGGCGATCGAGAGCCGGTCGCCGCACACCACGTCGAAAAGAAGGGGCGCGCTTTGGCCGTTGCGCCCGTAGAACGGCATCCCGATCCGGACCCCCAGGGCGGTGGTCTCGGCAGGCAGCGCTCCCAGGAACTCTCCCAGCGAGCGGGTGACGGTCTCCCAGCTACGGGCGGTCCACCCGCCCGGGAAACCGAGGCCGACGTTGGCCTGATCACGGTTGCTGCCGAAAAAGCCGCTGATCGCGTGCTCCTCGCCAACGCCTTGACGCCAGAACCAGTTCTCCGCGGGGTCGGTGGGCTGCAGGACCAGCTCCGGCCCCGACTTCCCGGCACGCAGTTCGAGCGTGTCGGGCCTGCCGCGCCAGCGCAGGAAGGGAGCGCCCCAGAGCGGCTCGCTGTCGTAGAACGGGCCCATGTCACCGTGTGAGCCCATGATGGACGGCTTGCCCAGTACGGCGGTCACTTCCTCCTTCGCCGCGAGGAAGGCCGCCGCCTGCGCTGCGGCGTCCGGCGCGGGATCCGCCACCGGGACCGCGAGCTCCACGTACGACTCGCCGTCGACGTAACGCTTCTCGTAATCGCCGACCGGGCGCAAGCGGGCATCGCCCGAGGACCGACCAGTGACCAACACAGGAGCGTCCGACGTGCCGCCCCAGGCCCACGCCAGCTCGGCCGCCAGAGCCCTCACACCCTCCGGCGTCCAGCCGTCGGTGTCCGCCGCGACGAGTCGCCGGGCGAGCTCCCCGATGGATTCCTGTGCCGTGCTTCCCTGTTGTGCGTTCATCAGGCCATCGTGCCGTATCCCGGGCCGGATCCCTGTGGGGTGCGCACCGGCAGCCAGCGGTTCCCCCCGTTGTGTTTTTCGCGGTCCTGCAATGGGGCCGCCGGCCTCCGGGCCCGGTATGACTGTGTCCCCTCTGTCGCACGGACGACCTGGGGGTGGTGTCGCCGGGCCTGTGGGGTGCCGTCGGAGACGCTGATGAGAGACCCGGCCACCGCCCGGTCCGGCGCAATGCCGGGCAGTTCGCGGGCGGCAGGTCTGCATAACGTGGATGCGCGAGCACGGTGCCACCGCCATGGCCGGGACGGTCAACGCCCTGGAGAGGGTGCGATGTTCGACATCGAAGGCGTGGGCGTCTTCCTCGGGATGGACGTCGGCAAGACGGCTCACCACGGTCACGGGCTCACGCCGGCCGGGAAGAAGGTCTTCGACAAGCCGATGCCTAACAGTGAACCCAAGCTGCGGGCCGTGTTCGACAAGCTCAAGGCCAAGTTCGGCGCCGTTCTGGTGATCGTGGACCAGTCCGCGTCCATCGGCGCTCTGCCGCTGACCGTCGCCCGCGACGCGGGCTGCGAGGTCGCCTACCTGCCCGGACTCGCGATGCGGCGGATCGCTGATCTGTATCCGGGCGAGGCGAGAACGGACGCGAAGGACGCGGCGGTGATCGTGGACGCGGCCCGGACGATGCCTCACACGCTGCGTTCGCTGGAGCTGACCGACGAGATCACTGCCGAGCTCACGGTGCTGACCGGCTTCGACCAGGACCTCGCGACCGAGTCCACCCGCACCAGCAACCGGATACGCGGCCTGCTCACGCAGTTCCACCCCAGCCTCGAGCGCGTCCTGGGTCCCGGCTGGACCACCCGGCCGTCACCTGGCTCGTCGAACGCTACGGATCCCCGGCCGCTCTGCGGAAAGCCGGCCGCCGCAGGCTCGTCGAACTCATCCGCCCGAAGGCCCCGTGCATGGCCGCCCGGCTGATCGACGACGTCTTCGACGCCCTCGACGAACAGGCCGTCGTGGTCCAGGGAACCGAGACCCTCGCCATCGTGATCCCGCCCCTCGGCACCGACACCGCACATTTCCGACGCTGACGTTCCGGCGACAGGCCGTCCTCTGCGCCGTTCGGCGGACAGTCGTGACTCGCGGCGAAGAAGGCGGGGAAGGGGGGAAGAAGACGACGGCCAGCAAGTGACCCCAACCGCCTTCGGAGGAGCGAGCACCGTGGACGATGCCGGAGCGACCAGCGAGAGCAGGACATTCCGCGAAGGCGGGACGGAGGGAAGGCACTCCGACCCCACGTCGTACGTCTCGCTCCGGATCAACGGGACGACGCACAGGCTGCGGCTCGACAACCGCACGACCCTCCTGGACACCCTGCGCGAGCACCTGGACCTCACCGGAGCGAAGAAGGGCTGCGACCACGGCCAATGCGGCGCCTGCACCGTGCTCGTCGGCGGCCGGCGGATCAACAGCTGCCTGCTGCTCGCCGTCACCTGTGACGAGCCCGTCACCACCGTCGAAGGCCTCGCCGGACACGACCGCCTCCACCCCCTTCAGGAGGCGTTCGTCTCCCGTGACGCCCTGCAGTGCGGCTACTGCACACCGGGCCAGATCTGCTCGGCCGTGGCCATGCTGGACGAGGCCGCCGCCGGGCACCCCTCGCACGTCACGCCGCCGGACCGGCCGGGCAGCGGCGACCCCGAGGTCCTGACGCCGGAGGAGATCCGTGAGCGGATGAGCGGCAACATCTGCCGCTGCGGCGCCTACGCGAACATCGTGGACGCCATCCAGGAGGTCGCCTCGTGAAGCCCTTCGGATACCTCCGCGCCCACGGTGCCGACGAGGCGCTCGCCGCGTACGCGGCGCACCCCGGCGCCCGCTACATCGCCGGCGGAACCAACCTCGTCGACCTCATGAAGCTGGGAGTGGCCGACCCGTCGTTCCTCGTCGACATCAGCCGACTGCCGCTGGACGGCATCGACGAGACCCCGGACGGCGGCTTGCGCATCGGCGCGACCGTCCGCAACAGCGACCTGGCCGCGCATCCGCTCGTACGGACCCGCTACACCGCACTGTCGCAGGCGCTCCTCGCAGGAGCCTCCGCACAATTGCGCAATGCCGCCACCACCGGCGGCAACCTGCTCCAGCGCACCCGCTGCCCGTACTTCCAGGACGCCTCGAAGCCCTGCAACAAGCGTGCGCCGGGCACGGGCTGCCCCGCCCGCGAGGGCGTCCACCGGGACCTGGCGGTGCTCGGCCATTCCGCACGGTGCGTCGCCACCCATCCCTCGGACATGGCGGTCGCGCTCGCCGCCCTCGACGCCCGCGTGCACCTCCTCGGCCTCGACGGCGAGCGCACCGTACCCCTCACCGAGTTCCACCGGCTGCCCGGTGACACGCCGGAGCACGACACCGTCGTCCGGCCCGGTGAACTCGTCACGGCGGTGACGCTCCCGCCGCCCGCCGGAACGCACAGCGCCTACCGGAAAGCCCGCGACCGCGCGTCGTACGCCTTCGCGCTCGTCTCCGTCGCCGCGACGCTCACCGTCGAGGAGGGAGTCGTCCGTCACGCCGCTCTCGCCTTCGGCGGGGTCGCGCACGCACCGTGGCGGGCCCGTGCGGCCGAGGAGGTCCTCCGAGGTGCGCCCGCCACGGAAGAGACGTGCGTACGCGCCGCCGACGCCGAGCTCGCCGCGGCCGACCCGTTGCGCGGCAACGCCTTCAAGGTGCCGCTCGCCCGCAGTCTCGCCGTCCGCGTGCTCACCGATCTCGCGTCCCGTCCCTGAGGAGCCGGCCACCGTCATGCCCACGAACCCCCCGCCCCAGGTCCCCCCAACGCCCGACGAAGGCGCCGCCGTGCGTCGTGACGCCAGGGAGAAGGTGACCGGCACGGCGCGCTACGCCGCCGAGCACACCCCGCCCGGCTGCGTCCACGCCGCCCCCGTGCCCGCCACCATCGCACGGGGCAGGGTGACGGCCGTCCATGCCGATGACATCCTGCGACGGCCGGGCGTCCACGCCGTGCTCAGCCACGCGAACGCGCCCCGTCTCGGCGAGGCCGAGGACCCGACGTTGGCCCTGCTCCAGACCGACCGTGTTCCGCACCGGGGCTGGTACGTCGCCCTGGTGGTCGCCGACACCCTGGAGAACGCCCGCGCCGCCGCCGACGACCTGCGGATCGAGTACAGCACCGAGGACCACGACCCCGGCCCGCCCGCCGGCCATCCCGGCCTCTACGCACCCGAGGAGGCCAACGGCGGGCATCCGGCCCTGCGTGAGCGAGGGGACTTCGACGAGGCCTTCGCCACGTCGGCCGTGCGTGTCGACGCCACGTACACCATGACCGCCCAGCACAACCATCCGATGGAGCCGCACGCCTCCACCGCGTGGTGGGAGGACGGCGCACTGACCGTGTACGACTCCAGCCAGGGGGCGACGAAGGTACGAGACGTCCTCGCGCAGCTGTTCCAGATGCCCGGACACCGCGTCACGGTCGTCTCCGCGTACGTCGGCGGCGGCTTCGGCTCCAAGGGCACCCCGCGGCCCCAGGCCGTCCTCGCCTCGATGGCCGCCCTGCACCTCGGACGGCCGGTGAAACTGGTCCTCCCGCGCCGCGAACTCGCCGCCGTCGTCGGCCACCGCGCCCCCACGGTCCAGCGCGTCCGCATCGGCGCGAACGCCGACGGCGTGATCAGTGCCCTCGCCCACGAGGTCGTCACCCAGACCTCCACGGTCAAGGAGTTCGTCGAGCAGGCGGCCGTGCCGGCCCGCATCATGTACACCTCGCCGCACAGCCGGACGAGCCACCAGGTGGTGGCCCTGGACGTCCCGACGCCCTCGTGGATGCGTGCCCCTGGCGAGGCGTCCGGCATGTACGCCCTCGAATCGGCCATGGACGAACTCGCCGTCGCCACGGGCGTCGACCCGGTCGAGCTCCGTCTGCGCAACGAGCCCGACACCGAACCCGACAGCGGCAGACCGTTCAGCAGCAGGGGCCTCACGGAATGCCTGCGGGAGGGCGCGCGGCTCTTCGGCTGGGAGGGCCGCGACCCCCGGCCAGGAGCACGACGGGCCGGCGACCGACTGACCGGCACCGGAGTGGCCGCGTCGACCTACCCGTACCTCCTGAGCCCCTCGTCGGCCTCCGCGCACGCCGCACCGGACGGCACGCACGTCGTACGCCTCGCCGCCACCGACATCGGAACCGGGGCCCGGACCGTCCTGGCCCAGATCGCCGCCGAGGCACTCGACGTCCCCCCGGCCTCGGTACGCGTGGAACTCGGGAGCAGCGCGCTGCCGACCGCCCCTCTGGCGGGCGGCTCATCGGGCACCTCTTCCTGGGGCTGG
Source organism: Streptomyces sp. NPDC051822 (assembly GCF_044452745.1). Classification (NCBI taxonomy): domain Bacteria; kingdom Bacillati; phylum Actinomycetota; class Actinomycetes; order Kitasatosporales; family Streptomycetaceae; genus Streptomyces; species Streptomyces sp. NPDC051822. Next base: position 135,085 of record NZ_JBITBZ010000010.1, on the reverse strand, counting down.
GCCGTCCACAAAGCCTGCACGGTCCTGGCCGGCATGGCGCGCGCGCACTCCGGCCCCCTTCCGCCCGAGGGCCTCACCGCCCGGGCGGACACCGCCGAGGAGGCCGGCCGGGAATCGCCGTACGCACGGCACGCGTTCGGTGCGCAATTCGCGGAGGTCGATGTGGACACCGTGACGGGGGAGGTACGGGTCCGACGCCTGCTCGGGGTCTTCGCGGCGGGCCGGGTGCTCAGCCGACGCACCGCGCGCTCCCAGTTCATCGGCGGCATGACCATGGGACTGGGCATGGCACTGACGGAGAGCAGCACGCTCGACCCCGCGTTCGGGGACTTCGTGGAACGGGACCTGGCCTCGTACCACGTCCCCGTCTGCGCCGACGTGCCGACGCTCGAAGCCCACTGGCTCGACGAGGAGGATTCCCACCTCAACCCCATGGGCAGCAAGGGGATCGGGGAGATCGGCATCGTGGGGGCGGCGGCCGCGATCGCGAACGCCGTGCACCACGCGACGGGAGTACGGCTGCGGGACCTGCCCCTGACACCGGACCGGGTTCTTCCGCGCCTACGCGGCTGACACGCGGTCGGACATGGTGTTGTGAGGGTTCGCCTGGACGCTGTAAGCGAGAGTTCTTGGTTCTGTCGTCAGATGTCGCGCCCACATCAGGAGTGATGCGAGGGTGACGGCTGCTTCACAGGCCTGGGCGGTCTTGTCGTAGCGGGGCCGGCGATCTGGACGGCGGCCAGGTGCCACTCAATGATGGGCTCGCCAAGGGCACGAACTGTCGGGCACTCACCGAAGGCTCCCGCCGGGACGGCAGTCCAAGGCACACACCAAGCGATCACGCTCCTCACCCGACACGCTCCTCACCCGAGTCGGCGGGCGGCTTGCCGCCGGCTCGAACGGCTCGCCAGACGAGGGAACGCCACCGCCTGCCCCGCCTCCTCGGCCCCATCCTTCGTCCACTCCCCCGGCTTTCCGCACCTGCCGCGACAACACGTTCTTCCGGGCCCGAGAACCTCAAGCCGACCGAGTCGGTTGTCCGTCTGTCCAACGACAGGAACCTGCCCGGTGCGCGGTCCACTCGTCCGCGCGTTCGACAGCCCGCCGCGCCTGGACCGCCGCGCCCCTGGCATGGAGCCGTCCGACTCACCACCAGGAACCACGACTCGTATGAGAGTTCGGCACGCCGGCACGGTAGCCGTGCCCCTGACAGGCACCGTGCCGGGAGCCGATGTCAGCACGCGGCATGCTCGCGGCCATGAACAAGGAGCAGTTCAGCCGGGCCAGGTGCCTGTCAGGCGACGGGTGGTGGTGGCGCCGGCCCGGTCGACGGCGGCCTTGACGACCGCGAAGATCGCGCCCTGCAGGGCGGCGGCGATCAGGACTTCCCGCCAGGTCCGGTGCTCGTCGGTGGCGTCGGGGGCGTCGTCGTCGTGGCCGATCATCTTCCACGCCTGCTTGAACGCCGCACCGGCGATCAGGCCGCTCGTGGCACCCAGCGTCAGGCCGACGGGCTTGTAGGCGATCTTGGATGCTTTCACCGGGACCTCCGGCTGCGGCGCAGGAGCAGGAAGGCGACGAACGCGACGGCCGCGGCGATCAGGGGGGTGCGGTTGGCCTTCGCCATGGTGGCGGCCGACTCGGCCTTCTCGCGGACCGGGTCCGGGGTCTTCTCGGCGGCGAGCTGTCCGGCGCGGGTCGCGGTGTCGCGTACCTGGGCCGCGGCGTGTGCGGCCGTGTCCAGGACCGGATCGGGGGTCTTGTCCTTGACCAGCTGAGCGGCGTGCGCCGCCTTCTCCCGGAGCTGGCCGCCGACCAGGGTGGCCTTCTCGGTGGCCTGCTCCTTGAACTCGGCGGCTTGTTCCTTGAGCTCGGCGGCCTTCTCCTTGGCCTGCGCCTTCACGTCGGCCTTGGCCGCCAGCGCCTCCACGGTCCGGCCGAGCTCGTCGCGGGTGTGCTCGACCCGCTCGCGCAGTTCCTCGGGAGTGAGCGCGGATTCCTTGCCGTTCTTGGAGTGGGTGCTCATCGGTGTGCTGCCTCCTTGATCTCGGCCACGTCGGCCTTGACGCTGTTGATGGCCTGCTCGGGTGCGGGGGTGCCGCCCTTGGCGATCTGCTTTCTCCCCGCCGCGGCCATCACGGCGGCGACGGCTGCCAGGAGGGCGGCGATGATCAGAGCCGAGCCCCAGACCGGCAGGAGCAGGGCGAGGGCTGCGATCATGGCGCCGACCAGCGCCTGCGAGGCCAGGAAGCCGACCAGGCCGGCCCCGCCGAACAGGCCGCCGCCCACACCGAAGCGTCTACCTTTCCGGGTCATCTCCGCCCGGGCAAGCTGCATCTCCTCACGGACCAGCTCCGAAATCTGCTGCGACGCCCGTGATACGAGGTCGCCCACCGATTCCTCGGTACTGCTGCCGTGGTTCGGGTGCCGTCCTACGGCGCTCATCTACTTTTCACCTTCTCCGTATGCTTGGTGCGTTCGGTGCGTTCGGTGCGATGGCTGCACGATGGCCGCCGCCGTTCGTGTCGCCTACCCCGCGAGCAGCCGGTCACGCGACCACGACTCAGGTCGTCCCCAGGCGCGGATGAGCAGGCGGGGCGTCGCCCGTACGAGGGTGGTCGCGGCCATGCCGATGGCGGCGCCGGCCTCGACGTCGGAGGGGTAGTGCCGCCGCTGTGGACCCGCTCGATCGCCGCCAACGTCATCGGCACGGCGCACGCGGCACCCGCCCACGGCCAGGAGGGCGCGACGGCAGCCGTGAACGCGACGGCGGCCGCGGTGTGCCCGGAGGGAAACGAAGAGCTGTCAGGCCGGTCCTCGACATCGTCGTGCGAAATCCACTCCTTCGGCGGCCGACGCCGCTTCACGAGCTGCTGCGCGACCCCGTTGGAGAACAGTTCCGCCGCCGCCATGCTTACGATCCCGACGGCTGCGGCTCTACGACCCCGCCATCCGCCGCATGCCGCCATGGCCACCGCGGCGGCCCACCACACGTCGCGCCCCTTGCCCGCCCGCGGCCCCTTCACGCCGTGATCACTCCAAGCGCCGGCGGTCTTCGTCGCTCCACTTGCGGGTGTCCCGGGGCTCGACGTAGGGCTCCTTGTCCTCCGGGTGCCCGCCGGCGACCGCACGCTGACGGGCCATCTCCGCGTCGAACTCCAGGCCCAGGAGGATCGCCAGATTCGTGATCCACAACCACACGAGAAAGATGATCACTCCGGCGAGGGTGCCGTACGTCTTGTTGTAGGAGCCGAAGTTCGCGACGTAGAGCGCGAAGCCTGCCGAGGCGATCATCCAGATCACCAGCGCCAGGAAACTGCCGGGGGTGACCCACTTGAACCCGCGGCCCTTGGCGTTCGGCGCCGCCCAGTACAGGATCGCGATCATGATCGTGACGAGCAGGACCAGGACCGGCCACTTCGCGTACGACCAGACCGTCAGCGCCGTGTCACCGATGCCGAGGGCGGCGCCCGCCTGCCCGGCCAGGCTTCCGGTGAAGACGACGATCAGCGCGCTGACCACGGCCAGGACCAACAACGTGATCGTCAGCGCCAGCCGCAGCGGCAACACCTTCCACACCGGCCGCCCCTCCGGCATGTCGTAGACGGCGTTCGAGGTCCGGATGAACGCGGCCACGTATCCGGAGGCCGACCACACCGCCACGGCCAGACCCACGATCGCCAGGAGCGAGCCGACACCCGCATTGCCCTGGAGCTGCTGGACCGCGTCGCTGATCACATCGCGGGCCGAGCCGGGCGTCATTTTCTGCAGGTTGTCCAGCACCTGCTTGGTCGTCGACTCGCCCGCGATGCCGAGCAGCGACACGAGCACCAGAAGGGCCGGGAAGAGGGCCAGCACGCCGTAATAGGTCAGAGCCGCGGCCCGGTCGATGAGCTCGTCGTCCTTGAACTCCTTCAGAGTGCCGCGCAGCACCGCCGTCCATGACCGTTTCGGCATGTCGGAGAGCTGATCCGGAGCCCGGTCCTCGACCTCCTCATCGAGACCCACCCTGCCGTGCCCGCCGACGCCCGCAGTGGGCTCGCGATCGTCACCATGATCGGATTTCGGTGTACGTGTCATACCCGGCGGCTTTCCAGTCACGTCCGCCCCATGCACCGCCAGAGCCGGCGGGATGGGCGGGTGGCGTGCGACCCCGACAGCCCGGTCGGCGATCAGGCAGACCGTGCCCGCAAACCCCTTGTTCGATCGACGACTCCAGCAGGCAAGCCCCCGCCTCCGCGAGCAGATCCGCCAACAGGCGACTCGGTATGTCCGCAGGAGTGGGGATGGTCCTGGCGTCGACCCGGCGAAGAAGCGGGTTTCCGCCCGTCAGCGCCTTCGCTCGGGCCGCTCAGAGCAGGCGCTTGCGGGCGCTGTACGTGCCGGTGGGACGCCGCGGTGGGACAGTGGAGCAGGGGACCGCCGTGCTCGATCCCGGAGGTGCTGCCGATGGACACCGTGCTGGTCACGGGTGGTACGGGGCATCTGGGACGGAGTGTGGTCGCGCGGCTGAAGTCGTCGCACCGGGTGCGCGTGCTCGCCCGTTCGCCGGGACCGGATCCCGATGTGGAGTGGATCCGAGGAGACCTCGCTGCCGGCCAGGGGGTCACGGCGGCCGTGTCCGGGGCCCAGGTGGTCGTTCACGCAGCGACGCTCTCCCCCGCCGCCAGGCGCGGTTTCCTCCTGCCCGTCGACTTCTGGCGCAGCCCGCCCGAGGTCGACGTCGACGGGACCCGCCGCCTGCTCGACGCGGCTGTCCGGGCCGACGTGACTCACTTCGCCTATGTGTCCATCGTCGGCGTCGACCGGGCCCGCGTCCCGTACATGCGCGTCAAACACACCGCCGAGGAGCTGGTACGAGCCGGGCAGGTGCCTTGGTCGATCCTCCGAGCCACCCAGTTCCACTGGCTGACCGACCGGATGCTGGGCAAGGCGGCCCGGCTGCCCGTCGTGCCGTTGCCCAGCGATCTGCGGACCCAGCCGGTGGACTCGCGCGACTTCGCGGACTACCTGTTCAGACGCCTCGCCGAAGGTCCCGGCGGGCAGTGTGAGGACTTCGGAGGGCCTGAGGTGCTGACGCTCGGCGAGCTGCTCGCGACGTGGCAGCAGTTCCGCGGCAGGCAGCGACGGGCTCTGCGTATCCCGGTACCGTCCGCGGTCGAGCGGGCGGCCCAGTACCTGACCTGCCCCGACGGCAAGCGGGGAACCGTCACCTGGGCCGAGTGGCTGCGCACCCACCCGCCGGAGTGAGCCACCGGCGTGGGGACGGGGGCACGCCTAAGATCACCGGGTCGGGGACGGCCGGCGAGACACGGGAGAGGCGGCGGACATGGCGGACGAGCGCGTGTACCTGGTGACCGGGGGCGGAACGGGGATCGGGGCCGCCACCGCGCGTTCGCTGGCCCGGGCGGGACACAGGGTGGCGGTGTCCGGGCGCCGCCCCGAGCCCCTGCGGCTGGTCGCCGAGGAGATCGGCGCCCTGCCCGTACCGTCGGACATCGGGGATCCCGCCGCCGTGGCCTCGCTCGTCGAGACGGTGGTCGGCACGTACGGGCGGCTCGACGGTCTGGTGCTCAACGCCGGCATCGGGCGGGGCGGCGGGGTGGGCGAGGTGACCATGGAGGACTGGGACGAGGTCATGCGGACCAACCTCACCGGTCCGTTCCTGCTGCTGCGCGCCGCGCTCCCTCATCTGCTGGACGCCCGCGGCGCCGTGGTCGCGGTGGCCTCGGTGTCCGCCCTGCGCAACGGCGTCGGGAACGCCGCCTACGCCACCTCCAAAGCGGCGCTGCTCCAGCTGTGCCGCTCGCTCGCGGTCGACTACGGGGGCGCGGGGCTGCGCGCCAACACCGTGTGCCCGAGCTGGGTGCGCACCGACATGGCCGACCGGCGGATGAGCCGGTTCGCCGAGGAGGCGGGCCTGGGCGGGGACGGTCTGGAAGCGGCGTACGAGGAGGTGACCCGGGTCCTGCCCGCCGGGCGGCCCGGTGAGCCGCACGAGGTCGCGGAGGCCATCGCCTGGCTGCTGTCACCCGCCGCCTCTTTCGTGAACGGTGCGACACTCACCGTCGACGGCGGCGCGACCGCACTCGACCCGGGCACCCTCGGCTTCGAATTCCGGCTGGAGCCACGCGCGCCCCGGGCCTGACCGACAGTCAGGGCCGCTCGGGAGCGAGCCGCGTCGGTGCTGACCGACGCTTCGACATGCGCTTCACCACACGCGGGTGAACCATGGAAAGAGGTCGCGCGTGCGGCAGCCGCAGACGAGGGAGAAGTCAGGCAGCTGTTCCGGCTCCGATCTCCAGAGGTGGCGAGCGTGGACGTTTTCGATGCCGTCGTCGTCGGTTCGGGTTTCGGCGGGGCCGTGACGGCGTTTCGCCTGGCCGAGGCCGACCTGAGCGTATGCGTCCTCGAAAGAGGGAAGCCGTTTCCGCCCGGGTCGTTTCCCCGGAGCCCCCACGAGGCGGCCAAGAACTTCTGGGACCCGGATTCCCGGTTGTACGGGATGTACGACATGTGGAGCTTCTCGCAGATGGACGCGCTCGTCTCCAGCGGGCTGGGCGGCGGGTCGCTGATCTACGCGAACGTGCTGATCCGCAAGCCGGAGAGCTGGTTCGTGCACGAGTCGTTCGACGGCGGCTACGAGAACTGGCCCGTCACCCGTGACGACCTCGATCCGCACTACGGATCCGTCGAGACCACGCTGGGCGGGCGCGCATACCCCTTCGACGTGGAGCCCTACCGGAGCACGCCCAAGACCCTCGCCATGCGCCGGGCGGCCGAGCGGCTGGGTCTTCCGTGGGAACTTCCGCTGCTGGCCGTCTCCTTCGGGGATCCGCCGGTGCCCGGCGCCCCTCTCGACGGCGGCGAGGACAATCTGCACCACAGCCCGCGCTACGCGTGCAGGCTCGTCGGCGAATGCGACCTGGGCTGCAACTTCGGCAGCAAGAACAGTCTCGACTTCACCTACCTCAGCGCCGCGGACCGGCTCGGGGCCGACATCCGGACCCTCTGCGAGGTCCGCTCGTTCGAACCGGTCCGAGAGGGCTTCCAGGTCTCGTACATCGAGCACCGCGCAGCCGGCGACGAGGATCCGTCGGCTCCTCCCGTACGGCGGACCGTCAGGGCCAGGCGGCTGGTCCTCTCCGCCGGCACGCTCGGCACGACCTATCTGCTGCTGCGGAACCGCAGTGCCTTCCCCGCGCTCAGCCCGGCCCTCGGCACACATTTCTCCGGGAACGGGGACTTCCTGGGGCTGGTGCTCAAAGCCCGGGAGAGGCGTGAGGACCGGTCAGGGGAAGAGGAGGCGGTGCCGCATCTGATGGAGCCGAGTCTCGGGCCGGTCATCACGAGTGCGATGCGGGTGGACCGCAAGGGAACCGGCGAGAGGGACCGGGGGTTCTACATCGAGGACGCAGGGTACCCGCAATTCCTCAACTGGCTCGTCGAGCACAACGTCCTCACGATGTCCGACCGGGTCGCGAGATTCCTGCTGCGCCGAGGGTGGTCGCAGCTGACCGGTACCGCACGCAGCCGTGTGGGGCGACAGCTCGGTGACGCCATGGGCAAGGGGCTGTTCACCGCGACGTCCCTGCCGCTGCTCGGCATGGGAAGGGACGTACCCAACGGCCGGATGTTCCTCCGGGACGGGCATCTGGACCTCGACTGGAGACTGGCCGCGTCCGACCAGTACTTCGACCAGATGAACGCGACCATGGAGCGCGTGTCCCACAGTCTCGGCGGACGCTACGCGGCGAATCCCCTGTGGCTGCTCAACCGCCTCATCACCGTGCATCCCGTGGGCGGCGCTCCGATGGGGCACTCCGCGAGGGAGGGCGTCGTGGACTCCTTCGGCCGTGTGTACCGCTACCCGGGACTGTCGATCGCCGACGGCTCGGTGCTGCCCGGCCCCGTCGGCCCGAACCCCTCGCTCACCATCGCCGCGCTGGCCGACCGGTCGGCCCTTCGCATCGTCGAGGACCACCGGCAGAACTCTGAGAGCCCCTCATGACGACCGGACAGGGCACCACGCCCCGCAGTGGATCCCCGCGCAGGTCCCTCCTCCTGGCCGGCGGCGGGCTGAAGGTGGCCTACCAGGCCGGCGTCCTCCAGGTCCTGCTCGACGAGGCCGAGTTGACCTTCGACCACGCCGACGGCGCCAGTGGGGGCGTGTTCAACCTCGCGATGTACTGCCAGGGGATGTCCGGGCGCGAGATCGCGGACAACTGGCGCACGCTCTCTCCGCTGAAAGGCGTCACCCCGAACTGGCGCGAGTTGCCGAAGGGGCCCTACGCCCGTTCCCTCTTCACCCTGGACGGCTACCGGCGTCGCGTCTTCCCGGACTGGGGCCTGGACTGGGAGCGGATACGGGCCACGGACCGTGAAGCCACCTTCACCCTCTACAACTTCAGCGCCAACGAACTGGAGCCGGTGACCGCCGACCGCATGGACGAGGACCGGTTCTGTGCCGGGGTGGCGCTGCCCATGTGGTTCCCTCCGGTCGTCATCGACGGGCAGACGTACATCGACCCGGTCTATCTGACCGACGCGAACGTCGAGGAGGCGATCCGGCGGGGCTGCGACGAACTGTGGATCATCTGGACGGTCAGCCGAAGGCACCGCTGGCGCGACGGCTTCGTGGCCAACTACTTCCACATCATCGAGACGACGGCCAACGGCCGGCTGCAGGAGTGGCTGCGCCGGATCGAGGCCAGCAACGCCGCCATCCGCGACGGGGAGGAGGGAGAGTTCGGGCGCCCGATCGAGGTCCGGCTGCTGAGTGGCGAGGTCCCCTTGAACTACCTCATCAACTTCAGCCGCGACCGTTTCGCCCAGGCCGTGGAACTCGGAGTCCTGCACGCGCGCCGCTGGTGCACGGACCAGGGGATCCCCTGGAAGCCCGGGGCACCTCCCGGCCGCCCCGACGACCCGACCCGTATGCGCTTCACCGAACGCATGGTCGGCCGTGTCGTCTTCGGGGAGGACGACGCCCGGCAGGCCGCCTCCTCGACGGGCGGCGCCTCCGCTGACATCGCCCTGCACCTGACCGTCGACATCGGGGGAATGGACCGCTTCCTCTCCGGTCCCGAGCACGAGGCCGAGTTGCGCGGAGAGGTCCTCTGCCAGGAGCTGGGCGGGCGCCTTCCGGTCGAGCGCGGAACCTTCCACCTGTTCGTGGAGCACTCCGACCCGCAGCACCTGCGGATGCGCTACCGCCTGTTCTTCAGCGACCGGGCCGGTCACCGGCTCACCCTCAGCGGGTACAAGGACGTCAGCGAGGACTCGCGCAGGGGGATCTGGAAGGACACATCCGTCCTCTACACGCACATCTACCGTGGTCACGTCGACGCCGACGAGGAGTCCGGAGCCCGGTCGGTGGCCGCGGGCAGCGTTCACATCCGCCCCGCCGACTTCCTGAAGCAACTCACCACCTTCCGGGTCGAGGCGCCGACGCTGCGCGGCAGGGTGACCACCATGGGACGGTTCGGGCAGTTCTTCCTCGGCAAGCTGTGGGACGTGTACGCGCAGAACGTCCTGCCCTGGTCCCCGCTGTGACCGAGGAGGAGCCTGAATGGACGCCCGAACGGACGCCGGAATGGACTTCCATGAGCTGCGCAGACGCGCGGACGAGCTCCGATTCATTCCGCAGGAGCCGGTGCGCTGGCTAGCGCCGAAGGAGCTGGCGCGTACGGCGGTCAAGGTCTGCCTGGCCTCTGTCTTCGCCGGCTACTCGGACAAGCGGGAGATCCAGGGCGCGCTGGAGGCCGGTCTCCTGCGGGCGCCGTTGGCCGATCCCGACGCGGAGGAGATCTGGATCGATTTCGTCGCGGACCTCGGCGACGGATTCGAGGCGACGGCGTCGGTGGCGTCCGCCCTGGGGGCTGACCGACTCGCCCTCCACGGGCCCGGCTCGCTCCCCCGTGGGTCGCTGCTCGTCCTCGGCGGGGACCAGGTGTACCCGGTGGCGTCGGCGACCGCCTACGAGGACCGGATGAAAGGGCCCTACCGCGCGGCGCTCCCGTCGGCGCCGGACGAGCCGCTCATGGTCGCGCTGCCGGGCAACCACGACTGGTACGACGGACTCACCGCGTTCCTGCGGATGTTCGCCCAGGAAAGCGAGATCGGCGGCTGGCAGACCCGGCAGACCCGGAGCTACTTCGCCGTGGAACTGCCGCAGCGCTGGTGGCTCGTCGGGCTGGACAGCCAGCTCGGCACCTACTTCGACGATCCGCAGCGGCGCTACTTCGAGACCCACCTCTCGCCGCGGCTGCGTCCGGGTGACAGCGTCATCGTCTGCTCGGCCGAGCCCACCTGGGTGAGGAGCGGCGAGAGGCCCGACGCCTTCAACTCCCTGCACTGGTTCGACCGCAACATCGTCCGGTCCCGCTTCGACCGGACGACCCGGAAACACGAGGAGACGGGCGCCTCGATCCGCTTGTGGCTGACCGGGGACAAGCACCACTACGCCCGCTACGCGGAGCGGCTGCCGGATGACGAAGCCGGGGCAAGGGCCGCGCCCGGTGCCGACGACGGGGCCGGGGCGGGGGCCGACGACGCGCTGCCCCCGGACCCCCGGCGTCGCCAGATGGTGACGTGCGGCCTGGGCGGCGCGTTCCTCTCGTCCACCCACAGGCTCCCGAAGGCCCTGCCCCTGCCGCCGGCCACCTCACGGATGTGGAAGAAGGACCACCCGCCGACGGCGTTCGCCCTCGCCCAGCACACGTACCCGGACCCGGCGGAGTCCCGCTCGCTCGCCCGTGCGATCGCCAAGCCCTGGTCGCGGTACTGGCTCCCGCGGCGCAACCCCGGATTCGCCGTCCTGGCCGGGGCGGTACAGATGGTGCTCGTCCTGATCGCGAGCGGTGCGTTCGCGCTGGCCGAGGGCCGGCACAATCCCGTCGGGGCCCTGCGGAGCGCCGGCGCCGACGACCTGCTCGGCCTGCTCTGCACGAGTGCCGCCCTCTTCGTCCTGCCCTTCGTGATCGGTTGCTGGAGGGGGCTGTTGCGCGAACGGCGCCCCAGGGCGCCGTCCGGTCCGGTCGTGGCCGTGCTGTTCCAGGCGGCGGTCGCCGCCGCGGCCCTGGCCGTCACCGTCGCCATCGCCCGGTCGATCCCGTCCTCCTGGAACGGCTTCGTGTTCCTGGCGATCCTGCTGGTCGTCGCCGCAGTGATGGGCGCTTCCCTCGGCTCCCAGCTCTTCGCCCTGTGGGTGCTGTGGACGAACCGGGGCCTGGTCGCCGAATGGCAGATGTCCGGGCAGTCCATCGAGGACCACAAGGGCTTCCTCCGGATGCACCTCGCACGGGACGGCACGCTCACGCTCTACCCGCTGGCACTCGACGGGACCTGCCGCAACTGGAGGTTGGCCGAGGTCGCGGACAAGGAGGGCGTGTGGAAGCGTCCGGTGCCCGTGCCGGCTCCGACCGTGCGGCTCATCGAGGATCCCGTCGTGATCGCGCGGCACGGTCAGGGGTGACCGCGAGGAGGCACCGGACCGGGCTCGGGTCGCGCCCGGACGGACCGTACTGCGGACAGGGCGGCGTGCCGGCGGGCGATGCCCGAGGGGGCGATCGGGGGCGGGGCGATCGGCGTACGCCTGTGTCGGCGTACCCGTCGGTCGGGCTAGTCCGGCGTGCGGGTCGCGGTGGCCGGCGCTTGTCTGGAGGAGTCTCGTGCCACCCCATGAGACGTACGCGACCGGGAGGCGCCACGACATGCAGCCCCAGTTCAGGACGCAGAACATCGCGTCGGCCGGTGGATTCCTCTCGGTCGCCGAATGCGCCGACCTCATCCGGGCCATGGCGCAGGCGCCGCGGGAGCCGGCCCAGATCGTGCGCGCGGGCGAATCGATCCTGGACGAGTCGCTGCGCCTGTGCTTCGACCACCACTTCCCGGAGGAGTTCAAGCGCCGCATCGGCGAACGCATGACGTCCTATTTCGTCGACCACCGCGCGGAGTTCGACTCGAAAGCGGACTATCTGTACGGCCCGTACTTCATGTCGTACGAAAAGGGCAGCTACTTCCGCGCGCACCGGGACGTGGCCAATCACAAGGACGATCCGCCCCGGCTGGCCGCCCATCGGTGGTCGCTGCTGCTCTACCTCAACGGGCGCGACGGCAGGCAGACCCTGCCGACGTTCGACGGCGGCGCGCTCACCGTCTACGAGACCGACCCCGGCCTGCGCGACCGCCGGGTGGTCGTCGTGCCCGAGCCCGGCATGCTGCTGTTGTTCCGGTCCTCCCTGATGCACGAGGTGGCGACCGTGCGCGACGGCACGCGGTACGCGGTCGCGGGGTGGATGTCCAGTGCAGACTCCCCCGCCCTCGGAGGCCGGCGATGACCCACCACTCCCCCGCGAACGAGTCGGTCCGGATGACGGTGACGAAGGAACCCGACGTCGAGACGCGGACCGCGCTCGCCGCGTTCTGCCGCCGCAACGGGTTTCCCTACCTCTACTCCGAGATCCTCGAACCGCTGTTGTCCCGGGACGGCCTGGTGCTTGCGCTGGCCACGACGGAGCGCCCGTGGCCGCCCAAGGGCATCGGGTCGCAGACCGTCGAGGCCGTGGGCGTCGCCATGATCGGCAGCGAGAACCGGGCCCATCTCACCCCCGTCCTGACGGACCGGCGCAACGCCACCAACATCGGCCTCGTCGGCGCCCTGACGAAGCAGCTCCTTGAGCACCTGCGCGAGGCGAACGTGACGTCGGCCGGATATCTGGTCCGACAGGGCGACCGGGCCCTTGAGCGCGCGCTCGAGCAGGCCGGCTTCAGCGAGGCCGACTTCCAGTCGTCCACCGACTTCGCCGACTACCTGGAATTCTCCGCGGAACCGCAGAAGGTGCTCGACGCGCTCAGCCTGGGCCGGCTGAGGCTCGGCGACCTGCTGGCACTCGGCCTGGACGGCGGCGAGCTCGACCGGCTGAGCTCCTACCACTTCACGCTGAGCGCCGGGCTCACGGCCTACCTGCAGGACTCGATCCGGTACGCGGCCGTGCTGCCGGGCCTCATCGACCTGATCGCCACGTCTCCTCCCGGAGGAGTTCCGCCCGGCACGCCCGGCCCCCCGCTGGAATGACCCGCACGGCGTCCGGAGCGGCGCGGGGACCTCTTGGGCGGCCGGTGACCGTTTCGCTGGTGATCGCGAGCCTCGACGAGGGCACGGAGCTGCACGAGACCCTGAGGTCCGTGTTCGCCGGGTCGGATGTCCCCGACGAGACCATCGTCGTCGACGACGGCGGCACCGACGGCAGTTGTGCCGCCCTGGAGCGGGAGGAGTGGCGCGCGCGAGGGGTCGTGGTACGCCGCATCCCGCGCAGCGGCGTCGCGGCGGCCCGCAACGCGGGCGCCCGGCTCGCCCGGGGCACGCACCTGCTGTTCCTGGACGCGCACTGCCGGCTGGAGCGGGACTGCCTCGGGCGGCTGCGGGCCGCGCTGGCCGCCGGACCCGATGCCGTCCTCGCACCCGCCCTGCGCGACTTCGGCGGCACCGCGCTGGGCTGCGGCGCCCGCCTGATCGACGCCGGCCTGCGGGTGCGCTGGCTGCCGCCGGGGCCGGACGGCGCCCCGTACCCGGTGCCCATCGCGCCGGGCGGCTGCCTGGCGGTGCGGCGGGCGGTGTTCGAGCGGCTGGGCGGCTTCGGAGCCTTTCGCGAGTTGGGGCTCGAGGACGTCGACTTCAGCCTGCGGGCGTGGCGCGCCGGGATCGACGTGCTGGCCGTCCCTTCGGCCCGGTTGGAGCACCGGTTCCGCCCGTACCCGCCCTACCGTCTCAGCTCCGCGAGCCGCGCGTACAACGTGGCACGGGTGGCCCTCGTCCATTTCGACGGCTCGCGCCGCGAGGAGTGCCTGCGCAAGGTGATCGGTACGCCCAGGGCCGCGGAGGTGCTGGTCGAGGCGTTCGCCGGTGACTGGGAGGTACAGCGGGGCGCCGTCGCGGCAGCGAGTGTGCGCTCCGCGGAGGCGTTCTTCGAGAGGTTCGGCGACTGGAGGTGAGGCCTGCCCTGCGTGCGCTGCGCGGCCCGTGGGCGCCCATGGAGCGACCTGCCGGGCCTCGCCCTGGCAGCGTTCTCGGTAGCCTGATCGTCGATGCGTGGAGTGACCACGCGCGCCCGGCTGGTCCGTACGAAGGATTCCGGCGAAGAGTGATGAGGCTGCGATGAGTGAACTGACGAAGCCCGAGATCGAACGGCCGGCGGGTGGCGCTCCCGAGGAGCTGACGATCCGGGACCTCGTCGTCGGGGACGGGCCCGAGGCGAAGCCGGGCAGGGTCGTCCGGGTTCATTACGTCGGGGTCACCTTCGAGTCGGGAGTGGAGTTCGACGCCTCCTGGGACCGGGGCGAGCCGTTCAAGTTCGCCGTGGGCGGTGGCAGGGTCATCAAGGGCTGGGACCGGGGAATCAGGGGGATGAAGGTCGGCGGTCGGCGCGAGATCATCGTTCCCCCGCGCCTCGGCTACGGCAACCAGTCCCCGTCGCCGTCGATCCCGGCGGGTTCCACCCTCGTCTTCGTGGTGGACCTGCTCTCGGTGGTCTGAGGAAGTCCTGGCGGTGTAGGACCTGTTGACAACGGAAACGTGGGTCCCCGCCGCCCATGGCCTCACCTGGGTCATCCAGAACCACGGCTGGCGCTCCGCCCTCTGGGTGGTCGCGGGTGTGGGTGTCGTGTGGGCCGCGGCCTGGTTCGTGTGCGGCGCGGACGGCCGGTACCGCGACGCCGAGGCCGACGCCGGTGCCGGTGCCGGTGCCGCCCAAGCCCCCGCGTCCGCCAAGTCCCGGGCCTGGCCCGCGTACCGGCGCGTCTTCGCCAGCCGTACCTGGATCGGCACCACCCTGGCGTACTTCACCAGCTACTGGTGCGTGGCCCTCATGCTGGTGTGGATGCCGTCCTACCTGAAGAACGGCCTCGGCCACTCCTCCGCGACCGCCGGCACCCTGGTCGCCCTGCCCTGGGCACTCGGCGCTGTGGTCCTGCTCGGTCAGGCCGCGCTGACCGGGTGGCTGATGCGCCGCGGCGTGGGCAGCCGCTGGGCGCGCGGCCGCGTCGGCGCGGGTCTGCTGTTCCTCGGCGCAGTGTGCTGCCTCGCCGTTCCCCTGGCCGACGGCACCGGAGCGAAGACGGCGCTGCTCGTCGTCGGCTGCGGGCTCGGCGGTTCCTTCGCGACCGTCGCGATCACCACCGTCGCCGAACTCGCCCCGGCCGCACGGCGCGGCGGCGCCCTCGGCACGATGAACGCCGTGGTGACGACCACCGGCCTGATCGCCCCGACCCTCGTGGGCCGCATGGTCGACAGCCAGGGCACCTCCGGCTACCAGCACGCCGTCGCTCTGTCCGCCGTCCTGCTCCTGCTCGGCGCCGTCGCCGCCTTCACCCTGATCGATCCGGCGCGCGACGCGGCTCGCACCAGCGCCTGACGCCTCGGCCGCCTGCCCCGCCCCGTACATCAGCCCCGTACTCCCACCGATCCACGCCGACCGGCGCCCGCCGTCCAAGGGCCTGCCGCTATTCCACACCTTCGGCCTGGTCGTGGCGATGAACACCGCCGTCACCGTCGGCGCCCGCCTCACCCTGCTCCCCCGCTTCGAGCCCGCGCACGCGCTGCGGACCATCCAGGAGCGCCGGGTCACCTTGCTCGCGGGTGTGCCGACGATGTACGCGGCCCTGCTCGGCACCCACGCCCAGGAGCCCGACGCCTACGACGTCTCCACCCTGCGCATGTGCGTCTCCGGCGGTGCCTCGCTGCCCGTCGAGGTCCTGCACGGCTTCGAGAAGGCCTTCGACTGCCTGGTCCTCGAGGGCTTCGGCATGTCCGAGACCTCTCCCGTCGCCTCCTTCAACCACCCGGACCGGCGCGCAAGGCCGGAACGGTCGGCACGCCGATCGAAGGCGTCGAGCTGCGGCTCGCGGACGTCGTCGACGGGGTCGGTGAGCTGTGCGTGCGCGGACACAACGTCATGAAGGGGTACTGGGGCCGGCCGGAGGCCACCGCCGAAACGGTGAAGGACGGCTGGCTGCACACGGGCGACCTGGCGCGCGTCGACGAGGACGGCTACTACTCCATCGTCGACCGCAAGAAGGACCTCGTGATCCGCGGGGGCTACAACGTCTACCCCCGGGAGATCGAGGAGGTCCTGTACGAGCACCCGGCCGTCGCCGAGGCCGCCGTGATCGGGCTGCCCGACGACGCGCTCGGCGAAGAGGTCGCCGCCGCCGTCGCGCTGCGTCCCGGCGCCGAGGCGACCCCCGAGGAGCTGCGGGACTTCGTGCGCGGTCAGGTCGCCGCGTACAAGTACCCCCGGGTGGTCTGGATCGTCGACACGCTCCCCAAGGGCGCCACCGGCAAGATCCTCAAGCGCGAGATCGCGGCCACCCGCCCCTGACCGGAGGGGCTTCGCCCAGTGGCCGGCCGCGTCCCCGCCGGCCTCATCACCCTGGACGTCCCCAAGGCCCTGAACCCTCTCCCGGAAACGCCCTGACACAGCCCGACGTGGAACAGCTCACCCATATAGTCCTCCGCCGGCGGAGCGTCGGCCGCGGGACTGGTCCAAGGTCGAGGACCGCCTGGGGACCACCCTGCCGGAGGACCTCAAGGACCCCGTCGACACCTACGGCGGGGGCGTCTTCGACGAGACGATCTGAGTCCTGGAGCGTGACTGCGCCGACCCCGACCACGACCTCCTGGCCGTGGCGGAGGAGCGCGCCGAGGTGCTGGCCCGGCTGTGGCAGATCGGTCCCGAGCCCCGTCCCGAGCAGCTGGAGGCCGACGGAGCGGGGCTGCTCCCCTTCGCGTACGACCACGCCTCCGATCCCGACTACGAGATCCTCGGCGGCTGACAGGCCGGGGCACGGCACGGACGTGTGAGAGCCGTCGTCCGCCCACCGGCCCGCTACCTCTTCCGGGAGCAGGACGGCGACCACCGCCCGTACCGTTCTGGTCTTGTCCCTGCTGTACTTCGAAGTCGACGGCGGCGGGGCCGCCGCCCGTGCCCACCGCCTCCCACCGTCAACGTCCTCCCCTCGAACGAGGCCGTCGCCCGGTGACGAGAGCCGGTCACGTGCGCAGGGGTTCCGCCCAGCCGTTCCGTACGGCGTGGGCACCCAGCTGCCTCCGGGTGTGCTGCTGGTCATCGCGGCCCGTTGTCGACGTCGGCGCGCGACAGCGCGAGCAGGTCCGGGAGAAGGACCGCGGTGGTCTTCGGCCGTCCGACCAGCGCCCTGTAGACGCGCTCGTCATCGGCGATCGACTCTCTTCCGCTTGCTGCAGCGGAGAGTATGCGCAGGCGGCAGAGCGTGAGAAGCCCCTGATGGGAGGGGGTGCGGGGGAGAAGGGCGCCTCATGACGGCAAGTCCTCGCCAGGGCAGACGTCTGCCGGCCGTGAACCTCGCGATTCCGACGGAAGGGCTCCGTACGGACGCGGGTCCGCGATCCGATCGCTCCGGCAGGGCACGTGCCGGACGTCGGGGCGACACCGGGCCGGCCGGGTCCCCTCGTCCTGCCGACGTGCGTCGGCGGACGAGGGGCGTCAGATTGGAGGTGTCCGGTCCACCGGACGAAGACGCCTCGGGGCAGACGACGGAGGAACCTGTCATGACGACCCCCACGAGCGCACCCGGTCGACGGGAAGCCACACACAGCAGCGGCTGGCTGGTGTTCGCCGCCGTCATCATGATCTTCAGCGGTGTCATGACACTGCTCGGAGGCATCTCGGCCATCGCCGAGGACGACGTGTTCCTGGCCACGCGCAACTACGTCTACGAGCTCGACCTCACAGGCTGGGGCTGGATCCATCTCGTCCTGGGCCTCGTGATCGCGCTCACCGGCGCCGCCCTGTTCAGCGGTGCCACGTGGGCCCGGGCCGTGGGCGTCGGGCTGGCCGGTCTCAGCATGATCGCCAACTTCATGTGGCTTCCCTACACGCCGTGGTGGGCGCTGTTGCTCATCGCCATCGACGCGCTCATCATCTGGGGGCTGTGCGTCGCTCCGCGGCCCGCGAGGGACTGACCTGCGGAACCCGGACCCGTGGTGACCGAGGCAGCGGCGGGGGGACCGCGGATGGTGCTCGTCGTCGGCGTGTCCGGATCGGGCAAGTCGACGGTGGGGCGGCTTCTGGCCGAGCGGCTGGGCTGGGAGTACCAGGACGCGGACGCGTTCCACTCCGAGGCCGGCCGCGCCAGGATGGCCGCCGGGCGCCCCCTCACGGACAGCGACCGGGGGCCGTGGCTGGACGCGATCGGGGAGTGGATGGCCCAGGCCCTCGCGGCCGGCCGGCGGGCCGTCGTCGCCTGCTCGGCTCTCAAGCGTGCCTACCGGGACAAGCTGTTGGCAGGACGTCCGGGCGTTCTCCTGGTGTACCTGCACGGCTCACGCGAACTGCTGAAGTCACGGCTCGCCGGGCGGAGAGGGCACTTCTTCCCCGCGAACCTGCTGGACAGCCAACTGGCGGTTCTCCAGGAGCCGGAGCCCGACGAGCACCCGCTGACGGTGGAGATCGACCAGTCCCCGGAGGCCGCCGTCGCAGCGGTGCTGTCGGTGATGCACGGGGAGGCCGCCGCCGGAGGAGCCGCGGCCGGGCGGGACGACGAGCGGGCCGTGCACGCCGTCGCGGGCGCCGGCCCTGCCGCGTCGTCCAGTCCCACGGGCGCCTCATGGCGGTTGGTCCGGGGGGACCAGAGCGCGGTCGTGGTCGGGCTGGGCGGTGCCCTGCGCGACTACGCCGTGCGCGGCCGCCCGGTGCTCGACGGCTTCTCCGCGGGGTCCGCCGTCACAGGCGGGCGCGGGCAGCTGCTCGTCCCCTGGCCGAACCGCGTGGGCGGCGGGCACTACCGCTTCGGCGGCAGGAGCCTGCAGCTCCCCCTGACCGAGGTGGACAAGGGCAACGCGATCCAACGACTGCTTCGCTGGGCCCTGTGGAGGCCGCTCGCCCGCACCGACGACTCGGTGGTGCTCGGCACGACGCTCTGCCCCCAGCCCGGCTACCCGTTCCTCCTCGATGTCCGCGTCACGTACCGGTTGGAACCGGGCGGACTCAGTACCGCCGTGCACGCCACCAACACCGGTACGGAGCCCGCGCCGTACGGAGTGGGGCAGCATCCCTACCTGACGGTCGGCACCGGCCTCGTCGACAGCGCGGTGCTGACCGTTCCCGCCCGGTACTTCCTGCGTGCCGACGACAGTGGACTGCCCCTCGGCCGGGAGTCCGTCGACGGCACTCCGTACGACTTCCGCGTCGCCCGACCGATCGACGATCTGAGACTGGACACCGCGTTCACCGGCCTCGACCGCACCGCCGACGGCCGGGCGACCGCGCGGCTTGCGCATCCCTCCGGACGCCACGGCGTCGACCTCTGGCTCGGAGAGGGCACCCGGTACGTGCAGGTCTACACGGGCGACACTCTGGCCGGGCCCGAACGGCGGCGGGGCGTCGCCGTGGAGCCGATGTCCTGTCCGCCGGACGCCTTCCGCAGCGGCACCGACCTCACCGTCCTGGAACCGGGCGCGGCCCATGTGCTCCGGTGGGGCCTGAGCCCCTGGGGGTACGCGTGACACCGCCCGTCGAGCCGCCGGCGGCGAGCGCCATGACCGCGCGTGACTTCCGGGAGCTCTACGAGCGCCTGCGCGGACGGACGCCGCCGGCGGTGGAGGGCCGGTGCGGGGCACTGCGCCATCTGACTGCCGAGCGGGTGGCAGCGGCCGCCGGGGAGGTCCGCATCGGGCAGACGGTGTCGCTGGCGGCTCCCATCGAGACCGTACGGGGTCCCGACGACCCCGAGCCGGCGGTGCACCGGATGACCGGGCCCCGCCCGGGCGACACCGGCTCGGACGCGCTGCACTTCGCCACGGACCGCTTCGCCATGAACGTGCACGGCGACGCGGACAGCCACCTCGACGCCCTCTGCCATGTCATCTTCCGCGACGAGCTGTACGGAGGCGCGCCCGCGAGCACCGTGACGGCCGAGGGCGCCCGCAGGCTCTCCGTGGACCTGCTCGCCGACGGCATCGTCGGCCGGGGCGTCCTGCTGGACGTCCCGGGGTTGCGCGGCGTGCCCTGGCTGGAACCGGGCGACCATGTGACCCTTGACGACCTGACGGCCGCCGAGGCCGCCCAGGGGGTCCGCGTCGGAGCGGGCGACCTGCTGTTCGTCAGGGTGGGGCATCGCCTCCGGCGCACGGTGCTCGGGCCGTGGGACACGGCCGCGGCACGGGTGGGCCTCCACCCGAGCGCCGTGGAGTTCCTGGCCGAGCGGGAGATCGCGGCCCTGGGAGGAGACGGCAACAACGACACCGCGCCCAGCGCGGTTCCGGACGTCGGATTCCCCGTACACGTCCTGGCCATTCACGCCCTGGGCATCCATCTCATGGACTACCTGCGGTTCGAGGACCTCGTCCCGGCCTGTGCCCAGGCCGGCCGATGGAGCTTCCTGTGTGTGGTGGCTCCCCTGCGCCTGACCGGAGGCACCGGCTCGCCGGTGAACCCGATCGCGGTGCTGTGAACCGGCCCCCGCCCACGGGGCGCCGACCGGGTCGCCGTCCACGGGGAAGGCGGCTACTTTCGAGGAGGGTGGGACCGCTGGAGCCTCTCGCCCAGCGGGGCGCCGGGCGCCTGACAGCAGGTCGGGGCCATGATCCCAAGGACGGTGGTCGCCGTGGGCGACGCCCCTCACTACGACGTCGTCATCATCGGCACCGGTGCCGGCGGCGGAACCCTCGCCCATCGCCTCGCCCCTTCGGGAAAGCGCGTCCTCCTCGTCGAGCGAGGCGGCTACCTGCCGCGGGAGCGGGACAACTGGGACTCGACGGCCGTTTTCGTCAGGGGCAAGTACCGGGCCCCGGAGTTCTGGCTCGACAAGCACGGCACCGAGTTCCCGCCCGAGGTGAACTACTACGTCGGCGGGAACACCAAGTTCTACGGGGCCGCCCTCTTCCGGCTGCGTCCCGAGGACTTCGGCGAACTGCGGCATCACGGCGGCATCTCTCCCGCCTGGCCGATCCGGTACGAGGACCTGGAGCCGTACTACACCGAGGCCGAGCACCTCTACCTCGTCCACGGACGGCATGGCGAGGATCCCGGCGAGGGGCCCGTCAGCGCGCAGTACGCCCATCCGCCCGTGGAACACGAGCCGCGGATCCAGCGGCTGAGCGACGACCTGGAGAAGCGTGGCCTGCACCCGTTCCACCTGCCGATCGGCGTCAACCTGAGCCAGGAGGACGGAGGACGGCCCACCCACTCCAGCGTCTGCATCCGGTGCAACCGGGTCGACGGCTTTCCCTGTCTGGTCCGCGGCAAGTCCGACGCCGAGGTGATCTGTGTCGAACCGGCCCTGGAACACCCGGGCGTCGAGATGGTCACCCACACCCGGGTGGTGCGTCTGGAGACCGACGACGGCGGACGCCGTGTCAGCGCGGTCGTCGGCCGGCTCCCCGACGGCTCGGAGGTCCGGTTCACCGCGGACGTGGTCGTCGTCTCCTGCGGGGCGGTCAACTCCGCCGCACTGCTCCTCGCCTCGGCGAACGACCGTCATCCGCGGGGTCTCGCGAACAGCTCCGACGTGGTCGGCAGGTTCTACATGCGGCACAACAACCTGGCCCTGATGGCGGTGTCCAAGGAGCCCAACGACACGCAGTTCCAGAAGACCCTGGCCCTGCACGACTGGTACCTCGGCGCGGACGACTGGGACTTCCCGCTGGGCGGCATCCAGATGCTGGGCAAGTCGGACGCCGAGCAGATCCACGGCGAGGCGCCGCGGTGGGCCGGGGCGGTGGCACCCGACCTGCCGTTCGAGGTTCTGGCCCATCACGCCGTCGACTTCTGGCTGTGCGGTGAGGACCTGCCGCTGGCGGAGAACCGGGTCACCCTCGACGGCGACGCGCGCATCCGGCTCGCCCTCGACGAGAAGAACAACGTCGAGGGCCTGAAGCGCCTGAGGCACAAACTCCAGGGCATGCTGGGCCACCTGGGCATGCACGAGCACCACCTGCTGTCCCACAGCATCTATCTGCACAAGGGCATGCCGATCGGGGCGACGGCACACCAGGCGGGGACCGTGCGCTTCGGCACCGATCCCGCCGACTCGGCGCTGGACGTGAACTGCAAGGCCCACGATCTCGACAACCTGTACGTCGTCGACACGAGCTTCTTCCCCAGCATCGGCGCGGTCAACCCGTCCCTGACGGCCATCGCCAACGCGCTCCGGGTCGGCGACCACCTCCTGGCCCGGCTGGGCTGAGGCCGGGGCCTGGGCCGAGGTCACTGGTCCGTCCGGGCGAAATGCCGGACACAACGGCCCAACAGCGATCCGGAGGGGATGCCGGGCGTCTCGTGTGGTGATTGCGTGACGCTGCCCGGCCGGGCGCCGGGCCGGCACCGGGGTCGGCGCGACCGCGCCGCGAGGAGGGCGGAACGACATGGATTCCACGGTGGGAGCACCGCAGGGTGTGATCCCGGCGAGCTTGCTGCACGGTCAGAAGGCGCTGGTGACCGGTGCCAACTCGGGCATCGGCAAGGCCACGGCGATCGCCTTGGGCCGGGCCGGCGCCGACGTGGTCGTGAACTACGTGGCGGATCGCGAGGCCGCCGAGGAGGTGGCCGCGGAGATCGCCTCCTTCGGGGTGCGCTCGGCGGCGTACGAGGCGGACGTGTCCCAGGAGGACCAGGTCGTCGCCATGACGGACCGTATGGTGAAGGAGTTCGGCACCGTCGACATCCTCGTGGCCAACGCGGGACTGCAGCGTGACTCCTCGTTCACGGAGATGACGCTCGCCCAGTGGCAGAAGGTCATCGACGTCAATCTGACCGGGCAGTTCCTCTGCGCGCGGGAGGCGACCAAGGAGTTCCGGCGCCGGGGCGTGGTCCCCGGGTGTCCCGCTCCGCGGGGAAGATCATCTGCATGAGTTCGGTGCACCAGGTCATCCCCTGGGCGGGTCACGTGAACTACGCGTCGTCCAAGGGCGGCGTGCAGATGATGATGCAGACCCTGGCCCAGGAGCTCGCGCCGGAGAAGATCCGCGTGAACGCGGTCGCCCCGGGGGCGATCAAGACGCCGATCAACCGCTCGGCCTGGGAGACGCCCGAGGCGCAGAAGGACCTTCTGCGGCTCATCCCGTACGACCGGGTCGGGGAACCCGACGACATCGCCCACGCCGTCGTCGCGCTCGCGTCCGACCTCATGGACTACGTGGTGGGAACCACCCTGTACGTCGACGGCGGCATGACCCTCTTTCCCGGCTTCGCCACGGGCGGATGACGCCTTTCCGGCCCTTCACCCACCCGCACGACGAAGGCGCGCATGTCCACCTCGTTCCACCTGCTGGCGGATGCGCCGGCCCAGCTCCTGCCCGCTCGGGAGCTCATGGCCTTCACGCTGGCCTCCCACATCATCCTGGTGCCCCTCGGTGTGGCGTTCCCCTTCGTCACCCTGGTGATGCACTACCGCGGGCTGCGCCTGAAGGACGCCACGGCACTGCTCCTGGCCCGGCGCTGGTCCGCCGTCATGGCGGTCCAGTTCGCCCTCGGAATCGTCACCGGCACGGTGCTGTCGTTCGAGTTCGGACTGCTGTGGCCCGGCCTGATGGGACGGTGGGGTGACGTCTTCGGCATCGGGTTCGGCGTCGAGGCCTGGGCGTTCTTCCTGGAGGCCGTGCTCATCGCCATCTACCTGTACGGGTGGCGGAGGCTGAAGCCGCGGACGCACTTCCTCCTCGGGCTGCCCCTGCCGTTCGCCGCCCTGCTGGGAGCGTTCGGCATCCTGGCCGCCAACTCGTGGATGAACACCCCTCAGGGCTTCTCCCTCGACTCCGAGGGCAACCCGGTCGACGTGGACGTCTGGAAGGCGATCTTCACGCCGATGTTCGGGCCGCAGTACTGGCACTTCGTCGTGGCGATGGTCATCACCGCGGGCTTCATGGTGGCCGGTGTCTACGCCACCGGCTGGCTGCGCGGCCGTCGGGACCGCTACCACCGGCTGGGCTTCACCGTGCCGTTCACCATCGCCGCCGTCGCCACACCGGTGCAGCTCGTCCTCGGCGATGCCATGGCCCGGTCGGTGTTCCACGAGCAGCCGGTGAAGTTCGCCGCGATGGAGATCGTCTGGAAGACCGACACCCGCGTACCGGAGTACCTCTTCGGAAGGCTGAACGAGGACGGCACCGTCTCGGGCGGCATCAAGATCCCGCTGCTCGACTCGGTCCTGGCCGGCTTCAGCCCGGACACCGAGGTGGTGGGTCTGACCTCCGTCCCGGCGGACCGGCGCCCCACGGCGACGCAGGCGACGATCGCCCACTGGGCCTTCGACATCATGGTCCTCATCGGGTCGGCGCTGGTCCTGCTCGCCCTCTGGTACGGATTCGTCTGGCTGCGGCACCGCCGCCTGCCCGTCTCGCCGTGGTTCTACCGATCCGCCGCCTGCGCCGGTGTGGGTTCCGTCGTGGCCGTCGAGTGCGGCTGGATCGCCACCGAGGTCGGCCGCCAGCCCTGGATCGTCTACCAGAACATGCGGGTCGCCGAGGCCGTGACCTCGACCCGTTCCACCACCCTGTGGATCATGCTCGGGGTGGTGATGGTGGTGTACGTGTTCCTCTTCGGCTCGTTCCTCGTCGTCCTGCTGAAGATGCGCACGCGCTGGCGGCTCGCCGACGAGCAGCAGGCCACGACGGCAGGTGGCCACGCCCCCGAGACCGAAATCCCCTACGGGCCCCGGACCTCGCTGACCGCTGGCGACGTGCCCGTCGCAGGACCCGGCTCCGGCCGGCCCGGGGGTGACGGCCCGTGACCGCCGCGGACCTCATCGCCGTGGTGCTGCTCCTGGCCGTGACGGCGTACGCCTGCGCGGGCGGCACGGACTACGGCGCCGGCTTCTGGGACCTGACGGCCGGAGGGACCGAGCGCGGCCGGAGGCCCCGGTGGCTCGTCGACCACGCCATGGGTCCCGTCTGGGAGGTCAACAACGTCTGGCTGGTCTTCGTCCTCGTCATCATGTGGACCGGCTTCCCCGTCCTGTTCCAGACCGTGTTCACCGCGATGTGGCTCCCTCTCGCCCTGGCCGCGGTGGGCATGGTCCTGCGGGGCGCGGGCTTCGCGCTGCGCAGACCCACCCGGCAGCTCGCAGGCCGGCGCCTGTACGGTGCCGTGTTCGCCTCGGCCTCGGTCGTCACACCGTTCCTCCTCGGCGCCTCCGTCGGCGCAGTCGCCTCGGAACGCGTGGCTCCCGGCACGGAGGCGTCGGCGGACGTCTGGACCAGCCCCACCTCCCTCGTCTTCGGACTGGTCGCCGTCGCGACCACGGCTTTTCTCGGAGCGGTGTTCCTCACCGGGGACGCCCGCAGGTTCGACGCGCCGGATCTGGTCGGCCACTTCAGACGGCGGGCGCTGGGCAGTCTCGGCGCCCTGACCGTCCTTGCGGTGGTCACCGGGTTCGTCACCCACGAGGACTCCCCCTACGTGTGGCGCGGGCTCACCCAGGGGCCGGGGCTGTTCTTCGTCGTCGTGGCCGGAGCGTCCGCCCTCGCGACCGCCTGGCTGCTCCTTCGGACGCCCGGGGCGTGGGTGCGCGTCACCGCGGTCGGAGTCGTCGCGTCCGCCGTCATCGCCTGGGGCATGGCGCAACGCCCCTACCTGCTCCCCACCTCGCTGACCGTGGCCGACGCCGCGGGCGCGTCTTCCACGCTGACGTGGCTGGCGATCGTGACCCTGGTGGCCCTGGTGGTCGTCGTACCGGCCGTCGTCCTCCTCTACTGGCTGGACGCCCACGGCGAGTTGGAGGAGCTCACCGACGCGGAGCTGCGGAGGGCAAGCGGCACCGCGGGTGAGGGATCGTTGCGCGACGACTGACCGTCCCCTCCTGTCCGCCCGACATCCATGCCCGCTGACCCCGGCACCCGACGGAGGAAGCCGCTGTGACCGACGACGAGATCCTTCTCGGCCTCGCCCTGACGGTGGTGCTCGCCACCGGCTCGCAGATCCTGGCGGCCAAACTGCGGGTGCCGGCGCTGATCATCCTGCTGCCGGTGGGGTTCGCCGCCGGCGCGGCGACGGACGTCATCCACCCGGACAAGCTGCTGGGGCCGGACTTCTCGGCCCTGGTGTCGCTGTCCGTCGCGGTGATCCTGTACGACGCAGGACTGGGACTCGACCTGCGCAAGCTCGCGCGTCACACCCGGGGAGTCGTGGGCAGGCTGCTCGTGTACGGAGTGGTGCTGACGTTCCTCGTCACCGGAGCGGTGGCACCGGTGATGTTCGACATGCCGCTGCGCGTGGCCGCGATGCTCGGCATGATCCTCGTCGTCTCGGGGCCCACGGTCGTGGGGCCGATCCTCGACTTCGTGCGGCCGAGCGACAAGGTGCGGCGGATCCTCATCTGGGAGGGGACGCTGGTCGACCCGATCGGCGCGATCCTCGGCGCGCTCACCTTCCACGCGGTGGCGTCCTCGCACCAGGTCGACATCGGCAGGGGGTACCAGCTGGGGCAGTTCGCCCTCAGCCTCGCCTTCGGTCTGGTGGGAGGGGCCGTGGCAACCGCGCTGCTGTGGTTCGCCCTGCGCACGCTGCGACTCGGCGAGACCCTGGGAACACTGGCGCAACTCGCCGTCGTGATCGGCGTGTCGGCGGGCTGCGACATCGTGCGGGACGACACGGGGCTCATCGCCGCGATCGTGGCGGGTCTGGCCGTCTCCAACATCCGCGGCTTCGACATGCCCGCGCGCCGGCCGTTCCTGGAGACCCTGGTCCAGCTGATCATCGGACTGCTGTTCATCTCCATCTCGTCCACCGTCACCCCGGCGTCATTGGTTCCGGTGCTCCTTCCCGCGCTCGGCCTGATCGCCATCCTCGTCCTGGTGGTCCGACCGGTCGTGGCCTTCGCCGCCGCGGCGCGCACGGACCTCTCACGCGGGGAACGCGCCTTTCTCGGGTGGATGGATCCCCGTGGCATCGTCGCGGCCGCGACGGCCTCGGCCTTCTCGGCCGGCCTGGTGGACCGGGGGGTGCCGGGGGCGGCGAAGGTCCTTCCCGTCACCTTCCTGGTGATCGTGGGAACCGTCCTGCTGTACGCGCTGACGGCGGCGCCGGTGGCCAGACGGCTGGGCGTCGTCAAGGCGGAGGGCACCCGCGTCCTGCTGGTGGGGGGCGAGCCGTGGGTGGTCGACCTGGGAAGGGCCCTGCGGTCCGCCGGCCTCGACGTGCTGATGTGGGCGGGAGGCGACGACCAGCGGGAGGAGATCCGGCGGGCGGGCCTGGAACTGGCCCAGGGCGATCTGCTGGCCACGGCGATCAACCCTGGCGCCCGCCTGGAGGGCGTGACGGCCGTCTTCCTGGCGACCGACGACGACTTCAACGCGCTCGCCTCGATCGTGATGGAGGACAACGTCGAGGGGCCGGTCTACCGGGTGGGGCCGCCGCACGACAGCCACGGTGTGGTCGCTCCGTACACCGGCGGCGACATCCTCTTCGGCCGGTCGCTCGTCCGTCACGCCCTGGCGGACCGCTACGAGCGCGGGGCCCGGTTCCTTGTCCGGCCGGCCGGTGCCCCCCTGCCGCCGGAGCACGACACCCTCTTCGTGGTGCGGGCCGACCACCGGCTGGACCCCGTGACGGAACGGCGCGGGGCCGTGCCCGCGGACGGCGACACCGTCGTCCTCCTCGGGCCCGTCCCGACCGCCGCGCCGCGCTGAGGACGACCGCGCGGGCTACACCTTGCCCCTCCACCCGTCCTGGAGCATCGAGTCCAGGGTGATCGCCGCGTCGATCAGGGCCAGGTGGGTGAACGCCTGCGGGAAGTTGCCCAGCTGGCGGCCGGTCAGGTCGATCTCCTCGGAGTACAGGCCCAGATGGTTGGCGTACGTGAGCATCTTCTCCAGCACGAGCCTGGCCGTGTCGACGCGTCCGGCCCTGGCCAGGGCGTCGACGTACATGAACGTGCACAGGGAGAAGGTCCCCTCCGAGCCGCGCAGCCCGTCGGGGGACGCCTCGGGGTTGTAGCGGTAGACGAGGCTGTCGCTGACCAGCTCGTCCTCCATCGCGTCGAGGGTGGACCGCCACATCGGGTCGTCCGGTGTGATGAAGCCGACCGTCGGCATGCGCAGCAGCGACGAGTCGAGCACGTCGTCACCGTAGTGCTGCACGAAGGCCTGCTTCTTGGCGTCCCAGCCCCGGTCGAGCACCTGCGCGTAGATCTTGTCCCGTGCGTCCGTCCAGCGTCCGCCGGCCGCCGGGCGGCCGTCGTCGTAGGCGATCCGCAGGGCCCTGTCGAAGGCCACCCAGGACATCACGCGGCCGTAGGTGAAGTCCTTGCGGCCTCCACGGGTCTCCCAGAGCCCTTCGCCGGGCTGGTCCCAGTGGTCGACCAGCCAGTCGAGCAGCGTGTGCAGGGCCTTCCAGCCGCCGTGGTCGAGATGCATGCCGTGCTCGTGCGCGAAGTAGATGCTGTCGAGCGCCTCGCCGTAGATGTCCAGCTGGAGCTGGCTCGCCGCCCCGTTGCCGATACGGACCGGCGCGGAGCCCCGGTACCCCTCCCAGTGGTCGAGGGTCTCCTCGACCAGGTCGGCGGAGCCGTCGACCCGGTACATGATGTTCAGCGGTCCGGAGCCGTCGTCCTGGCCGGCCTCCTGCTTCACCCGGTCGTGCAGCCAGCTGATGAACGCGGCCGCCTCCTCCTTGAACCCCATGCCGAGGAGCGCGTAGACGGAGAACGACGCGTCACGGATCCAGGTGAACCGGTAGTCCCAGTTTCGTTCTCCGCCCAGTTGCTCGGGAAGCCCCGCCGTGGGGGCGGCGACCAGGGCTCCGGTCGGCGCGTACGTCATGAGCTTCAGCGTCACGGCCGAACGCTCCACCGCCTCCCGCCAGCGGCCGGAGTAGGTGGACTGTCCGAGCCAGGAACGCCAGAAGTGGACCGTCTGGTCGAAGAGCCGCTCGAACTCCTCGACGCGGACCTCGTGCGGAGGCCCTCCGGGGGACGACTCCATGACCAGGCCGCGCTGCTCGCCCGCCCGCAGGCGCAGTGAGAAACGCAGGTCGTCGCTGTCGACCGAGAGGATGCTCAGCAGGCGCTCGTCATGCGGCTCACGGACGAGGTGGACGGCGAGATCCAGGTCCTCCGAGGCGAACACTGCCCCGTGCTCGGTGAGGCGCAGCTCGTGCGGCTTGCGGCCGTAGTCGAATCGCGGTGCGATCTCCCCCTCGAACGTCATGCTGCCGCGGACACAGCGCAGCATGCGGACGATACGGTGCCGGTCCGTCGCGCTCGTCCCGGTCACCGGCATGAAGTCGACGACCTCGCCCGCTCCGGACTCCGTCATGAAGCGCGTGACCAGAACGGCGGTGTCCGGGTGATAGAGCTGTTTGGTCGTGTACGAGTCCGCGGCCGGCCGTACGGTGAAGTGGCCGCCCTTGGTCCGGTCCAGCAACGCGCCGAAGACGCTGGGCGAGTCGAACCGGGGACAGCAGAACCAGTCGATCGTCGCATCGGTCGTCACCAGGGCCGCGGTCTGCAGGTCACCGATCAGCCCGTGGTCCTCGATCAGGGGGTAGTCGTCCATCGTGGCCCCTTTCAGCCCCGGTCGACCACACGGCGCCCCCGTCGCACGGCGGACCGGCGGCCCGATCAGCTTAGGCCGACGGGTCCTTTCCGTCCTGTCGGGACCGTCGCGGGACGGTCGCACGAGAGAGCCCCCCGGTTAGCCGCCGCTGCGCGGGTCCCGCGGCCCCCCTACCGTGGGATGACGGCCGTTCCGAGCCGTTCCGAGCCGTTCCGTGTGCCCGCAGAGCACCCGGCTCCTCCAGGCGAAGGGGGCCTGACATGGGTGTCCCGACGTCGTGGGCGGCCCGGTTCAAGCTGCGGCAGTACGTCAAGGCGAGCCTGTGGATCGTGCCGATGCTCGGTCTCGTCCTGGGGGCTCTTCTCGCCGAGCTGGCCCTGGCCGCCGACCGCGCGGACCGGCCGCCGAGCGGCTGGCACTACTCCGCGACGACGGCGAGCGACGTCCTCACCGCCATCGTGGGGGCGATGGTCGCCCTGCTCGGCTTCGTCGTCACCATCGGCGTCCTGGTCGTGCAGCAGGCCACGGGAACGCTCTCCCCCCGCTACATGCGCCTGTGGTACCGGGACCGGCTGCAGAAGGCGGTTCTGGCGACCTTCACCGGCACCTTCGCGTTCGCCTTCTCACTGCTGCGCAGCATCGAGTCCGACTCCGTGCCCGACCTCGGGGTCACCCTGGCCGGGATGGCGGTGGCCGTGAGCCTCGTGCTCCTGCTCATCTACCTCAACCGCTTCACCCACAGCCTCCGCCCCGTGGCCATCGCCGAGCTGGTCACACGCATGGGAGAGGGCGTCTTCACCTCCGGGGTTGAGATGATCCGGGGCGCCGCCCCCCGTGGCGACCGAGCCGTGCCGTCCGACGGTCCGGTGATGCGCATCCGTACCGAACATGGCGGGGCCGTCCAGGCCTTCGACGTGCCGGGTCTCCTCGCGGAGGCGGCCCGCCACGACTGCGTCCTCGTCCTGACCCGGCTGGTCGGTGACTTCCTGCCGCCCGGCGCGGTGCTGGTGGAGGTCCACGGGGGCACGTCGAGACCCGACCCGGAACGGGTGACCGGTCTCGTCGCCCTGGGGGCGGAGCGCACCATCGAGCAGGACCCCGCCTTCGCGCTGAGAGTCCTCGTGGACATCGCCATCAGGGCCCTGTCCCCCGCGGTGAACGACCCCACCACCGCGGTGCAGGTGATCAACTACATCGAACGGTTCTTGCACCTGGTCGGCAGCGTCCGCCTTCCCGGTCGCTACGTCCTGGCGGATCGGAGCGGGACCGCCCGGCTCGTACTTCCGGGGCGGGACTGGGACAACTACCTCCAGCTCGCCGTCTGCGAGATCCGCGACTACGGCAGTTCGTCCGTGCAGATCTGCCGAAGGCTCCACGCGATGCTGGACGGGCTGCTGGAGGCCCTGCCGGCCGGACAGCACCCGTCCGTACGTACGCAGCTGGCCCTGCTGCGGGAGTCGGTCGAGCGGGCGTTCCCCGACCCGGCCCGCCGAGGCATCGCGCAACAGGCCGACCACCAGGGCATCGGCGGGCAGTACACCCCCTAGGGGGTGTACTGCCCCACTCCGCCGAAGGAGGGACCGGGGCGTCGCTCCGGTCGCGGGAGCGGGGAGGAGCGCCTTAGCTGGACTGACGGCGGGTGCTCCGCCGCTCGACGTCACCCGAAGCGCCCCGCAGGAGACCCCTATGGCACGCGAGCCCGGCCGGCCGGAGGAACCGCTGCCCTCATGAGCGACACGCCACCGGAGGGTGGGACGCGGTGGCGGCGACGCCACCGGCGCCGTCTGCGTTTCCTCCTTCCGCTCCTGCGCTCCGCCGCCGTGGTGGCGGCGACCACCGCCCTGTACTTCCTGCTCCCCCTCGACCGTGATCTCGACCAGCACACCGCCTGGGTGCTCGCCCTGGGCCTGCTGGGGATCGGCGTGCTCCTCGCGCTGCAGACGGTCGCCGTCGTCGCTTCGCCCTACCCGCGGCTGCGGGCCGTCGAAGCGCTGACCACGGCCGTCCCGCTCTTTCTGCTGCTGTTCTCGGCGACGTACTTCCTGTACGCCCACGAGCAGGGGCCCCACACCTTCTCCGAACCGCTCAGCCGCGTCGATGCCCTGTACTTCTCGGTGACCGTGTTCGCGACCGTCGGTTTCGGCGACATCGTGCCCGTCTCGCAGACGGCGCGGGTGCTGACCACCGTTCAGATGGTGTTCGACCTCCTTCTCGTGGGCCTGATCGCCAAGGTCATGGTCGGAGCGGTACGGCTCGGGCTGTCACGACGCGGGTCGGCCGCGTCGCCCGAGCGGCCCGAACCGTGACGGAGCCCCCGGCGGGGGGAGCGGCCTCCGATCGATCCGGGCTCGCGTCGCTTCCGTGTCAGCGGGCGGCGAAGGAGTGCACGGTCGTCGAGCGGTAGGTCTGGCCGGGGCGGAGCACCGTCGACGGGAAGTTCGGCTGGTTGGGCGAGTCGGGGAAGTGCTGGGTCTCCAGGCAGAAGCCGTCACCCTGGCGGTAGACCTTCCCGGAGGTGCCCGCCAGCGTGGCGTCGAGGAAGTTGCCGCTGTAGAACTGCACGCCGGGTTCGGTGGTCGCGATCTTCATCACTCGGCCGTGGACGGGTTCCGTCACGGTCGCGACATGCTGCGGAACCTCGGTGAGTCCCTTGTCGAGCGCGAAGTTGTGGTCGTAGCCACGGCCGAAGAGGACCTGCGGGTGCGCGTCGCGGATGTCCCGGCCGATGGGCTTGCCGCTGCGGAAGTCGAAGGGGGTGTGGGCGACCTTGGCGAGTTCGCCGGTCGGGATGAGGGTGGCGTCGACGGGGGTGTAGCGCGACGCGGCGATCCTCAGGGTGTGGTCGAGGATGCTGCCGCCGCCCTCTCCCGCGAGGTTGAAGTACGTGTGGTTGGTGAGGTTCACGACGGTGGCTCTGTCGGTCGTGGCCTCGTAGTCGATGCGGAAGTCGCCGCGGGGCGTGAGGACGTAGTCGACCCGGATGCGCAGGGTGCCGGGGTAGCCCATCTCGCCGTCCGCGCTGACGTAGCGCAGGGTGAGGCCGGTGTCCGGTCCTTGCGCGTACGGCGTGACGTCCCACACCCGCTTGTCGAAGCCCTTGTCCCCGCCGTGGAGGCTGTTCGGGTCGTCGTTGACGGGGAGCTGGTACGTACTGCCGTCCAGGGTGAAGGCGCCGCGCGCGATGCGGTTGCCGTAGCGGCCGATGATCGCTCCGAAGTACGGGCTGTCCGCCACGTAGTCCTCGAGGTTGTCGAAGCCGAGCGACACGTTCGCGTACCGCCCGCGCCGGTCGGGGATTTCGAGGGTCTGGACGATGCCTCCGTACGACAGCACGCTCAGCCGGGTGCCTCCCGCGGCCACCGTCCAGCGGTGGACGCGTGTGCCGTCGGGCAGGGTTCCGAACAGTTCCTTCGCCGGCCTTCCGGCCGGTCGCTCCGTGCCGCCCGCGGCGAACGCCGGGGCCGTTCCCGCGGCCGCTGCCGCCACTCCGGCGGCGCCCGCCGCCATCACCGTACGCCTGTCGATGGTCATGTCGATGGGGCTCCTTGACGTAGAACGTTCGATATTTCGTCACACGTTCGAAATCGTGGCGTGACCGTAATGACGTCGCGAGGCGTGTGTCAACGGTCTGCGCAGTACGCCCTCCCCTCATCTCCCGTGCGCGCAGCGGGTGTTGACGGCAATGCGCTGAGGGCATGACGAGGGCGGGCTCGGCCTTTCGCCGAGCCCGCCCGCCGGCTCCCCTCCGGAGCCGGCCCGTTTCAGGTCGTCAGCGCTGCGACGTCAGCAGACCCGGCCTGTAGGGCCAGTGACCGTACTCGCCGCCGGAGTTGGGGTCGCGTCCCTGATAGAGGAACTGCAGGTTGCAGGGATCGACGGTGAAGGTCTGATCGGCGCTGGTGCGGATCAGTTCACCGTGGCTGATGTCGTTGGTCCAGGTGGCGCCGCTGTTGGCCTTGCCCGCGAAGGGGTTGCTCTCGGTGGCGGCCTGGGGCGTCCACGAGCCGTTCAGGCTGGTGGACGTGAACGAGCGGAAGTACCGGCCCTGCGACCCGATCGCCTCGACGATCATGAGGTAGCGGTCCTGGCCCTGGAGCTTGTAGACCTGCGGGGCTTCGAACAGGTTGTTCGTCGTGTCGCTCATGATCGTCGTGTAGGTCGAGCCGAAACTGCCGGGGAAGTTCCCGATCGGCATACTGGCCCGGTAGATCTTGCCGTTGTCACCGGCGAAGAACAGGTACATGTTCGTGCCGTCGGCGATGAGCGTCTGGTCGATGGGGCCCGTCGTGGAGCCGGTGATGCTTCCGGAGAAGAGCACCTGCTGTGCCGACCAGCCGTTGGGGTTGGTGGGGTCGCTCGACGTCCGGTAGGAGAAGGCGCTCCCGCCGCCCCACTGGTAGGCGAGCACCCAGATGTTCTTCGGCGCGAAGTAGAAGAGCGTGGGCGCGACGACGGAGTTCGACATGGTGTTCTGGCCGGCCGAGGCCATCTCCGACCAGTTGCCGAACAGGCTGAAGTTCATCGAGCCCCAGCCCGCTCCCGTTCCCGCGGCGCCGTGGGTCGTCGCGTAGACGAGGTGCTTGCCGTTGTACGGGGCGACGGTGAAGTCCTTGAGGGAGGCCCAGCCCGCCTTGGGCTGCGCCAGCGCCCCCGTGGAGGTCCAGCGGTACGTCGACGGGAGGGCGCACGTGCCGGGGGTGCCGGCGCCGACCTTGACGAGCTGCCACTGCTGGTTGGTGCCGCCCCAGTCGTCGTACTGGACGATGTTCGCGTTGTCGGCGGTGGAGCCGCCCTGGACTTCGAGGGCCTTGCCGCTGTGGCGCGCGATGAGCCTCACGTGACCGTCGGGGCTGTCGGCGAGGCGCCACTGCTGGTTGGTGCCGTTCGCGTCGGCCCACTGGACGATCGCGGCGCCGTTGGCGGTCGACCCGCCCTGAACGTCCAGCACCTTGCCGGAGTGGCGGGACTTGAGGCGGTAGTAGCCGCCGCCGGAGTCGACGAACTGCCACTGCTGCTGGTTCTGGTCGTTCCTGGACCACTGGGTGATGCGGGCGCCGTCGCCGGTCGCGAGGTTGTAGACGTCCAGGGCCTTGCCGCTGTTGCGGTTGACCAGGACGTACGAGGCGTTGGTGTCGATGACGGGCGCCGCGCCCGCGGGCTGGGCGGTGAAGAAGGTGGCCAGGAGCAGTAAGGGGGCGAGGACGGCGATCAGGCCTCTGAGGTGGTTCGAGAACGGATGGCGTGACGACATCAGAAGAGCTCCTTCGGGGGGTGGGGGTGGGGTGACCCCGGCGGGCCGGCTAGCGGACGCGCCGGCGGGTCGGGGAGGGGATAGGTGTGCAGGCGGCCGCACATGCCGAAGACCTGGTGCTCCGGACGTGCCAGGCGTGCCACTTCGCCGTGGTCGAGGTGCGAGAGGTCTCCGGCTTTCAGCCGTTCCAGTTGACGGCCGGTCGCGACGGCCGCGGCCAGCGGGCCGTCACGCCAGCGGATCCGCCAGGCGTCCAGGAGCTCGCTCTTCAGGCGGGCGGCCGCGGTGTGGAACTCCCGCAGCCCGCCTTCGCGCAGGGCGAGGAAACCTTTCAGCGCCAGGTCGCGGCGGCGGCGCGCCGCCGCGGAGTGGTCGCCGGTCAGGGCGGCCGCCTTCCGGTAGGCGGGCGGATCGGCGAGGACGGGGGCGGGGAAGGTGAAGACGGCGTCGCCCGCCTCGGGGAGTCCGCTGTTCTGCATGAGCACCACGAGACGCAGACCACCGGCGTTGACGAGGCGGTGGATGGTGCCGGGGGTGAACCAGACGACGTCGCCCGGGTGCAGCGGGGTGTCGGCGAAACCGGAGGTGGTGAGGGTCTGGACGCTCCCGGCGCCGCCGATGACGACGTAGGCCTCGGAGCAGACGAGGTGCATGTGGGGTGTGCCGCCACACAGTCCGTCGGCGGCCTCCCAGTCGTACACGGTCAGCCCGGAGATCCCGACGCCGCCGGGGAACGGGGTCACCACGGGTGCTCCGCGACGTGGCGGGACAGGCGCCCGGGGGTCCACGCGCCGTCGGCCACGACGATCCGGTAGCGGCGCGACAGGGTGTCGCCCGGTGCCAGCGGCAGTTCGGTGTCGAACGCCAGAGAGGGGTTGACGGCGGGGATGGGCTCGCTGCGGACGAACCAGTGGCAGGGGGCGTCCGGATCGTCCAGGAACAGGAGCGTGGAGGATCGGTCGACCTCGTCGTGCCTGCCGACGAACGCCAGCCAGTCGCCCTTCTCCCCCATCGCGGGGCCGATCACCTCGCCGCCGGTGAAGTCGCGCGGGCCGCGCCAGAACAGACCGGAGTATCCGGCGAGCTCTCTGCCCTGTGTCCCCGGGCTGCCGAACACGAGGCCGATGTCGCGGACGTTGGTCAGCGCGGTGGTGACCTCAAGGGTCCAGGAGTCGGTTTCGACGTCGCACGCGGTCAGCGTGCGGCGCTCGTCGATCCAGTGCTCCCCCGCCATCGTGTGCCAGGCCAGCTCCTCGGTGATCACGGCGCGGCCGTGGCCCGTCCCGGCGGACAGGGTGAGGCTGCGCATCGTGCCGAGGTTCGGCAGGTCGACGTAGCCCCGGCCGCGCAGGTAGGTGCCGCCGCCCCAGAAGTTCTGCCCCGACAGCCACGACGCCGTGATCTGGACGCCCTTGTGCCAGCGGTGGTCGTGCGGCCGGTATCCGGTGACGACGTCGCCGGCGAGCGTGCGCACCGGATGCAGGTAGGGCTTCGGCGCCTCGAAGGGGTCCATGACCGGCCGGTGGACGTACCGGAAGAGGTCGACGCCGCGGGTCCGGACGGTCAGCGCGTCCTCGTTGTCGAGGAGTTCGAACGTCATCGGAACACCTCCGGGCGTCCCCCGTTGAGTGAGCCGTAGAACGGGTCGGCCGCGTCGATCTCCCCGCGCCTGACCGGCAGGCCGGTGATCGCGGCCTTGTACAGGGCGGTGACCAGTTCCATGGTGGACCTGCCGAGGTCGGGCCGGATCCCCGCCTCGTAGCCGTCCAGGAAGTCCGCGAGCTGGGCGGTGTGCGAGCTGGGCAGGTCGTCCGGCGGCTCCCACGTCACGCCGGGCGACCTGGCTGTGACCGTCCAGTCCGCGTTGGAGTAGCCGTACAGGTGCCGCAGCTCGACCGTGGCGTCGGTGAGGTCGAACCGCAGGTAGCTCTCCTCGCGTGGGGAGAGGACGCTGTTGACGACCGTCGCGATGGCTCCGTTCTCGAACCGGACCAGAGCCGCGGACACGTCCTCGGTCCGGACGTCGCGCTCGAGGCGGCCGGCCATCGCGCGCACCTCGGCCCATTCGCCGAGCACGGCGAGCATCAGGTCCATCTGGTGGATGCCGTGACCCAGCGTCGGGCCGCCGCCCTCGCTCTCCCAGGTGCCGCGCCACGGCACGTCGTAGTAGGCGTCGTCGCGGTACCACGCGGTGACGCACTGCGCGACCAGTGGTCGGCCCAGCGTGCCGGCCGCGACCAGGCCGCGCAGGTACCGGGCCCCCGAGCCGTACCTGTGCTGGAACACCGCGCCCGCGACGGCGTGCCCCTCGGCGGCATGGATCCGGTCGAGTTCGGCCAGCGACAGGGCCACCGGCTTCTCGCACCACACCCACGCCCCCGACTCCAGGCAGGCGACGGCCTGTTCGGCGTGCAGGAACGGCGGTGTGCACAGGTGTACGAGGTCGGGCCTCTGCTCGTAGAGCATGGTGTGCAGGTCGGTGTAGACGGCGGGGACGCCGTGTTCGGTCGCGAAAGACTCGGCGCGCGCCGCGTCCACGTCGACGGCTGCCACGATCACGGCGCGGTGCGCCTGCGCCCGGAGAGCGGGAACGTGGCAGATGCCGGCGATCCCGCCCGTCCCTACGATCGCCGTGCGTATCATCCGCCCAGCACCTTCCTGATCGAGTGGTAGGCGGGCTTGGGCAGCAGGTTCTCGTCGAAGGGCAGCGCCGCGCCCTCACCGGGGAAGACGGAGGGGATCCACGAGTACTTGTCCGTGTAGTCCCAGATGGTGACGCCGACGCACTTCTCGACCGCCAGGCAGGCCTTGACGTAGTCGGCGTACCAGGTGGCCTGGGTGGCGAGCTTCTCGGGAGTCGCGGGGAGGTTCATCCGGATGTCGAGTTCGGTGACCGCGACCTCCACCCCGAGGTCGGCGAAGCGCTGCATGTTCTGCTGGACGTCGGCGGGGTAGCCGTACTGGAGTGCCAGATGGCCCTGGATGCCGAAGCCCTCCACCGGGACGCCGTCGGCCCTAAGTTGCTTGATCAGGGTGTAGTACGCGTCGCTCTTGGGACCGATCCAGTCGACGTTGTAGTCGTTGAGGTAGAGCTTGGCGTGCGGGTCCGCCTCGTGGGCCCAGCGCAGGGCGTCGGCGATGTAGCCGGGGCCGAGCGTCTTGTAGAAGAGCGACTCGCGGTAGGTGCCGTCCTCGTTGAAGGCCTCGTTGACGACGTCCCAGTGGATCACCTGGCCCTTGTAGTGCCGGGCCACGGTCTGGATGTGGTTCTTGAGGATGGCGCGCAGCTCGTCGGCGGTCCAGGTGCCCTCGGTGAGCCAGGCGGGGAGCTGGCTGTGCCAGACGAGGGTGTGGCCGCGGACCTTCTGGTGGTGGTCCTTCGCGAAGGCCATGACCTCGTCGGCGGCGGTGAAGTCGAAGACGCCGCGCTCGGGCTCGGTGGCGTACCACTTCATGGCGTTGCCGGGGGTGGTCTGTCCGAACTCGCTGCCGAGCAGCTTCAGGTAGGCGGCGTCGGTGAACTCGGGGTTGTCGGTGGCGGAGCCGAAGTACTTGTGGTGCTTCTTGGCCAGCTCGCCGAGCGTTCTGGGTCGGGGCTCGGCGGCCGCGGGCGCGGCGGCGAGGCCGGCCCCGAGACAGATGGCGGCGGACAGGGCGATCAGGTTCCGGGACAGGAACATGAGGGACTCCTCTGATGGTTGCCGGATGGGCTAGTCGAGGACGATCGTGGTCAGCGCGCGGGGGGCGAGTTCCGCCGTGAGGGTCGAGCCGCGCGTGGAGACGACGTCGGCCGGGGTGATCGAGCGGGTCTCGTCGGTGACGTAGCCGTCGGGGTGCCGGTCGTGACCGCCGCGGAGGGAGAAGTCGGCGGAGCGTTCGTTGGTCGCGGTGTTGAGGATCTGGATCACGCGGCTGCCGTCGGTGTTGCGGAAGGCCGTGATCTTCAGTGCGGGGTCGGCGTTCGTGACCGGTACACGGACGGCTTCGGGACGGATGAACCGGCTGAAGGCGGCCAGTGCCCAGTACCGCTTGGACACGCGGTAGTCGTCTCCGGGGTTGGCGAGCTGGATGAGCCCGCGGGTCGCGCCGAGGGACGCGCCGGTCCAGTAGACGTAGGCGTTGGCGTTGCCGACGGTCAGGGTGTTCTGGATGTCGGCAGCGACGGTGAAGCCGTCGTAGCCGCTGCCGTCGTCCCAGCTCTCGTTCCAGGTGGTGCCGTCCGGTGACCATTCCGACATCCACACGCGCTTGTCGGTCGGCTGCGTGACGTCGGTCGGACCGCTGTAGCGGTGTCCGGTGATGGTCCGGACGGCCCTGCCGGCCACGGGGTCCGCCTCGATGGCCTCGGTGTAGGTGACCTGCCGGTCCCAGCCCGCGGCGTCGCAGCAGACCAGGCCGGTCCTGAGCCCGGATGCGCGCACGGTCGGCGCGAGCACCTTGAGGAAGTCGACGGCCTGCCGCGGGGTGAACCGCATCGAGGCGTAGGTGGCCGTCCAGTCGGGTTCGTTGGTGAATCCCAGGTCGGTGATCCTGATGCCTTCGCGCTGGTAGAACTTCGCGTACTGGACGAGGTAGTTCGCGTAGGCCTGACGCCATGCGGGCAGCAGCTCGCCGCCGTCGTTCTCGCTGCCGTTGGTCTTCATGAAGGCGGGGGCGCTCCAGGCGTCGGCGAAGAATCGTTCGACGCCGTAGGCCTTGGCCTCCTTGGCGAGCCAGACCTGGCCGCCGTCCCAGCCGTCCCAGACGTACTTCGGCGGGGCGTCCGGCCCGCCGGGATCGACCGGCAGGATGGTCGGCATGTGGTCGTAGACCTTGTCGGTCGACGAGCCGATGCCCAGGCGCAGGATCGAGAGGCCCGCTCCCTTGTCCTTGCTGAGCAGCAGGTCGAGCACCTCGCGTCGTTTGGCCGGGCTGAGGCCGCGCGCGCCGTGGAGCAGGTCGGCCCGCTGGAAGGCCATCGAGAAGCCGAATCCGTCGATGGGCTGGAGTTCGGCGTGGAAGTCGATGCCGGATCGGGCGGGAGCGGACACGGCCTGGGCCGGTAATGCGAACATCAGTGCGAGTGTGAGCGCGGTCAGGCGTTTCACAAGGTCTCCTCGGGGGTGGAGTTCGCTCGGAAGGGGTCAGCCCTTGGTGGCGCCGGCGGTGAGGCCGCCGATCAACTGCCGTTCGGCGACGGCGTAGAAGGCGAGGGCGGGGACCATGGCGAGCACGATGTAGGCCAGGACGAGCGCGTAGTCGGTCGAGTACTGGCCCTGGAACTGCTGGACGCCGACCGGGATCGTCTGCCATTTGGGGTCGTTGAACACGAGCAGCGGCAGGAAGAAGTTGTTCCAGCTCGTGACGATCGCCAGGACCGAGACCGTGCCGAGCGCGGGACGCGCCATCGGCAGCAGGATCTTCCAGAAGAAGCGGAATTTGCCGCAGCCGTCCACGATGGCCGCCTCCTCGATCTCCGCCGGGATCGTCCGGAAGAAGCCGCGCAGGATGATGATCGTCATCGGGAGCCCGAAGGCCGCCTGCGGAAGGATCACCCCGAGAGGGTTGTCGAGCAGGTCGAAGTTGCGCAGCATGAGGAACAGCGGCAGGACGGCCACCGCGAACGGGAACATCAACCCGATGGTGAACAGGGTGTAGAACAACTCACGGCCACGGAAGGCGTATCGGGCCAGGACGAACGCCGCCATCGCGGCGACCGCCACCGTGCAGAAGGTCGTGCCGATCGCGATGCCCGCGCTGTTGGCGATCTGCCGCCAGAACATGCCGTCACCGAGGATGCCGGCGTAGTTGCCCGTCTGCCACCGCTTCGGCAGGCCGAACGGGTTGGTCGTCAGCTCGCCGGTGCTCTTGAACCCGGAGATCACCGCGTAGATCAGCGGCACGACGACGAACGCGCCGATCAGCCAGATCACGGCGTGCAGCGACAGGCCGCGCGCGGTCCCCCGGGCGCTCATCGGCCGCCTCCCGTGGTGACGGCCCCGCTCAGATCACGGCGGAGCACGTAACGCTGGTAGAAGAGGGAGAAGACCAGGCTGATCATGAACAGCACCACGCTGATCGCGCTGGCGTAGCCGACCTGGTACCGCTTGAACCCGAACTGGAACATCGAGATCGCCATCGTCTCCGAGGAGTGGTTGGGTCCGCCCGCGGTCATGACCCAGACGAGGTCGAAGAGCTGGATGGACCCGATGACCGAAAGGAAGACGCTGATCCGGATCGTCGGACCGAGCAGCGGCAGCGTCACGTGCCGGAAGCGCTGCCAGGCGCCGGCGCCGTCGATGGAGGCGGCCTCGAGGATCTCGCCCGGGATGCCCTGCAGCCCGGCGAGGAAGAGCATCATGTGGAAGCCGAAGTACTTCCAGACCATGACCACGAACAGGGTCGGCATGACCGTCGAGGGATCGGCGAACCACCTGCCCTGCAGCCCCTCGAGGCCGAGGAGGCCGACAAGATGGTCGGCCATGCCGTCGCCGGGCAGGAAGATCATCGTGAAGAGGACCGCCGTGACGACCTCGGACAGGATGTACGGCGCGAAGAACAGCATCCGGTAGACGGCCCGGCCGCGCAGTCGCTGGTTGAGCAGGACCGCGGTGAACAGCGCGAACGGCAGCTGCACCGTGACCGACAGGACGATCAGGTACAGCCCGCGCCCCAGATCGCCGAGGAAGACCTGGTCGTCGAAGAGCTTGGTGTAGTTCGCGAAGCCGACGAAGTCGTCCATGGGGCCGATCCCGCCCCACTTGAAGAAGCCGGTGTAGACGGCGACGACGATCGGGGCGAGGACGAAGACGAGGAAGAGGACCAGAGCCGGGACCAGGAACCAGGCGACCGACGCCCAGCTTCCCCACCTGCGCAGGAGCGACCGGGCCTGGACGGGCGGGTGCACCGGCACAGGCGCCGCGTCCTCCGTCCGCTCCTCGGTCCTGGTGGACACGGAGCTAGGCACCCTTCGCAGCCTCGGTGATCGACTCGGTGACCTGCTCGGGCGTCTTCTTGCCCGCGATGAGGTCGGCGACACTGTCGTTGACCTCCTGGCCGACGGCCGGCGGATAGGCCTGGTCGAGGAAGAGCTGGAAGCCCGTCGCCCTGACCAGGCTGTCGGCCACCACCTTCCTGTTGGCATCGGTGAGTTGACTCTCCGCGCCCTTGACCACCGGCAGGTAGCCGTTGGAGGCCAGCAGCTTGGACTCGTTCTCCAGGACGAGGAACTTCAGGAAGTCCAGCGCCTCCTTCGGGGCACCCTTGCGCAGGGCGAAGCCACCGCCGCCGCCGAACACCTCGGTGGCCCGGCCGACACCGCCGTCCACCGTCGGGAAGGGGAAGAAGCCCAGGTCCGCTCCGAGGTCGGCGCCCGCGTCCTTCTGCACCGAAGGGCCCCACTGCCCCATCAGCTCCATGGCCGCCTTGCCGTTGCCCATGGTCGCGGCCTGGCCGCCGGGGGTGGCGTAGCCGGCGCCGAGGAAGGCCGTCTGGAACGGCTGGAGGTCGACCAGCTCCTTGAGATGGACGCCCGCCTGGACGAAGCCGGCGCCGGTGAAGTCCTTGGTGGTAGCCGCCTGTTGCAGCGCGGGGAGACCCGCGACGCGCATCGCGAGGTAGGCCCAGTAGTAGTGGGCCGGCCATTTCTCCTTGCCCGCGAGGGCGATCGGGGTGACGCCGGCCGCCTTGAGCTTCCTGACGTCTTCGAGAAGCTCGGCCCAGGTGGCCGGCGGGGCCGTGATCCCGGCCTTGGCGAAGAGCTTCTTGTTGTACCAGAAGCCGACCATGCCGATGTCATACGGCACCCCGTACGTCCGGCCCCCGAACTGATAGGCCTGCAGCGAGACCGGGGTGAGGTCGGACGACCAGTCGAACACGTCGGTGAGGTCCTCGACGAGGCCCGCGTCGACCTGCTGCTGCAGCACGCCGCCGCCCCAGGTCTGGAAGACGTCCGGGAGTTTGCCCGAAGAGGTGGTGGCGGTCAGTTTGGACTTGAACGCCTCGTTCTCCAACGAGGTCGTTTTGATGGCGATGTTCGGGTGGTCGGACATGAACGCGGCCGAGATCTCGGGGAAGAGGGACTTGCCAGGCTCCGTCGTGGCGATGTTCCACCACGCGAACGTCACCTTGCCATCGGCCCCCGGCTTGCCGCCGGAATCGTCAACGCCGCAGGCCGCAGCCATGGAGACGGACAGTGCGGTCAAGCCCGAGAGCGCCAGGAAGCGTCGGCGGCTCGGGGGGTTGCTGGCCATGGGACCTCCGGGTTGGGGAATGCCGGTTCACGCCCGAAAACATTTCGAAATACTCTCGAATTCTGTGCTGCCACAAACTAGGAACGCGGGGCTTCTCGGTCAAGACCTGTCGCCGATTTAACTAAAACCAGCGGCTGTTCGCCGTCTTGACAAGCACTCATGCCGCCCAGAAACTCTTCGAAAGTTTGCGATACCTGTCGCCCGTCGGCGTCCGCACGGAGGAGTGAAGTTGAGCCAGCAGCGTCCGACCCTGGCCGTCATCGCCGCGGAGGCAGGGGTCTCGCAGGCCACCGTGTCCAAGGTGATCAACGGCCGCTCCGATGTCGCACCCTCGACACGCGAACGGATCGAGGGCCTGCTGCGGTCGCACAACTACCTCCAGCCGGGCCGGCAGGGCAGAGCGCGCAGGTCGGGCCTCGTCGATCTGATCATCGGCGGCCTGGACAGCGCGTGGGCGGTGGAGATCCTGCGCGGCGTCGAGGCCGAGTGCGCCCGGCGGAGCGTCGGCACCGTCGTGTCGCTCGTCCCGCCGGGCGAGGCCACACCGTCGAGCTGGGCCGCACTGCCGGTCCTGCACCACAGCGACGGCGTCATCCTCGTCACCACCTCGGTCACCCACGCCCAGCGCGCCCAGGTCGAACGGGCCGGGGTGGCGCTGGTCGTCATCGACCCGATCGACCTGCCGGGCAACGGCGTGCCGAGCATCGGCGCGACCAACTGGGCGGGCGGCCTCGCCGCCACCGAGCACCTGCTGGAGCTGGGGCACCGACGGATCGCCACGATCGGCGGGCGCAAGGAGATGCTCTGCAGTCAGGCCCGCATCGACGGATACCGGGCGGCCCTGGAGCGGGCCGGGATCGAGGTCGACCGGGACCTGATCCGGTACGGCGACTTCCAGCACGAGGGCGGGTTCCAGGGCGCCAGGGAGCTGCTCGCTCTGCCCGACCCGCCGACGGCCATCTTCGCCGGCAGCGACCAGCAGGCGATGGGCGTCTACGAAGCCGCCCGGCAGAAGGGGCTGAGAATCCCGCAGGACCTCAGCGTCGTCGGCTTCGACGACCTGCCGATGTGCGATTGGCTGTCACCGCCGTTGACGACGGTGCGCCAGCCGCTGGAGGAGATGGGCCGGCTGGCCGCCCGCACCCTGTTCCAGCTTCTGGAGGACCAGCCTCTGGTCAGCCCTCGGATGGAGCTCTCGACCGAACTCAAGGTCCGACACTCCACCGCCCCGCCCCGCTCCTAGCAGAAGCACACGCCGAAGAAATACGCGGTTTCGGCGCGCTCTCTTCCGAGCAGGCCCCGTTCGGAGCCAGGCCGTTTCGTCGGCACTGCCATGCGCACCCGACGCGCCTTTCTCTCCGTTTGTCCGCATGCGAATGGGGCCGACACCGAGGGACGTCACGCGCTCACTCCATCGAAAGACTTTCGATGGCTCCCCTGCTCCCTGGAGCTGCTACAGACCTGCCCAGAGGTTTCCGGCATCGAAATTCTTTCGAAACTCTTGACATGTTTCTGCCAGGTTTCCACACTGAGTCCC
Organism: Streptomyces sp. NPDC051822; assembly: GCF_044452745.1. Lineage (NCBI taxonomy): Bacteria > Bacillati > Actinomycetota > Actinomycetes > Kitasatosporales > Streptomycetaceae > Streptomyces > Streptomyces sp. NPDC051822. The sequence goes on along the minus strand of NZ_JBITBZ010000010.1, from coordinate 90,539 downwards.
GAGGCGGCGTAGCCCCCTCTGCCCCGCAGTGCCGGGTGCGGTCCTCCGACCGTAACGACCCGGTAGTACGCGTCCTTTGACCAGGGACGCGGGCGTCGCTCACGCGAATTCATTCCGCCGCGCTCAATTCCTTCCGCGATTTCCGTCCTGGAGGCTCAATCATGCGCTCGAATTCCAGTCCCCCATCCATCGCAGGCCGCAAGATCGGCGGCCTGTTCGCGGCGCTGACCGTCGGCGTCCTCGGTTCGGCCGCCGTGCTGGTGGCGCCGCTGACCTCGCACGCCGCCGAGAGCACGCTCGGCAAGGCGGCGGCGCAGAGCGGCCGTTACTTCGGCACCGCCATCGCCTCGGGCCGGCTCAACGACTCGACGTACACGACGATCGCGAACCGCGAGTTCAACTCGGTCACCGCCGAGAACGAGATGAAGATCGACGCCACCGAACCCCAACAGGGCCAGTTCAACTTCACCGCCGCCGACCGCGTCTACAACTGGGCGGTGCAGAACGGCAAGCAGGTGCGTGGCCACACCCTGGCCTGGCACTCCCAGCAGCCCGGATGGATGCAGAACCTCAGCGGCAGCGCGCTGCGCCAGGCGATGAACAACCACATCACCGGCGTGATGACCCACTACAAGGGCAAGATCGCCCAGTGGGACGTCGTGAACGAGGCCTTCGCCGACGGCTCGTCGGGAGCCCGACGCGACTCCAACCTGCAGCGCAGCGGCAACGACTGGATCGAGGTCGCCTTCCGCACCGCACGCGCCGCCGACCCCGCCGCCAAGCTCTGCTACAACGACTACAACGTCGAGAACTGGACCTGGGCCAAGACCCAGGCCATGTACGCCATGGTCCGGGACTTCAAGCAGCGCGGCGTGCCCATCGACTGCGTCGGCTTCCAGTCGCACTTCAACAACGACAGCCCGTACAACAGCAACTTCCGCACCACCCTGCAGAGCTTCGCGGCCCTCGGCGTCGACGTGGCCATCACCGAACTCGACATCCAGGGCGCCTCGGGCACGACCTACGCCAACGTGACCAACGACTGCCTGGCCGTCCCGCGCTGCCTCGGCATCACGGTGTGGGGCGTGCGTGACACGGACTCCTGGCGAGCGGAGCACACGCCGCTGCTGTTCAACGGCGACGGAAGCAAGAAGCCCGCCTACACCTCCGTCCTCAACGCGCTCAACGCCGGCTCCACGACGCCCACCCCGACCCCGACCCCCACTCCCCCGGCCGGTTCCGGACAGATCAAGGGCGTCGCATCGGGCCGCTGCCTGGACGTGCCCAACTCCAGCACCACCGACGGCACCCAGCTCCAGCTCTGGGACTGCAACAGCCGCACCAACCAGCAGTGGACCTACACCGCCGCAGGTGAGCTCAGGGTCTACGGCGACAAGTGCCTGGACGCCGCCGGCACCGGCAACGGCGCCAAGGTCCAGATCTACAGCTGCTGGGGCGGCGACAACCAGAAGTGGCGCCTCAACTCCGACGGATCCATCGTCGGCGTCCAGTCGGGCCTCTGCCTCGACGCCGCCGCGAACGGCACCGCCAACGGCACCCTGATCCAGCTCTACTCCTGCTGGAACGGCAGCAACCAGCACTGGACCCGCACCTGACCCGCCACCAGCGAAAGGGTGCACCGATGAAGACCTACGCCGCGGCTTCCCTCTCCCCTCGGCAAGGACATCGCTGGTGGTCCCGGATCGCCGTCGTGGTGGCGGCGACTCTCACGATCGGCACGCTCGTCGTGGCGAAGCCGGCACCCGCCGAGGCGGCGACGGTGGACACCAGCGCCTCGTACGTCCTGGTCAACCGCAACAGCGGCAAGGCGCTGGACGTCTACGGCGCGTCCACCGCCGACGGCGCGCGGGTCAGCCAGTGGACGCGCAACGACGGAGCCAACCAGCAGTGGCAGTTCGTGGACTCCGGCGGCGGCTTCTATCGCCTCAAGGCCAGGCATTCGGGCAAGGTCCTCGACGTGGCCGGCGCCTCCACCGCCGACGGTGCCGCGATCGCGCAGTGGACCGACGTCAACGGCGCCCACCAGCAGTTCCGCCTGGCCGACTCCGACGCCGGCCACGTCCGGCTGGTCAACCGCAACAGCGGCAAGGCCGTGGAGACACAGGGCGGCTCCACCGCCGACGGCGGCGATGTCGTCCAGTACACCGACTGGGGCGGCGCCAACCAGCAATGGCAGATGATCAAACTGCCGGCCGGTGGCGGCGCGTGCGGCAGCGCCCCGACTCTGGCGAGTGGCACCCACACGATCCAGAGCGGCGGCAAGAGCCGCAGCTTCATCCTCAGGGTCCCCGCCGACTATGACAACGCCCGTCGCTACCGGCTGATCTTCGCGTTCCACTGGCGGGGCGGAACCGCCGGCGAAGTCGCCTCGGGCGGAACCAGCGGGAACGCACGGTCGTACTACGGCCAACAGGAACAGTCGAACAACAGCGCCATCCTCGTCGCGCCCCAAGGCCTCGGCAACGGCTGGGCCAATGCCGGCGGTGAGGACGTCACCTTCGTCGACGACATGATCCGGCGCATCGAGGGCGGACTCTGTGTCGACACGGCACAGCGTTTCGCCACGGGCTTCAGCTGGGGCGGCGGCATGAGCTACGCACTCGCCTGCAGCAGGGCGAACGTGTTCAGGGCTGTGGCGGTCATCTCCGGTGGCCAGATCAGCGGGTGCAGCGGCGGCACCCAGCCCATCGCCTACTTCGGAATCCACGGCATCGGCGACTCCGTCCTCACCATCGCGCAAGGACGGTCCCTGCGCGACCGATTCGCCGGCAACAACGGCTGCGCGGCCCAGAGCCCGCGCGAGCCCGCGCCGGGCAGCCGGACACACATCACCACCACGTACTCCGGCTGCCGTGCCGGGTACCCGGTCCAATGGGCGGCGTTCGACGGGGGCCACATACCCGGTCCGGTCGACGGCTCCCCCGCCGAGAGCGGCGTCGCCACCTGGACCAAGGGAGAGATCTGGAGGTTCTTCGCACAGTTCCAGTGACACACCCGCAAGCACGGAGTGGAGCCGGGTTGATCCCGGCTCCACTTCGGCGCCTCCTGCCCGGTGACCTCGTGTTCAGTGGTCCGCGCAGCACGGGGTCGGGTCCGGCATCTCGAAGGGCACCAGGACTCCGCCGGCGGCGGGCATGGCGGCGAGGACGAGTTCGCCTTCGACCGTCAGCTGAGGCCGTACGTGCCCGTTCGTCACCAGGCGCGTGCCCGGCGGCGGCGGATCCGGACTTCCGAGTACGGTCACGCGGTCGATCGCCGACCGCGAGAGGACGTCGGTGACCGTGAGCGTGCCCGTGAGGGCGGCCGCGCCGGGGTACAGCACCGCGCGGCCCATCGCGTCGGGGGTGCCAGGCGTCACCTGGTGGCCGCGTGCGGCGAGCCGCTCCCCGACGGTGCCGAGAAGCGGGGCGGAGGGCAGGCCCAGTGACACCACGACCCGCGGCCGCTCCCCGCGCACCAGGTGCGTGCAGCCCAACACGGCTTCTGGCAAGTCGATTTCGGCTGCCAGTGCGTGGAGCGGATGGTCGGCCGCGCGCAGCTCCCGGACTCCCGCGTCCACCGTCAGGACGTACCGTGTCATGACGGCAGCACCCATACCGGGTTCGAGTAGAACCACGGGTCGCGCCACGGGTCGGCGTCGCCGACCACGTCGATGGCCGGGCCCGCCGGGTCGACCGCGGCACCCATCGGACCGACGGCGGTGCGGTTGCCGTCGGTTGCCGCGCAGCCGGACGTAGACCGGGTGGTCGACGCGGCCGAGGGCGTAGGTGAGGCGGACCGTGCCGGACGTCTTGTTCACCTCGTACGACTTCACCCGGCCACGCGGACGTCGATACCGCTGATCAGCTGCCCGTGGTCCACCCGGATGCGGCCCGCACGGATGCCGTCCATGACGGCGGCGTAGCCGAAGCCGTCGGCGCAGACGTGGGTGCGGCTGTAGTAACCGGGCCAGTAGTCGCCCTCCGCAAGATCGGGCTTCCCGCGTAGACCGGGTCCGCGTGCCTGCCGTCGACGGCGAAATCGCCGCCGGGGCCGCGCACGGCGGTGTCCGCGTAGACGTTGTGGGAGTCGGAGTTGGCGGTGATCCACCAGGGCTTGCCCTCCGCGAGGAGGCTGTCCCAGAGGCCGGCGGCCCGCACGGCACCGCCTTCAACGACGCGGACGACCTGCCGGCCACGGTGTCCCCGCGCACGCTGACCCTGCGGGGCGGCTCCCGCCTGGACGCGGTGTCGCTGTCGCACGACGGCGGTACGACCTTGACGCACGGCGGCACGGGCGGCACGGCGACGTCCCTGACTCTCGCCTCCGGTGAGCACCTCACCTCGGTGCGACTGACGCAGGGCCAGAAGGACGGCCGCACGCGGGTCTTCTCCGCGGCCTTCACGACCGACCGGGGGCGCTCCCTCTCCGCCGGTACGGCGACCTCGGACACCCGGACCTTCACCGCACCCGCCGGCCTGCACATCGTCGGCTTCACCGGCAGGTCGGGCGCCGAGATCGACAAACTGGGCGTGCTGTACGCGCCCATCGGCTGAGAAGTCCGCGCGCCGGAAGGCTCGGACCCATACGCGCGCCGGAAGGCTCGGACGTACGCGCCAAGGGTGACGGTGATCGTTCCGGGCCTCCGGGCCGTCCCGGTGCTGCCAGGATCTCGGCAGGCGCAGCCCCGTCGGCATGGGCGGGGGCGGGGGGGCGGGGTGGGCGTGGCCGAGCGTGACGGGGCCGGTCGTGCGGCGGGTGGGTTCGGGTCGGGCGTGGCGGACCACGACGTCCTGCACGGGCGACGGGAGGACGGCGGGGCAGCGCGTGCGGTCCCCCGGCACGTGGCGTGCGTGATGGACGGCAACGGCCGCTGGGCGGAGCGGCGTTCCCTGCCGCGCACGGAGGGCCACAGGGCCGCCGAGACCACGGTCATCGACATCATCGAGGCGGCCCGGTCCGCCGGCGTGGAGTGGCTCAGCCTGTACGCGTTCTCGACCGAGAACTGGAACCGGCCCGGCGTCGAGGTCGACTACCTCATGCGTCTGGTCCGCCGGGTCGTACGGAAGCACGCCCCGCTGCTTCTCGCCCGCGGCATCCGCTGCCGCTTCCTCGGGGCCGCCGACCCCCGCATCCCCCGTGAACTGATCCAGGACTTCGACGACCTGACGACCCTGACCGACGACAACCGGAGGATGACGCTGACCATCGCGTTCGACCACGGCGGGCGCCGAGACATCGTCGAGGCCGCCCGGTCCCTGATCCGCAGCGGAACGTCCGCCGACGAGCTGACCGAGCGGGTGTTCGCCGAGCACCTGCCGTTCCCCGACACCCCCGACGTGGACCTCGTCATCCGCACCTCCGGTGAGCACCGCATCTCCAACTTCATGCTCTGGAAGGTCGCCTATGCCGAATGGGTCTTCCCCGAGGTGCTCTGGCCGGATTTCCGCGCCCCCGACTTCCTTGCCTGTCTGCACGCCTACCAGCGCCGGGACCGCCGTTTCGGCGGCCTGCCCGCGCAGCCGAACGGAGACCCACGATGACGACGGCACCGACCGCACCGAACGACGCGACCGGAGCGAGCGGCGCCCCTCGCCCGGACGCCACGGGACCGGGCGACGGGCACGCCCTGTTCGGGCCGGACACGCAGTTCCGGGCGCTCTTCGACGACCCGCGCTGGGCCCTCGCCATGATCCGCGCGACCGTGCTGGAGGCGGCCCACCCGCAGATCGGTGCCGCTCTCGTCGACAACTCCACCTTCGTCGCGCACCCCTGGCGCCGGCTCCGCAACACCTTCCTCAGCATGCGGCGCATGTTCGACGCCGACCCTGCGGTACGCGAACGGGAGGCGGCCCGGCTCAACCGGCTGCACACCCGGATGAGCGGCTCGGACGCCCGCGGCCGCGCGTACGACGCGAGGGACCGCGCGACCCGCGCCTGGGTGGTCGCCACCCTCTTCGAAAGCGGCGTCACCATGTGCCGGCTGAGCGGCCAGCCGCTCTCGCAGGACACGATGGAGCGCATGTACGCCGAGTACCGGGCGTTCCTGGCGGCCCTCGACGGTGACGCGGGCGCTCTCCCCGAAGAGCTCCACGACTTCTGGCGGTACTTCGACCGGGTCGTCGAGAACGAACTGGAGAACACCGAGGCGGCCCGGGTCATTCTCTTCCGCCTCTTCGACCACCTGCCCGCCCCGGCGCTGTTCGACGGCGCGCCCACACTGTGGGCGGTCGGCCGGGCCGTCGCCGGACCGCTCCTCGGCGCGATCACCGTCGCCTCGCTCCCCGAGCCGTACCGTCGCAGGGCCGGACTGCCGGAGATGCCCGGCACCCGGACGCTCATGCAGGGCGTCTACGTCGCCGCCGGGCTCGGACGCTTCCTGCCCGAGGGCTGGCTCAACGCCGAGAGCGTCATCGAGCTCCTCTCGCTCTCCCCCGGGAGCGACGACCCCCGCGCCCGGACCATGGCCGCCCTGCAGAGCCGTGTCAAGCGCGCGTCAGCCCTGCTGCGCCTCCTCGGCCCGCTGGGCGGCGACCCCGACCCCGGTCCGGTCCCCGCTACGGACGCGGAGCCCTCGGCGGCTGCCGGGCAGGTCCGGCGCTCGGCGGAGGAGTTCTTCCGGCAGGTGCTGGACCAGACCGGCGACGGCCATCTCGACTGGCCGGACCTCGCCGCCATGGCCCGGGAACTCTCCACCCGTCTCGACCTCGACGAACCCGAGGAGACCCGGCTCTACGACGCCTTCGCCGCCTGGTGGCGCGAACTCCAGGCCGCCCTCGACACGGACGGGGACGGCCGCGTCAGCGCCGCCGAGTACGCCGCCGCCGTCCCGTCCCTCGCCGGTCCTGCGCTCATCCGTGTCGCCGAGGTGCTCTTCGACGTGACCGACAAGGACGGCAACGGGACCATCGACGCGGACGAGCACCGGGCCCTCTTCCGCACCGCGTTCCACCGCGACCTCACCACCGTCGACGGAACCTACGGCCGGAGCGCCTTCGTGAGCGACTTCCTGTCCTTCATGTCCGCCCGTCGCACGAGCACCCTGTACGACCCGCTCCTCGCGGACGCCTGAGGCACACCACCGGAACGTCCACCGCGTACACGTCCGCACCCGCCGACGGTCCGCACATCAGCGAGGGGAACATCGTGGAACGCGCGGCGCAGGGTCGGACGAAGACGGGGGCGGGAGCGGGAGCGGGGGCCGTGAAGAACCTGATCGGCGCGCATCTGTTCCTGGAGCGCGACGGCCTCACCCTCCTCGGGCTGAGGCACCCGGACTCGGCGTTCGCGGGCGGTCACTGGCATGCCCTGGCCGGTCACGTGGAACGGGAGAGCGTGCGGTCGTGCCTGGTCAGGGAGGCGTACGAAGAGGCCGGCCTGGTCATCGCCCCGGCCGACCTCACGCTGGTCCACACCGTCCACGTGCTCCACCGCCCGGACGCCGATCCGAGGATCCAGTTGTTCTTCGCGGCGTCCCGCTGGTCGGGAGAACCGCGGATCCGCGAAGTCGACAAGTGCACGGCCTGGGGCTGGTGGCCGCTGGACGGTCTGCCGGAGCCGACGGTCGCGTACACCCGCGCCGCGATCGAGGGAATCGTCGCCGGAACCGCGTACTCGGAACTCGGCTGGGGACCTCCGTCGGCACCGTAGGCCACGGGTGAACCGGCTCGAACTCGGTCCTGCGGTCTTCGGGTTCTTCCCGACTCCGCCGCGGCCGGGCTGAGGCGACCGAGCGTGCCCACGACCGCGGGGTGCCGTCACTCCAGGTAATCGTCGGTGTCGTTCGGTCGACAGGTCGCGGCCCGATGCCTCCAGGGCGCTGTCGGGAGCCCGCATACCGGCGGGGTCATCGGGTACCGGCGCACCGACGACACATCACGACCCGAACCCGCATCGGAGAGGGAGTCACCATGACCAGCGGCACCAACGACACCGAGACCGGTGGCATCACCGGCACGAAGGACAAGGACTACAACCTCATCTGGTACGTCGAGAGCTGCCTGGCCAACGCCCTGCGGCTGGAGACGTACATCCAGGACGCCGAACGCGAGAACGACTCCGAGGTCGCCGAGCTCTTCCGCAAGGCCCAGGCCGACAGCCGCAAGGGCGCGGAACTGGGCAAGCGGCTGCTCGGTTCCCGCATGGGAGGCTGACCCGGGCATGAAAGCGGTTGTGTGGCACGGCATCGGCGACATACGTCTCGACGAGGTGCCGGAGCCGAAGATCCAGGACCGGTACGACGCGATCGTCCGCATCACCACCTCCGCGATATGCGGCACCGACATCCACTTCGTCCGCGGCACGATGCCCGGCCTGCGGGAGGGCCGGATCCTCGGTCACGAGGCGGTGGGGGTCGTCGAGGAGGTGGGGTCCGGCGTACGGAACCTCCAGGCGGGCGACCGCGTGGTCGTCCCGTCGACGGTGGCCTGCGGCACGTGCAGCTACTGCCGCGCCGGCTACTACGCGCAGTGCGACACGGCGAATCCCGGCGGCCCGCACGCCGGCACCGTGTTCTTCGGCGGCCCCGAGGCGGCGGGAGGCCTGGACGGGCTGCAGGCGGAATACGCCCGCGTGCCCTTCGCCCACGTGGGGCTCGTGCCGCTGCCCGACACCGTCGACGACGGCCAGGCCATCCTGCTGTCCGACATCTACCCGACGGCCTGGTTCGGCGCCGAGCTCGCCGAGGTCGGGGACGGGGACACCGTCGCGATCGTCGGCGCGGGACCCGTGGGCCAGGCGGCCGTCGCGTGCGCGCGGCTCCGGGGCGCCGGCCGGATCATCGTCGTCGACGGCGTCGCCGACCGGCTGGGTCTCGCCAGGCGCCAGCACGCGGAGACCGTCGACTTCAACGCCGAGGAGCCGGTCGAAGCGGTACGCGAACTCACCGGCGGCATCGGCGTGGACCGCGTCATCGACGCCGTCGGCGTGGACGCGCAGCGTCCGTCGCAGGGCCCTGCCGCCGAGGCGCTGCGCGACCAGGAACGGCAGTTCGACCACGAACGCGACGAGGCCGCGCCGGAACGGAATCCGGACGGTGACACCTGGGTGGCCGGCGACGCGCCGACCCTCGCGGCCCGCTGGTCGGTCCAGATGGCGGCCAAGGCTGGGACCGTCGGCACGGTCGGAGTCTATCCGCCGCAGGTGCAGCACTACCCGTTCGGCGAGGCGTTCATGAAGAACCTCACGCTGAAGACGGGCAACTGCAACCACCGGCGCTACCTGCCCCGTCTCGTCTCCCTGGTCGGCTCCGGCACGCTCGACCCCACGCCGCTGATCACCCGCTGGTCGGGAGCGGCGGACGCCATCGACGCGTACCGCGCCTTCGACCGCCGGGAGGCCGGCTGGACGAAGGTGGCGCTCGGTCTGGACGACCGCGGAGCCGTCGCCCCCGGCATGGGCGAGGAGGCCGGCACCGGGGCCGCCACCACCGCCGGCGCCCACGAGGTGACCGCGGAGGAACTCCGGAGCGGCTGAGGCCACGTCCGGCGGACACACGGAGAGGCCCGGTACGCCCTGCTGGGGCGTACCGGGCCTCTCCACGTCCGTGTGGCTGGTCCGGCGGCGGCTAGGACTTGCCTCCGTCGCCGAAGACGGCCTTCTGTACGTCATCCGGGCCGTCGTAGCGCTTGGACCCGGACGACTGCAGCTTCTCGACGACGCTGTCCTCGGCGCCGTTGCTCCTGGCCAGCTGGCTGGTGCCCGGGATGCGGTCGCCGATCCGGCCCGATTCCACGGCGTTCAGCCACCTGAGGCGAGTCGGTCCTCCAGCGCCCGGGGCAGCGGGTAGGGACGCTCCGCCGGGATCAGCCGCTGGGCTTTCGCGGCCTGGCCGGCCTGTATCAGGAAGGCGGCCTTGCGGACCTGTGGGGTGAGGTCCGTGAGGCCGACGACCCAGTCGTCGGTGAACGTGCGAACGAGATGGCGGCCGATCCCGACCTGGATGCTGTAGTGGTTGAGGGCCGCCCCGCGCGGCGAGCGTTCCGGGTCCCATTGGACGTGCACGGTCGCCCGGGCCACGGCCGCCGGGTCCGAGGTCGTGAGCTCGGCCTGTGTGAGGGCCTCCTCCCAGCCCTGGCGGGTCATACGCACGGCGAGCACCCGCTCCTGGCCGGCCTTGCGGGCCCAGTTGCTGCGGTGCATCAGCCACATGAACGACGGCTTGATCCACGTCATCCGGTGGAACGAGAACGGCTGGACGAAGCGGCCCGCCCGAAGCGCCGCGTCGGCGATGGCGGGCGCGTACGCCTGGTAGACGACGATCGTGTCGGCGTCGTAGTCGGCGCGGATCTGATAACGGGGTGCCATGCGCGGCACCTTGCCAGTCGTCCCGCCGGCCTCGCGAGCCCATTTCCCACAGGGGCGGCCCCCGTCTTCCTCCCCACCCTGGCCAAGTGCCCCCACGTGGCCTTGACTTGCCGTGACACGGCAGCGGTCATGCGAAGGGACACCGACGTGCGCGCACGGGGCATCAACTACGACACCGGGTTCCTCCCCGGCGATCAGCTCTCCCGCAAGGTCTTCACCTCTGAGACGGTCCGGCACGACATGGCGGTGATCTCCGGGGATCTCCACTGTGACGCCGTCCGCGTCTCCGGGCGGGAGCCCGAACGGCTGAGCACCGCCGCCCGGCACGCCGCGGACGCCGGTCTGGAGGTCTGGTTCGCGCCCTTTCCCGTCGAACTTCCCGCCGACCGGCTGCTCCCGTTCTTCGCCGACTGCGCCCGCCGGGCCGAGGCCGTGCGCGAGACAGGGGCCGATGTGGTGTTCGTCGCCGGCTGCGAGATCAGCGCGTTCTGCGGCGGCTTCCTCCCGGGCGATACGTACGCCGACCGGCTGCGGGCCATGGCCGACGCCGACATGGAGTGGTGGTCCTCGCTCGGTCCGGTGCAGGAGCGCCTGAACGGCTTCCTCGCCCAGGTCGCCGTGGAGGTCCGTACGCACTTCGGCGGGCAGGTCACGTACGCCTCCGCTCCCTGGGAGTCCGTCGACTGGGGCCCGTTCGACCTCGTGGGCGTCGACGCCTACCGGGCCGCCTACAACGCAGACAGCTACCGCGACGAGCTGCGCGGGCACCTCGCCCACGGAAAGCCCGTCGCGGTGACCGAGTTCGGAACCTGCGCCTACCGGGGTGCGGGAGAGCGGGGCGGCATGGCCTGGCAGGTGCCGGACGGTGCCGTACCGGACGAGGAGGAGCAGGTGCGCCACCTCACCGAGCTGCTGGACGTCTTCGAGGAGGAAGGCGTGGACACGGCGTTCTGGTTCACCTTCGCCGGCTACAGCAGACCCGGGGAGCGGGACCTCGGCTCCTACGGTGTCGTCCGGATGCTCGACGAGACCCGCTGGGAACCGAAGAAGGCGTTCCACACGATGGCGGCCAGGTACCGGCGTAGTTGAAGGTCATGGCCCCGTACTCGTGGCTACGGGGCGTGTCGTGCTGGCCCTCGGGGCCTTTGCCGCGCTGCTGTACACCGTCGGCGCTCCGTACGGTGGCGGAGTCTGATCGGACTCCGTCCGGGGTGCGGTAGCGGCGTCCGCCGGTGCCGCACCCCGGCCTCCGGCGAGGGTCAGCCGAGGGAGAGGGACCGCTGGGCGGTCATCGCGCGGGAGTCGCGGGCGGTGGCGAAGGTGTAGAGGCCGGGAACGAGGGTCCAGGTCCCGGAGTTCCAGACGGTCAGGTCGTCGGCCGGGATGGTGAAGGCGACCCTCCGGTTCGCGCCCGGGGCGAGGGTGAGCTTGTGGAAGGCCACGAGGCGGCGGGGTTCCGCGGACGCGGCGCCGGGGAGGGTGGCGTAGACCTGGACGACGTCCGTCCCCTGGCGGTTGCCGCTGTTGGTGACGGTCACGGAGAGGGTCACCGTCCTGGTGGTGGCGTCGTACGCGGCTTCCAGGGAGCCGTGGGCGAACGTGGTGTAGGACAGGCCGTGTCCGAAGGGGAACTGGGGCTGCCGGCCCTTGGCGTCGTAGTAGCGGTAGCCGATGGCGGTCCCCTCGTCGTAGGAGACGGTGCCGTTCTGCCCCGGGTAGGTCGCGGTGGTGGCGCCGGGGCCCTGGGAGGCCGCGGCGGGGAAGGTGACGGGCAGCCGGCCCGAGGGGTCGCTGTCGCCGAAGAGGACGGCGGCCAGTGCGGTGCCCGTGCCGCGGCCTCCGTACCAGGCCTGGATGACGGCCTCGACGTCGCCCAGCCAGGGCATCGCCACGGGGCCGTCGGTGTTCAGGACGACGATGGTGCGCGGGTTGACCGCCGCCACGGCGGTGATGAGCCGGTTCTGGTCCGCGGGGAGGGCGAACTGCTCGTGGTCCATGGCTTCGCCGGCGATGCGGTTGACGAAGACGACGGCGGCGTCGGCGGTACGGGCCGCCTGGACGGCGGCCGGGATGAGGGAGGCGGGCTGCCAGCCGAGGGTGAGGCCGCTGGTGCCCGGGTCGGCGGTGGCGTTGCTGTACGTGAGCTCGACGGTGACGGTCTTTCCCGCGGTGAGCTCGACGGTGCCCTGGACGGGGTAGTCGTAGGTGCCGAGGAAGAAGCGGCGGGTGCCGCGGGATCCTGAGACGACGGTGGCGCCGTCGATCCTCAGGGTCGCGGTGCCGGCGGGCAGGAGGGAGAAGCGGTGCAGTCCCGTGTGGGTCGGGGTCAGGGTGCCCGACCAGGTCGCGGACCAGACGGCGGGGAGGGTGGCGAGCGGGGCTCCGGTGAAGTCGACGACGGTGTCGGTGCGGGTCGCGACGGGGGTGCCGACCGGCTCGGCGGTGGCGTAGTAGCGGCCGGTGAGTCCGGCGGCTCCGCCGGTGGTGCGCAGCACGGTGGCGGGGACGGGTGCCAGCGGTACGTCGCCGGTGGTGCCCTGGGCGTGGGTGACCTTCACGCCGCTGCCGGCGCGGGTCCTGATGGCCTGCAGCGGGGTGGTCCAGGTGCCGGGGTCGACGTACGTGGAGCCGGCGACGCCGGTGAGGGTGTCGGTGCCGGCAGGTCCGATGACGGCGAGCGACGTGAGCGTCGACGGCAGGGGCAGGGCCGAGGAGCGGTTGGCGAGCAGGACGGTGGAGGCGAGGGCGGCTTCGTGGGCGAGGCTCTTGTGTTCGGCGGTGCTGACGTCCTGGGCCGGGGCGGGGACGGGGTTGTCGACGAGGCCGTTGGCGAACATGGTGAGGAGGATGCGGCGGGCGGCGTCGTGGAGGCGGGCCGCCGGGACGGCGCCGCCGGTGAGGGCGCCGGGTACGAGCTTGACGCCGGCGGGGCCGAGTCCTGCGAGGTCCATGCCGGCCCTGGCGGCGGCGACCTGGTCGTCGCCGGCCCAGAAGTCGGGGACGGTGTAGCCCTGGAGGCCGAGTCGGGTCTTGACGTCGTCGAAGAGGGTGGGGTTCTGGGTGGCGAAGGTTCCGTTGATCCTGGGGTAGGCCATCATGACCGAGGTGGTGGGCGCGGCGGCGATCACGCGGCGGAAGGGCGCCTGGTAGATCTCGTGCATCGCGCGGTCGGAGAGCCGGGTGTCGGTGAAGAAGCGGTTCACCTCCTGGGTGTAGGCGGCGAAGTGCTTGACGGTGGCGGTGACCCGGCGGCTCTGCATGCCGGTGGTGAGGGCGGCGCCGAGGCGGCCGGCGAGGAGCGGGTCCTCTCCGAGGCTCTCGGCCTGGCGGCCGAAGTGCCAGGTGCGGGTGAGGTCGATGGTCGGGCCGAGGAGGGTGTTGTAGCCCTTGGCGCGGCCTTCGGCGCCGATGGCGGCGCCTATGCGGCGGGCGAGGTCCTCGTCGAAGGTCGCGGCCTGCGCGAGGGGGACGGGGAAGGCGGTGACGTTCTGTTCGCCGCGCAGTCCTGCGGAGGCGTCGACCATGGTGAGGGCGGGGATGCCGAGGTGGCCGAGGGCGGCGAAGTCGCAGCGGACGAGGGCCTCCTTCTCCGCGGCCGTCATCCGGGCGAGGAGGGCGTCGGCGCGCTCGACGGCTCGGGGGTCGGTCGCGGCGATCGCCCGGCCGGTGCCCGCGGTCGCCCGGCCGGTGGCCGCGGTGGCGGCGGGGGCCATGCTGACGGCGAGGGCGGTGGCGATGGCGGAGGACAGGAAGGTACGTCGGTTCACAGCGGCTCTCCAAACGGTGGGGGCGGCCGGGGCCGCCGAAGTCGCGTGCTGGGGATGGAGCGGCGACTCGGATTCCCTTTCCGGGTCTTCGTCAGTCGCCTTCGGTGGCGGGGAAGGTGTGGGTGCCGGGGCCGAGTCCGACGGGGTCCCGACCCGGCAGCTCGGCGACGGCGGTGCAGTTCGGCGGCACGGTGATGCGGGCCTTCAGGCCGGAGGGCGTGGTCTCCCAGAACAGTGAGGCGGTCCCGTGGGGCGTCTCGTGGCGGGTGCGGGCCCAGGTGATGCCGCCGCCGGGGCGGGGTCGGAAGGTGAGGACGGCGCCTCCGGGGGCCGTGAGCTCGATGCCCCCGACGACTCGGTGGAGCCAGTCGGCGACGGCGCCGAGGGCGTAGTGGTTGAACGAGGTCATGCCGCCGGGGTTGAGGGTCCCGTCGGGGCGGAGGCTGTCCCAGCGCTCCCAGACGGTGGTGGCGCCCATGGTGACGGGGTAGAGCCACGAGGGGCAGTCGGTCTGGAGCAGCAGCCTGTAGGCGGTGTCCAGGTGGCCGGTGTCCGTGAGCGCGTCGCAGACGAGGGGGGTGCCGACGAAGCCGGTGGCGATGCGGGCGTCGTCGAGGAGGACCAGTTCGGCGAGGCGATCGCCCGCGGCCTGCCGCCGGGGGGCGTCCAGGAGGTCGAAGGCGAGGGCGAGGGCGTAGGCGGTGGGGCTGTCGCTGGACATGCGGCCGTCGGCGTGGACGTAGCGGCCCTGGAAGGCCGTGGTGATCTCGTCGGCGAGTGTGTCGTACCGGACGGCGTCGGCCGTGTGGCCCAGCGCGCGGGCGGCGTGGGCGAGGTGCCGGGCGGAGTGGGCGAAGTAGGCGGTGGCGACGAGGTGGCGGTCGGTGCGTCCTGCGGCGGGGTCCTCCGGCGGGGCGGCCGGGTCCAGCCAGTCCCCCAGCTGGAAGCCGGTGTCCCAGAGGCGGTCGGGGCCGGCGAGCCGCTCGACGAGGTCGACCCAGGCCTTGCCCGTGCGGTAGTGGCGCCGCAGGAGTTCGAGGTCGCCGAAGCGCCGGTAGAGGACCCAGGGGGTGAGGGTGGCGACGTCGCCCCAGGCGGCTCCCGGCTGGATGGGGGTCCACATCGGTTCGCCGGGGATGACGGGCACGTACCAGGGGATGGTGCCGTCGGGAAGCTGTTCGAGGCCCACGTCGGTGAGCCAGGAGTCGAGCATGCCGGCGCAGTCGTAGAGGAAGCTCGCGGTGGGGGCGAAGACCTGGATGTCGCCGGTCCAGCCGAGGCGCTCGTCGCGCTGCGGGCAGTCGGTGGGGATGTCGACGAAGTTGCCCCGCATGCTCCACAGGACGTTCTCGTGGAGGCGGTTGACCATGGGGTCGCTGCATTCGAACCAGCCGGTGCGGCGCATGTCCGTGTGGTGGACGCGCGCGGTCACGGCCTCGGGGGTGAGTTCGCCGGGCCAGCCGCTGATCTCGGCGTAGCGGAAGCCGTGGAGGGTGAAGCGGGGTTCCCAGGTGTACGGGCCGGTGCCCGGCAGGACGAGGGTGTCGGTGGAGTGCGCCTCGCGCAGGGGGCGGGTGGCGAGTTCGCCGTCCTGGAGGACTTCCGCGTGCCGGAGCGTGAGGGTGGTGCCGGCCGGTCCGTCGGCGGTGAGGCGCAGCCGGCCGACGAGGTTCTGGCCGAAGTCGAGCAGGTGACGGCCGTCGGCGGTGCGGGTGATGGTGGTCGGGGGGATGTCCTGGGTGCACCGGACCGGGGGTCCTTGGGGCGCGACGAGTGTCCTGGGGTCCCGCTTCCCGGTCCGTACGGGGGTCCAGCCGTCCTGGGGTGCGGACGGGGTGGCCCAGTGCGGGTCGTCGAGGCGGGCGTCGAAGGTCTCGCCCTCGTACAGGCCGCTGGTCAGGATCGGGCCGAAGGCGGCCTGCCAGGTGTGGTCGGTGGCGACCACGGTGGTGGTGCCGTCGGTGTGGGTGATCTCCAGTTGGGCGATGAGGGACTGGTCGGTGCCGTAGATGTTGCGGGTGCCGCCGTCGAAGCCGTACTTGCCGCGGTACCAGCCGTCGGCGAGCCAGGCGCCGATGGTGTTCGCGCCGTCGGTGAGGAGCGGGGTGACGTCGTGGGTGCGGTACCGCAGTCGGTGGGGGTAGACCGTCCAGCCGGGGGCCAGGGTCTCGTCGCCGACCCGGGTGCCGTTGATCTCCGCTTCGTACAGGCCGTGGGCGGTGATGTAGAGCCGGGCGTGGGCGATCGGCTTGCCGTCGGTCCTGAAGTGTCCGCGGACGCGGGCCGGGCGGCGTTCCGCCGCGGGGTCCTCGTCCCAGGCGGCTCCTACGGGTACGGCGGTCCAGTCCTCCGGTGCGAGCAGACCGGCCTCGACGGGGCTCGGCGCGCTCCAGGGCGAGGCTTCGGTGCCGGTGGCGGACCAGGTCCGTACGCGGACTGCGGCACGTTCCCGCGAGACGAGGGGTTCGGCGGGCCAGGGCACGAGGTGGTGGTCGGCGGTGGCGACGGGGCCCGTGCGGTGGGTCCGGCCGCCGCGGCGGATCTCGATCTCGTACGCCTGCTGGTCGCCGGCCTCGGGGGGCGTGGTCCAGGAGAGGCGGGGGGTGCCGGTTCCGACGCCGAGGCCGTCCGGCAGGTGCTCGAAGCGCACCGGGGAGGGCGGGAGGGACTGCAAGGAAGGGACCTTTCGTGTGCTCGGGCGGGCGGGGCGGGGGCGGTTCAGCCCTTGACCGCTCCCGAGGTGAGGCCCTTCATGACCTTCTGGTTGAGGAAGAGGTAGATCACGAGCGTTCCGAGGACGTTGATGCAGATCGCCGCGAACAGCGGGCCGTACTGGGTGGCTCCGAAGTCGCCGGTGAAGTTGAGCAGGCCGACCTGGATGGTGCGCAGGTCCTGGCTGTTGGTGAAGGTCAGGGCGATGAGGAGGTCGTTCCAGATGAAGAAGAACTGGACCAGGCCGACCGTGAGGAGGGCGTTGCGGACCATGGGCACGCTGATGGTCCAGAAGGCGCGCAGGATGCCGGCGCCGTCGAGGGTGGCCGCCTCGAAGAGTTCCCTGGGGACGGTCCTGTAGTAGGTGGCCATCATGAAGACGGTCAGGGGGAGGCCGGTGCCGGTGTAGGTGAGGACGAGCGGCCAGAGGGTGCCGGAGAGGCCGGCCTGGAAGTAGACGGTGAACAGCGGCAGCAGGATCATCTGCGGCGGGACCATCATCCCGGCGAGGAAGACGACGAGCGTCAGGCTGCGGCCCTTCCAGACCATGACCTGCAGGGCGAATCCGGCGGCGGTGCCCAGGAGCAGCACGAGGGCCAGGGCGGGGACGACGGCCAGGAGGCTGTTCTTGACGTAGAGGCCGATGTTCCCGGTGGTCCACGCCTCGACGTAGTTGCCCCATTCCCAGGTGGTGGGCAGGCTCCAGGTGGAGTTGTCGAGGTAGTCGCTGTTGGACTTCAGCGAGGTGAGGAACATCCAGATCAGGGGGTAGACCTCGACGACGAGCAGCAGGGCGACGGCGATCCTGGTCCACAGGCGGCCGCCGGTGCCGCGGAAGGGGCGGCGGGCCCGCTGTCCGGTGCGCCGGTGTGCGGGAGTCGCGGTCTTCAGGGGGGTGTCTACGGCCATGGTTCAGCCCTCCGTGATGTCGCGCCGCGAGACGCGGTAGACCGCCAGGCTCACCAGGAGGCAGACGACGGTGAGGAGCAGCGCGATGGTGCTTCCGTAGCCGTACTCGCTGTAGGTGAACGACGTCTGGAACATGTACAGGGTCAGCGGGGTGGTGTCGCTGCCCGGTCCGCCGTTGGTGAGGGCGACGACGGAGTCGAAGACCTTCAGGGTGCCGTTGATGCTGAAGATCAACGAGGACATGAGGACGGGCAGGGACAGCGGCAGGACGATGTGGCGGACGAGGCGGAGGCCGGAGGCTCCGTCGAGCCGGGCCGATTCGAGGACCTCGTCGGGGATGTCGACGAGTCCGGCGAACAGGAGGACGGCGTAGAAGCCCATGGAGCGCCAGATGTCCATGACGACCAGGACCCAGAAGGCGCTTCCCGCACTGCCGAAGAAGTCGACGGACTCCAGACCGAGGGCGTTGAGCAGGGAGTTGACGGGGCCGGTCTGGGGGGCGACCTGGAACAGCTTCTGGAAGAGCAGGCCGACGGCGACGGTGGGCAGGACGACCGGGAAGAAGACCAGGGTGCGGATGAGCGCGGAGGCCCGCTTGAGGAAGAAGACGTAGAGCAGGGCCAGGAGGTAGCCGGCGACGACCTGTCCCGCGGTGACGACGACCGCGTACTTCAGGGTGAACCAGAGGGCGTCGTGGACGGCCTGGTCGGACAGGAGCCTGCTGAAGTTGGCCAGGCCGTTGCCGGTGAAGCCGTCGATGGAGTTGCCCTGGGTGAAGGAGTACCCGAGCGACCACACGGTGGGGACGAGCATGATCAGTGTGTAGACGAGGAGTGCGGGACCGAGCAGGATCGCGATCGCCCTGCGGTCACCGAGTACGCGGTGCATGAGAGTGGTGTCCACTTCGGTGTCGGGTGAAGGGGCCGGCCGGGCGGGGCGGGCGGCTCGCCTGCTGGTGGCGGCGCCGCCCGCCTCACGGGTCCGAACGACAGGACCTAGCGGCCGGCGAGCGCGCCCTGGACGGTCTCCATGAACTGCTGGGGGCTCACGCTGCCGGTGACGAGGCCGGCGGCGTTGGTCTGGCTGACCGTGGTCGCCTTGGTGCTGAAGAGGGCCTCGAACCACAGGACGTTCTGCTGGGACGAGCTGATGGTCTTGCGGACGGTCGAGGTGACCTCGTTGGCGTCCTTGACCGGGGTGTTGACCTTGAAGCCGGAGATCGAGCCGTGGTCCTTCAGGGCGGTGGTGCCGTAGTTCCGGGCGACGCAGCTCACCCACGCGCCGGTCTTCTTGTCGAAGTTCTTCGAGCCGAGGGTGATGGCCAGGCCGACGTTGGAGGGGTACTGGTCGGCGGAGCCGGCGCCGCCGGTGACAGCGGGGAAGGGCATGAAGCCGACGTTCTCGGCACCGACCTTGTTCTGCTTCGGGTCGGAGATGTTGGCCAGGGCCCAGCTGCCCATGTAGAACATGGCGGACTTGCCGGTGAGGAACTGGTTCATCGCGGTGTCGTAGTCGATGGAGCCGACGCCCTTGCCGAAGTAGCCCTTCTTGCCCAGCGCGGCGATCTCCTCGGCAGCCTTGACGTACGGGGGGTCGGTAAGCTTGGCCGTACCGGAGTCGATCTTGTCGAGGGCGTCGGGACCGAGGCTGCGGTAGAGGTAGCCGCTGATGAGGCGGGTGAGCGGCCAGCCCTGCTGACCCGAGGCGGAGAACGGCTGGACGCCCTTGGCGTCGAGCTTGCCCGAGGCGGCGAGCAGTTCCGCCCAGGTGCCGGGGACCGCGATCCCGTTCTCCTCGAAGATCTTCTTGTTGTAGAAGATTCCCTCGATGTTGTACTCGTAGGGCAGCGCCTCCAGCTTGCCCCCGTACAGGGCCTTGATCGTGGAGACGGCGGCCGGTTCGAGCTGGTCGAGGACGCCGAGCCGCTGGAGTTCGAGCTCCAGGTCGGCGACCTTGCCGGACTTCGCGAGCTGCTTGGTGAGCGAGGGGGCGTTGCCCGCGGCGAACTGGGTGGGCAGGGCGTTCTGGCCGGCGAGCAGCTGGAGCTTCTGGTCCAGGCTCGCCTGGGGCACGGTCTCGACCTTCAGCGGCAGGGCCACGTTCTCGGTCTTGCAGGAGCCCTTGGAGAGGGTGGTCAGCGCCGTTCTCGTCGTCGTGTTCTCCGTGACGCTGAGGTACGTGAAGTCCTTGGGCGCCGCGGAGGTGCCGCCACCGTTGCCGCCGCAGGCGGTGGCGAACACGGCCAGGGACGTGACTCCGGCCGAGAGGAGGGTCAGACGCGTACGGCGGGCGCGGATCGTGCGGTGGGGCACTGGTGACTCCCAGGATCGTGAGAGAGGAGAGGGGCGCCGAGCGGGCGCCGGGGCGGCGGGAAAACCGGCCGCGTGGAACGGAGTCGTGTAGAACGTTCTCCATCCGAGTCGGCTACACCATGACGCCATTCCTCTGGCATCGTCAAGACACAGACGCGTAACATCAGCTCCGCCTGGTCGACTGAAGGGGCGGCCCCTGGAGTCGCCCCACGACGTGGCGCGTAGACCGTTGCACCAATCACGAGGAGATCAGGGTTCTCATGGCCGCGGACAGTACGCCGAGGAACACCAAGCGGGTGACGATCACCGACGTCGCCCGCCATGCCGGCGTGTCCACCGCCGCCGTGTCGAAGGTCATGCGCAACGCCTACGGCGTGAGCCCGGCCATGCAGGAGCGCGTCCGGGCGGCCATGGCCGAACTGGAGTACCGCCCCCACGCCGCGGCCCGCGGCATGCGCGGGCGCACGTACACCATCGGTGTCCTGCTCGACAACGTGCGCAACGCGTTCTTCGCCGACATCCTCGACGGCATCCGGGAGGAACTCGCGGACAGCGAGTACACGGTGCTGATCGGCGCGGCCGGGTTCGGCGCGGAGGAACAGGCCCGCACCACCCGGTCCATGGTGGACCGTCAGATGGACGGACTGATCCTCATCGCCCCCGCGACCCCGCGCTCCGAGGTCCTCGCCACGGCCGCGGAGACACCCACCGTGGTCATCGGACACCACGACGCGTCCGACGTGCACGACTCCGTCACCGACGCGGACGACCTCGGGGCGGGCCTGGTGGTGGACCACCTCGTCGGACTCGGACACCGGGACATCGCCCTGGTGTCGGCGGCCGGCAGCGGGACCGGGCGCTGGCAGCGGCCGCCCGAGATCGCCCTGGCCGACGGCTACCTCAAGGCGATGGAGCGTCACGGCCTCGCCGCGCGGGCGCGCGTGCACCACGCCGCCTACTCCGACGACGGCGGACACGCCGCCGGTCTCGCCCTGCTGACCGGCGACGAGCGGCCCACCGCGATCCTGACCGGAGCCGACATCGCGGCCCTCGGCATCTACCGGGCCGCCGCCGACCTGGGGCTCTCGATCCCCGGCGACGTCTCGCTCGTCGGCTACAACAACACCGCGATCGCCTCGCTCGCCCCGGTCCAGCTCACCAGCGTCGACCAGGCCGGGCACACCATGGGCGCGGCGGCGGCGAGGATGCTGATCGAGCGCGTCGAAGGGCGGCGCGACCGCGCCATGCAGACGACGATGATCCCGCGGCTGGTCGTGCGACTCAGCACCGCGGGGCCCAGCGCCCGGTAGGGACGGCCCCCACGGGTCCGTTGTCTCCGGACCCGGGGAGCGGCTCATTCCCATGTCACCGGTCGTCCATGGGCGGCCCCGCGGTCGCGGGAGTGCGGAGCACCGCGGAAAGGAGCGCGGCGGCGACGACGGCGGTGGCCGCTCCGAGGAGGGCGACGGCGGTGGCGAGGCTGCCCGCCGCGCCCTTGCCGGCCAGCAGGACCAGCGGACAGAGGAACTCCCCGAGGAAGAAGGCCGCGGTCCACAGGCCCATGCCGCGCCCACGGTCGGCGAAGCCGAGCCGGGCCATGGCGCGGGTCACCAGCGACGGCAACAGCATGCCGGTGCCGACGCAGTTGACGACGGCTCCGGCGATCAGGAGCGGGAGGCTGTCGGCGAGGCCCATGAGCAGGAAGCCCGCGGCGCACAGGGCGAACATCGCCGGCAGCCGGTGGCGTCCGCGCGGGGAGAGGCGGGTGAAGACGAGGGAGCCGAGGACGGTCGCGGCGCTGGCCACGGCGGTGACGGCGCCGATGGCGCCGGTGGACTCGACGCCCAGGTCGTCCAGGAGGTAGGCCATCTCGACCGGAACCGCGTAGAAGACCACGGCGCCGAAGACGGTGAGGAGGCAGATCCCGGCCATGCGGCGGACGGGGAAGGGCCGTCGGGCCGTCCGCGTGTCCGGCCGCTCTTCGTGCTCGGGCGGCCGGGGGGTCGGCAGGACGCGGGCCATGACCGGGGCGATGAGCAGGCCGACGGCGTACAGCCAGAAGGGGGCGCGCCAGTCGGCCGCGCCGAGTACGCCGCCGAGGACGAAGAAGACGGTGGCGGACGCCGAGGCGCACATGGTCTGCAGGGCGAGGTAGCGGTCGCGGAGTTCGCCGCTGTAGTAGTCGCCGATGAGGGTGGTGCAGGCGGTCATGATGGCCGCCTCGGTGACACCGACGAGGATGCGGCTGACAAGGATGGCGTGGAGGGAGTCCAGCCAGAGGGGTGCGGTCCCGAACAGCGCGTAGAGGAAGGTGGCGACCACGAGGAGCCGCTTGCGGCCGAGCCGGTCGACGATGACGCCGGCGAAGGGGGCGAGGAGGGCGAGGGCCAGGGCGGGGACGGTCAGGACGACGGGGACCAGGGCCGTACTGCCGGGGACGCCGTCGAAGTGGTCCTGCATGCGGGGCAGTACGGGGGCGAGGAGTACCGCCCCGAGGACGGGCAGGCAGCTGCCGGCCATGAGGACGACGGCGGGGAGGCGCCCGGCGGGGGCCGCGGCACGGTCGGGGGACGGCGGGGCGAGGGGTGCGGGCATGACGGCACTCCGGAGCGCGAGGGGGAGGGAGGTGGCGCCCGGTCTGCGACTTCCCGCCTGTGCGGGAGGAGGTCTGGACCGGGGGCGGAGGTGCCCTCGACTATGCGTGCCGGTGGACGTGCTGCCCACCCCTTGCGTCATCCGGGTTCGCGATGGGTCTGATCCACCGGGTGGATGGCGGAGGGAGCGGGTTCTCCCCGTCGTGCGGACGGTGGCCGGGGCGCGGGGAGGCGGCGGGATCAGATGTCGGTGTCGGCGATGCGTCGGCCGACCCTGGCCGCGGTCTCCCGGAGCCAGATGTGGGCGGCGTCGTGGGTGTGGACGGGGTGCCACCAGAGGGCCTCGCGCAGCGGGACGGCCTCGTAGGGCGGTTCGAGGACGCGTACGGCGGCGATGGGGGCGAGCAGGCGGGCGAGGCGGGCCTGGACGAGGGCGATGCGGCGGGTGCCGGCGACGAGGGCCGGCAGTGCGTGGAAGCTGTCGACGGAGACCTCGACGCGCGGTTCGATGCCGAGCATCCCGAGCTGGCGCACGGCGGGGGCGTCGTAGGTGCGCTGATAGGTGACCCAGGGCAGTCGGGCGAGGTCCTGGCGGGTCAGGCGGTCCTCGACGCTGGGGTGGTCGTCGGCGACGACGAAGACCCATCGGTCGTCGTACAGGTCGGTGGCGGGGAAGTCGCTGATGACGCCGTGCGGCATGAGCAGTCCGTCGGTGGCGCTGAGCAGGCTCGCCGTGTCGTCGACGACGGTGATGGGGGTGCGGGTGAAGCGCAGGCGGATGCCGGGGGCCTCTTCGTAGACGGTACGGGCGAGCTCGACGCCGAAGACGTCGACGGCGTAGTCGGAGGCGATGACGCGGAACTCGCGGGTCTCGGTGGCCGGGTCGAAGGCCGCCTGGCTGGCGAAGAGACGTTCGAGGACGTCGTAGGCGGTGGAGGTGCGGTCCAGGAGGACCTGGCCGAGCGCGGTGAGTTCGTACTGGCTGCCCACCCGGGAGAGGAGTTCGTCGCCGAAGTGCCGGCGCAGGCGGGCCAGGGCGGCGCTCATCGCGGGCTGGCTCAGCCCCACGCGCCGGCCGGCCTTGGTGACGTTGCGTTCCTCGAGGAGGGCGCGGAGCGCGACGACGAGGTTGAGGTCGAGGCGTGCCAGGTTCACGGGCGGATTCCCCTTCCGACGGCGCGCAGCCACGGCTTATTCGTACGGTGAATGAAAGTGATCCACACAATCGATTTCCCTGATTGCTCGGAGCGGGTCCAGATTAGTCCCACCGCAATCAGGAGGACATGTCGGTGAAACCTCAATCCGCTGCTGATCTCTTCGCCGGGCCCTTCGCTCTCGGCACTCTCTCGGCCGCTGACGGCCCCGCCTTCCCCGCTCTCGTCGACCGCGAGGGCCAGGTCCTCGACCTGCGGACGGCTCTGGCCGACCCGGCGCTGACGATGCGCGGTCTGCTGGAGCAGTGGCAGACCGTCCTCCCGCGCCTGCGGGAGCTCGCGGCCGAGGCAGGGCAGCCCCGCCGCCCGCTGTCGGACTTCCGCGTCCTCGCTCCCGTCGAGCCGCGGCAGATCTTCCAGTCGGGCGCCAACTACCGCCGGCACGTGATCGACCTGCACGTCGCGCACCGCGATCCGTCCGACGGGCGCTCCGAGGAGGAGGCGCGCGCCGAGGCGGCCGCGATCATGGACCGGCGGGCGGCCGACGACCTCCCGTACGTGTTCATCGGCCTGCCCAGCTCGATCACCGGTCCCTACGACGACGTCACGCTGCCCGCGTGGGCGGCGAAGCCGGACTGGGAACTGGAGCTCGCGGCCGTGATCGCCCGGCCCGCCTACCAGGTGTCCCCCACGGAGGCGCTGGAGTACGTGGCGGGCTACACGATCGCCAACGACCTCACCGACCGGGCCACCGTGTTCCGCAGGGACATGCCCCAGATCGGCACGGACTGGCTGCGCAGCAAGAACGCGCCCGGGTTCACCCCGCTGGGCCCCTGGATCGTGCCGGCCGAGTCCGTCGGCGACACCGGTGACCTGCGGCTGACCCTGAAGCTGAACGGCGAGGTCATGCAGGACGAGTCCACCGGGGACATGATCTTCGACGTGGCGCGCATGGTGTCGTACGCCTCGCAGAGCGCGCGGCTGCTGCCCGGCGACCTCGTGCTCACCGGTTCGCCCGCGGGCAACGGCATGCACTGGGGACGGCTGCTGCGCGACGGCGACGTCATGGACGCCTCGATCACCGGCCTCGGTGCGCAGCGCACGCCGTGCGTCGCGGAGGACGCGCGGCCCGCACCTCGTGGCGCGGAGGAAGCTCCGGACACCCCTCGTGGCGCGGAGGAAGCGCCGGACACCCCCCGTGGCGCGGAGGAAGCGCTCACCTCTCGTGGCGCGGAGGCGTCATGAACCGCAGCGATCCCGAGGGCGCCATCGCGCAGGCCGCGAAGGCCTGTTCCAACTGGGGGCGCTGGGGCGAGGACGACCGCCTCGGCACCGTGAACTTCCTCGACGAGGCCAAGCGCAGGGAAGGCGCCGCGCTCGTCCGCAGAGGCGTCAGCTTCTCGCTGTCGCAGCGTTTCGACATCGACGGACCGCAGAAGGGCTGGCGCCGCCGGACCAATCCGGTCCACACCATGCTCGACACCGGCACCGACGCGGCACTGGGCAACCAGGGGCTGCCGCACGGCATCGGCGGCGCCGACGACGTGATCGCGATGCCGCTCCAGTGCTCCACCCAGTGGGACGGCCTGGGCCACATCTTCGACCACGGCAAGGCGTGGAACGGACGGCCGGCCGAGCAGGTCGTCACCTCGGACGGCGACCAGGTCACCGGCATCGAGCACATGGCGCCCCACATCGCCGGCCGCGCCGTACTCCTCGACATCGGCCGGACGGCCGGCGAGGACGGTGAACTCCCCGACGGGTTCGCCATCACCGAAGAGCATCTGACGGCCGCCGCCGAGGCCCACGGGGTCACCGTCGGCCGCGGCGACATCGTCCTCGTACGGACCGGGCAGCTCGCCAGGGTCCGCCGGGAGGGCTGGGGCGACTACGCCGGCGGCGCCGCCCCCGGCCTCTCGTTCACCACGGCGTCCTGGCTGCACGCCGCCGAGATCACCGCGATCGCCACCGACACCTGGGGCTTCGAGGTGCGGCCCAACGAGTTCGACCACGCCTTCCAGCCCCTGCACCAGGTCGTCATCCCGCACATCGGTCTGCTGATCGGCGAGATGTGGGACTTCGAGGCCCTCGCGGACGACTGCGCCGCCGACGGCGTCCACGAGTTCTGGCTCACCGCCGCACCCCTGCCCATCACCGGCGCCGTCGGGTCTCCCGTCAACCCGATCGCCGTCAAGTAGTCCCGGGGCACACCGCCCGAGGAACAAGGGAGTTCCCCATGAGCACACCCCGCAAGGTCCTGGTCATCGGCGGCGGCGCGGCCGGCAACGCCGCCACGATCCTGCTGAGCCGCGCCGGGATCGCCGTCGACCTCGTCGAGGCGAAGGACGACTGGAACGCCACCGCCGGATCCGGCATCACCCTTCAGGGCAACGCCCTGCGCGTGCTGCGCGAACTCGGCGTCTGGGAGCAGGTCAAGGCCTCCGGCTTCGCCTTCGGCTCCGTCGGCATCACCTCGCCGGGCGGCGACGTCCTGCACGTCCAGCGCGACCTGCGCACCGGCGGCGACGACCTGCCGGCGACGGTGGGCATGCGGCGCCCGCGGCTCCAGCAGATCCTGATCGACGCCGTACGGGCCGTCGGCGCGACCGTCCGTCTGGGCACGACCGCCACCGTCGTGGACCAGGACGCGACGGGCGTCTCCGTCCGGCTGAGCGACGGCAGTGAGCACCGCTACGACCTGGTCATCGCCGCCGACGGTCTCGGCTCGGCCACGCGCGCGCAGATCGGGATCACCGACAAGCCGGAACCGACCGGCATGGCCATCTGGCGCGTGGCCGCCCCGCGGCCCGTGGGCGTCGAGCGCACCGACCTCGCCTACGGCGGCCCCGCGTTCATCGCCGGCTACTGCCCGACCAGCGACACCACGCTGTACGCGTACGTCGTCGAGGAGAACCGCGACCGCGCCTCCATACCCGCCGCGTCGTACGCGGAGGAGATGCGGCGCATCGCGTCCGCGTACGGAGGTGCCTGGCCGGCCATCACCGCCACGATCACCGACCCGTCCCAGGTCAACTACACGTGGTTCGACCGTCTCCTCGTCGAGGGTTCGTGGCACCGCGGCCGGGTCGTCCTGGTCGGCGACGCCGCCCACTGCTGCCCGCCCACCCTCGCGCAGGGCGCGGCGCTCTCGCTCGAGGACGCCTGGGTCCTGGCGCAGCTCCTGACCGGGACCGAGGTCTGGGACGAGGAACTGCTGCGGGGCTACTACGAGCGGCGCATCGCGCGGGTCCGCCCGGTCGTGGAGGCGTCCGTCCAGATCGGCCGGTGGCAGCTGGACCACGTCCGCGACGCCGACGTGCCCGGCCTGATGGCCCGCACCATGACGATGCTCAGGGAACTGCCGTGAAAGCACCCACACCCACCGCGGACGCCCACACCGTGACCGCACCCGCGGAGACCCCGTACCCCGTGACCACCCCCACCGTGGACGTGCACGCCCACGTCCTCCTCCCCCAGATCGATGCCCTCGTCGCCGACCAGGCCGGGTACGCGCGGGCCAAGGAGCTCGACGCCCGGCGCAACGGGCCCGCCGCGCTCGCGGTCAGCGGGCCGATGGTCCGCGACCGACTGCCCCGTCTCACCGACGTGACGGTCCGGCTGGCCGACATGGACGCCCAGGGCGTCGACGTCCAGCTGGTCAGCCCCTCCCCCTCGCACTACCACTACTGGGCGGACGCCCCGACCGCCGAGAAGGTCTACCGGCTCGCGAACGAGGCCACCGCGGCCCACTGCGCCCAGGCGCCGGACCGGCTGCGCGGCCTCGGACTTGTCCCCCTGCAGCACCCCGAGCAGACCGTCACGGCCCTTGACCACGCCCTCGAACAGGGCCTGGCCGGGGTGGAGATCTCCAGTCACGCCCCCGGCAGAGAACTGTCGGACCCGGCCTACGAGCCGTTGTGGTCCCGTGCCGAGGAGACGGGCGCGGTCCTCTTCCTCCACCCGTTCGGCTGCACGCTCGACGAGCGCCTCGACCGGTGGTACCTGTCCAACACCGTCGGCCAGCCCACCGAGAACGCCGTCGCCCTGTCCCACCTGATCTTCTCCGGCGTCCTCGACCGGCACCCCGGGCTGAAGATCGTCGCGGCTCACGGCGGTGGCTACCTGCCCACCCACATCGGGCGCAGCGACCACGCCTGGCGCGCCAGGACCGACGCGTCCGCCGGCTGCGCCCAGCCGCCGAGCAGCTACCTCCGGCGGCTGTACTTCGACTCGCTCGTGCACGACCCGCGCGTGCTGCGGGCGCTGGTGGAAGCGGCCGGCGCCGACCGGGTGCTGCTCGGTTCCGACTTCCCCTTCGACATGGGTTCGTCCGACCCCGTGGCCGACCTGCGGTCCGCGGGACTGGCCGAGGCCGACCTCGACGCCGTCCGCGGCCGGAACGCCGCCGCCCTGCTCAACCTCTCCCCCGCCTGAGGAGGCAACCGTCATGAGCGCACCCCGCCTGCTCACCCATCTGCGGCACGTGGACCTCGCCGTGCCCGACTACGACAAGCAGCTCGACTTCTACGCCGGCGTCTGGGGCCTCACCAAGGTCGCCGAGGACTCCGGTGTCTCCTTCCTCGCCGCCGAGGGCAGCCCGGAGCAGTACGTGGTCCGGCTGCGCAAGGCCGAGGAGAAGCGGCTCGACCTGGTCTCGTACGGCGCCGCCACCCCGGCCGACGTCGACACGCTCGCCGAACAGCTCCTGGCCGGGGGCGTGCGGCTGATCTCCCGGCCGGGCACGGTCGACACCCCCGGTGGCGGCTACGGCTTCCGCTTCTTCGACGTCGACGGACGCACGATCGAGGTCTCCGCCGACGTGGCGGCGCGCCGGCACCGCAAGATCGAGGAGAAGGAGTCGATCCCGGTCAAGCTGTCGCACGTCGTGCTCAACTCGCCGGACCTGGACCGCACCCGCGCCTGGTACGAGCGGCACCTCGGCTTCCGGCTCTCCGACACGCTCAGCTCGCCCCACATGGGCGAGGTCATGCACTTCATGCGGATCAGCAGCCGGCACCACTCCATGGCGCTGGCCAAGGGGCCGCACACCTCGCTCCACCACATCTCCTTCGAGATGCGCGGCATCGACGAGTACATGCGCGGCACGGGCCGGGTGCTCCGTGCGGGGCACACGAAGATCTGGGGTCCCGGCCGGCACATGGCCGGGGACAACACCTTCACCTACTTCCTCGACCCGCACGGCAACACCGTCGAGTACACCACCGAGCTGGAGGAGCTCGACGAGGACACCTGGCACCCCCACGTCTACGACTTCTCCCAGCCCGACGTCACCGACCAGTGGGGCACCGCGAACCCGATGAGCGAGCTGGTCGCCAAGGAGTCGTTCAACGACCCCGACCGCGGCTGCTTCGTCGCCCCGCCGGTCTGACGACGGCCCTGCGGGCCAAGTACCGGCCCCCGGGCCCGCCCGTTCCCCGGGGGCGTGGCGGCGGTTCACGCCCTGACTCCCGCCGCCGCGCCCCCGGTCACGGTCCACGAGGCCGGCTCCCGTCCTGAGAAACCGCCACCGTGCCGCTCCTCTTCGTCCAGGACGGCCCGGCCTCGTGTCCGACCTCTCTTCCGATCCTTCTTGGAGCCGCACCATGCGCTTCGCCGCTTTCGAGTACCGGCACCGGCCCCGTGTCGCCGTCGTGGAAGACGACGGCACGCTCTTCCCCCTGCCGGGTGTCACCTCGCTGACCGATCTGATCCGTGAGACCGGCGGCCTCGCCGGGCTGCTCGCCGCCGGCGCGGCGGCCCAGGACGTGCCACCCGGCCCGCACGTCTCCCAGGTGCGGCTTCTCCCGCCCCTTCGCCCGTCGTCCGTGCGGGACTTCGTCACCTTCGAGGAGCATGTCGAAGGCGTACGCCGGTCGGTGAGCGGCGAGGCGGGTGTACCCGAGCAGTGGTACGAGGCGCCCACCTTCTACTTCACCAACCCGCACGCCGTCTTCGGCCCCCAGGACGACGTCCCCATGCCTCCCGGATCGTCCGTCCTCGACTTCGAGCTGGAGGTCGCGGCCGTCATCGGGCGCGACGGCCGCGACCTGACCCCGGAACAGGCACGGGATCACATCGTCGGGTACACGATCTTCAACGACTGGTCCGCGCGCGACCTGCAGTCGGCGGAGATGCGGGTCGGCCTCGGCCCGTGCAAGGGCAAGGACACCGCCACCACCCTCGGCCCGTACCTGGTGACCGCCGACGAGCTGGAGCCCCACCGCGACGCCGAGGGCTTCCTGCGCCTCGCGCTGACCGCCGAGGTCAACGGGGAGCGGGTCGGCAGCGACCTGCTGTCCAACATGAGCTGGACCTTCGAGGAGATGGCCGCGTACGCCTCGCGCGGCACCCGGGTCGTCGCCGGCGACGTCCTGGGTTCGGGTACGTGCGGCAACGGCGGCTGTCTGGCCGAGCTGTGGGGCCGTTCCGGCCGGCGGAGTCCGCCGCCGCTGGGGCCGGGCGACACGGTCACCCTGACCGTCGAGGGTCTCGGCTCCCTCACGACCCGCGTCGTGCCCGGTACGGCGCCGGTGGAGTTGCCCCGGGGGCGGCGCCGCAGCCGGGAGCGGCCGTGAACGGCGGCCGGCTCGCCGGGCGGGTCGTCGTCGTCACGGGTGCGGCACGGGGCCAGGGCGCCGCCGGGGCCGCCGCGTTGGAACGCGAGGGCGCCACCGTCGTCGCCACCGACGTGCGCGGCGGCGGGAGCGTGCGGCGGCTCGACGTCACCGTGGCCGAGGACTGGGCCGCTCTCGCCGACGATCTGCGCGAGACGTACGGTGTGGTCCACGGACTGGTCAACAACGCCGGGATCACCTGGCGGGCCCGCCTTGACGAGGTCACCACCGAGGACATGAGCCGCGTCCACGCGGTCAACGTGCACGGACCGCTTCTGGGCATCCAGCATCTGGCTCCGCTGATGCCACCCGGCTCCTCGGTCGTGAACGTCGGCTCCTCCGCGGCCCTGACGGCCCACTATCCGGTGGCGTACACGACGAGCAAGTGGGCGCTGCGGGGCCTGTCGAGGGCCGCCGCCCTGGAGCTGGGGCCGCGCGGGATCCGGGTGAACACGATCCATCCCGGTTTCATCGAGACGGAGATGACGGCCTCGGCGGCACCGGCGTTCCGCGAGGCGAACGTCCGGGAGACGCCGCTGGGGCGGGTCGGGAGCGTCGGGGAGGTCACGCCGCTTGTCGTGTTCCTGCTGTCGGACGAGTCGGCGTTCATCACCGGCGCCGAGATACCGGTCGACGGCGGCCTCACCTCGCACGGCGGTGTGAAGTCCGTGTCCGACGCGCTGCTCGCCGGCGACGGCGGACGGTCGGCCGTGCCACCCGGCCGCCCACTCACCTGAAAGGAAACCGCACCCGTGGACAAGGTCATCCATCATGCCTCGGACGCCGTCGCCGGCATCCCCGACGGCGCGTCGCTCGCCGTCGGCGGCTTCGGCCTCAGCGGCATCCCCGAGACACTAATCCGGGCCCTGCACGCCCAGGGCGCCACCGGCCTCCGGGTCGTCTCGAACAACTGCGGCGTCGACGGGCGGGGGCTCGGGATCCTGCTGGCCGCCGGGCGCATCGCCCGGGTCACCGGCTCGTACGTCGGCGAGAACAAGGAGTTCGCCCGGCAGTACCTCGGCGGCGAACTCGAGGTCGAGCTCGTCCCGCAGGGGACCCTCGCCGAACGGCTGCGGGCCGGTGGCTGCGGCATCCCCGCCTTCTACACGCCGGCCGGTGTCGGCACCCAGGTCGCCGACGGCGGACTGCCCTGGCGGTACGGGCCCGACGGCGGCGTCGCCGTCGCCTCCCCGGCCAAGGAGATCCGCGAGTACGACGGTCGGCCGCATGTCCTCGAACAGGGCATCACCACCGACTTCGCGCTCGTACGGGCCTGGCGCGGCGACCGGCACGGCAACCTCGTCTTCCGCCGGGCCTCGGCCAACTTCAACCCCCTGGCAGCCATGGCAGGGCGGGTCACGATCGCCGAGGTCGAGGAGCTCGTCGGGCCCGGCGCCCTCGATCCGGACCAGGTGCACCTGCCGGGCGTCTTCGTCCGGCACGTCGTGCCGCTCACCGCCGCCCAGGCGGCGGACAAGCAGATCGAGAAGAGGACGGTGCGCGGCTGATGGCCTGGAACCGCAACCAGATGGCCGCGCGGGCCGCATCCGAGCTCGCGGACGGGTCGTACGTGAACCTCGGCATCGGCCTGCCGACGCTCGTCCCGGCGTTCGTTCCGGCCGGTGTCCATGTCGTGCTGCACTCGGAGAACGGCATCCTGGGGACGGGGCCGTATCCCGCGGAGCACGAGGTCGATCCCGATCTGATCAACGCCGGGAAAGAGACGGTCACCGTCCTTCCCGGTGCCTCCTTCTTCGACTCGGCCCTGTCGTTCGGGATGATCCGCGGCGGCCACATCGACACCGCCGTCCTGGGCGCCATGCAGGTCTCGCGGGAAGGCGACCTGGCGAACTGGATGATCCCCGGCAAGATGGTCAAGGGCATGGGCGGGGCGATGGACCTCGTCCACGGCGCACGCCGGGTCGTCGTGCTGATGGAGCACACCGCCAAGGACGGCACACCGAAGATCGTCGAGAGCTGCACCCTGCCCCTGACGGGCCGCCGCTGTGTCGACCGGATCATCACCGACCTCGGCGTCCTGGACGTCACCGGCCGCGGCCTGGCCCTCGTGGAGACCGCGCCCGGTGTCACCGTCGAGGACATCCGCGCCCGCACCGACGCTGTGGTGAGCGTCGACGGCGCCACCGCCGCCTGCTGATCCCCCGCTCTCCCGCGGGTCCGCGCGCGGGCCCGCGGCCGAACGTACCCCCCTTTTCCGTCTCGACGGTCCACACCGACGATCCCGCCGCGGACACCCGCGGTCGCCGGACGACGGACCGATTCCTCTCAAGGAGGTTCCTGGTGCCTGTGACGTCCCCGCCCCTCCACATCGCCGTCGTCGGCGGCGGCATCGGCGGTCTGGCCGCCGCCCTCGCGGTCGCCCGGGCCGGCCACCGGGTGACCCTGGTGGAACGGGCCGCCCGCTTCGGTGAGATCGGGGCCGGCCTGCAGCTGGCGCCGAACGCCTCGCTCGCCCTGGAGGAACTCGGCGTCCTCGACGCCGTCCAGGGCTCCGCCGTCGCGCCGCCGCGGCTCGTCATGATGGACGCCGTGAGCGGCGAGCAGATCACCGCCCTCGACCTGCGCGGCGCCGCCTACACCAATCGGTTCAGGTACCCGTACCTCGTCACCCACCGGACCGACCTGCACGGGGCCCTGCTGGCCGCCTGCCACCAGCACCCGTCGGTCGACCTGCGCACCGGGCGCACCGTCACGGACGCCGTGGAGACGGCGGGCGAGGTGCACCTCGGCTTCGCCGAGACGGCGGAACGACTCACGGCGGACGCGGTGGTGGCGGCGGACGGCCTGCACTCGCGGCTGCGGCAGATCCTCGTCGGCGACGGCGACCCCGTCTGCTCGCGGTACGTGGCCTTCCGGGGCGCCCTGCCCGTCAGCGGCATGACGGGCGCCATGTCGCGGCACGCGTCGTCGGAAGCGGTCATCGTGTGGGCCGGGCCGCGCATGCACCTCGTGCAGTACCCCGTCCGGCGCGGAGAGCTGTACAACCAGGTCGCCGTCTTCGAGAGCGACCGGTACACCCCCGACTCCGACGACTGGGGTACCGAGGCGGAGCTGGAGGAACGGTTCGCCGGCGCCTGCGGCACCGTCCGGGACGCGCTGCCCCTGATCGCGCGGGACCGGCGCTGGCCGCTGTTCGACCGTCTGCCCGTCGACGACTGGGTCCACGGCCGGATCGTGCTCCTGGGCGACGCCGCCCACCCGATGCTGCAGTACCTGGCTCAAGGCGCCTGCCAGGCGCTGGAGGACGCCGTGACGCTCGGCCGCGCCTTGCGCGAAGAGACCGACCCGGAGCGGGCCTTCGCGTCCTACGCGGGCCTGCGGCGCGAGCGGGCCGCCGGCGTCCAGACCAACGCCCGGCGGTTCGGCGAGATCTGCCATCTGGACGGCATGGGCGCCGTGCTGCGCAACCGGCTCCTCTCGACCCGCACGCCCGACGACTTCGACGACATCTCCTGGGTGTGGACCCCCACGACCGAACGCGTGCCCTCCACCACCCCGTGAACAGCCACCGCGAGGAGACACCATGACCGACGACCCCGCCTACCAGGCCCTCGACGCGCTGGGCGCCGCTCCGCTCTGGCGCTTCTACGGCAACCTGTTCGCCGCCGAGCCCCGCAGCCGGGCCGTGCCCTACCGGTGGAGCTGGCGAGAACTCCGGCCGCACCTGCTGCACTTCTCCGGGACCCTGTCCCTGGACGAGGCCGAGCGCCGGGTCCTGATGCTCGTCAACCCGGGCCTGACGGACCCGCCCGCGACCGTCAACACCCTCTACGCGGGGCTGCAGATCATCCTTCCCGGGGAGACCGCCCAGGCGCACCGGCACACCTCCAACGCCTTCCGCTTCATCCTGGAGGGCGAGGGCGCCTGGACCACCGTCGACGGAGAGCGTGTCTTCATGGCACCGGGCGACCTCCTGCTCACCCCCGGCTGGCACTGGCACGACCACACCCACGAGGGCGACGCGCCGATGATCTGGCTCGACGCGCTGGACTATCCCCTGGTCAACGCCCTGGAGGCGGGCTTCTACGAGAAGTACCCCCAGCGGCTCCAGCCCGTGACCCGGCCCGACGACGCCGGATCCCGCCAGTTCCTGCACGGCCGCCTGACCCCTGCGTGGATCACCCCCGCAGGGCCGAACTCCCCCGTCACCCGCTACACGTGGCGGGAGACCGGCCGGGCCCTGGAGGCCATCGCCGACACCGCCGACGGGAGTGACGTCGACGGCATCGTCCTGGAGTACACCAACCCCTGGACC
Source organism: Streptomyces sp. NPDC051822 (assembly GCF_044452745.1). NCBI lineage: Bacteria > Bacillati > Actinomycetota > Actinomycetes > Kitasatosporales > Streptomycetaceae > Streptomyces > Streptomyces sp. NPDC051822. Next base: position 55,896 of record NZ_JBITBZ010000010.1, on the reverse strand, counting down.
GGCGGCCCCGTCATGCCCACCATCGGCTGCCGCGTCCAACGGCTGCGGCCGGGCTTCGAGGGTGCCGGACGCCGCCACACCGCGTCGACCGTCTTCAGCGTGGTCCGCGGCGAGGGCGCCACCATCGTCGACGGAAAGCGTCTCGACTGGGCCGAGAACGACACCGTCGCGATTCCCGGCTGGGCGTCCTACCGGCACCTGAACACCTCGGCGACCGACGACGCGGTCCTGTTCTCGTACAGCGACGAGCCCGTCATGCGCTCGCTGGGCCTGTACCGCACCGAGAGCGCCGATCCCGGCGCCTGACCACCCGCCTCTCCCCCACCTTCCTCTCCCACATCCCCAAGGAGGCCACGATGCGTCTGGCCATGTTCGACAAGGGACGGCTCGGCGTCGTCGACGGCGACACGATCACCGACGTGACCGACCAGGTCGACCTCACCGCCCCCGGCGCGGCCGGTCTGCTGCACCACTACATCGAGACGGTGTCCCTCGGCACCGGCCCGGTGCTGGACCCCGAACGCGGCCGCCGCGTTCCGCTGGCGGAGGTGACCCTGGAGGCGCCGCTGCCGCGGCCCGGCAAGATCGTCGGAGCGCCGGTCAACTACCTGGACCACAAGGCGGAGATGGACTACCCCACGTCCATCGCCGACCTCGGCGTCTTCCTGAAGGCGAACTCGTCGGTGATCGGCCCGGGCCAGGACGTCGTCCTGCCCTACTCCGACAAGCGCACCGACCAGGAAGGCGAACTGGGCGTCGTCATGGGCCGGACCGCGACACGGGTGAGCGCCGACGACGCGCTGGACCACGTCTTCGGCTACACCTGCCTGCTGGACATCACCGTGCGCTCCGGCGAGGACCGCTCCACCCGCAAATCCTTCGATACTTTCACCCCGATCGGCCCCTGGGTGGTGACCGCCGACGAGATCCCCGACCCCGACCGGCTCGACCTGCGCTGCGACGTGGCAGGCGAGACACGCCAGCGCACCAGCACCGCGGACCTCATCTTCGGCGTCCGTGAACTGGTCGCGTACGCCTCGTCGGTGATGACCCTGTACCCGGGCGACGTGATCGCGACGGGCACCCCGGCGGGTGTGGGTCCGCTCGGCCACGGCGATCGCGTGGTCGTGGAGATCGAGCGGGTCGGCCGGCTGGAGGTGGGCGTGGACGGTTCCAGGGCCGTGCCCTACACCACCCGCCCGGGCCACCGCCGCGCCTGAGGCTCGTCGTCCTCCGCGGGGCGGGGATGGAAGCGGGAACTCAGCCGCAGGACAGCGCGCCGCGGTGTGCTTCGTTGTCTGTTCGCCACAGCGTGCGCCAGAGCACGGACATGAGGGTGCCGGCGCCCAGGATGAGCACGGCTAGTGCTGTGACCGGGATGGTTCACCGTGGTCGGGAGACAGCTCACGGGAGGAGCGCGGTCCGAACGAGGCGAGTGGTATTACTGGTGCATGCAGGAAGAGACCGCGCGGTCCGCGATCGACACGTTCATCTCCGCGTTCAACGCCTCGGACGACAGCTATGTGACTGCGCTGCTCTCCCAGGCCCTCACCTCGGACGTGGTCTTCTGGGGACCGTTGGGCCGCAGTGAGGGGATCGAGGCGGTCGAGCGGCTCGTGCTGGACATCCGGCGCCACCCCGCGGGGACCGGCACGATGGTGCGCTGTTCGGCGGTGGACATGCCGGACGAGTGGGCCAGGTACCAGTGGGTCTTCACGACGCCGGATGGAGGCCCCCGCCTGGCGGGAACGGACGTCGTCCATCTGAGGCGGAGCCTCATCGACCAGGTCATCGTCTTCGCGGGCGAGATCGAGCCGTCCGCCTCCTGAGTCATTCTCCTCCGGCGCCGTCCTTCTCCTGAACCGGCACCGTTCGGGGCTCCGGGTCCGCCCAGCCGAGATCATCTTCACGACGCCTCGGTCGTCCGCGCTTGGCAACGGGCGGACCGATGACGAGCCGTGGCTGTGTAAGTTCGCGGTTGGTCAGGCTGCGGTGTTGAGGGGGCGTCCGACCCAACGGATGCCCTTCTCGCTTCGGATGCGGGCGCGTTCCTTGCGTTCGGCGGCCAGGACGTCGCGGTGGTCGGCGTCGGCGTTGCGCCGGCGTAGACAGGCGTGCAGGGCTCGTGTCTGCACGGTGTGGTTCGGGTGGTTGGAGTTGGCGATGGTGAACTGCCTCAGCGGTCCGAAGTGGGCCTCGATGGGGTTGGCCCAAGAGGCGTAGGTCAGGGTGAAGCACAGCTCGACCTTGTGCTTTGTAGCCCGGCGGCGGAGAAAGGTGCCGCGAACGCCGGCCGCACTCAAGTCGATCCGCGCCGCCCGGCCTTACGGCGCCCCCTCGTCGGCCGCCACCAGCTGGGCGATCACCGGCACCGATTCCCGCCGGCCGGGGCCGGCGGCATCATCGCGCGCCGATAGCGCACCGCGTTGGTGCTGCCCGGGCGCACGATCTGCTGCGGCCGCTGCCCCTTCTGGTCGGTCAGTCTGCGCACACGCACAGGCTCGGCCACCGCGCCTCCAGCGGTCGGATCGGACGTCACCACACATCCAACCGCCACGACGACCAACCCGGCGAACCTTTGCGGTCACAGCACTGGCGAGGTCAGGCAGCCACGCGTCATGACCCGGTCGCCCCGCTCCGCGACCGTGCTCACGGCGTCGCGCCGTCGCCGGGCCGCTCTCGCGGCCAGTCGGGTGCCGGGTCCTCCGCGAGCAGGGGGCGGAGGGCTCCGAGGACCGCGCCGACGCAGACGTCGCGCAGTTGGGTGCGAGTGCAGGTCTCGTGGGTGAGCCAGTCCACGCAGAGGACCTGGACGAAGACGAGCCAGCTCTTCAGGACGCCGGAGACGGCCTCGCGGGCGCCGTCGTCCGTGAGGGAAAGGCCGGCCAGCAGCCGGGCGCGGAGCGCGTCCAGTTCGTTCGTCATGATCGTCTGGATCACCGGGTCTCCCGCGAGGACCCGGTTCGCGGTGAGGACGGCGTTGCGGTTCGCCACGAAGTAGTCGAGATGGACATCCATGCCCTGGGTGAGCTGCTCCACCAGGGACTGCGTGGGGTCGAACCGCGTCTCGGCGAGCAGCCGGTCCGCCGCCTGCTGGTAGATGGCCGCGAAGAGGGCGTGCTTGGCGGGGAAGTGACGGTAGAGCAGGGCGCGGGAGACACCGGCCTGTTCGGCGACCTCCTCCATGAGCACATCGGCGTACGGGTGAGCGGCGAAGAGCCGTGCGCCGACGGCGAGGAGCTGGGCGCGGCGGTCGGCGGGAGTAAGTCGTCGGCGAGGAGGCACGAGCGCAGCTTAGTTGACATGTGTCCACTGGCGCGGGCACCTTAGTAGACACACGTCAACCAAGCTCCGCCACGACTGCTCGGAGGAACCATGGCCAAGACTCTGCGCGCACTCACACAAGTGATGGGCTGGGCCTGCGTGCTGATCGGCCTGCTCCACGTCGCACTCGGCAACGCGGCGACCCCCGGCGCCGGTTCCGCCGGCCCCACGATCGACAGTTGGGGCCGGTTCATGGGGGCCGCCTTCGCCGGCTACGGACTGGCCTGGCTGTGGGCCGCGCGGCAGCGCCCGATCCCGGCCCACGTGGTGCGGTGGCTGGCCGGCGTCTTCCTGCTGGGCGGCGTGGGCCGACTGCTCTCGCTCGCCGTACACGGCCGGCCACAGGGGTTCCAGATCGTACTGACGGTGATCGAGCTCGCCCTGCCGCCGGTCTTCTTCTGGCTGGCCGACGCCGAGGAGCGGGCTGCGGGGAGCAGCGCGGAGGCCGTGCCCGCCGGACGGTAGGAGCACCGGGCCCCGCCCGCCCGGTCGCACGCAGGGGCCAGATCTGGAGATCACGAAGACCCGGCAACTGCGCCCAGGGGCGGGACCGGGACCTGACGCTCGATGTGCCCAACGCCTCTCCGGACAGACGGTGACGCCACCGCACCATTGATCAGCACCCGCTGCCCCGTGGCCACCTTCCCGTGCTCGAACACCGCCTGCCACGCCGTCAGTCCGGCAACGGGAAGTGCCGCCGAGAGGGACGGAGTCCGGCGCCATGACCAGTGTGGCGGCGGACGCACGTACGTACTCCGCGGCCGCGCCGCCGCCGTCGAGCCGCCCGATGACCCGGTCGCCGACGGCGAACCCCTCAACCCCCGGGCCGATCTCGGCCACGGTGCCGGCGACGTCCCAGCCGAGCGTGTAGGGCAGGTCCACAGGGAGGAACGCCTGCAGCATGCCGACGCGCAACGCGGCCTCGGTGGGATTGAACGAGGTCGCGGCGACACGGACGAGCACTTCTCCGGAGGCGGGTCGAGGCCGGGGAACATCGTCGTGGCGGATCACCGACGCATCGCCGAATTCGTGGATGCGTACTGCCTTCATCATCGTCATGCCGCGAATCTAGGGCTGCGCAGGGAGACGATCCATGCGTCATGATCCCCCGTCCATACGCGTACGTCTCGCCCCCGTATTCTCCAGCGCATGGACGTACTCAGCGATGTGATCGCGGTGACGCGGACCGGACGGGCCCGGTCGGCGCACGTGCGGTGGCATGCCCCGTGGGGACAGGAGTTCACCTCCGTCCCGGGTTCGGCGGGCTTCCAGGTGGTCCTGCAGGGTTCCTGCCCGCTGCAGGCTTCCGACGCGGATCCCGTGCAACTGGGCCTCGGAGACGTGGTGTTCCTTCCGCACGGCAGCGGACACACCTTGGCCGACAGTCCCGAATCCCTGGTCACGGCTCCTGCCTGCGGCCCCGGCGACCATCAGCTGTCGGAGCCCTACGCCTCGGACCGTGTCGACCGGAGCGAAGGTGGCGGTCCGGTCACCACCGTGCGTGCGGGGCCTATCAACTCGACCCGTCCCGGGCCCACCCGCTGCTGCGGACCCTTCCGGATCTGATCCACCTGCCGGCCCACGCGGTTCACCGTCCCGAGTTGGGCTCAGCTGTACAGCTCCTGGCCGCCGAGGTGGAGAACCCGCGCCTGGGCACGGACGCGGCCGTCCCTGCACTGCTGGACACCCTGCTGCTGTTCATCCTGCGGATCTGGTTCAGCGAACAGCCCTCCCGTGGCGACGACACCGGCTGGGCCGCCGCGCTGAACGACCCGCCGGTCACCGCCGCCCTCCACGCCATCCACCGTGACCCCGCATCGCCGTGGACCGTCGCGAAACTCGCGGCGGAAGCCGGACTCTCCCGGGCACCGTTCGCCAGGCGGTTCGCCATGCTGACCGGCCAACCGCCCCTGGGCTACCTGACCTGGTGGCGGATGACCACGGCAGCGCGACTGCTGCGCACATCGGACGCACCGCTGAGGTCCATCGCCGCCCAGGTGGGCTACACATCGGAGTTCGCCTTCGCCAACGCGTTCAAGCGCACCCACGGGACGGCACCCGGCATGTACCGGCGAGGGAGCTGAACCCGAAGGCCGCGGACCAGTCAGACGGGAACGCGGCGATGCACCGCGCCGCCGCCCGCCAAGTACCGGAACTGTGGCCTCCGCCATAGCCCTTGAGGTCTCCCGCTGATGAGGTCGGCGGATGATGATCCTCGCGCTCCTCATCGCCGCGGCCCTCGTATGCTTCGGGCTCGCCGGATACGGTTTCGGCCGACTCGGGCAGATCGGGGTACGCCGGGCCGACCGGCAGACCCGGCTGAGGTGCGCGGCCGCGTTGACGGGCGCGGCTGCCGCGGCCGTGTACGCGTGGGGCCTCTTGAACCTCGGCGTGGCGATGTTCGATACGGACGACAGCGGCACCGACGCCTTCCCCATCCGGCCCTGCCGGACGGCGGGCGCCCCGGAGGCGGCAGCGGATGTCGTGGGCCACCGGATCGAGTACCTGCCGCCCCGGTACGTCTGCCTCCGGCGGAGCGGCGAGAGCTACGCGACCGACGACGTTCCCGGCTTCGTCGGCCCAGGCACGGTGGGCCTCGCAGCGATCGCCGCCCTCTGCGCCCTCCTCGCCGGCATGACGCCGTCGGCCTCGCCTCCGAAGTCCCCCGGGCAATGAACCAGGCCGTACGCGGGCCTCGCTACAGGCTCAGCGCGTCCTCGGCGTCGTTCATCCATGCGGTGACGGAGTTGGCGTCGGAGACGTGCAAGTCGGGTGTCGGGGCCTTGAGCGGGACCTGCTTCAGGTCGGACTCCGTGTTCATGGTCATCGCGATCGAGGAGACCGTCTTGCTCTTGGTGTCCTTGAGACCGCCCATGAGTCCCGCGTAGGCGGACTGGCCCGGCGCCAGCCGGATGGCCTCCTCGATGCCGGGGGCCGTGCCGCGCTCCGTCGCCCGCCCGTCCAGGTCACCGAAGGTCACGACCGGGTGCCCGAGCACCCGGCACGGCTTGCCCGACTTGTTGGTGATCTTCAGCAGGTAGCTGCTCGTCGTGGGCTCGGCCAGGCTCGCGGTGAACGTCACGTCGTACGTGCTGCAGGGAAAGACGTCGTAGTCCGGGTCGGTCGACGGCACCGTCGTCGTCGGCTTGGCGGGCGGGGTGGGCTTCGGCGGTCCGACCGGCGCGGAGGGCGAGGCGGATGTGGAGGCGGAGGTGGTGGGCGTCGCGGTCGGCACGTCGCTTCCACCCCCGGCGGTGTCGTCCGAGGGCCCGCAGGCGGTGAGGGCCAGTGTCGACATGGCGACGAGGGCGATGGCTCTGTGAACGGTACTCATGGTGGTCTCCCCCGATGGCAAGGAACGAACTGCGCTCTCTGGGCTCCAGGTTCGCGCGCGTGCTTCACGGTTTGGTGACGGTGCCTTGCCGAATTCACCACGGTTCACCCCGAGGCACGACGCCTCGCTTCAGTGGGTCTGCCGCCGGGCGCCGCGGTGCCCTTCGGTGCTCTTCGCGGGGACCGCCCCAGCGGATTCCCGTGCGGTGACTGAGCGGGCGGGCCCCAGAGACGCCCATGTGACGTGGACCACTCTCCGGGTGCTTCGGGGCGAACCTGCGCGATCATGATCGCAATGGATACTCGTTTCCTTGGCACCGCCGAGCTGACCGAAGCCCCGTCCGTTGCTGTCGTCATCGACGTCATGCGTGCGTTCACCGTGGCCGCCTGGGCCTTCGGCCAGGGAGCGGAGAAGATCGTTCTCGCCGAGTCGCTGGACGAAGCCCTCGCGCTCAAGGCCGCCCATCCGGACTGGGCAGCACTCAAGGACGGTCCGGCGGTACCCGGGTTCGACATGGTCAACTCGCCGGGCATGCTGCGGTCCATCGACCTCGGCGGCCGGACCGTCGTACAGAAGACCACCGCCGGCACGGTCGGCGCCCTCGCGGTCAAGGACGCCTCGCTGGTGCTGTGCGCCGGTTTCGTGGTGGCGGAGGCGACGGCCCAGGCCCTGCGGACACGCGAGTGCGACAGCGTGACGTTCGTGGTCACCGGCGAGGACGGGAAGGCCGACGAAGACCTGGCGTGCGCTCAGTACATCGCCCGGAGAGCCACCGAGCCCGGAACGAACGCCACCGAGTCCGGGACGGACGCCGCCGAGTACCTCCACCGCGCCGCCCGGTCGCGCGCCGCCGCCGAGCTGACGGAGGGAGTACGCCAAGGAGTCCATCCCGATGACGTCGCGCTGTGCCTTGAAGTAGACCGGTTCCCCTTCGCCATGATCGCGGCCCTGGAGGACTCACTCATGGTCCTCCGCCCGTGCGCCGCGCCTGCGCCGGGCGACATCAGTCCGGTCTGATCACCGGGCCGGGCCGGGCCGCCGGCGTCGTATCCGGGTCGTCCCGCCGGCACCACCGGGGTCCCACCGGCACCACCGGGGCCCCACCGGCTCATCGAGAACGCCCGAGCCGTCGCCACCCGACTCGATCCGTCAGCGGCTAGTCGGTGGAGTGCGGGCCCCTCCTGGCTGCCGCCCTCCCAGGGCGTGCCACAGAAGGGCGTGGGTTCGTCGCGGTCCGTGAAGCTCGGTGCCGTCACGTCCGAAGGGCCCGCAGCGGCTGCTCCTGCGGTCGGCCGGCCGCCTCGGGCCGCTGTGCATGAAAGGCCGGAGCCCGGGCAGCCGCTGTCCTGGCGGCCGGGGGCGGGCCAGCCGCTCAGCGGTGGCCGGGGCCGGTATCCGTACCGGTCCCGGGGTCTGTCGAGTGCCCGTGGAACCGAGCAGCGGCGTGGCGCCGGGGCGGGGCGCGCCGTGTGGGTCGTGGAGGCGGATGATGAGTTTCCCCCTGCCCGACAGTGTCGATGCCCTCAAGGCCACGATCGGCCGCGAGATCTCCGCACTGCGCGCCGCCGTACGGCGCAGTTCAGAGCAACCCCTCGATGGGCCGGTCGGCACGGATCTGGCCTCACCGCTGCAGTCGCTGTCGCTCACACCGCCCTCGGACACCGACGGAGCACCGCCCTGCCTGTGTCACAGCCACGAGCCCGGCAGTAGCGGAGCGTGCTCTCTGCTCGCCGCGATCCCCGCCTCGGCCGTCCTGCTCGAGCCGGTGCGTGACGACGCCGGCACCCTGCTGGACTTCCAGATCGTGGCCGGCAACCGGGTCCGGTCCGCGCACTGGCTGGAAGCCCCCCACCAGCAGGTCGGCCAGCGTTTCGTAGAAGCGCGGCCGGGCGCGGCGTCCTCGGGTCTGCTGGCCGCCCTGGCGGACGTCATGGACACAGGCATGCCCCTGGAACGACGGGTGGCGGACTACACCGAACAACGCCTGGGCCGGATCCATCGCGTTCCACTGCTGTACTCCGCGGCACGCTGCGCCGGACAGGTACTCGCCACGTGGCAGCCCGTACAGAGTCAGGCGGAACTCCTCACCATCGACGCCCAGTTCCTGGCATCGATGGGGTGGGGAAACTGGGACCTGCTGTCAGGAAAGATCACCTGGTCGGAAGGACTGTGCCGGATCTTCCACGCCGACATCCGCATGCCATGGACACTGGAGCAACTGTGCGACGCGCTGCTTCCCGACGACCTCACCGCACTCGCCGAGTTCCTCACCTCCGTACTCGCGGGCGAGGAACCCGCCTGGACGCGGATCCGGTTCGTCATCCTCGGTGAGCTTCGGACCCTCGACCTCCTGGGACGACCGGTCACCGGAACGGACGGCAGAGCGTGGGCCCTCAACCTCGTCGCCCGTGACCTCACGCCGCAGATCCGCAGCCGACGACGACTGGCGGAGACCGAACGGGAGACGGACCTCCTGCGACGCCGGACCGAAGCCGAACGAAAAGTCGCGGACGCCCTACGCGAAGCGCTTCTGCCCACGCACTCCGAAGCGCTCGCCGCGGTCGGACTGACCGTCGCGGCCTCCTACCGTCCCGCCGAACCCGACGCCGCGGTCGGCGGCGACTGGTACAAATGCCGACTCCTGCCCGACGGCCGCGTACTCATCGCCATCGGCGACGCCTCCGGACACGGGCTCGACGCCGTCGCCCGTATGGCCCAGCAGCGCCACGCCCTGGCGGGCCTCGCACAGACCGGTGCGTCCGCAGGCGAGATCACCACATGGCTCAACGAACTCGTCTGCAGTGACCCGGCGGGGCACACCGCCACCGTCGTCGCCGGCCACCTCGACCACGACAGAGTCCTGCGGTGGACCAACGCCGGGCACCCCCCGCCCCTTCTCCTGCGTCAGGGACAGACCCGACCGCTCCAGACCCCGCAGCCCGACCCCCTGCTCGGCGCACTCCCCGGCTACACCTACACGACCACCACCACCGCCCTCCAGCCGGACGATCTCCTGGTCCTCTACACCGACGGCATGGTCGAACGCCGCGACGAGGACATCACCCAGGGGATCAACCGACTCACCGACGCCATCACCACCTCCCCCACACACAAACCCGAACAACTCATCAACACCCTCCTCGCCGCACCTTCCACCTCACCCCGGCACGACACCGACGACCCCCATGCCGACGACACCTGCATCCTGGCCATTCACCTCCGATGACCAGCCGTCGGCGCGGTGGGAACGGGCATCCACGCATACCCGCATCCCCGCATCCCCGCATCCCCTGAATGAAAACGATTGTCATAATGCTAAGGTCGTTGCCTCGTCAACCTTCCCCCTTCCCTCACGAGGCCTTCCTTGTCCACGCCGTCCATGCCGCCCGCGCCGTCCATGCCCGAAAACACTCGCTCGCCCCGCCGCCCGCTGCGGCGGCTCCGGCTGCTCTCCCTTCTCGTCACCGGAGCAGCCGCCACCCTGATCACCGGATGCTTCTCCGGCGGTGGGACCTCCGCCCAGGGGGACGGCGGCGGGCGGTTGCGCCTGGCGATGATGCAGCCGCCACGGTCGGGGCTCTCACCCCTGTCGGACGACGCCTTCAAGCTGTCGCGCTGGTCCACCGCCGAGACGCTCGTCAAGCTCGACGAGGACGGCGACGCCCGGCCCGCGCTCGCCACCGGGTGGAAGCAGAGCGGGCGGACATGGACGTTCACCCTCCGGCAGGGCGTGACCTTCCACGACGGCACGGCCCTCACCGCACGCTCCGCCGTGACGTCGCTGACCACCGCCGCCCACGCCTCCCCCAAGCCCCGCATCCTCGACGGCGTCGACCTGACCGCACGGGCCACCGGGTCCCACACCCTCACCGTCACCACCGCCGGGCCCGACCCCCTCCTGCCGCACCGGCTCAGCTCGCCGCAGCTGTCGATCCTGGCCGCCAAGGCCTACCTCGGGAAGACCGTCAGCCCGGTCGGCGCCGGCACCGGCCCGTTCGAGATCGTCGCCGTCAACGGCGTCGCCTCGGCGCGGCTCGACCGTTACGACCGGTACTGGGGCGGCAAGGCCAAGGCCTCCGGCATCGACGTGAGATTCGTACCCGACGGCACCGCGCGAGCCGCCGCCCTGCGAAGCGGCGAGGCCGACATCGTCGAGGCCGTACCGGTCTCGCAGGCCGGTCTCATGGACCGGAGACTGATCACCGAAGTACCGATGCCGCGTACCAACACCCTGTATCTCAACACCCGTTCCGGCCCCTTCAGGGACGCGCGTCTGCGGGCCGCGGTTCGCGAGGCCGTCGACGCCCGGCAGATCGTCAGTGGCGTCTACGAGGGCAGGGCCGACGTCGCCCGAGGGCTGCTGGGCCCGGCACTGCCCTGGGCCCCCGCACTGCGCGGCACCCCCGAGCGCGCCGCGGCCACCGCTCCCCACGGAGCCCGGATCACCATCGGCACCTTCACCGACCGGGCCGAACTGCCGGAGGTGGCCCAGGTGCTGCAGCAGCAGCTGCAGGCCGCCGGCTTCCAGGTCACCCTCGACATCCGCGAGTACGCCCACATCGAGGCCGACGCCATGGCGGGCAAGTTCGACGCCTTCATCCTGTCGCGCGCCACGGTCCTGGACTCCGGGGATCCCGCCGCCTACCTCTTCAGCGACTTCGCCACCGGCGGCTCCTTCAACATCTCCCAGCTCGCCGACCCCGCCGTAGACCGCGCCCTGAACACCGCCGCCCGGACCCCGGCCGGCGACGCCCGCCGCCGCGGCATCATGAGCGCGGAGGCCGCCGTGCTCTCCACCGACGCCGCCATACCCCTGCTCCACGAACGCGTCATCCAGGGCGACGCCGCGAACGTCACCGGCGCCGCGCACGACCCCCGCGAACGCGAACTCATCACGCTCGACACCTTCGCCAGGTGAGGGCGACCGCCGCGCGGGCCGCCGCGCTCACCGCCGTACTCGCGCTCACCGGTCTGCTGCCATGGCTGTCCGGCACGGATCCCGCCCTGAGCCTCCTGCGGGCACGATCCGCCGAACAGGAACCCACCCCCGAAGCGCTGGCCGCCATCCGCACCGACCTCGGTCTCGACACCGGCCCCGTCGCCCTCCTCGGCCGATGGGCCGCCGGACTGCTCCACGGCGACCTGGGCGTCTCGTGGGTGTCGGGCACCGAGGTCCTGCCCGCCGTCCTCGCCGGTCTGCAGGTATCCCTCACTCTGATGGGCGCCGCCGCCGCGGTGGCACTCCTGACCGGCGCGGCCCTGGCCGCACCGGCAGCCCTGCGAGGCCGGGTGGGCACCGGAACAGCGGCCGCCGCACTCGCCGCCCTTCCCGAGTTCCTGCTCGCTCTCCTCCTGCTGATCACGGTCGGCGTGTGGCTCGGCCGTCTCCCCACCTCCGGCTGGACCGGCCCCGCGCACCTCGTCCTCCCCGCCCTCGCCCTCGGTGTCCCCGCCGGCGCGCTCCTCGGCCGGCTCGTCGCAGAAGCGCTGCCCGCCGTACTCGAGGAACGCTGGGTGGAACTCTGGCGCGGCGCCGGCACCAGCCGTCGGTACGTCACCACGGCAGCCCTCCGGCGTGCCCTGCCCCCGCTCATACCGCAGTTCGCCATGGTCGCCGTCGGCCTCACAGGCGGCGCCGTCGCCGTCGAGACGGTGTTCGCGGTCCCCGGACTCGGCCGTACCGCGCTCGGAGCGGCCAGATCCCAGGACCTGCCCCTGCTCCAAGGCTCCGTCCTCGCCCTGCTCACGGTCGGGCTGCTCGCCGGCGCCGTCGGAGCCGCCGTACGCCGCCGTCTCCTCGGCCCCGCGCTGCGCGACGCGGGCCTGACCCTGCCCACCGCCCGCCCAGCGCCCGTGCCCACGGCCGTACCCGTCGCGCTCGGCGCCGTGCTCCTCACCACCATCGGCTGGGGACTGCTGCGCGAGCCCTACGCCATCCACACCACCGCCCGGCTCGCCGCACCCTCCGCCGCGCACCCGCTCGGCACCGACGCGCTCGGCCGCGACGTACTCGCCCGGCTCGGGCACGGCGCGGTTCCCACGATCGGCACCGCCGCCGCTGTGTGCCTCCTCGCGTGCCTGATCGGACTCCTCCTCGGCTTCCTGCCCGACACCGCCACCGGATTCGCCGACGTCACCAACGCCCTGCCCCCCGTCGTCGCGGGAATCGTGGTCTCCGCCGTCACCGGGCCCGGCACCGGCGCCGCCGCCCTCGCCGTCACCCTCACCGCCTGGCCGCCCCTCGCCTCCCACGCCGCCGCGCTCACCCAGGAGATACGGGCCTCCGCCTTCCTCACGGCCCAGCGCGCCATGGGCGCGAGTCCCCTGTGGATCCTCAGCCGCCACGTACTGCCCGCGGTCGCGGGCCCCCTCGCCCGCCACGCCGTCCTGCGACTGCCCGGAACCGCCCTCGCCCTGGCCTCCCTCGGATTCCTCGGCCTCGGCGCCCAACCACCGACCCCCGAGTGGGGCCTCCTCCTCAACGAGTCCGCGGACTACGCGGAACGCGCTCCCGTAGCCGCCCTCGCACCAGCGGTCGCGCTCGCCCTCCTCGCCGCACTCGCCGCACTCGCCGTCACCCTCGCCGGCATGACGACACGCCGCCACACGACGACCTCTCAGCGAAAGACCCTCTCCCTTGCCCGCTGACAGCCGCAGCCCCGCCCCCTCCTGTGCCACCCGCGGCGCGAAGACCCGCAACCCGGCCGACCAGGAGACTCATCCCTCGGTCCCCGGGCATGCCCTTCCCTCGGTTGGTCTCAATTCTCTTCCCTCGGTGACCCCGGCCGCTCTTCCCTCTGTCCGCGGGGAGGCTCTTCTCCCGGTTGGCGGGGAGGCTCTTCTCTCGGTCCGCGGGCTGCGCGTCCGCCTCGGCGGCGTCGACGTGGTCCGCGGCGTCTCCTTCGACGTCCACACCGGCGAAGTCCTCGCCCTGACCGGCGAGTCGGGAGCCGGCAAGTCCCTGACGGCCCGCGCCCTGCTCGGCATGCTCCCGCGGGAGGCCACCACCGACGGCACCGTGCTCCTGCACGGCACCGCCGTGACACCGGCCGACCGGGGTAGCCGCATCGCGATCGTTCCCCAGGACGCGCTCTCCGCCCTCTCCCCCGTCCACCCCGTGGGCGAACAGATCGCGCTGGCCCTCCGTTCGGTCCAGGGCCTGACCCGAAAGGACGCCCGCAGTCGCGCACAGCAGGCACTGGCGGAAGTCGGCGTCCCCGCCACCGCGTCCCGCGCCCACCCTCACGAGCTCTCAGGCGGAATGCGCCAACGAGCCGTGATCGCGCTCGCGACCGTGAACGCCCCCGACCTCCTCGTCGCCGACGAACCGACCACCTCACTGGACCCGACCACGCGGGACGCGGTCCTCACCCTGCTGCGCGAACGATGCACAGCCACGGGCGCCTCCCTGCTGCTGGTCACCCACGCCCTCGACACCGTACGCAGCCACGCCGACCAGATCGCAGTGATGTACGCCGGAACCATCACCGAATACGGGCAGACGGACCACGTCCTCAACCGCCCTCTGTCCCCCTACACCACGGCGCTCCTCGCCTCGCTCCCGACAGCCGACACGCCTCCACGGACCCGGCTGCCCACCCTCCCCGGCAGGGCACCGGCCCCGGGCGAAACGACGGCGGGCTGCGCGTTCGCCCCCCGCTGCCCGCACGCCACCGACCGCTGCCACACACAGCGCCCCGAGGCCCGCAGCCTCGACAACCGGATCATCACCTGCCACAACGCCGCTCTGGAGACCAGATGAACCCGCCGGTCCCGGCCACACCGCTGATCGTCGCGGACTCCCCTGGTCCCGACACCGGCTCCCCCGCGCAACCGGCGCCCTCTGCAGAGCCCCTGGCTCGCCCACACGCGGGGCCGGCCGCGCAGCCACTGCTCAGCGTCCGTGACCTGGTCGTGCGTTATGGCACCACCATCGTGGTCGACGGCGTGTCGTTCGACATCCACGCCGGCGAAACCGTCGGACTCGTAGGGCCGTCGGGCTGCGGGAAATCCTCCACCGCCGCCGCCATCCTCCAACTGCGCCGTCCCCACGGCGGAGAGGTCCGGTTCGACGACGTCGACCTCACCGCACTCGACGAACGCCGACTGCGCCCCGTCCGACGGCGATTGCAGCCCGTCTTCCAGGACCCCTACGGCTCCCTCAGCCCCCGCCAGCGCATCCAGGACCAGATCGCCGAACCGCTACACCTGAACGGCCGCTGGTCCCGCTCCGCAGGCCCCCGGCGAGTCGCCGAACTCCTCGACATGACCGGCCTGAGTCCAGCCCTCGGCAGTCGATTCCCGTACGAACTGTCCGGAGGTCAGTGCCAGCGCGCGGGTATCGCCCGGGCGCTGGCGAACACACCTCGACTACTCGTCCTCGACGAACCGATATCGGCCCTGGACGCCTCCCTGCGCGCGGGCATCCTCAACCTCCTCCTGGACCTCCAGGACAGCCTCGGTCTCAGCTACCTCTTCATCTCCCACGACATCACCGCAGTCCGGCACCTCAGCCACCGCGTACTCACCATGCACGACGGGCGACTCGCCGAATAACTGCACGGAGCATCCACCGGGATGTCCACCGTGGCCGGGCCGGCAGCAGGGCGACCTGCGGCGGAGCCGCCGGGTGGCGTGTGCTGGCCAACGCGGGAACTCACCGCAGTTGGCTGTCGGGATGCTCCGGCAGGGCGAGCCAGTCCGACCAGGAGATCTCACGGCCGAGGAAGCGCGGCTGCTCGAACGGCCAGTCGGCGGCGATCCACCGCGGCACCAGCGCGTCGAGGGCCTGCTCGACCTCGCTGCCCACCAGCTCGTCCACCACCCACCAGGAGATCTCGCCGTCCGCGCCGGCCCTCGCCGGTGGGTCGACGTAGACACAGCCGAGCAGAGCTGTCTCCGCCGCGTCGAACAGCGCGTAGTTGAAGGACTGGTGTGCGGCGATCTCCTTCTCGTGCCGCAACAGGTCGGCCTCGTCGGCCTCGTAGGTCATGGTGGCCGCGGGCCAGCCCCAGGCCGGGCCGAAGATGGTCCACAGCCGCTCGCGCGAACCCATCACAGCCGGATAGTCGAGCGGGGTGTCCGCCTCCCGGATCGGCCGCAGGTGATGGCCACCGCCCGGCAGCGGTACCAGGACGGGGTGGACGAAGTCATCGGGAAGCCAGCTCATGGCGCCGACCGTAGCAGCGCGCGGCCGGTCCGCTCCCCTGGATTCTCCCCGCATACCGCCAGGCCCGCTCTCATGCCGGGCAGGCCCCCGATCACCCCATCGAGACTCCCGTTCGATCGACAGACTCACGACGATGAAGTCGTCAGCCCTCGTCGAAGCCACGGAAGGTCCCTGACCCGTCGGCAGCGTCGGCGTATTCCGCGAAGTCCATGTTGGCGATGCTGAGGTTGGCCGAGATGTCAGGGAACCACCGGGCCGGGACCCTGAACGCCCGCCCGGGTTCGTGCGACAGGTCCACGGCCAGGAGCGGGTGATCCGGGTCGTTCATCGTGGTTGCGTCCGCCAGAAACACGTCGCCGATCTGGTCGTCCTCGTCGGCGGCGGTCTCCTCGTCCAGCAGCGCCTGGACCTCCACGCCGGCAAAGCGAAGCTCGCTGACGTACGTGGCATGGGGGTACTCTCCGGCGGCGTCCAGTGCAGCTCGAACCGCGTCCCAGGCTCTGTCGTCACCGAAGTCGGTACGCAGGACCAGCGATGTCAGGTCATCAGGCTGAGGAAGAGGCATCTTGTGATCCTCTCACTCGACACCGACCGCTACCGAAGGTGGAACGTCGGCCGGGGCCCGAGCCGGCTCGGGTCTGGGCACGCAACGCTGGGTCTTGGAGCAAGCGATCCCCCCACGGCCGGCGTTGACGGCCCGGTCGCCGACCTCAGGTCGGCTTGCGCCACACGGAGATGTGCTTCGCGGAGTCCTGGGTGAACGGAGACCCGTCCCAGTCCGCGACGCGACGCTCCAGCTCGAGCCCGGCGATCCGCGCCATCAGGTCGAGCTCCGCCGGCCAGGCGTACCGGTGCCGGGAGTTCTCGCGGCGGTAGCGGCCGTCGTCGCCGTCGCGGGTGAAGTGGTGCGAGACGAGCATCTGCTCGACCAGGTCGAAGGTGTCGAAGCCGAGGTGCTGCTGGGAGACGTCGAACGGCACCGCGACCTGGCCGGGTGGCAGGAGCCGCAGTGGCGGCACACCCAGCTCGATGACGAAGCGGCCACCCGGCTCCAGATGCCGTGCGGCGTTGCGGAAGCACTCGACCTGCTCGTCCTGCGTGAGCAGGTTCGTGATGGTGTTGTAGACGAGGTAGACCACGGTGAACTCGCCGGGAACGACGGTGGTGGCCATGTCCCCGATGACTACCGGGAGAGAGCCCTCGTCGATCTTGCGCCGCAGCACCGCTGCCATGTGCTCGGACAGTTCGATGCCCGCTACCGGCACGCCGCGTTCCCGGAGCGGGACGCCCACTCGTCCGGTTCAGATGGCGAACTCCAGTGCCCGGCCGTCTCCGGCGAGCTCGGCGAGGAAGGTGAGAGTCGGTCCGAGAACGGCATCCGAGGACGCTTCGGCTTCCTCGGCGTCGTAGCGGTCGGCGGTCGCGCGGGTCCACAGTTCACTGCTCGTCACGGGTGGCCACTGTGCCGGGTACCGAGGGGCGCTGTCGACGCATTTACGTTCTCCGCGGCTCAGCGGGCACCGCCCACAACTCGTCTCGGGACCGGATTCTCCCGGTCCCAGAAGGGCTCACCGGTGCCTCCTGGGCGGGAACGGCGCGCGGCGTACCCGTACGGGCGCGGTCCCTGCACCTTCTCGGGCAGATGCCGGCCGAAGTGGCGCACGTCAGGGGTGGTCTGACCTGAGGTGTTCGGTCGGTGCGGGTGGTGCGGTGCGGGGGTGGGCCTTCATGTGGAGGTCTCGGAGTTCGAGGGTTACCGCCGCTGCCAGCCGGCCTCGGTGGGTCGGCATGTGTTCCAGGCGCCATCGTGCGGCGATGGTCGCGAGGGCGAGGGTGGCCTCGGTCATGCTGAAGGAGTCGCCGATGCATTTGCGGGCGCCCGCGGCGAAGGGGAGGAAGGCGTGGCGGGGCGGTTGGGGGTGCGGGGCGGCCCAGCGATCGGGGGCGAACGTTTCGGGATCGGGGTAGAGGTCGGGCCGGTGGTGGATGAGGTAGGGGCTGTAGGCGATGTTCGTCCCCGCCGGCAGCGCGTACCCTCCGAGGTGCGTGTCGGCGGTGACCACACGGGTGAAGAACCAGCCCGGCGGGCGCAGTCGGAGGGTTTCGGTGATGACGCGCTCGGTCAGTCGCAGGCGCGGCAGGTCGGCGTGGGTGGCCGGGGCGCCTGCAAGGACGGTGTCGACCTCGGCGTGCACGCCCCGCTCGACTTCCGGGTGGCGGGCCAGCAGGTCCAGGGCAGAGGACAGCGTGGCGGCGGTGCTCTCGATGCCGGCCAGGACGAAGGAGACGACCGTGTCGCTGATCTCGGCGCCGGTCATGCCGGGCCGGTCGTCCTCGGGGTCGTGGGCCGCCACCAGGGCCGAGAGCAGATCGCCGTAGTCGGCGCCGTCGGCGCGGCGCTGGGCGATGATGCGCCCGACGGTGTCGTGGAGGCGGGCGCGGGCGGCGAGGTGGGCGCGGTTGCCCGGGGTGGGCAGACGGTCCAGCGGCGGGATCAGGAACATGCGCTGATAGAGGCTCTTGACCACGGTGGTGACATCGTCGACCAGCCGGCCGTGCGCGGTCGAGGGCAGGGTGTCGGAGAACAGCGTCGCCGTGATGATTCTGGAGCTCGTCGTCATCATCTCGGCGGGGACATCGAGGATCTGGCCGGGGCTCCAGGAATCGGTCGTCTCCTGCACGCAGCCGGTCATGGCCCGTGCGTAGTCCGGAAGCCGGGACTGGTGGAAGGCCGGCTGGGACAGCCGCCGGAGTCGGCGGTGCGCCTGGTGCCGGCAGGAGACCACTCCGTCGCCGATCACCTCTCGTAGGCGGTCGTAGAGCGGGCCGCCCTTGTCGAAGACCCGGTCGTCCAGCAGAGCACGCCGGGTCAGTTCCGGATCGCAGATCACGATGACGGCGAGGGGGCCGAGCCGGATGCGGACCAGCTCGCCGAGGTCGGGCAGCGAGTTCAGGAACGCCAAGGGATCGCGCAGCAGCGGAACGACGTGCCCGATCAGGGGCAGCGCGCGGGGTGCGGTGGCGATCGAACCGACGTCCTTCAGGGCACACCGCGGTTCCCCTCGGCCGGTCCCCTCGCCGGGCGACGCTGGGCAAGGACGTCGTCCGTCCGTCGGCACGGCATCCGGCTGCGGCGCTCGGTGGTCATCTCGCTCATCCACTCGTCGTATCTAACGCAGCCTTCGCCGTCCCGTGCGTCCCGGCCGGGAAGCGGCAGGTCAGCGTCCGTCACCCGGATCGTTGCCGGGTTGACGAGCCGTGGCTCGGCTCCGCCGGGCGGGCGCTTCAAAGGGGTTGGCACTTCTGATCGATTGTCAGTGGTGGGTGAGACGGTAGGAACATCGATCCGGAAAGAGGGGGAGTCGCCTTGTCCGTGACCCAGAACTACATCAACCACGTCGCTCTCGTGCTGGACGCCAGCTCGTCCATGTCGCGGCTGAGCAGCAAGGTCGTCGAAGTCGCCGACCAGCAGATCGCCTACCTCGCCCGCCGGTCCAGGGAGCTGGACCAGGAGACCCGCGTCACTGTGTACGTGTTCGCGGACAAGGTTCAGTGCGTCATCTACGACAAGGACGTGCTGCGGATGCCGTCCCTGAAGCAGCTGTACCGGGTCGGTGGAATGACGGCCCTGCTGGCGGCCGCCCTGAAGTCGCAGGGGGAGCTGGCGCAGACGGCCCAGCTGTACGGGGACCACAGCTTCCTGACGTTCGTGCTCACCGACGGGCAGGAGAACGCGAGCCACCGCTGCCCGGGTGCCCCCTCCAAGGAGCCCGGCGAACTGGTCCGGGCCGTGGCCGAGATGATCGAGACGCAGAAGGACAACTGGACGCTGGCCGTCCTCGTTCCGGACCAGATGGGCAAGCGCGAGGCCATGCAGTACGGCTTCCCGAAGGACAACATCGCCATCTGGGACGCCACGAGCACCCAGGGCCTCGAAGAGGCCGGCCAGGTCATCCAGGAGGCCACCGAGAAGTTCATGGTGGGCCGCACCAAGGGCATCCGGGGGTCCCGGGCCGTGTTCTCCGCGGGTGCGGAGGCGGTCAACAAGGACACCATCAAGGCGGCCGGCCTCACCCCGGTGAAGGCGTCGGACTACCAGCTGATTCCGGTGGCCCGTGACGCGGGCATCCGGGACTGGGTCGTCGAATCCGGTCACACGTACCGCACCGGTGGTGCCTTCTACCAGCTGAGCAAGCCGGAGAAGATCCAGGCCCGGAAGCAGATCGCGGTCCTGGAGAAGCAGACCGACCGGGTGTACACCGGGCCCGAGGCCCGGGCCCTTCTCGGTCTGCCGGACGTGGAGGTACGCGTCAAGCCGGACCACAACGACGAGTTCACGATCTTCGTGCAGAGCACCAGCGTCAACCGGAAGCTCGTGTCGAACACACGGCTTCTGCTCATGAACTGACCTGACCTCAGCTGATGTGCGGGTCAGTGTTCCCGCTCGGGGAGCCGGTCAAGGCCGGTGTCGCGCATGATGCGTTCGACCGTCTCGTGCACGGTGCTTTCGGCGCCGATGACGGTTTCGACGGCGCCGGGCAGCATGTCCCGCTCCCGGTACCAGGCGCGTAGTTCCGGCTCGCCGAACTCGCTCGCGATCGGCTTGGTGGCGTGCCGCGCGAGGGTCTCCTCGAACGGGACGTCGAGGTAGTAGCCGTGGGTCGGGCCGTTGTGGTCGGCGCGCAGCCGGGCCAGCATCTCGCCGTAGTGGTCGGCGTACAGGATCCCTTCGACGACGACGTGGTATCCGGCGTCCAGGGCGTAGCGGGCGGTCAGGTCGATCAGGCCGATGTTCGCCGCGCCCGGCCGGTCCCGTTCACGCAGGACGATCCGGCGGAGGTTGTCCTGGCCGACGAGAGCCAGGCCGCGGCCGAACCCGTCGCGTATGCCGGCCGCGACGGACGACTTGCCCGAGGCGCTGTTGCCTCGCAGCACGATCAGCCTCGTGTCCTGGGTACCCACCGTCATCCTCGCGAGGCTACCGGCGCGCGGCCGGGACCACCACGTCCTCACTCACGTTAAGGAGTCGTGACACTACTCTTCGCTCATGGGCAGGTGGCATCGTGCCGAGGTCGGCCCATCGACTCGTCTTGCACACGTTTCCCCCTGGAGTCCCCTTGAGTCCCCTGGTGAGAACTCCTCTCCTGCCGGCCGTCCTGGCCCTTCTCTCGGCTCTTGCGCCGGCGGGCTCGGGCGCCGCCCCTGCCGAGCCGGCCGTGGCCGCACCCGCGGCCGCGCCGGCCCTCGCGTCAGCCATCCCGGCCGGCGGGTCGCATCCCGCGCGGGCCGCTCTCGCGCGGCTGCTTCCCCGGCACCACGGGCAGTTCCGGCTGGTCCAGGTGCCCCGTCCGCCTTCGGGCGACCACTTCACCGTGAGCGGCGGCGCGGGTGCCGTCCGGGTGACGGGAACCAGCCCCGCCGTCATCCTCAGGGGCGTCGACCACTACCTCAAGCACACCGCCCGGGTGGACATCGGCTGGCCCGGCCGGAGCACCTCGCGGCTGCCCGACGTGTTGCCGTCCCCTCGCGCCACCGTGCGCGAGGACGCGTCGGTGGCTCACCGGTTCGCCCTCAACGACACGGACGCCGGGTACTCGGGCCCGTACCGGACCTGGGAGGACTTCGAGCGGCAGATCGACCTGCTCGCCCTGCACGGCGTGAACGAGGTCTTCGTGCAGACGGGCGCGGAGGCGGTCTACTTCGACGCGTTCCAGGAGTTCGGCTACTCCGAGGCCGAGATCGAGGCGTGGATCCCCGGCCCGGCCCATCAGCCGTGGTGGCTGATGCAGAACATGTCCGCCTTCGCGGGGCCGGTGAACGAGGAGCTGATCGACAGGCGTGCCGCTCTGGGCCGCCGGATCGTCGACCGGCTGAAGGAGCTGGGCATGCGGGCCGTCCTGCCCGGCTATTTCGGAACCGTCCCACCGGGCTTCAGCACCAGGAACCCTTCGGCGCGGATCGTGCCGCAGGGCACCTGGGTCGGATTCGCCCGTCCCGACTGGCTCGACCCGCGCAACGACATGTTCCCGAGGGTCGCCGAGGCCTTCTACCGGCACCAGGAGGCACGCTTCGGCAGCGCGACCATGTTCAAGATGGATCTGCTGCACGAGGGCGGCAAGGCCGCCGACGTACCGCTCGCCGACGCGG
This sequence comes from Streptomyces sp. NPDC051822, assembly GCF_044452745.1. NCBI lineage: Bacteria > Bacillati > Actinomycetota > Actinomycetes > Kitasatosporales > Streptomycetaceae > Streptomyces > Streptomyces sp. NPDC051822. Next base: position 33,922 of record NZ_JBITBZ010000010.1, on the reverse strand, counting down.
CCGGCGCCGTGATGCGGCAGCTCCAGACCGCTCACCCCGGGGCCACCTGGGTCCTGCTGGGCTGGCAGGACAACCCGTCGGCCGCCACGCTGAGCGCGGTCGACAAGAGCCGGGTCCTCGTCGTGGACGGCCTGTCCGACCGCTATGACACGGGACCCAGCCTCGACCGTGACGCCTCCTGGAGCGGCACGCCGTACGCGTTCGGCGCCATCAGCAACTTCGGCGGGCACACGACGATCGGCGCCAACACCTCCGTGTGGCTCGATCGCTTCGAGCGGGCACGCACCAAGCCGGGCAGCATGCTCCAGGGCATCGCGTACCTGCCTGAGGGCACCGGCACCGACCCCGCCGCCTTCGAGCTCTTCACCGAACTCGGCTGGTCCCGGACGCCGATCGACCAGCGGCAGTGGTTCGCCGAGTACGCCGCCCAGCGTTACGGCGGCCACGACCCCCATGCCGCCGCGGCGTGGGAGCAGCTGCGCATCGGCCCGTACAGCACGCCGGCCGGGCGCTGGAGCGAACCCCAGGACAGTCTGTTCACCGCCCGGCCCAGCCTGACGGCCACCGCTGCCGCCGCCTGGAGCCCCCGGGCGATGCGCTACGACGCCGCGACCGTCCACCGGGCCCTGGCCGAGCTGCTCCAGGTCGCCCCTGCCCTGCGTACCAGTGACGCCTACCGCTTCGACCTGGTCGACGTGGCCCGGCAGGCGCTGGCGAACCGCAGCCGGACGCTGCTTCCCGAGATCAAGTCCGCCTACGACACAAGGGACCTGGCCGAGTTCCGCTCGCGCGCCCAGGAGTGGCGGGACGACATGGCGCTCCTGGACCGGCTGCTCGCCACCGACGAGCGCTTCCTCCTCGGACCGTGGCTGGCGGACGCCAGGAGCTGGGGCTCCACGGACGCGGAGCAGGCACTGCTCGAGTACGACGCCCGGTCGATCCTCACCACGTGGGGGCATCGCTCCGGAAGCGAGGCCGGCCGGCTGCACGACTACGCCAACCGTGAGTGGGCCGGACTCGTCTCCGGGTTCTACGCGCCGCGCTGGGAGAGGTACCTGGACAGCCTGGATGCCGCGCTCGTCTCCGGCGACGCCCCCGCACCCGTCGACTGGTTCCTCCACGATGACGCCTGGAACCGCCGACGCGACACCTACGCCACCACGGCGACCGGCGACCCGCAGGTCCAGGCCGCCGCTGCGCTGGCCGCGCTGCCGCCTCTGCCGGACGGCGGTCCGGGCGCAGGTCCGGCCGCCGATGTCGACGCCCGGTGAGTCGGCACGGCAGGAACTCATTACCTATTTTGACATACCTATCTCGCCATACTTAGACTGGCCGCATGCCCGACACCCCCGCGTCCCGCCCTCAGGACATCGACCACGTGGCCGCCGGCCTCGTGGCGTGCCTGCCGGCGCTGGCGCGGGCCGTGGAACGGCACATCGACCAGGACCCTCCGCTCCCCAAGCCTCCCGAGGCCCAGCTCGCGCTGCTGCGGCACGTCCAGGCCCACGACGGCGTCACCGTGCGCGAGAGCGCCGAGGCCCTGCTGATGAAGCCGAACAACGTCAGCGCGCTGGTCAGGCAGCTGACGGAACAGGGGCTCCTGGAGCGCCGGCAGGACTCCTCCGACAAGCGCGTGGCGCACCTCCACCTGACCGCGACCGCCCGCCGGGAGGTCGCCGAGGTCAACCGCCTCATGGGAGCCCACTTCGCGCGGGCCCTGCGCACCATGACCGAGGGCGAACTCGACGCCCTCGGCTCCGCTCTGGGCGCGCTCCAGTCGCTCAACCGGAACCTGCACCGCCCCGCCCACTGAGCACGCGCGCCGGATCCCTGGGGTCCGGCACACGGGCTCCCTCGGGTCCGGTCCACGGGCCTCCCTCGGGGCTCCCTCTCTCGCGCTCCGGTCGTCTGCGTACCGGACGCAGGTTCCGTCGTCTCCGCGGACAGGGCACGCCCCGTCCGCGCCCTTCGTCATGACGTACAAAAGGACAGGCGCACCATCATGCCCTCCGGCACCATCAAGTCCCCTTCTCCCGCGGCATCTTCGCCATCCGTCGACAAGCCCGGCGGCCCGCGCGCCAACCCGTGGCTCACCCTGATCGCCGTCTCCTTCGGCCTCTTCATGGTCGGCCTCGACGGCTCGGTCGTCGCCATAGCCAACCCCGCGATCGGCCAGGACCTGGGCGCGTCCACGGCGGACCTGCAGTGGGTCACCAACTCCTACCTGCTGGCCCTGGCGGCGACGCTGATCCTCGGCGGCAAGCTCGGCGACCGGTTCGGACGCCGCACCTTCTACCTGATCGGCGTCGTCGGCTTCACCGCCGCGTCCGTCGCCATCGGGCTCGCCGGATCCATCGAGGGGGTCATCGCCTTCCGGGCGGTACAGGGCCTCTTCGGGGCCCTGCTGATGCCCAACACCCTGGGTCTGCTGCGTGCGGTCTTCCCGCCGAAGAAGTTCGGCATGGCGGTCGGCATCTGGGCCATGGTCTCCTCCGTGTCCACCGCGCTCGGGCCCATCGTCGGCGGCCTGCTCGTCGAGCACGTCACCTGGGAGTCCGTCTTCTACATCAACCTCCCCATCGGCGTCGCCGCGCTCGTGTTCAGCGCCCTCGTCCTGCCCCAGAGCAAGAACAGCGCCGACGCGAACGGGAAGTTCGACGTCCCCGGAGTCGTACTGCTCGCGCTCGGCCTGCTCGCCGTCGTGTTCGGCGTGGTCAAGGGCGAGACGTGGGGCTGGACATCGGCCGGCACGCTCGGCGTGATCGCGGTGGGCGTGGCGGTCCTGCTGGTCTTCGGCTACGTGGAGACCCGTGTCGCGTCACCGCTGCTGCCCATGCGCCTGTTCCGCAGCCCGGCTCTCACCATCGGCACGATCATCACCGCGCTGAACTTCTTCGTCCTGCTCGGCGTGATCTTCTTCGTCATGCTCTACCTGCAGAACGTCCGTGGCTTCACTCCCGTCGAAGCGGGTGTGCGCACCCTGCCGCTGAGTCTGGCCTCTGTCGTGGCCTCCCCGCTGGGGGCGGCGCTCACCGACCGGTTCGGCCCGCGGCTCACCATGCCGCTCGGCATGGCACTCCAGGGCATCGCCTGTTTCCTCATGCTCGGCTGGAGCCCGGACTCCTCGTACGCCGCCATGTGGCCGCCGTTCATCGCCCTCGGCCTCGGCGTGGGCATGGTGATGGCGTCCTCCTCCGACGCCATCGTCGGCAACGCCCCGGTCAGGGACGGCGGCGTGGCGGGTGGCCTGCAGGCGACCGCCCTGCAGATCGGCGGCGCGCTCGGCACGTCCGTGCTCGTGTCCCTCATCAGCAGCCGGGTCGGCTCCACCCTGACCGGTGAGCTGACCTCCGCGGGGGTTCCCGCCTCCGCGGCGGCCGGTCTGCAGGAGGCGAAGGACGCGGTGGCCATGGGGGTCGCTCCCCTCTCCGCCGAGATGCCCGGCCGGCTCAGGGCCGCCGTCGCCGAGGGAAGCCACCTGGCGTTCATGAACGGCGTCCACACCGCCGTGCTGGTGGCCGGGGCGCTGTGTGTCGCCGGTGCGGCGCTCGCCGCGCTCGGGGTACGGCGTACCCCTGAGGCGGCCCGCCACGACGGCTGACGGCCGCGACGGCCGGCGGCCACGCTGCCGAACAGGCCACGCGGTTCCGGTCCCGGCCGCCGGTCCTGCCCGTACACCCCGAGGGCGTTCAGGTCACGGCGTCGGAAACGAGTCGGGAACAAGGGGGATCGCGGCGGTCAGTACGGTTCCCTCGCCGGGCGTCGATTCGACGGTGAGGGCGCCGCCGAGCTGCCGGACGCGCGCCTGCATCGCGGGCAGTCCGTGGCCGCGTACCCCGCCGGGCTTCTCGACCGGATCGAAGCCGCGGCCGTCGTCGGCGACGTCCAGGACGACCTGGTCGTCCAGATGACTGAGGGTCAGGGCCGCCGTGGTGGCGTCGGCGTGTTCACGGACGTTGGCGAGCGCCCCCTGCGCGATCCGCAGCAACGCCGCCTGTACGCGTTCGGGCAGCGCCGTCGCGGGCGTGCCGTCCTGGTGGAAGCGCACCCGGAGGGTGCCGGAGGTCTCGCGGTCGGCGAGGGTGCGCAGCGCCTCGTCGAGGCCGCCGCCGGCCGCCAGGTCGGCGGGAGCGAGGTCGTGGACGAAGCGCCGCGCCTCGGCCAGGTTGTGTTCGGCGATGGACTCGGCGGTGCGGACGTGGCGACGGGCCGCCGCCGGGTCGCTGTCCCACAGTCGCTCGGCGGCCTGGAGCAGCATCTGCTGGCTCGAAAGGCCCTGGGCGAGGGCGTCGTGGATCTCCATGGAGAGCCGCTGGCGCTCGGCGAGCGTGCCCTCGCGGCGTTCGGTCGCGGCCAGCTCCCTGCGGGTGCGCACAAGGTCGGTGATCACGGTGTGCAGCCGCTCGGCCTGGCGCTGGGAGTAGATGAAGACGGCGGTGGCCACGGCGGCGCCGGCCGGTGGCGCGAACAGCAGGTTCGGGTCGAATCCGAAGCGCAGCCGCAGTTTGGCCTGGGCGCCCACGACGATGGCGGTCATCAGGGCGATGAGGATGATCGAGTACCGGGGGCGCAGGGAGCGCAGGCCGGTGTAGTAGAGCGGGACCGCGCACCAGCCGAAGCTCGGCGCGAGGATCACCAGGGTGAACCAGACTCCGATGACGGCCGCGAGCCAGAGTCCGGCGGCCGTGCCGGGAGCCGTGCCGCGCGCGCCGGCGTGCTGGGGGCCGAGGATCGGGCCGAGCACGTACAGCAGGGCGAGCGCGACGGCGAGGACGATCACCCAGGGGGTGGAGGGCGCCCCCGGGTGGACGATCAGGTAGCGGGTCAGCGACGAGCACAGGAGGACGAAGAACGCCACGTGCATCACGGTCGAGAGCCAGCCGGCGTCGGGGTCGGCCGCCTCCGTGTCGATCGGCGACCGCCTGTCCGTCCGCACCGTTCGCTCCTCGCTGCCGCCCGCTGTTCCGGATCCAGGCTATCCGGAGTGCCTCATTCCGCATCGATCGATCGACTGACCCCCGTGTCGTCCGCAGGCCGGCGTCGGGGCGCGTGAGTGCCGTGGGTCCGATCTCGTACGAACGTCCCCCTCCGGATTCGGCAGACCTTCGCCCGTTCGGCCGTCTACCGTACGGACATACCGCGCCGCCTTCCGCGGTCGCCGTCGCCTGAGGAGGAAGCCCGTGACATCGTCCTGCGACCCCCGGTTCGCTCCCGCCGGCGATGTGGGCGGGGCCCTCATGGTCATCGACTCCCGGCTCAAGGCCATCTACGACGGCAAGACCGGGGCCGACGCCGAACAGCGGGAGCTGATCGAGCAGTTCACCGCGTCCTTGAGCCCCGAGGAAGCCGACGATCTGCTGGACGGCGCGTGCACGCTCATCTTCATGTTCATGAAGTGGCTGCGGATGGCCCACGAAGAGCATGACAAGGACGTCATCGAGTACGTGGTGCCCACCCTCGTGGCCTCGATGCGCATGATGCCCAGGAGCATCCGCCCCGAGGCCATCCCCACCATGGCCGGCCTGGTCGTCGCGGCGGGCACCGGTCTGAGCCCCAGCCTGTGGCGACGGCAGTACGGCGACTGGACCAGCGAGGAGATGAATCCCCTGGAGGCCACCGCCTTCCTGCTCGCGGAGCACATCAACCGGATCACCGACGACCGCGACTTCGCCACCCGCCTGATCACCGAGGCACTGTCGGGCGCGGAAGGGGACTGACCTCAGACTCCCCCCTTCCGCCGGGAACCGGCCGTGGCGAGAATCTGTCCCTGTCAGGGGAAGTGACGGGCACGGCGTCGAGGGGGCGGGGATGGACGCATGGGTGGTCCCGGGGTACACCGAGGTCCGGGAGCTGGGGGCCGGCGGCAGTGGGCGTGTCGTGCTCGCCACGCACGACGGCAGCGGCCTGCCCGTCGCCGTGAAGTACCTGAGTGAGCGGTTCCGTTCGGACGACGCGTTCGTGCACGGGTTCCGGGCCGAGGCCCGGTTGCTCGGGGAGCTGGACACCCCGCACGTCGTGGGGTTCTACGAGTACGTGGAGGCTCCCCGCGGCGCGGCCATCGTGATGGAGCTGGTCGACGGCGTCGCGCTGCGCGCCCTCCTCGCGCGGGAGGGCTCCACCGGCCCCGAGGCCGCTCTCGTCGTGCTGAAGGGCTCCCTGCTCGGCCTCGCCGCCGCTCACCGGGCCGGCGTCGTCCACCGCGACTACAAGCCCGAGAACGTCCTCGTCTCCGCCGACGGGTCGTCGAAGCTCGTCGACTTCGGCATCGCGACCGGCCGTGGCGCCACACCGGGAGTCGCGGGGACGCCCGCCTACATGGCGCCCGAGCAGTGGAACGGCGCTCCCGCCTCCCCCGCGGCCGACGTCTACGCGGCCACCGCCACCTTCTTCGAATGCCTGACCGGGCACAAGCCGTTCTCCGGCGAGAACTTCGCCGAACTCGCCCTCCACCACCTGGACACGCCCGTTCCCGACGGGCAGGCACCGGAGCCGCTGCGCCCGCTCATCCGGCGCGGCCTCGCCAAGTCGCCGTACGAACGGCCCGAGAACGCCGCCGCGTTCGTGAGCGAGCTGGAGTCGGTCGCCACGGCCGCGTACGGACCGGACTGGGAAGAGCGGGGCCGGGGGCGGCTGGCCGCGCTTGCCGCGCTCCTGCCCCTGCTGTTCCCCTCCTCCGGCGGTGCGTCGGAGGGCGTGACCTCGCTCGCCACCACGACCCTGACCGCCCCGCCGCCCCGCTTCCGGTGGCGACTGCCCCGCGGACTTCCCGCGGGTGCGGCCGCGCTCGTCCTGGCACTGCTGCTCGCCCTCGCCGCTCGGGCCGGAGGCGAGGAGTCCGCCGGCGACCAGGCCTCCCAGGCCTTCGCCACGACGAGCACCGTGCCGACCACGCTCCCGCCGGACCCCGGCGCCACACCGTCGACGGCTCCCCCGTCGACGTCTCCCACGCCGACGCCGACGACTCCTGAGCCCTCCTCCTCGTCGGAGAGCCCCGGGCCGAGCGACACCCCGGACGGGTCCCCCACCGACGGCACGACCACCACGCCGACCGACACCGCGACGCCGACCGTCCCTGCTAGCTCGACGTCTCCCCCGACGCCAACGCCGACCGACACCCCGCCGACGACCCCGACGACCGCTCCCCCCACCCCGCCGGTCACCGTGACGGCGGTCTCCGTCACCGGCCTGCGCCAGACCGGGCCGACCACCGCCACGGCCACCGTCGACGTCAGCACGGACGGGACGGGACCCGTGACGATCCTCGTCGAGTGGTTCACCGGCGACGAGAAGGGATCGCCCGGCTCGCCCGACGGCTCCGAGACCTTCCGCCGCGAAGGCGCCACCCGCTACACCCTCACGCTCGCCCATGACGTCCGCGGCACCGGGTGCTACTGGGGAGCGCGCGCCACCACCGACCCCGCCGCCGCGAACGGCGGCTCCCTGCAGCAGATCTTCATCCGGCGGTGCACGATCTCATGAACGACGACGACTACAGCGCCACCGAACTCGGCAGCCACTGGTTCGAGCGCCCGACGCCCGAAGAGGCACCCGTCCGGGCCGCCGAGGGCGAGGTCCTGCGGTTCGGCCCCGGCGTGACCGCGGCCGCCGTGCGGCGCGCGGGGAACACCCCCACCGCCGTCGAGATCTGGCACGGCACCCTCCCCGGCGCCCCCGCACCACGACCCGCGCGCGCCCGGTGGCCGCGCCGGTACGCACTCGCCGCCGTCGTGCTGGCCGCCGTCCTCGCCCTCCTCGCCTGGCAGCGCTACGGGCCCCGCGTCGCGGTACGGGACGTCACGGTCACCGCCGCGGAGCAGCGCCTCGGCTGTGACGGGACGGCCGACGTCGTGGGGGTCGTACGGACGGACGGGCGCCCCGGCACCCTCACGTACCGCTGGGAACGCAGCGACGGAACCCGGTCGGCCCCCCTGCGCGAACGACTGGCACGCGGGCAGGAGGAGGCCACGCTCCATCTCCTGTGGACGTTCCACGGACCCGGTACGCACCAGGCCGTGGCGCGCCTCGTCGTCACCTCGCCCACCGCCCGCTCGTCGGCCGCCTCGTTCACGTACCACTGCGACTGACGAGCGGGGGCAGGGCGGGGCGGTCCGCGGCCGTCCAACCATGGCGTCAGCGGGCGCCGAACACCTGCGTCCAGTAGGGGCCGCCTTCGGTGTGGACGCCTATCCCTATCTCCTTGAAGTCGCAGTTGAGGATGTTCGCGCGGTGGCCCGGGCTGTTCATCCAGGCCTCCATGACCTGCTCCGGAGTGCTCTGTCCCTTCGCGATGTTCTCCCCGTACGTCGACCACGGGTAGCCGGCCTCGGTGACGCGCTCGCCCGGTCCTTCGCCGTCGGGGTTGGTGTGGTCGAAGAAGTCGCGCGCGGCCATGTCGTCGGAGTGACCCTGAGCCGCGCCGGCCAGGGTCGCGTTCGCCGCGAGAGGGCCGCAGCCGGCCTTCGCGCGCTCCGCGTTGACGAGGCTGATCACCTGGTCGGCGACCGAGCCGTCGCCGGACCCGCCCTGCGCGCCCGCCCCCGTTCCTCCTCCTGTTCCTGTTCCCGTGTCCGAGCCGCCGCCTGTGCCGGTGCGGGTGGGCGCGGGTTCGGGCGCCGAGGTGCGGGGAGCGGTCGTCCTCACCGGTGCGGGTGTGGCGGTGGGGGCCGGGCGGGCGGACGTGGCGGCGGCCTTGGTCCGGGCGGCGAGCGAGGGCGTGGCCGGGGTGGCGGGCGAGGCGGAGGCGGTCGCGGAGGCCGGACCCGACGATGTCGAGGGGGCGGGGGTGAGGCCCGCCGGCTCGTGGGCTCCGGAGGGCAGGTCCGGAGCCGGGGCCGCCGCGCGGTTCAGACCGTCCCCGCCTCCCCCGCGCCCGGGGCTCAGGTAGAACGATCCGCCGGCCAGGGCCATGACCGCGAGCCCCGTGGTCACGATCACCCTGCGGCGACCGCGTTCCCGCTCCTGACGTCGGCGACGACGGGTGCTGCGGGAGCTCCGCGGCCCCTGCGCCGTCCGGGCGGGGGTGACGGCGGGGCCGGTGGCGGCGGGGGTGGCGGGCGCGGTCCGCGGCTCTACGGGCTCCTGTCGTCCGGCCGGATCGTACGCTCGCGGCCCCCGGACGTCCGCGAGCAGGTGCGTCGGCGGAGGTACCAGTGGCAGGCCCGCCACCAGAGCCTCGATCGGTATGAGGCCGTCGCAGCACGCGGCGCACCGCACGCAGCCGCGTATGTGCCATGCGAGGTGCTCGCGCCACGGGGCGGAGGGGTGTCCGTCCCAGGTCCCCGCCTCGTACCTCAGCCCCTGGCACGGCGGATCCGCCGCCAGCACCGCGACGACGACCCGGGCGGCCTCGGCCCTGAGCCGTATCCCCTCCCACCGGGCCGCGGTGTGCTCGACGGACCACCGCAGCGCCGTCGCGACCTCGTGCCGACCGATCTCGCCTCCGCACTCCAGCCACCACAGGGCCAGCAGTGCGCTGTCCTCGGGCTCGATCCAGCGGGCCGCCTCGACGGCCTCGCGGCTCCGGCCCGACAGACGCAGCCGCTCCACGGTCATGTCCGCGAAGTCCGGGCCGTGCGCGGCGGGCACGCCGCCGGCGCCGGGGAGGGAGGACCGCTGCGCGTGCTCGCGGACGGCGTGCAGAGCGAGGGCCAGCAGCCACGGGCGGAATCCGCCCGGATCCCTCGGACCTCCCGGGCCTCCCGGGCCTCCCGGGCCGTCACGTCCGTCGAGTCCGTCGAGAGCCCTCAGCATCGTCTGCCGTGCGAGTTCGTCGAGCGCCCGGTGACCGTTCAGGGCGCGGCCCAACAGGTTGTAGACCAGGGGCAGATGGGTGGCGATCACCCGGTCCCTCGCCCACGGGTCGCCGCTCTGCGCCGCCCTGATCAGTTCCACGACTTCCGTGCTCGCGCCCATGCCCTGGTTCACCTGTACGTCCCATCCGTTCGATGCCGGCCCATGGGAGACCCCTGGACCGGAACCGGATAACGGAAAGTTCGCCGGGATTCCCGATGAGTTCTCGCCGTCCCCGGTGTCCTCACTGGTGAACGCCGTGTTCGACGAAGGAGGAGCCGTGACGGATGACGTCGACGTCTGGTCGATGGTGCACACGGAGCGAGCCGCGCTCATCGAGGACCTCGTGCGCCTCGACGACGAGCGGTGGGAGACGCCGTCGCTCTGTGCCGGGTGGACCGTTCACGACGTGGTCGCCCATCTGGTCGACACCGCGCGGACGACGCGTCTCGGATTCGTCGTCGGCCTCGCACGGGCCCGTTTCGACTTCGACCGGCAGAACGCCGTCGGCGTGGCGCGCGAGCGCGGGGGCACGCCCCAGGAGACCTTGGAGCGGCTTCGCCGCGTCGCGTCACGGACGTCGACCCCTCCGGCGCCCCTCGACAGCCGGCTCGTCGAGGAGGTCGTCCACGGTGAGGACATTCGTCGGCCCCTGGGGCTCACCCGCCGCTATCCGACGCAGGCCGTCGTCAGGGCGCTCCGTCTGCAGGGGCGTACCCCTGCGGCGTTCGGCGGGGCCAAGGAGTTGCTGGCGCGGGTCCGGCTCGTCGCCACGGACGCCGACCTGGCGCTCGGGGCCGGCCCGCAGGTGAACGGCCCCGTTCTGCCGTTGTTGCTTGCCGTGGCCGGGCGCCCGGTGGCGCGGGGCGAGCTCGGCGGGCCGGGTGTCGCCCTGCTGACCCCGAGCGCCTGACCGCCGGGCCTCAGCCGAGTCGGTCCTGGAGCCGCGCGCACGCCTGCGCGCAGCTGCGGCAGGCCTCGGCGCAGAGCCTGCAGTGCTCGTGGGCGTCGGCGTGCCGCTCGCACTCGTCCGCGCACGCCTGGCAGGCGATCTGGCAGGCGGCGACGATCGCACGGGTGATGTTGGCGTCGTAGCCGGTGTGGCGGGACAGGACGGCGGCCGTGGCCGTACAGATGTCCGCGCAGTCCATGTCGGTGCGGATGCACTTGGTGAGGTCTCCGACCATGCCCTCGGACAGGCACGCGTCCGCGCACGCCGTACACGCCTGCGCGCAGGCGATGCACTCCTCGATGCACCGGGCCATGGCGTCGGCATCGACACCTCCGAGGTCGGCCGGGTAGGTGTTCAGCATGCCCCGTACAGCCGTCTCCATGACGGACTCCTTCCCTGGGCGCCCCTCACGTCCACGACCGCTTGCACGGCTTCCCCTCGGACGCGTGGCGCGCCTACGGGAAGCCCTGCCGGACTTCCAGGCTAGGCGGACCCCGGTCGTGATCGCACACGCGCGCGTACGAAGGTGCGGTGCGCGCGCAGAAGGAGCTGCGGCGGGCGCATGAAGTGCCCGCGAAGGGTCAGACGCCGTGGCATGGAAAGGCGTGGCACGGACCGGATACGTGACCGGGTCGTCGTGGTCACCGGCGCGTCCAGCGGAATCGGACGCGCCGTGGCCTTGGCCTTCGCCCGGCGCGGTGCCCGACTCGTGCTCGCCGCACGGAGCGGGGCCGTCCTCGACGAGGTGGCGCGGCTGTGCGCGGCGGCACACGGCGCGGCCGACGCACTGGCCGTTCCCACCGACGTCACCGACGCCCGTGCCGTGGACGCACTGGCGGCCACGGCCCTCGCCCGGCACGGCCGGATCGACGTCTGGGTGAACGTGGCGGGTGTCGGCATCCTCGGCCACGCCGACCGGACGCCCAGTGAGGACGTACGCCGCCTCCTGGACGTCAACGTGATGGGGGTGGTGCACGGGGCCCGCGCCGCCGTCCCCGTCATGCGGCGTCAGGGCAGCGGCGTGCTCATCGACGTCTCCTCGGTGCTCGGCGGGGTCGTCCGGGCGCCGTACATGTCGGCGTACGCGATGTCCAAGGCCGCGATGGTCACCTTCGACGACGTACTCCGCCAGGAACTCGCGCTCGCCGGCGCCCGCGGGGTCTCCGTCTGCACCGTCCTGCCGGGCGGGGTCGACACCCCGTTCTTCCGGCACGCCGCCAACCACACCGGGCGCAGCGTGCGGGCCCTGCCGCCGGTCGTCCGGCCCGAGCGGGTCGCACGGGCCGTCGTCCGCGCGGCGAGGCACCGGCCGAGGCGCGTGGTCGTCGGGCTGTTCGCGCGCTTCCTCGTCCGTGCGTACGCCGTGGCCCCGGGCGTCGTCCGCGCCGCCATCGGCCGGCGTACGGACCGGCACTACCTGTCGCGCTTCGGCGAGGCCCCCGCCGAACCCGTCACCACCGGCGTCCTCTACGTCCCGTCGGGCGACACGGCGGCGCGGGACGGTGGCAGTGGCGGGTGAGAACGGACAGACAGCTCACAGCTCACGGCACACAAGGAGGCCTCTGATGGCCGTGCGACACCAGCTCATCCGCAAGCCGCCGGCCGCGGTCTGGTCGGTCCTGCGCGACGGTTCGCTCTACACCCGCTGGGTGATCGGCACCGACGACTCCTGGAACCGGGACGGGCGGTGGCCCGCCGAGGGTTCCGAGATCGGATACGTGGTGAGGTTCGGGCCCCTGGAATACCGCGGCCGTACCGTCTCGCGCGTCTTCGAGCCCGGGGACCGTCTCGAACTCGAGTCGATGGGCGGCAGATCGGGCAGTGTCCGCATCGCCATCACGGTGCAGCCCTGGGGCGAGGACACCCTCGTCGTCGTCGACGAACACCCGTTGAGCGGGCCGGCGGCACGCTTGCACAACTCCGTCCTCGACGCCGCCCTCCAACTGCGCCATCGCGCCATGCTGTCCAGGCTGGCCCGTCTCGTGGAGTCGGGGCAGCACGCGGGCTCGCACGCCGGTGAGGACGGCCCTCGTGCCGGCGCCTGACGCGGTGGTCGTCGGGGCCGGTCCCAACGGTCTCGTGGCGGCGAACGTCCTCGCGGACGCCGGATGGCGGGTCGTCGTCCTGGAGGCCCAGGACGAGCCCGGCGGGGCGGTCCGCAGTGACCGCGGCGTCCACCCCGACTACGTGCACGACCTGTTCAGCGCGTTCTATCCGCTGGCCGCCGCCTCCCCCGTGGTCCGGGCCATGCGTCTGGAGGAGTACGGGCTGCGCTGGACGCACGCCCCGACCGTGCTCGCCCACCCGCTGGCCGACGGCCGGTGCCCGGTGCTCTCCCGCGACGTCCGGCGGACGGCCGCGTCCGTCGCGGGTTTCGCCGCCGGCGACGCCGGTGCCTGGGAACGCCTCCACCGTCTCTGGCAGCGGGTGGGCGACGACCTGCTGGGGTGTCTCTTCACCCCCTTCCCGCCGCTCCTCTCCGGGCTGCGGCTCGCTGCCCGCACCGGCCCCTCGGACGGCCTCCGCCTCGCTCGTACGATGCTGCTGCCCGCCCGGCGGTTCGGCGAGGAGTACTTCGCCGGCGAAGGCGGAAGGCTCCTGATCGCGGGAAACGCCCTGCACGCCGACCTGGGGCCCGAGTCGGCGCTCGGGGGCGGCTTCGGCTGGCTCATGTGCATGCTGGGCCAGGCGTACGGCTTCCCGGTGCCCACGGGCGGGGCGGCAGACCTCACCGGGGCTCTCGTGCGGCGTCTGCGGGCGCGTGGCGGGGTCCTGCACTGCGGGCGCGCGGTGACGCGTGTCGTGGTGAGGGGCGGCCGGGCCGTCGCCGTCCGCACGGAGGACGGCGCCGAGGTACCGGCGCGGCGCGCCGTCCTGGCCGACCTGCCGGCTCCCCTTCTCTACGGGCGGCTGCTCGCGGAGGACGACGTGCCGGCCCGGCTCCGCGCGGATCTGCGCCACTTCCACTGGGACTTCGCCACGGTGAAGGTCGACTGGGCCCTCGCGCGTCCGATTCCCTGGACCGCCGAGGGGGCGCACGGCGCCGGGACCGTCCATGTGGCGGATGGAGTGGACGACCTCACCCGTTTCGCGGCGCAGCTCGCCATGGGGCGCGTTCCGGACGTTCCGTTCACCGTTCTCGGCCAGATGACCACGGCCGACGCGACGCGCTCCCCCGCCGGCACGGAGTCCGCCTGGGGTTACACGCACGTGCCTCAGGAGATCCGGGGCGATGCCGGCGACGACGGGCTGCGCGGGCGGTGGGACGAGCGGGAGAAGGACGTCGTCGCCGCGCGTGTGGAGGCGGGCATCGAGCGTCTCGCGCCCGGATTCCGCGCGTCGATCCTCGCCCGGCGCGTCCTCGCGCCGCCCGACCTGGAGGAGAGGAACGCCGCGCTTGTCGGAGGCGCCGTCAACCAGGGCACCACCAGCCTGCACCAGCAGCTGGTCTTCCGTCCCGTCCCGGGGACGGGACGCCCGCGGACCCCGATCCGGGGGCTGTACCTCGCCTCGGCCACCGCCCACCCGGGCGGCGGTGTCCATGGCGCGCCGGGCGCCAACGCGGCCCGTGCCGCCCTGCACGCGCCCCGATCGGCCCGGTCGCCGCGACGGCTCCGCGCCCGGCCCTTCCTCGGCTGACAGCCCCGCGTCCGCCCAGCCCACCCGAGTCGCCCGTATTCGGGTGATCTCGTATGTTCGGGACATTCGCGACAGGGAAGACGTGGGAGAGCGTGATCCCGACCCGAACAGGAGCGTTCCGATGACAGCGAACCCGAACCCGGACCCGACCGCCGAGTCCGGTGTCCCCGGTCGGCCCGGCGCCAAGCCCTCGTCCCTCGAGGAGCCCACGCAGCCGCACGGCCCGCTGCCTCCCAAGCCGGACCAGAGCGGTCCGGAGACCGTCAGCCCCACGGGTCAGGCCACCGGGGAGGACCCCGCCCGGTCGGCGCAGAGCGGCGCGTACCTGACCACCGCTCAGGGCGTCCGGCTGTACGAGAGCGACCACTCGCTCAAGGCGGGCAGCCGCGGACCCGTGCTGCTCCAGGACCACCACCTGCGGGAGAAGATCACCCACTTCGACCACGAGCGCATTCCCGAGCGGGTGGTCCACGCGCGCGGAGCGGCGGCCCACGGCGTGTTCCGCAGCTACGGGACCGCGAGCCGGCTGACGAAGGCCGCGTTCCTCGCGGACGACGTCGAGACACCCGTGTTCGTCCGCTTCTCCACCGTCCTCGGCTCCCGCGGCTCGGCCGACACCGTCCGCGACACCCGGGGCTTCGCGACGAAGTTCTACACCGAGGAGGGCACGTTCGACCTCGTCGGCAACAACATCCCGGTCTTCTTCATCCAGGACGCGGTGAAGTTCCCCGACATCATCCACGCCGGCAAGCCGCATCCCGACCGGGAGATCCCGCAGGCGCAGAGCGCCCACGACACCTTCTGGGACTTCGTGTCGCTGCACACCGAGGCGACGCACCACACGCTGTGGAACATGTCCGACCGGGGCATCCCCCGTTCCCTCCGGATGATGGAGGGCTTCGGCGTCCACACCTTCCGCCTCGTGGCCCCGGACGGCGGGACGACGCTGGTCAAGTTCCACTGGAAGCCCCGGCTCGGCGTGCACTCGCTCGTGTGGGAGGAGGCGCAGCTCGTCGCGGGCATGGATCCCGACTTCCACCGGCGGGACCTCTTCGACGCCATCGAGGCGGGCGCCTTCCCCGAATGGGAGCTGGGCGTCCAGACCTTCCCCGACACCCCGGAGCAGACCTTCGAGGGCATCGACCTGCTCGACCCCACGAAGATCGTGCCGGAGGAACTCGCTCCCGTACAGCCGATCGGCCTGCTCACCCTCAACGCCAACACCAAGAACTTCTTCGCCGAGACCGAGCAGGTCGCGTTCCACCCCGGCCACCTCGTGCCCGGCATCGACATCACCGACGACCCGCTGCTCGCCGGGCGCCTCTTCTCGTACCTGGACACCCAGATCAGCAGGCTCGGCGGCCCCAACTTCGCCCAGCTGCCGATCAACCGTCCGCACGCCCCGGTCAACGACATGCTGCGCGACGGCATGCACCAGACGGCCGTCCACACCGGCGTCGCCCCCTACCGGCCCAACTCCCTGGACGGCGGTTGCCCCTTCCTCGCCGGGGCGGATACCGGTGCGTACATCGAGACGCCGGTCCAGGTGCCGACGGCGAACAAGGTCCGTGAGGCGCCGCAGTCGTTCGCGGACCACTTCGGGCAGCCGAGGCTGTTCTGGCTGAGCATGACGCCGACGGAGCGCGAGCACATCATCGCCGCCTACACCTTCGAGCTGAGCAAGTGCTTCGAGCAGGCCGTGAAGGAGCGTGCCCTGACGGTCCTCGCCAACATCGACCCCGTCCTCTGCGAAGGCGTCGCCGCGGGCCTCGGCCTCCCCGTGCCACCGGCCACGGTGCCGTTCGCCGACGTACAGCCCAGTCCCGCGCTCTCGCAGCTCGGCGCCACGTGGCCGCTCGACGGGCGGGTCATCGGCATCGTCGCCGACGAGACCGACGCCGCGGGCATGGAGTCCGTACGGGCGTTCCGCGAGGCGGCCCTGAGCGCGGGAACGGTCCCGCTGGTGATCGCCGCGTCCGGCGGTGTCCTCGACGCGGAGGGGGACGCGGTCGCCGTGCAGCGTACGTTCGCGGCCGCACGGTCCACCGAGTTCGACGCCCTGTACGTCGCCGCCTGCCCCGCTCCCGGCCTCGACGCGCAGGGCGCGCGGGACGCGAAGGCCGGCCACATCGCGACGGACGCCGCGTCCCTCGACCCGCGGGTCGCGCTGCTCCTGACCGAGGCCTACCGCCACGGCAAGGCCGTCGGCTGTACGGGCGAGGGGACGACGGCCCTGGAGGCGGCGCGGCTGCCGGTGGACGCGCCGGGGGTCGTCGTGGGCGACGACGCCGGGCAGGTCCTGGCGGAACTCGCCGGACTGCTCGGCGGCCACCGGGTGTGGCAGCGGTTCCCCGCGGCGGTGTGACGGCCGGGCTTGCGGCAAGGCCCGTGGCGTAGCGCAGAATCGTCGGCCTAGGGGTGTCTTGCACAGGGGAGCCACGAAGTGCGTGTGTTGTTGTCGACGTACGGGTCGCGCGGGAGCGTCGAGCCGATGGTGGGACTCGCGGTGCGGCTGCGGGAACTCGGCGCCGAGGCGCGGGTGTGCGCGCCGCCGGACGAGGAGTTCGGCGAGCTGCTGGCCGGTGCAGGCGTGCCGATGGTGCCGGTGGGGCAGCCGGTGCGCCCCCTCGTGACCTCGGTGAAGCCCGGTTCCGCCGTCGGACTGGCGCAGCGCGCGGCCGATCTGATCGCCGCTCAGTTCGGCCCGGTCGCGGCGGCGGCCGAGGGGTGCGACGCGCTGGTGGCGACCGGGCCGCTGCCGGTCACGGCCGGGGCGCGGTCGGTGGCCGACGCACTGGGCATCCGCTATGTGCACGCGAGCCATCAGCCGGTGGTCCTGCCGTCGCCGTACCAGCTCCCGCCCGGGCGGCGGGGGCGGCGGCTGCCCGACGACGTGGACGACAACCGGAAGCTGTGGGAGGTGGACGCGCGGAACGCGAACGAGATGTTCGGCGCGGTCGTCAACGCCCACCGGGCGTCCATCGGTCTGCCCGCCGTGGACAACGTCCGCGACTACGCGTTCACCGAGCGGCCCTGGCTGGCCACGGACCCGTTCCTGAGCCCGTGGCGGCCGACGGATCTGGCCGTGGTGCAGACGGGGGCGTGGATACGGCCGGACGAACGTCCGCTGCCGTCCGACCTCGTGACGTTCCTGGACGCCGGCGAACCGCCGGTCTACGTCGGGTTCGGCAGCATGCCCCTGGGCGGTTCGAAGGAGCTCGCCCGGGTGGCCGTCGAGGCGCTCAGGGCGCGGGGCCTGCGGGCGATCGTCTCGCGCGGCTGGGCCGGCCTGGACGTGGTCGACGACGGGGACGACTGCCTGGCCGTCGGAGAGGTGAACCATCAGGCGCTGTTCGCCCGGGTGGCCGCCGTCGTGCACCACGGCAGTGCGGGCACCACGACGACGGCGGCCCGGGCGGGTGTTCCTCAGGTGGTGGTGCCGCAGGGTGCCGACCAGCCGTACTGGGCCGGCAGGGTGTCCGCGCTGGGTGTCGGGGTGGCACACGACGGACCCCTGCCGACCGTCGCGTCCCTGTCGGCCCTGCTTGACGCGGCCCTGCTCCCGGGGACCAGGGCGCGGGCGGCCGCTGCGGCCGGGACGGTACGGCCGGACGGGACGACGGTGGCCGCGCGCCTGCTGCTCGACGCCCGCGATCCGAACGAGAGGCCCTAAGCGTCGGCGCGGGCCGCCCGGCGGGCCCAGAGGATCAGCGGGATCTGGAGGGGAAGCCGGGCGTACGCGAGGGTCCTGGCGGGTGCCGGGCGGTGCCGCCAGTCGTAGGCCATCTTCACGTTGGCGGGGAAGACGCCCGCGAAGAAGAGGGCGGTGGCGTGGGCGCTCGCCCTTCGGGTCGCCGGATGGGCGAGACCGGCCGCCAGGGCGAGCTCCACCGCCCCGCTCGCCGCCGTCCAGGTCCGCGGGCTGCCCGGCAGGGCACGCGGCACCGTGGCGTCGAACCGCTTCGGGGCGACGAAGTGGGCCACGCCCGCGGAAGCGAGCAGTCCGGCGAGCAGCAGGGCGGAGCGTGCGGGCGTGGGCATCGGATTCCTTCGCGACGAGGAACGGTGGTTACTGGACGGTAAGTATGCCGGACCGGGGGGCGGGACACCATGGGTCCGGCGGCCGGCGGTCCGCCCCCTCGACGGCTACTCGGTGCGGAGGCCGGCGAAGGGGCCGTCCAGGGCGGCCCATTGCAGGAGGAGGATGGTCTTGCCGTCCGTCACGCGGCCGTCGCGGACCATGGCGAGGGCCTCCGTGAAGTCGAGTTCGAGGACTTCGATGTCCTCGCCCTCCTCCTCGAGGCCGCCACCACTTCCCGTGCGGTCGGCCGGGGTGTAGGGGGCGGCGTAGAAGTGGAGGCGCTCGGTGACGGAGCCGGGGCTCATGTAGGCGTCGAGGACGTGGGTGAGCGGGCCGAGCGTGACCCCCAGCTCCTCGGCGCTCTCGCGCCGGACGGCGTCGAGCGGGTCGTCGCCGTCGAGCAGGCCCGCGGCCGCTTCGACGAGCATGCCGTCCGGGTGGTCGTTGACGTAGGCGGGGTAGCGGAACTGGCGGGTGAGCAGCACGCGGCGGCGTTCGAGGTCGTACGGCAGGACGACGGCCCCGTCGCCTCGGTCGTAGGTCTCGCGCTGCTCGGTGACCCAGCGCCCGTCGCGGCGCCGGTAGTCGTACGTGGTGCGACGCAGGACGTGCCAGCCCCGGGAGGTGAGCTCCACGTCCCGGACCACCACGTCGGGGTTGCGGTTCAGATCGCGGCCGGCCCGGTCGAGGCCGGTGCGGCCGCGGTGGTCGGGGACGTCGACGCCGGGGCGGCTCGTCACACGGTCTCCCGCGCGGTGCGGCGGGGGATCTCGGCCACGTCGTGGTAGACGGGCAGGCCGCGGCGGCGGGCGGTGGCGACGTCCTGGTCGGCTCCCGCGGAGTCGCCGGGCAGGCGCAGTACGGCGTCGCAGTGGGCGAGCAGGCGGTCGGCGGTCGGGTAGAGCACCTGGTCGGCGAGGGGGTCGGCGGGGCCCGCACCGGCCGACCGGAGGACGGGCAGCGCGATCCATTCCCCGATGACGGGGAGGTGGCCGGTGGCGAAGACGGGCCAGGCGGCGGCTTCGAGGCGCGCCAGGTTGGCGGCCATGGCCTGCGGATCGCCGTCCGTGCCGGAGCGATAGGGGCCGGCGATCAGGATGAGCATGGGCTTGTCGGTCATGCCGCGCTACGATACATGCAAAAACGTGCAATAACAGGAGAGAATGCGGAATGCTGGCTGCTGAACGGCGCGACCACCTGCTCGAACTGCTCGCCCGCGAGGGCAAGATCGTCGCGAAGGACGTCGCCGCCCGACTGGGGATCTCCGAGGACAGCGTGCGGCGCGACCTGCGCGACCTCGCGACCGAGGGACTGTGCCAGCGGGTCTACGGCGGGGCGCTGCCCGTATCGCCCGCGGTGGTCGACTACGCGGCCAGGCAGAGCGTGGCGACCGACGGCAAGCGCAAGGTCGCCACGGCGGCGGCCGCGCTGGTCCGGCCGGGCAGCGCCCTGATCCTCGACGGCGGTACCACCGCCCTGGCCGTCGCCCGTGCCCTCCCGCAGGACCTGGAGTGCACCGTGATCACCCACAGCCCGACAATCGTGGCCGCGCTGCTCGAACACCCCCGGGCCGAGCTCTTCCTGCTCGGGGGCCGCGTCTTCAAGCACTCGGCGGTCGCCTGCGGGGCCGCCGCCGTCGAGGCCGCGCAGAACGTCTCGGCCGACCTCTGCCTGCTCGGTGTCACCGGCGTGCACCCCGAGGCGGGGCTGACGACCGGAGACGCCGACGAGGCGGCGATGAAGCGCGCGCTGGCCGCACGGGCGGCCGACACCCACATCCTCGCGTCCTCCGAGAAGATCGGCACGGCGTCACGGTTCCGCGTGCTGCCCTGGGAGGAGATCACCGGGCTCATCACCGACGCGGACCCCGGCCATCCGGTCATCGAGCAGCTCAC
Source organism: Streptomyces sp. NPDC051822 (assembly GCF_044452745.1). Classification (NCBI taxonomy): domain Bacteria; kingdom Bacillati; phylum Actinomycetota; class Actinomycetes; order Kitasatosporales; family Streptomycetaceae; genus Streptomyces; species Streptomyces sp. NPDC051822. The sequence continues at coordinate 13,566 of NZ_JBITBZ010000010.1, read as the reverse complement.
CGCTCGGGGCGTGGAGGTCCTGACGGCCGGCTGACGGCCTCATCCCTGCGGCCAGGTCGCTTCCGTCGCGGAGGGGCGCGCCCCGCTCCGCGTTCCCGCGCGGGGCACCGGCACGAACGGCTTGTCGTGGCGCACTGCGGCGTCGGCGGCGCCGTCGGCGGAAGGCTCCAGGTGGTCCAGCAGGCGGCGCAGCGCCGCGCGGGCCTGGGGAGCGGTGTCCGGGCCGGTCGCGAGGTGCGTCAGGGCGCGCTGGGCCCGGCGCCGTGCGCGGCCGGTGCGGCCGGCGCTGTGGTCGGCGAACGCGCGGGCGTGCTGGGCCAGTGCCGTGGCCCAGGCGTCGTCGCGGTTGCGCGACTGCGCGAGGGCGCGACGAGCGGTGCCGGCGGCGGCCTCGGGGTCGGTGTGGGCCTGCACGACGGCGAGCGCGGCCAGGCTGACGCTCGGTGGGGGGCCGCCGGGCGCCGACTCGGGGACGGCGTCGGCCGCCTGGCGGTAGTACCGGACGGCCGCCTCCGGGTCGCGCCGGTGCCAGGCCAGCGTGCCGTGGACGTGGGAGATCCGCCCGATGAGGGCGTCGTCGCCTGCCATGACGGCGGCCGGCCAGGCGACGTCCAGGAGCCGCCGGGCGGTGCGCGGGTCGTGGGCGGCGGTCAGCCAGGCCGCCAGCCACTGTCCGCGGGGGGCGAGCGGGCTCCCGGCCGGGAGGTGGGGCAGGAGGCCGAGGAGGAGGGCGCTGCCCTCGCGGCCCTGTTCGTGGACCGTCCACCAGAACCAGAGACTCAGCACGACCTCAAGGGCTTCCTCGATGTGCTCGGCGTCGGGCGGGCGGCCTTCGGCACCGGCCAGCGCCCGGGGGGCGAGCGCCATGAGGTCGTCGTACTCGTCAAGGACGGTCTGCAGCGCCTGGTGCTGCAGACCCATGTGCCACAGGGTCTCGGCGACCGCCGCCACGCCGCGGTAGTGGACGGCGTGCCGGGCCAGGGCGCCCGGCAGCTCCCCCGCGCCGCGGAGCCGTTCCGTGCCGAAGTCCCGTGCGGCGCGTGCCATGCGGTAGCGGGGCCGGCGCACCCCTCCCGGTTCTCCGAGCGCGCGGAGCACCCCGGTGGCGCTCAGCAGGGCCAGGCAGGAGGGCACGAGGTCCGGTTCGACGCCGGCTCCGGAGCACAGGAGTACGGCGGCGGCCTCGGTGAACGCGCCCTCGAAGACGCTCGCCCGGTGCCACACCGTCCGTACGAGCGGATCGCAGAGCGTGTGCACCGCGCCGATGGACGCGTACAGGGAGCGGTGCCGCCGGAGCGCGGGGCCGGGGCCGGTCAGCCAGCACTGGTCCGCCTCCAGGCGGGCGGCGAGTTCCCGGAGCGTCAGGTCGCCCAGCTGGCCCGCGGCGAGTTCGATCGCCAGGGGGACGCCTTCGAGGAGGCGGCAGACCCTGCGGACCGTGGGCAGCTCGGAGGCCCGCACCGGTCGGCCGCCGTGGGCGCGGGAGGGCGTGCGGGACAGGAAGAGCGCGACGGCGGGGGACGGCTCCGGCCCGCCCGGAGGGGCGTCGACCTCCAGCGGCGCGACGCGGATCACGTGCTCGTCGCCGAGCCCGAGCGCGCGGCGGGCCGTGACGAGGACGCGCAGACCCGGCACGTCCATGAGGAGACGTTGGACCAGGCCCGCGCACTCGGTGTGTACGGGGTCGATGTCGTCCAGGACGACCAGAAGCGCCTCGGTGGGTACGGCGCGCGCCGCTTCGGCGATGTCCACGCCCTCGCGCACGACGGCAGGGGTACGGCGGAGGGACGGGACGCCCTGGCCGGGCGGCGCCCCCGCGGCGGCGCTGAGGGCGCGGAGCAGCCTGGCCGTCAGCGCGCGTGGTCCGACGGGCACACCGTCGTGCCAGCGCACCCGGACCGCGGCCTGCCCCGTCTCCCCGGCCGGGGAGACGGCCAGGGCCCGGGCGAGCCGGCTCTTGCCGATGCCGGCGGCTCCCGTCACGGTCACCAGCCGGTGCAGGGCCAGGGCGGACCGCAGTTCCGCCAGTTCGCCCTCGCGGCCGACAAGCCCGCGCGTTCCGCGCGACCGGTCCCCGGGGTCGGGACCGTAGCCGTCGACTCGCGTCCATACGTCGGGATGCTCCACAGCCTGTCGCCACCGCTTCCGTCGGGGACGCCGCACGCGGGCCGGAACCCGCAGGCCACGGGTGCAGAACCGTCACTGCAAGCGGCGTCACGGCTACCCCAACGCGCGACCGGCGCGCCGAGTGGCGCCCGGGGCCGCCGGACCACCCTCCGTGACGAACGACAGAACGCGTGACGCAATACATGCGCGCCATACGAAGGACCCGCCCCAGACGGCCATTTCCGGGCCTGAACGGGGTACTCGCCCGACAGTTCGGGCCGCCGGGGGCACTGGGCCGTTCCTCGGCGGCGTACGGCGGTACCAGCGGGAAGGGTGATATCCGATGCGGTTCCACGACCATCGGCAGGCGGGACAGGAACTGGCCGCCAGGCTCGTCGAGTGGGCGGCCGCCCACAGCCTCGTCGAGCCCGTCGTGCTCGCCCTTCCACGCGGCGGCGTGCCCGTCGCGGCGGAGGTCGCCCGTGCGCTCGGAACACCGATGGACGTCCTGGTGGCGCGCAAGATCGGCCTGCCGGACCGGCCCGAGATCGGCGTCGGGGCCATCGTGGGCGAGGACGCGCCCGTGTTCGACGAGGAGAGCCTGGCGATGCTCGGGATGGCAGAGGACGAGTTCGCCCCCGAGGTCGGACGGCAGAGGGCCGAACTGCACCGCCGTGAGGATCTGTACCGGCAGGGCAGGCCGGAGCCGGAGACCGCCGGGCGGACCGTGGTCCTCGTCGACGACGGGCTCGCCACGGGCGTGACGGCGCGCGCCGCCCTGCGCCATCTGCGGGGCACGGATCCGGGCCGGCTGATTCTCGCCGTGCCGGTCGGCTCACCGGAGGCCGCCGAGGCCATGCGCCGCGAGGCCGACGACGTGATCTGCCTGTACCGGCCGGACTCCTTCCGGTCCGTCGGCGAGTGGTACGAGGAGTTCCCCCACGTCACCGACAACGAGGTGATCTCCACGCTGCGCACCCCCGCGATCAGCCCCGCCGGTGGGCCCGGGGGCCGGGACGGAGCTTCACCCCGAGACTGAGCCCGCCCGTCGGCTCACGGTGAACCCCGGATGCACCGGGAACGTGCACGGTGAACCTCGGGTGCACGGTGAGCCCGGGGGCTCACGGTCAACCGAGGTTCGTGTTCTGCGGTCAGCCGGCCTTCCTCTTCCGGCCGGACTTCCGGCCGGGCGCGGATCCGGGCTCGGTCTCCGGCGCCGGCTCGTCGACCATGGGCTCCGGGTCGTGCCACTCCTCGACCCGCGTGGGCCGTCCGGACCTGACGAGGCCCTCGGCCTCCTTCTTCCGTTCGTCGTCCAGCTTCGGGCCGGACTTGGAGCTTCCTCGATCCGGTCGGTTCATCCTGCGCCTCCCGTCCCGCGCGGACGTGGGTCCGCGCGTACTCGCATCGGCTCGGGCTGCCCGTAAGGCCTGCGGCGTGCGGCGTGCGCTCCGCCGTGCCGGTCGGCGCCTGCCCGACGGGGCAGGCCGTAAACGACCTCCGGGTGAGGCCGTGACGACCCGCCGGGTGAGGCCCTCCTCCGGCCCCGCCGAGCCTGGTCGCCCGCCGGTTCGCGGCACCGACCCCGTTTGCGGCGCGGTCCCGGGGGCACCGCTGGGTGGGACCGCGACGAGGCGGCCGGGCGGAGGGTGCCCGCCGCCCGGTCCCGGAGCGTCGTACGACGTCCCCGCACATGACTGGAGGTGACCATGCCAGGACGAGAGGAGCTTCCCTCGACCCTGGAGCGCTCCCCGAAGGCGGCGCAGCGCACCTGGATCAAGGCGCACGACTCGGCCGTGGAGCAGTACGGGGAGGGCGAGCGAGCCCATCGGGTCGCCTTCAGCGCGCTCAAGCACACGTACGAGAAGGTCGGCGACCACTGGGAGCGCAAGGAGCACGGCCGCAAGGGCCCGTCCGACCCGCGGGCCGGCACCGCCCGGGAGCGGCCCGCCCGCAGCGGTGAAGGCGTCGACGAGAAGGCCACCAAGCAGCACCTGTACGAACTGGCACGGCGGCTGGACATCGACGGCCGCTCACGGATGAGCAGGAGCGAACTGCTGGAGGCGATACGCAAGGAGAACCGTACGAAGACGCGCGAAGCCCGCTCCGGATAGACCCGCGGACCCGCTCCGGACGGACGGGGGACCGCCTGGACCCCCTCGTCCGTCTCCCCGCGTGAAAGGACCTGCGCCATGACCGCACCCCCCACCACCGCCCTCGGCCCCGCTAGCGATCTCGACCAGGTCTTCGAGCTCGCCCAGCAGCTGCGGGTCGACTCCGTGCGGGCGAGCACCGCCGCCGGGTCGGGGCACCCCACCTCCAGCCTGTCCGCCGCCGACCTCATGGCGGTCCTGATGACCCGCCACCTGCGCTACGACTGGGACGCTCCCGACGATCCGGCGGCCGACCACCTGGTCTTCTCCAAGGGGCACGCCTCGCCGCTCCTGTACGCCATGTTCAAGGCGGCCGGTGCGATCGGCGACGACGAGCTGATGACGACCTACCGCCGCTCCGGCCACCGCCTCCAGGGGCACCCCACGCCTGTGCTGCCGTGGGTGGACGTGGCCACGGGCTCGCTCGGCCAGGGCATCGCGTACGGCGTCGGGATGGCGCTGGCGGGCCGGGAGCTGGAGGGCCGGTCATACCGGGTGTGGGTGCTGTGCGGTGACAGCGAGATGACCGAAGGCTCCGTGTGGGAGGCCCTGGACAAGGCCGGGCACCACCGGCTGGCCAACTTCACCGTCCTGATCGACGTGAACCGTCTCGGGCAGAGCGGGGCCACCGAGCTGGAATGGGACACGTCGGCCTATGCCCGCAGGGCCGAGGCCTTCGGGTGCCGGGCGATCGTGGTCGACGGCCACGACCTCGCGGCCGTCGACCGGGCCCTGACCACGGCCGCCGACGGACAGGCGCCCACCGTGGTCGTCGCCAGGACGGTCAAGGGGCGCGGTGTGACGGAGGTGGCCGACAAGAACGGCTGGCACGGCAAACCGCTGCCCGGGGACATGGCGGACCGTGCCGTCGCCGAACTCGGCGGCGTACGCGACCTGCGGGTGCGCGGCCCCCGGCCGCCCGACGCGCCGCCGTCCGGCGCGTCGGCGACCGGCGGGGCGGCGGCGGGCGTGACGGCGTCCGGCGTGACGGCGGCGGGCCGGACGGGCGAACCGCCCTCGCCGCCTCGTTACGACGTCGGCGACGAGGTCGCCACCCGGGTCGCCTTCGGCAGCGCCCTCGCCGCTCTCGGCGCGGCGCGGCCCGATGTCGTCGCGCTCGATGCCGAGGTCGGCAACTCCACCCATGCCGAGGACTTCCGCACGGCCCATCCGGAGCGGTACTTCCAGACGTACATCGCCGAGCAGCAGATGATCGCCGATGCCGTCGGCATGGCGGTGCGCGGCTTCCGCCCGTACGCCACGACCTTCGCGGCCTTCCTGACGCGCGCGCACGACTTCATCCGCATGGCCGCCGTGTCGCAGATCGACATGGCCCTGTGCGGCACCCACTGCGGTGTCGAGATCGGCGCGGACGGTCCTTCGCAGATGGGCCTGGAGGACCTCGCCATGATGCGGGCGGTGCGCGGTTCGACCGTTCTCTACCCCAGTGACGCCACCTCGGCGGTCGCCCTGACCCTCACCATGGCCGATCTCGACGGCATCTCCTACCTGCGCACGACCCGTGGGGCGTACCCCGTCCTCTACGCCGACGGCGAGGCCTTCCCGGTGGGCGGTTCCAAGACCATCCGCCACGGTGACCACGACGAGGTCACCCTCGTCGGCGCGGGTGTCACCGTCCACGAGTGCCTCGCCGCCGCCGAGCGGCTCGCGGCCGACGGCGTCCGTGCCCGCGTCGTCGACCTGTACTCGGTGAAGCCGATCGACTCCGAGGTCATCGCCCGCGCGGCCCGGGACACCGGCGCGCTCGTCGTCGTCGAGGACCATCATCCGGAGGGCGGGATCGGCGAGGCCGTCCTGTCGGCTCTCGCCACGGACGCGCGGACCGGCTCCTCCGCCTTTCCCGCCTTCGCCCACCTCGCCGTCACCGGCCTTCCGGGCTCCGGCACGACCGGGGAACTCCTCGACGCGGCCGGCATCTCGCGCTCCCACATCGTCCGCACCGCCCGCGCACTGGCCGAGCGCTGAAGCCCGTTCCGGGCCGGGGCAGCTCTCTGTGACCACGGTCATCCGGCCGCCGTCGCCGCTTCGCGTACCACCACTGCCCGGACGGGAGGGGAAAGGTCCGGGCAGCGGCAACGGGCCCCTGCCCGGACGGTGCCGGTCCATGCACCGCTCTTGCGGAAGCTCCGCACCTGATCGGGAATGTCCGTATCCGAGGAGTAGCGCTGCTCGGCACGGGTAGCCGCCCGGCCGGGTTCCAGGTGGACGCTCCGGGACACCCGGACCGGCCCGAGACCCTCCGGACCGACTGCGGTCTTCCGGACCGGCCGTGGTCCGCCGGACCGGCCGAGGTCCGCCGGACCGGCCGAGGTCCGCCGAACCGGCCGAGAGGCTCCGGCGCGCGTCCCGATCCGCCCCGACCCGCCCCCCGCTCCCCTTCCGTTCAGCGTTCTGGGGGCGAGCTCCCCCGCCGACACCGGAAAGGCCCCCCATGCGTGTACTCGGCGTCAACGCCCTCTTCCACGACCCCGCCGCGGCCCTGGTCGTCGACGGCATCACCGTCGCCGCGGCCGAGGAGGAACGCTTCTCGCGCCGCAAGCACGGCAAACGGCCCGTCCCCTTCTCCGCCTGGGAACTGCCCGAGCAGGCCGCGCGGTGGTGCCTGGAGGTGGCCGGGATGCGGCCCGCCGACCTGGATCTGGTCGCCTACTCGTACGATCCGGAGCTGGCCCGCACCGCCGAGGAGCTGGGCCTGGACGACCCGTGGGACAGTCTGCGCCAGGCGTACGCCCGGTGTGCCCCCGGCTTTCTGTCGACCGCCCTGCCGGGCCTCGACCCGGCGTCCGTGCGGTTCGTCGGGCACCACATGGCGCATGCCGCGTCCGGCGCGTTCGGCGCGGAGGCGGCCGAGAGCTCGTCGGTCCTGGTCCTCGACGGACGCGGGGAATCGGCCTCCCACCTGGCCGCACGACGGCTCGGCAACCGGCTGGAACCCCTGCGCGCGCAGGGACTCCCGCATTCCCTGGGGCTCGTCTACGAGGAGCTGACCGAGCACCTCGGGTTCCTGCGCTCCTCCGACGAGTTCAAGGTGATGGCCCTCGCCTCGCACGGGACGCCCAGGATGCTCGGGGAGCTGCGGCGGTACGTCCGTCCGACGGGCGACGGCGGCTTCCTCGCCCACGGCGTGCCCTGGGCGGAGCTGTGTCCGCCCAGGGCCGCCGACGAGCCGTGGACCCAGGCGCACGCGGACGTGGCGGCCAGTACCCAGGCGGTGCTGGAGGAGACGCTGCTCGATCTGGTGCGCTGGCTGCACGGCCGGACCCACGACGGTGTGCTCACCCTGGCCGGCGGCGTCGCCCTGAACTGTGTGGCGAACTCGCGGATCGCCCGGGAAGGCCCGTTCTCCCGTGTCTGGGTGCAGCCCGCCGCCGGTGACGCGGGGACCGCCCTGGGCGGGGCGCTGCTGCTGTCGGCGGAGGCCGGGGAGGACCCGGCGCCGATGCCGGGGGCCGCCCTCGGCAGGGAGTGGTCGGACGCGGAGCTCGCCGGGCGGCTCAAGACGGCGGCCGTGCCGTTCGAGCGCCCTCCCGACATCGCCGCGACCGTGGCGGAGGCGCTGGCCGCCAACGGGGTCGTGGCCTGGTTCCAGGGGCGTTCCGAGTACGGCCCGAGGGCGCTCGGACACCGTTCGCTGCTCGCGCACCCGGGGCACGCCGGGAACCTGGAGCGGCTCAACGACATCAAGGGGCGCGAGCAGTTCCGGCCGGTCGCGCCCATGGTGCTGACGGAACGGTCCGCCGAGATCTTCGACGGGCCGTTGCCCAGCCCGTACATGCTGTTCGTGCACGACGTGGCGCCGGACTGGCGTGAGCGGATACCCGCCGTCGTGCACGTCGACGGCACGGCGCGGATCCAGACGGTGGACCGGCTGCAGGAGCCGCTGGTGGCCCGGATGCTGGAGGAGTTCGAGCGGCTGACGGGCCTGCCCGTCGTCGTCAACACCAGCCTGAACACGGCGGGCCGGCCCATGGTCGACGATCCCCGGGACGCGCTGGAGTGCTTCGGCTCGACGCCGGTCGACCTGCTCGCGATCGGCCCGTTCGCGGTCCGCAGGGCCGACATGTTCCACTCCGGCCGCCAGAGCTGGAACGCCGGGACCGGCGAGGGCGGTGCCCGGTGAACGGCCGCCACACTCCGGCGCGTTACGCCGTGGTCGTACCGACCCTGGGTCGGCCGAGCCTGACCACGTGCCTCGACGCCCTGGCGGCGTCCACGGGCCCGCCGCCGTCCCGGGTCGTCCTCGTGCACGACCGGCCCGGCAACGGCGGGAGCGTCCCCGAGCTGCCGGTTCCCGAGGCGCTCCGCGCGATGACCGTGGTCGTCCCCGGGCCGGCCCGGGGCCCCGCCGCGGCACGGAACACCGGTGTCACCGCGCGCCTGCCGCGAGCTGATCGACGCGCTGGCCGCTCGCCGCTTCGACCGGGCGCTCGTCCTCGTCTCGTACCACCCGAGTCCGCTGCCCGCCGCGCTGCTGCTCCGGCTCGCGGAGGTGCCCTGGATCGGCGCCGACAGCGAGGACTCGCCGCCCGCGCGCCGATGGTCGCGACGCCGTGAACCGCCCTGCGCGGCGCGGCGAGAAGGGAAGGAGGTGGCCGTGATGAAGGCCGTCACATGGCAGGGCAGGCGGCGGGTCTCGGTGGAGACGGTGCCGGATCCCGCCATCCAGGAGCCCACCGACGTGATCGTGCGGATCACGACGTCCGGGCTGTGCGGATCCGACCTCCATCTGTACGAGGTGCTGGGGCCGTTCCTCGATGCGGGGGACGTGCTGGGGCACGAGCCGATGGGCGTGGTCGAGGAGGTGGGCTCCGAGGTACGGCGGATCAGGCCGGGCAGCCGGGTCGTGGTCCCGTTCAACGTCTCCTGCGGCACGTGCGCGATGTGCGCGCGCGGACTGCACTCCCAGTGCGAGACGACGCAGGTGCACGCGTACGGCACGGGGGCGGCCCTGTTCGGCTACACCAAGCTGTACGGGCAGGTGCCGGGTGGTCAGGCCGAGTACCTGCGGGTGCCGTTCGGGAACAGCCTGCCGATCCCGGTGCCGGAGGGCCCGCCGGACGACCGCTTCGTCTACCTCTCGGACGTGCTGCCGACTGCGTGGCAGGCCGTCGAGTACGCGGAGGTGCCGCCCGGCGGCTCGGTGGCGGTGCTCGGGCTCGGCCCCATCGGCGACATGGCCTCCCGGATCGCCCTGCTGAGGGGAGCCGGCCTGGTCATCGGGATCGATCCCGTACGGGAGAGGCTCGACCGCGCGGCGGCCCGGGGCGTGCACACCCTGGATCCGTCCGAGGACGACGGACTGGTCGACCGGGTGCGCGACCTGACGGACGGCCGGGGGCCCGACGCGGTCGTCGACGCCGTCGGCATGGAGGCCCACGGCGCGCCGCTCGCCCGCGGTCTGCAGTCGCTGGTCGGCCATCTGCCCGACGCCCTCGCCGGGCGCCTGATGCGCCGTTACGGCGTCGACCGGCTCTCCGCGCTGCACCTGGCGGTCGAGTTGGTACGCCGAGGGGGCACCGTGTCGCTGGCCGGGGTGTACGGGGGTGCGGCCGATCCGATGCCGCTCCTCGTGATGTTCGACAAGCAGATCCGGCTCCACATGGGCCAGGCGAACGTCCTGCGCTGGGTGGACAGGCTGCGGCCCTTCCTCGGGGACGACGATCCGCTGGGACTCGACGGCTTCGCCACGCACCGCCTTCCGCTCGCGGAGGCACCGGACGCCTACGAGATGTTCCAGACCAAGCGGGACGGCGCGGTCAAGATCCTCTTCAAGCCGTGAGGCCTTCGGCGTACGGGCCGACGAGGGAACCTCTGCCCCGGCGTGTGCGGGACACGGCAGCGGGTAGCCGCCGCGGCGAGACATCCGCGCACGAGGAGTGCGTACCGAGGAGGTGGTGCGTGATGTCCCCCAGCACCGTAGGAGGGTCCGCCGGCCGCCGCGGGCGCCGGACGGTCCCGGGCGTCCTGGCGGCGGCGGGCGCGGCGTTCGTACTCGCCCTGACCGGATGCTCCGACGACGACGGGTCCGGCGGCGCCGCGGACGAGCGCGCGGAGGCCACGACGGCCGTGTGCGAGGAGTTGACGGGTCTCCAGGGCCACAGCACCGAGATGCGGAACCTGGACCCGTCGGAGACGGTTCAGGGCATCCAGGACATCAGGGCCGACATGTCCGACGACATGGGGCAGATCCAGGACGCCGCCGAGGAGGCCGGCGTGAACACCGACGCCCTGCAGGCCGCCTTCCGGGAGCTGGACGTCACGATGGACCACCTGGACAGGAACATGACCGGGCCGGCGGCGGTCGACCAGGTCACCCCGTATCTGGACAAGCTGGACAAGGAGATCACGAACACGGAGAACCTCGCCGGATGCGTCCCTGAATGAGGCGCGCGGCCGATGCCGTATGAGGCACGCGAAGCCCCTGACGCTCCTTGCCGTCAGGGGCTCCGCCATGGTCGGACGCCGCTATGGCGTCCGCGTGGTGTCGCCGTTCGCCCCTCCTGATCGGCCGCGGCGCAGCGCCCTGCGCCGCAGGCGGTAGGGAAGGACGTACCAGCAGAGCCTTCTTGAGGCGCAGTCCCGAGAGGCAGCGGTGGATGGAGACCGGGGCGATCAGCGCGGCGGTCGAGGAGACGGCCAGGACGACGGTGCCGACGTGCAGTCCCCGGTCGAATCCGCCCAGTTCACCGAAGCGGGGCGTGAAGGCGAGGCTCAGCAGGAAACCGAACAGGATCTGCACACCGGTCTGGGCGACCCGCGTCTCCTGAAGGATCTCCTGCCATCGTCTGTTCACCCGCTCACGGTCGGCCTCCGGTGCGCGGGGAAGGTGCGGCAGGGGCGCCGTCTCCTCTTCCACGATGCGCCGTCCGGCCTCCGTCAGGCGTCTCGTCGTGGCCATGACGTCCTCCTCGGTGGGCGGGCCCCGTCCTGCGACAGGCGGTGCCCGGCGGAGAAACGGGCAAACGGGCGGCGCCGGCTTCGTCGGTCCCACCTGTGCGCCGCACTGCTCGACAGCGGAGGACGCGTGGCGATCATCGCCGGCTTCCTCCCCCACCCGGGCTTCCGTCTGCACGAGGCGAACGTCTCGGAGCCGTTCCGGGTCGACCCGCCGCCCGATCTCGTCCTCCACTTCGCATCCCCGGCCTCCCCCGCCGATTATCTGAGGCTTCCGCTGCACACCCTGGAGGCCGGCAGTCTGGGCACGCGCAACGCCCTGGCGCTCGCCCGCGCCGCACGTGCCCGCTTCGTCCTGGCCTCGACCTCCGAGGTGTACGGCGATCTGCGGGAGCACCCGCAGAACGAGCGGTACTGGGGCAACGTCAACCCGGTGGGGCCGCGCAGCGTGTACGGCGAAGCGCTTCGGCGGGGCGCTGACCACGGCGGAGTCCTCGGAGCACGGCACCGACGCCTGTGCCGTGCGGCTCTTCAACACGTACGGGCCGCGGCTACGACGGCCGTGCCGTGCCGACCTTCGTCCGCCAGGCCCTCGCCGGTGAACCGCCGACGGTCACGGGTGACGGGCTGCAGACCCGCTCGCTGTGCTACGTCGACGACACCGTGCGGGGCGTGCTCACGGCGGCGGCGCACGGGATGAACGGCCCCGTGAACCTGGGCAACCCGACCGAGATCACCATGCTGGACCTGTCGCGTCAGCCCTCCACCCCGGTCGCCGTGTGGGGGGCGCCCACCGGCTTGGACTCCGGGGAGCCGCGCTGCCTCAGGTAGACGGAGAGGATCACCATGGAGGCGACGGCGAGCAGCTCGGACTGCCAGTTCTGCAGCGTGCGGTTCCAGAACTCGGCGGAGAGGACGTACGTGCTCCAGCCGACCGGATCCTGGAGCTCGCGCAGCTCTCCCTCGTTGTAGGTGACGACGCCGGTGACGGACTGGGCCAGCCAGGACATCAGGAAGATCAGGCACATCACGATGCCGAGGGAGTTCGAGTAGAGGCTCTGGCGCAGTCCGCCGGCGGAGGCGGCGCGGGGCGACCCGGCGGTCGCGTACGCGCCGGTCTTCTGCCGCTCGTCCGACTCCCGGCCGATGCTGTCGAGCTGCTTCGACTCCGGCGAACCGCGCTGGACCAGCCAGACGGTGCCGTAGGCGAAGAGGAAGAACTGGAGGAACTCCGACTGCCAGTTCTCGGTGACGTCGACGAGGAAGTCGGAGGTCAGCACGTACTCGCCGCATCCGACGGGGTCCAGGGCGTACGAGCGCAGCACCGTGTTGAGTTCCGCGCAGCCGGCGAAGGCCTGGGCCACGAGGGTGAGCAGGAACGCCGTGCCGAAGGCGAGGGTCAGGCCGTTGTCGCGGAGGAAGCGCACGGGGCCGCTCATCGCTGCATCAGCCCCACCGTCAGCGCGAGGGCGAGGCCCGCGGTGACGGTCGCCAGACAGAGCACGAACACGGTACGCACCTCAGTCCCCCTTCACTTCGCACCGGGCCGGGCGTCCTGGCCTCGGCGTACAGCCGGCCGCGGTGACCTTCCAGCCCTCCGGGAAGGAGGCGAGGAAGACGCTGTCCCGTGCGAACACGACCCTGGCCTGCTCTCCGTAGACGTCGGTGGAGAGCGGTTCCCCGGCGACGGTGTCGAGCCGCAGCGCGGCCAGGGCGGTGGGGCAGGGCCCGTCCTGCTCCAGCTCCTCGCGGGTGGCCGGCGCCAGCGCCTCGCAGGCCCGTGCCTCGTCGGAGGCGCGCAGCGCCGCCCCGAAGCCGAGGGCGGCCGACCGCGCCGCGGACGCGCGTTCCTCGACGCTCCCGCATCCGGCGAGCCCGAGGCACAGGGTGCTCATCAGGAGACAGGCGGTGATCGGACGCATGGAGCGAGGATGGACCGCCGTACGGCAGCCGCTCCGGTCGTATGGTCTGACACGCGCAGGGTTGACCCGTGCGGCGTACCGGCCGGGGAGAGCCGCGACGGATAAGCGGCGTGTCAAGCGGGGTGGAACGGGTAGTCGCAGGTGGCAGTTGACCCGACCACCAGAGGGCCGGATCTGTCGACCTCAGGAGGTGTCGGCCGTGGAGGACGTCAGCAGCACCATCCGCTCCGCTCGGACCGGGGAGGCGGGCGCGGGCCGGATCAGGACCTGTCGGCCCGCCTTCCGGGAACTCGATGTCGAGCAGTCCCCCGAGACGGGGGGTCAGGAACGTGACCCGGAGCCGCAGATCGTGCGCGGCGAGGACTGAAGCGCCGAGCTTGCGATCGAAACCCCCGGTCGCGGGGGGGGCCCCCCCCCCCCCGCGGGGGGGGGGGGGGGGCGGCGGGGGGGGGGGGGGGGGGGGGGGGCGC
>NZ_JBITBZ010000009.1:45734-346907 GCF_044452745.1 Streptomyces sp. NPDC051822 | reverse complement strand
GCCCGGTTACATTCCGAACCCGGAAGCTAAGCCTTTCAGCGCCGATGGTACTGCAGGGGGGACCCTGTGGGAGAGTAGGACGCCGCCGAACAATTTTTAGCCTCAACCCCCGGACTCTGTCCGGGGGTTGAGGCATTTTTGCGTTCTAGGCTGTGCGCATGCGCTATGACTTGGTCATCTTCGACAACGACGGTGTGCTCGTGGACAGCGAGCCGATCTCCAACACCCTGCTGGCCGGCTATCTGACGGAGCTCGGGCATCCGACCTCGTACGAGGAGTCGGTGCGTGACTACATGGGGTCCGCCATGCACCGCATTCACGAGCTGGTCGAGGAGCGGAGCGGGCAGCGACTGCCGGGGGACTTCGACGAGGTCTTCCACGCGCGGGTCTTCGCCGCCTTCCGGGCCGAGTTGGAGGCTGTGGTCGGGGCTGCGGAGGTGCTCAAGCAGCTTGCCGACGGCGGGGTTCCGTACTGTGTGGCCTCCTCCGGAAGCCATGAGCGGATCCGCGTCGGGCACCGGAAGACCGGGCTTGATGCCTGGTTCCGGGACGAGATCGTGTTCAGCTCCGAGGACGTCGGGCGGGGCAAGCCGTCGCCCGACCTGTTCCTGCACGCGGCCTCGCGGATGGGGGTGGCGCCCGAGCGGTGCGTGGTGGTCGAGGACAGCCGGCTCGGAGTGCAGGCGGCCCTGGCGGCCGGGATGGACGTGTACGGGTTCACCGCCATGACCCCGGAGGAGAAGCTGGATGGGGCCGCCGGGTTCTTCCGGAGGATGGACGAGCTGCCCGCGATATTGGGGCTGTGATCCATCTACCCCGCGGTAGGTTCCGGCCCTACGCTGTGCCGCCATGACGGATGCGCGGTTGCGGCGTGGGCGGGGATCCCTGGCGGTCAGTTTCTTCGTGCAAGGGGTCACCTTCGCCCTGCTCGTGACCCGAATACCGGCGATCCAGGAGCGGTACGGGATCTCGGACGCGTTGCTGCCGGCCTTCCTGGCCGCCGTGCCCATCCTGGCCGGAGTTGCGAGCGTGGCGACCGGGAGGGTTGTCGCCAAAGTGGGTCCTGCGGTGGTGCTGCGGTGGGCCCAGCCGTTCGTCCTGCTGTCGCTGCTCGCCGTGGGAACGGGAAGCGAGCTGTGGCAGGCGGCTGTCGCCCTGGGGCTCTTCGGGCTCGCGGTCGGCGCCCTGGACGCCTCCATGAACATGCTGGGGGTCAGCCTCCAGCGGGCGTACGGGCGGAGCATCATGCTCGGCTTCCACGCCTCGTACAGCCTCGGCGGGATCGCGGGCGCCTCGCTGGCCTGGGTGGGGGCGCACTGGCAGCTGTCGCTGTTCGTGTCGTATCTGCCGGTCGTGGTCCTGCTGCTGCCCGTCGCGCTCGTCGCCAGCCGGTGGTACGTGGCCGGCGGGGACGGGCCGGGGGACGAGGTGCCGGAGGGCAAGGGGGGGCGGGTCGGCTTCGCGTTGCTGGTGCCGCTCTGTCTCGTGATGACCTTCGCGTACATCGGGGACTCGACCGTCTCCAACTGGAGTGCCAAGTACCTCCAGGACGTGCTGGGCAGCTCGGAGGAGCTGGCGACGGTGCCGTACAACGCGTACATGGTGACGACCCTGCTCGGGCGGGCCGTGGGGGACTTCGGGGTGCGGCGGATGGGGGCCGCGGCGGTCGTGCGGGCCGGTGCGGTGCTCGCCGCGCTGGGGTTCGCGGTGGTGGCGGTGTCGCCGGGGGCCTGGGTGGGGATCGCCGGGTTCACGGTGCTCGGTCTCGGGCTGAGCGTGATCGTGCCGCAGACCTTCGCGGCGGCCGGGCGACTGTTCCCGGGGAGGAGCGACGCGGCCGTGGCGCGGCTCAATGTCTTCAACTACGTCGGCTTTCTGATCGGCTCTCCGCTCGTGGGGGCGCTCGGGGACGCGTGGAGCTACCGGGGGGCCATGCTGGTGCCGATGGTGCTGGTCCTGGTGACGGTGGCGTACGCCACGTCGTTCGGGTCGAGAGCGGCCCGATACGGTGGCGGGCATGAGCGGCCGCGCACTGTTGATGTGGGATGAAGCTGTCACGGGGTACGACTTCGGGTCCGAGCATCCGATGGATCCGGTGCGGCTCGCGCTGACGATGTCGTTGGTGCGGGCGTACGGGCTCGACCGGGCGGTGGACGTGGTGGCGGCGAAGCCGGCCGGGGACTCGACGCTGCGGCTCGTGCACCGTGAGGACTACGTGGCGGCGGTGCGGGCCGCGTCGGCGGAGCCGCGTCGGGCCGACCAGGCGTACGGGCTCGGTACGGTCGACGACCCGGCGTTCGCCGGGATGCACGAGGTGTCGGCGCTGATCGCCGGGCAGTCGGTGGGCGCGGCGGAGGCGGTCTGGCGCGGGGAGGCCGCGCACGCGGTGAACTTCGCGGGCGGTCTGCACCACGCGATGCCGGGCGGCGCGTCCGGGTTCTGCATCTACAACGACGCCTCGCTGGCCATCGCCCGGCTGTTGGAACTGGGCGCGGAGCGGGTCGCGTACGTGGATGTGGACGTGCACCACGGGGACGGGGTCCAGGCGGCGTTCTGGGAGGACCCGCGGGTGCTCACCGTGTCGCTGCACGAGCATCCGCGGACGCTGTTCCCGCAGACGGGGTGGCCGGAGGAGACGGGCGCGGCCGGTCCGGGTGAGGGAGGGGCGGTGAACGTGGCGCTGCCGGCGGGGACGGGTGACGCGGGGTGGCTGCGGGCGTTCCACGCGGTCGTACCGGAGCTGATCGCGGACTTCCGGCCGCAGGTGCTGATCACGCAGCACGGGGCCGACACGCACTTCGAGGATCCGCTCGCCCATCTGGCGGTGTCGCTCGACGCGCAGCGGGCGGTGCAGGAGGCGTGTCACGAGCTGGCGCACACGTACGCCGAGGGGCGTTGGGTGGCCCTGGGCGGCGGGGGGTACGCGGTGGTGGACGTCGTGCCGCGGTCGTGGACCCATCTGGTGGGGATCGCGGCGCACGCTCCGGTGGATCCCGAGTCGGTGATCCCGTCGTCGTGGCGGGACGAGGCGTACGCGCGGACCCGGCAGCCGGGGCCGGCGCGGATGACGGACGGGCGGTGGCCGGTGGGCTTCCGGGACTGGTCCGAGGGGTACGACCCGGCGGACCGGCTCGACCAGGCGGTGCTCGCGACGCGGAAGGCGGTCTTCCCGCTGCGGGGGCTGCTCGCGTAGTCGCTTCCGGAGGTCCCTGGAACGTACGGGTGGGCGTTACGCCGACTGTGCGGTGTCCGGGAGGTTTGGACTCCGTGGCGGTGGTGTTCCGGCAGCATCGGGTGGGTGTTGAGTACCGGGGCGCTGCGGGCGCATCTCTTGGCGTCGGGGTTGGCGGGGACGGTGGCGACGTCGCGCGAGGAGAACCTGCGGAGCTACCGGCTCTTCGCCGCGCGGGATCCGCGGGTGCTCCTCGGGCTCGATCCCGTGTGGGGGTGGGACGAGGCCGATCTGCTGCGGTTGATGGCCGAGAAGTGCGGGGTGTCGGGGGACCCCTCGCACCGCTCGGGGGCCGATGTCATCGATCCGGAACGGACGTTGAGGGGGCTCGACGCGTTCGCCGCGCGGCTGGGGGCGGCGGCGGCGCGGCGGGTTCCGGTGCTCCTGGGGACGGGTCATCCGCACCGGCTGCTCGGTTTCTACGTCGCTCTCGCAGACGCTTTGTCGGCGGCGGGATGCCTTGTTCTCACCCCCGCGCAGGGGAGATGTGTCGACATAACGACCCGGTTCGGCGTACGTACGTACCTTCTCGACTACGTCCGGGGGGTGGCGCTGGTGCGAGAGCCGGGCCCGTCGCGGGGCGGGCGCGAGCCGGGGGCGCACTCCCACTCGCCGCTGCCGGTCAGGGCGGCTCTGGAGAGCGCGGCCGACGGCGGCGGGCCGTTGCCGGAGCTCGTGGTGGGGGACCACGGATGGGTCTGCGGGGCAGGTCAGCTGGGTATCGAGGCGATCGGTCTGGCCGATACGGACGATCCGGCGCTGTTCGTCGGGGAGGCGGAGGGGCAGGTGTCGGTGGTCGTACCGCTGGATGACGGCGTGCGCTCCGACTACTACCGTCCACTCACACGCTATGTACTCAATCGAGCGCGTCTGTCACGGTAAACGGCCGATGACAGCTCCTCTTCCCCACTCGTACCACCCGCCCCTAGTCTTGAGAGTGAGCGCTCGGCGACGAAGAGTCACCGGAGGGGAAGCCGGTGGGCGTCGCGGCGGAAGGTACAGGTGGGTCATGGCTGCTGGCGATCGACCTCTCAACGAGGTCAAGTTTCTGACCGTGGCGGAAGTCGCCTCGGTGATGCGCGTCTCGAAGATGACCGTGTACCGCTTGGTGCACAGCGGTCATCTGCCGGCGATCCGGGTGGGCAGGTCCTTCCGGGTGCCGGAACAGGCGGTTCACGAGTACCTGCGGGAGTCCTTCGTGGGGGTGGGGACCGCGTAGCGCGAGCGCGGCGACAACGCCGGGAAAGCTCCGTATGTCCCTCGGATTACAAGCGCGGTGCTCGGGACGGTAGGCTAGGCCGACGTAGGTCGTGTGGGCCCAGACGCCCCGCACCGATCCCCGCCGGGAGGCGGGGATGTTCCGAGAAGTGAGCGAGGGTAGTCGTGGGCTCTGTTATCAAGAAGCGGCGCAAGCGGATGGCGAAGAAGAAGCACCGCAAGCTGCTTAAGCGCACGCGCGTTCAGCGTCGCAACAAGAAGTAAGGCGACAGCTGCACCGCAGCTTTCAGTGCGTCAGGCGTGGCCCTTCACCGTTCGCGGTGAAGGGCCACGTTTTATTTGCGCGGAAATCCCGAGGCGCTACGGTGGCGACCAACGGAAGACGGACGGAAGGCGCTGATCTTGGGCAAGGTCGTGCTCGTCACCGGTGCCGCGCGGCATCTCGGGGGCCGCTTCGTGCGGCGGATCCAGCGGGACCCGGAGGTGGAGCGGGTCGTGGCCGTCGACGCGGTCGACCCGGCGCACCAGCTCGGCGCCGCCGAGTTCGTACGGGCGGACATCCGCCGGCCCGAGATCGCCAAGATCCTCGCCGAGCACGACGTCGACACGGTGGTCCATCTGGACGTCACCGGCACGGCGCTCGGCGGTGGCGGCCGTACGTCGGTCAAGGAGACCAACGTCATCGGCACCATGCAGCTGCTCGGCGCCTGCCAGAAGTCGCCGCGGATCAGCCGCATGGTGATCAAGTCCAGCACCAGCGTCTACGGCTCCGCGCCCCGCGACCCGGCCGTCTTCACCGAGACGACGCCCGCGAAGTCGCTGCCCAGCGGGGGCTTCGCCAAGGACGCCGTCGAGGTCGAGGGGTACGTACGGGGCTTCGCCCGGCGCCGCCCCGACGTCGCGGTGTGCGTGCTGCGCTTCGCGAACATCCTCGGGCCGCGGATCGACTCGCCGCTGGCCGAGTACCTGGCGCTGCCGGTGCTTCCGACCGTCCTCGGCTACGACCCGAGACTCCAGTTCGTCCACGAGGACGACGTGATCGACGTCCTGCGCCTGGCGGCGCACGAGCCGCGCAGGGCCACGCAGAACAGCGGCACCTTCAACGTGGCGGGCGACGGGGTGCTGCTGCTCTCGCAGTGCGCGCGGCGGCTCGGCCGGCCGACGGTGCCGGTGCTGCTGCCGGCGGTCACCTGGGTGGGGACCGCGCTGCGTACCGTCGGCATCACCGACTTCGCGCCCGAGCAGATCCGGCTGCTCACCCACGGCAGGGTCGTCTCGACGGTCCAGACGCGGGAGGTCCTCGGCTTCTCGCCGCGCTACTCCACGGCGGAGACCTTCGCCGACTTCGTGCGTGGCAGGGGGCCGGGGCTGCTGCCGCCGGAGATGCTGGCGGGGGCGGTGGACCGGCTGGCCGGGCGACTGGCTCCGGCCGCTGCTGCCCCTAATGCGGCTGTTTCCCCTGTGGCACCTGTTCACCCTGTTCCCCCTGTTCACGACGGCGCCTGAGGAGACCGGACAGCGATGGCGGACGCCAAGGTCATTCCGTTCGACGACGACCGGTCACGCGCCCGGCGGCGGCCCGGCCGTGCCGACGGCGAGACGGCGGCCGTACGGGCCCTTCCGGGGCCGCAGCAGCCCCCTGAGGAGCCGGAGGTGGGCCGGGAGGTCCGGGACGGCCTCCCGGGCGCCGGGGGCGGTCGTGAGGCCGGTACGGCGGTCGGGGCCGAGCACGAGGCCGAGGTCGTCGTCGGCGCGGGTCCTGACGGCGGGGCCGAGGAGGGTGCCGGGGGCGGAGGCTGGGAGCGGCGGCTCGCCGGCGGGCTCGCGTTCCTGCGGCGCCGGATCACCGGCGACTACGAGATCGACGAGTTCGGCTACGACGAGGAGCTCACCGACCAGGTCCTGATGTCGCTGCTGCGCCCGCTGTACGAGAAGTACTTCCGGGTGGAGGTGAAGGGCGTCGAGAACATCCCCGCCGAGGGCGGGGCGCTGATCGTCGCCAACCATTCGGGGACCGTGCCGCTCGACGGGCTGATGATGCAGGTCGCCGTCCACGACCACCATCCGGCCGGACGCCACCTGCGACTGCTCGCCGCCGACCTGGTCTTCGTGCTGCCGATCGTCAACGAACTGGCCCGGAAGGCCGGGCACACGCTGGCCTGCGCGGAGGACGCGGAGCGGCTGCTGCGGGCCGGGGAGATCGTCGGAGTGATGCCGGAGGGCTTCAAGGGGATCGGGAAGCCGTTCGGGGAGCGGTACAAGCTCCAGCGGTTCGGCCGGGGCGGGTTCGTCTCGACGGCGCTCCGGGCCGGGGTGCCGATCGTGCCCTGCTCGATCGTCGGGGCCGAGGAGATATACCCGATGATCGGGAACGCCAGGACCCTTGCGCGGGTGCTCGGCTTCCCGTACTTCCCGCTCACCCCGACCTTTCCCTGGCTGGGGCCGCTGGGGGCGCTGCCGCTGCCGACGAAGTGGACGATCCAGTTCGGCGAGCCGATCCCGACGGACTCCTACGCGCCGGAGGCGGCGGAGGATCCGATGCTGATGTTCAACCTGACGGATCAGGTGCGGGAGCAGATCCAGCACACGCTCTACAAGCTGCTCGTCCAGCGGCGGTCGGTGTTCTTCTGAGCGGTCGGGCTCTTCCGGGTCTGTGCCGGGCATGGAGGAAGGGGCGCCCCCCGTCCGTGGGGGCGCCCCTTCCTCTTGCTAGCGAGCGTCCTCGCTGTCGATGCCGAGGCCTGGAAGGAGGCCCGGCAGGAGTGGCGGAAGGGTGACGTCCGGCATGTCGGGTGTCGCCTCGTCGCCCGAGGGGGCCGTCGGCGTGCCGGTCGGGGAGGGCTTGAGCAGTCCGCCGGTGTTGCCGCCGAGGAGACCGTCGTCCTCTGGTGAGCCAGTGCCGCTGTCCGCACTCGGGCTGGTGCCCGTGCTGGGGCCGGACGTGCTCGGTGGTGCGGAGTGGCTGCCCGAGGGGGTGGCCTCCTTGGCGGACGGCGGGCTCTGCGTGCCCGTGCCCTGTGAGTCCCTCGGCGCACTGGGGCTGCCGCTGGGGCTCTCCGAGCCGATCGCGCCCCTCTCGGGGGTACGGGGAAGCACCGACTGGAGCCGTTCGACGTCTTCGTTCATGGCGTCGAAGACGTGCGTCACCTCGCTTCCGACATCCGCCAGTTGGACGGGGAGCCGGTCGCGGAGGCCGTTCCAGGTGTCCCGGTGGGCCTGGGCGAAGGAGTTGAGCCGGGCCATCGGGGCGATCTCGCCGTCCCGCTGGTATGCCTGGCGGAGCAGGCGGTGGCCTTCGCTGGCGTCGTGTTTCATTCCGCCCAGGACGCGGCGGATCTCGCTGAGCGACTCATGGTCGAGATCGCCCGAGCGACCCCGCTCCATGAGTCGGCGGGCCTCGCTGAGGCGGGTGGACGCCTGGTCGAGGTAGATGCCGCCGCGGTCCGCGTCGTCGTCGGCCATGCCCAGCTTGATGTCCTCCATGCCTCGCTTGAGCCCGTAGAGCGAGTCACCGGGAAGCGCGTCGGAGCTGGCCGCGGCCACTCCGCCGAAGGCACCCGCCGCCACGCCGACCGTGAGGCCGCCCGCGGCTAGGCCCTTGGACCAGCGGGAACGGGGGCGCAGTTTCCGCAGTGGGGACGCCCGGTGGGCGCCCTTGCTGCTGGACCGCTGCTCGGGCACCGAAGGCCCGGCGGCCGCGCTCCCCTCCGCGAGCATCGCTTCCATGGCGGCGACGAGCTGGGCTCGCTGCACCACCTTGACCTCGGGATCCAGCTGTGGCTTCGGCAGTTCGCCGAGACCGTTCGCCAAGGCCAACAGTCGTCCATGCTCGGCCGGTTCGGCCGGGGCATCGGACTGGTCTGCCGCCGCGCCCTCGGACGCCCGGTCCTCCAGGGCCTGGGCGAAGGCGTTCGCCCGCCGGTGCGCCGATACGTTCGCGATCACTGGCGGCACCTCCTCTCGTCATGACGGTCGACTCCCCGGGGTGTCCGGAAGGTTGCACACCTTGAGCGCATCCACACGAAAGAGTGAGTGGCTGCGGACATGGCGTGTCCACAGGGAGCCTGCATCCCGCACAACGAGCGGCGCGGCACTTGGGTTACGCGCGAAAGATGATCGGACCAGTGCGTCATCGGGGCGTCACCGACTGTGAGTTGGGCGGGGGTCGTGGTGGCGTGGGGGGAGGACGGGCGACGGGGCCGCCGACCGGGGCGTGGGGGCGCGTGTGGGGGGCGCGAACCGGTCAGCGGGCGTCGTCCGGGAGAAGGCGGGCCAGGGTGCGGACCGCCCGGTACTGGAGGGTCTTGATGGCGCCCTCGTTCTTCCCCATCACGCGGGCGGTCTCGGCGACCGAGAGGCCCTGGAGGAAGCGCAGGGTCACGCACTCCTGCTGCTGGGGGTTCAGGCGGCGGACCGCGTCGAGGAGGGCGGCGTTGGAGAGGGACTCCAGGACGGAGTCCTCGGGGCTGCGCTCGACCTCGTTGGCGTCGAGCATCTCGCCTGTGGTGACCTCGAGGCGGAAGCGGCTGGACTTGAAGTGGTCGGCGACCAGGTTCCTGGCGATGGTGACGAGCCAGGCACCGAAGTCGCGGCCCTGCCAGGTGAAGGTGGAGATCCGGCGCAGTGCGCGCAGGAACGTCTCGCTGGTGAGGTCCTCCGCCGTCGCCTTCCCGCCGACGCGGTAGTAGATGTAGCGGTAGACGGTGTCGCTGTACTGGTCGTACAGGCGGCCGAAGGCATCGGCCTCGCCCGCCTGGGCGCGCTCGACCAGGTCCATCATGCGGGCGCTGTCGCTGTCGGCGGTGGGGCGGCGTGCGGGGGTCGAGGTTCCGGAGCGGGCGCTGCGTCTGCCCACGGCGGCGCTGCCGTCGGCCAGGGCATAGCAAGGGCCGGCGGGTGCCGGTGCGGCGAAGGCGAAGGCGGGGACAGGGCCGGCGTACGCGGTGGGGACGAAGCCGCGCAAGTGGTCGAGGACCGTTGCGCGCAGCGTAGCCAGGCCCGAGGTGTCAACCCCGACGTGTGGGTACACGGGACTCCCAGAGGCAGAGCTTCCATCACGTGCAGTGCGGGACCGTTCACCCGTCGTGGCGACGTGAGGGGTCCTTTGTGCGTCTGAGGAGAATAACGCTTCGTACAGGCGGCGCTACACCCAGTTGCTCAAATCACCGCTTACGACGGTTCTGTTACTGGTTGTAGTCGGAATTGCTCGCTGTTCGTGAGCAGTTGTTGATCGGTTTGGTTTCGGGTGTGACTGCGTACACGCTGCGTTGTGCTCAAGTGCGGGGTGCGCGAGTGATCGGGGCCGCTGCGGGGTAAGGAGGCCCGAATGCCTGGGAGTCGACCTGTGCGGTGCTGTTCGACCACGGACGGGTGAGGGCGCCTGGTCCCGGGTTGTCGCAGATGATCGCAGCCGAAACGTATCGGCAGATCCGGAGTGGGAGGCGGCCCCGACCTCAGTGGCGGCGGCGGTGCAGGGCGACCGCGGCGGCCGTGCCGCCGGCCAGCGCGCCCAGGCCCGCGGCGGCGGGGATGCCGACCTTGGCGGCCTTGCGGCCGGTCCGGTAGTCGCGCAGCCGCCAGTCGAGGTCCTTCGCGTGCCGGCGGAGCTTGGTGTCCGGGTTGATCGCGTACGGGTGCCCGACGAGCGAGAGCATCGGGATGTCGTTGTGCGAGTCGCTGTACGCGGCGCAGCGGGCCAGGTCGAGGCCCTCGGCGGTGGCGAGCGCCCGTACCGCCTCGGCCTTGGCGGGGCCGTGCAGCGGCTCGCCGACCAGCTTGCCCGTATAGACGCCGTCCACGGACTCGGCGACGGTGCCGAGTGCGCCGGTCAGGCCGAGCCGGCGGGCGATGATCGTGGCGGTCTCGACCGGAGCGGCCGTGACCAGCCAGACCTTCTGGCCCGCGTCCAGGTGTGCCTGGGCGAGGCCGCGGGTGCCGGGCCAGATGCGGTCGGCCATGTACTCGTCGTAGATCTCCTCGCCGATCGTCATCAGCTCGGAGACGCGGTGGCCCTTGACGATGGACAGGGCGCTGTCGCGGGCGTCCTGCATGTGCTCGGGGTCCTCGACGCCGGCCAGCCGGAACCAGGCCTGCTGCCAGGCGAAGCGGGCCAGTTCGCGGCGCTGGAAGAACTTCCTCTTGTAGAGGCCGCGGCCGAAGTGGAAGATCGCGGCGCCCTGCATGACGGTGTTGTCGAGGTCGAAGAAGGCGGCCGCCCTCACGTCGCCGACGACCGGGAACTCGGGCTCGGGAGGCGCCTCGGCCTCCGCGGTCGCGAGGGCCGCCGCCTCCTCCCGCTCACGTTCCAGCTGGAGCGAGGTCTTGCGCGCTGCCTCGGCAGCGGCCTCGCCTGCGAGGACGCTGCGCGCGGTGGCGGAGCGCCTGCGGGGGGTGAGCCATCCCAGAGCGGCCATGTCCGTGAGCATAGCCAGTCTGTTCGGTACTTCCCGACTTGTGACGATGCCGCGGCGTGAACACTTCGGGGCTCCCCTGTTAATCGGGTCCCGCCGGTGGCGGAGGCCCCCCGTCCGGTGGCGGAGGCCCTCCGCCCGGTGGTGGCGGTCCTGCGCCCGGTCGGCGGGACAGAATGGACGCCATGTTCGGACGGACGAAGAAGAAGACGACGGACGCCGGGTCGCGCACGGTGACGCTGATCGGCAAGCCGGGCTGTCACCTCTGTGACGACGCCCGCGCGGTGATCGAGGCCGTGTGCGCGGAGACGGGGGCATCCTGGGAGGAGAAGGACATCACGCGCGACGAGGAGCTCTACCGGGCGTACTGGGAGCAGATCCCCGTCGTTCTGATCGACGGCGAGCAGCACACCTTCTGGCGCGTGGACGCCGGGCGGCTCCGGCGCGAACTGGGTGCGTGACCGAAAGGCGGTTACCATCGTGGACGTTTTGTTGGGTTTCGGGGGCGCTGTCATGAGGAGTGTGTGCTGTTTTGCCCCCTTCGGGTTCTCAACGCGCTGACGTGCTCCTTGGTTCCGTGGCAACGGGAACCAGCCGCGTGACCCCGGTCACTTTGGCCGGACAAAACGGACACCATCTTTGTGCACGCGTTCACAAAGACATAGCCTGCATTCGACGGGGCGGTCTTGGGACATATGGCCGCCTGCAGCCCCGCTCATCCCGCAGGAGCACCGTGGCAACTGGCCGAACTCACCGACCGGCGACCCGTAGCCGAGGAATTCCCGAGGCCACCGTCGCCCGGCTTCCGCTGTATCTGCGCGCACTGACCGCGCTCTCGGAGCGTTCCGTACCCACGGTCTCCTCCGAGGAGCTCGCGGCCGCTGCGGGCGTCAACTCCGCGAAGCTGCGCAAGGACTTCAGCTACCTCGGCTCCTACGGCACCCGCGGGGTCGGCTACGACGTCGAGTACCTCGTCTACCAGATCTCCCGCGAGCTCGGGCTCACCCAGGACTGGCCGGTCGTCATCGTCGGCATCGGTAACCTCGGTGCCGCGCTCGCCGGCTACGGCGGCTTCGCGTCCCGTGGCTTCCGCGTCGCCGCGCTGATCGACGCCGACCCCGCCATGACCGGCAAGCCGGTCGCCGGGATCCCCGTCCAGCACAGCGACGACCTCGAGAAGATCATCGAGGAGGACGGCGTCTCCATCGGCGTCATCGCGACCCCGGCCGGCGTCGCCCAGCAGGTCTGCGACCGGCTCGTGGCCGCCGGAGTCACCTCCATCCTCAACTTCGCCCCCACCGTGCTCTCCGTGCCCGACGGCGTGGACGTACGCAAGGTGGACCTCTCCATCGAGCTGCAGATCCTCGCCTTCCACGAGCAGCGCAAGGCGGGCGAGGA
This sequence comes from Streptomyces sp. NPDC051822, assembly GCF_044452745.1. NCBI lineage: Bacteria > Bacillati > Actinomycetota > Actinomycetes > Kitasatosporales > Streptomycetaceae > Streptomyces > Streptomyces sp. NPDC051822. The sequence continues at coordinate 334,649 of NZ_JBITBZ010000009.1, read as the reverse complement.
GTCGAACGCCGAGGCCGCGGCCGAGGCGGAGACCGCCGCCGCCGCCGTCGCGCCGCCGGCCCCCCGTGGCACCACGGGCGGCAGCCGCAAGGGACCCGACGGGGACGTCCCCGCCGTGATGCCGGCATGAGTCTCCTCGTCGTCGGACTGAGCCACCGCAGCGCCCCGGTCTCCATCCTGGAGCGGGCCGCGCTCGCGGCGGACACCCAGGCCAAGCTGCTGCAGGACACCCTCGCCGCCGAACCGGCCGCCGAGGCCACCGTCCTCGCCACCTGCAACCGCATCGAGCTCTACGCCGACGTGGACAAGTTCCACGCCGGTGTCGCCGAGCTCTCCACGCTGCTCGCGCAGCACAGCGGCGTCGGCCTGGACGAACTCACTCCGTATCTCTACGTGCACTACGAGGACCGGGCCGTCCACCATCTCTTCTCGGTGGCCTGCGGGCTCGACTCCATGGTCGTCGGCGAGGGCCAGATCCTCGGCCAGATCAAGGACGCTCTCGCCCTCGGCCAGGAGCAGCACACCGCGGGACGCCTCCTCAACGACCTGTTCCAGCAGGCCCTGAGGGTCGGCAAGCGCGCCCACAGCGAGACCGGGATCGACCGGGCCGGGCAGTCGCTCGTCACCTTCGGTCTCGAACAGCTGGCCGACGTCACCGACATCGACACCTGGGCCAAGGGCAAGCGGGTACTCGTCATCGGAGCCGGCTCGATGTCCTCGCTGGCCGCCGCCACGCTCGCGCGCTCCGGCGTCTCCGAGATCGTCATCGCCAACCGCACCCTGGCCCGCGCCGAGCGGCTCGCGCAGATCCTGAGCGAGCCCGGTGGCACGGGGGTTGCCGCCCACGCGGTCGAGATGGTTGCCGTCGGCGACGAACTGACACGTGCCGACGTCGTCGTCTCCTGTACCGGAGCCACCGGCCTCGTCCTCACCGGCGACGCCGTCGAGACCGCCGTACGGGGCCGCCGTACCCCGCTCGCCCTGCTCGACCTCGCCATGCCCCGCGACATCGACGCCGCCGCGCACCGCGTCCCCGGAGTCCGGCTCGTCGACATCGAGTCGCTCGCCGAGGCCTCCGCCGACGCGCCCATGGCCGCCGACGTCGACCAGGTGCGAGGCATCGTCTCCGACGAGGTGGCCGCCTTCGGCGCCGCCCAGCGCGCCGCCCACATCACGCCCACCGTCGTCGCCCTGCGCACCATGGCCGCCGACGTGGTGGCCAACGAGGTCGCCCGGCTGGAGGGCCGGCTGCCCGGCCTCGACGACAAGCAGCGCGCCGAGATCACCCAGACCGTGCGCCGCGTGGTCGACAAGCTCCTGCACGCGCCGACCGTGCGGGTCAAGCAGCTGGCCAGCGAGCCCGGCGGCGCCGGGTACGCGGACGCGCTGCGGACACTCTTCGACCTCGACCCGGAGACGGTGGCTGCTGTCAGCCGGGCCGACCTGAATGACGCCGACGTCAAGAACCGAGGGCGAGTATGACCGAGAGGGCACTGAGGCTCGGGACCAGGCGCAGCAAGCTCGCCATGGCCCAGTCCGGGCACGTGGCCGACGCCGTCCGGCGGCTGACCGGCCGGCCCGTCGAGCTCGTGGAGATCACGACGTACGGGGACACCTCCCGGGAGCACCTCGCGCAGATCGGCGGCACCGGCGTCTTCGTCGCCGCCCTGCGCGACGCGCTGCTCGCCGACGAGGTGGACTTCGCCGTCCACTCGCTCAAGGACCTGCCGACCACCCAGCACCCCGACCTGGTGCTGGCGGCGATCCCGGAACGCGAGGACCCGCGCGACGTACTGATCGCCCGGGACGGGCTGACGCTCGACCGGCTGCCCCAGGGCGCCCGGGTCGGCACCGGCTCGCCGCGGCGCATGGCCCAGCTCCACGCGTACGCGCGCAGCCACGGCCTGGAGATCACCTGCGTACCGATCCGGGGGAACATCGACACCCGCGTCGGCTACGTACGCAAGGGTGAGCTGGACGCGGTGGTTCTCGCCGCGGCCGGTCTCAACCGCATCGGCGGTACGGAGGAGCTCACCGGCTCCCTGTCGCTCGACCCCCTGTCGGTCGACACCGTCCTGCCCGCCCCCGGCCAGGGGGCCCTGGCGATCGAGTGCCTGGCGTCGAACGCCGCACTCGTCACCGCGCTCGGCGCGCTCGACGACCCGCTCACCCGGGCCGCCGTGACCGCCGAGCGATCCCTGCTCGCCGCCCTGGAGGCCGGCTGCTCCGCACCTGTGGGTGCGCTGGCCGACCTGCTGGCCGACGACCCCGGTCACGGGCAGGTTGTCACCGAAATGCGCCTGCGCGGCGTCGTCGGCACCACCGACGGCTCGACGCTGGTGCAGCTGTCCACCACCGGTCCCGTACCCACCTCGCACGACGAGGCGATGGCGCTCGGACGCGAACTCGCGGACGAGATGCTCGCCAAGGGTGCGGCTGGTCTTATGGGGGAGCGAGCACTTTGAACCCCACACGCCCGACCACCAGCCCGCTGTCCCCGGCCTTCGCCGGCCATGGGCACGTCACATTCCTCGGCGCAGGCCCGGGTGACCCCGGACTCCTGACCCTCAGGGCCGTCGAGGCCCTCGCCGGAGCGGATGTCCTGATCGCCGAGCCGGAGGTGCTCGAGGTCGTTCGCGGCCACGCGCGCGCGGGGGTGAGCACGCCGGAGCTGACGATTGTTGACGAGGCGTCAACAACCGCCGGTGTCCCCGTGTTGAGGGACGCCGCCAATCTTGTCATGGAGGCCGCGAGGGGCGGCAGGCGGGTCGTCCGTGCGGTGACCGGCGACCCCGGCCTCGACGGCAACGCGGGCGCCGAGATGCTCGCCTGCGCCGCCGAGGGCATCCCCTTCGAGGTCGTGCCCGGCGTCGCCACGGTCGTCGGCGTCCCCGCGTACGCCGGTGTCCCGCTGCGCGACGCGCAGGGCACCGACGTCCGCTTCGTCGACGCCAGGACCGCCGACGAGCGGTGCTGGACCGAGGTCGGTGCCTCCGACGGCACCGTCGTCGTGTCCACCTCGCTGGACTCGGTGGCCGCCGCGGCCGGTGAACTGGTGGCGGCGGGCCGCAAGCCCGACACCCCGCTCACCGTCACCATCGGCGGCACCACCACCCGCCAGCGGACCTGGAACGCCACCCTCGGCACCATCGCCCAGGTCTTCAAGCAGGGCAAGGTACTCCCCTCGCCCGAGGGCCACCGGCCGGTCATAGCCGTGGTCGGCGAGCGCAGCGCCCCGGCGCAGCGGGACCAGCTGTCGTGGTTCGAGTCGAAGCCGCTCTTCGGGTGGCGGGTGCTGGTGCCGCGTACCAAGGAGCAGGCCGCGTCGCTCTCCGACCAGCTGCGTTCGTACGGCGCGGTGCCGCACGAGGTGCCGACCATCGCCGTCGAGCCGCCGCGCACCCCGCAGCAGATGGAGCGGGCGGTCAAGGGGCTCGTCACCGGACGGTACGAGTGGATCGCCTTCACCTCGGTGAACGCGGTCAAGGCCGTACGGGAGAAGTTCGAGGAGTACGGGCTCGACGCCCGTGCCTTCGCCGGGATCAAGGTCGCCGCGGTGGGCGAGCAGACGGCCGCCGCGCTCGTCGACTTCGGTGTGAAGCCGGATCTCGTGCCGAGCGGTGAGCAGTCGGCCGCCGGGCTCCTCGAGGACTGGCCGCCGTACGACCCGGTCTTCGATCCGATCGACCGGGTGTTCCTGCCGCGGGCCGACATCGCGACCGAGACGCTGGTCGCGGGGCTCATCGAGCTCGGGTGGGAGGTCGACGACGTCACCGCCTACCGGACCGTACGGGCTTCGCCGCCGCCGGCGGACACGCGTGAGGCGATCAAGGGCGGCGGGTTCGACGCTGTTCTGTTCACCTCGTCCTCGACCGTGCGGAATCTCGTCGGTATCGCCGGGAAGCCGCACAACGTGACCGTGATCGCGTGCATCGGGCCCGCCACGGCCAAGACGGCCGAGGAGCACGGGCTGCGGGTGGATGTTCTCTCGCCCGAGCCGTCCGTGCACAAGCTCGCGGAGGCGCTGGCGGACTTCGGGCTGCGGCGGCGGGAGGCGGCGCTCGAGGCGGGGGATCCGGTGACGCGGCCGTCCGAGCGGCGGCCGGGTGCGCGGCGCCGGCGTACGACGTAGTCGGGTTGCTTGCTTGGGTGCGGGGCCTTTTCAAGGTCCCGCACCCTTTTGCGTTCTGCGGGCACGGGTGGTGCGGGTCGGGGCGCGGGAGCCTGGGCCCGGCAGGGGCGCCGTCCCGTGTGCCCACCCGTCCCGCCCTGCGGGACGATTGCCCACACGGGGGCGGGGGCGGGGGCGGACGCGCGACCGCACGTAGGCGGGGGCCTGACGCGCGACCGCACGTAGGCGGGGCCCCACGCATGCCCACGAGGTGAGGCGGCACGCATGCCCACGGCGTGGGGTGGCACGCATGCCCACGGCGTGGGGTGGCGGCAACAATGTGTCGGTAAGAGCACTGTTTGGGCGGGCGTAGCCTCGGGGGCATGAACTCGTACGGATCCTTTCCCGGGGCGCGGCCGCGGCGGCTGCGGACGACGCCCGCCATGCGGCGGATGGTGGCCGAGACCCGGCTGCACCCCTCCGATCTGATCCTCCCCGCGTTCGTGCGCGAGGGGATCACCGAGCCCGTGCCGATCCAGGCCATGCCCGGAGTCGTCCAGCACACGCGGGACACCCTGCGGAAGGCCGCGGCCGAGGCGCTCGCCGCCGGGGTCGCCGGGATCATGCTCTTCGGCGTGCCCGAGGACGAGAAGAAGGACGCCCTCGGTACGGCAGGCACCGACCCGGACGGCATCCTGCAGGTCGCCATCCGTGACGTGAAGGCCGAGGTCGGCGACGAGCTCGTCATCATGTCGGACCTGTGCCTCGACGAGTACACCGACCACGGGCACTGCGGCGTCCTGGACGCCGACGGCCGGGTCGACAACGACGCCACGCTGGAACGTTACGCCGAGATGGCCCAGGTCCAGGCCGACGCCGGCGTCCACGTGGTCGGCCCCTCCGGAATGATGGACGGGCAGGTCGGAGTCGTCCGCGACGCCCTCGACACCATCGGCAAGGAGGACGTGTCGATCCTCGCGTACACCGCGAAGTACTCCTCCGCCTTCTACGGCCCCTTCCGTGAGGCCGTCGGCTCCTCGCTCAAGGGCGACCGCAAGACGTACCAGCAGGACCCCGCCAACCTCCGTGAGTCGATGCGCGAGCTCGCCCTCGACCTGGAGGAGGGCGCGGACATGGTGATGGTGAAGCCCGCCGGGCCCTACCTGGACGTGCTCGCGAAGGTCGCCGAGTCCGTGGACGTGCCCGTCGCCGCGTACCAGATCAGTGGCGAGTACGCGATGGTCGAGGCCGCCGCCGAGAAGGGGTGGATCGACCGGGAGAAGGCGATCCTGGAGACACTCACCGGCATCCGGCGGGCCGGGGCGCAGATGATCCTGACCTACTGGGCCACCGAGGTCGCGCAGACCCTGGGGTCGGCTCGCCGGTGAGGGCCGTCCGGCGCACCCTGGAGAGGTAGCCGACAGGTACCTCGCTGGAGGTGGTCCTCATGATGCACACGCTTGTCGGATGGCATGTGGAGATGGAGTTCCAGGAGGAGGGTGACCGGACGCGGGCCGCGGCCATGGTCCGGCTCACCGACGGCACCGAGTTCCGGGCACACGGAACCGCCAACCGTCACCCCTCCGATCCGGAGCAGCTGCGGGTGGGTGAGGAGATCGCCGGGGCGCGCGCCCTGATGGACCTCGCTTCCCAGCTGCTCCAGAAGGCGCATACGGAAATCGACGAGGTGTCCGGTCGGACCTCGCACTCCATTCGCTGACGACGAAGCCCCCGGCACGGAATTCCGTGCCGGGGGCTTCGTTTCGAGGCGCCTCGGTGTCAGAGGCGCTCGGGGGTCCGGATGCCCAGCAGGGACATGCCCTGGTGGAGCGTGCGGGCGGTCAGGTCGCAGAGGAAGAGGCGGTTCTCCGCGATCTCCTTCGCCGGCGCCGGCTTGATGACCGGGCACTCCGCGTAGAACGTCGTGTACAGCGACGCCAGCTGGTACAGGTACGCGGTGAGCTTGTGCGGCGCGTACTCGGTGGCCGCCTCGGACACCGTCTCGGCGAACTGGTCCAGGTGCAGGCCGAGCGCACGCTCCGCCGGGGCCAGCGCCAGCTCCGGGTGGGCGAGCGGCACACGGTCGCCCGCCTTGCCGAAGATCGACCTGATCCGCGCGTACGCGTACTGCAGGTACACCGAGGTGTCGCCGTTCAGCGAGACCATCTGGTCCAGGTCGAACTTGTAGTCACGCGCCGCGGACGTCGACAGGTCGGCGTACTTCACCGCGCCGATGCCCACGTACCGGCCGTTCTCGACGATCTCCGTCTCGGTCAGACCCACCTTCTCGGCCTTCTCGCGCACCACCGAAGTGGCGCGGTCCACGGCCTCGTCAAGCAGGTCCACCAGGCGGACCGTCTCGCCCTCGCGGGTCTTGAACGGCTTGCCGTCCTTGCCGAGGACCGTGCCGAAGGCCAGCTGGACGGCCTTCACGTCGTCGTTCAGCCAGCCGGCCCTGCGGGCCGTCTCGAAGACCATCTTGAAGTGCAGCGACTGGCGGGCGTCGACCACGTACAGCAGGGTCGTCGCCTTCAGGTTCCGCACCCGGTCGCGGATCGCGGACAGGTCCGTCGCCGCGTACCCGAAACCGCCGTCGGACTTCTGGACGATCAGCGGGGTCGGGTTGCCGTCCGGGCCCTTCACGTCGTCGAAGAAGACGCACAGCGCACCCTCGGAGCGGACGGCGACGCCCGACTCCTCCAGGAGCCGGCAGGTCTCCACGAGCATGTCGTTGTAGCCGGACTCGCCGACCACGTCGGCGTCCCGGATGTCCATGTCGAGCTTGTCGAAGACCGAGTAGAAGTAGATCTTCGACTCGTCGACGAACCGCTGCCAGAGCGCGAGCGTCTCCTCGTCGCCGGCCTGCAGGTTCACCACGCGCGCGCGGGCCCGCGTCTTGAACTCCTCGTCGGAGTCGAAGAGGGCGCGCGAGGCCTTGTAGAGCCGGTTCAGGTTCGACATGGCCTCCTCACCGGAGATCTCCGCGCCGTCCTCGGCCTTGTGGTCCAGCTCGTGCGGGTGCTCGATCAGGTACTGGATGAGCATGCCGAACTGGGTGCCCCAGTCGCCGATGTGGTGGCGGCGGACCACGCTCTCGCCAGTGAACTCCAGGATCTCGACCATCGCGGCGCCGATCACGGCGGAGCGCAGGTGCCCGACGTGCATCTCCTTCGCCACGTTCGGCTGGGCGTAGTCGATGACCGTCGTGCCCGCCGACTCGTTGAACGGCACGCCGAGCCGGGCGTCGGCGGCGCGGGCCGCGAGGGTCCGCACGATCGCCGCGTCCGTCACCGTGATGTTCAGGAAGCCGGGGCCCGAGACCTCGATGTCCTTCAGGACGTCGTTCTCCGGGATCGCCGCGACGACCCGGGTCGCCAGCTCACGCGGATTGCCCTTGAGCTGCTTGGCCAGCGCCAGGATGCCGTTGGCCTGGAAGTCGGCCCGGTCGCTTCGTCGCAGCAGCGGGTCGGCGGACGCGGCCTCCGGCAGGGCTGCCGTGAGTCCGTCCGCGAGGCGCTGCTGCACGGTCGAAGCGAGGGAAGGGACCGAGGCCATGAGCTTCCGTTCCTGTTGAGTTCGTCAGGTCTGATTCGCTTGTCAAGTGTCCCATGGGAGCGCAACGTGATTTCCCCGCCTGTGGACAACCCCGGAGAGTGTCGTTCCGTCTGGGAGAATGGCTCAGGCAGAGCTTGTCAGGCAGCACCCCTCAGGAAGAAGGACGTACCGACCGTGGCTCAGAGCAGCACCGAGACCGACTGGGTCTCCCGTTTCGCGGACGAGGTCATCGCCGAGTCGGAGCGACGTGCGCCTGGCAAACCGGTCGTCGTCGCCTCCGGCCTCTCCCCGTCCGGCCCGATCCACCTGGGCAACCTCCGCGAGGTCATGACCCCGCACCTGGTCGCCGACGAGATCCGCCGCCGCGGCTACCAGGTCAGGCACCTGATCTCCTGGGACGACTACGACCGCTACCGCAAGGTGCCGAACGGCATCGAGGGCATCGACGCGTCCTGGGCCGAGCACATCGGCAAGCCCCTGACCTCCGTCCCGGCCCCCGTCGGCTCGCCCCACCCCAACTGGGCCGAGCACTTCAAGGCCGCCATGGTCGAGTCGCTGGCCGAGCTGGGCGTCGAGTACGACCCCATCAGCCAGACCGAGCAGTACACCGCCGGTGCCTACCGCGAGCAGATCCTGCACGCCATGAAGCACCGCGGCGACATCGACGCCATCCTCGACCAGTACCGGACGAAGAAGGCGCCGAAGAAGCAGTCGCAGAAGCCCGTCGACGAGGCCGAGCTGGAGGCCGAGGAGGGCTCCGGCGCGGCGAGCGAGGACGACGGCTCCGGCGGCGCCTCCGGCTACTTCCCGTACAAGCCGTACTGCGGGCAGTGCGAGAAGGACCTCACCACGGTCACCTCGTACGACGACGAGACCACCGAGCTCGCCTACACCTGCGTGAACTGCGGCTTCGGCGAGACCGTGAAGCTCAGCGAGTTCAACCGCGGCAAGCTGGTCTGGAAGGTCGACTGGCCGATGCGCTGGGCGTACGAGGGCGTCATCTTCGAGCCCTCCGGCGTCGACCACTCCTCGCCCGGCTCGTCCTTCGTCGTCGGCGGCCAGATCGTCCGCGAGATCTTCGACGGCGTCCAGCCGATCGGCCCGATGTACGCCTTCGTCGGCATCAGCGGCATGGCCAAGATGTCCTCCTCGCGCGGCGGCGTACCGACCGCCGCCGACGCGCTGAAGATCATGGAGGCGCCGCTGCTGCGCTGGCTGTACGCGCGCCGCAGGCCCAACCAGTCCTTCAAGATCGCCTTCGACCAGGAGATCCAGCGGCTGTACGACGAGTGGGACAAGCTGGAGGCCAAGGTCGCCGACGGCACCGTGCTGCCCGCCGACGCCGCCGCCCACTCCCGCGCCGCCCGCACGGCCGTCGGCGAGCTGCCGCGCACCCCGCGCCCGCTGCCGTACCGCACGCTCGCCTCGGTCATGGACATCACCGCGGGCCACGACGAGCAGACCCTCCGGATCCTCACCGAGCTCGACCCGGAGAACCCCGTCACCTCCCTCGACGAGGTCCGGCCGCGCCTCGACCGCGCCGAGAACTGGATCACCAGCCAGGTCCCGGCCGACCAGCGCACCATCGTCCGCGACGAGCCGGACGCCGAGCTCCTCGGCTCCCTCGACGACGAGGGCCGCGAGTCGCTCCGGCTGCTCCTGGAGGGCCTCGACACCCACTGGTCGCTCGACGGGCTCACCACCCTCGTCTACGGCGTCCCGAAGGTCATGGCCGGTCTCGACCCGGAGGCCAAGCCGACGCCCGAGCTGAAGCTCGCGCAGCGCGCCTTCTTCGCCCTGCTCTACAAGCTCCTCGTCAGCCGGGAGACCGGGCCGCGTCTGCCCACGCTGCTGCTCGCCGTGGGCGCGGACCGGGTGAGGAAGCTGCTCGGCGCGTGAGCGCGTGAGCATGTAAGTACCTGACAAGGAGAAAGGGCCGCCTCCCGGAGTTCGGGGGCGGCCCTTTCGGCTGTCTTCAGTTGGGTCAGGGGGTGTCGAAGTCGGCCATCTCCTGCTGGATCCGCTGCTGGATCGCGGGGGTCAGCCGGTGCAGCACGTCGGTGTCAGGGAACTCCGGCATGCCGTAGTGCGCCGCGACCAGCTGCTCCAGCTCGGCCGCGCTGGGGAACTGCTTGTTCTCGTGGCTGTAGGACCACGTCAGCTTGTAGACGGTCTCCTCGAAGTCGTCGGCCGGCGGCTCCGGATCGACGTACTCCGGGTACGGCTCGAAGCCCTCGGGACCCTGTTCCTGGCGGGGGTCCGCAAGCGGCATGTCCTCCGGGCCGAGCGGGATGGCCACCGGCGTCGGCTCCAGGCCCTCGGCGATCTGCGGCGCGTACGCCGTCTCGTGGGCCTCCGGCGGGAGCTGCTGGGCGTGGAACCAGGGGCTGCCGTTGACCAGGTGTTCGCCCGCCGGGACGTCCGGCTGCCCCGGTGCTTGCGGGAGCTGCTGCGGCGGGCCCGCCTGCGCCACCGTCGCCGACTGCAGTTGGGGCTGCGGGGACTGCTGAGGCAGCTGCTGCGCGGGTGCCTGCTGCTGCGGGGGCAGGAGAGCCGGCTCGATGCCCGCCGCGGCGAGGCCCGCCGCCGCCGTCTCCGCCAGGGGGACGCCGTACCGGGCGAGACGCAGCGGCATCAGCGCCTCCACCGGGGCCTTCCGGCGCCAGCTCCGGCCGTAACGGGCCTGCAGCCGCGCCTGGTAGATCAGCCGCTCCTGCTCCAGCTTGATGACCTGGTCGTACGAGCGCAGTTCCCACAGCTTCATCCGGCGCCACAGGCGGAACGTCGGCACCGGGGACAGCAGCCAACGGGTCAGCCGCACGCCCTCCATGTGCTTGTCCGCCGTGATGTCCGCGATCCGGCCCACCGCGTGCCGCGCGGCCTCGACGGCCACGACGAACAGGATCGGGATCACCGCGTGCATCCCGACGCCCAGCGGGTCCGGCCAGGCGGCCGCGCCGTTGAAGGCGATCGTCGCCGCCGTCAGCACCCAGGCGGTCTGGCGCAGCAGCGGGAACGGGATCCGCAGCCACGTCAGCAGCAGGTCCAGGGCGAGCAGCACACAGATGCCCGCGTCGATGCCGATCGGGAAGAAGTACGAGAAGGTGCCGAAGCCCTTCTGCACGGCGAGCTCGCGCACCGCGGAGTACGACCCCGCGAAACCGATCCCCGCGATGATCAGCGCACCGGCGATGACGAGGCCGATGAGTATCCGGTGTGTGCGTGTCAGCTGCATCGCGGCCACCCGCGATCCCCTCCCCGTCATTCGACATCCCGCGCGCACAGAGTGGCACATGTGTGCGGAGCCCGGCCCCCGGGGGAGGGACGGGCTCCGTACGGACGTGCCGGACTGTGCGGGTTTGTGCCTACTTGTTCAGGCCTACTTGTTGGCGGCGGCCACCGCGGCCACGGCCTCCTTGGCCGCCTTCACCGCGCCGTCCACGATGGTCTTCTCCGACGGGGTGGGCGCGCCCGCGTACCCGGCGCCGTTGTACGAGAGCAGCACCAGGACGTTGCCCGCACGCGCCACGACGGCGCCGTAGACGAAGTCCTCGTCGGTCTTGCGCAGCTGGTACGTGACGGTCTTGGCCTCGTCGCCGATGCCCGTCGCCGTGGTGGTGCGGAGCTTCTTGGCGCCCTGGGTGCCCTGGACCTTGGCGAGTTCCTTCGCCAGGTTCTCCTGGGCGCGCTCCTGGCCGCTGCCGAGCACCGCGTCCGACTCGTACCGGTAGAAGGACACGTCGAGCCAGCGGTACTGCGAGCCCTTCACGCCCTTGTCCGCGAGACCGTTCCACGAGCAGCCGCCACGGCTGGCGAGGTCGCTGGAGACGGCGGGCGTGCCGTTCTTGGTCTTCGCCTTCGGCACCAGCGATTCCGTGGTCTTGGCCGCGATCGACTTGCAGGCCTGGGGCAGCTCCGCGAACTTCGCCGGCTCGACCTTCTTCGTCGTCTGGGACGGCGAGGGAGTCGCGGACGCCGACGCGCCGGCCTTGTCCTTCGATCCCGTCTTGCCGGAGCCGCTGTCGCCGGAGTCCGAGGAGCAGCCGGCGACGACGAGCATCACCGGGACGGCGGCGCAGGCGAGTATGCGGGTGAGTCGCGGGGCTGATCGCTGCATGGTTCCTTCAGTCGCTTGTCGTACGGTCCTGCCGGGGTCCGGCGGCCACGGGCACGGTGCGGATGGGCCACGGTACGCCGACACGTTACGTGCTCGCCGTCCGCTCACGGAGCGGAGCGGGACGGCTACTCCTCAAGGCGCTCGGCGAGCAGCCGGGCCAGATTCCGGGCCTTTTCCTGCAGTTCCGCGCTGTCCGGGGCCTCGGCGGAACCGGTGGTCTGCTCACGGTAGGAGACCGTCACGATGACGTTGGATGTGCGGAACACCACGCTGACGACCCGCTGGTGGCTGTTGGCCCCGACGGCGCTGACGACGTCGTCCAGGTACGCGATGTCCCCGAGGCCTTCGAGGACGCGGGGCTCCAGACCGGTGGAGGCCGGGTCGGGAGTGGTCGGGTCGCCGGTGGCGGTGCCGCCGGTGGCACCGGCCGTCGGGGACTTGGCCGTCGGGGTGCTGTTCGGCGGGGCCGTCCTGCCGGGTGGGGTCTTGCCCGGGGTTGTGCCCGGCGCGGTCGTCGAGGTCGAGGCCGGGGCCGTCGCCGAGGCCTGGTCCGTGGGGGTCGGCGGGACGGTCGGGGCCAGCGGGATGCCCGCCGCGAGCTGCTTGCGGGTGTACACCTCCTGCGCCCGGTCGTCGTCGCTGACGGCGGTGTCGTAGGACACGACCCGCTCGACGTCGAGCACGAGCCGGTGCGAGGTGTCCGGGGTGTCGGCCCGCCAGGTGCAGCCGACCCGCCGGTCGGTGTCGTACGTGACGGCGGCGGTGCCGCGGTACGCCTTGTCGCGCTCGCGGTCGGCCAGCGTGGCGGCGCCGGGGAGCAGGTCCCTGAGCGTGGCCTGTGGGACGGAGCCGCAGGGCTCGAAGAGCGTGCGGTAGCGGCCGGGGGGCGCCACCGGGGCGGCGGGGCCGGCCTTGGCGTCGACGGCGATGTCGTCCACCGGGGTGCCGGCGGAGCATCCGGTGAGACCGATCCCGAGGCCGAGGCCGAGGGTGAGGACGACGGCGGTGCGAGCCGCGGACCCGGTGCGGCCGGGGGTGTACCTCTTTCGCTGCACGGTCCCAGGCTCCCTTCTCCCGAAGTCTTTCCCGAAAACTGTTTGCCGCGCGAACCCGGCCGATGGACACAATGTCTATCGCACACGCAGCTGTTGATGCCGGTCCGCTGTCACCTGTACGGGCTTTGGCTCCGGTTTTTGCGTTATCAGACTTTTCGGGGGAATCGAGGGAGTATGTCGTACGTAGAGGTGCCTGGGGCGAAAGTACCGATCCGGATGTGGGCCGACCCTGCCACGGTGGAGGGCGGTGCGATGCAGCAGCTGCAGAACGTGGCGACGCTGCCGTGGATCAAGGGCCTGGCCGTGATGCCGGACGTGCACTACGGCAAGGGCGCGACGGTCGGTTCGGTGATCGCGATGCAGGGGGCGGTCTGCCCGGCGGCGGTCGGTGTGGACATCGGCTGCGGCATGTCGGCGGTCAAGTCCTCGCTGACGGCGAACGACCTGCCGGGCGATCTGTCGCGGCTCCGGTCGAAGATCGAGCAGGCGATTCCGGTGGGCCGCGGGATGCACCGTACGGAGGTGGATCCGGGGCGGCTGTACCAGTTCCCGACCGGGGGGTGGGACGACTTCTGGTCGCGGTTCGACGGGGTCGCGGACGCGGTGAAGTTCCGGCGAGAGCGGGCTGCCCAGCAGATGGGAACCCTTGGCTCGGGAAACCACTTTGTTGAACTTTGCACCGATTCGTCTGGCTCGGTGTGGCTCATGCTGCACTCCGGGTCCCGGAACATCGGCAAGGAGCTCGCCGAGCACCACATCGGGGAAGCGCAGAAGCTGCCCCACAACCAAGGGCTCGTCGATCGTGACCTGGCGGTCTTCGTCGCGGACACCCCGCAGATGGCCGCCTACCGGCACGACCTCTTCTGGGCACAGGAGTACGCCAAGTACAACCGCGCGATCATGATGGCTCTGTTCCAGGAGGTCATCCGGCGGGAGTTCCGCAAGGCGCGGGTGACCTTCGACCAGGTGATCTCATGCCATCACAACTATGTGGCGGAGGAGCGCTACGAGGGCATGGACCTGCTGGTCACGCGGAAGGGCGCGATCCGGGCCGGGTCCGGGGAGTTCGGGATCATCCCGGGTTCGATGGGCACGGGCTCGTACATCGTGAAGGGCCTGGGGAACGCGGCGTCCTTCAACTCGGCGTCGCACGGAGCCGGCCGGAAGATGAGCCGGAGCGCGGCGAAGAAGCGCTTCTCGACGAAGGACCTCGAGGAGCAGACGCGGGGCGTCGAGTGCCGCAAGGACTCCGGGGTCGTGGACGAGATCCCGGGCGCCTACAAGCCGATCGAGAAGGTCATCGACCAGCAGCGGGACCTTGTGGAGGTCGTCGCCAAGCTGAAGCAGGTCATCTGTGTGAAGGGCTGAGTCGCCGCCCGAGGGGGGCGCGGGACGCGAGCAGGCCGGTGCGGACGCGCCGGCCTCTTCTCGTGGCCTCAGAGCTCGCGGTGGACCTTGGTGTTGGACGCCTGGGCTCGGGGGCGGACGACGAGGAGGTCGATGTTGACGTGCGGGGGGCGGGTGCAGGCCCAGGTGATGGTGTCCGCTACGTCGTCCGCCGTGAGCGGCTCGGCCACGCCCGCGTAGACCTTGGCGGCCTTGTCGGTGTCGCCGCGGAAGCGGGTGGTGGCGAACTCGTCCGTCTTCACCATGCCGGGGGCGATCTCGATGACGCGGACCGGGGTGCCGACGATCTCCAGGCGGAGGGTCTCGGCGAGCACGCGGGCGCCGTTCTTGGCCGCGACGTAGCCGGCGCCGCCCTCGTAGGTGGAGTGGCCGGCGGTGGAGGACAGGACGACGACCGTGCCGTCGCCGCTCGCGGTGAGCGCGGGCAGCAGGGCCTGGGTCATGTGGAGGGTGCCGATGACGTTGACCTCGTACATCTGGCGCCAGTCGGCGGGGTCGCCGGTGGCGACCGGGTCGGCGCCGAGCGCGCCGCCCGCGTTGTTGACGAGGACGGCGAGGGTGCGGAACGCGGTGGCGAACTCGTCGACGGCGGCGCGGTCGGTGACGTCGAGGGCGTAGGCGGCGGCCTGGTGGCCGGCCTCGTTGATCTCGGCGGCCAGGGCCTCGACGCGGTCCTTGCGCCGGGCGGTGAGGACCACGCGGTAGCCGGCGGCGGCCAGCTGCCGCGCGGTGGCGGCGCCGATTCCGCTGCTCGCTCCGGTGATGACGGCGATGGGGGTGCCGGGGGCAGTCATGACGGGGTGCTCCTCGCGCGGGTGGTCGATGACGTCGATCGCCCGGCCAGGATAGGCGGGGGCGCCGGTCAGTGATCTCGGGGGGCGTACATGATCACGGCCATGCCGGCGAGGCAGACGAGGGCGCCGATGACGTCCCAGCGGTCGGGCCGGTAGCCGTCGGCCGCCATGCCCCAGGCGATGGAGCCGGCGACGAAGACTCCGCCGTAGGCGGCGAGGACGCGGCCGAACTCGGCGTCGGGCTGGAGGGTGGCGACGAAGCCGTAGACCCCGAGGGCGAGCACTCCGGCGCCGATCCAGATCCAGCCGCGGTGCTCGCGGACGCCTTGCCAGACGAGCCAGGCGCCGCCGATCTCGAAGAGTGCGGCGAGGGCGAAGAGGGCGATGGATCGGGCGGTCAGCATGGCGGCAGCCTGCCACGGGTCCGGGGACACGCAGGCTGATGGGTTGTCAGAATATCGGATGGTGTGTGGGTATTTTGGGCCCCATGCGTGGAATGCGGAAGGGTGTGCTCGGGGTCGCTCTCGCGGCCGCGGTGGTGATGGGCTCGGCTGCCGGGGCGAGTGCGGGTGCCGACGCCGGTGTCGGTGTCGGTGTCGTGGGGCCGGAGGCCGGGGTCGAGGCGGATCTGGCTCATCACGGTCATGTCTCCCTGTGGGACGGGAGGGTCGGTGTCTGGCTGGTCAGCGAGAACCACGGCCCCTCCCACCTCTCCCAGGCGACGGTCCGGCTCGCCTTCTCCGAGCCGATGGCGGGCGGCCAGGAGCTGCCCCAGACGTGCCTGTGGAGCAGCGACCGGGTGGTGTCGTGCCGGACGGGCGAGCTGCGGGCGGTGGGGGGTATCGGTGAGCTGGCGCTCGACCTGCGGACCGCGGGCTTCCCGGACGAGCTGACCGTGGAGATCACCACGGCCTGGCGGGACGGGGTGACCGACCGGAACCCGGCGAACGACCGGCACCGGGTTCTCGTGCTCTCGACCGGGGACCCGTACGTCTTCTGAGCACGGCTCCTGATCGCCGCTCCGGTTCAGCGGCGCGTCCAGTGGACGTAGCCGTCGGGGCGGACCAGTACCGCCGTCCGTCGCGCCGGGTCGGTCCACGTGGCCCGTACGAGGCGCGCCGGGGAGACGGGTGCGGTCCCGGGCAGGGCCGGGGGCTCGCCCGCCGGGGCGATCAGGACGAACTCGCCCCCGCGCAGCAGCTCGTAGAGCCGTCCCTCGCGCAGGCGCAGGTCCGGCGCGCGGCGGCCCGCGGGGCGGCCGGAACCCGCCGGCGGCGCGTACGCGATGCCGATTCCGCTGATCATGCCCATGGCGCGGGCCGAGGCGGGCCGCACCACGTTCAGGAAGCGGGCGGCGAGGGCGCGGGCGGCCCGGGTGAGCGGGGTGTGCGCCATCGCGAGGCGCACGATCGCACCGCTGCTGCGCAGCACCATGGTGCCGACCGGGTGCCGCTCGGACTGGTAGCTGTCCAGGAGCGCCTCGGGGTCGGGGGCCTCGCCGCGCAGGACGGCGATGAGCTTCCAGGAGAGGTTGGCGGCGTCCTGCAGACCGGTGTTCATGCCCTGGCCGCCGGCGGGGGAGTGGACGTGGGCGGCGTCTCCGGCGAGGAAGACCCGGCCCACCCGGTAGGCGGGGGCCTGGCGCTCGTCGCTGTGGAAGCGGGAGATCCAGCGGGCGTCGTGCATGCCGTAGTCGGTGCCGAGGGCGCGGCGGGCGATCTCGCGGACCTCGTCGAGGTCGACGGGCTCGCTGTCGGCGACCTGGCGGGTGCGGCTCCAGCCCATCACCCGGTACCAGCCGTCGCCGAAGGGGGCGAGGAAGGCGAAGGTGTCGCCGGAACCGCTGACGGTGAACAGGCTGCCGGGTTCCTCGGTGAGGCGGACGTCGGCGAGGACCATGGAGCGGATCACGGAGCTGCCGGGGAACGGCAGGTTCAGGGCGGTGCGGACCGCGCTGCGGACGCCGTCCGTGCCGACCAGGTGGCGGGCGCCGAGGGTGAGCGGCTCGCCGTCCGGGCCGGTGAGCTCCGCGGTGACCGTGTCGGTGTCCTGGTGCAGTCCGCGCAGCTCCGTGCCGTACCGGAAGGTGACTCCGGCCTCCCTCGCGCGGCGCTCCAGGAGGCGCTCCACCTCGTACTGCGGGGTGACGAGCAGGTGGTTGAAGCGGCTGGGGAGGCGGGAGAGGTCGAGGTCGAGCCGGCCGAAGAGCCGGGCGCGGGGGAGGGGCGTGCCCTTGGTGAGGAGTTCGTCCGCGAGGCCCCGGGCGTCGAGCTGCTCCAGGGTGCGGGCGTGCACGCCGAAGGCGCGGGTCATGTTGCTCAGGCCGTGCGGGCGGCGCTCGACGAGGGTGACGTCGATGCCCGCGGCGGCGAGGTCGCCGGCGAGGAGCAGGCCGGTGGGGCCGGCGCCGATGACGAGAACGTCCGTGTCGGTGGTGCGCATGGTGCTCATGGCTGCCTCCAGGGGGCCCACGTCCGTTGGCCAACACCTGTTGGTCAACGCTTGTTGGCAACTGTAGGGGCGACCCGGCTGGAGTGTCAACGCTTGTTGGCCTACAGTTGTTGGTATGCCGACCGCCCGCCGCTCCGACACCACCAGGGCCGCCATCCTGGAGGCCGCTCGTGAGCGCTTCGCCTCCGACGGATACGAGCGCGCCACCATCCGTGCCATCGCCCGCGACGCCGACATCGATCCGTCGATGGTGATGCGCTACTACGGGAACAAGGAGGGCCTCTTCGCCGCTGCGTCCGAGATCGAACTCGGGCTGCCCGAACTGGGCTCCCTGCCCGCTCAGCACATCGGGGCCGTCCTGGTCGGCCACTTCCTGGAGCGCTGGGAGCGGGACGAGGTCCTCACCGGGATGCTGCGGGTGGGCGTCACCAACGAGGCGGGGGCCGCGCGCATGCAGGCGATCTTCGCCCAGCAGCTGGGCCCCGTCACCCGGGGAGTCTGTCCCGATCCGGCCGAGGCCCCGCGGCGGGCGGCGCTCGTCGCCTCCCAGATCCTCGGCATGGCGCTCACCCGCTACGTGCTGCGTCTGCCGCCGGCCGTGGAGATGTCCACCGACGAGATCGTGGCGTGGCTGGGCCCGACCGTGCAGCGCTATCTGACCGCCGAGGCGCCCTGAGGCGGCCGGGCGGGGTGCCGGGGCGGCCGGTGTTCAGCCGGTGACCGCGCCGCCGAACTCCCGTACCGCGTCGGAGACGATCGCCTCCAGGCGCGCGTGGTGGGCGCCGCGCCAGTAGACCCGGCCGCACTCCACGCACTCGGCGAACACGTCGTACGTCTTCTCCGTGCCCTGCTCCAGGCGGGCGCGGACCGCGTCCTTGTCGGCGCCGCTCAGTTCTCCGTTGCACGCCGTGCACCGCGTCCACGGCGCGAGCGGCGGGGCGAACCGTTCGAGCACGTCGCGCAGCTGGTAGTCCGGCCGGTCGCTGTAGATGTACGCCCCCGCCCACAGCTCGCGGCGGCGCAGCAGGCCGCGGTCCCGCGAGAGCATGACGCGCCGCTCCCGGGCGGAGAGCGCGGCGAGCGCGGGGTCGCCGATGTCCTCGCTCTCGTACGCCGCGTCCACCCCGAGCAGCCGCAGCCGCCGGGCCAGGGTGCCGAGGTGCACGTCGAGCAGGAACCGGAGCGGTGCGCCGGGCACAGGCTGAGGCCGGGCGACGCCCTCCACCTCGACCGTCTCGCCCGCGGCCGGGACGTGCGAGGCGTCGACGGGCCGCCCGTCGACCAGGAGCCTGCCGGCCTCGGTGAGGGGCACGCCGAGCGACTCCACGACGTGGCCGAGCGAGGAGGCCCCGTCGGTGACCACGGACGTGCGGCCCGAGCGCCGCTCCACCGCGACGAAGAGCCCGAGGTGGGGGGCGAAACTGATCTGGATCTCCGGTCCGTTCACGGGGACAGGATGGCATCGGGGCCGGACGCGCGGCCAGGGAATTCGGTCGTCGGCGGGCCGGTGGCGGGCCTCCGGGATCCCCTCCCGGAGCCCTCCCGGAGCCCTCCGGGAGCCCTACGGAACCTCCAGGAACCCTCCGGAACCCTTCGGAAGCCCCGCGGAAACCTGACCGTCAACCCGCGCGAATCCCTGAGGTACCGTCCCGCCATGAAGATCATCGACCTCGAGCCCGGCGACCCGCGCCTTGAGAGCGACCTCCTGCCGGTCCTCTCCGAACTCCGCCCCCACCTCACCCCGGAGCTCTTCCGCGAGGTGTACGACGCCGGCCATCCGCAGGGCCTGCGCTTCAGCGCCGCCTACGCGGACGACGGCCGCTGCGTCGGTGCGGCGGGCTGGCGGATCATCAACAACACCAGCTCCCTGCGCAAGCTCTACGTCGACGACCTCGTGACCGCGGCCGACACCCGCTCCACCGGCGTCGGCCACGCGCTCGTCGACCACCTGGACGCCCACGCCCGCGCCGCCGGCTGCCATGAGCTCAACCTGGACTCCGGGACCCACCGGACCGGGGCCCACCGCTTCTACCTGCGCGAGCGCTTCGACATCGTGGCCTTCCACTTCACCCGGCCGCTCACCGCACCCGAAGACGCCTCCTGACGCACGGTCCGGTCACCCCGCCCGCTCCGGTCGCGGGACGAGGGCGGGAGGCCCTCTTGTGCGGGCCGGGGAAGCGCTCCAAGGTGGCGGAAGAGGCACATTCCGGCCGGGGAGGGAGCAGCCGTATGTCCGATGCGCAGGCATGGGGTTTCGCGGACGACAGGGGTACGGAAGCGGTGGCGGCCCGTGTGCCGCGGCGGGTGGTCGCGTACGTGCGGGCCGGGGCGGCCCTGTGCGACCTGGGCGTGACGCCGGTCGCGGTGTACGGCTCCGGGCACGACGGCGAGGTTCTCGACCCCGCGAAGGAGGGCGGGCTGCGGGCGGCCGGGGTGACGTACCTGGGGCCTGGGCGTGCCCTGGACGAGGGGCTGCTGCGGGAGCTGCGGCCGGATGTGATCGTCGACGTGACCTACGACGGGAAGAGTCCGTACGCCCTCGACGAGGCCGTCGCCGAACGGGCCGGGGTGCCGCTCGTCGCGCTCTCCGTCGGCAACGAACTCACGCTGGCGGCGATACTCGACCGCTTCGGCGCGCTGGCCGTCAGCCTCGGGGCCGCGCCGGACGCGCAAGCGGGCCCGGACGGCGGCCCGGAAGCGGACGCGGCGGTTTCGCCGGCCGGGCTCCGTGCCGCGGAGGACGCGCTGCGGGAGGCCGCGCGGAGCGGGCTCGCCGTGCTCGCCCTCTCCGGGGCCGGCCCCGACCAGGTCCATCTCGCCCGGCCGCAGGCCTGGCCCGAGCTGGCGTGGCTCTCCGGTCTCGGCGTCCGGTTCGTCGACCCGGGACCGGGCCCGGGGGCGAACTGGCTCACCGCGGACTGGGGCCGCGCCGCCGAGCTCCGTCCCGGCCTGGTCCTCTTCGACAGCAGGGCCCACGCCACGGCGCCCGGCGATGCCCTGTCGGGTGTCCGGTTCACGCCGTGGAACCCGGAGACCCCGCCCAGCCCGGCCGCCTACGCGCGCTTCTTCCGCGACCTCGCCGAGGCGCTCACGTCCTGAACCCGTCCGGAACGGCCCACCGTCCCGGCGCGAAAGCCCCCGCCCCGCTCCTCAGGCCGGTGTCGTCGCCGTGAGGCGGGTGCGGCGGAGGGAGTCGGCGAACTCCTCCGCGCGGGAGAGCTGGGCGCGCAGTTCGGCGACCCGCTCCGCCGCCGCCTGCTCGTAGCGGCGGACGCGGCTCACGAGCGCGGCCCGCTCCTCGGGGTCGAGCTCGGTGTCCGTGCCGGCGCGCTCGGCGGCCAGCCGGTCCACGGCCGCGAGGAGTTCGCGGGTCTCGTCGAGCGTGAAGCCGAGGGGCTTCATCCGGCGGACCACCATCAGGCGGGACACGTCCGCGTCCGTGTAGAGCGGGAAGCCGCCCGGCGAGGCCGCGGACGGGACGACCAGGCCGTTGTCCTCGTACTGCCGGATCGTGCGCAGGGGCAGCTCGGTCCGTGCGGCGACCTCGCCGATCTGCATGGGCCGGCCGGCCATTCGTACTCCGCTCACGCGTCTGGTCCTTCCTCGTGCGGGACTCCCGTAGGACGTATCGGACGTCAGGAGAAGCGCGACTTCCGCGCATGAAATCCGATTCGTCCTAACTTCAGCACTTATGAGTGCCGGAAGTGCGGCGCAACGCCTGCCCGTAGGACCGTTAGGACGCTCACGGCCACACCAGGCAGTACGGCTGGTGGCCCGCCTCGTGGAGGCGTACGGAGAAGTCCTGCCACTCGTGGAGCAGCTGGTAGACGTCGAAGGCGTCGCGCGGCCCGCCGCGGTCGGGGACCGTGGACCAGATGAAGGCGGCGGCGCCGACCGACTCCTCGCCGATCCCGCGCAGCGGGTCGACGACGGTCATCGGCAGCTTCACCACCGCGTAGTCCGGGTGCAGGACCACCAGCTCCAGCGGGGGGACCTTGTTCAGGGGCATGCCCTGGATGCCGGTCAGGACCATCGCCGCTATGGTCTCCGGCTTGATCTTGGTGAACATGCCGCCCATGCCGAGCTCGTCGCCGCCGAGCTCCTCGGGGCGCATCGAGATCGGGACCTGAGCCGCCGTCGCGCTGTTGGGCGCGCCGAAGTACTTGTACGTCACCCCCAAGCTCCGGCCTCCGGTCGCGGGGGGCGGCTCCGCAGCGGGCTCCGGGATCGCCCGGCGCTCCGACGCGGTCGGCTCCTCGGCGCGCCGGCGCCGGTGCCTCCCCCGCCGGGCAGACTCCGGACCCAGGTCGTCCGTCCCCTCGCCCGGTCCGCCACCGCGATGCATATCTCCACCCGACTGCTTTTTCTCGGCAACACGACCCCGCCGCGCAACCCGATCATCGTGTCAGTGACCTCCCCCGCGTTCGTACGGTGAAACACCTGTCCGCAAGAACGCCGTGGCCTCTGACACCATGGATTCCGTGAGTCATCCCTATGACGCCTCAGTTTCGCAGACGCGGACCGCGGGCGCCCCGGCGTAATACCCAGGATGTCCACGCCGTCCCTCCGTTCCCGATGTCGTGCCCGAAGTCGTTCTCGCAGGTCAGGATCACAGTGCCGTATTCATACGAAGCCCCAGTCTCACAGACGCTTTTCGACCGCGCTTCCCTCGTGACGCCCGGCGGCGTGAACTCACCGGTGCGTGCCTTCCGGGCCGTGGGCGGAACGCCCCGGTTCATGGTGTCCGGTTCCGGTCCGTACCTCACCGACGCGGACGGTCGTGAGTACGTCGACCTGGTCTGCTCGTGGGGACCGATGATTCTCGGCCACGCGCACCCCGAGGTCACCGCCGCGGTGCAGGCCGCCGTGGCACGCGGCACCTCCTTCGGTACGCCCGGTGAGGGCGAGGTCGCGCTCGCGGAGGAGATCGTCTCCCGGATCGAGCCGGTCGAGCAGGTACGGCTCGTCTCCTCGGGCACCGAGGCCACCATGTCCGCGATCCGGCTGGCCCGCGGGTTCACCGGGCGCGCCAAGGTCGTCAAGTTCGCGGGCTGCTACCACGGCCACGTGGACGCGCTGCTCGCCGCGGCCGGCTCCGGTGTCGCCACGCTCGGACTGCCGGACACGCCCGGCGTGACGGGCGCCCAGGCCGGGGACACGGTCGTGCTGCCGTACAACGACCTGGCCGCGGTGCGGGCCGCCTTCGCCGCGCACCCGGGCGAGATCGCCTGCGTCATCACCGAGGCCTCCCCGGGCAACATGGGCGTCGTGCCGCCGGTGGCCGGTTTCAACCAGGGCCTCGCGGACCTGTGCCGGGAGAACGGCGCGCTGTACATCTCCGACGAGGTGATGACCGGTTTCCGTACCTCGAAGGCCGGCTGGTACGGCGTGGACGGGGTCAAGGCCGACCTGCTGACCTTCGGCAAGGTCATGGGCGGCGGCTTCCCGGCCGCGGCGTTCGGCGGCCGTGCCGACGTCATGGGCCACCTGGCCCCGGCCGGTCCGGTCTACCAGGCGGGCACCCTCTCCGGTAACCCGATCGCGACCGCCGCCGGGCTCGCGCAGCTGCGGCTGCTCGACGACGCGGCGTACGAGAAGGTCGACGCGGTGTCGAAGGAGATCCAGGGGCTCGTCACGGGCGCCCTCGCCAAGGAGGGTGTCGCGCACCGGCTGCAGACCGCCTCCAACATGTTCTCCGTCTTCTTCACCGCCGACGAGGTGCGGAACTACGACGAGGCGAAGCAGCAGGAGGCCTTCCGCTTCAACGCCTTCTTCCACTCGATGCTGGCCGACGGCGTGTACCTGCCGCCGTCCGCCTTCGAGTCCTGGTTCGTGTCGGCGGCCCACGACGAGCGGGCGGTCGAGCGGATCGCCGCCGCCCTGCCGGCCGCCGCCCGCGCCGCCGCGGAGGCGACGGCATGAGCCGCAACGACGACAAGGCGAGCGACATCACCGTCGTCCACCTCATGCGGCACGGCGAGGTCCACAACCCCGACGGCGTCCTGTACGGGCGCCGCTCGGGCTACCACCTCTCCGAGCTGGGCCGCCGGATGGCGGACCGGGTCGCCGAGCACCTGGCCGAGCGGGACATCACGTACGTCGTCGCCTCCCCGCTGGAGCGGGCGCAGGAGACGGCGGTGCCGGTCGCCAAGACGCACGGTCTCGACGTGGCGAGCGACCCGCGTCTGATCGAGGCGGAGAACGTCTTCGAGGGCAAGACCTTCGGCGTCGGCGACGGGGCGCTGCGCAAGCCGGGCAACTGGAAGCACCTGACCAACCCGTTCCAGCCGTCCTGGGGCGAGCCGTACGTCGAGCAGGTCGTCCGGATGATGGGCGCGCTCGACGCGGCGAAGGACGCGGCGCGGGGGCACGAGGCGGTCTGCGTCAGCCACCAGCTGCCGATCTGGATCGTGCGCAGCTTCGTGGAGAAGCGGCGGCTCTGGCACGACCCGCGGCGGCGGCAGTGCACGCTGGCGTCGCTGACCTCGTTCACGTACCAGGGCGACAGGATCGTCTCGGTCGGGTACAGCGAGCCGGCGCTCGACCTCGTCCCCGTGCACCTGCGGGCGGGCGCGAAGCCGGTCAAGGGGAAGTCGAAGGCCTTCGGCGCGTAGGGATCCGTAGAGATCCGGTAGACGCGGTACGGACCCTCTGGACAGCGCCGGAGCGGGCGGTCCACAGTTCAGGGCGATCGGGTGGTGCTCATGCCAACCGGTCGCCCTGAAATTTTTGTGCTAATTCCCGGAACCTACGTGTTCCTCCCGGCATCTCACTCATTGTCGGTTTGGATGACGTTCAGGTCATACGTCAGCGCGAATGGGGATGTCATGCGCGGGATCAGCGGAATCAGTCGAAGGGGGCTGCTCGGGGCGGGTGTTGGTGCTGCGGCGGCCATGAGTCTCGCCGCTTGCAACTCCAACGAAAAGGACAAGCCGGGACGTTCCGGACCGGGTAAGGGGGGCGACGCCTCGGCGGACCCGGGCACCGGCACCCCGACCAAGGACGACGTCCGGCTCATCGGCGACGGTTCCACCGCCGACACCGGGAAGCAGCCGCACCAGCCCGACGCCCCCGTCCCGCTCGAACCCGGCCAGACCCCGCCCCAGTTCGTGATCTTCTCCTGGGACGGCGCCGGCGAGGTCGGCAACGGCCTCTTCCCGCGCTTCCTCGAACTCGCCAAGAACCACGACGCGGCGATGACCTTCTTCCTCTCCGGGATCTACGTCCTCCCCGAGTCGAAGAAGAACCTCTACCGCCCGCCGAACAACCGCGTCGGCGCCTCGGACATCGGCTACCTCACCGACGACCACATCAAGGACACGCTGAAGTACGTCCGGCAGGCCTGGCTCGAAGGCCACGAGATCGGCACCCACTTCAACGGCCACTTCTGCGGCGGCTCGGGCTCCGTCGGCAACTGGACCCCGGCCCAGTGGCAGAGCGAGATCGACCAGGCCATGAAGTTCGTCACCGAGTGGAAGACGAACAGCGGCTGGACCGACCTCGAACCGCTGCCCTTCGACTACTCCAAGGAGCTCGTCGGCGGCCGCACCCCCTGCCTCCTCGGCCAGGACAACCTGCTCCCCACCGCCAAGCGGCTGGGCTGGCGCTACGACGCCAGCTCGCCCGGCGGCCGGCAGACCTGGCCCGTCAAGCGCCAGGGCATCTGGGACCTCCCGCTGCAGGCCGTGCCCTTCCCCGGGCACTCCTTCGAGGTCCTGTCCATGGACTACAACATCCTCGCCAACCAGTCGAAGAACACGACGAAGGGCATGCCCTCGCGCTACCCGGGCTGGCGCAAGCAGGCCACCGAGGCCCTGCTCGGCGGCTTCACGCGCGCGTACGAGTCGAACCGCGCGCCCTTCTACGTCGGCAACCACTTCGAGCAGTGGAACGGCGGCATCTACATGGACGCCGTCGAGGACGCGCTCAAGGGGATGGCCGGCAAGAAGGACGTCCGGCTCGTCTCCTTCCGCCAGTTCGTCGACTGGCTCGACGTCCAGGATCCGGCGATCCTCCAGAAGCTGCGCTCGCTCGACGTCGGCCAGAAGCCCGCCGGCGGCTGGAACACCTTCCTCAGGCCCGCCGTCTCATCCACCCCGACCGCTTAGGCGATCTTGACAAGGGGCTTTACGGGCACGTAGGGGGGTGCCCAAGATCCCCCAAACGCCCATGCGAAACTTTTCACATGAGCCTTAGCAGTCGTGTCAGTCGCGCCGGTCGTGCCCCTCGACGCACCCTGCTCGCCGTCGGAGTGCTGTCCGCCGCCCTCACGCTCTCCGCGTGCGGCGGCGACAGCAACGGCAAGTCCGGCGGCGGTGGCAACACCAACTTCGTCACCAACACCGGCGGCATCTCCACCGCCGCCAAGGGCGAACGCGCCGCCACCGGCAAGCTCGCCGGCGAGACCCTCGACGGCAAGCAGCTCGACGTCGCCGACCTCAAGGGCAAGGTCGTCGTCCTCAACGCCTGGGGCTCCTGGTGCAGCCCCTGCCGCGCCGAGGCCCCGCACTTCGCGAAGGTCGCCGAGGACCTCAAGGACGAAGGCGTCGCGTTCGTCGGCATCAACACCCGCGACCCCAACAAGCAGCCCGCGATCGCCTTCGAAGAGGACTACGGGGTGACCTACCCCAGCCTCTACGACCCGCAGGGCAAGCTGATCCTCTTCGGCTTCCCCAAGGGCACCCTCAGCCTCCAGGGCATCCCCTCCACCGTCGTCCTCGACAAGGAGGGGAAGATCGCCGCCCGCTCGCTCATGGCACTCAACGAGGAGAAGCTCCGGTCGATGATCGAGCCCCTCCTCAAGGAGAAGTGAGCCGGTGAACGAGACGGTCACCAGCGGAGCCCTGCTGCTCGCCCTGCCTCTCGCGGTCCTCGGCGGCCTGGTCTCCTTCTTCTCGCCGTGCGTCCTCCCGCTCGTCCCCGGCTACCTCTCGTACGTCACCGGGGTCACCGGCACCGACCTCGCCGCGAACCGGCGCGGCCGGATGACCGCGGGGGCCGTCCTCTTCGTCCTCGGCTTCACCGCCGTGTTCGTGTCCGGCGGGGCGCTCTTCGGCTACTTCGGGTCGACCCTCCAGGAGTACCGCGAGACGCTCACCACGGTCCTCGGCGTGCTCATGATCCTCATGGGCGTCTTCTTCCTCGGCCTGATGCCCTGGTTCACCCAGCGCGAGTTCCGCTTCCACAAGAAGCCCGTCGCCGGCCTGGTCGGCGCCCCGCTGCTCGGCGCGCTCTTCGGCATCGGCTGGACCCCGTGCATCGGCCCGACCCTCGCGTCGGTCAACGCCCTCGCCCTGGATCAGGCCAGCGCGGGGCGCGGCGCGATACTCGCCTTCGCGTACTGCCTCGGCCTGGGCGTACCGTTCGTGCTCGCCGCCATCGCCTTCCGCAAGGCGCTCGGCGCGTTCGGATGGGTCAAGAAGCACTATGTGTGGGTGATGCGGATCGGCGGCGGCATGATGATCGTCACCGGTGTCCTGCTCCTCACGGGCGCGTGGGACAGCATGGTCGCCACGATGCAGGGCTGGTCCAGCGGCTTCACGGTGGGGATCTGAGCCCCATGAGCAAGGCGGATTCCTTGAGCAAGACCGACACGTCCGGTACGACGGAGAACGACCGCAAGGCCGACGAGGCCGCCGGCGCCCAGTTGTCGACCGCTCCCGTCGAGGACCGGAGCGAGACCGTCGTCGGCGGCCCCACGCTCGGGATCGTCGGCTGGGTCCGCTGGTTCTGGCGGCAGCTGACCTCCATGCGGGTCGCGCTGATCCTCCTCTTCCTGCTCTCCCTCGGCGCCGTCCCCGGCTCCCTCATCCCGCAGACCAGCGCGGACGAGCTGAAGGTCGCGGACTTCAAGAAGGCGCACGAGACCCTCACCCCGCTGTACGAGAAGCTCCAGCTCTTCGACGTCTACAGCTCGGCGTGGTTCTCCGCGATCTACATCCTGCTGTTCGTCTCCCTCATCGGCTGCATCGTGCCCCGCAGCTGGCAGTTCGTCGGCCAGCTCCGCAGCCGGCCGCCGGGCGCCCCCCGGCGCCTCGACCGCCTTCCCGCGTACACGACCTGGCGTACGGAGGCCGGGCCCGAGCAGGTCCGCGAGGCCGCGCTCACCCTCCTCAAGGGCCGCCGCTTCCGCGCGCACACGGCGGGGGACGCCGTGGCCGCCGAGAAGGGCTACCTCCGCGAGGCCGGGAACCTGGCCTTCCACGTCGCCCTGATCGTGATGCTCGTCGCCTTCGCCTGGGGCCAGCTCTTCAAGTCCGAGGGCGGCAAGCTGATCGTCGAGGGCGACGGCTTCTCCAACACGCTCACCCAGTACGACGACTTCAAGTCGGGCTCCCAGTTCGGCACCGAGGAGCTGGAGCCGTTCAGCTTCACACTGGACTCCTTCAACGGCACGTACGAGAAGAGCGGCCCCCAGCGCGGCACCCCCCGCACCTTCGAGGCGGCCGTCAGCTACTCGCAGGGCGGCGCCGACAAGAAGGCGGTCATCCGGGTCAACGAGCCGCTGAAGGTCGGCGACTCCAAGGTCTATCTGATCGCCCACGGCTACGCGCCGGTCGTCACCGTCAAGGACGGCCGCGGCAAGGTCGTCTTCCACGGCGCCGTGCCGCTGCTGCCCATCGACAACAACATCACGTCCACCGGCGCCATCAAGGTGATGGACGGCTATCGCGACAAGAACGGCAAGAAGGAGCAGCTGGGTTTCCAGGCCTTCTTCGTGCCGACCTTCGCGGGCGCCGGCAAGGGCACGATGTTCTCGCAGTTCCCCGCGCTCGACTTCCCCGTCATGGCGCTCACCGGCTTCCACGGCGACCTGCGCGTGAACTCCGGCCTGCCGCAGAACGTGTACCAGCTCGACAAGTCCAAGATGACCCAGTTCACGGACCCGCACGGCAACAAGCTGGCCCAGCGGATGCTGCCCGGCGAGACCATGACGCTGCCCGGTGGCGCCGGCTCGATCACCTTCGAGAAGGACGTCAAGGAGTGGGCGAGCTTCCAGATCTCGCAGCAGCCCGGCAACGGCCTCGCCCTCGCGGGCGCCGTCGCCGCCATCGCCGGTCTGACCGGTTCGCTCTTCATCCAGCGGCGCCGGGTCTGGGTCCGTGCCGTACGGGGTGAGGACGGCGTGACCGTCGTCGAGATGGCCGGCCTCGGCCGGAGCGAGTCCGCCAGGCTGCCGGAGGAGCTGGGCGACCTCGCGGTCGCGCTCACCGCGCAGGCCCCGCCCACGGCCGCCGCCGCGGACGACGAAGCCGTACCGGAACCCGCGGAAGATCCCGTGGACGTTCCCGCAGAAGACCCCGCCCCTTCTGGAGAGGCCGACAAGTGATCCTCGCCGCCACGACCAACGAGAGCCTGGCGCGGATGAGCGACATGCTCATCTACTCCTCGATGGCCGTCTACACCCTGGCCTTCTTCGCCCACATCGCCGAGTGGGTGCTCGGCAGCCGCAGCAAGGTCGGCCGTACCGCCGCCGCGCTGACCGCGCGCGCCGGCGCCGCGACCTCCGCCGTGACCGTCCAGGTCAAGAGGGCCGGTGGCACCGCCGTCCTGGAGAAGCCGCAGGTCGTCACCCGTGCCGCGGCCGGCAGCCGGGACGTCCCCGACGGTCCCGGCGCGGCCGGTGGCACGGTCAAGGGAGATCTGTACGGCCGTATCGCCGTCTCGCTGACCGTCCTCGCCTTCGTGGTCGAGGCGTCGGGCGTGGTCACCCGGGCGCTCGCCGTGCAGCGGGCCCCCTGGGGCAACATGTACGAGTTCTCCACCACCTTCTCGACGGTGGCGGTCGGCGCGTACCTCGGCTTCCTCGTGGCGAAGAAGAACGTCCGCTGGATCGGTCTTCCGCTGGTCACGACCGTCCTGCTCGACCTGGGCATGGCCACCACCTGGCTGAAGACCCCGAGCGACCAGCTGGTCCCGGCGCTCGACTCGTACTGGCTGTGGATCCACGTCTCCACCGCGATCTTCTGCGGTGCGGTGTTCTACCTCGGCGCGGTCGCCACCCTGCTGTACCTCTTCCGCGACTCGTACGAGAACAAGCTCGCGACCGGCGGCAACCCGGGGGCCTTCGCCCGCTCCGTCATGGAGCGGCTGCCCTCCTCCGCCTCGCTCGACAAGTTCTCGTACCGGGTCAACGCGGCCGTCTTCCCGCTCTGGACCTTCACCATCATCGCGGGCGCGATCTGGGCCGGCGACGCGTGGGGCCGCTACTGGGGCTGGGACGCCAAGGAGGTCTGGTCCTTCATCACCTGGGTCGGTTACGCCGCGTACCTGCACGCGCGCGCGACGGCCGGCTGGAAGGGGCGGAAAGCCGCGTACATCGCGCTCATCGCCTTCGGCTGCTTCCTGTTCAACTACTACGGCGTGAACATCTTCGTGAGCAGCAAGCACTCGTACGCGGGCGTCTGACGTCCGGCGCCTGACGCCCGGCGTCCGGCGTCCGCGTTGGCACCCGGCCCGCCCCTGGGTGACGCTTGAGGCATGAGCGAGATACCCCGGGGCAGCGGCGAGACCCATGACGGGGACACGCATCTGCTGCGGTTCGTGGTCGGCCTTCCGCACCCCTTGCCGGCGGTCTGGAAGGCCGTCGCCTCCCCCGAGGGCCTGCCGGCCTGGCTCTGCGAGGCGGACCCGCTGGAGCCCCGGCTCGGCGGCCGGGTCACGCTCCGCTGGCTCAACAGTGACACCGAGGTGTCGGGGCGGGTGACCGCCTGGGACCCGGACTACGTCGCCGAGTACACGGTCGATCCCACCACCCACGGACGGATCCGGTTCCACCTGGAACCGGGGTCCGCCGGGGACGAGGGGTCGACCGTTCTGCGTTTCACCAACGAGGTGCGGGGGAGCCGGGAGTACCGGCTCGACTGCCTGGCCGGCTGGCACGAGCACTTCGAGCGGCTCGCCGCGGCACTGGACGGCCGCCCGACGGACTGGCGCGAGTGGACGCCCGAGCGGTGGCGGCATCTCCGGGACCTGTACGAGCGGGACGAGGCGCCCTGGCCGAAGTGGGAGCCCTGAGACACCCCTCAGGCCCCGGAGCGGGGGTGGTGCCGGTCGCGCCAGTCCCGGGGCGGCATGCCGTACGCCCGCTTGAACACCTTGCTGAAGTGGGTCGCGTCGGCGAAGCCCCACCTCCGTCCGATCGCCGCGACGGTCCGGAGCCGGCCGTTCGGCCCGGCCAGCTCCCGTCTGCATTCGGCCAGCCGTCGTGTACGGATCCAGTCGCCGAGGCTGATGCCAGACCGGGACAGCACCGCGTAGAGCTGGCGTACGGAGATGCCGTGCGCGGCGGCGATCCGGGCCGCCGACAGATCGGGTTCGGCCAGGTGCTCCCGGATGTACTGGGTGATCCGCAGGCTGAGCGTCGCCTCCAGCGGTGCTCTGGCCGGGCCGTCGGTGCCGTGCCGGGACGCCAGGACGGCACGGAGCAGTTCGACGCTGGGTTCCACGACGGCGTCGGCCTGCGCACCCTGGTGGAGTGCGTCGCTGCCGGCCAGGTGGGCGAAGTACGTGAAGGCGAGGCGCGCGACGGGGTCGTCGGCCCCCAGGGGGACCGCGCTGACGTCGCGCAGCAGCCGCTCGGGGAGCGCGAGCGCCGCGCGGGGGAAGCGCAGGAAGTGGTGGTCGACGCCCTCGTCGAAGAGAAGCGTGTAGGGAGCGGTCGACTCGTAGACGGCGAAGTCGCCCGGTCCCAGCAGGCACTCCCGGCCGTTCTGCACCACCAGGCTGCTGCCCGACATCTGCAGGCCGACGAAGACGGCCGGTTCCTCGTCCTCCCGGGCCAGCCGCGCCGTCCGGTGGATCGTGACCGCCGTCGCCCGTGCCGAGCAGATCGTGAGCGGCCCGACGGAGCCCAGTCCGATGCGGACGGAGAGGTCCTCGGCCGGGGGACCGTGATCGATGTCGACCGCCACCACGGACTCCCACACCGCCTGCCGGACCACCTCCTCCCGGTCCCGCGGCGGTACGGACGCGGTGTCCAGGACCGGGCTCATGAGACGGACCTTCCTGACGCGCACGCGGTGCGGTGCGGTGCCTGCTGTCGTACTGACGGGGACTCCTGCGCGTACGACACAGTTCCCTGCGCGCGCGACAAAGTCCGGGGCCCGCGACGAACCTAGGGTCCGTGGGCGGGGCCGTCACCGAGACGGCGACACCGACACCGACCCGAAGGACTGCATCGTGCAACGAGTTACCAGGACGCTCCGCCTGCGCACCGGAGTGATGGGGGTCTTGGCGCTCCTCTTCGCCGCCGGCCTGACGGCCAGCCCGGTGATGACCGCGCCCGCCCACGCCGCCTACGGCCTCTGCAACACCACCTCGTGGCGGGACGTGCCCACCCTCGGCGGCACCAGCAACGAGTACAGGGTCCCGGCCCGTACGGACAACGGACTCTCCTGCTACCTGCGCTACTTCGAGGGTTCCTCGGCGGCCGTCGAGGAGCTCCAGAAGGCCATCATCATCTGTTACGGCGGCACGTGGGCCAGCCAGCGGATCAGCAACTCCGGTGGCGCCGACGGCGTCTACGGCACGGGCACCGTCGAGGCCGTCAAGTGGCTCCAGATCAACAAGCTGGGGCTCTCCGGCAGCGCCGACGGCGTGTACGGCCCCGACACCCGCAGCCGCATGCTGTGGCCGCACTACTACGACCGCGGCGCGCTCCTCTACAGCTGCACCAACCCGTCCACGTTCTGAGCGTTCTGATCGTTCTGCCGTTCTGAGTGGCGGGGGTCATCCCCGCTTCGGCGGCAGGCAGGAGGCCGCCGGCGGACGGCCCTCCGGCCAGGCGATCTGGACGAAGCGCTGTGAGCCGTCCTGGGCGAGCTCCACGATCGGGACCGCCTTGTTGTACGGGTTCCCGTAGTTGTCCAGGCAGATCCAGCCGCTCGCGCCCTGCACCCGCAGCGAGCCCTTGACCTGCGGCCACTGGGTGGCCACGTCGGCGAGTTCCGGGTAGCGGGAGCCCTGCGGGGTGGCCTGGCGGATCGCGTGGACGGCCGTCGCCATCGCGTCGTACGCCACGATCGCCTGGCCGTCCGTCAGCGTCACCGGGTTCCCCTTCGGGGCCGCCCTGGCGATGTCCTTCAGGAAGTCCCCGTACGCCTGCCCGGAACCGCCCGTGCGGGGAACGGTCCGCCCCGGCGCCGCCCTCCAGGCGTCGGGGTGGGCGAGCGCCGCGTACCGCACGGTCAGCTTCGCCTTCAGGGCCTTCCTGTCGAGCTTCTCGTCCGCGCCGAGGTACGAGCCCTCGTCGCCGCTCAGGACCGTGAAGGCGCGGTCGGCGCAGCCACGGGAGCCGAGCGCGTTGATGAACTGGCGCAGCTGGGTGTGGCGGCCCGCGAAGAACACCGTCTCGGCGCGGGTGTCGCAGATCAGATGGGTGATCTGGCGGAAGGTGTTGGCGGTGGTGCCCTCCTCGGTCGGGTCGGCGGGGGAGGTGAAGAGCGCCGGTTCGTGCGGCGCCCCCTTGAGGTTGGCGGCGAAGGCCGCCTTGAGGGTGTCGGTGTAGTGGTCGCCGGTCCTGGTGTCCTGGACGAGGAAGGCCTTGGCCGCGTCCACCTTGCCGAAGTGGGCGAGGGCCTTCGCCTCGTCGCTGTTGGTGGGGGAGACGCGGGCGAGGCCGGGGTAGCGGTTGTTCCCTGCGCCGGGGCCGTTGGCGATGTCGTCGGCGGTGATGGTGGTGCCGACGACGGCGATCCCCGCGCCGGTGAGGGTGGCCACCGACTCGCGTATCTCGGTGGAGGAGGTGGCGACGCCCGAGACGGCCCGCAGCCGGTCGGGGGCGCCCGTCAGGGCGGTGAGCCGGTCGACGGTGGCGCGCCAGTGGGCGTTGCCCTTGCCGGTGTTGGCGAGGGCGAGCCTGATCTTCGGGGTCTCGCTGTTGGACTGGTGGTTGGCGCGGTACTGGTAGGCGTAGGCGCCCTGGAGTTCGTGCAGCACCTTGGTGCGCATGCCGGCGTCGGTGGAGGTCAGCGGCAGGAGCACGGCGACGGTCACGTACTCGCCCTCCGTGAGGGTGGCGTTCTCCCTGCCGATGGCTCCGGCGATCTCCCTGAGGTCGGCGATGCCGAAGTCATGGCCGTCGCCGTTGACGCCGACGCATTCGTCGCTGCCCTCGGGACGCTCTACGCCCTTCGCGCAGGAACGGTCCTCCGGAGTGGTGAGCCGGGCGATCCCGTAGCCGCCGAGGCCCAGGACGACGGCGGCGGCGAGGACGGAGGCGACGAGCCTCTGGCGGGGGGTGCGGACGTGGCGCCGCAGCCGGTCGGTCAGACGGTCGGGCATGGCGTCAGACTCCGTCCTCGCGGCCCGGCGGCAGCGAGAGCTCCCGCCAGGCGCGGATGTCGCGCGGCCAGTGGGTGGCCGCGTCCCAGAGCGAACCGCTGCCCGTCAGATGACGGCCGGAGAGCCGGCGCAGTTCGTGCGCGAGGCGGTCGGCCGCCTCGTCGTCGGGCAGTGCGAGCGGATCCGTCAGCAGCCATACGGCGTGCAGCAACCGACGTACGGACAGGTGGAGTTCGGTGGCATCGGCGTCGAGCCCCGGGGGGAGTTCGCCCGGCGGGGCCTGCCCCAGGGCGACGGCCCGGCGCGGGTCGGGGCCGGTCCGGTCCCGCTCGCGCGGGTACGGCGCGGAGCCGATGAACCGCAGCCGCCCCAGCCAGCCCAGGACGTCCTGGTCGGGGAAGGTCTCCCGCAGATGGGTGACGGCGTCCTCGGTGCGGCCGAGCGCCAGGTCGTGATGGAGGCGGTACGGGCCGGGCTCGGGCCCGTAGTGCCGGTGCAGGGTCGCGTGGACGGCCTGCCAGGCCGCGTAGTGCGGGTGGTCGCCGTCCTCGAAGCGGAGCCGGTGCAGGAGCAGGGCGCGCAGCAGCGGGTCGGCGACGAAGTGCCCGGGGCCCTCCTGCCAGTCCTCCGAACGCAGCTGGTCACGGACGCGCAGCGCCACGTCCCCGTCCAGGGACTCGCCCTGGAGCCGGGCGTGGGCGAGCATCCGGGCGGAATCCTCGTCGTGGGCGGCG
Organism: Streptomyces sp. NPDC051822; assembly: GCF_044452745.1. Lineage (NCBI taxonomy): Bacteria > Bacillati > Actinomycetota > Actinomycetes > Kitasatosporales > Streptomycetaceae > Streptomyces > Streptomyces sp. NPDC051822. The sequence goes on along the minus strand of NZ_JBITBZ010000009.1, from coordinate 300,141 downwards.
GCGAGCACGGCGTACGGGCCGGGCCGCCGCACCGGGAGGAGTTCGGCGAGCAGGGTCGGGGCGACGGGCACCGGCGGGGTGTCCTCGCGCAGTTCCACCGTCAGGTCGAGCAGCCGGCCGGGGGTGAGCCCGGCCCGCAGGTGCTCGGGTGCCTCGCCCGCGGCCCGGCCGAGGAGCGCCACGCCGAGCGGCCTTCCGCCGGTCAGCCGGTGTACCGCGCGGGCGAGTTCGGTGGGCGTGCGGCCCGCCGGGTCGTGGTGGTCGAAGGCGGAGCGGGTCTGCGCGGGGGAGAGCGGGGTCAGTTCGACGGCGAGGATCCCGGAACCGACGCTCGTGCCGCGCGGGCACGGCGCCCGGTGCGCGGTCTCCGGCAGCCGGGTCCTGGTCGCCTGCCGCAGCCCCTCGTGGTCGCGGACCCGGGAGGCGGCGAGGATGACGACGCGGTCGCGGCGGCCCTCGGCGCGGGCGCGCAGAATCGGTTCGACCAACTGGCGGCCGAGCGGCTCGTGGGCGTTGTCGAGGAGGACGAGCGGGCGGCCGATGCGGCCGCCGCGCCGCAGCCCGGTGTAGGGGTACAGCAGGTCCTCGGTCAGGGCGACGACGAGGAAGTCCTCCGCCTCGCGGCGGCGCCGGCCGCCCTGCTCGAAGTCGATCGCGAGCTGCTGCAGACCGGCCTTGCCGTTGCCGCCCGCGTTGCGGTAGGTGCCGTACCAGTTCTCCGAGCTGCGCTGGAGGCGGCTGAACACCTCCTCGAGGACGGTCTCCACGGTCGCCTCCGCGAGCAGCCCGGCGAGCGGGACGGCGGCCTCCGCGAACCGCGCGGCGAGCTTGGCGAGGACCTTGCCGACCCAGTTGGCGGCGGCGCCCCTGGTCGGGTCGACGGTGGAGAGCAGCGGACCGAGCCGCAGCAGATCGCGCCGGGCCCGCTCGTCGTCCTCCCGGGACCAGCTGAGCGAGGCGACGGCCACCAGGCCGAGCGAAAGGCGGGGGAACCGCACGGGCCGCGCGCCGAGCACCTTCGGCGACAGCTGGATCGCGAGCTCGGCGAGCGCCCCGGTGACCGGGGTCCAGCCGGGGCCGTGGTCGGCGGGCGGCTCGATGTGCGCGCAGTCGAGCAGCGCGAGCGGCGTGTACCCCTTGTAGCGGTTGCGGACCTCCTTGAGCAGGGCGGTCTTCCCCGTACCGCGTCCGCCGGTGAACACCGTGACCGGCGGGTCGTCGCCGTGCTCGAACGGCACCCGGGCGGCGCCGTGCCGGGTGAGGCCGCTGAGGCGCGCGACCAGCCCGGAGTCGTGCAGGACCGCCTCGCGGCCGTACAGCTCCCTGTCCACGCCCCGTCACCCCCGTCACAGTCAACACGAGGATATCGACGGGGTGTTGGTAAGCGTCCGACTTTTCGACACTGTCTTCGAGTCGTTGCGGATGTGTTGTCAGTCGGCGGTGATGGCGTCGAGCTGCGCCCGCAGGTAGCTGTGCGACTCGATGCCGTGGATCGTCGTCCCGGGCGTGCACTCGTAGAAGTACACCAGGGACATCAGCTCCTCGGCGGGCGCGTCGGCCGGCGGCGGCAGCACCCGGTGGCGCCCCGAACGCCAGCGCCCGCCGGTCCAACCGGCCATGAGGTCACCGATGTTGACAGTGAAGGCGTCGGGATCGTACGGAGCGTCCTGCCAGCCGCCGCTGTCGGTGAAGACCTGGAGCCCGCCCTTGCCCGCCTCCCTGTCCAGGAGCGTGACCGTGCCGAAGTCGGTGTGCGGCCCGATCCGGAACTGGCCCGGCTCCGGCTCACCCGTCCGCTCCCGCCCCGGGTACCAGTTGATGTTGAAGCCGAAGGTGGGGTGCCCGGTGTGCCGGGTGAAGAAGTCCCGCTCCTCGCCGAGCGCCTCGCCGAGCAGGCCGAGGACGTGGTCGGCGAGCGCCTTCATCTGCGCGAGGTAGGTCTCGACGAGGGGCCGCAGCTCGGGCGTCTCGGCGGGCCAGGTGTTCGGCAGGAACCACTCGGCGTCCACGGCCGGGTCTCCGGTCCGCTCGTCCGCCGCGAAGGACAGCGACTCCTTCAGGTCCGGCGGGGTCACGGTCCCCTCCGCGTACCCGTTGGCCTCGGCCCCTGGCCCGAGCCAGCCACGGCCGCCGACCCGCACGGCGTACGGCTCCTTGACGGCGGGCGGCAGGTGGAAGAAGGCGCGGGCCGTCTCCCGGATGGTGGCCCGCAGACCGGGATCGACACCGTGCCCGGTGACGAGCAGGAACCCGGCGTCGCGCAGCGCGCGGTCGACGGCGGGGAGCTGGGGGCCGGGGTCGAGACGGAGGTCGATAACGGGAAGGCGGGCTTCACTCATGACCGATGTCCTCGTTCCAGAGGGAGGGGTGCCGGGTGATGAACTCCCGCATGAGCGCCACGCATTCGGGGTCGTCGAGCACCACGACCTCGACCCCGTGCTCGGCCAGCCAGTCGTGCCCGCCGTGGAAGGTCTCCGCCTCCCCGACGACGACCCGAGAGATCCCGAACTGCCGGACGAGCCCGGAGCAGTACCAGCACGGCGAGAGGGTGGTGACCATGGTCGTCCCCCGGTACGAGCGCTGCCGCCCGGCGGCCCGGAAGGCGGCGGTCTCCCCGTGCGCGGAAGGATCCCCGTCCTGCACGCGCCGATTGCGCCCCCGCCCGAGCAGCGAGCCGTCGGCCCCGTAGAGCGCGGCCCCGATGGGAATCCCACCTTCGGCGAGCCCGGCCCGGGCTTCGGCCAGGGCGGTGTCGAGCCAGCGCCGTGCGACTTCTTCGTCCATACCGCGATGTCTTCCCCGGCGGCCCGGGGACATCACACCTGCTCGGCTCCGCGCGGTCGGCGCCGTCCCGCCTCCTGCTGGATACGCTGACCGGGGCACCCCTTGGAGGACATGGTGACGACACAACCTGAACACACCGGAGAGCTCATCCCGCGCCCCGAGCAGACTCCCTCCGCCCTGCGAGCAGCCCTGGCGGTGGTCGCTCCGGAACGGTTGCCCGAGATGGACGCCAGCCAGCGTGCTGCCGTGACGGAGGCCATCGAGCAGAGCGATATCACCCCGCTGCGCATGTTCCTGATCCAGTGGGCCGCCGTCATCGAGATCGAACGCTTCCCCGACACGGCCCGCGAACTGCGCCGCGCCGAGTACCTGGCCCGGATCGCGGAGGACGCGGAGGAGAGCCGTCGGTACGTGCGGACGGCGGGAGACATCATCCGTGCGGCGCACAGGGCGGTGGGCGGGTGAGCTGGAGGTGGGAGTACGACCCCAGCGAGGAGTACGTGATCGGAGGCGCGCCGCCGGCGTTCGTCGCCGAGTGGAGAAGAGGGCCGATGAGCTGGTCAGGGCTGCGGAAGCCCTCTACCTCGACGGCTCCTCGTTCGAGGGGGAGAACCCGAGGAGCGAACACGTGCGGGTACCCGGCGGGATGTTCGTCTTCCTTCTCGTACCGCGCTATGAGTGCGGATACGTCCTCCAGGTGACCTACCTCTGAGAGGCGGCCCCCTCCCCCGCCAGGCCCTCGGTGACGGCGGTCGCGAGCCACTGGCGGGCGGTGTCCTTGCTGAGGCGCTCGTCCATGCCGGGATCTCTTCCCCGGCATGGGGCCTCACCTCGGGTGTGCCGTTCTACCCGTTCAGCGTCGGGTGGCCGCGTCGTTCGTCGTGGCCCGGAGGTACGTAGCGGAGCCGGCCGCGCTCGTCGGGCACCCGGGTGAAACCGGCCGCCTCCAGCCGGATCGCGCCCGCGCGCAGCACCCGCATGCCCCATACGTACAGGAGCGCCCCAAAGATGGCGGTAACCGCCAAGAAGGCGCCGCCGATGGTGAGGATGGCGTCCCGGTCGTCACCGAACTCGATCCCGAGCTCCAGGGCGCCGATGACGAGGGCCAGGCCGGCTGACGCCCAGATCCACTTCGAGGTAAGCCTCCTCCGCTCGACGTCAAACAGCATCCGGGCCTTGAAGAGCGCGAACGTCTCGGGGTCGGGCACCGGCAGCGGTCCGCCCTCGCTCGCCCGGGGGTACCGTCTCCGATTCTCGGCGGCCCGCTCCTGCGCCTGTGGACGCGGGTCCGGCAGCAGGAACAGAGTGAGCTTCCCTTCCGACTGTTTCAGGTCGGCGTACTCGTAGCCGAACTCCTCGGCGAGAAGGGCGAGTCGGACGGCCCGCCCGTACGCCAGGCCGCCGGTGTCGAGTGAGACCGGCTCCCCCTCCGCCATCAGTCGCAGCAACTTCCGCTCTGTCTTCTTCCGGCCCACGGTTCCCCCTCGCGATCGGATCTCCTGCTCGCTCTCACACAAGAACACGCACGCGAGGTTCCGTCGAGTGATCGATTGCTGCCGGGTTTCGATGTGGCCGATCCCGTCGCACCCGCCGCGCCCGTCGCGCCCCGAGACGGACGGCGGCCGACCCGCCCACGTCGGGGGCGTTGCGTCACCCCTCTGTTGAGGGGGTGCCGGTCCCAGCGGTGGGGGTCACGTAGGAGCCCTTGCCGCGCACGGTGATCACGAGTCCCCGGTCCCGGAGTTCCTGGGTGGCGCGCCGGGCGGTGAGCCGGGCGACGCCGTACTCCTCGGCAAGACGGTTCTCAGAGGGGATGGGGCGGTCGGGGGCGAGAGCGCCGGAGGCGATCTGCTTGCCGATGATCTCGGCCAGCTGGACGTAGAGCGGGGTGGCGCTCTGCGGGTCCAGGGGACCGTCTGGCGTGGAGTTATCGCTCATGTGTCCAACATAGAGCGGTGCGCATCTACACGATGGGGTGGATCTCTCTCTACTTGTATACAGAGGACTATGAGGAAGCTAGGTTTTCGGGCAAGCAAAGACCCCGGCGACCGCTGGCACCGGCCCCGGGGCATGGCCACCAACTATCAACGGAGTTGATGACGTGCGGAACCCTATCGCGCGCCTGCTGGGGAGGGTCCTGATCCCCGTACTGCTCGGGCTGCTCATGCTGAGCCTGCCGCCCACCGGGCGGCACCGGCCCCGTCCGGTCACCCACCCCCGGCCGGCGGCCCGGCGGCAGGCGCCGCGGCACCGTGCACCCGCACGGCGGTCGCCCTATGCCCAGGAGCAGACGGCGCCGCTCGACGGGTCCCGGTCGCCTCTGGAGCGGCCCTACCTGACGGCCGCCTCGGCTCGGGCCGCACAGCGCAGGCGGCGGCGGGCGTTGTGGTTGGCCACGGTGGGGGTGGACGTCGACCAGCGCGACATCCATGCCGGGGTCACCCGATGAGCCGGTGCGGGGCGCGGCGATCCGTATTCGACGTCGCCGAGGCGGTGCGGCCGGTGTGGGGCGGCTCTGTCTGCGTGCTCGCCGTGGCGCACGACGGTCCGCACCGGGACCGCGCGGGTGACGGCTGGTGGGTGACGCCGGAGATCGCGGACGCCGTGACCGTATCCCTGCTGGCGGGCGCCCTGGTCGAGCCCGAGCCGGAGTTCACGTCACCGCGCTGCGTCATGGGCCGCCACGACCGCTGCCGTGACCACGTCCACCGCGACAGCGGCGTACAAGGCGTTCGCTATCTCGTGTGCGGGTGCCTCTGCCATGTGGGGCCGCCTACCCTGTCCTGACGCCCCGCACGAGCAGAGTCCCCGTTCGCCGACCCTCCGGGGGTGGGATCACCTCTGCTGTCACGTCTGTGAACCCGGCCTGCCGGAGGATCTCCGTCCAGCGGCCGGGCTCGTAGTCCCAGCGCTTCACGTACAGGGGTTCCGCGCCCTTCTCCGGCGGCTGCATCTGGGAGGCCTGCGGGCCGTAGCAGCCGCTCAGGGCCGGGGGGTTGTGGGAGAACGCGTAGATCCCGCCGGGTTTCAGGCTCGCTCGGACCAGGGGCAGCAACTCGGCGGGATCGGTGAACCAGGCGGCTCCGAAGACCGAGCAGACGGCCGCGAACTCGGCAGAGGAGGTCGCGAGGAACTCCTCGGCCGGCTGCTGGCGTACATCGAGGTGTGGCCAGCGTTCACGCGCCTTGGTCACCTGGACGGGCGAGACGTCCACGCCGACCGCGTCGGCCCCCCGCGCCACCAGGTGAGCGAGGTTTCCGCCGCTGCCACAGCCCAGGTCCAGGACCGGCATGCCGGAAAGGTCGCCGAGGATCTTCTCGTCGGGCCCGTGGTCGGGCCACTGCGTCCAGTTGAACCACGTCGCCGCTCCGGTCGCGTTCGCCTCCTTGCGTCCCGGCCTGGCCGCGCCCCATACGTCCCATGCCCAGACGTCCTGCTCGCGCACCCTCGTCCCTCCCGAGCTGAGAGCCCGCCCGCCGACCCGAGGGTCGAGGGGCGGGCGGTGTTGGCGTGACTACTTCTTGCCGCCCACGGGGCTGTCCGTGCAGCCGGCGTGGCACTGCGTGCAGTCAGCGGAGTCCGGCCACAGCTCCAGGTCCACGTCGAAGCCTGCCGCACGAATGGCGGCCACGGTGCGATTTCGGGCCACCTCGGGCCCGCCCGTCTCGGCGGCGTCGGGGAGGCCGGGATGGTGGCGACGCCGTCCGGGTGCCTGACGCGGCAGCTGTCAGTCCACTTCGTACGGGAACCGTGCCAGCGGTGTCTCGTTCTCGAAGAACGTCTTCGCGTGGAGCATCGCGCGTTCGTCGGCGCGGACCCGGCCCGGGCGGGAGCCCGTTCCCGTCAGGACGCCGCCGAAACGCATGCGGAGGTACGCCGCCGAGAGGCTGAGGGTGGTCGTCATGCCGCCAGCGACGGTGTGGTCGTCGTTGGCCATGACCGTCACGCCCCACAGCGTCCGGCCCGCCATCCGTCGCGCGAAGTCCGAGTCGGGCGCGACCAGCCAGCCCGACCAGTAGTCGAGGTAACGCTTGGTCTGGGCGGACAGGTTGTACCAGTACAGCGGCGAGGCTATGACGATGTCCGTGGCCTCCAGGGTGGCCTGGCGCAGCAGCTCCTCGTTCTCGTTCGCCGGCCAGCCGGCCGTCTCGTGGCGGCCGTCCTGGAAGTCCGGCAGGGCGAGCTGGTTCAGGTCGATCCAGCGCTGGGGGACGTGCGAAGGCAGTTGCGCCGCTGCCGCGCGCGCGAGGATCTCCGTGTTGCCGTCCGGGCGCGAGCTGCCGAGGACGAAGAGGAACGAGCGGTCCGGGCCGATCTCCGGCCGCTTCGCGTCGACTGTCGTGTCGAGGGTGGTCATGTCTGCTCCGGCGTTAGGGGTGTTCCGGTGCCAACTAGCGTGCGCGCGCGGGTATTCCGCGACCCATCGGTTTCGCCGATCGCCCCCATCGGCAGGACGCCCCACTGGCTCGTGGACCCGGCCCGGGCCCGCTCGTAGCGTCGTCCGCATGAGAAACGACATGAGGAACGACATCCGGAACGAAACGCGCGGCACCGTCGAACTCACCCTCGCCATGGTGCTCTCCGGCACCCTCGGCGTCTTCGTCGTCGAGTCCGGGGCCTCGCCCTTCGAGGTGGTGTTCTTCCGGTGCCTCTTCGGGGCCCTCGCACTCGGGGCGTACAGCCTCGTCCGGGGGTTCTTCACCGGGCACGGGTTCACCCCCAAGAAGCTCGGACTCGCCGCGCTCGGCGGCGTGTTCATCGTCTTCAACTGGGTGTTCCTCTTCGAGGCCTACGAGGTCAGCTCCATCTCCCTCGCCACCGTCGTCTACCACACCCAGCCGTTCTTCCTCGTGCTCCTCGGGGCGGTGTTCATGAGGGAGCGGATCTCCGTGGGGAAGCTCGGCTGGCTCGCGCTCGCCTTCCTCGGGCTCGTGCTCGTCTCCGGCGTACGGCCCGGGGAGACCGCCTCCCTCAAGGGGCTCGGGTTCGCGCTCGCCGCCGCCGTTCTCTACGCCCTCGCGACCTTCGTCACCAAGCGGATCACCGGCATACGGCCCCACCTCGTCGCCCTCGTGCAGGTGCTCGTCGGGCTGCCGCTGCTGCTGCCCTTCGCCGACTTCGGCGCCGCCGCCGGGCTCGGCAGCGGCTGGCTGTGGCTCGTGGGGCTCGGGCTGGTCCACACCGGGCTCATGTACGTGCTCATGTACGCGGCCTACGCCAAGCTGCCCACCGCGAAGATCGCCGTCCTCGCCTTCACGTACCCGGCCGTCGCCATGGGCGTCGACTGGGCCGTGTACGGGCACCACATCGGGCTCGTCCAGGCGCTCGGCGTCCCGCTGATCGTCCTCGCCAGCCTCAAGGTCACCCTCGCTGCTCGGACACCAGCCGCCGCGCCTGCTCCACGAACAGCCGGACATGCGCCGGAAGCCGCTTCCCCCGCCGCCACGCGAGCTGTGTGAAGAGGGTGAACGGGGCCTCCCAGTCCAGTTCCACGAGTGCCCCGGTCGCCAGCTCCCCGGAGACGGCGACCCTCGGCAGCAGCGCCACCCCGAGGCCCGCCGCCACCCCGCGCTTGGTCGCCTCGATCGTGCCGAACTCCATGAACGGCGGCGCCCACTCCCGCAGCTCCGCCTCGAACAGGTCCCGGTACGGGCAGCCGGGCTCCGTGCCCACCAGTTGCGCCCCGGCCAGGTCCGCGGCCGTCAGGGCCGTACGCCCGACCAGGGGATGCCCGGGACCGGCCACCAGGACCAGCGGCTCCGGCGCGAGGACCTCCGACTCCAGGCCCTCGTGCTCGGTGTCCGGCTCCATCAGGAAGCCGACGTCGTACGTGCCCTGCCGCAGCGCCTGCCGGGTCTCGTCGCCGAGTGTCGGCCGCAGGGTGAGCCGGACTCCCGGGTAGCGGTGGTGGAAGTACTCCAGGAGCGGCGGCAGCCGGTAGGAGGTGAGGGACTCCATCGTGCCCACCGCGATCGTTCCCGAGGGGTCGCCCGCGTCAACCACCGCCGTACGGGCCTCCTCCGCGAGCTCCGCCATCCGGCGGGCGTACGGCAGGAGGCGTTCACCCGCCTCCGTGAGCCGGATGCGGCTGCCGAGCCGCTCGAACAGCTCCACCCCCAGCGAGGACTCCAGGGAGCGGATCTGGCCGGTGACGCTGGACTGCGCGTAGCCGAGGTCGGCCGCCGCCCGGGTGAACGAGAGGACGTCCGCGACCTTCTCGAACGTCGCCAGGAGCCGTAGCTCCATCAGGACCCGGACCTCTCGCCGCGCTCCGGTCGCATCAGCTCTCGGTGTCCTTGTCGCCGTCCTTCTCGCGCTTCTTCAGTTCCTCCTCGCGGCGGCGCAGGTCCGCCTCCCAGTCCTTGAGGACGGCCTCGTCCTTGTCGTTCTCGTCCTTGAGGGACTTCAGGAACTCGGGGTTGTCGTCGGGGGCGACCCATTCGGTGCGGTGGTTGCGGTGCCATTCGGAAGGCGTACGGCCGACGGCCGGTGCACGGCGCATCTTGCCCGCGGCGAACCAGACGATCGGGCCGACGATCCAGAACAGCAGGATGATGATGACCCAGACGACCTTCGGCAGGTGCTTGGCCTCGTCCTCGGGGGTGTTCAGACAGTCGATGAACGCGTAGATCGTCAGCGCCAGCGGCAGGATGTACATCAGCGCCCTGAGCATGTGGGACAGCCCCCTGGAAGCAATGGCGGGGTTCGTTTCGAAGGCCCCGGTGACAGGTCAAGCCTAGCCCGTGACCGATACTTGGCCCTATGGCTTACGACGATCTCCGCTCGCTGCTCAGGGCCCTCGAGCGCGAAGGCGACCTCAAGCGCATCAAGGCCGAAGTCGACCCGTACCTGGAGGTCGGGGAGATCGTCGACCGGGTGAACAAGGCGGGAGGCCCGGCGCTCCTCTTCGAGAACGTCAAGGGCTCCTCGATGCCGCTCGCCATGAACGTCTTCGGGACGGACCGCCGGCTGCTCAAGGCGCTGGGCCTCACGTCGTACGCGGACATCAGCGACAAGATCGGCGGGCTGCTGAAGCCCGAGCTGCCGCAGGGCTTCATCGGTGTCCGCGAGGCCTTCGGCAAGCTGGGCTCGATGGTCCACGTGCCGCCGAAGAAGGTGAAGGACGCTCCTGTCCAGGAGGTCGTGTTCACCGGGGACGACGTCGACCTGGACATGCTGCCCGCGCTCTTCACCTGGCCCAAGGACGGCGGCTCCTTCTTCAACCTCGGGCTCACGCACACCAAGCACCCCGAGACCGGTGTCCGGAACCTCGGCCTCTACCGGCTCCAGCGGCACGACAAGCGCACCATCGGCATGCACTGGCAGATCCACAAGGACAGCCGGAACCACTACGCCGTCGCCGCCGCGAAGGGCGAGCGGCTGCCCGTCGCCATCGCCTTCGGCTGCCCGCCCGCCGTCACGTACGCCTCCACCGCCCCGCTGCCCGGCGACATCGACGAGTACCTCTTCGCCGGCTTCGTGCAGGGCAAGCGGATCGAGATGGTCGACTGCAAGACCGTCCCGCTCCAGGTCCCGGCGAACGCCGAGGTCGTCATCGAGGGCTGGCTGGAGCCCGGCGAGATGCTGCCGGAGGGTCCCTTCGGCGACCACACCGGCTTCTACACGCCCCAGGAGCCCTTCCCCGCGCTGAAGATCGACTGCGTGACCATGCGGAAGCGTCCGCTGCTCCAGTCGATCGTCGTCGGCCGGCCGCCGACCGAGGACGGGCCGCTCGGGCGGGCCACGGAGCGGTTCTTCCTGCCACTGCTCAAGATCATCGTGCCGGACATCGTCGACTACCACCTGCCGGAGTCGGGCGGCTTCCACAACTGCGCGATCGTCTCGATCGACAAGAAGTACCCGAAGCACGCGCAGAAGGTCATGCACGCCATCTGGGGCGCGCACATGATGTCGCTGACCAAGCTGATCATCGTGGTCGACAAGGACTGCGACGTCCACGACCTCCACGAGGTGTCCTGGCGGGCGCTCGGCAACACCGACTACTCCCGCGACCTCACCGTCGTCGAGGGTCCCGTCGACCACCTGGACCACGCCTCCTACCAGCAGTTCTGGGGCGGCAAGGCCGGTATCGACGCCACGAAGAAGCTGCCCGAGGAGGGCTACACCCGGGACGGCGGCTGGCCGGACATGGTCGAGTCGGACCCGGCGACGGCCGCCCTCGTGGACCGGCGCTGGAAGGAGTACGGACTGTGACCACCGCGGCCGTCCCCGGCGCCCAGCCGGGACGCACCAAGGCCTTCCTGCGGCTGGTGATGATCGAGCACTCGGTCTTCGCGCTGCCCTTCGCGTACATCGCGGCCCTGACCGCCATGTACCAGGTGGACCGGGACATCCACTGGTGGACGCTCTTCCTCGTCACCGTCTGCATGGTGGGTCTCCGGACCTTCGCCATGGCCTGCAACCGGATCATCGACCGCGAGATCGACGCGCGTAACCCGCGCACCGCCGGACGCGAGCTGGTGACCGGAGCCGTGTCCGTACGGTCGGCATGGACCGGGGCCGGGATCGCCGTCGTCGTCTTCCTCGGCGCCGCGGCCCTGCTGAACCCGCTCTGTCTGGCGCTCGCGCCGCTCGCCGTCATCCCGATGGTCGTCTACCCGTACGGCAAGCGGTTCACGAACTTCCCGCACGCGATCCTCGGGCTCGCCCAGGCCATAGGGCCCATCGGCGCATGGCTCGCGGTGACCGGCGAGTGGTCCTGGGACGCGGTCATCCTGGGTCTCGCCGTCGGCATCTGGATCGGCGGCTTCGACCTGATCTTCGCCTGCCAGGACGTGCAGGCGGACCGGGCCGAGGGCGTCATGTCGGTGCCGGCGCGCTTCGGCGTCCCGGCCGCGCTGTGGGGTGCCCGCGGCTCCGCCGTCGTCACCACGGGGCTGCTCGTCTGGTACGCCCTGGTGACAGACGCGGGCCTGTTCTTCTGGGCCGGCCTCGTGATCGTGGTGGCCGCGTTCTGCTACGAGCACTCGATCGTGAAGCCGCACGACCTGTCCCGCCTGAACCGGGCGTTCTTCACGACGAACGGTTTCATCGGGATCAGCCTCTTCGTGTGCGCCCTCCTCGACCTGCTGGTCCGCGGGCTCACCCCGTAGGCCCCGGCCCGATGACGGATAGGCTCGACGGCATGAACGACGGCAAGCGCATCCCCTGGATCGTGGGGGTCTCCGGGGCGTCGGGCACGCCGTACGCCGCCGCCGTGCTGAGGGGGCTGCTCGACGCGGGGGAGAGCGTCGACCTCGTCGTGTCGCGGGCCTCGCGGCTCACGCTGCTCGACGAGACGGGGATCTCCTTCCGGGACGCCCACTGGCGCGAGGACCTGACGGCCTGGCTGGCGCGGGGCGCCGACGGGAAGCCGGACACGTTCGCGGTCGACGTGAGCGGGGTGCGGTACTGGGCGGCCGGGGACCTGGCCGCGGGGCCGTCCTCCGGCTCGTACCCGGCGAAGGGGATGCTGGTGGTGCCGGCCTCGACCGCGGCGGTGGCGGGAGTGGCACTGGGGCTTTCGAAGGACCTGCTGCAGCGGGTCGCGAGCGTGACGCTGAAGGAGCGGCGGCCGCTGGTCGTCGCGGTGCGGGAGACCCCGCTGAACGGTCAGACGCTCAAGCACATGGTCGCGCTGGACGAGGCGGGCGCAGTGGTGCTGCCCGCCTCTCCGGCGTTCTACGCGGGGGCGACGCACATCCAGGATCTGGTGGACTTCGTCGCCGGGCGGGTGCTCGACGCGGCGGGAGTGCCGCACCGGCTGTACCGCCGTTGGGAGGGAGAGCTCGGTGGAGCGACCCCCCGGTCGGGTTAGGGCTTCGGATCAGGCCCCATGCGGTCTGATCAGCGCTTCTTGGCGTGCTTCTTGGCGGCGCGCTTCGAGGCGGCGGTCGGCTGGTGGGCACGCGAGCGGTTGGCCAGCTCCTGGAGCTCACGCATACGGGCGTAGGCCATCTCGATCGTGTACACGGTGAACACCACTCCTGAAAGATCGTCTTTGATCTGCTGAAAGATTCACAGGGCGTTGACCCCTGTGTACCTTAGATTCTATACCCAAACTCGCGGTATCGCTGGACAATGGAAGGCTTCATACCTATGGACGCCGTGGACAGGCAGCTCATCCAGGCTCTGCGCGAGAACGGTCGTGCCTCGTACGCCGAGCTCGGCCGGCTCGTCGGGCTCTCCGGCCCCTCCGTCACCGACCGCATCAACCGCCTTGAGGCCGCCGGGGTCATCACCGGCTACCGCGCCACCGTCGACGCCGCCTCGCTCGGCCTCGGCGTCACCGCCCTCATCGGCATCTCCCTCTCCGACGCCGCCGACCACGAGGACGTGGCCCGCCGTCTCAAGGACCTCGCCGAGATCGAGGACTGCTGGTTCATCGCGGGCGACGACTCCTTCATGCTCAAGGTGCGCGCGAACGACGTCGACGGCCTGGAGAAGACGATCCGCCGGCTCTCCGGCACCAAGGGCGTCTCCCGCACCCGCACCACGATCGTGCTCTCCACGAAGTGGGAGAACCGGGTCGGAGAGCTGCCCGAGGAAGGGTGACGGATCGGCTGAGAGTACGGTGGGGAAGCCTGATCGCGGAGGAAAGGGAGGCGGCCGGAGATGACTGCATCCATTAAAGATGTAGGGCTCAAGCGCGAGCTTGAACAGAAGGTCCGGGACGGTGAGCGGCTGAGCCGTGAGGACGGCATCGCCCTGTACGAGTCCGACGACCTCGCCTGGCTCGGCGGTCTGGCCCACGAGGTCAGGACCCGCAAGAACGGCGACGTGGTCCACTTCAATGTCAACCGGCATCTGAACATGACCAACGTCTGCACCGCCTCCTGCGCCTACTGCTCCTTCCAGCGCAAGCCGGGCGAGAAGGACGCGTACACCATGCGCATCGAGGAGGCCGTGCGCCTCGCGAAGGCCATGGAGAACGAGAACCTCACCGAGCTGCACATCGTCAACGGGCTGCACCCCAACCTGCCCTGGCGCTACTACCCGCGCTCCCTCTCCGAGCTCAAGAAGGCCCTGCCGAACGTCTCGCTGAAGGCCTTCACCGCCACCGAGATCCACCACTTCGAGACGATCTCCGGGATGTCCGCGTCGGACATCCTCGACGAGCTCATCGACGCCGGTCTCGAATCGCTGACCGGCGGCGGCGCCGAGATCTTCGACTGGGAGGTCCGGCAGCACATCGTGGACCACCGCACCCACTGGGAGGACTGGTCCCGGATCCACCGGCTCGCCCACGAGAAGGGGCTCAAGACCCCCTCGACCATGCTGTACGGGCACATCGAGGAGCCCCGGCACCGCGTCGACCACGTGCTGCGGCTGCGTGAGCTCCAGGACGAGACGGGCGGCTTCCAGGTCTTCATCCCGCTGCGCTACCAGCACGACTTCGTCGACATGCAGGACGGCAAGATCCGCAACAAGCTCCAGGCGCGCACCACGATGGCGACCGGTGCCGAGGCCCTGAAGACCTTCGCGGTCTCCCGGCTGCTCTTCGACAACGTGCCGCACGTCAAGGTCTTCTGGGTCATGCACGGCGTCCAGACCGCGCAGCTCGCGCTGCAGCACGGCGCCGACGACATGGACGGCTCGGTCGTCGAGTACAAGATCACGCACGACGCCGACAACTACGGCACGCCGAACAAGCTGGGCCGCGAGGACCTGCTCGAACTGATCAGGGACGCGGGTTTCCGCCCGGTCGAGCGGAACACCCGGTACGAGATCATCCGCGAGTACCCGGGTCCGGACGCGGACCGGCGCGAGTCGCCGCAGGCGATGCGGGTCTGAGTTCCCCGTGCGACGAAGGGCCGGCGGGATGTCCCGCCGGCCCTTCGTCACGCGTGCCTCACGTCTCCGTGCGCTCCACCGGGATCCACAGTTCCGCCCGCGCCGTCGTCCAGTCCGCCGAGGGCCGGACGCCCAGCAGCTCGGGGCCGGGGCGGCTCTCGTACGGGTTGGACGGGAACCACTGGGTGAAGACGTCCCGCCACAGGTACTGGATCGCCTGCGGCAACGGGCCCTCGTTCTCGAAGACCGCCCAGGTGCCGGCGGGCACGTCGAGTGCGTCGAACCCGTCCGGTACGTCCGCGCCGCTGACGACCCCGTGCCAGTAGTCGAGTTCGGCGCCCTCCTCCCGGCTCTCCGAGAGGTGGGTGACCGCCGAGACGACGCCCTGCGGCTGCCCGTCCGAGAGGAGGGCGAGCCGGTCGAGGGCCTCCTGGCCGATGGACCGGATGTGGGCGGCGATCGCCGGGTTCTCGCCCTCGTGGACGAGGGGCACCCTGGCCCCGCGCCCGATGACCCGGAAGGCTTCCTTCTCCACGACCCTGTACCGCATGGTGCTGTTCCCTTCGACGACGAGGCGGAAGGACATCCGTGGCTGGGAGCGCAGCTCCGCGCCCGTGCGGCGGGCCTCGCCGGGGCCGACGCCGTGTACCGCGCGGAACGCGCGGGCGAAGGCCTCGCCGGAGCCGTACCCGTACCGGACCGCGATCTCCAGGAGCGACCGGTCGCCGGCGAGGACCTCGGCGCCGGCGACGGTGAGCCGCCTGCGCCGTACGTACTCCGACAGGGGCATCCCCGCCAGCGCCGAGAACAGGCGCCGGAAGTGGTACTCCGAGGTCATGGTGATCCGGGCGAGTTCGGCCGCTTCGAGGTCGCCGCGGAGGCGTTCCTCGATGTGGTCCAGGGCCTGGTTGAGCCGCTCCAGCATGGGTGCGTCCTTCCTCTTGCGTGCTTCACCGTAGGAAGGGCGGAGCCTGCGGGACCCGACATCCTGTGCCCGGTCGGGTCGGGTCCGGTCGGGTCCAGTCGGGTCCGGTCCGGTCCGGTCCGGCCGGGTCAGTTCAGGGGCAGCAGCATGATGATGTCGTCGCGGTCGTCGCCGGGGGCGACCCGGATGGCGTCGGGGACGCGGCCGACCTCCTTGTACCCGGAGCGGGCGTAGAACCGGTCGACGCCGGTGCCGCCCCGGCAGGTCAGCCTGATCGCCTCGATCGCCTCGAAGCCCGCTGCGGTACGGGCGGTGTGCTCGACGGCCGCCATCAGGTCGCCGCCGTACCCCTTGCCCTGGTGCCGGGGGTGGACCATCACCGTGTAGAGCCACACCCAGTGCGTCATCAGCGGGTGGGTGTTGAAGGTGAAGAACGCGGTGGCGGCGACCTCGCCGTCCTCGTCGCGGCCGACGAGCAGGCGGGTGTCGCCCCGTTCCATCGCCACCAGGTGCTTGAGCAGGGCGGGGCGGATCTCGTCGGGGGTGACGGGCGGGACGAAGCCGACCGCGCCGCCTGCGTTGGAGACGTCGGCCCAGAGGGAGAGCACGCCGTCGCGCAGGGCGGGGCCGACCGTCGGGTCCACCTCAAACGTAAGGGTCATAGGGGTAGCTTAGATATTACTTACGCGGTGCTCAAGGGCCCGGTCCCGGGAGGTTCGTGCCGCCGTGCTTCACTGGGTGGGCGCTTGTCCCGTAAGGGGCCTTGGGTACTTTTCGGAACGTCGGAACGAAAGAGTGGGCCTGACATGCTCCGCTACACGCTGATGCGTCTCGGTGTCTTCGCCGGATGCTTCCTCGCCCTGTGGGGTCTCGTCTACGTCGGTGCGCTGCCGCGCGGCCTCGGCGACTCGAACCTGCTCTGGGTCCTCGTGCTCTCCATCGTCGTCTCCGCCCCGCTGAGCTTCGTCCTCCTGCGCAAGGTGCGGGACGAGGCGAGTGCCGCCGTCGTCGCGAAGGTCGACCGCGCCAAGGGGCGGCTGGCCGAGAACCGGTCCCAGGAAGACGCGCTCTAAGTCTGCCGAAACCCTGTCGGCGCCGTGTAGGGGCTGTGTAAGGGCTGCGTAAGGTTCGTCACAGATCATCACCCCGGACGGGAGCTTCCCAGGCTCCCGCCTGGGGTTTTCTGCGTTTCGGAGGCGCAGGGCCGTCTCCGCACCTCAAAGAAGGGCTTTGAGGTTCTCAAAGTTCAAGTGTTAACGTATCCGCCATGACGACAGCAGTGCGCCCCTTCGACGCCGCGAGCACCCCGCTCGTGGCGCGCCTGCACGTCGATCTCTGCCGCTGTATGTCCGCGGTCTGTTGCCGCGTGCTCTGATCCCGGCATCATGCAGCGGCCCGCGCTCGCAGCGCGTGTGTGCCGCACCCCCGTCCTCGTATTGCCCGATACGCACCTGTGGAGTGTGTCTGTGTCCGCGTCCGCGCCCGCTTCCGCGCCCGAGAACGAGACCAAGCCCTCGTCCCGGATACCCAAGGTCCCCTTCTGGGCCCAGATCATCGCCGGTCTCGTCCTCGGCGCGCTGCTCGGCTGGATAGCCCGCAGCCAGGACGTCTCCTGGCTCAAGGAGACCCTGGGTCAGGTCGGCGACATCTTCGTCCAGCTGCTCAAGCTGGCCGTCGCCCCGCTCGTCTTCTTCGCGATCCTGGTCTCGATCACCAACCTGCGGAAGGTGAACAACGCCGCCAGGCTCGCCACCCGCACGCTGCTCTGGTTCATGATCACCTCGCTGATCGCGGTCGCCATCGGCCTCGTCATCGGCCTGGTCACCAACCCGGGCGCCGGCACCGGCCTCACCCCGCAGGACGGCAAGCTGCCGAAGCGCGAGGGCTCCTGGATCGACTTCCTGACCGGCATCATCCCGTCGGACGTCATCACGCCCTTCACCGAGCTGAACGTTCTCCAGATCGTCTTCATGGCCGCCGTCGCCGGCATCGCCGCCCTCAAGCTCGGCGACAGGGCCAAGCCGATCCTCACCCTCTCCGAGTCGATCCTGGAGCTCCTCCAGAAGGCGCTGTGGTGGGTCATCCGCCTCGCCCCGCTCGGCACCGTCGGCCTCATCGGCTTCGCCATCGCCGACTACGGCTGGGACCTGATCGGCAAGTACGCGACCTTCACCGCCGACGTCTACATCGGCTCCGCCCTGGTCATGTTCGGCGTCTACCCGCTGCTGCTCGCCACGGTCGCCAAGGTCAACCCGATCCAGTTCTACAAGGGCGCCTGGCCGGCCATCCAGCTGGCCTTCGTCTCCCGCTCCTCGGTCGGCACCATGCCGGTCACCCAGAAGGTCACCGAGCGCCTCGGCGTCCCGAAGGAGTACGCCTCCTTCGCCGTCCCGTTCGGCGCCACCACCAAGATGGACGGCTGCGCCGCGATCTACCCGGCGCTCGCCGCGATCTTCATCGCGCAGATCTTCGACGTGCAGCTCGGCATCGGCGACTACCTCCTGATCGCCTTCGTCTCCGTCATCGGCTCGGCGGCCACCGCCGGCCTGACCGGCGCGACGGTCATGCTGACCCTGACCCTCTCCACCCTGGGCCTCCCCCTGGAGGGCGTCGGCCTGCTCATGGCGATCGACCCGATCCTCGACATGGTGCGGACGGCCACGAACGTGGCAGGTCAGGCGCTGGTCCCGGTGATCGTCTCCGCCCGCGAGAAGATCCTCGACCTCACCGCGTACGAGAACGCCTCGGCGTCCCCGATCGACGACCTGGCCGGCAGCCGTGAGGCCGAGCCGAAGGTCGCCGTCGCGGCCTGACGCGTCCGCCGCGGCCCACGGTTCGCGTGCCCCCTGCCCCCCGGCAGGGGGCACGCGCGTTCTCCCGGGGCGGCCGGCGGGGCAAGGAGAGGGGCGGGGCCTCAGGAAATGCGGGCGCCGGTCTCCCTGATGGGCCTTACCGCGCAGTAAGGTTACCGGCTAGTTACGTCACGTGAAGCAGGCAACGCACCGACGCACGACCTCAGTTCATCGCGCAGACCGAGGAGCCGCACGTGTCCGTCGTCACCGCCCCGCCCCCCGCCGAACCGGTCGAGCCGCACAAGACCCTGGTCGACGGCGTCGTGCGGGAGGCCTCCGTGCCCGCCCTCGTCCCGGTGATCCGCCGCGGCTCCCTCGCCGACCTGCCGTACGACAACGCCCGCCAGGAGCCCGAGGCCGTCCTCTTCTCCCGCAAAGGGCCGGAAGGGGAGTGGTACGACGTCACGGCCTCCCGCTTCGCCGCCGACGTGCACGCCGTCGCCAAGGGCCTCATCGCCCACGGCCTGCGCCCCGGCGACCGGCTCGCCCTGATGGCCCGCACCACCTACGAGTGGACCCTGATCGACTTCGCCGCCTGGGCCGCGGGACTCGTCACCGTCCCCGTCTACCCCACGTCCTCCGCCTTCCAGACCCGCTGGATCCTCCAGGACTCCGGCGCCGCCGCCTGTGTCGTCGAGGACCCCGAACAGGCCCGGCTCGTCTCCAACGAGCGGCGGCAGCTCCCCGGCCTCGCCCACCTCTGGGTCCTCGACGCCGGCGCCGTCGACCAGCTCCGCAGGGCGGGCACCCGCGTCGCCGACGAGGCCGTCACCGCCCGCCGCGGGCTGCTCACCCCGGAGACCCTCGCCACCCTCGTCTACACCTCCGGCACCACCGGCCGGCCCAAGGGCTGCGCCCTCACCCACGCCAACTTCTTCGCCGAGGTCGACAACGCCGTCCGGCTCCTCCACCCCGTCTTCGTCGCCGAGAGCAGCGAGCCCCCCGCCACCCTGCTCTTCCTGCCGCTCTCCCACGTCTTCGGACGGATGGTCGCCGTCGGCTGCGTCCGCGCCCGGGTCCGCGTCGGGCACGCGCCCTCCGTCGAGGGCGACGAACTCCTCACCGACATGGCCGCCTTCCGGCCCACGTTCCTGCTCGCCATCCCGTACGTCCTGGAGAAGGTCTACAACACGGCCCGCGCCACCGCCGAACGCGGCGGCAGGGCCGCCTCCTTCGACCGCGCCGCCCGGGTCGCCCGCCGCTACGGGCAGGAGGAGGCGCCCTCGCTCGCGCTGCGGGCCACCAGGGCGCTGTACGACACGCTCGTCTACCGGCGCATCCGGGCCGTGCTCGGCGGCCGGGTGAAGTACGTGATCTGCGGCGGCTCCCCGCTCGGCGCGCGGCTCGCCGAGTTCTACGCGGGCGCGGGCGTCGAGGTCTTCGAGGGGTACGGCCTGACGGAGACCACGGCCGCTTCGACGGTCACCCCGCCGCAGCGGCCCCGCACCGGCACCGTCGGCTGGCCGCTGCCCGGCACGTCCGTCCGGATCGCCGACGACGGCGAGGTCTGGCTCAAGGGCGGCCACGTCTTCGCCGGGTACTGGGACGCCCAGCGCGGGACGGCCGTCCCGTACACCGACGACGGCTGGTTCCCCACCGGCGACCTCGGCTCCCTCGACGCCGACGGCTATCTGCGGATCACCGGCCGCAAGAAGGACATCCTCATCACCTCGGCCGGCAAGAACGTCGCTCCCGCACCCCTGGAGGACTGGCTGCGCACCCATCCCCTGGTGGCCCAGTGCGTGGTTCTCGGCGACGACCGCCCGTACATCACGGCCCTGATCACCCTCGACCACGAGGGTCTCACCCACTGGCGGCGGATGCGGCACAAGGACCACCTCGCGCTGTGGGAGCTGGCCACGGACGAGGAGCTCCTCGGCGTGCTCCAGCGCGCCGTGGACGAGGCCAACCGGCTGGTCTCACGGCCGGAGTCGATCCGTGCCTTCCGGATCCTGACCGCCGAGTTCTCCGAGACCTCCGGGCACCTGACCCCGTCCCTGAAGCTCAAACGGCGGGCGGTGCTGCGGGACTTCGCGCGGGAGATCGAGGAGATGTACGGGGAAGGGGGCACCCCGTAGGGGGTGCCCTGCGCCGTGATGCCCTGTGCCGTGATGCTCCGTGCCGTGCCCTCCTCCCGGGCGTCCTCACACCGTGAGGGGCACCTCGTGGATCTCGTCGGCCGCGTGGCCCGTGCGGGCGTGGACCCTCGCGACGGCCTCCTTCGACGGGCCGTGCGACAGGCAGTAGACGGTGCCGGACTCCGGATCGGCCCACGCCTTCTCGAAGTGGACGCCCTCGTTCTTCTCGACGGCGAGGTCCGCCTCGTGCGCTTCCCTGAGCTGTTCGGCCGTGATGCCCACCATGCCCCGGTGCACGTCCATGTACGTAGCCATGGTCACCCACCTCCACTTTCCATGGTGCGCCCTCAGGGCCAGAGCAGCTCGCGCAGCCAGCCACCGCCGGCCGCCGGGTCGCGGCGGTAGCGCAGGCGCTGGTGGCGGCGCCGTCCGTCGCCCTGGAAGAACTCGACCTCGGCCGGTTCGACGACGTACAGGGTCCAGGTGGGGGACGGGGCGTCCGGCTCCGCCTCCGCCCTGCGCCAGGCCGCCGCGCTGGCCTCCGCGAGGGTGTCGGACGAGTCCAGGACCTCGCTCTGCCGGCCGACGAGCGCCGAGGCGAGGGCGCCGGTGGTGCGGGCGTGGAGGTCCGCGTACGCCTCCTCGGGGGTGCCGGTGGTGACGTGGCCGCGGATCCGGACCTGGCGGCCCTGGACCGGCCAGTAGAAGCCGAGGGCGGCCTCGGGGCGGGCGGCGAGCTGGCGGCCCTTGGCGCTCGTGGAGTGCGAGGCGAAGTGCCAGCCGCGCGCGTCCGCGTCGTGCAGCATCACCGTACGGACGTCCGGCCTGCCGTCCTCGTCGGCGGTGGCGAGGGAGAGGGTGTGCGGCTCGGTCTGGCCGGCCGCGACCGCCGACGTGAACCAGTCGTGGAAGAGGGGAAGCGGCTCGGGCGGGGCGCCCGCCGGGTCGAAGGACGGCAGCTCGGTGTCCCAGACCTTCAGGGAGCGCAGGGCGTGGTGGAAGTCGGTCATGCGGCCACGGTAGGCCGGGACGGCCGGTCCGCGAGCGGGATCGGGGCCCCGGCGGCCGGAACCGGCGGGTCCGTGAGCTCGACCGCGTTCGCCGCCGCCTGGATCTCGTCGCGGATCTTCCTGGCGATGAGGTTCTTCCACGGCGTCCTCGGCAGGGTCCGCACCATGAACATGCGCAGCGCGATCTTCCACTTCGAGTCCACGGTCATCTCCTTGACGAAGCTCTCCGCCATCCGCTGGTTGCGTTCCACGCCCGGCCGCATGTGCGCCTCATAGCGCGCGAAGGCGACGGTGTGGTCGCCGCCGGCCCGGGCGAGTTCGCCCGCCAGGACGTACGCGCCGGTGAGGGCGAGTCCGGTGCCCTGGCCGGAGGCGGGGGAGGAGCAGTGGGCGGCGTCGCCGAGGAGGACGACGCGGCCCCGGGACCAGCGGTCCATCTCGACGAGGGAGATCGAGTCGAAGTAGAAGTCGTCGGCGTCGGCCGCGTGGCCCAGGAGCCGGGGGATCTCCCAGCCGTCGCCGTCGAAGGTGTCGGCGAGCAGCCGCTTCTGGGCGGCGGTGTCCCGGTGGTGGTACGGGAGTTCCTCGGGCGAGGAGAAGACGAAGAGGTTCTTGGCGTCGCTCTCGCCGGCCGAGCTGTAGACGCTGACCAGCTTGCCGGGGAGCGCGTGGTACGTCTCCCAGCGGTCCAGGCCCAGGTGGTTGGGGGCGGTGAAGATGGAGACGTACGCCCCGAGGTGGCGCTTGTACCGCTCCTCGGGGCCGAGGGCGAGGCGCCGGGTGTTCGAGTGCAGTCCGTCGGCGCCGACGACCAGGTCGAAGCGGCGGACGGTGCCGCTCTCGAAGGTGACGGTGACGCCGCCGCCGTCCTCGGTGTACTCGGCGAGTTCGGCGATCGAGTCGTCGAAGAGGTACTCGACGTCGTCGCGGGTGCGGTCGTGGAGGATGCGGGCGAGTTCGCCGCGCATGATCTCGTCGTCCTCCTCGACGCGTCCGCCGAAGATGTCGGCGGGCAGTTCGCCGATGGTGCGGCCCTTGTCGTCGACGTACGAACCGCCGCGCATGCCAGTGGAGTTGGCGCGGATCTCGTCGAGGACGCCCATCCGGCGGCAGACCTCGATCGCGGTGCCCCTGATGTCGACCTTGTAGCCGCCGGTGCGCAGTCCGGGGGCGCGCTCGACGACGGTGGCGGTGAAGCCGTAGCGGTGGAGCCAGAGGGCGAGGGCGGGTCCTGCGATGGAGGCGCCGGAGATCAGGACGGTCTTGGCGGGCTTCGCGGTGTCGCTCATGACGGGACTCCTTGTCGGGTGTCTGCGGGCCGTTCTCCTGCCCGCGGACTTGACTATACGGATGTCCTACACGTCTGTCTATGACGCTTGTATAGATTCTTGCCGTGCCGGTCGGGGTCAGCCCCGGCCGAGGACCACCGTCCCCGAGGAGCAGAACCAGCCCCCGGTCCCCGAGGCCACCGCCACCTCCGGCAGGCTCCCGTCCCGGCGGCGCACCTGGAGGCCCGGCGCCTCCCCGCGCAGCTGCCGCACCGCCTCCACGAGGAGGAAGAGCCCCCGCATGCCCGGGTGGCAGGCCGACAGGCCGCCGCCGTCCGTGTTCACCGGCAGCCGGTCCTTCTCCTGGACGAACGGGCCGCCCTCCCCCTTCGCGCAGAAGCCCAGGTCCTCCAGGGTCACCAGGGTCATGTAGGTGAAGGCGTCGTAGATCTCCGCCACGTCGACGTCTCCGGGCCCGATGCCCGCGCGCTCGAAGGCGAGCCGGCCGCTGACCGCCGCCGGGGAGACCGTGAAGTCCTCCCACTCGGACATCGTGGTGTGCGAGACGTGCTCGCCGGTGCCCAGTACCCAGACCGGGGCGGTGCGGCAGTCCTGGACGTACTCCTCGGCGACGAGCAGCACCGCGCACCCGCCGTCGCTGCGCAGGCAGCAGTGCAGCTTGGTGAAGGGGTCCGCGATCATCGGGCCGTCCAGGACCTCGTCGACGGTGATCGGGTCGCGGAACATCGCCTCCGGGTTGAGCGCCGCGTTCGCCCGCGTCCGGACGGCCACCTCGGCGAGCTGTTCCAGGGTCGTCCCGTACTGGTGCATATGGCGGCGCGCGGCCATCGCGTACTTGGCGATCAGGGTGTGCCCGTATGGGACCTCGAACTGCAGCGGGCCGCGCGCCCCGAAGGAGAGGTTCGCGGTGCGCCGCCGGGCGCGGATGTCGGCGCGCGCGGTGGAGCCGTACACGAGGAGGACCGCGTTCGCGTGGCCGGCGGCTATCGCGTCGGCGGCGTGCGCGGCCATGACCTCCCAGGTGGCGCCGCCGACGGCGGTCGAGTCCACCCAGCGGGGACGAAGCCCCAGGTACTCGGCGACCTCGACCGGGGCGAGGGTGCCGAGCCCCGCCGACGCCAGGCCGTCGATCAGCGAGCGGTCGAGGCCGCTGTCCGCGAGCGCCCGCCGGGCGGCCTGGGCGTGCAGCGCGTACGGCGTGGCCTCGTCGACCCGGCCGCAGTCGGCGAGGGCGACGCCTGCGACGGCGACGCGGCGGGCGGGGCGCTGGGTGGCATCCATATTTCTGACGGTACATCAGATCAGCGGAATCGGAACGGGTGTCTCTCTGGGCAAGTGGCGCCGGAGAGACCTAGCATGACGGACCGTCAGATACGGAGGGAGCCTCATGGACGCCGCCGAAAGCGCAGCGCTCACCGCCCCGCCCACCGAGCAGCAGCAGGAGATCCGCCGCACCCTGCGGGGCCTGCTCGCCGAACGGGCCGGGCCGCACCAGAACCTCGTGGCCACCGCCACCCCCCAGGGGTACGACCCCGAGCTGTGGACCCGGATGTCCGGCGTCCTCGGCCCCGCGGGCCCCGGCCCCGCCGGACTCGCCGCCGCCTGCGAGGAGACCGGCCGCGCCCTCGCCCCCTGCCCGCTCCTCGCCACCCGCGTCCTCGCCGCCCCGCTCCTCACCGCCCTCGGCACCCCCGCCCAGCGCGCCGCGCACCTCCCTCGCCTCGCCGCCGGAAGCCTCACCTGCGCCCTCGCCGTCCCCGGCGGCGCCCTCGCGCTCGCCCTCGGCCTCACCGGCGACAACGCCGCCGAGGACTGGTCCGGCGGCGGCCGGGCGGGCGGCGTCCAGGCCCGTCAGGACGGGGAGGGCTGGCGGCTGTACGGCGAGGCCGCCCAGGTCCTCGACGGACACAGCGCGGGACTGCTGCTCGTCGCCGCCCACACGGGGGGCTTCGCCCGCAGCCGTACCCTCCTCTTCCTCGTACGGACGGAGGACGCCGGCGTACCCGGACTCGTCCGCACCCGGCAGCCCGCCCTGGACCCCACCCGGCCCCGGGCCACCGTCCAGTTCCGCGACACCAGGGCCGAACTCCTCGGCGCGGAACCGGCGGACGTCCTCGGCGCGCTCGCCGCCACCGGCCGCCGGGCCGCCGTCATGCTGGCCGCCGAGGCCGTCGGCGCGGCCCGGGCGGCCCTCGACCGGGCCGTCACCCACGCCCGCTCCCGGGCCGGCCGCGCCGGCTCCCGTGAGGTGGTCGCCCACCGGCTCGCCGACCTCTCCGTCCAGGTCGAGGCCGCCCGCACCCTCACGTACAGCGCGGCGGGCGAACCGGGGCCCGGATCCGGGCCCGAGGGCGGGCCTGAGAGTGGGCCGCTCGCGCTCGCCCACGCCCTGGAAGCCCTGCGCGCCGCCGCCGAGGAGGCCGTCCGGCCGGCCGACGCCACCGCGCCCTTCGCCGGCCGGGCCGCCTCCGACGAACTCCTCTTCGGCCCCGTACGGCGACTGCGCGCACGGGCGGCGGAACGGACCGGACTCCTCCGAGAGGTGGCGGCGTAGATGCCCGTCGGACGCAGGCTCGTACAGAAGGTGTCGTCGACCCGGACCTTCGCCCGGATCGGCCCCCACGTCATCCCCGCCATGGACAAGGCCGTGCACCGGCTCACCCGGGGAAAAGTGCTGCTCAGCGCCCAGATGCTGCCCGGGGTGGTGCTCACCGCGCGGGGCGCGAGGAGCGGGGTGCCCAGGGTCACCCCGCTCGCCTGCATGCCGGAGCCCGACGGCGGCTGGCTGCTCGTGGGCTCCAACTTCGGCCGCCCCGGGCACCCGGCCTGGACGGCGAACCTGCTCGCCCACCCGGACGTCGAGGTGAACTGGCGGGGCGCCGACATCCCCGTACGGGCGGAGCTGCTCACGGGGGAGGAGCGGGCGGCGGCCTGGCGGGCGGCGCTCGCGTTCTGGCCGCCGTACGCCACGTACCAGGCCCGGGTGGACCGCGAGATCCGGCTCTTCCGGCTGACGCGACGGTGAGGGGGGCCGTCCCGACGCTCCGGGGGGCGGCCGGACACACGGCGACGCCGACGGCGGTCCGTGGGGGCGGGCCGCCGTCGGCGTCGACGACAGGACGGATGAAGGAGTTGTCGTTTCCGGAGATCCGGGCGGCTATCTGGCCGGCTTCTTGCCGGTGATGCCCAGATGCACCAACAGGGCTAGGTTGGGCTTGAGTTCGGCCTGCTTCACGCCCCAGGTCGTGAAGCCCTTCTGGTGGCCCGCGACCGAGGCGAGCATCGCCACGAGCGAGCCCGCCATGGCGGCGGGGCTGACCTCCTTGTCGACCTTGCCCTTGGCCTGGAGCTCCTTCACCGCGTCCGTGAGGGAGTTGGTGACCGAGTTCAGGATCTTCATGCGGATCTTGTAGAACCGCTTGTCGCCCTCCGCGGCGCCGAGGTCCACGACCCGGAGGATCGCGTCGTGCTTCCGCCAGAAGTCCAGGAAGCCTTCGACGAGTTCCTCGGAGGTCTGCCAGCCGGCCTTGCCGACCCAGGAACGGCCGGACACCAGCGCGGTCAACGCGGCGCCCTCCTTGGCCATTTCCTCCGCGATCTCGAGAACGGCTCCCTCGACGTCCGGGAAGTACTGATAGAACGTCGCGGGTGAAGTACCCGCCTTCCGGGCCACATCGATGACCTTGACGTCCCGGTAGGGCGAGGAGCTGAGCATCTCACCGAGGCAGTCGAGCAGCTTCTGCCGCGTCGCCTGACCGCGTCGTCCGGCCACGCGGCCGTCGACGGTGCGTACTTGTCCTGTCATGCCGTCAGCTTACCGAGGGGGGGTCGGCGCGCGATTCGGCCGACTGCAAATGGGGTGCGACCCTGTTCCGCGGGTGTTCTGCGAGGTCGACGCGGGTCTCCGGCTCCGACGCCGAGGGGCGGGTTCAAGCCAGGCGGGGTGGCGTCGGCGTCAGGCCGGGGGAGTCCCGTACCCGAATAGTCTTATGAACAGCCTGTGGACAACTTCGGTGGACAACTCAGGCGCCCCAAGGGTTCTGGGCTGATAAATCGCCTATCTGTTCGTATATCGGGGCGTGCGGGCGCCCCTTCTCCGTCCTAGCGTGGTGACATGGCCGTACGTACTGAGGGCACCCCCTGCTGGGTGGACGCACAGCTTCCCGACCTCGAAGCGGGCAAGCGCTTCTACGGCGAGCTGTTCGGCTGGACCTTCGACCCCGACCGCGACGAGGCCCTCCTCGACGGGCGACGCGTCGCCGGGCTCCTCCCCAAGCGCGACGGCCGCATGCCCACCACCTGGACCCTCTACCTCGCCACCCGCGATGCGGGCAGCCTCGCCGCCCGGATCAAGGCCGCGGGCGGGCAGATGATCATGGAGCCGTACCCCGTCGGACCCTTCGGCGTCCTGGCGCTGGCCGCGGACCCCGGCGGCGCCGTGATCGGGCTCCGCCAGGCGGGCGACGACGACGGCTTCGAGGTCACGAACGAACCGGGCTCCTTCTGCTGGATGGAGGTGTACACGCGCCGGCCGGAGGCCACCGACACCTTCTACGCCCGCGTCTTCCACTACCTCGGCCGCCAGGTGGACGCCGGGGAGGAGGGCAGGGAAGCCGGCTTCGACTACCGCGTCTGGTCACCGCCCGGCTCCCGCACCGGCGACGACAGCGCCTTCGGCGGGCGCGCCGTCATCACCGACGACTTCCCCGCCGAGATGCCCGGCCACGTCCTCGTCTACTTCGCCGTCCGCGACTGCGACCAGGCCTGCGCGACCACCGTCCGCCTCGGCGGCCGTGTCGCCACCCCCGCCTTCAGTACCCCGCACGGCCGTATCGCCGTCCTCCACGACAACCAGGGCGCCCGCTTCGCCGTCCTCGCCGAACCGACGACGGAACCGACGACGGAACCGACGGTGGAAGCGGTGGCGGAACCGGCCGCAGTACCGGCCGCGGAACCGAAACCGGCCGGTACGGCCTGAGACGTCCCCACCTGTACGGGCCCGGCGCACCCCGCACCGGGCCACCCCGTTATCGCCCGTGACACCCCGATCCGCCCCCGGGTTCGCAACCGGGCCCTCGGACAGGAAGAATCAGGGCCACGGGGCCGTACCCTCATGGCCCGTACGGGGAGGTGGCAGGCAAGTGGAACAGCTGACGCAGCACGACCCGAGACGTATCGGGCCCTTCGAGGTGCTGGGCCGGCTCGGCGCGGGCGGAATGGGCCTGGTCTATCTCGCGCGCTCGGCCTCGGGCCGGCGCGTGGCGATCAAGACCGTGCGCACGGAGCTCGCGGAGGACCAGCTGTTCCGGGTCAGGTTCACCCGGGAGGTGGAGGCCGCGCGGGCGGTCTCCGGCTTCTACACGGCCGCCGTCGTGGACGCCGACCCCCGGGCAGCCGTGCCGTGGCTGGCGACCGCCTACGTCCCCGCGCCCTCGCTCGAAGAGATAGTGAACGAGTGCGGACCGCTCCCGGCCCAGGCCGTGCGCTGGCTGGCCGCCGGTGTCGCCGAGGCCCTGCAGTCCATCCACGGTGCGGGCCTGGTCCACCGTGACCTCAAGCCCTCCAACGTCCTCGTCGTCGAGGACGGCCCCCGGGTGATCGACTTCGGCATCGCGTCGGGCGTGTCCAACACGCGCCTGACCATGACCAATGTCGCCGTCGGCACCCCGGCCTACATGTCGCCCGAGCAGGCCCGCGACTCGCGCAGCGTCACCGGCGCGAGCGACGTCTTCTCGCTGGGCTCCATGCTGGTCTTCGCCGCCACCGGCCACGCGCCCTACCACGGTGCCAACCCGGTCGAGACGGTCTTCATGCTGCTCCGCGAGGGCCCCGACCTGGAGGGGCTGCCCGAGGAGCTGCGCCCGCTCATCGAGTCCTGCATGCAGACGGACGTCAGCCGCCGGCCCTCCCCGGCCGATCTCCAGGCGCAGCTCGCCCCCCATCTCTTCGGCCCCGGCAGCGACGACAGCGGTACGGCCTCGGCCTGGCTGCCGGAGAGCGCCACCGCCATGATCGAGACCCGCCGCGGCGGCCGTCCGGCTCCGGCGCCGACCGCGCCGCCGATGCCGCCGCGCCCGCCCCGGCAGCCCGCCGAGCACGGCGGCGACCCGCGCTTCCCGGAACCCGCGCCCGTCGGTGGCGGGGGCGGCCGGCATGCCGATCCCGCGCCCGTCGGCGGTGGCCGGCACGCCGGGCCCGCCGAGAGCGCGGGCGGGCCCGTACGCCTCGGCGGCGCGACCGTGCCGATCGGGCCCGGCCCCCGGGTCGCCGACACCCGTGCCGCGCTCGCCGTCGGCCGGAGCCCCGACGCAGGCCCGGCGACCGGCTGGATCCGCCCGCCCGGCGGCGGTCCGCACGGCGCCGAGCCCGGACCGTTGCCCGGTGCGCGTCCGGTGAGCGTTCCCTCGCAGGGTTCCGAACCGGCCCCGCCGCCGGAGGCCGGTCCCTGGCGGCCGTGGCGGTTCCGCATGTCGAACGACGTGTGGGGCACCCCGGTCGTGGACGGCGACCTGCTGTACGTCACCTCGTTCGAGGTGCACGCCCTGGACACCGGCAGTGGCCGGCGCCAGTTCAAGACCCGGGACGTGGCCTGGTCCATGGCCGTCGCCTCGGGCCGTATCCACGCCTCCGACGGGCCGACCCTCTACGCCCTCGACGCGACCGACGGCAGCGAGCGCTGGCGGCTGCGGACGGACGCCTGGGTGTACTCCCTCCAGGTGGACCGGGGCACGGTCGTCACCGGTACGCGCGGTGGCGGGGTGCAGGGCTGGGAGGCCTCCAACGGCGCCAAGCTGTGGGAGATCACCGGCGCCCAGACGGACTTCGAGACCCCGGAGGCGGGGCCCGCCGTGCACGGGGACACCGTGTACGTGTGGCGGGACGCCCGGCTCCAGGCCCTCGACGCCCGTACGGGCACCGAGCGCTGGTCGTACCCGGTCGGCGACGCCGCCTCCTGCGCCGGTGTGCCGGTCCGGGTCGCCCCGGCCGAGGACGGCTGCGTGTACGTCTCCGCCGGGACCCGGGTGCTGTCGATCGACATCGCCGCCGGGCACGTCCGCTGGCACTTCGAGGCGCCTGCCGTCTTCCTCTCCCCGCCCGCGTTCGCGCCGGGCCCGGCGGTGACGGGCGGCGGGGTGTACCTCTCGGACCACCTCGGCACGGTGTACGCGATCGACGCGACCACCGGGCAGGACCGCTGGCGTATCGCGACCGAGCCGCGCCAGTCGACCGAGCCGGTGCTCGTCGCCGACGGCAACGTGCACGTCGGCAGCGGCAGCGCGCTCTACACGCTCGACGCGGTCACCGGCACCCCCAGGTGGCGGTTCGCGGCTGGCGGCGAACTGGTCGGCTCGCCGGTCGTCGCCGACGGCCGGGTGCACTTCGGTTCGGCCGACCACGTCCTGTACACCCTTGACGCGACCGGCGGTCAGCTGCGCTGGAAGCTCGCTACCGGCGGCGAGATCACCGGCTCGCCGGTGGCCAAGGGCGGGGTCGTGTACGCGTGCAGCAAGGACCGGTGCGTGTACGCGCTCGACGCGGTCAAGGGCACGGCCACCGGGCGGGGTTCGGGCGGACGGTAGGCAGCCGCGCCGGGAGCCCTGCCCACTGCTTCGGCGGCCTACTGCTTCGGCGGCGGCGGGTTCTCCCGGTCCGGGTCCCAGGTCGGCACGTGGAACGTCCGCGTCGCCGCGTACGGCGCAGAGGCCTGCGGGTGCTGGTCAGGCCCGTGGGTGGTGTCGTCCGGCGGCGGGCCGTCGAGCGTGGGATGGGTGGGCCGGGGTTCCCCGTCCACCCGGTGCCTGCGGGTCCTGCCGGACATGACGAGCGCGCCGAGCAGCAGCAGGACCCCGCCGCCGAGGGCGTTCGCGACCCCGTCGCCGAGCCCGGCGCCGTCGCCGCCGACCGTGAGGCTGCCCTCGGCCTGCCCGACCCGCACCATCCACAGGATCGTGAAGCCGAGGACGACGAGCCCGGCGAGGGCGACGAGCAGCCGGGAGCGGAACACCACCCCGAGGACGGTCAGGAGCGCGGCGAAGAGGAAGGGCGCGAGGATCGAGCCGAGTACGTCCGCCTTGGCGTCGGTGATACCGGTGAACAGCTCGTCGATCGCGTAGTCGCGCCCGTGACGGCCGTCGTACCAGGCACGGAAGGGGCTCCAGACGGCGGCCGTCGCTCCGGCGAGAGCCAAAACCGAGCCGACGATGTTGCGAATCATCGATACGGCCTCCCAACGGTTCCGGCTCTCTCGCTCCCGACGCTACGCCGGGTGAGGGGGGCCCGCCACGCGGCACAGGACGCCCCCTAGAGTGGCGCGGACACGACAGGGAGAACGGGGAACGGCGATGGTACGCACACGCCTGAAGCTCGCGGCGACGCTCACGGTGGTGGTGCTCGCGCTGACCGGTTTCCACACCGGCCACGGCAGCAGCAGCGGCGGCAGCGGCGGCGGCAGCGGGAAGAGCAAGAGCGGCAAGAGCCGCTCGGACGACTCCGGCGGCGGCTGCTCCAGCGACGAGAAGAGCAACGACGACTACAGCGGCTCGGGCAGCGGCTCGGACAGCTCGGGCGGCTCCGGTGGCCAGACCACGTACGCCCCGACGCCGACCGCCACCTCGACGGCGGACGTCCACGTCTCCGTCGTCGACTGCGTGGATCCCGCGCGGAAGAAGCGCAAGGGCAAGCCCGCCCGCAAGGCGGACCTCACGGCGACGGTGAAGGTCACCTCGAACGCCGACACGGAGAAGACGTTCCGGATCGTCGTGGTGTTCAAGGGGGCGAGCGGCGGCGCGGTGGACCAGGTCAGCACCGACGTCACGGTCGAGCGCCGGGGCACGAGGACCGTCGAGGTCGAGATGGCGCGCCCGGAGAACGTCGGCCAGGTGAAGGAGTGCTGGGCGTACGACATGGGTGTGGAACCGGGAGCCACCGCCTCCACCGCGACGCCCTCGCCCACCTCGTCCTGAGCCCCGGGTTCACGTCCTGAACCCCGGGCCTACGTCCTGAGCCCCGGGCCTACCTCGTCCTGAACCCCGCGCCCCGCCGGGTGAACAGCTCCGCCTGCCGGTCGCCCGGCAGGTTGCCCAGCGCGACCAGGTGCGGCGCGTGGGCCAGCGCCTGGGCCCGGGCCGTCTCCTTCACCGACCAGAGCGCCCGGACCGTCCCCTGCACCGCCTCCGTCGGGTACGAGGCGATGACGGCGGCGGCCCCGCGGGCGGCGGCCAGCGCCCCGCCGGGCTCCGTCACCTCGCTGACGAGCCCCGTCTCGTACGCCCGCCGGGCCGAGATCCGTTCCGCGCCGCCCATCAGCGCCATCCGGGCGACCTCCCCGTGGGGCATCCGCTGCGCCATGTGGACGGTCTCGAAGGCGCTGACCATCCCGTAGGTGGTGTGCGGGTCGAAGAAGGTGGCGCCCTCGCCGGCGATCAGGAACTCGGACTCGCCGAGCAGGTAGAAGGCCCCGCCGCAGGCCATGCCCTCGACGGCGGCGATCACCGGTTTCCACAGGTCGTTCGCCTTGGGGCCGATCGTGAGGAGGGGGTCGTCGATCGTGTACGGGGAGGAGGGCTGGGGGACGTTCCCGGCGGCCTCCCGGTCGATCCCGGTGCAGAAGGCCCGCCCCCCGGCCCCGGTGACGACGATCGCGCGGACGTCGTCCTCGTACCGGAACCCCTTCCACACGCCGCCGAGTCCGCGGGCCATGTCCAGGGTGATCGCGTTGTGCTTCTCCGCCCGGTCGAGGGTGACGACCGCGACCCCGGTCTCCCTGTCGCGGTCGACCGTGACGCCGGGGGTGCTCACCCGCGCTCCAGGAGCCAGCGGGGGACGGTGACGCCGTCGACCTCGGTGAAGGCCACCTTCACCGGGGCGCCGATGCGCAGCCGGGCCGGGTCGACCGAGTTCAGGGGGGCGTCGGGGGCCGTGACGACGTTGCCCGCGAGGCGGATGCGGGGGGCGTCGGCGAGCTCGACGAGGACCGCGTTGTAGCCGGGCTGGGCGGCGTAGTCGGGCAGGAGGGGCGGGTGGGGCAGGACGTACGACCAGATCCGGCCGCGTCCGCTCATGAGCCGCCAGGCGCTCGCGAAGGACTGGCAGTGCGGGCAGCAGGGGCGGGGCGGGAAGCGGAGTTCGCCGCAGTCGGCGCAGCTCTGGACGCGCAGTTCGCCCTGGGCGGCGTACTCCCAGAAGGGGGCGCCGTCCTCGTCGGGCACGGGGGTCAGCATGGCGGATCAGCTCCTCAGGCGCGCAGCAGGACGGCCGACGTGGGGACGCCCTCGCCGGCCGTGACGAGGCAGGTGGCGGCGTCGGGGACTTGGGCGGTGGAGGTGCCGCGGAGTTGCTTCACGCCCTCGGTGATGAGGTTGAAGCCGTGGACGTACGCCTCCGAGAGGCCGCCTCCGCCGGTGTTGAGGGGCAGCCGGCCGCCGATCTCCAGGGCCCCGCCCTCGGTGAAGGCGGCGCCCTCGCCGCGCCCGCAGAAGCCGTAGCCCTCCAGGGAGAGCGGGACGAGCGGGGTGAAGGCGTCGTAGATCTGGGCTACGTCGACGTCCTGGGGGCCGAAGTCGGCGTGCTTCCAGAGGTGGCGGGCGGCGGTCCAGGCGGGTCCGGACAGCGGGTCGTCGTTCCAGTAGTTGACCATGCCGTGGTGCTGGGCGGGCAGGCCCTGGGCGGCGGCGTGCACGTACACCGGCTTCCGCCGGCAGTCGCGGGCCCGTTCGGCGGAGACGATCACGCAGGCGAGGGCGCCGTCGGTCTCCAGGCAGTTGTCGAAGAGGCAGAGGGGTTCGCTGATCCAGCGGGAGGTCATGTACATCTCGCGGGTCAGCGGGCGCTCGTACATGATCGCGGCTGGGTTCTGGTTGGCGCGGTTGCGGCAGGCGAGGGCGACGTTGAAGAGGTGGTCGCGGGTGGCGCCGTACTCGTGCATGTAGCGGCGGGCGAGCATGCCGATCTCGTCGGCGGGGCGGAGCAGCCCGAAGGGGCGGGTCCACTGTCCTGGGGTGGGCAGCTGGACGGCGGTGTTCTTCCAGGGGCGGGGTCCGCTGCCCCGCTTCCTGGACCGCCAGGCGACGCCGACGCTCGCCTGGCCGGTGGCGACGGCGGCGGCGAGGTGTCCGACGGTGGCGCAGGAGCCGCCGCCGCCGTAGCCGATCTTGGAGAAGAAGGTGACGTCCCCGGCGCCGATTGCCTTGGCCACCTCGACCTCGTCGGTCTCCTCCATGGTGTACGAGGCGAAGGCGTCGACCTCGGAGGGGGCGATCCCGGCGTCGTCGAGGGCGGCGAGGATCGCCCGGCAGGCGAGGGCCTTCTCGGTCTCGGGGAGCTGTTTCGCGAAGGCGGTCTGGCCTATGCCGACGATGGCGGTGGCGTCCTTGAGCACGGAACCTCCCGATGCGGCAGCGGTGCTGACAGCGCGTCAGGTTACAACTAATCTGACGGATAGTCAGCTACTGGAGGTGGGGTATGCGCGGAGACCTGGAATGGGGCACGATCCCCGGTCTCGTACGGGCGGCGGCCGAGCGGTACGGCGCACGGGAGGCCGTAGCCGACGGCCGTACCCGCGTCGGCTACGCCGAACTCGGCGAGCGCGTCGAACGGGCCGCCGCCGCCTGCCTCGCCACCGGGATACGGGCCGGCGACCGGGTGGCGATCTGGGCCCCCAACACCCTCGACTGGATCGTCGCCGCCCTCGGCGCCGTCACCGCCGGCGCCGTCCTCGTCCCCCTGAACACCCGATTCAAGGGCCCCGAGGCCGCCGACGTCCTCCAGCGCTCCCGGGCCAGGCTGCTCTTCGTCACCGGCACCTTCCTCGGCACCTCGTACGTGGCCTCCCTGCGTCGCTCCCGCGTCGAACTCCCGCACCTGGAGCGGGTCGTGGTCCTCGGCGACACGGCACCCGACGACGCGGCCTGGACCACCTGGAAGGCGTTCCTCGCGGAGGGCGACACCGTCCCGGCCGCCCGCGTCCGCGCCCGGGCCGACGGGATCGACCCCGCCGCCCCCTCCGACATCATCTACACCTCCGGTACCACCGGCCGCCCCAAGGGCGCCGTCATCAGCCACGCCCAGAGCCTGCGCTGCTACGCCATCTGGTCCGAGCTCGCCGGTCTCCGCGAGGGCGACCGCTACCTCGTGGTCAACCCCTTCTTCCACACCTTCGGCTACAAGGCCGGGATCCTGGCCT
This sequence comes from Streptomyces sp. NPDC051822, assembly GCF_044452745.1. Classification (NCBI taxonomy): domain Bacteria; kingdom Bacillati; phylum Actinomycetota; class Actinomycetes; order Kitasatosporales; family Streptomycetaceae; genus Streptomyces; species Streptomyces sp. NPDC051822. The sequence continues at coordinate 265,229 of NZ_JBITBZ010000009.1, read as the reverse complement.
GCCTGATGCGGGGCGCGGTGATCGTCCCCCAGTCCGTCTTCACCGTCGACACGGTCCTCGCGAACATCGCCGCGGAGCGCGTCACCGTCCTCCCCGGCCCGCCCACCCTCCACCAGTCGCTCCTCGACCACCCCGCCCGCCCGGCCCACGACCTCACGTCCCTCCGCCTCGTCGTGACGGGCGCGGCCGTGGTCCCCCTCCGCCTCGTCGAGCGCCTGCGCACCGAACTCGGCGTCGGCACGGTCCTCACCGCGTACGGCCTCTCCGAGGCGAGCGGCATCGTCACCATGTGCCGGCGCGACGACCCGGACGAGACCGTCGCCACGACGTCGGGCCGCCCGATCCCCGGCACGGAGGTCCGCCTCTCGCCGACCGGGGAGGTCCTGGTCCGGGGCCATCACGTGATGAGCGGCTACTTCGAGGACGAGCGGGCGACGGCGGAGGCGATCGACGCGGACGGCTGGCTCCGCACCGGCGACATCGGCGTCCTGGACGCGGCGGGCAACCTGCGGATCACCGACCGCCTCAAGGACATGTTCATCGTGGGCGGCTTCAACGCCTACCCGGCCGAGATCGAGCAGCTCATCGGCCTCCACCCGGACATCGCGGACGTCGCCGTCATCGGCGTCCCCGACCCGCGCCTCGGCGAGGTCGGCAAGGCGTTCGCGGTACGGAGGGCGGGGGCGCGGGTCACGGCGGACGACCTGATCGCCTGGTCGAGGCGCGAGATGGCGAACTACAAGGTGCCGAGGCAGGTCGAGTTCGTGGAGGAGCTGCCGAGGAACGCGAGCGGGAAGGTGGTGAAGGGGCAGCTGCGGGCGCGGGCGGACGGCTGACGGGCAGGGGGCGGAGAGGCCCGGTGGGACGCCACCGAAGGCCGGCCGCGTCGCAACCAACTCCCCTCGTGTACACGTCATATGGGCAGTCCTTCACCTCCCCCTCTCCAGGAGCAGCCGGTGTCGACGCAAGAGATCCCCCTCACCCTCACCCCGCAGCAGGCAGCCCAGGGCGTGATCATCACCGTCCAGCTGCCGACCGGCCCCGCCCACCTCACCGTCCGCCCCTGCCGCCACGGCGAACTCGTCGCGGCCCGGCTCGGCGACGGCACGGTCCACCTGCGGATCACGGTCGCCGGAGCGCAGCAGGGCAAGAAGTCGGGCGTCCTCGGCTGCCTGATCCCCCTCTTCGTGATCGGCGCGATCATCGGCGGCGTGTCCCTCCTGGCGGAGGACGGGGACGACAACGCCGGCTCCAGGGGCCCGGGCCCGGTCCCGACCTTCTCGTACGAGCCCCCGCCGAGCTTCGACCTCGACCCGGCCCCCACGGCGACGGCCACGGCCACTCCCACGGAGGAGGAGCCCGACCCGTACGAGAAGGGCACCTGCCTCAACGGCGACCTCCCGAACTCGGAGACACCGCAGAGCGTCAGCGGCGTCGACGAGGTCCCCTGCTCGGCGTCCGACGCCCACTACAAGGTGATCCAGACGTTCCCCTTCACCTCGGACATGAACAGGTGCAACGCCAACCCGAAGACCGAGTACGCCTTCTCCCACCGCTACACGATGAACGGCACCACGATCAACGAGTACGTGTACTGCCTGGTGGGCCTGGGCTCCTACGCCCGCTGACCCGGACGTACGAGGACGACGGCCGGGCGCTCGCCCGGCCGGGTGACGTCGGGCGTATCCCCGCCGCCTCGCCCCGGACCCGGCGATACGCTCCGGAACCCGGCCCCCGGATCGCGCGAGGAGCACCCCATGAGGGCGACGGGCCCCGTCACGGTCGCCACCGTTCTGGCCGCCGCCCTTCTGCTCAGCCCGCACGCGGCGGCGGCCCCGGTCGCGCCCGCGCCCTGCGTGCGCGGCGAGTCCGAGGCCCGTGGCGACTCCAGCGTGGACGGCAAGGAGCTGCGCTGGGAGGACGACAGCAAGTACAACGACCCCCTGAAGTGGGCCCACGAGGTCTGGTCCCTCGGCCTGGTGAAGATCGCCCCGGACGGCGCGGGCAGCGTCAACGACCTGGAGTGGCGGGACTACTCCAAGGCCGACGGCCACGCGGGCTACTGGCAGGGCAAACCGGGCGTCGACTACATCTACCTGAACTCCTACTACCTCGACGGCCGCTACAAGGACCGCGCCTCCCGGCGGCACGTCGCCGTCCACGAGCTCGGGCACGCCCTCGGGCTGTGCCACAAGCCGGACACCTGGGCCTCCGTCATGTGGACGAAGGTCGTCGACAACCCGCCGACCGAGCCGACGCACCGCGACGAGGCGAACTACCGGAAGCTGTGGAAATGACCAGGAAGCCCAGGAATCCCAGGAAGCCGATGCGGATCGCCGGTCTCGCCGTCGCCGGCACGCTCGTCCTCGGAGCCGTCGGCTGGGCCGCGACGGACGCCTTCACCACCCGCCGGGCGCCCGTGCACGCCCTCTGTCTCCCGGACCTCTCCCGCGACGAGTACGTCCCGGCCGCCATGAGCCGCCTCGCCTACGCCACCGTCGAGGAGACCGTCGGCTACGACACCGACACCGACGGCGACACCGGCGGCATCCAGCGGGTCCGCCTCCGCGTCCTGCGGCCGCTGAAGGGCGAGGGCCCCACGACCGTCACCCTCGGCCAGGGTGTGGGCAAGGACCCCGAGGGCCACTACACGAGCCACGACCCGCAGTATCCGGTGCTCCGCCCCGGCCACACGTACGTCGTCGGCTACACCCCCGACCCCGCGTACGGCGACGGCTACACCCGCTACGCCAAGGAGGAACCGGACTCCGCCCTCGTCCGCTGGACGAACCACGTGGCCCGCGGCCTGGTGGGCCCGGCGGACCCGGCCTGCGCCGAGGGCGCGTGAGCGCCGGTCGGGCGCGCGCACGAGAGAGGGGCCGGGCAGATGCCCGGCCCCTCCTGTTCGGTGGTCCGATCGCGTCGCGCACGGGCCCTGCCCGGACGGATCCCCCCTGGTTCCGCCGGGCGTCCCCCGAGCCCGTGTGCTCCCCCGTCGACCGGACCTCCCTGGTGGGCCCCGGCGGCTCCCCCGAAGTCGCCGCCGCGGCCGCTCCCCGTCGGGAGTGGTCTACTTGGCCGGCTCCGTCGTCACGTGGAGGTTCTCGGTCGAGGCTCCGCCGCCGAGTACCTTGTCCGCGATGGCGTCGGCCGGCTCTGTGGTGACGTGCAGGTTCTTGGTGCCGATCTGGTCGGTCTCCGTGCCGGTGACGTGCAGGTTCTCCGGCTTGATGATCGGATCCGTGGCGTCGATGTCGCCCATGGTGACCCCTCCTGGTGGATGGCTTCGCGTGCTGGTGGTGGAGCCCGTCCGGCTGTTCCCCCGAGGACGGCCGGACGGGCTCCGCTGGGCCGTTCACCCTAGTGCGCCCGGGTGATGACCTCACCGGCGACCCGTCTGCCCCCCGACGCGACGGATCGATGAGATGAAGTCTGCCGGGGGGCGATAAACGAATGATGAACGCCGGCGGCGACTGCCGGGTCAGGCCGCCGCGAGCGGCGCGAGCAGACCCCTGACTTCGCTCGCCTCCGGAGCGGACAACTCCTCGTAGATGTCCAGCGCTTCCTGCCAGCAGACCTGGGCGCGGCCCGTCTGCCCGATGGCGTGGAGGGCCCGGCCGAGGACGGTGAGGACGTTGCCCCGCCGCCAGTCGCCCCCGATCCCCCGGAGCACGGTCAGCGCCTTCTCGGCGCCCGCCGCCGCCGCCCCGTACCGCTGTGCTCTGATGTCGACCTCCGCGAGGCGGAAGAGGGTCATCCCCTCCCACAGCCGCTGCCGGCTGTCCACGAAGACGTCCAGCGCCTCCCGGAGCCGCTCGGCGGCCGCCATGAGCTGCCCGCTCTCGGTGAGCGCGAGGCCGAGCGCGTACCGGCCGTTGGCGCCCTTGAGCGCGTGCCCCATGTCGTCGTACATGTCGGCGCCCTGCTGGGCCATGCGGACGGCGTCGTCCTGGCGGCCCGCGGCGAGCCGCAGCCGGGACAGGTTGCACAGGGCGGACGCCTCGCCCGCCCGGTCGCCGGCCGCCCTGAACTCGGCGATGGCGAGGGTGAAGTGCCTGTCCCCGTCCTCGTGCCTTCCCTGGTACAGCGCGATGGCGCCCATGGCGTTCATCGCCCAGCAGACGGGCAGCGGATCGTCGACGGACCGCGCCATCCGGGCGACCTCCTCGGCCTCGCGGCCGGCCTGGTCGAAGCGGCCCTGGTAGTGGTGGACGTACGCCAGCGTGTTGGCCGCCCGGCCCTCCGCCCGTACGTCGCCGGCCGCGCCCGCCGCCCCCCGCAGCACCGTCGCCACCGCCTCGTACTCCTTCGAGTTCGCGCCCGACTCCGCCAGGTCCAGGGACGCCCACAGGAGGTCCACCGCCCGGCGGAGGGTGGTGGGGGACGCGGCGGACTGGCGGACCGTGGCCAGGAGGCAGTTGGCCTCGGCGTACAGCCAGTCCTGGGCCTCGTGGCGGTCCGTGAAGGTCAGGCCCTCGTAGCGGGTGGGTTCCAGGTGGTCGACGAGGCGGTCGCCGGGGCGTTCGATCGCGTACACCCGCGCCGCCGTCGACAGGTAGAAGTCCAGGAGGCGGGACATCGCCGACTCCTTCTCCGACGGCGGCTGTTCGTCGCGGTCCGCGCACGCACGCGCGTAGAGCCTGACCAGGTCGTGGTACCGGTAGCGGCCGGGCGCCGCCGACTCCAGGAGGGACGTGTCGACCAGGGCCTCCAGGAGGTCCTCCGTGTCCCAGAGGGGCAGGTCGAGGACCGCCGACGCCGCCGCGAGGGAGATGTCCGGACCGTCTGCCAGGCCCAGGAGGCGGAAGGCGCGGGCCTGGGCCGGTTCCAGCTGGCCGTAGCCGAGTTCGAAGGTGGCCTTGACCGCGAGGTCGCCCGCCTGGAGTTCGTCGAGGCGCCGGCGCTCGTCCGCCAGCTTGGCCGCGAGGACGGAGACCGTCCACGTGCGGCGGGCCGCCAGGCGGGACGCGGCGATGCGGATCGCCAGGGGAAGGAAGCCGCAGGCCGCGACCACGTCCAGGGCCGCTTCCCGTTCCGCCTGGACCCGCTCCTGCCCCACGATCCGCGTGAAGAGCTGCAGGGCCTCGTCCGGGGACATCACGTCCAGGTCCACCAGGTGCGCGCCCGCCAGGTCGACCATGCGGATGCGGCTGGTGACCAGGGCCGCGCAGCCCGCCGTGCCGGGCAGCAGGGGGCGGATCTGGGCGGCGTCCCGCGCGTTGTCCAGGAGGACCAGGACCCGGCGGCCGTCCAGCGTCGAGCGGTAGAGCGCCGCCCGGTCGTCGAGCGAGTCCGGGATCGCCGAGTCGGGCGTGCCGAGGGCCCGCAGGAACGAGCCGAGGACCGTCTCCGGTGCGGCGGCGCGGTTGCCCGCGCCCTGGAGGTCCACGTACAGCTGCCCGTCCGGGAAGTGCGGCCGTGCCTCGTGGGCCACGTGCACGGCGAGCGTCGTCTTTCCCACGCCTCCGATGCCCGCGAGCGCCGATACGGCCATGACGTGGCCCTCGGCCGTCGACAGGCGGGCGCCGAGTTCCCGTACGAACGCGGCCCTGCCCGTGAAGTCCGGTACCGTCGCCGGGAGTTGGGCCGGGCGGGCGATCGGTGCGGCGGCCGGGACCGCCTCCTCCACCGGGCGGGCGAGTTCGGTGTCGCCCTGGAGGATGCGCTGCTGGAGCCGGGACAGTTCGGGTGTCGGGTCGACGCCCAGCTCGTCGGCGAGGAGCCGGCGCGTGTCCGCGTACACCGCGAGCGCCTCGGCCTGCCGCCCGCTGCGGTACAGCGCGAGCATGAGCAGCTCGCGGAGCCGCTCGCGCAGCGGATGCGCGGCGGTGAGCGCGGTCAGCTCGGACACGGCCTCCGCGTGCGCGCCGACCTCCAGGTCGATGTCCAGGCGGGTTTCGAGGAGCGTGAGCCGCCACTCCTCCAGGCGGGCCCGCTGGGTCTCGGCGTACGGGCCGGGTACGGACGCCAGGACCTCGCCGTCCCACAGGTCGAGCGCCTCCGCGAGCCGCGCGCGGGCGGCCGTACGGTCACCGCCCGCCCGCAGCTTCTCCGCCTCGGCGGCCAGCTCCTGCGCGGCGGCCACGTCGAGCGCGTCGGGGGTCGTCCGGAGCGCGTAGCCGCCGGACTCGCTGACCAGGACCTTCGGGTCGAGGGCCTTGCGGAGCCGGGAGGCGTACGTACGGACCGCGGCGAGCGCCTGCGAGGGCGACTCCTCGCCCCAGAGCGCGTCGATCAGCTCGTGCGCGGTGGCGGTACGCCCGCCGCGCAGGAGCAGGGCGGCGAGCAGGGCCCGCTGCTGGGGCGATCCGGTGGGCACGGGTTCGCCGTCGCGCCAGGCCCGTACGGGTCCGAGCACGGCGAAGCGCAGCGAGGCGGCGGCGCGGGGGGATGTGGTGCCGCTTCCGGGTTCCGTGGTGGCGTTTCCGGTGTCCGTGGTGGCGGCCGCGCTGTCGGAGCCCGCGCCCGCGCTGTCGGAGCCCGCGCCCGCGCCCGAGCCCGCGCTCACGCCGAAGCCGGAGCTGGAGCCCCCGCCCGTACCGGACCCGGCACCCTTGCCCACGCCGGAGCCGGCACCCGCGCCCGTCCTCGGAGCCCGCTGTACCGGAACTCGCGCTCCGTCCTCACGGTCCATAGCTCCCCCTGCCCGTACCGCTGGTTTCGCCCAGGACAGTCTGCCTTGTCCGGAGGGAGTCCGTCAGCATCGGGTCGGCCGCAGTGCGACCGGTCGTGAGGCCGTCACAGGGCCTTCACACCGTCGCCCACACCCTCACGCGTACCGCCGATCTGACGCAGAGGAGCTGACGGACCGTCAGATCGGCGCTACCGTGAAAGCCATGGAGAGTGAAGAGATCACGGAGACCTTCCCGAAGATCATCTCGGTGGACGACCACACCGTGGAGCCCCCGCACGTCTGGCAGGACCGGCTCCCGGCCCGGTACCACGGCACCGGCCCCCGGATCGTCCGTGCCCCGCTCAAGGAGATGACCTTCCTCGGCGGGAAGTTCGCCCCGGTCATGGGCGCCAAGGGCGACGACGGGCCCGTGGGTGACTGGTGGGTGTACGAGGACCTGCACCGGCCCCTCACCCGGCTCGACACCGCCGTCGGCTACGACCGGGACGAGATACGGCTCGAGGTCATCACCTTCGAGCAGATGCGCCCGGGGTCCCACTCGGTCCCCGACCGCCTCGCCGACATGGACGTCAACCACGTCCAGTCCGCGCTCTGCTTCCCCACCTTCCCCCGCTTCTGCGGGCAGACCTTCACCGAGGCGAGCGACCGCGAGCTGGGGCTGCTCTGCGTCCGCGCGTACAACGACTGGATGGTCGAGGAGTGGTGCGGGCCCGAGGCGCACGGCCGGCTGATCCCGCTCACCCTGATCCCGCTCTGGGACCCGGAGCTGGCCGCCGCCGAGGTCCGGCGGAACGCCGCGCGCGGGGTCCGGGCCGTCGCCTTCTCCGAGATCCCGCCGCACCTCGGGCTCCCCTCGGTCCACACGGACCACTGGGACCCCTTCTTCCGCGCCTGCGACGAGACGGGCACGGTCATCGCCATGCACATCGGCTCGTCCAGCCGGATGCCGTCCACGTCCGCCGACGCCCCGCCGGCCGTCGGCTCCACCATCACCTTCGCCAACTGCTGCTTCTCGATGGTCGACTGGCTGATGAGCGGCAAGTTCGAGCGCTTCCCGAACCTGAGGATCATGTACGCGGAGGGGCAGATCGGCTGGATCCCGTACATCCTGGAGCGCGCCGACGTCGTGTGGGAGGAGAACCGCGGCTGGGGCGGCGTCGCCGAGAAGGTCTTGCGCCCCCCGTCGGAGCTGTTCGCCGGGCACGTCTTCGGCTGCTTCTTCGACGACGCCTTCGGGCTGCGCAACCTGGACGCCATCGGGGCAGGGAACGTCCTGTACGAGACCGACTACCCGCACTCGGACTCCACCTGGCCCAAGTCGCGGGAGGTCGGCGAGGCGCAGATGGGGCACCTGCCCCCGGACGTCGTCGAGCGGATCGTGCGCGGCAACGCCATCGACCTCCTCGGCCTGACCCCGGACGGCCTCTGGCACCCGTAGGGCGGAGTGCCCGCCCCCGGCCCCGGGTGCGTGCGTCAGGCGTGCGTGTCGGGCGGGCGCGTCAGGCCGGTGCGATGCGGGCGCGCAGGAGGCAGAACTCGTTGCCCTCCGGGTCCGCCAGGACGTGCCAGCTCTCCGTGCCGGTCTGGCCGACGTCGGCCGGTACGGCGCCGAGGGCGAGCAGGCGTTCCAGCTCGGCGGCCTGGTCGCGGTCGGTGGCGCTGACGTCGAGGTGGAGCGGGAGCTTCCCGGCTCGGGGAGCGCTGCTGGGGCTGAGGACGAGGGTGGGCTGCGGGCCTCCGAAGCCGACGCCGGGCGGCCCGATCGCGATGCTTCCGTCTTCCTCGCGCTCGATCTCGACGTATCCGAGGACCTCGCTCCAGAACGCGGCGAGCCGTTCGGGGTCGGCGCAGTCGAGGACGAGCTCGCTGATGCGGCATGCCATGCCCGCGAGTCTACGGATCCGACTCCCGAGGGGAGCGGTCGTGACACCGCCCTGGCCCGGCCCTTGTTTGATTGACCGTCAGGGACGAGCATGGGCCGCTGTCCGTACAGTTGACGGAGCGTCAGATCCGGGAGGATTCCCATGGTCGTCTACGGGATGCAGCTGCCCGTCCAGTCCCAGAGCGTGATCTACGCCGAGCCCTGGGAGGCCGGCGCCGGGCCCGGGGACCTGCTCGCCGTCGCACGTGCCGCCGACGCCCACGGCTTCGACTACATCGCCGGCTGCGACCACGTCGCCATCCCGCGCCGCCTCGCCGGGCCGATGAGCACCGTCTGGTACGACCCGGTCGCCACGCTCTCCTTTCTCGCCGCCGCCACCGAGCGCGTCCGGCTCCTCTCGCACGTCGCCGTCGTCGGGCTGCGGCACCCGCTCGTCACGGCGAAGGCGTACGCCACGCTCGACCACCTCTCCGGCGGCCGGCTGGTCCTCGGCGTCGGCGCCGGGCACGTACGGGAGGAGTTCGAGGCGGTCGGCGCCGACTTCGAGCGGCGCGGCGCCGTGCTCGACGAGACCCTCGACGCGCTGCGGGCCGCCCTCGGGACCGAGGAGTACCCGGAGCACGTGGGGGAACGGTTCGCCTTCAAGGACCTCGGACAGCGGCCCCGGCCCGCACAGGAGCGGGTCCCGCTCTGGGTGGGCGGCTCCTCGCCCGCGGCCGTCCGGCGGGCCGCGCTCAAGGGGGACGGCTGGCTGCCGCAGGGCGACCCGCGCGAGAAGCTGCCCGAGCAGATCCACAGGCTGCTCCGGCTCCGCGCCGAGGCCGGGATCGGGGAGCCGCTGACCGTGGGCGCGATCGTCGAGCCGCTGTACGTCGGATCGCCCGGCTGGGACGTGGGCCGCCGCACCCTGAGCGGCCCGCCCGAGGAGCTCGCCGCCTCCCTGCGCGCGTACGGGGAGATGGGCGTCCATCAGATCCAGGTGCGGTTCCGGTCCCGGAGCCGTACCGAACTCGTCGACCAGATGGCGGCCTTCGGGTCGGAGGTCGCCCCCCATCTGTAGGGATACCGGCCAAGGAGTGCGGACATGGGCAAGCTGGACGGGCGGGTCGTCCTGATCACCGGGGCGGCGCGCGGGCAGGGCGGGCAGGAGGCCCGGCTGTTCGCCGGGGAAGGGGCCCGGGTCGTCCTCGCGGACGTGCTCGACGGCCCCGGCGAGGCGCTCGCGAAGGAGCTGCGGGAGGAGCTCGGCGAGGGGCGGGCCGCGTACGTCCACCTGGACGTGACCAGGGAGGAGGACTGGGCGGCCGCCGTGGCAGCGGCCACGGAACGGTTCGGGAGGATCGACGGCCTCGTCAACAACGCCGGCATCCTCCGCTTCAACGAGCTGCTCTCCACACCCCTGGAGGAGTTCCAGGCGATCGTCTCCGTCAACCAGACCGGCTGCTTCCTCGGCATCAAGGCGGTCGCGCCCGAGATCGCGGCGGCAGGCGGCGGCACGATCGTCAACACCGCCTCGTACACCGGCCTGACGGGCATGGCCGGGGTCGGCGCCTACGCGGCCTCCAAGCACGCCGTCCTCGGACTCACCCGGGTCGCCGCCCTGGAGCTGGCGGCGAAGGGGATCCGGGTGAACGCGGTCTGCCCGGGGGCGATCGACACGCCCATGAGCAACCCGGAGGGGGTGGACCCGGCGGCCACCGGCGCGCTGTACCGCACGCTCGTCCCGCTCGGCCGGATCGGGCGGCCCGAGGAGGTGGCGGCCCTCGCGCTCTTCCTGACCTCGGACGACTCCTCGTACGTCACCGGGCAGCCGTTCGTGGTCGACGGCGGCTGGCTGGCGGGTGTGAGCCTGTTCTGACGGTACGTCAGTTAGTGGTATTGACGCCCCTGCCCCGCGGTGCGAGAGTCGGGCACATCAAGAGATCTGACGATCCGTCAGAAACAGTTGAGGACGGTGAACTCCCTTGGAATTCGGGATCTTCGTACAGGGATACGTCGGCAAGCGCGCCGAGACCGATCCCGAAGCCGAGCACAAGGCCCTCATGGAGGAGACCGAGTACGTCATCCAGGCGGACAGGTCCGGCTTCAAGTACGCCTGGGCCTCCGAGCACCACTTCCTGGAGGAGTACTCGCACCTCTCCGCCAACGACGTCTACCTCGGCTACCTCGCCCACGCCACCGACCGGATCCACCTCGGCTCCGGCATCTTCAACCCCCTCGCCCCCGTGAACCACCCGGTGAAGGTCGCCGAGAAGGTCGCCATGCTCGACCACCTCTCCGCCGGGCGCTTCGAGTTCGGCTCCGGGCGCGGGGCGGGCACCCACGAGATCCTCGGGTTCATGCCGGGCATCACCGACATGTACCACACCAGGGAGATCTGGGAGGAGACGATCGCCGAGTTCCCCAAGATGTGGCTCCAGGACGAGTACGTCGGCTTCCAGGGCAAGCACTGGTCCCTGCCGCCCCGCAAGGTCCTCCCCAAGCCGTACGGGAAGTCCCACCCCGCCATGTGGTACGCGGCCGGGTCCCCCTCCTCGTACGCCATGGCCGGGAAGATGGGCCTCGGCGTCCTCGGCTTCAGCGTCCAGAAGGTCTCCGACATGGAGTGGGTCGTCGAGTCCTACAAGAACGCGGTCAAGGAGGCCAAGGCGGTCGGCGACTTCGTCAACGACAACGTCATGGTGACGTCGACGGCGATCTGCGCCGAGACGCACGAGAAGGCGGTGGAGATCGCGGTCGGCGGGGGCCTGAACTACCTGCAGTCGCTGCTCTTCCGCTACCACGACACGTTCCCAAGGCCCGAGGGCATTCCGGAGTGGCCCGAGCTGCTCCCCGAGTACTCCGCCGAGATCATCGAACTCCTCATCCAGGAGGAGCTGATGATCTGCGGCGACCCCTCGGAGGTCCTCGCCCAGTGCAAGCGGTGGGAGCAGGCCGGAGCGGACCAGCTGTCGTTCGGGCTGCCGATCGGGATCTCGTACGAGGACACGATGAACTCGATCAAGCTGATCGGCGAGCACGTGATCCCGGAGATCGACACGGACCCGGTCCACCGCACGACCCGCTTCCGCCAGGGCGCCGGTTCCTGACGCGGACGCCGGGCCGGGCCGGCCCGTCCCGGCCGTCACGAGAAAGCGCGGGGTGGCGTCTTCCCGGACCGTCGCCCCGTATCCGCCCCGGCCGGAGGCCCCCCGCGGCGGCCCCCGGTCCGGGGCACACCCGTGTCCGCTTACAGACCCGTGTCCGCGTACAGAGCCGTGTCGGCGTACAGACCCGTGTCCGCGTACAGAAAGGGACCGTCATGCTCGACCACCTGATCACGGGCGCCACCGTCGTGGACGGCACCGGCGCCCCCGCCTTCACCGCCGACGTCGGCATACGCGACGGGCGGATCGCCGTCGTCGCCGAGCCCGGCACGACGACCGAGCCCGCCCGCACCACCCAGGACGCCACCGGCCTCGTCCTCGCCCCCGGCTTCGTCGACCCGCACACCCACTACGACGCCCAGCTGTTCTGGGACCCGTACGCCACCCCCTCCATGAACCACGGCGTCACCACCGTCGCCGGCGGCAACTGCGGCTTCACCCTCGCCCCGCTCCACCCGGACCGGCCCGAGGACGCCGACTACACCCGCCGCATGATGTCCAAGGTGGAGGGCATGGCCCTCAAGGCCCTGGAGGAGGGCGTCGAATGGAGCTGGTCGTCCTTCGCCGAATACCTCGACGCCCTCGAAGGACGGATCGCCGTCAACGCCGGGTTCATGGTCGGGCACTGCGCCCTGCGCCGGTACGTGATGGGCGCCGACGCCGTCGGCGGACAGCCGACACCCGAGCAGCTGGCACGGATGGTCGCCCTGCTCAAGGAGGCCATGGAGGCCGGCGCCTGGGGGCTCTCCACCACCCAGTCGTCCACCCACTCCGACGGCGACGGCGCGCCCGTCGCCTCCCGGCACGCGGGACCCGACGAGCTCATCGCCCTCTCCCGGGCCGTCGGCGAGCACGAGGGCACCCAGATCGAGGCGATCCTCGCCGGCTGTCTCGACCAGTTCTCCGACGACGAGATCGAGCTGTTCGTCGAGATGACCGCCGCCGCCGGGCGGCCCCTCAACTGGAACGTCCTCACCATCGACGCCTCCGTCCCCGAGCGCGTCCCGCGCCAGCTCACCGCCTCCGAGCGGGCCCGCAAGTCCGGCGGCAGGATCGTCGCCCTCACCATGCCGATCCTCACCCCGATGAACATGTCCCTCGGCACGTTCTGCGCCCTCAACCTCATCCCCGGCTGGGGCGAGATCCTCGCCCTCCCCGTCCCCGAGCGGATCGCGAAGCTCCGCGACCCGGACGTCAGGGCCGGGATGCTGCGGCGCGCCGACTCCCGGGAGGCCGGGGTCTTCCGGCGCCTCGCCCACTTCGGGCGGTACGTCATCGGCGACACGTACAGCCGGGAGAACGAGGGGCTCACCGGGCGCGTCGTCGGCGACATCGCCGCCGAACGCGGCCAGGACCCCTTCCAGTGCCTCGTCGAGATCTGCGCCAACGACGACCTCAGGACGGTCCTGTGGCCGATGCCCAGCGACAACGACCCGGCCTCCTGGGCGCTGCGCCGCGAGACCTGGGACCACGAGGACGTCCTGCTCGGCGGCTCCGACGCGGGCGCCCACCTGGACCGGATGTGCGGAGCCCCGTACACGACCCGCTTCCTCGGCGACTGTCTGCGCGGCCGGAAGCTGGTGCCCCTGGAGCGGGCCGTGAAGATGCTGACCGACGACCCGGCCCGGCTCTTCGGGCTCCGCGAGCGCGGCAGGATCACCGAGGGCTTCCACGCCGACCTGGTCCTCTTCGACCCGGAGCGGATCGACGCGGGCCCGGCGACCCTCGTGCACGACCTGCCGGGGGACAGCCCGCGCCTGGACTCGCGGGCGGTCGGGATCGTGTCGGTGCGGGTCAACGGGGTCGAGACCGTGCGGGACGACCGGGTGACCGGCGCGATCCCCGGGCGCGTGCTGCGCTCGGGCCGTGACACGAGGACGGTGAGCACGCGATGAGGACCGGGAAGACGAGGACCGAGCGGCAGAGGGCCGAGCGGCAGACGACCGAGCGGCTTTTCATCGGCGGTGAGTGGGTCGAGCCCGACGGCGGCCACTACCCCGTCATCGACCCGGCCACCGAAGAGGTCGTCGGGCTGGCGCCGGAGGCCTCGCGCGCCCAGGTCCACGAGGCCGCCGCCGCGGCCCGCGAGGCCTTCGGCTCCTGGTCCCGTACGAGGCCGGAGGAGCGGGCGGCGATCCTGGACCGGGCCGCGGACCTGATGGCCAGGGACGCCGACGCGAACACGCTGCTCGCCCGCGCCGAGACCGGCGCCACCACCGGCACCGCGCGCGGGATGCAGGTCGCGGTCGGCGCGGCCCGTTTCCGGCGGTACGCGCGCGGTGCCATGGAGCCGGTCGAGCAGGCGCTGCCCCCGCAGATCAACGAGGCGGGCCCGATGGGGAAGGCCGGGGTGTTCGGCGCGGTGGCGGTACGGCGCCCGGTCGGCGTCGTCACCTGCATCACCTCGTACAACAACCCCTGGGCCAATCCGGCGGGCAAGGTCGCCCCGGCCCTCGCCATGGGCAACACGGTCCTCGTGAAGCCGGCCCCGCAGGACCCGCTCTCCGTGTACGCGATGACCCGGGCCCTCGAGGAGGCCGGGGTCCCGGCGGGGGTCGTCAACGTGGTCACCGGCTCGGCGCGGGCGGTCGGCGAGGCGGCCGTGGACTCCCCGGACGTCGACATGGTGTCGTTCACCGGTTCCACGGCGGTCGGCCAGGCGATCGGCGAGGTCTGCGGCCGCTCGCTCAAGCGGCAGCTGATGGAGCTGGGCGGCAAGGGCGCCGCGCTCGTCTTCGACGACGCGGACCTGGACTCCGCCGTCATGGGCATCGGGACGACGTTCGCCTTCTACAGCGGACAGATCTGCACCGCTCCGACCCGGGTGCTCGCGCAGCGCGGGATCTACGAGCGGCTGATCGAGAAGCTGACCGGCTATCTGGCCTTCATGAAGGTGGGGGACCCGGCGGAGCGGGGCACGGTCGTCGGCCCGGTGATCTCGGCGGCGCACCGCGACCGGGTGGAGTCGTACGTGGACCTCGGCCGCAAGGAGGGGGCGCGGGTCGTGGCGGGCGGCGAGCGCCCGGACCTGGCGAAGGGCTTCTACGTGGCGCCGACGCTGCTCGCCGACTGCACCAACGAGATGCGGGTGGTGCGGGAGGAGATCTTCGGTCCGGTCGTCGTGGTCGTTCCCTTCGACGACGAGGAGGAGGGGATCGCCCTCGCGAACGACAGCGACTACGGGCTCATCGACTACGTGTGGTCCGGCGACGTGGCCCGTGCCTTCCGGATCGCGGCCCGGCTGCGGGCCGGCGGGGTGGGGGTGAACACGATCGGCCGCAACATGGAGGCGCCGTTCGGCGGATTCAAGAAGAGCGGGGTCGGACGGGACGTCGGCTCGTACGCGCTGCACGCGTACAGCGAGCTGCAGGCCGTTGTCTGGCCGGGGTGAGCGGGTGGCCGAAAATTTCCTTCGGAAAATTTGAAACCGGACATTTGGGGCGCGGCTGCGGTTCCCGCATATCGGACGGGGCTCGACCGACCTGTCAGTTGGTCGGGCTGTTCAGGTCGTCGATCTTTCAATCATTGGCGGGTGTCCGCTTCGACCCCCGCAAAGTAAGGCAGTGATCGATCAGATCTGCGGAGTTCGATCTTCCGGATGTGGAAACCGCAGCATTTAACGTCCTGTTCATGACTCAGGTGGACGCACGGCCCCAGGCCGGAGACACGGTAAGGGGCGTCAACGCCCCCGGCGACGCCAACGGCGTGCGCAAGAAGGGCCTCGGCGGGAACTCCGTCGGGCTGATGGGCAGTGCCGTCATCGGCATCTCGACCGTCGCCCCCGTCTACTGTCTGACCTCCACGCTCGGCTCCACGGCCGGCGAGGTCGGTCTGCAGATGCCCGCGATCTTCCTCGCCGGCTTCCTCCCGATGCTCCTCGTCGCCTTCGCGTACCGGGAACTCAACAAGGTCATGCCGGACTGCGGCACCTCCTTCACCTGGACCGTGAAGGCCTTCGGCCCCCGGATCGGCTGGATGTGCGGCTGGGGCCTCGTCATCGCGACGATCATCGTGCTCTCCAACCTCGCCGGCGTCGCGACCTCCTACTTCTGGCTCCTCGCGGGCGAGCTCACCGGCAGCGACTCCATCGCCGCCCTGGACGACGACAAGGCCGTCCACATCCTCACCTGCCTCACGCTCATCGCCGTCGCCACCGCGATCAGCTACCGCGGCATGACCGCCACCAAGGGCCTCCAGTACGCCCTCGTCGGCCTCCAGCTCGTCGTCCTCGTCGCCTTCGTGGCGATGGCGCTGTCGAAGGCCGGCGACTTCGAGACCTCGGTCTCCTTCTCCTGGTCCTGGATGAACCCCTTCGCGGTCCAGTCCTTCGCCGCCTTCACCGCCGGCCTCTCGCTCTCGATCTTCATGTACTGGGGCTGGGACGCCTGCATGGCGACCAACGAGGAGACCACCGGCAGCGCGAAGACCCCCGGCCGCGCCGCGCTCATCGCGATGGTCGTGCTCGTCGCCTCGTACCTCGCCACCGGCATCGCCGCGCAGATGGCCGTCGGCTCCGGCGAGGAGGGCCTCGGCCTCGCCAACCCGGAGACCTCCGACAACGTCTTCGCCGCCCTCGCGGGACCCGTCATGGGCCCGACCCTGGGCATCCTGCTCTTCCTCGCCGTCCTCGCCTCCGCCGCCGCCAGCCTCCAGACGACCTTCATCCCGGTGGCCCGCACCGTCCTCGCGATGTCCACGTACGAGGCGCTGCCGAAGTCCTTCACCAAGGTCCACCCGGTCTTCAAGACCCCCGGCAAGGCCACCGTCGTGGCCGGCGTCGCCACCGGCGTCTTCTACACCGTGATGACCCTGGTCAGCGAGAACGTGCTGATCGACACGATCTACGCGCTCGGCCTGATGATCTGCTTCTACTACGCGCTCACGGCCTTCGCCTGCGTCTGGTACTTCCGCGCCGAGCTGTTCCGCTCCGGCCGCGACTTCGCCTACAAGGGCCTCATGCCGCTCCTCGGCGGCCTCATGCTCACGGCCGTCTTCGGCAAGACGCTGTACGACATGTGGGACCCGGCGTACGGTTCCGGCTCCGCCGTTCTCGGAGTCGGCTCGGTCTTCGTGATCGGCGTCGGCCTGCTGCTCCTCGGCGTGGTGATCATGCTGGTCATGCAGCGCAGGAGCCCGGCGTTCTTCCGTGGTGAGGTCCTCACCAAGGAGACCCCGTCGCTGGTGGTCGCCGACTGACCGGTAGCCGTGGCTGAACCCTGAGTCATCCGAAGAACGCGAAAGCGGCGGGCCCGTGGGGGGTCCCGCCGCTTTCGTCTTTCCCGTCGTACGCGTTTCCCGCCGTACGCGCTCAGCGACCGGGCAGCAGGCGCTCCACCGCCGCGTTGGCCGGCGGCAGGTCCGGCGCGGTGGCCGGCTTGGCCTTGGGGGTCAGGACGCCGCTGAGCGGCACGACCGAGGGCAGGTTCACGCCGCCGGTGTCGGCTGCGGCGGTCCCGGCGGTGGCGCCCGCGAGGCCCGCGGCGGCGAAGGCGGTCAGGGCGGCTGCGGTGAGCATCTTCTTCATGCCCGCTCCAACGCGGACCGGGACGATCCGGTTACGAGGCGCTCCGGAGCCGTCCCTAGGATGCGTCCATGTACGGGGAGACGAAGCACGGGAACTGGTCACTGCGCCCCGGCGCCGCCGACGACGTGGAGCCCGCCGCGGAGCTGAGGGCGGCCGTCATGCGCGACGACCTGGTGCGCCTCGGCCGGTACGACGAGCACCGGGTGCGACAGCGGCTGCGGGAGGGCTTCTCGCCCGCGCACACGTCGGTCATCGAGGTCGACGGCGCCTTCGCGGGCTGCGTCACCCTGCGCCCGGCCGGGAACGGCGAGGGGCTCCACCTGGAGCACTTCTACCTGGACCCGGCGGCCCAGGGGCGGGGCCTCGGGACGGCGGTGCTGCGCGGGCTCCTCGCCCGGGCGGACGAGGCCTCGCTCCCGGTCCGCCTCCAGGTGCTCCAGGGCAGCGCGGCCCGCCGCCTCTACGAGCGGGCGGGCTTCACGGTCGAGCACGAGGACCCGGTCGACGTGATGATGGTGCGGGAGGCCCCCGGCGCGGGCTGACGCCCCGCGCACGAGGGCGGTACGCCTACGCCTCCGCGATCAGCGCCGTGGCGACGGTCCGGAAGCCGAGCCGGCCGTACAGCCGGGCCACGTCCGCGTCCGACGCCGACAGGAACACGAGCTCCGCCCCGTGGGCCCGGGCGTCCGCGACCAAGGCGGCGGTCACCGCGAGCCCGAGGCCGCGGCGCCTCGCCGCCGGGACGGTGCCGACGCCGACGACCTCGGAGACGGGCCCGACGGGCTGGTGCTGGCCGGCCGTGAGAGCGTCGCCCGTCCCGTCGAAGGCCGCGGCGAGCCGGGTGAGACCTGCCTCGATCCGGCCGCCGATCCGCTCCGCGGTCCCCGGCTCCGGCGCCATGCCGAACGCGGCGTACGGGGCGGCGACGGCGCTGCCCAGGCCCGGGTCGTCCGCGCCGACCATCCGTACGGTGACGCCCTCGGGCTCCGGTACGGCGAGCCCGTCGCCCTCCAGGACCATCAGCGGATGCTCGTGCACGGTGAGGCCGCTCGCCTCCACGGCCGCCCGCAGCCCCGGGGTGGTCTCCGCGACCCACTCGAAGGCCTCGGGCACGCCGAGCTCGCGCTGCCGGGCCCGTACCTTCTCCACGTCCTCGACCGGGATCTCACCGGTGGCCCCGAGGGCCGGGCGGGCGTAGAACGGCCAGCCCTGCCCCTCCTGCACGAACAGGGTCAGCGGCCCGAACTCCTCCGCGCGGGCGGAGGAACGGGGGACGGCGTCGTAGTACTTCTCGATTCGGTTCAGCACGGGGGCCACGGTAGGCGCGGGGAGCGAGCGGCGCAGGCGGATTTCCGCCCCGCCGGGAACCGCACGTGGCATGATCCCGTCACCCTGTGCAGGACGGGGGACCAGGGGGGAACCATGAGCCGGACGACGCACAGCTGCCCGGGCTGCGACCGGGAGGACCGCGTGCAGGCCGTGCCCGCCGTGTACCTCGCGGGGCGGGACACGGTCAGCAGCCGGGAGCGGGACCGGGACGGCGACCTGCGGACCGTGACCCGGGCGGTGACCACGGGGCTCTCCGGCGCGCTCGCGCCGGTGCCCGAGCCGCCCACGAACACGATCGGCTGCCTCGGTGTCCTCGCCGCCGTCGTCTCCGTCGGCACCTTCCTGGGCGGAGCCCTCGCGGGGAAGTGGTTCGCGGACGCGCCCGTGCACGAGCCGCCGGAGCTCGGCGGCTGGCACATGCCGGCGCAGGACGTGCCCGCCGGCGAGCCGCCGGCCTACGAGTTCCTGGGCTGGATCTCCGCGCTCGCGCTGGTCGCCGCTGTCGCGGTGCTCGCCGTGGTGCTCAGACGCCGGACCACCTTCGCCCGGCTCACTCGGGGCCGCCACCGCGCCGAGGAACTGTGGTCCCACGGCTGGTACTGCCACCGCTGCGGCACCGTCCACTTCGAGGGCGTCCCCGGCGAGGACCGGACCCCGCTAACCCTCCAGCGCTTCCGCGAGAAGGTCTGGGAGCACGGCGGGTACGGGGATCTGGCGGCGGAGCAGCGGGCGGTGGACGCGGCCCGCTCCTGAGGCGGCCCGTTCCCGACGCAGGCGCCCGTGTCGCACCCCTCGGAAATCCGGGCCCCACCCCCTACCGTGCCGCTATGCGGATCTCGACCACGATCTTCCTGACCGACGAGACCATCACGCCCGTGCGGCTCGCGCGCGAACTCGAAGCGCGCGGCTTCGCCGGGCTCTACCTCCCCGAGCACACCCACATCCCCGTCGAACGGGCCACGCCCTACCCGGCGGGCGGCGAGCTGCCCCGGGAGTACGGGCGGACCCTGGACCCCTTCGTGGCGCTCGGCCAGGCCGCCGCCGTCACCGAACGGCTCGGGCTCGGCACCGGCATCACGCTGGTCGCCCAGCACGACCCGATCGCCCTCGCCAAGCAGATCGCGACCCTCGACCACCTCTCCGGGGGCCGCTTCACCCTCGGTGTCGGCTACGGCTGGAACCGCGAGGAGGCCGCCGACCACGGCGTCGACTGGCCGGCCCGCCGTGAGCTCACGTCCGACCGGCTCGACCTGATGCGGGCGCTGTGGGCGCCGGAGCCCACGGCGTACGCGGGGAGGTCGGGCGCCTCGGTGCGCGCCTCGGAAGCCTGGCCCAAGCCCGCCGGCGGGGCGCCTCGCACCCTCCTGGGCGGCGCGGCGGGACCGAAGCTCTTCGCGGAGATCGCGGCGCGGACGGACGGCTGGATGCCGATCGGCGGCCGGGGCCTGACGGAGTCCCTCCCGGTCCTGCGGGAGGTCTGGGAGCAGGCGGGCCGTGACCCGAAGGCCCTCCAGATCGTCCCGTACGCGGTCCTCCCGAACCCCGGCAAGCTCGCCCGCTACGCGGACCTGGGCTGCGAGGAGGTCGTCCTCCAGCTGCCGCCGGGGGGTGAGCGGGAGGTGCTGGGGGTCCTGGGCGCGTACGCCCAGTACCTCTGAGTGTGGTGTACGCCGCGCCCCGGCACCCCGAAGACACAGACTGACCCAGCCAACCTGCGAAGGGCCCGGTCCGCGTGTCCGTAGCCGCTCGTATGCTCGGTCCATGACGGATCACCAGGAAGCCCGGCCCACCGCGAACGCCATGCGCCGCGCCCTCAGGCGGGCCAGGGACGGGGTCGCGCTCGACGTCGCCGAGGCCGCCGTGCTGCTGGCGGCGCGGGGGGACGACCTGACGGACCTGGTCGCCTCCGCCGGGCGGGTGCGGGACGCCGGGCTCGACGCCGCCGGGCGGCCCGGAGTCATCACGTACTCCAAGAGCGTGTTCATACCGCTCACCCGGCTCTGCCGCGACAAGTGCCACTACTGCACCTTCGTCACCGTCCCCGGCAAGCTGCGCAAGGACGGCCACGGGATGTTCATGTCCCCGGACGAGGTGCTGGACATCGCCCGGCGCGGGGCCGAGATGGGCTGCAAGGAGGCCCTGATCACCCTGGGCGACAAGCCCGAGGACCGGTGGCCGGAGGCCCGCGAGTGGCTCGACGCGCACGGGTACGACGACACCATCGCGTACGTACGGGCCATGGCGATCCGCATCCTGGAGGAGACCGGGCTCCTCCCGCACCTCAACCCCGGCGTGCTGTCGTGGACCGACTTCCAGCGCCTCAAGCCGGTCGCCCCCTCCATGGGCATGATGCTGGAGACGACCGCGACCCGGCTCTGGTCCGAGCCCGGCGGCCCCCACTACGGGTCCCCCGACAAGGAACCGGCCGTCCGGCTCAGGGTCCTGGAGGACGCCGGACGCTCCTCCGTCCCCTTCACCTCGGGGCTGCTGCTCGGCATCGGGGAGACCCTGGAGGAGCGGGCCGAGTCCCTCTTCGCGCTGCGGCGCGTGGCGCGCGCGTACCACTCCGTCCAGGAACTGATCATCCAGAACTTCCGCGCCAAGCCGGACACGGCCATGCGCGGCATGCCCGACGCCGAGCTCGACGACCTGGTCGCCACCGTCGCCGTCGCCCGCCTCATCATGGGCCCCTCCGCCTGCCTCCAGGCCCCGCCCAACCTCGTCGACTCCGAGTACGAGCGGCTCATCGCCGCCGGCATCGACGACTGGGGCGGCGTCTCCCCGCTCACCATCGACCACGTCAACCCCGAGCGGCCCTGGCCCCGGATCGAGGAGCTCGCCGAGCGGTCCGCCGCCGCCGGCTTCGAGCTGCGCGAACGGCTCTGCGTCTACCCCGAGTTCGTCCAGCGCGGCGAACCCTGGCTCGACCCCCGGCTCCTCCCGCACGTCCGCGCCCTCGCCGACCCCGAGACCGGCCTCGCGAACCCCGACGCGCCGGTCGTCGGCCTGCCCTGGCAGGAGCCCGACGAGGCGTTCACCGCCGCCGGCCGCACCGACCTGCACCGCACCATCGACACCACGGGCCGCACGCACGACCGGCGCGACGACTTCGACGAGGTGTACGGCGACTGGGAGGCTCTGCGCGAGGCCGCCGCGCCCGGCATGGTCCCGGAGCGGGTCGACGCCGACGTCCGCGAGGCCCTCGCCGTCGCCGCCGACGACCCGACGCGGCTCACCGACGCCCAGGCCCTCGCGCTGCTGCACGCCGACGGCCCGGCGCTCGACGCGCTCACCCGGATCGCCGACGACGTCCGCAAGGCGGTGTCCGGCGACGACGTCACGTACGTCGTCACGCGGAACATCAACTTCACCAACGTCTGCTACACGGGCTGCCGTTTCTGCGCCTTCGCCCAGCGCCGTACCGACGCCGACGCGTACACCCTCTCCCTCGACCAGGTCGCGGACCGCGCCGAGCAGGCCTGGGACGTCGGCGCCGTCGAGGTCTGCATGCAGGGCGGCATCCACCCCGACCTGCCCGGCACCGCCTACTTCGACATCGCGCGCGCGGTGAAGAAGCGCGTTCCCGGCATGCACGTGCACGCCTTCTCGCCGATGGAGGTCGTCAACGGCGCGACCAGGACCGGGCTCTCGATCCGCGAGTGGCTGACGGCCGCGAAGGAGGCCGGGCTCGACTCGATCCCCGGCACGGCCGCCGAGATCCTGGACGACGAGGTCCGCTGGGTCCTCACCAAGGGCAAGCTGCCGACGGCGACGTGGATCGAGGTGATCACCACGGCGCACGACCTCGGCATCCGCTCGTCGTCCACGATGATGTACGGGCACGTGGACCAGCCCCGGCACTGGCTCGGCCACTTCCGGACCCTCTCCCGCATCCAGCAGGAGACCGGTGGTTTTACCGAGTTCGTGACCCTGCCCTTCATCCACACCAACGCACCGGTCTACCTCGCCGGCATCGCCCGCCCCGGCCCGACCGTCCGCGACAACCGCGCGGTCATCGCCATGGCCCGGCTCCTCCTCCACCCCCACATCCCGAACATCCAGACCAGCTGGGTGAAGCTGGGCACGGAGGGCGCCGCCGAGATGCTCCGCTCGGGCGCGAACGACCTGGGCGGCACGCTGATGGAGGAGACCATCTCCCGGATGGCCGGGTCGAGTTACGGCTCGTACCGCTCGATCCGCGACCTGGAGGCCATCGCGGAGGCGGCGGGCCGCCCGGCGAAGCCCCGGACGACCCTGTACGGCGAGGTCCCGGAGGAGCGGCAGCGCACGGCCCGCGCCTCGGACGGCCACCTCCCCGAACTCCTGCCGCTCGTCCAGGAGTGAGGTGCATGATGCGTCCATGACGCAGATCATCAAGGGGGGAAACCTCCCGCTCAGCGGCGAGCCGATGCGGGTCGCCGTCGTACGCCGGTCCGACGGGCCGGGAGCGCCGGAGGTGGACGCGGCGGCGCTGCTCGTCGGCGTGGACGGCAAGGTCAGGGGCCGCGAGGACCTGGTCTTCTACAACCAGTCCGCGCACGCCGGCAGCGGCGTGCGCCTGACGGGGAACGTCCTGGGCGAGGGCGGGGCGGTCGCGGACTGGCTGGAGATCGACCCCGGCCGTGTGGAGCCGGCCGTGGAGCGGATCGTGGTCGCGGCGTCCTGTGACGACGCGACGTTCGGTGAGGTCGAGGACCTGTACCTGCGGGCGGTGAGCGCGATCACCGGGGAGCAGCTGGCGCTGTACGCGGTCGAGGACGCGACGACGGAGACGGCGATCCTGCTGGGCGAGTTCTACCGCAGGGCCGGCGGGTGGAAGTTCCGCGCGGTGGGGCAGGGGTACGACTCCGGGCTGCCGGGCCTGGCCGAGGACTTCGGGTTCGCGGTGCCGGACGCGGCAGTGGAGGCGGCCGAGGAGGCGGAGGCCGAGGAGGCGGAGGTGCCGGAGCGGCCGGAGGTCCCGGCGCAGGTATCTGCTCCCGCGCCGGCGCCTGCTCCCGCGCCGGCCCCCGTGCCCCTCGCCGTCGGGGTCGTCGGCAAGGAGTACGGGCACGGGCCCGCGCCGCTCACCACGCCGCCCCTCGGTGTGCCCCTGGCGCGGTGCAACGACCTGCCCGAGGAGGTGGGCCCGGAGTTCCCGGCCGTCGAGTTCTCCGGGCGCGGGAAGGAGGACGTCGCCCCCGGCCTCACGCTCCCGAAGGGTTTCGTCGTCGTCGACGTCCTGAGGAAGGGCGACGGGTACATCGAGGTCATCACGCTGACCGTGCGCGGCCGCCGATGGCGGGAGGTCCTGGGCAGCGCCCTCCCGGACCTGCGGGGGGTGGGCGTCTTCCACCACGACGGCCGGACGCCGCTGCGGCTGCGGGTCGACGCGCCGGGCATGGCCGCGTGGACGATCCGGCTCCGGCCGGTGTCGACCCTGCGTACCTTCGACGGTCCCGTGGAGGGCCACGGGCCGGACGTCCTGGCCCACACCGGCGACGAGACCGACGTCCGGTTCCGGTTCCGGGGCGACGAGGACAAGGAGGGGTACTTCGGTGTGAACGTCCACCGGCGCGGCGGACACTGGCAGCACTCGTTCAGCAGGCGGGACCGGGGGCGCGGCGGCGGTTCGATCCCCCGGGGCCCTCGCCTGCTGGTGGTCGAGGCCGACGGCGCCTGGTCCATGGAGCCCGGAGCGTCGAGGCTCACGAGCTTCTGGACCCGCCGCTAGGGGGTGTCCGGCGGATCAGGGTCGGACAGGACCTGGAGGGCGTCTCGCGCTACCCGACCAGCAGGTCCTTCCTCAGCTCCTTGAGCTCCCGCTCGTCGACGCCGAGGCCCTTCCGCAGGTACGCGCGGAAGGAGCCGTACTCCTCCGTGACCTCGGCGAAGCTCGCGTCGAGGTACGAGGAGCGGACGTCGAGCAGCGGCTTGTAGACGGCCGCCTGCTGAGCCGGGAGGTGGGAGAGGATCGCCTCGTTGGCGGCGGCGCGGTAGGTGTTGCTGGCGAGGTAGTCCGCCCTGACCGTCTCCTCGGGGACCCCGAGGGCGGTCAGCAGGGCCGCGCTCGACCAGCCGGTGCGGTCCTTGCCCGCGGTGCAGTGGAAGAGGACGCCCCGGCGGTCGTCGTCGGCGATGCCGTCGAGGACGGCGGTGTAGGCGGTACGGGCGGTGGAGCCGCTCACCATGAAGCGGTTGCCTTCGACCATCATCGCCTCGGCCTCGGCGGGGGTCTTCGGCATCGCGGTGAAGGTGCCGCTGCCCGCGAGGACGTCGGCGACGACGTACGAGGCGCCGGCCGGGACGCGGTCGGGGGCGGTGCTCCGCTCGGACTCCATGCGCAGGTCGAAGACGGTCCGGACACCGAGGCGCCGCAGCTTGGCCAGATCGGCGTCGGTGAGCTTCTCCAGGGAGTCGGAGCGGTAGACCTCGCCCATCTTGACCCACCGGCCGTCGCGCGTCCGGTAGCCGCCCGCGTCGCGGAAGTTGACGGTGCCCTCCAGGCGTATCAGCCGGTCCGCGAGGCGCAGCGGCGCGCCCCGGTCGGGGACGAGGTCGAACCAGCGCCGGTCTGCGGTGGCGAGGCCGGAGACGGTGACCGAGCCGGTGGCACCGCCGCGGGCGACGGTACGGCCGTCGGTGCGGACCGTGACGCCGTGGGCGCCGGGGGCGGACCACGTGACGGTGTACGTGCCGTCGGCGTTCTCGGTGACGGTCGCGGCGGTGAAGGGGATCCGCTGCTGGACCTGCGACGCCTGCCCGTGGTGGTGCGGGGCGGGGTGCGCGGTGGCGGCGGGGGCGGTGAGGCCGAGGAGCAGCGAGGCGGCGAGGACCGCGGTGGAGACGGCCTTGACTCGTGTCACGGGGTTCATGCCGAGGATCGTTCGATTCTCAACCGAACCTGGGGTGAACTGCGGTCAAAAGCGGCCTGAAGGGCGTCGGATCACATAACGTTCCGGCCCCCGAACGGACGTACCCGGTCCATTACAGTGCTGCGCAGACCGGTCTACGGGGGGAGGGCACGACGTGGCCACGACAGCCGCGGCCGTGTGGGGCCGTGCCGAACAACAGGACTTCCGCGCCCGCGTACGAGGCTGTCTGCTCGGCGGCGCCCTCGGCGACGCGCTGGGCGCCGGCGCCGACGGACTCAGCCTCGGCGCGATCCGGGACGCCCACGGACCTGACGGGCTCACCGAGCCCGCCCCCGCGTTCGGCCGCCGGGGCGCCGTCACCGCCGCCACCCAGATGAGCCTGTTCACGGTCGACGGCCTGATCCGCGCCCAGATCCGCCGCGACACCGGCGTCTGGCACCCGCCCACCGACGTCCACCGGGCCCATCTGCGCTGGGCCGCCACCCAGCACGACTGGGGCCCCGACGAACGGCGCAAGGACAACGGCTGGCTCGCCCGTGAGGAGTGGCTCTACGCCCGCCGCAACCCGCCCCGCGCCTGCCTCACCGGCCTCGGCGACGACCGCCTCGGCACCCTCGACAAGCCCAAGAACCCCACCGCGGCCGACTCCGGCGCCCTCGTCCGCTCCGCCCCCTTCGGGCTGCTCGTCGGCTGGGAGCCGCAGCTCGTCTGCCAGCTCGCCGTCGAGTGCGCGGCACAGACCCACGGCGCCCCCGCCGCCGGCCTCGCGGCGGGCGCCCTCGCCGTCACCGTCCACGGCCTCGCCCGCGGCGGCTCCCCCGAGGCGGCCGTCGACCGGGCCCTGGAGCAGCTGGCGGCGCGCCCCGGCCACGAGCCGGTCACCGAGGCACTCGGCCGGGCACTCGGAGCCGTACGGGAAGGGGCACCCGACCCGGAGCGGGTGGCCGCCCTCGGCGCGGGCGAGGACCTGGCCGAGGGGCAGCTGGCGGCGGCCGTCTACTGCGCCCTGGTCGGCGAGGACGTACGGCACGGGCTGCGGCTCGCGGTGAACCACGACGGGCCCTCGTCCGTCACCGGTGCGCTCACCGGGGCCCTCCTCGGGGCCCTGCACGGCGAGACGGCCCTCCCGCCGGCCTGGCTGGCCGAACTGGAGGGCCGTGCGACGGTCCTGGAACTCGCGGACGACTTCTCGATGGAGATGACCCAGGGGGCCGCCCTGCACGGCCCCGCCGAGTCCTCGCCGGGCTGGCTTGCCCGCTATCCGAGGGGCTGATCCGAGCGGTCGCCGCCGGAGCGCGGGGTCTGCGCGGGGATCGAGGCCGCCGCTCCGGCCGGGCTGCCGTCGTCCGAGTGCAGCTTGTCGAGGAGCGCGTCCCGGTCCGGGGTGTCCTCGGGCCTGATGAAGCCGATCAGGACGTACAGGACCAGGGAGGTGGCGAGCGGCGAGACGATCTGGATCTGCAGCTCGATGCCGTCGAGGCCGTAGTTGGTCAGCCAGAAGACGAACAGGCCGGACGCCCACGAGACCAGCGCCGCCGTCGGCCCGGACTTCCGGAAGGTCCGCAGCAGGCCGAGCATGAACGGGATCGCGATCGGACCCATCAGACCGGCCACCCACTTGATGACGATGGTGATGATGTCCTTGAAGGCGGGGGAGTTGACCTGGGTGGCGACCGCCATCGACAGGGCCAGGAAGGCGACCGTCGACCAGCGCGCCGCGATCAGTCCGGCCTGCTGCGTCCAGGTCCGCGCCGCCTTGCTCATGACGGGCGCGATGTCCCGGGTGAAGACGGCCGCGATGGCGTTGGCGTCCGAGGAGCACATGGCCATGGTGTGCGAGAAGAAGCCGACGATGACGAGTCCGAGCAGTCCGTGCGGCAGCAGCTGCTCGGTCATCAGGGCGTAGGAGTCGGAGGCGTCGGGCTTCTCGGGGTCGACGAGCAGCGGCGCGACCCACATGGGGAAGAAGAGGACCAGCGGCCAGACGAACCACAGGACGGCGGAGAGACGGCCGGAGCGGGTGGCCTCACGGGCGGTGGGGGTGGCCATGTAGCGCTGGGCCTGGTTCCACATGCCGCCGCTGTACTCGAAGGTCTTGATGAAGAGATACGCGAGCAGGAACGTCATCGTGTACGGGCCGGCGGTCGGCGCGGTGTGACCCTGCAGCTCGGGCCGGTCCCAGACGTCCCACAGGGCGCTGATCCCGCCGAGCTTGGCGAGGACGGCGACGAGCATCGCGATGCCGGCGAAGAACTGGATGATGAACTGCCCCAGCTCGGTGAGCGCGTCGGCCCACAGGCCGCCGACCGTGCAGTAGATGCCCGTGATGACACCGGTGATGAGGATGCCCTGGTTGAGGGAGATGCCGGTGAAGACGGACAGCAGGGTGGCGATGGCGGCCCACTTGGCGCCCACGTCGACGATCTTCAGCAGGACGCCGGACCAGGCGAGGGCCTGCTGGGTGGGCAGGTTGTAGCGGTCCTTGAGGTATTCGAGCGGGGACGCCACCCGGAGGCGGGAGCGCAGCCGGTTCAGGCGGGGCGCGAAGAGGTGGGCGCCGATCGCGATGCCGATGGCGATCGGGAACGACCAGGTGACGTAGGACGTGACGCCGTAGGTGTAGGCGAT
This sequence comes from Streptomyces sp. NPDC051822, assembly GCF_044452745.1. Lineage (NCBI taxonomy): Bacteria > Bacillati > Actinomycetota > Actinomycetes > Kitasatosporales > Streptomycetaceae > Streptomyces > Streptomyces sp. NPDC051822. The sequence goes on along the minus strand of NZ_JBITBZ010000009.1, from coordinate 237,232 downwards.
GCCCGCGTACCCGGTGAACATCACGGCGCTGTAGCCCGACATGTGGTGGGAGATGCCGGAGAGCCACCAGGGCATCCGGCCGCCGGCGGTGAAGAAGTCGGAGACGTCGTCCACGCGCTTGTGGGACCAGACGCCGATCGCGACCATCACGCCGAAATAGCCGATGAGTACGGCCCAGTCGAGACTGTTCATTGCGCCCCTCCATGAGATCCGGTCCGTCTTGTGAACGCGGTTCATGGTGTGGGGAGTTACAGGGCAGGGACAATGCAAGGGAGGGTCAAGGGACAGTAAAATCGTTCTGTTTACTGACCCTGGTTCATGTCTGTGAACTTGTGGTGGGTGGCGCGGGGAGCGGTCAGCGCATCAGCTCACCCGCGTTGACGAGCAGCGACTGCCCCGTGATCGCCCGCGCCCGGTCCGAGGCGAGGAAGGCCGCCGCCTCCGCCACGTCCCGGTCCGTCGCCAGCTCCGGCAGCGCCATCCGCTCGGTGAGCCGGGCCAGCGCCTCCGCCTCCGGCACCCCCTCGCCGTCCGCGGCGAACCGGACGTACGCCTGCACCGGCGGCCCCCACATCCACCCCGGCAGCACGGTGTTGACCCGGATCCGGTGCGGCCCCAGCTCGTGCGCGAGCGAGTACATCGCCGAGGTCAGCGCCCCCTTCGAGGCCGCGTACGCCGCCTGTCGCACCTGCGTGGGCGCGGCGATCGCCGACTGCGTACCGATGAACACCACCGAGCCCCCGCGCTCCTTGAGCGACGGCAGGCAGGCCCGGGTCATCCGCAGCGTGCCGAGCAGATTGACGTCGAGGACGGCCTGCCAGGTCGCGAAGTCGGCGTCCTGGAGGCCGCCGAAGGAGGAGTCCCAGGCGGCCACGTGGACCACCGCGTCGATCCCGCCGAAGCGCTCGACGGCGAGCGCGGCGAGGGCCTCGCACTGCTCCTCGTCGGTGATGTCCGTGGCCCGGTACGCGGTACGGCGCCCCTCCGGGTCGATCCCGGTGGCGGCCTTGGCGAGGTTCGCCTCCGTGCGCGCGCCGAGCACCGCGTTCCCCCCGTCCCGCACCACCGTCTCGGCGACGCGGTGCCCGAGCCCGGCACCGACGCCCGACACGACGACCGTCTTCCCCTGGAGCAGCATCCGGACCCCTCTCGACCCTGGTCAAGTATCTGACGGTCCGTCAGAGTAGGGAGGTCCCGTCGACTTGGGAAGGGGTACGGAAGTGAGCGAGGAGACCCGCCGCACCGCAGGCGCGACGAGCGAGACGTGCAGCGCGACGAGCGAGACGTCCAGCGCGACGAGCGAGACGTACGGCGAGAGGTACGCGGAACTGGCGTCAATCGGCCCGTACGGCGTCCGGCCCGGCCACGCCCTGATCACCATGGTGGAGCCTCACCCGGGCCACGAGTACGCGTACAACCGCTGGTACGAGGACGACCACTACTACGCGGGCGCCATGGCGATGCCCTGGATGTACGCGGGCCGGCGCTGGGTCGCCACCCGGGAGCTCCAGGAACTGCGCCGCCCGGAGAAGTCCGCCGTCGCCCAGCCCGTCACCGCGGGCTGCTACCTCTCCACGTACTGGGTCACCGAAGGCCGCTACGACGAGCACATGAAGTGGACCGTCGGCATCAACAAGCGGCTCAACCGCGACGGTCGCGTCCACCAGGAGCGGACGCACGTCTTCACCTCGTTCCAGGACCACGAGGCGACCGTCTACCGCGACGGCGCGGCCGGCCCGCGCGACTTCCACGCCCTCGACCACCCCTACGCCGGGCTGATCCTCCAGGTCGTCGACGCCGAAGGCCCCGAGGAGCGGGCGGCCCTGCTCGAACGGCTGCGGACCCGGGAGCTGCCCCGGCGGCTCGCCGGCTCACCGGCGGCGATGGTCACCGTCTTCCGGCCGACCCCGCTGCCCGGCGACCGCATGACGTACGTGAAGCAGGTCGAGGGCGTCGACACCCGGCTGACCCTGCTCTGGTTCCTGGAGCGGGACCCCCGGGAGTGCTGGACGGAGCACTTCTCCGACCTGGAGTCGGTGGGGGCCGGAGGGGGGCGGGTGGAGCTGGTGGCGCCGTTCGTCCCGACGGTGCCGGGGACGGACCGGTACGTGGACGAACTGCGCTGAAGAGGAGCGGGAGGAGGGAGCGGGAGAAGGGCGCGGGAGAAAGGAAGCGGGAAAGGGCCGAGCCCCCTCGGCCAGGACGGCGGACCGGACGAGAGGGCTCTTCGGGTACTGCGGGTACCGCGGGTGACGACGGGTGCGCACCGGGGCTCAGAGGGCCCCGTTGCTCACCTCGCCGACGAACGCGTTCCACGAACCCGGTCCGAAGGAGAGGGACGGGCCTTCGGGGGCCTTGGAGTCCCGCACCGCGATCGCGGCGACGACAGGGGACTTCACTTCGACGCAGGCGCCGTTCCCGCCGGAGTACGAAGACTTGGTCCACGCGTCCGTTGCACCCTGAATGATCGCCATTACACTCAACTCCGGTTCTGCCAGTGGGGTGTGTCGCACCGACCTTCTTGGCGGCGTGATCGACGCTACTGGTCGGCACCCTCCGACGGGACCGGCGTTCACACGTCCGAGTGGCATATTCCAACTCGGCTTCCGTGGGAGCGATCATCCGGTGTACCGTGCCTGCCCCGGCCCGGCGGGAGCCTTGGCGTGGCCGGATCTGAGCGCCGGCGGAGCGAGGACGAAGCCCTGGCGCGGGCGGGCCGGAGTCAGCCCTTGGCGTGCTTCTTCGCCATCTCCGCGATGAACTCGCGGGTCTGCTCGACGTTCAGCGCCTGCGCCCTGAGGTGCTCGTACATGACGCTGTACTTGCCGACGTCCTGCGCCTTCTCCAGGTACAGGTCGCTCGTCACGCCCTCGATGTAGACGACGCTGGAGTCCGACGTGTCCGGGAACTCCAGGATCGAGTACTGGCCGCTGATCCCCGGATGCGCGCCCATCTCGAAGGGGATCACCTGCACGGTGACGTGGGGCAGATGGGACTGCTCGAGGAGATGCTCGAGCTGCTCCACCATGAGCTGTCTGCTGCCGACGATCCGGTGCAGCGCGCCCTCGTCGATGACCGCCCACAGCCGCAGCGGACGCTCCTCGTCCCGGATCCGCTCCTGGCGGCGGGTGCGGACCGTGACCCGCTTGTCGATGTCCGCCGGCGTCGACTCCGGCATCGCGCCGGAGATCACCGCCTCCGCGTACGCGGGGGTCTGGAGCAGTCCGGGGATGATCTGCGACTCGTACATCCGCAGGCTCTCGGCGTCCGTCTCCAGGCCGATGTAGACGCTGTACGGGATGTCGCCGAAGGCGTGCCACCAGCCCTGCTGGCGCGAGTCCTTGGCCATCTGCATGAGCGAGTCGACCATCCGGTCGTCCTCGACCTCGTACACGCCGCAGAGGTCGCGGACATCGCGCTGACTGATGGAGCGACGGCCGTTCTCCAGCCGGCTGATCTTGGACTGGGAGACGAGAAGACGCTCGGCGACCTGCTCGGCCGTCATGTTCTTCGCCTCCCGGAGCTTGCGCAGCTCCTGGCCCAATCGGCGTCGCCTGACGGTGGGGTTGACGTTGGACGCCACGGAAACTGCACCTCCGGCTGTCTGCTGCGTAGCTGTGAGTATCTACCGCTTGGCAGACTGCCACCAAAGGCCAGGTGTGCGCTGGAAAATGACCACAACGTATGCGCGGGCCGACGGGTGCGCTATGTGTGGTGCGCCATGTGTGGTGCCCTACGTGTGGGGGTGCGGGCCGACCGCTTGGCAACGCCCGTTCGCGGGCCGACCGCTTGGCGACCGGGTGGGGACGCGCGTGTGCGGGGCGGCCGTCCTGACCGCCCCGCACACCTGTGCGGCTCCCGGGCTGGCTCCTCGGGGTCGTCCTAGTGCGCCGCCGCGCGGGCCATGCTGCCGCGAGGCTGCGCCGGGACACCCGCGGCGCTCCGGCGCGGCTGTGCCGCCGCACCGTTCTGGACGTCCATCACGGCGTGTGCCACGAGTCCGCCCATGGGGTCGTGCCGGATCAGATCGCGCAGCCGGGACCGCGACGACCGTCCTTCGTTGCCGGGGTAGAGGTGCTTCCCGAGACCGACCGCGTGGGCCAGCGCGGCAAGCGCCGCGGTCCGCGGGTCCGGCGGTACGCCGGTGCGGATCGCACTGTCCAGCCGGGAACGGATCTCCCGACTGATCGCCGTCTCCGTCGCCTGGTAGCGCGTCGTCGGCAACACCCCGCACATCTGGGTCTCCACGGCATGCACCATGCCGCATCGCTCCAGATGCGAGAGATACGTCTGGCGGAGCCCCAGTCGGGGCCCGCCGATCCAATGGACGGCCCGAACCGGACTGCCACGCCTGCGCAGCAGTTCCAGTGCGGAGTCCAAGGTCGGATCTCCGGTCGGCCGTGGCATCACCACGGCGATACGATCCCCGTCAGGGGCTATCCGGCCTGCCAATGCCAGCTCCACTAGCTGTGCACCGGCCAGGCCGAGGTCGAGCGACTGCGGCTGCGCTGTGGTACCCGTGGTCGGGTCCAGAGCGAGCAGCAAAAGCTCCTCCGGAATGGTTCTGCGGCTCCTGCCCATCCATGCCTCCCCGCGTGGATGAATGACAGGGTGACCCCTCTCACATTCATCTGTCGAGAGCGCCTGGGTGGTTCATCCGGGAACCAGTAGGTATGTCGTTCTCGTCTAGCACGGGAGCCAAGGGGTTCACACAGGACACTGGTACACGGACCGGTACACAGGTCCGTACGTACGCATGACCATGGAGGAGGCACGGTGGCGGGCGAGTCCCCCGACAGGGCGGAGCAGCAGGGGTCGTCTCAGGAGACGACGCCCCCGGGCGGCGGAAGCCGGGATCCCCGGATCTCCGTGCTCCGTGAGTCAGACGCTCCGTCGTCCTCGTCGGTTCAGGTCGACCAGCCGACGGCCGTCTTCAAGACCCTGGCGCCGCGGACCCCGGAGGACGACGCGCCGGCGGCCAAGCCGGCGGCCACGCCGGAGCCGGAGGAGTCGGAGGACACCGAAGCCGCGACCGAGGCCGAGGCAGCCTCTGAGGCCGCGTCAGAGCCCGCGACGGAGCCGGCGGCCCAGGAGCCGGAGAGCGCGCGCCTGAAGGCGGCTGTGGCGGCGTGGGTGGCGACGGCGGACGAGCCCGAGGGCGCCGTGGCGGCCGAGGAGCCCGAAGAGGCCGTCAGGGCCGAGTCGGACGAACCCGGGGACGAGCCGGAGGACGACGAGCCGGAGGACGACGGGCCGGAGGACGCGGCGTCCGAGGGCGCCGCGTCCGCCGCCGACAGGTCCGAGTCCGGCCCCGAGGCCGGCGCCGACCCCGACCCCGAGCCCGACCCTGAGGCCGATTCCGAGGCCGACGAGGAGACGGGCGAGGCGAAGGCCGAGGCGCCGGCGGTGGCGGCGAAGGCTCCCGTCGACTCCTGGTTCGCCGCGCGGAAGGCGGCGGAGCCCGCCGACTCCGCGCCCGCCGACTCCCCGGACGGGGTCGACGACGCCGAGGACCCGGAACTCGACCCGGAACCTGACCCGGAGCCGGTCGACCAGCCGACGACCATGTTCAAGGCGGTCCGCCTGCCGGCGGCGCCTCCCGTGGACCAGCCCACGACCGCGCTGAAGCTCCCGCCCGGTCTCGGCGCGGACTCCGACAGCGAGCGCCCCAGCACCTTCGTACCGCTGCGTGCGGACATCCCGGCCGAGCAGAAGGTCGAGAGGGCGCGGCAGGCCGCCCAGGCCCCCAAGGCGCCCGCGTCTACGCCCACGCCCGCGTCTACGCCCACGCCCGCGTCTACGCCCACGCCCGCGTCCAGGCCCGCGCCGGAGGCCGCCAGGCCCGCCGCGTCGGGACCGGCCGCCGCTCCCGTGCCGCCCGCGCCGGCGCCCGCCTTCGCGGAGGCGGAGCGGACGCGGCAGCAGCCGTTGCCGCCACTGCCCCCGCTGGACCTGCTCGCCGAGCTGACGAACACCCCGCCGCCGCCCCCGACCCCGCTGCGGACGACGATGCGCCGGGTGCGGATCTGGACCCCGCTGGTGCTGCTCGTACTGATCGTCTTTGCGATCGTGCAGATGGTGCGACCGCTGCCCGCGCCCGTCCTCACGCTCTCCGCCGCGCCGACCTTCACCTTCGAGGGCGGCGAGCTGAAGCTGCCGTTCCCGACCGAGGGGCAGGGCGCCGTCGAGGTCGAGGGCGTCGGTTCCATGGGTACGTACGGGGCGCAGAAGCCGGCACCGATCGCGAGCGTCACCAAGACGATGACGGCGTACGTGATCCTGCGCGACCACCCGATCAAGGGGAGCCAGAAGGGCCCCGAGATCGAGATCGACCAGAAGGCCGAGGATCAGGGCAAGGCCGAGCACGAGTCGACGGCGCCGGTCCAGGCGGGTCAGACGTACACGCAGAAGGAGCTGCTCCAGCTCCTCATGATCCCCTCCGCCAACAACGTGGCGCGGCTGCTCGCGCGCTGGGACGCCGGTTCGGAAGCGGCGTTCGTCGACAAGATGAACGCCGCCGCGAAGGACCTGGGAATGACCCAGTCCACGTACACCGACCCTTCGGGTCTGCTCGACAGCACCGTGTCGACGCCGCAGGACCAGCTGAAGCTGGCGAAGGCGGTCATGCAGTACGACGTGTTCCGGGAGATCGTGAACTCGCCGAACGCGACGATCGAGGGTCTGCCCCGCCGGATCGAGAACAACAACAACATCCTGCTCCAGCCGGGTGTGAGCGGCATCAAGACCGGCTCCTCCACCCCCGCGGGCGGCAACCTGCTCTGGTCGGCGAACACGATCGTCGACGGCCAGAACCGCCGCATCCTCGGCATCGTCATGGGGGCGAAGGACGCCGCGGACCTGGGCAAGAAGCTCCAGCTCGCCATCGACAACAGCCTCAAGGTGATCCAGCAGGCCCAGAAGGACGTCACCTCGGCCGTCGTGGTCCGCAAGGGCCAGGTCCTCGGCCACATCGACGACGGCCTCGGCGGCCGGACGCCGGTCGTGGCCACCAAGGAGCTCAAGGCGATCGGCTGGCCGGGCCTGGAAGTGAAGCTGGAGCTCACCGACGGCGGCAAGCTCCTGCCCCACGTCGGCAGGGCGGGCGACGTCATCGGCCAGGTGTCGATCGGCACCGGCGCCGGCAAGGTCAGCTCTCCGGTCGCCCTCCAGAGGGACCTGGTGGAGCCCGGCTTCGACAAGAAGCTGACGCGCGTGGGCTGAGAAGCCACCCGCTTGGCCGGGCGCCCCGGTTCTCCGGGGCGCCCGGCTGTTAGCGTCTTCGGGGGACGAGGAAACGCGTGTGACCACGTGAGAAGAGAGACGGGCAGCACGGGAAAGGGCCGCAGTGACCACCGTCGAGCCGACGAGCGCCGCCGACCACGCGGGGCCGAAGAGACAGGCCCGCGCCGGGTCCGGTCAGGGAACGGGTTCGGTGTCGAATCCGGCACCCGGCCATGACTCGGCCCGCGACTGCCATTCCGAGACGGGCTCAGGATCCAATTCCGACCGCAATCCCCATCCCGAGTCCGAGTCCGAGTCGGAGTCCGATTCCGATGCGGACTCCGACGCCGATTCCGGCCCGTCTTCCCGTCCGCGAATAGTGCTCCCGGCACAGCGTCCCGCCCCCGCGCCCGATCCCGATCCGGCTCCGGCGCCGAAGGCGGTCCCGGCCGCCCCGCGGCGGAAGCGTCGCTACACGGTCATGGCGGCCACCGGTCTCGCGGCCGTCACCCACATCCTCTGGTTCTTCTTCTTCGCGAACAGCGGCGGGGACCTGGCCGCGCAGGACGCGTGGGCGGAGTTCGTCGGCCGGCACCCCGACTCCGCGTACAACCTGGCCTGGTACGGCGGGATGCACCCGGTCTCGTACAGCGTCGTGTCGCCGTACCTGATGTCGCTGCTGGGCGTGCGCAGCACGATGATGGTCGCGGGGACGCTGTCGGCCGCGCTGACCGCGCTGATCCTGGTGCGGGTGCCGGCCGTCCGCAATCCGCTGGCCTGCTCGATCGCGGGCGTCTTCGCCTTCCTGTGCAACGCGCTGTCGGGGCGGGTGACGTTCGGCCTCGGCATGATGTTCGCGCTCGGCGCGGTGGCCGCCGTGTTCTGCTGGCCCCACCGCTGGCGCCGCAAGCGCTGGGCGAAGGCCGTGGTGGCTGCCCCGCTCGCCGGACTGGCGACGGCGTGCAGCCCGGTGGCGGGCCTGTTCCTCGGGGTGGGGGCGGCGGCGCTGTTCCTGAACAAACGGCGCCCGGGCGCGTACGCCCTCGGCCTGGCGCCGGTGGCGGTGGTCGCCCTCTCGTCCTGGCTGTTCCCGTTCTCCGGCACGCAGCCGATGGCCTTCGGCTCGACCGCGCTGCCGCTGGCCTTCGGGGCGCTCGTCTTCCTGCTCGTGCCGAAGGACTGGCGCACGGTCCGCACGGCGGCGGCGGTGTACACGATCGGGACGCTCCTGACGTGGCTGATCGACTCGCAGATCGGCTCGAACATCTCGCGGCTGCCGATGCTGTTCGCGGGCGTCGTGCTGCTCGCGGCGCTGCCGTACACGGCACCGCGTTCACGCCGCTGGTACGCGCTGCTGCTCGCCTTCGCCGGGCTGAACTTCTGGATCGGCTTCAAGGGCGTCGACGACGTGATCCGCACGGCTCCGGACGCCTCCTGGGCGCGGGAGCTCGCGCCGCTCATCAACCAGCTCCAGGTCCGGGACGCGGGCAAGGCGCGGGTCGAGGTCGTACCGGCGTCGAGCCACCGCGAGTCGTCGGCGCTCAGCCCGTACATCAACCTGGCGCGGGGGTGGAACCGGCAGGCGGACATGGAGCGGAACCCGCTCTTCTACGACGACACGCTGAACGCCGTGAACTACGAGGAGTGGCTGGACCGCTGGGCGGTCCACTACGTGGTCCTGCCCACCGGCGCCCCCGACTCGGGCGCCGAGCAGGAGGCGGAACTGATCGCCGAGGGCCTGCCGTACCTGAAGCAGGTCTGGTCGGACGAGAACTGGCGCCTGTACGCGGTCGAGAACCCGACCCCCCTCGCGGACCCGCCGGCGGAGGTGCGGAGCGCGGAGGAGAACGAGGTCGTGATCGAGGTCGACCAGCCGGGCCGGGTCCTGATCCGCGTCCCGTACTCGCCGTGGCTGGCCCTCGTCGACGAGAACGGCGGCAAGATCGAACCGCCGAAGGAGACGGAGGCGTCGAAGCTGGCGCGCGAGGAGTCGGAGACGGAACTCCCGAAGGTCTTCGCCAACGAGGAGGGCTGCCTGTTCAAGGCGGAGGCGGACACGGAGGGCGACGAGTGGACGGAACTCCTCGCCCCGAAGCCCGGCGTCTACCGCCTGGCGGCCCCGTACAAACTCTCCCGAGGCACAGCCTGCCCAGAAGAACTCCGCTGACCCACCCCCGGAAGCCCCCGGCGAGAATCCCGGGGCCTCCTGTATCGACGAACCACCTTCCCGTGGACGCCGAAGGACCCCTACCGAGATCGGTAGGGGTCCTCGTCCCATGTGCCCCCGGCAGGATTCGAACCTGCGACACCCGCTTTAGGAGAGCGGTGCTCTATCCCCTGAGCTACGAAGGCAGTCTTCTGGTGGTGTGGCCTTGGTGGCTGCACCATCGCGGACAGTGTAGCGGGTGGGCCGGTGGTGGCAGGGGGCTCGTGGTGAGGGGGGTGTCACCATCGCGTCCACGTTGCGGCTGGTCGGGTCCACGGCTGGGTGGACGACCCCGTGGGGGGTGCGCGGTCAGGGTCCGGGCGACGAGTGGGCTGACGCCGTCGACCAGGGGAGTCACGACCATGTCCGGCGCGACGATCGAGGAGAAGCGGCGGGCGTTGCCGGCCCGGCGAGGTGTCCTCTAGTCGGTGATCTCGATGGCGCCGTCGCCGGTCGGTACGGGCGGCTGCGCCGGGCCGGGGACCGGCTTCTTCTGGGTGATGCCCTGGAGCAGGGACGCGAGGTCGACCCCGGTGGTGGAGGAGAGGAGTTCCATGCCCTGGGCGACGTTGTCGGTGACGGTACGGGTCAGCCGACTGGCGCCGTCGGTGGAGATGACGGTCATCTTGTCGATGGCGGACAGCGGTTCGGACGCCTTGGCGACGACCTGCGGAAGGACCTCGACGAGCATCTGGAGGACGGCGGCGTCCCCGTACTGCGCGAAGGCGTCGGCCTTCTTCCGCATCGCCTCGGCCTCGGCGGAGCCCTTGGCGGCGATGGCCGCGGCCTCCGCCTCGCCCTCGATGCGCACGGCGTCGGCGAGTGCGGCCCGGTGGGCCTTCTCGCCCTCACCGGTGAGGCGGGAGCGCTGCGCGTCGGCCTCGGCCTGCTTCACCAGGGCGATACGGCGGGCCTCGGCCTCCTGCTCGGCCTGGTAGCGGGCGGCGTCGGCGGGCTTGCGGACCTGGGTGTCGAGCTGGCGGTCCGTCAGCGCGGCCTGCCGCTCGGCGACCTTCTCCTGCTCGGCGAGGATCTGCTGCTGGCGGTCGGCCTCGGCGAGCGGCCCCGCGGCGTTCGCCTGGGCGGCGGCCTCGTCGGTCTGCGCCTTGATCTCGGCCTGCTTCAGGTAGAGGGTCCGCTGCGCGATGGCGATCTCCTCCTCCGCCTTGAGCCGGGCCTGCTCGGCGGCGCGGCGGGCCACTGCCTCGGCGATGTCGGCCTCCTGCTTGGCGCGGGCGGCTTCGGGACGGCCGAGGTCCTCCAGGTAGGAGCCCTCGGTGGTGATGTCCTGGATCTGGAAGGCGTCGAGGACCAGGCCCTGACCGGACAGGCTGGCCTCGGCCTCCTCGGCGACCTGACCCGCGAACGCGGCGCGGTCCCTGATGATGTCCTCGACCGACATCCGGCCGACGATGGAGCGCAGCGCGCCCGACAGCACTTCCTGGGTGAAGCCGACGATGCCGTCCTGCTGCATCAGGAACCGCTGGGCGGCGGCCCGGATGGAGTCCTCGGTGCCGCCGACCTTGACGATCGCGACGCCCTCCAGGTTGGCCTTCACGCCGCGCAGGGTGACCGCGCCGCGGACGGCGACGGGGATGTGCCGGCTGGACAGGTCGAGCGTGAACTTCTGCTGCACGAAGGGGACGACGAAGACGCCGCCGCCGACCACGACCTTCTGGCCGCTGTTGTCGGTGAACACGCGCCCGGTGGTGGGATCGGTCGCCTGCTTGCCCCGGCGGCCGGTGATGATGAACGCCTCGCTGGGCCCGGCGACCTTGTAGCGGGTGATGACGACGAGGCCGAGCAGCACCAGGAGAACGACGATGCCCACCACGGCGGTGAGGACAGGGCTCATGAGGAAACCCCCTTCGATCAGAAGGAAAAGAGATCAGATGGTGACGCCCGGTCAGGGTTCGCCCGGTCAGAGTTCGACCGGGCAGAGTTCGCCCGGTCAGCGTTCGACCGGGCGGACGGAGACGGACGTCGGGGAGAGCACGGAGTCGACCCACACCTCGGTGCCGCGCGCGACGGGCACGCCGGCCCTCGCCGCGTACTTCACCGGCTGGCCCGCGAGGTACAGCAGCACCTCGCCGTAACCGTCCACGGGGATGGCCGTCACCACCGACCCGCTCGTACCGGCCAGGTCGCCTTCCCGCGGTGCGGACGCGGAGCCGTCGCGCAGGAGCGCCCGGCTGAACCGCCAGGTCCCCCATCCCACGACGCCCCCCGCGACCGCGCCCGCACCGGCGGCGACCCCCGCCCCCGCGCCGGTGGTCCCGAGGACGATCGCCCCCGTGAAGCCGAGCGCCGAGACGAACCCGGCGATCACCGGCAACGACAGGAACCCGTCGAGGCCCCCGCCGATCGAGTCGAGGACCCCCTCCAGCACCCCGTCGAAGACCAGCGAAAGGACGAGCAGCACAAGACCCGCGATGCCGAGACCGAGAAACCAGCCCATGTACGTCACCCGCCCCGTGCCTTGTCTCTCCCGTTGTGCCCTGAGGATGGCACGGATCAGAAGACACGTTCACTGCGTGGTTCCGGCAATCTTTACGCGCTCTTGATGCCGTCCGTGGGCATCGGCGGACCCTGCGGCGGCGCGCCCCCGCCTCGCGGGCGGCCTACGGTGTCGGCGGCGCGGGCGCCGGTAGGGTGACGGCCGTTCTCCGGAAAGGAGCCGTCGGAAACGTGGTCACCGTCGCGCCGCTCCGAGCGCGCTCGTTCTTCTCCGCGCATCCCGCCCGTACCGTCGTCCTCGCCTTCGCGAGCGTCGTGGCGCTGGGCACGGTCCTGCTGATGCTGCCGGCCGCGGCCGAGGACGGCGGCGCCACCGGCGTCCTGACCGCGCTGTTCACCTCGACCTCCGCCGTCTGCGTGACGGGCCTCGCGGTCGTGGACACGGGGACGTACTGGAGCGGCTTCGGTGAGGGCGTCATCCTGGCCCTGATCCAGGTCGGCGGCTTCGGCATCATGGCGATGGCCTCCCTCCTCGCCCTGCTGGTCTCGGGCCGGCTGCGGCTGCGGATGCAGCTGACGGCGCAGGCCGAGACGAAGAGCCTGGGCATCGGGGACGTACGCCGTGTCCTGATCGGCGTCGCCGGCACCACGCTGATGATCGAACTGGCCGTGGGCGCCTTCCTGGCACTGCGGTTCCGCTTCGCGTACGACAACGGCATCGGCGAGGCCGTCTACCTCGGCTACTTCCACGCCGTGTCCGCGTTCAACAACGCCGGCTTCGGCCTCCACGCGGACAACCTCACCCGCTACGCCCAGGACCCGTGGGTCACCCTGCCGATCGCCGTCGCCGTCATCCTCGGCGGCATCGGCTTCCCCGTCCTCCTGGAGATGCTGCGCCACCGCAACCGGGCGCGGACCACCGGCCGGAAGAACTGGACCCTGCACACCAGACTCACCGTCATCACCAGCGCGGTGCTGCTGGTGGTGGGCACGGTGCTCACGGGCCTCATGGAGTGGACCAACCCGAACACGCTCGGTGCGCATGACATCTGGGGCAAGTTCCTCAACAGCTTCTTCCACTCGGCGATGAGCCGCACCGCGGGCTTCAACTCCCTCGACATCGGCGCCATGCAGGCCTCCACCCTCCTGATGACGTGCATGCTGATGTTCATCGGCGGCGGCAGCGCGGGCACCGCGGGCGGCATCAAGGTCACCACCTTCGCCGTCCTGGCCGCCGCGATCCTCGCCGAGGTGCGCGGCGAGCCGAACTCCGTCGTCCTCGGCCGCCGCCTCGCCCCCCACGTCCTGCGCCAGGCCCTGACGGTGGCGCTCCTCGGCGTGGGTCTCGTCATGGCCGCCACGCTCGCGCTGCTCTCGGTGAGCAGGGCGCCCTTCGAGGACGTCCTGTTCGAGGCCGTGTCCGCCTTCGCGACCGTCGGCCTGTCCACCGGCCTCACCGCGGACCTGCCCGCGGTCGGGCAGCTCATCCTCGTCGTCCTGATGTTCATCGGCCGCATCGGCCCCATCACCCTGGTCTCCGCGCTCGCGCTGCGTGAACGCACGCGACGGTACGAACTACCCGAGGAGCGACCCGTCATTGGCTGACTACCTCCACAACCTGCGCAAGCGGCACGCCAAGCGGCTCGGCGAGCACCGCCGGCCCGCCGCGGACCAGCGCGTCGCCGTCATCGGCCTCGGGCGCTTCGGCAGCTCGCTGGCCAACGAGCTGATGCGCCGGGGCTGGGACGTCCTGGGCATCGACACCGACGCCCGCCTGGTCCAGAAGTACAGCGACGGCCTCACCCACGCCGCCGTCGCGGACTCCACCGACCCCGACGTCCTGAACCAGCTCGGCGTCCACGAGTTCTCCAGCGCCGTCGTCGGCATCGGCAGCGACATCGAGGCGAGCATCCTCGTCAGCTCCAACCTCCTCGAAGCCGGCGTGCCCAACATCTGGGCCAAGGCCATCAGCCGCCAGCACGGCAAGATCCTCGAACGCCTCGGGGTGCCGCACGTCGTGCTTCCCGAGCACGAGATGGGCGAGCGCGTCGCCCACCTCGTCACCGGCCGCATGCTCGACTTCATCCAGTTCGACGACGACTACGCCCTCGTCAAGACGGTCGCCCCCCGGGTCGCCACCGGCCGGCCCCTGGGCCTGTCCAGGGTGCGCAGCGAGTACGGCGTCACCGTCGTCGGCATCAAGCGCCCCGGCGAGGACTTCACGTACGCCACCGCGGACACGGTCGTGGAACCCGGCGACATCATCGTCGTCACGGGCAAGACAGGCGCCGTGGAGACCTTCACCGAACTCCCCTGACCCACCGGGACCGCACGTCGCCCCAGGGTTCGCAACCGGCATCAAGGAAGCGTCAAAGACTGCCTGATCACGGCAATGTGCGGCAGCGTCCGCTGGTTCAGGATGGCTCCACCGGGGGCCACGTCCGTGCTCCTGATGCCGGGAGACGGAAACCGGGACGTGCCGGGGGGAGAGCCATGGGGGAGTTCCTGAGCGCCGCCTTCGGCTTTCCCTCCCTGTCCTTCAGTACGGCCGTGGTGGCCGTGGCGGTCTTCTGGCTCCTGGTGCTGTCCGGCGTGGTGGACCGCGAGGGCTTCGACGCCGATGTCGACACGGAGGCGCTGGGCCTGGACCGGGTGTCCGGCTCGGTGGCCGTCACCGTGTTCGTCGTGGCCGGCTGGGTCCTGAGCGTCACCGGATCCGTCCTCCTCGGCATCGCCGGCGTGTCCCGCTCCCTCGCCGCCCTGCTCTCGCTCGCTCTGCTGGTACTCGCTCCCGCCGCCGCGTGGTGGGCGACCCGACGCCTCGTACGGCCGCCGGCGAAGCTCCCTGATCCGGCCTGACCCGGAAGACAGGCCCTGACAGCCTTCGCCGCCCGCGCTCGCGGCTCCCCACTTCCTCCATCGACACGGGGTTTCTCATGGATGCCATCACCGTGGGCATCGGCGTGCTCGTCGCCGTTGTCCTGCTCGTCACCCTCACGCTGCTCTTCGCGGTCAGCCGGCTGTTCCGCAAGGTGGAGCAGGGCAAGGCGCTGATCGTCTCGAAGATGCGGAAGGTCGACGTCACCTTCACCGGGCAGGTCGTCCTGCCCGTCCTGCACAAGGCCGAGGTCATGGACATCTCGGTGAAGACCATTGAGATCTCCCGGACCGGGCGCGACGGCCTGATCTGCCGGGACAACATCCGCGCCGACATCCGGATCTCGTTCTTCGTCCGGGTCAACAAGACGGTCGAGGACGTCATCAAGGTCGCGCAGGCCATCGGGACCGCCCGCGCCAGTGACAAGGAGACGCTGCAGGAGCTGTTCAACGCCAAGTTCTCCGAGGCGCTCAAGACCGTCGGCAAGCAGCTCGACTTCACCGACCTCTACACCAAGCGCGAGGAGCTCCGCTTCCGGATCATCGAGATCATCGGCATCGACCTCAACGGCTACAGCCTGGAGGACGCGGCCATCGACTATCTGGAGCAGACCCCGCTGGCCCAGCTCGACCCCGGCAACATCCTCGACGCCCAGGGCATCCGCAAGATCACCGAGCTGACCGCCGTCGAGAACGTCCGCACGAACGAGTTCCGCCAGCACGAGCAGAAGGAGATCACCCGGCAGAACGTCGACGCCCGCGAAGCCATCCTGGAGCTGGAGCGGCGCCAGGCCGACGCCGAGATCAAGCAGAAGCGGGAGATCGACACCGTACGGGCGCGTGAGGAGGCCGAGACCGCGCGGGTCGTGGAGGAGGAGCGGCTGCGGGCCCAGAGCGCCTTCCTGAAGACGGAGGAGCAGCTCGGCATCCAGCGGGAGAACCAGGCCCGCGAGGTGGCGGTGGCGCAGAAGAACCGCGAGCGGGTCATCGCCGTCGAGAACGAGCGGATCGAGAAGGACCGCCTCCTGGAGGTCATCGCCCGCGACCGGGAGACCGAACTCACCCGCATCTCCGCCGACAAGGAGGTCGAGGCGGAGCGCCGGGACATCGCCGAGGTCATCCGCGAGCGGGTCGCGGTGGACCGTACGGTCGCCGAGCAGGAGGAGTCCATCAAGCGGCTGCGCGTGGTCGAGGAGGCCGAGCGCACCCGGCAGGCCGTCGTCATCGCGGCCGAGGCGGAGGCCCAGGAGAAGCTGGTCAAGGACATCAAGGCGGCCGAGGCCGCCGAACAGGCCGCCGTCCACCGGGCCGCCGAACAGCTCACCCTGGCGGAGGCCCGCAACAAGGCCGCCGACATGGACGCCCGCGCCAAGATCCGGCTCGCCGAGGGCGTCCAGGCCGAAGCCGCCGCCGAGGGCCTCGCCGCCGCGCAGGTACGGGAGAAGGAGGCCGACGCCATCCAGAAGACCGGCCGCGCCGAGGCCGAGGCGACCGAGGCACGGCTGCGTGCCGAGGCCGAGGGGCTGCGGGCCAAGGCGCTCGCGGAGGCCACCGCGATCGGTGAGAAGCTCAAGTCCGAGGCGGAGGGGCTGAACCAGAAGGCGATCGCCGTCGCCGCGTTCGACGAGGCGTCCCGCACGCACGAGGAGTACCGGCTGCGCCTGGAGGCGGAGAAGGAGATCCGGCTCGCCGGCCTCGACGTGCAGCGGCAGGTGGCCGAGGCGCAGGCCACCGTGCTCGCCACCGGTCTGGAGCACGCCGACATCAGCATCGTCGGCGGGGAGTCGGTCTTCCTCGACCGGCTCACGCAGTCGATCGCGCTCGGCAAGTCCGTCGACGGCTTCATGGACCACTCGCGGACCGCGCAGGCGCTCGCCGGTCCGTGGCTGAACGGCGACGGCTCCTTCACCGAGGACCTGACGAAGGTGCTCGGCTCGCTGTCCAGCGCCGACGTGCAGAACCTCAGCGTCTCCGCGCTGCTCGCGAAGGTCATGAAGTCCGGCGTGCTCGACGCGCACGTCCCCGGCCCGGCCGCCACGGCCCCGGCCGACCCCGCCGCCCTGAACGGCGCGGCCACACACTGACCGCCCCGGGGGGAGCGGTCGGAAACGGGTCCGGTGCCGGCACGGGGGAGACCCCGGCACCGGACCCGCACGTCACCACGGCACGAGGGAGCGGGAACGCGATGAGCACCGGAATCGACCAGGACACGTACGCGGTGCTGCGCGAACGCCTGTCGGCGCAGGCGAGGGAGCTGGCGGGGCGCGCGGAGGTGCTCAACACCGCCCGCACCGCCGCCTTCGGCTCCGGTGGGCTCGCCCTCACCGGCACCGACCACGTCCGCACCGAGCGCGCCGGGGTGCTCCTCGACGTCGCCGCCGTCGGGGACGACGTCCTGCTGTTCGGCTGCCACCCGGCCACCGCGGACGGCGCCGAGCCGTCGGTCGCCGACGTCTTCACCCTGTACGACCGGGACCTGAAACCGCTGCCGGAGGACGCGGTGCCCGGCCTCCTCGACGACCCCGGTTTCGTACGGGAGTTCTCGGCGCTGCACCGGTACTTCCGGGGGGCGCGGCTGCTCCGGCTGAGGCGGGTGGAGGGCCGGCTCCTCGCCGTCTTCCGGACCGGGCGGAAGGCCGAGGACATCCGCGTCCTGCGCTGGTCGACAGGACCGTCCGGCGAGACGAGGTTCCTCGACGCCCGGGGGGAACGCGACCACGTCTTCCCGCCCTCACACGACGTCGACTGGGTGGAGACGACCCGCGACGACCACGTCCAGGGCCGGCACCCGCACATCTCACTCGGCGGCCGCCTCTTCGTCTCCACGGTCGGCGGGATGCTCACGGTCAGGACGGAGAACGACGCCGAGACCGCCGAGGGCGTGTACGCCGAACCCGTCGACGAGCCGCTCCAGGCACTGGCCGACGCCGAGGTCGCGTACGCGGTCGTGGGCGCCCTGACCCTGGTGCGCGTCCGCCCGTACAAGGAGGAGGCGAGCCGCCACCTCGTCTTCGACTCCCTGACCGGCAGCGTGGCCAGGGTCGACGGCCTCGCCCAGGCGTGTCTGCGGCTGCCCGAGGACGAGGGGGTCGTGTTCCCCGGCGGCTACTGCCTGGCCTCCGGCGGGGTGAAGACCTTCGACACCGACACCTCGGGGCTTGTCCTCGACCGGGCGGTCCGCTCGCCGAACGGCGAGGACCTCCTCTTCGTCTTCCACAGCGGGCCGGGGCGCCGCGGCCTCCTCCTGCCGTACAACCTGATCCGCAAGGAGGTCACCCACCCGGTCTCCTGCCGCGGACACGCGCTGCTCGGCGACGGCACGATGGTCGTGCTGCGCGACGAGTCCGGCGAGCCCGGCCGGGTCCACCCGGTGCAGATGTGGCGGACGCCGTACGTCTCCGACACCCACACGCGCGCCGGCGGCGACGGTCCGCTGGCCCGCATCGGCAACGCCGACCTCGTCCGGGGGATCGCCGACTGCCTGTCGATCGCCCGTCAGGCCACCGGACCGGCCCCCGCAGGCGAGGCGTACGAGGCGCTCGTCGCCGCCTGCGTGCGCGCGGCCGACGTCCACCACTGGCTGGGCGACCCGGAGACCGGCGACCTGCGCACCCCGCTGACCGAGCTGCGGGCCACCGCCGCGCAGGTCCTCGACGAGTTCGAGACCGTGAGCACGCTCACCCGGCAGGCCGCGGAGGCGCTCGCGGAGTCCGCCCGGCAGATCGCCCGGCTCGTCCGGCGCGTCCGGGGCGAGGCACCCGCCACCGCCGAGGAGTGGATCTCCCGGATCACCGAACTCCGCCGGGCCCAGGGCCACCTGGTCACCCTGAAGGACATGCGGTACGCCGACACGGACGCCATCGACGCCCTCGCGGGGGACGTCGGGTCCGACATCACCGCGACCGCCCGGCGGGCCGTCGCCTTCCTCCGCCGCGAGGACGCCTTCGCCGCCCACCACACCGAGGCGGAACGGCTCGCCGCGCAGGCCGGGGCCGTCACCACCGTCGCCGGCACCGGCCCGGTCCGCGACCTGCTCGACGCGCACACCGCGGGCCTGCGGACCCTCAGCGAGATCGTCGCCGGCCTCGACATCGGCGACGCCACCGTCCGCACCTCGATCCTGGAACGGATCGCCGACGTCCTGGGCGCCCTGAACCGCGCCCGCGCCGTGCTCACCGCCCGCCGCACCGAACTCCTGGACCGGGAGGGCCGGGCGGAGTTCGCCGCCGAGTTCGCGCTCCTCGGCCAGGCCGTCACGGGCGCGCTGGCCGCCGCCGACACCCCGGACCACTGCGACGAGCAGCTCGGCCGGCTGCTGCTCCAGCTGGAGAACCTGGAGTCGCGGTTCGCCGAGCACGACGGCTTCCTCGGCGAGATCGCCGACAAGCGCGCCGAGACGTACGAGGCCTTCACCGCACGCAGGCAGTCCCTCCAGGACGCCCGCGCCCGCCGCGCGGAGCGCCTCGCGGGCTCGGCCGACCGCGTACTGGAGACGATCGCCCGGCGCGCGGCGACCCTGGACGGCCTGGACGAGGTGCACACGTACTTCGCCTCCGACCCCCTGGTCGCCAAGGTTCGCCGTACCGGCGCCGAGCTGCGGGAGCTGGGCGACGAGGCGCGGGCGGAGGAACTGGAGGGACGGCTCGGCGCCGCCCGTCAGGAGGCCGGGCGCGCGCTGCGGGACCGTGCCGAACTGTTCGCCGACGGCGGCGCCACGATCCGGCTCGGCCGGCACCGCTTCGCCGTCAACCGGCAGACCCCCGAACTCACCCTCGTCCCGTACGGGGACACCCTGGCCCTCGCCCTGACGGGAACCGACTACCGGGCGCCGGTCACCGACCCGGAGTTCGCCGGGACCCGCCCGTTCTGGGACCGGACCCTGCCCTCCGAGTCGCCGGAGGTCTACCGCGCCGAACACCTGGCCGCCCGCCTCCTCGCCGAGCACGGTGCGGACGGGCTGGCGGGCCAGGACGTGCCGGACCTCGCGCGGCGGGCCGCCGGCGCCGCGTACGACGAGGGGTACGAGCGCGGCGTCCACGACCACGACGCCGCCGCGATCCTGGCGGCCGTCCTCCGGCTGCACGAGACGGCCGGACTCCTCAGGTACCCGGCCCCGGCGCGGGCGGCCGCCCAGATCTTCTGGGCCCACTCCACCACCGCCGACGCCCGCGAACAGTGGACCCGCCGCGCGCTCGCGCTGACCCGGGCCCGCGACCTCTTCGGCGCGGAGCCGGCCCTCGACCCCCTGCGAAGGGAACTCGCCGAGGAGACCGGCGACCCGACGGCCGCCCGCTACCTGATCGACGAACTCGCCTCGGACCCGCCAGGCTTCGCCGTCTCGGCGGCGGCACGGACCCTGCTCGACACGTTCCGCCGCTCCGCCGGCACCTCCGTGTACGACGACGCCCTCACCACCCTCAAGGAGCCGGGCGCGCGACGCCAGCTCGTCGAGGCCTGGCTCACCTCCTACGCGTCGGCGGCGGGGGAGCGGCCCGACGACGGCGTCCTGGCCGAGGCCGTCGCCGTCGAACTCTGCCCGGACCTCGACCGCTACGAGGTGGACGCCCCGACCACCGAGACGGTCACCGGGCTCCTGGGCAGCCACCCCCGGGTCCGCGGGCGCGCCCTCGACGTGCGCCTCGACGACTTCCTGGCCAGGACACGGGCCTTCGCCGAACTCGACGTCCCCGCGTTCCGCGCCTACCAGCGGCGCCGGGCGGAACTCGTCGCGGCCGAACGCGCCGCGCTCCGGGTGGACGAGTACCGCCCCCGGGTCATGTCCTCGTTCGTCAGGAACCGGCTCGTCGACGACGTCTACCTCCCGCTGGTCGGCGACAACCTCGCCAAGCAGCTCGGCGCGGCCGGAGCCGGCCGGCGGAGCGACACCCAGGGCCTGCTGCTGCTCCTGTCCCCGCCCGGCTACGGCAAGACCACGCTGATCGAGTACGTCGCCGACCGCCTGGGCCTGCTCCTCGTCAAGGTCGACGGACCCTCCGTCGGACACCGGACGACCTCCCTCGACCCCGCCGAGGCCCCCGACGCGACCGCCCGCAGGGAACTGGAGAAGATCGCCTTCGCCCTCGCGGCGGGCAGCAACGTCCTGCTGTACGTGGACGACATCCAGCACACCTCGCCGGAGTTCCTGCAGAAGTTCATCCCCCTCTGCGACGCGACCAGGACCCTGAACGGGCACGACCTGCGGGGCAGGCGGTTCGCCGTCTGCATGGCCGGAAACCCGTACACCGAGTCCGGCCGGGCCTTCCGCGTCCCGGACATGCTCGCCAACCGGGCCGACGTGTGGAACCTCGGCGACGTGCTGACCGGCAAGGAGGACGCCTTCGCGCTCAGCTTCGTCGAGAACGCCCTCACCTCCCATCCGGTCCTCGCCCCGCTGGCGGGCCGCGAGCGCGCCGACCTGGAGCTGCTGGTACGGCTCGCGTCGGACGACCCGGGCGCGCGCCGCGACCGGCTCGCGCACCCCTACGCCCCCGCCGAGCTCGACCAGGTCCTCGCCGTCCTGCGGCACCTCCTCACCGCCCGCGAGACCGTGCTCGCCGTGAACGCGGAGTACATCGCCTCCGCCGCCACCGCCGACGAGGCCCGCACCGAGCCGCCCTTCCGGCTCCAGGGCTCGTACCGGACCATGAACACGATCACGGCCCGTCTCTCGCCCGCGATGAACGACGCCGAACTCGCCGCCGTGATCCTGGACCACTACACCGCCGAGGCCCAGACCCTCGCCACCGAGGCCGAGGCCAACCTCCTCAGGCTCGCCGCGCTCCGCGGCACCCTCACCCCGGAGCAGGCCGCCCGCCGGGCGGAGGTGGCCGCCGCCCACACCCGTACGCGAGCCCTCGGCGGCTCCGCGGACGACCCGGTCGCCCGGGCGGTCGCTGCCCTCGGCCTGCTCGCCGACCGCATCACCGCCGTCGAGTCGGCGATCACGCGTGCGGCGACCGGCGACAGGGGCGTCCGGCAGCAAGCTCCTGACCAGCGGAAATAAGTGCACCGTGAACGGACCGGCCTGTCCGGATAACGGTCATGTCACGGCCCCTGGGATTCTCGAAGATCACCGTGCGTCATGTGATCTGCGTCATGCTGCGGGGGTGGCGGGGTGTGGTAGGAATGCGCAACTCCGCAGGTGGCACCACCCCTCGCCCTCCCTGCGGGATGCCGGGCAGCTCCCGGCAGCACGACCGAGGTGATCACGCTCCGAGTCCACGGAGGCCGATCACCCGGGTCGCCGACCGGACAACGGCGTTCGCTCAAAGACCGCACCCCCACTGGCGCTGCCTCCCGCTCGCCGGTCCTGCGCTTCCGAGGTCCCCCACCGTGTCTCTCGATTCCTTCACCCAGTCCGTCGACAAGGCGGTCAGTGGCTTCTTCGAGCCGATAGCCAAGTGGCTCGGCGACATCGTCTTCTACTCCGTCCCCGTCGGCGGCACCCAGCTCCCGCTGATCGTCGCCTGGCTCGTCGTCGCCGGTCTGGTCTTCTCCGGCTGGTTCGGCCTGGTGCAGCTGCGCAAGTTCCGCCTCGCCGTGAACGTCGTGCGCGGCAAGTACGACGAGAAGGGCTCGGCCGGTGAGGTCAACCACTTCCAGGCCCTGACCGCCGCCGTCTCCGGCACCGTCGGACTCGGCAACATCGCGGGCGTGGCCGTCGCCGTCTCCATCGGCGGCCCGGGCGCCACGTTCTGGATGATCCTCTGCGGCCTGCTCGGCATGGCCACCAAGTTCGTCGAGGTCACGCTCGGTGTGAAGTACCGCGAGGTGCACGCCGACGGCACCGTCTCCGGCGGCCCCATGCACTACCTGCCCAAGGGCCTGGCCGAACGCTTCGGCAAGAACGGCAAGACGCTCGGCAAGGTCCTCGCCGTCCTCGCCTCCTTCATGATCCTGTTCTTCGGCCTCTTCGGCGGAAACCTCTTCCAGGTCAACCAGTCCTACGCGCAGCTCGTCTCCGTCACCGGCGGCGAGGACGGCGCCCTGGGCTCCTCGGCCGGCGCGCTGTTCTTCGGCATCCTGATCGCGGCCCTCGTCGGCATCGTGCTCCTCGGCGGCATCCGCTCCATCGCCTCCGTCACCAGCAAGCTGGTCCCCGCGATGGCCGGCATCTACATCGCCGCCTGCCTCGTCGTCATCGCCGTCAACGCGTCCGCCATCCCCTCCGCGCTCACCACGATCATCGAGGGCGCGTTCAACCCCCAGGGCGTCGCCGGCGGTGTCCTGGGCGCGCTGATCATCGGCTTCAAGCGGGCCGCGTTCTCCAACGAGGCCGGTCTGGGCTCCGCCCCGATCGCCCACTCCGCGGTGAAGACCAAGCACCCCGCGAGCGAGGGCCTGGTCGCCCTCCTGGAGCCGTTCATCGACACGGTCGTCATCTGCACCATGACCGCCCTGACCATCGTCATCGCCAACCCCGCCAGCTATGTCGAGCTCCGTAACGGCGGCGAGTCCATCGGCGGCGTCACCATCACCTCCGACGCCTTCGGCACGGTCATGCCCTGGTTCCCGTACATCCTCACCGTCGCGGTGCTGCTGTTCGCGATCTCCACGGTCCTGACCTGGGGCTACTACTGCATGAAGGCCTGGACCCACCTCTTCGGCCGCAGCAGGGCCAGCGAGCTGATCTTCAAGGTCCTCTACACCGTGTTCGCGGTGGCGGGCTCCCTGCTCACCCTCCAGACGCTGATCGACATGGCCGACGCGGTGCTCTTCATGCTCGCGGTCATCAACATCATCGGCCTCTACCTCCTCGCCCCGGTCGTGAAGCGCGAGCTGAACTCCTTCCTCGCCTACGTGAAGAAGCGCGACGCGGGCCTCGTCACGGACGAGGACGCGGACGAGGACACGGGCCGGGAGCCGGTGAAGGCCACCGTCTGACCGTCCCCGAAGGGCCCTGCTCCCGCCGCGCGCCATGGTGGGAACAGGGCCTTCGCCCGGCCCTCGGCAGCCGTTCCCGCGGCCGTTTCCGCGGCTGTTCCCGCAGTCGTTCCCGCAGCTGAGAGACGCTCTGGCGAGCCCCCCGGACGCCCGATAGGGTGTGAAGAACGCGTCAGGACGACGCTGGTGTGCCGGGAAGTCTGGTCGGCGTCGAGGGGCCGTGCGCCCATTCCGCCGACCCGCCCCGGAGGCATTTCCCCATGACGCAGTCACGCCCGCGCAAGGTGATCCTCGGGCTCCTGCCCTGGCCCGAACGACAGGCCGTCGCCGAGGCCCTGCGCACCGAGACCGTCGGCGGCCTCGTCCTCCTCGCCGCGGCCGTCGTCGCCCTCGTCTGGGCGAACAGCCCGTGGAGCGAGGCGTACGAGCAGATACGCGACTTCCACTTCGGCATACCCGCCCTCGGCCTCGACCTCTCGGTCGGCCACTGGACCGCCGACGGACTGCTGGCCGTCTTCTTCCTGGTCGCGGGCATCGAGCTGAAACGCGAGTTCGTCGTCGGCGAGCTGCGCACCCCGGCCACCGCCGCCCTGCCGGTGGTCGCCGCCATCTGCGGCATGGCGGTCCCCGCCGCCCTCTACGCCCTCACCGTCACCATCGGCGGGGGAAGCCTGGAGGGCTGGGCCGTACCGATGGCCACGGACATCGCCTTCGCGCTCGCGGTCCTCGCCGTCCTCAGCACCCACCTGCCGGCCGCGCTCCGCGCGTTCCTGCTCACCCTCGCGGTCGTGGACGACCTCGGCGCCATCCTCATCATCGCCGTCTTCTTCACCTCCGACCTGAACTTCTGGGCGCTCGGCGGAGCCTTCGCCGGTCTGGCCCTCTTCTACGCGCTCCAGCGCTTCCGGGTCCGAGGCTGGTGGTGGTACGCGCCCCTGGGCATCGCGATCTGGGCTCTGATGTACAACTCCGGCGTCCACGCCACCGTCGCCGGCGTCGCCATGGGCCTCATCCTGCGCACCACCCGCGACAAGGGCGAGGAGACGTCCCCCGCCGCCCGCGTCTCGCACCTGCTGCACCCGGTGTCCGCGGGCGTCGCGGTCCCGCTGTTCGCCCTGTTCGCCGCCGGGGTCGGCGTCTCGGGCGCGGCGCTCGGCCATGTCTTCACCGACCCGGAACCCCTCGGTGTCGTCATCGGCCTCGTCGCCGGCAAGGTCATCGGCATCTTCCTGGGCACCTACCTCGCCGCCCGCTTCACCCGCGCCCAACTCAACCCCGACCTGGCCTGGGCCGACGTCTTCGGCCTAGCCACCCTGGCCGGCATCGGCTTCACCGTCGCCCTCCTCATCGGCGAACTGGCCTTCCCCGACCCGGCCACCACCGAACACATCAAGGCCGCCGTCCTCGTCGGCTCCCTCATCGCCGCCGTCCTCGCAGCCGTCCTGCTGCGCCGCCGCAACCGCGTCTACAAGCAGCTGTGGGAGGACGAGGAACGCGACGACGACGCGGACGGCATCCCGGACATCTACCAGACGGGGTCCGCCAGGAGTTGACCTGGCAGGGGGAGCCGCATAGCGTCGCGGCGCTGTGCGGCCGAGCGTTCAGGGGGTCCTCGTGGTGGTGTCCGGTGGAGTCGAGCGGCTGACGGCCGACGGAGCGCCCTTCGCCGTCGAGGGTGGGGTGTACGTCGGCGGGCCGCGGACCCTGCGGGAGTTCGTCGAGGTGACCTGGGCCTACGGGGATCAGGTGTTCCTCGTCTCCGAGGACGGGTCGATGACCTACCGGGAGTTCTTCGACGCCGCCTGTGGGCTCGCCCGGCGGTTCACCGGGGAGTACGGGCTGCGGCCCGGCGACCGGGCCGTCGTCGCCATGCGGAACCTGCCCGAGTGGCAGATCGCCTTCTGGGCCGCCCAGCTCGCCGGGCTCGTCGCCGTGCCCCTCAACGCCTGGTGGACCGAGGACGAGTTCACGTACGCCCTCGACGACTGCGCGCCGGGCGTGCTGCTCGTGGACGGGGAGCGGGTCGGGCGGGTGCGAAAGTGGGCCTCCCGGAACGGGGTGCCCGGGATCGTCTTCCAGGGGGAGGCCGGGGAAGGGTTCAGCCCTTACACGCCCGACACCGATCCGTTCCTCGGGCCGCCCCTCGTCGACGTCCTCCCCGAGCACGACGCCACCATCATCTACACCTCCGGCACCACCGGCCGCCCCAAGGGCGCCGTCGCCACGCACCTCGCGCAGGTCGGGGCCGCCATGAACCCGCGGTACTTCGCCGCCGCCGCGGCCCTCGCCCGGGGGGACGTGCCCGGGGCCGGGGCCGCGCCCGTCTCGCTGACCACGTTCCCCTTCTTCCACGTCGCCGCCTTCACCTCCTTCTACGGCGTGATGGCCGCCGGCGGGACCCTGGTGATGATGCGGAAGTGGGACGCCCGCCTGGCCCTCGAGCTGATCCGGAAGCACGGCGTCACGCACTACGCCGGCGTGCCCACCACCGCCCTCCAGCTCCTCGAAGCCGCCCGCGGCGCCGGTGACCCGCTGGAGAGCCTCACCCTCCTCAGCACCGGCGGCGCCGCCGCCCCGCCCGGGATCGTCGCCGGGATCACCGAGGGGTACGGGAAGCGGATCGAGCCCCGCAACGGCTACGGGCTCACCGAGACCTGCGGCGGGGTCCTCTCGAACGTCGGCGCCGAGTACCGCGCCCACCCGGGGAGCGTCGGGCGTCCCTCGCCCACCACCGAGGTGCGCGTCGACCGGCCCGACGCCGAGGGCGTCGGGGAGCTGTGGCTGCGCGGTCAGGCGCTGATCCGCGGGTACTGGGGGAACGAGGCCGCCACCCGTGCCGCCTTCACCGACGACGGCTGGTTCAGGACCGGGGACCTCGCCCGCGTGGACGCCGACGGGCGGGTGAGCGTCGTCGACCGGCTCACCGACATGGTCATCCGCGGCGGCGAGAACGTGTACTGCGTCGAGGTCGAGGCCGTTCTGCACGAGCACCCGGACGTCGTCGACGCCGCCGTCCTCGGCGTGCCGCATGCCGTCCTGGGGGAGGAGGTCGTGGCCGTCGTACGGCTGCGCCCGGGAGCGGGGCCCGACGTGGAGGCGCTCCGCACCCACGTGGGCAGTCGGCTGGCCGCCTTCAAGGTGCCCGCCCAGGTCGTCGTACGGGAGGAGGAGCTGCCCCGGAACCCCACGGGGAAGATCCTCAAGAGGGAGCTGAGGGAAGGCTTCACGGGCGCGTGATCCGGACCCGGTAGGTGCCGTTCGCGTCCTCGTCGAGCACATGGATCCTGATGCCGGCGGCGCGGTCCGTGAACGTCTCGCCGGGGCGGTACGGGGCGTCCGACAGTTCCGCGTGGACGTTGGCCCGGCGTGTGCAGCCGCCGCTCGCGCGTTCGCTGTCCGAGACGGTCACCGGGCCGTGGCCGGTGTCCACGTCGGACTCCACCCGGTAGACCAGGACGCCCTGCTCGCAGACCGCCTCGTCGTTGCCGCCCTTGCTGCGGACCTCGACCGCGTACCCGGAGGTGTCGGACAGCGGGACGAAGACGAGCTTCGGGCCGCCGGGTATCGGCAGCGGGGTGAGCGTCCAGTCGCCGGTGCCGGGGCCGGACGCGCAGCCGACCTGGTCGTTGTCGAGCCAGCCGAGCTTCCACTTGTGCCAGGCGAGCAGGTCGTTGTTGGCGCCCCAGTCCTCGGACATGATGTCCCAGTGCCCCACGGTGCCGCCGCCGTCCGAGGTGT
The DNA here is from genome assembly GCF_044452745.1 of Streptomyces sp. NPDC051822. NCBI lineage: Bacteria > Bacillati > Actinomycetota > Actinomycetes > Kitasatosporales > Streptomycetaceae > Streptomyces > Streptomyces sp. NPDC051822. The sequence goes on along the minus strand of NZ_JBITBZ010000009.1, from coordinate 209,850 downwards.
ACAGGTCGGGCAGGCCGAAGACGTGGCCGTTCTCGTGCGGCAGCACCCGGTAGCCGGTCTCCGCGAAGCTGCCGGAGCCGTCGTCCTGGCGGCTGTAGACGAAGGACGTGTTGGCGAGCGGCACGCCGTCGGCGTAGGGGGCGTCGTCGTTGCCGGAGAAGGTCACGGACAGGACGGTGTCGAGGGCGGAGGGCCCGGCGTTCGGCGTGACCAGGACGTTGACCAGGTCGTAGGCGCTGAAGTCCACCTTCGGGTCGGCCGTCTTCACGATGTCCTCGACGAGGGAGCGGTAGCCCGGTTCGTACGGTGAGCCGCGCTCTATCCCGTACGCGGAGAACGCCTTCGGCATCCGCAGCCAGTCGGGCACCGGGGCCTCGGCCTCGTAGCGCAGCCGCCCGTACGAGCTGGTGCGGAACCAGTCGGCGGTCTGCGGGAAGAACTCGCGGAAGCGGCCCATGGCCGTGCCGTCCCCGGCGGCGTCCGGGAAGTCGATCATCAGGTTGAGAGCCTTGACCACGCCGGTGGAGCGCACGTATCCGGGGGCCGTGGGCAGCCCCTCCGACATCTGCACGCCCATCGTGGTGGCGATGCGGCACGGGCCGAGCTGGGCGCCGCCGGGCGCGGTGGCGACGGGGCCGGCCGAGGCGGGGGCGGGTCCGGGGAGGGTGCTGCTCGCGGAGGCGAGCAGCGTGAGGGAGAGTGCCGTGGTCGCGGCCAGGGCGACGGCTCTGGGTATCCGTCGGCGGGGGTGCTGCATACGGGCGCCTCTCCGGTGGGGGCAGGTCGGCGGCACGACCCCGTTCCGGTCCGGGGGCCGTGCTGTGCGATCAGCCTGTGACGAGCGGTTCGGACGCGCGCGCCGGGTGGCCCGATCGTGGGATCCCGAGCACGGGCCGACGGTTGTGACCCAGGTCACGAGGGGGCGGGAAATAACCGGGGACCGGGTCCCCGTTCAGGACTGTGTCGAACGAAGTGGGGAATCGCTCCCCGGATACCGCACCCGAGACCACCGAGGAGGTCGTGGCGTGACCACCAGTGCCGACACCGCGCCGGCCCGTCGCGTACCCCGCCCGCGCGCGGACGCCCTGCGCAACCGCGAGCGGATCGTGACCGCGGCCCGCGAGATGTTCGTCGAGTTCGGCCCCCAGGTGCCGTACGACGAGGTCGCGCGCCGGGCCGGCGTCGGGAACGCCACCCTCTACCGGAACTTCCCCGAGCGCCCCGACCTCGTCCGCGAGGTCGTCCTCTCGATCATGGGCCGCGTCACCGAGGTCGCCGAACGGGCCGCGGAGGAGGAGGACGACACCTTCGCCGCCCTCCGCCGCTTCACCCACGCCGCCGTCGAGGAGCGCATCGGCGCCCTGTGCCCGATGCTCGACGGCGCCTTCGACAAGGACCACCCCGACCTGATCGCCGAGCGCGACCGCCTGGAGGAGGTCGTCAAGGCGCTCGTCGGCAGCGCCCAGCGGGCCGGCCGGCTCCGCCTCGACGTCGGGGTCGGCGATCTGATGGTCGCCGTGTCCCAGCTGACCCGCCCGCTGCCGGGAACGGTCTCCGGCGCCCACTTCGACCGCTTCGTCCACCGCCATCTGCAGCTGTTCCTCGACGGCCTCGAAGCGCCCGCGCGCTCCGAACTGCCCGGGACGGCCGTGACCCTGGAGGACCTGAGACGCGACTCCTGTCCGTCGTGAGCGTGGCCGGGGCCTCGCCCCGGCCCGTGAGCGGCGCCCAGGCCCCACTCCTTTTTCCGTAACCCTTTACGTCCTTTTTCAGCCAGTACGCGCCAAGAGGTGGCTACCCCCATGCCGAAAGTCCCCGACCACACCGTGACCCACGCAGACCCGGGGCGCTGGAAAGCGCTCGTCTTCATCGCCCTCGCCCAGCTGATGGTCGTGCTCGACGCGACGATCGTGAACATCGCGCTGCCCTCCGCCCAGCAGGACCTCGGGATATCGGACGGCAACCGGCAGTGGGTCATCACCGCCTACGCCCTCGCCTTCGGCGGTCTGCTCCTCTTCGGCGGACGCATCGCCGACCTGTGGGGCCGCAAGCGCACCTTCGTCGTCGGCCTGATCGGCTTCGCCGCCGCCTCCGCCCTCGGCGGGGCCGCGACCGGCGAGGCCATGATGCTCGGTGCCCGCGCGCTCCAGGGCGCCTTCGGCGCGCTCCTCGCGCCCGCCGCGCTCTCGCTGCTCGCCGTCACCTTCACCGACGCCAAGGAGCGCGCCAAGGCCTTCGGCATCTACGGTGCCATCGCCGGTGGTGGCGGCGCCGTGGGTCTGATCCTCGGCGGTTTCCTCACCGAGTACCTGAACTGGCGCTGGACGTTCTTCGTCAACATCCCGTTCGCCGTGGTCGCCGCCGTCGGCGCGTACCTCGTCATCCGTGAGCCGGCGGGCGGCCGCAACCGCTCGACGCTCGACATCCCCGGCGTGATCCTGTCCACCCTGGGTCTGGTCTCGCTCGTGTACGGCTTCACCCGCGCCGAGTCCGAGGGCTGGAGCGACGCCGGCACGATCAGCCTGTTCGCCGGCTCCGCGCTGCTGCTCATCGGTTTCGTGGCCACCGAGGCGCGGGTCAAGTCCCCGCTGCTGCCGCTGCGCGTCCTGACCGACCGCAACCGCGGCGGCGTGTACCTGTCGCTGGGTCTCGCGGTCATCTCGATGTTCGGCCTCTTCCTCTTCCTGACCTACTACCTCCAGGTCGTGAAGGGCTACTCGCCGGTCATGACGGGCTTCGCGTTCCTGCCCATGATCGTGGGCATGATCGTCGGCTCGACCCAGATCGGCACGCGGCTCATGACCCGGGTCCCGCCGCGGCTGCTCATGGCCCCCGGCTTCCTGACCGCCGGCCTCGGCATGCTGCTCCTCACCCAGCTGGAGATCGACACCTCGTACGCCGGTCTGATCCTGCCCGCGCAGCTGCTGCTCGGCCTGGGCATGGGTACGGCGTTCATGCCGGCCATGTCGCTCGCGACGCTCGGCGTGGACCCGCGGGACGCCGGTGTGGCCTCCGCGATGGTCAACACGTCGCAGCAGGTCGGCGGCGCCATCGGTACGGCCCTGCTGAACACGATCGCCGCCTCGGCGACCACCGCCTACCTGGTTGACAACGCGGCGGGCGCGACCACTCCGGACGCGCAGAAGCTGCTCCAGCTCCAGGGCATGGTCGAGGGCTACACCGCGGCCATCTGGTGGGCCGTCGGCATCCTGGTCGTCTCGGCCGCGATCGCCTTCGCGCTCATCAACACCGGCAAGCCGGACATGGGGGCCGTCGCCGGGTCCGGCGAGGGCGCCGAGGACGAGCTGAAGGTGCCCGTCATCGTCCACTGATCCCGTACCACCTCCGGCGCCTCCTGCCCTGGTCCCGCGAGCCGTGTGCTCAGCGGAGCCAGGGCAGGTCCGCGTCCGGGCCGGCCGGTTCGAGGCCCTCGGCCATCACGCGCATGATCGCGCCGAGCTGGGTCAGCTGGCCGGGGGAGAGCCGGTCGAACATCGCCTGGCGCACGGCCGCCACATGGCCGGGCGCGGTCCTGCGCAGCACGTCGAGGCCCTCGTCCGTGAGCAGGGCGAACTGGCCGCGCTTGTCGGAGGGGCAGTTCTCGCGCCGCACCCAGCCGTTCTTCTCCAGGCGGGCGATCGCGTGGGAGAGCCGGGAGCGGGTGATCTTGGCGCCCTTGGCCAGCTCGGTCATCCGGAGGCGACGGCGGGGCGCCTGGGAGAGCTGGACGAGCAGTCCGTAGTAGATGTGCGGCATCCCGGCGTCGCGCTGCAACTGGCGGTCGAGGTGATCCTCCAGGAGCGTGGTGGCGTGCAGGTAGGCGCGCCAGGTGCGCTGTTCCTCGTCGGTGAGCCAGCGCGGTTCGGTGGCCGGGCCGGTGGCCGGGTCGGTCATGTCTCCCATGGGTCCCATCGTACGACTCGTTCTTGAAAGTTGAACTATGTAGGTTTACTCTGCACGTAGAGCTTGAAGTTTCAAGGACTACGAGGTTGCCGGAGGTCGCCACCATGGACGCCACGCTCGAACGGATGCCCGCCCTCTACCTCTCCCACGGCGCCCCACCCCTGGCAGACGACCCGGTCTGGCCCGGCGAACTCGCCGCCTGGTCCGCCGGCCTCCCGCGCCCCGCGGCGATCCTCATCGTCTCCGCCCACTGGGAAGAGGCCCCGCTCGCCCTCGGCGCCACCGAGACCGTCCCCCTCGTGTACGACTTCTGGGGCTTCCCCGAGCACTACTACCGCGTGCGGTACGGGGCCCCCGGCGCTCCCGCGCTCGCCGAGTCCGTCCGCAAGCTGCTCCGCGCGCCCGGCACGCCCGTGCAGGACATCCCCGACCGGGGCCTCGACCACGGTGCCTACGTGCCGCTCGTCGAGATGTTCCCCGGCGCCGACATCCCCGTACTCCAGATCTCCATGCCCACCCTGGACCCGCGCCGGCTCATGGACATCGGGCGCAGGCTGGCCCCCCTCCGCGACGAGGGCGTCCTCATCGTGGGCAGCGGCTTCTTCACCCACAACCTCGCCGCCCTCCGTCACCCCGGCGGCGGCGTGCCGGGCTGGTCCGCCGAGTTCGACGCCTGGGGGCACGAGGCCCTCGCCGCGCACGACGTCGACGCCCTCCTCGACTTCGAGCACAAGTCGCCCGCGGGCCGCCTCGCCCACCCGCGCACGGAGCACTTCGCACCCCTCTTCGTCACCATGGGCGCCGCGGACGCGGCCGGCGACCTCGGCGCGGAGCGGTCGGTGATCGACGGGTTCTGGATGGGGCTCGCGAAGCGGTCCGTGCAGTTCGGGTAGTCACGGGAGCAGGGGCGGGTTCAGCTCGATCGAGCGGACGGCGGCGGTGAGCGCGAGCGGATCGGCCACGTCGAGCGCCGTGTCGGTGAACTTGATCGTGTGGTCGTCGCCGTGCGCCGCCGCCCGCTCGAAGACCTCCTGGGCGGTGAGCGGCGTGGACGGAACCGGTGCCGCCTCCCTCGGGGTGTACGCGGCGGTCACCGCGGCCGCCGCCGCCCACGCCGCCGCCAGGCTCGGCGCCCACAGCTCGCGCGGGAGCGCGGGCAGGGTGCGCAGGACGGCGTTCGGCGCGGTCGCCGCGTGCACCAGCATGATCGGCTCGCCGTGGCCGTGCGTCGCGTACCGGTGCGTCGCCGCCGCCACCAGCTCGACGAGCCGGGCCCTCGCCGTCTCCGGGTCCGCGGCCTCGCCCCACCGCGGGAACGCCGTCAGCTGAACGAGCCGGGCCCGGATCCCGCCGGCCTGCTCCGGAACCGGCGGTACGGCGTCGAGCGCGGCCGCCGCCGTCGGCGCCCCGGCGAGGGGGGTGAGCGTGGGCAGCGCCTGGTGGCGGGCGGCCCAGTAGCCGAGCGCGTGCGCCAGCTCGGCGCGGCGCGGGGCCGACTCCTGACCGTCGGACGCGAGGAGGGTCCGTACGGCGTGACCCGTACGGATCACGGGATGCGTCGCCCCGCCCGCGATCCCGGGCAGCAGCCGGGGCCACCAGGCGGCGAGCACCTCCCGCCAGGGGTGCGCGTCGAGCTCGCGCCCGAAGAAGCGGGTCCAGTCGGTGGTCCGGGCGGGGTCACCGAGGGCCTCGCGCCAGTCGTCCGCCGTGACGGGGCGCGACGGGGGCGGCGGCTCCTCCAGCCTGTCGGCGTAGTGGTCGAGCCAGCGGTGCACGACCGGGGCCTGGCCGTGGCGGACCAGGGCCTCCACGGCCATCGGGGCGTGGTTGCTGAGCCGGCCGTCGCGCTCGGGGCCGGTCGCGTGGAGGCGTTCGAGGGCTTCGTCGAGGGTGCCGGTGGTGTCGCTCATGCCGAGGACGCTAAGGCGGGGAAGGGGTGCGGCGTAACGGTCCGGCGACCTAGGACCTGTCCTAGGACCCGTCGTCCGCCCACCGGCCGGTCCCGATGAGGATCCGTGCGTCCCGGGGGCAACCCCATACGGCATCCGGGCGTCTGAAAGGACGGCGCCGCATGTGATCGCGGTCTCACCGACGGTGTGGTCGGGGGCCCCGCGGGCGGCGCCGCATCACCCTCCGTGCCCGGTCTGACCTGCATCTCCGTGGGTTCCACAGCCATGCCCGCGGGGCCGGCGGCCGCGCAGGATACTGCATGATCGCGAAAATCCATGTGCCGCGTGGGAATTCTGTCCTGATTCCAGTCGTTGTTTCCGTCGGATGCAGGGCACCCGGAAGGGTGTCGCGACCTACTCAGCAAGGGAGCACGCATGGCAACCCGTGCCGTCGCCCGTCGTCAGACCTCCGCCAAGAGCGGGGCCGCACGGGCGAGCAGCGTTCGCGCCGTGGGCGGGGAGATCGCCGACCGCGACCTGGTCGGCATGTACCTCGACGAGATCGCGCGCACGCCTCTGCTCGACGCCGCCAAGGAGGTCGAGCTCTCCCAGACGATCGAGGCGGGCGTCTACGCCCAGCAGATACTCGACTCCACTGTGACATCAGCCGCTGCCGCGGCGGGGTCGAGCGAGGCGGGCGGCGCGTCCCGTGAGGAGCTCGAAGCGCTGGTCGCCGAGGGCGAGCGTGCCAAGGACCTCTTCATCAAGTCCAACCTGCGGCTCGTGGTGGCCGTGGCCCGGCGCTACCCGCGCAGCGGGCTGCCGCTGCTCGACCTGATCCAGGAAGGGAACGCGGGCCTGGTGCGCGCGGTCGAGAAGTTCGACTACGCGAAGGGCTTCAAGTTCTCCACGTACGCCACGTGGTGGATCCGCCAGGCCATCACCCGGTCCATCGCGGACCAGTCCCGCACGATCAGGCTGCCCGTCCACCTGGTGGAGGAGCTGGGCCGGATCCGGCGGGTGCAGCGGGAGTTCAACCGGGAGAACGGGCGGGAGCCCGAGCCCGCGGAGATCGCCGCCGAGCTGGACACGACGCCCGAGCGGGTCGTCGACGTCCTGGACTGGGCGCGTGACCCCGTCTCGCTGAACATGTCGGTGGACGACCAGGGCGAGACCCAGTTCGGCGACCTCCTGGAGGACACGTCGGCGATCTCGCCGGAGCAGTCGGTGCTCACGCTGCTGCGCAGCGAGGAGCTCGACGACCTCATCGCCAAGCTCGACCACCGCACCGCGTCGATCATCCGCATGCGGTACGGGATCGAGGACGGGCGCGAGCGGACACTGACCGAGGTGGGCAAGGAGCACGGCCTCACCAGGGAGCGGATCCGCCAGATCGAGAAGCACGCGCTCCTCGAACTCAAGAAGATGGCCCGCGACACGGGCTTCGACGCGGCGGCCTAGAGCGGCCGGCAGCCACGTCAAGGGGCCCGGGGACACCGTCCCCGAGGCCCCTTCGGCGCGGTGGCGCGCCCCTTCTCAGCCGTTCGTCGCCGTCGCCAGGCGTGCCGACAGGTCGCGTACGTACAGGAGCAGCGGCTCGGGGCCGTGGATCGTGAAGGGGGCGTCCACCAGGGCCAGGCGGAGGGCCAGCCACTCGACGGAGTCCGTCGCGCGGGCGCGCAGGCGGCAACTGGTCGGGCCCGTCTCCGTGGGGACCAGGTGGGACGGGAGGCGGGCGGTGACGAAGTCGGCCGGGGCCTCGAAGGACACGTCCAGGTCGAGTTCGGACTGGGCCCGGGACATGGAGCGCAGCAGGAGCTGGGCCGCGTCGCCCGCCGGAAGCTCGCGCGGGGTGAAGCGGGCCCCGGTGGCGAGCGGATCGCTCACCCGGTCCACCCGGAACGTACGCCAGTCCTCGCGCCCCAGGTCGTACGCCACGAGGTACCACCGGTGTCCGGTGGAGACAAGGCGGTAGGGCTCGACCAGGCGTTTCGTCTCGGCGCCGTCCCCCGCGCGGTAGCCGAAGCGCAGTCTCTCCCGGCCCGTGACCGCGCCCGCGAGGGCGGTGAGCGTGGCGGGGGCGACCGTCGCCCCGTCCCCCCGGGTGAGCGGGATCGTGGCGTTCTGGAGGGTGGAGACCCGGTGCCTGAGCCGCGCGGGCAGCACCTGTTCCAGTTTGGCCAGGGCGCGTACGGACGCCTCGTCGACGCCCTCGATGGCGTGTCCCGCTCCGGCCCGCAGGCCGACCGCGATGGCGACGGCCTCCTCGTCGTCGAGGAGGAGCGGCGGCATGGCCGTACCGGCGACGAGCCGGTAGCCGCCGACCGCGCCGAGGCTCGCCTCGACCGGGTAGCCGAGGTCACGGAGCCGGTCGATGTCCCGTCTGATGGTGCGCGGGGAGACCGAGAGCCGTTCGGCGAGTTCGCTTCCGGGCCACTCGCGCGGGGTCTGGAGGAGCGAGAGCAGATTCAGGAGTCGTGCCGGGGTGTCCGTCATGTCTTCCAGGATGCGGCTCATCTAGGACATGTACTGGCCTAGATGACTTCTATCTTCTTCGTATGAGTTCACACGAAGCCGTCACGGATGCGGCCCCCCAGGACACGAGCGACAAGAGGCGCTGGATCGCCCTCGCCATCGTCATGACCGCGGCCTTCATGGACCTGGTCGACGCGACGATCGTCAACATCGCGATCCCCAGCATCGAGCGGGACCTCGGCGCCTCCTTCGGGGCCATCCAGTGGATCACCGCCGGGTACGCGCTCGCCTTCGCGGCGGGCCTGATCACCGGCGGCCGGCTCGGTGACATCTACGGCCGCAAGCGGCTCTTCCTCCTCGGCACGGCGGGCTTCACCCTCGCCTCCGCGCTCTGCGGCTTCGCGGCGAGCCCGGAGATGCTGGTCGCCTCCCGCCTCCTGCAGGGCGCGGCGGCCGCGATGATGGTGCCGCAGGTCCTCTCGATCATCCACGTCACCTTCCCGGCGCACGAGCGCGGCAAGGTCTTCGGGATGTTCGGCGCCATCATCGGTCTGGGCGCCGTCTCGGGCCCGCTGCTCGGCGCGCTGCTCACGCAGTGGAACATCGCGGGCCTTGAGTGGCGCCCGATCTTCCTCATCAACCTGCCGGTCGGCATCGCGGGCCTGCTCCTGGGCCGGAAGTTCATCACCGAGTCCAAGGCGCCGAAGGCGCTGCGCCTCGACATGGTCGGCGTGCTCCTGGTGACGGGCGCGCTGCTGATGCTGATCTACCCGCTGACGCGCGGCCGCGAGCTGGACTGGCCCCTGTGGGGCCACCTGATGATGGCCGGCAGCGTGCTCGTCTTCGGCGCCCTCACCGCGTACGAGAAGTACAAGACGAAGAAGGACGGCTCGCCGCTCGTCGAGCTGTCGCTGTTCCGGGTGAAGAGCTTCGCGGCGGGCATCGCGGTGCAGCTGACCTTCGGTGTGGTGCTCGGCATCTTCTTCCTGGTGTGGACCCTGTACATGCAGATCGGGCTCGGCTGGACCGCGCTGCGGGCGGGTCTGACCGGCGTCCCGTTCTCGATCGCGGTGTCGGTGGCCGCCGGGCTCTCGGTGCAGAAGCTGGTGCCGCGCTTCGGTCGGAAGGTGCTTCAGGCGGGCGCCCTGACGATGATCGCGGGCGTTCTCCTCTACCTCTTCGAAGCGGGCCGGTACGGGACGGGGATCGAGTCCTGGCAGATGATTCCGCCGCTGGTGGTCATGGGTCTGGGCATGGGCCTGATCGTGGCGCCGCTGACGGACGCGGTGCTCTCGGAGGTGCCGCAGGAGCACGCGGGTTCGGCCTCGGGCCTGATCAACACGACGGGCCAGATGGGCAACGCGCTCGGCCTCGGCCTGGTGTCGGTCGTCTTCTTCGGAACGATCGACGACGAGCGGCTCGCCAAGGCTCCGGCCGAGGTGGGCGCGGCGTTCACGAACGCCTTCCAGAACTCGCTGGGCTGGGCCGCGGGCGTGCTCGCCGTGATCTTCCTGGTGATGTTCGCCCTGCCGGCGAAGCCGAAGCAGCACCTGGAGGGCGGCGGCGAGTCCGACGCCGACGCGGATGGTGATGCCGTGGTGGTCGAGAAGGAGCCGGCGCTGACGAGCTGAGCTCCCCCTCGCAGGGCCCCGGCCCCGGGCATCGTCCCGGGCCGGGGCCCTCCGGCGTACCCGCCCGGAGTCGATGCCCGTTCGTGCCCGTATGAATGCCCGGATCCGTTTACTTTGCGGAAACCCGAGCGTAGTCTGACGCTGAAACCACAGGTTCGGGCATCGAACGGACGTAAACCATGTACGCACCCGAGCGTCAGCAACAGATTCTGCGGCTCGCCCGCGAGGGCGGACGCGTCGACGTCCTCTCCCTCGCCGAGGAGTTCCAGGTCACCGCCGAGACCGTACGGCGCGACCTCAAGGCCCTCGACCGGGCCGGACTCGTCCGCCGGGTGCACGGCGGCGCCATCCCCGCGGGCTCGCTCGACTTCGAGCCCGACCTCGCCGAACGCGAGTTGACCGCCGCCGACGAGAAGGACCGGATCGCCCGGGCCGCCCTCGCCGAACTGCCCGAGGAGGGCAGCGTCGTCCTCGACGCCGGCTCGACCGTCGCCCGCCTCGCCGCCGAGTTCCCCCTCGACCGCGCGCTGACCGTCGTCACCCACGCCCTCCCCGCCGCCGCCCGGCTCGCCGACCACCCCGGCATCGACCTCCACCTCGTCGGCGGACGCGTACGGCACCGCACCCGCGCCGCCGTCGACGCCTGGGCCCTGCGGGCGTACGGGGAGATCCGCGCCGACGTCGCCTTCCTCGGCGCCAACGGCTTCTCGCCCGAGCACGGACTCACCACCCCCGACCTCGCCGAGGCCGCCGTCAAGCGGGCCGTGATCGCCGCCGCCCGCCGGGTCGTCCTCCTCGCCGACTCCGCCAAGCACGGGCAGGAGCACTTCGCCCGCTTCGGCGACCTGACCGACGTCGACCTGCTCATCACCGACAGCGGCCTCAGCCCCGAGGACGCCGCCGCCATCGAGGCGGCGGGAACGGAAGTCGTCCGCGCATGATCCTCACGGTCACCCCCAACCCCTCCCTGGACCGGACGTACGAGGTCCCGGCCCTGGAACGCGGCGAGGTGCTGCGCGCCGGCGCCGAACGCGTCGACCCCGGCGGCAAGGGCGTCAACGTCTCCCGGGCCGTCGCCGCCGCCGGACACCGCACCGTCGCCGTCGTGCCCCTCGGCGGAGCCCCGGGCGCGCTCGTCGCCCAGCTGCTCGCCGCACAGGGCATCGAGGTCGCCCCCGTCCCCGTCGCGGGACACACCCGCTCCAACATCGCGCTCGCCGAACCCGACGGGACCCTCACCAAGGTCAACGCCCCCGGCCCGGACGTGACGGAGGAGGAGTCGGAGACCCTCCTCGCCACCGTCGGCGCGTACTCCACCACCGCCGACTGGATCGCCTGCTGCGGCAGCCTCCCGCGCGGCCTCGCACCCGAGTGGTACGCCCGGCTCGTCACCCGGGCCCACGGCGCCGGTGCCCGGATCGCCCTCGACACCTCGGGGCCGTCCCTGCTCGCGGCCCTCGCGGCACGCCCGGACGTCGTCAAGCCCAACGCCGACGAGCTGGCCGAGGCCGTCGGCCGCCCGCTCCTCACCGTCGGCGACGCGGTCAAGGCCGCGGAGGAACTGCGCGGACTCGGCGCGGGCGCCGTCCTCGCCAGCCTCGGCGCCGACGGCCAGCTCCTCGTCTCGGGGACCGGCACCTGGTACGGCCACGCGCCCGTCGCCGTGATCCGCTCCAACGTCGGCGCGGGCGACGCCTCCCTCGCCGGTTTCCTCGCGGCGGGCGGCGAGGGCCCCGAGGCCCTGGCCGCGGCCGTCGCCCACGGCGCCGCCGCCGTCCAGCTGCCCGGCAGCGAGATGCCCACGCCGGGCGACCTGAACCCGTCGGAGGTCACGGTGACCTCCGACATCCCTCTGGACCTCACCCTCAGCGAGCAAGGGAGCCCGCGATGAGCAGGATGATCACCGCGGACCTGGTCGACCTCGACCTGTCCGCCGACACCAAGGAAGCGGCGGCCCGTTCGCTCGCCGAGCGCATGGTCACCCTCGGCCGGGTGACCGACCTGGACGGCTTCCTCGCCGACGTCGCCGCTCGCGAGGCGCAGATGCCGACCGGCCTCGACGGCGGCATCGGCATCCCGCACTGCCGCAGCGCCCATGTCACCGAGCCGACCCTCGCCTTCGGCCGCTCGGCAGCCGGCGTCGACTTCGGCGCCCCGGACGGCCCGGCGGACCTGATCTTCCTGATCGCCGCCCCGGCGGGCGCGGACGACGCCCACCTGACGATCCTCTCCTCCCTGGCCCGCCACCTGATGGACGAGCAGTTCACCGGCGCCCTGCGCTCGGCGACCTCGCCGGCGGGAGCGGCGGCGCTGATCGCGGGGGAGGAGGAGCCGGCTCCGGCGGTCGCGGAGACCCCCGAGGCTCCCGCGCCGCAGGTCGAGGAGCCGTTCCGGATCGTCGCCGTCACCTCCTGCCCCACCGGCATCGCCCACACCTACATGGCCGCCGAGTCCCTGGAGAAGGCCGGGCAGGCGGCCGGCCTCGAACTCGTCGTGGAGACACAGGGATCCGCCGGCTTCACCCGGCTCGACCCGGCCGTCGTCGCCGCCGCCGACGGCGTGATCTTCGCCCACGACGTGCCCGTACGCGAGAAGGAACGGTTCGCCGGAAAGCCGACCGTCGACGTCGGCGTCAAGGCGGGCATCAGCCGCCCCGCCGAGCTGATCGCCGAGGTCCGCGGCAAGGCCGCACGCGGCGAGGTCTCCGCCCCCGCCACGCCCGGGACCCCCGTCGAGAACGCGGGCACGCCGGACGAGGGGTACGGCACCAGGCTCCGCAAGTGGCTCATGTCCGGCGTCAGTTACATGGTCCCGTTCGTCGCCGCGGGCGGTCTCCTCATCGCCCTCGGCTTCGCCGTCGGCGGCTACGACATCGACAAGGCGCCGTCCGTCGCCGAGCACTTCGCCTGGGGCCAGGCCGACTCCTGGGCCGCCCTGATGTTCCAGGTCGGCGGGCTGGCGTTCGCCTTCCTCGTCCCGGTCCTCGCCGGCTACATCTCGTACGGGATGGCCGACCGTCCCGGTCTCGTCCCCGGCTTCGTGGGCGGCTCGATCGCCCTCACCGTCAACGCCGGCTTCCTGGGCGGCCTCGCCGCCGGTCTGATCGCGGGCGGCACCGTCCTCACCATCCAGAAGGTGAGAGTGCCCGCGGCCTTGCGGGGCATCATGCCCGTGGTCGTGATCCCGCTGCTGTCGTCGGTCGTCGTCGGCTTCATGATGTTCCTCGTGATCGGCAAGCCGATCGCGAGACTCCAGAAGGCGCTGACCGACTGGCTGTCCGGCCTCTCCGGCGCGAACGCGATCATCCTGGGCGTGATCCTCGGCCTGATGATGTGCTTCGACCTCGGAGGCCCGCTCAACAAGGTCGCGTACGCCTTCGCCGTCGGCGGCCTCGCCACCCCCAACGAGGGCTCCCTCAAGGTCATGGCCGCCGTGATGGCCGCCGGCATGGTCCCGCCGCTCGCGATGGCCCTCGCGACGACCGTCCGGGGCAGGCTCTTCACCAGGACGGAACGCGAGAACGGCAAGGCCGCGTGGGTCCTCGGGGCCTCGTTCATCACCGAGGGCGCGATCCCCTTCGCCGCGGCCGACCCGCTGCGGGTCATCCCGGCGGCGATGGCGGGCGGCGCGGTCACCGGTGCCCTCTCGATGGCCTTCGAGTGCACCCTGCGGGCCCCGCACGGGGGCGTGTTCGTGATCCCGCTGATCGGCAACCCGTTCCTCTACCTGCTCGCGATCGCGGCGGGCACGGTGGTCAGCGCGGCGGTCGTCATCCTCCTCAAGGGCATGCGGAAGCAGGCCCCGGAGGCGACCGCGGCGGACGGACAGGCCAAGGCTGACACGGCCACCGCGACGGTGGCCGCGGCAGCCTGACCAGGCCGGCCTCCGGACAGGAGGGGCCGGCCCCGAGGGGCGGTGCGCACCGCGAGCGCACCGCCCCTCGGGCATGTCCCGAACCGATACGGTCCGTCAGCCGTTCTTCACGGAAGCCGGGATGCGGGGCATGCCGCCGCTCTTGCCGGTCTTGTCCTTCAGCCGCCTGAGGTCGCCCGGCGAGGGGCTTTCGAGCAGCACCCACTCTTCACTGCAGACGAGCGCGTCCGGGGCGTTCTGCACGGCGCACACGGTCTCGTACACCTCGCCGCCGGTGGTCAGCACCTGGATCGAGACGTCGTTGGCCTGCGAGGAGACCGATACGGAGCAGGCGTCCGCCGGATAGCTGTCCGGGTCTCCGTCGGTGAGGTCGTACCAGACGAAGGGGGTCACCGTGGGCCTGTTCTGCCTGATCCCGGCATACGTGACCCCGTTGGAGACCACGCCCTTGACCTCGTTGCTCGCGTTGGGCTCATAGGCGTCGACGTCATTGCACGGCCCGGGCGCACCGGTCGCGCCCGTCGCTCCGGTGGCGCCGGTCGCACCCGTGGGGCCGGTGGGACCCGTCGGGCCCGTGGGGCCGGTCGCGCCCGTGGCACCCGTGCCACCGCCGCCAGGACCCGTCGGACCCGTGGGACCGGTGGGACCCGTAGGACCGGTCGCACCCGTCGCACCCGTCGGGCCCGTGCCGCCGCCGCCGGGACCCGTCGGGCCCGTGGGACCGGTGGGGCCGGTAGCGCCGGTCGCGCCCGTGCCGCCGGTAGGACCGGTCGGGCCGGTGGGTCCGGTCGGACCCGTCGGGCCCGTCTGCCCCGGCTTGCACTCGTCGCCGCCGGCCGGCGTCGCCGCCTGCGCGGCGCGGTCCCCGTGCCCCTCGACCAGGGGCTGGACCTGCTGGTCCAGGAACTCCCCGAGGCCGCCGCCCCGCGGGGGCGGGCCGTCCTGGTGGTGCGGGGGCGGGCCGTCCTGGTGGTGCTGCGGCGGGCCGTCCGGGTGGTGCGGAGGCCGCTCCTCGCAGGGGTCACCGGTCGACGGTCCCGCGACCGCCACACCGGGTGCTCCCATCGCGGGTGACTCCACCCGCGTGGCCGCCATCGCGGGCGAGGCGAAGCCGGTGAGCACGAGCGCGACCGAGGCGATGGCACCGCCGCCGACCCATGCGCGACGGCGGGGCAGCGGGCCGAGCGGGGACCTGGTCCTGGCATCAGGACGCATGCAATGCTCCTTCCTCCACCGGCTCTGCGACCGGTGCGAGTGCGATCGAGAGGGAGCGGACCTTCACTCCCGTAATCGGAACATCGGATCGCATCTGCGAAGGCTTTACGGCTTGGTGGCATGGATAACGCCATGGCGTATCGCGACTCTCCCAATGGACGCGTACGCGAAGGCGAACTCCGTTCCGCCTGTCGGCGCGCCGACACCGCGCCTCGGCCCGGCGTACGTAGCGTCGCGCACCCGCCAGCTCCTCCCGCCCCACCGGAAGTGGTGTTGCCGTGCAGCCGTCCATCTGCCTGTGCATGATCGTCAAGAACGAGGCCGCCGTCATCGAGCGCTGCCTCGCCTCCGTCCGCGGTCTCGTGGACACCTGGGTCATCTCGGACACCGGTTCCACCGACGGGACCCAGGACCTGATCAGGACGGCCCTCGCCGGCATCCCCGGCGAGCTGCGCGAGGAGCCGTGGGTGAACTTCGGCCACAACCGGAGCCTGAACATCGCGCACGCCCGTGGCCGCGCCCGTCACCTGCTGCTGCTCGACGCCGACCTCGTCCTCCGGCAGGAGGGCCCCCTTCCGCCGCTCACCGCCGACGCCTACATGATCCGCCACGAGGGCGCCCTGGAGTACCGGATCAAACGGCTGGTCAGGGGAGATCTGCCGTGGCGGTACGAGGGGGTCACCCATGAGTACCTGACGGCCGACCGGGACCACGTCCAGGAGAACCTGGACGCCCTCGTCATCGAGGACTACGCCGACGGAGGCTCGCGCCACGACAAGTTCGAGCGCGACGCCCGGCTCCTGGGCGCCGAACTGGAACGGGACCCCGGCAACCCCCGTACCGTCTTCTATCTCGCCCAGACCCTGCGCGACATGGGCCGGACCGACGAGGCCGTCGCCCTCTACGAACGGCGCGCGACCATGGGCGGCTGGGGCGAGGAGGTCTACTACTCGCTGCTCCAGTCCGGCGTCCTGCGCGCCGAGTCCGGCGACTGGCCCGCCGCGATGGACGCCCTCTCGCGCGCCTGGGAGTCACGCCCGGCACGACTTGAGGCCTGTTACGAGCTGGCGGCCCGGCTGCGGAAGATGAGCCGCCACCAGGCCGCGCACGCCGTCGTCTGCTCGGTCCTGGACCGGGAGCCGCCCGACGACCTGCTCTTCACCCAGCCGTGGGTGTACCGGTGGGGGCTGCTCTTCGAGTACTCGATCACCGCGTACTGGGTCGGGGACCACGCGGCCTCCCTCGCCGCCTGCGACCGGCTGCTCGCCCTGCCCGACCTGCCCCCGGCCCACCGCGAACAGACCCGCACCAACCGGGCCTTCGCGGCCGACCGGCTCGCCGAGGCCGCCGTCCTCGCACCGGTCTGACCTGGGGCCGGCGCGGGAACGGACGAGCACGCGAGCAGCCGGGCACACGAGCCGCCGAGCAGCCGAGCACCCGAGCGTGCGGGGCGTCAGCGGACCCGGGAGCGCGACTCCATCGCCTCGTGGGCCGCGCTCTCGGACTCGTACACCTCGCACATGTGACGGCCGTCCGGCGTCGACGTGTGCTCGACCTCCCAGAGGCTGACCTCGCTCCCGTCGAGCAGCAGGAACTGGTGCTCGTAGAGCGTGAAGCCGGCGTCCCGGCCCCCCTCCACCGGGCAGTGACGTCCGAAGGCCTGCGTGATGTGGTGCGCGAAGGCCAGTCTGAGCCGGCGGGCCGTCCGCTCGCCCGGTCGGTCCGCGTTCTCCGCGCGCCGCAGGACGCGGCGCGCGTGGTCGGCGGAGTTGTCCGGTACGTACATCCGGGGCTGGGCGGGTATCGGGCGGGCGAGGAGGGCGCTCAGCAGGTCCATGTCGTCGTCCTCGTCCTCGTCGAGGGCGCGGCCGTCGGAGCGCTCCGCGCTCCAGCCCGGCAGCGGTCCGATCGGAAGACGGGAGGCGGCGAGCCGGGCCTCCGACTCCTCGGCGTACACCTCGTGCTGCTCGGCGCCGCCCCGGCCGGCGTTGTGCGTGAGCTCCCAGAGGGAGAGCGCGCTGCCGTCGCCGAGCAGATACGTGTGGCGGTAGGTGGAGCGGTGCAGCGACGCGCTGTGGTGCGAGGAGTACAGCGCGCTGGAGTGGGCGAGCGCCGTGCCGAGGCGCTCGACGGTGGAGTCGGGCAGGTCGAAGGAGTTGAGCGCCCGTCCGAGGAGCCGCTCAACGTGCGTCTCGGTCGTCTCGTACGGATCGTGAGGATCCTGCGGATCGTTCAAGAGGGTCTCCAGGCCGTCGCCGCATGTCACTTGGTGCTTGCTTAACGTAGTCCCTGGGTCTGACATCGTGTCCGGGGTTCGGGAAAACGAAGGGCGCCCGGGCGAAGTTCCCGCCGCGCCGGGCCGCCGTCCGCCCAACTCCCCCGGGCCCACGGGCACTACGGGCCCGGCTCCGAGCCGTACAGCTCGCGGTACGAGGGGAAGTCGCCGCCCGGCCCGCGAAGGCCTCCGGGCGCCGCGAGCACCGCCCGCACGATCGCCCGGGTCACCAGGTCGGCGCCCGCCGCCAGGATCTCGTTCAGGGCGAGCGGACCGGGCCCCTCCGGCAGCTCCCGCACCCCGGTGGCGAGGGCGAAGACGGTGTCCCCGTCGTTCATCAGGTGCACCGGGCGCAGGGCCCGCGCGATGCCGTCGTGCGCCGTGCCCGCGACCTTCTGCGCCTGGGCCCGGGTCAGGACCGCGTCCGTCGCGACGACGGCGAGCGTGGTGTTCAGCGGGGGAGGGGCGGCCGAGGCGCGCGCCTCGGCGAGCCGCCGCGCCGCCGCCTCGCGCACCGCGGGCGCGGGGAAGGAGGGCGGGCCGCCGTCGGCGAAGTAACTCCCGTACAGCGCGCCCGTGGCCGGGTCGACGGCCGAGCCCACCGCGTTCACCACCACCAGCGCGCCGACCGTGATCCCCGAGTCGAGCACCGTGCTCGCCGTACCCACCCCGCCCCGCAGGCCGCCGACCACGGCCCCCGTCCCGGCGCCGACCGCGCCGGTCCCCACGCGCGCGTGGTCGCCGCTCGCGTCGGCCGCCTCCACCGCCGCCCGGCCCGTCGCCGCGTCCGGCCGGGCCGAGAAGTCGCCGCCCCTGCCCAGGTCGAAGACGCACGCGGCGGGCACCACCGGCACCACATGGGACGGATCGGGCCCCACGCGCACACCCCGGTGCCGCTCCTCCAGCCAGGCCATCACCCCGGCGGCGGCGTCCAGGCCGTACGCGCTGCCGCCGGTGAGGACGACCGCGTCGAGCCGCTGGACCACGTTCCTCGGGTCGAGCGCGTCCGTCTCCCGCGTACCGGGACCCCCGCCCCGTACGTCCACGGCGGCGACGACCCCGCCCTCGGGCCCCAGCACCACCGTGGTCCCACTGAGCGCCCCGGCCCCGGCCACGCGCGCGTGCCCCACGCGCAGCCCACCGACATCGGTGATCGAGTCCCGGCCGTCCGTACCCTCGGGCTGTGTCATGCCCCCTGCGTACCACGGGAACCCGGGACGGTCACGAAGACGGTGTCGGGCGCCGGGCCGTCAGGGTCACCCCGACCGCCACGGTGGCCGCCGCGACCAGGCCGGCGCACAGGACCGCCCAGTGGCCCGCGAACGAGCACAGCAGGATCAGGAGCGCCGAGACCGGCAGGACGAGTTGCTGCGCCAGGCCCACCTTGAAGTAACGCGCGTGGAGCAGCCATACGGAGAGCAGGAAGATCGCCGCCGGGATCGTCACCGACGCCGAGGCGGCGAGCGTGGAGATGTGCGCCTTGCCCACGGCCTGTTCCACGGCGATCTCAAGGCCCGCGCCCACGGCGGCGGCCGACGCGAAGATCACGTAGTGGCCGTAGCCCCACAGGAAGCCCTGGCGGCTGGAGGTCAGCCGGTCGTGCGCGGGGACGACGAAGTAGATCCACCAGGCGGCGAAGACGAGCAGCAGCCCGCCCGCGGCGATCGGCAACAGCTCGCCGAGGGCGTCGTGCTCGGCGACACCGGACTTCACGGCGACGGTCGCGGCGGCGACTGCCTCGCCGAGCACGATGATGGTGAACAGGCCGTACCGCTCGGCGATGTGGTGCGGGTGCCAGGTGCTGGGCTTCTTCTTCTCCGCGTACAGGGGTACGGCCATCTCGGCCAGCGCCATGACGAGGAAGACCCACGGGCGGGCCCCCTCCGGGGCGAGGACCAGCGCGAGCCAGCCGATCTGCACGGCGACGACCCCGCCCGCGTACCGCCGGCACATCGTCCGCTCGGCGGGGTCGGTGGCGTGGTGGGCGGCGCGCAGCCACTGGGTGGCGAGCGCGAGCCGCATGACGACGTAGCCGAGGTAGACGACGAGGAAGTCGTGCTCCTCGAAGGCCCGGGAGACGCCCGCGGCGAGGATCAGGACACCGGCGATCTGGACGAAGGTGACGACCCGGTAGAGAACGTCGTCATTGTCGTAGGCGGAGGCGAACCATGAGAAGTTCATCCAGGCCCACCAGATGGCGAAAAAGATCATCGCGTAGTTGATGATCCCCTCGCCGGTGTGGTTCTCGGCGACGGCGTGCACGAGTTGCGCGCCCGCCTGGGCGACCGCGACCACGAAACACAGGTCGAAGAAGAGCTCGAGTGGCGTGGCGGCCCGGTGGGACTCCTCGCGGGAGCGTGCGGTGAGCGGCTGGAACGGTTGTGTCATGCACCAAGCAGACCAGAGCGGCCGACCCTCCCGCCCACGTGCCACGCGATCCGCCGCTGACGGGAGGTCTTCCGCGCACACGGCCTGAACGACGTCTGGGCGACGCCCTCACCCCGTCACCTCGCAAAACAGGGCGAAACGGGATGTAGGCCCTTACCGTGGCCGCGTGACCGAGCCACCGAAGACCGCCGAGCCGACCTCCGCACCCGGCCCCACCCAGGGCCCCACCCCCGGAAAGCCGGCCGTCGGGACCTTCCCGCGGTCACCGGCCGCGGTGCGCCGCCGTGCCACCCTCGCCGGCACCGCCGTCTCCGTCCTGCTGATCCTCGCGATCGTCTTCGGCAGCCGCCTGCTCCGCGACTTCGACTCGGCCCTGCTCCCGTACGCCGTCGCCACCGTCTTCCTCGCCTTCGGCGTCGCCTACCGCTACACCGTCTGGATCTCCGCGCCCGGCGCCCGTCGCCTCTTCAAGCAGGGATGGCGGTCCTTCTTCTCCGTCGCGAACTTCCGCAGGGCGCCCACCGCACTGCCGAAGATGATCGCCACCTACCTCGGCTTCCAGAAGTTCCTCGGCGCCCGCTCCCACGCCCGCTGGGCCGCCCACCAGCTCGTCTTCTGGGGCTGTCTGCTCGCTGCCGCGATCACCTTCCCGCTCACCTGGGGCTGGTTCACGTTCACCTCGTCCACCGGCTCCGGCCCCGGCTACGAGATGCGCATCTGGGGCTTCGAGATCATCGGCTTCGACGCCCTCGGCGTCCTCGGCTGGCTCATGTTCCACGGCCTCGACATCGCGGCCGTCCTCGTCATCGCCGGCGCCGCCTACTTCCTCCGGCGCCGCATGAAGGACCGCGGGGCCGTCACCGGTCAGCGCTTCGCCTACGACCTGGTTCCGCTGATCGCCCTCGTCGTCGTCTCCGTGACCGGTCTCCTGCTCACCTTCTCGTCGCTCTTCCTGCACGGCGGCGGCTACGAGTTCCTCGCGATCCTCCACATGGTGGCCGTCGTCTTCACCCTCATCTACATCCCCTTCGGGAAGTTCTTCCACATCGTGCAGCGGCCCGCGGCCGTCGGCATGCAGCTCTTCAAGTACACCTCCCGCCGCAAGGGCGAGGAGGTGCTCGCCTGCCGCCGCTGCCACGAGCCCGTCGACACCGCCCCGTACGTCGAGAACCTCCGGGGCACCATGCGCGACCTCGACCTCGGCTTCGACGAGTGGGCCGAGTACTGCCCCCGCTGCAAGCGCGTCCTCCGCGGCGCCGCCTACCTCGACCACGTGAAGAAGGGCTTCAAATGACGGCGACCGACCCCGCGACCACCCCCGGGCAGCCGGTGCCGCTCGACCCCTCCCTCGCCCCGCCCGGCACCCGCGCGTTCCGCGACGCCGGCGGCATCCCCGCCGACCGCTGGCACGCCGACCAGAACGGCGAGACCCTCGTCCCCACCCACTGCTGCTTCTGCGGCGTCCAGTGCGGCATGTACCTGCGGGTGGACCGCGGCGGCAAGGTCTTCGGTGTCGAACCCCGCAACCACGACATCAATCGGATGCGGCTCTGCCCCAAGGGCATCAACGCCTACCAGCAGGTCAACCACCCCGACCGGCTCACCGCACCCCTCATGCGCCGGAACCGCGACGAGGAGTTCCGCGAGGTCGGCTGGGACGAGGCCCTCGACCACACCGTCGCCGAGATCCGCCGCATCCAGGGCGAGTACGGCAACGACGCCTTCGGCCTCCTCGGCGGCGCGAGCCTCTACTCCGAGAAGACCTACCTCGTCGGCAAGTTCGCCCGGGTCGCCCTCAAGACCCGGCACGTCGACTACAACGGACGCCTCTGCATGGTCTCCGCCGCCGGCGCCAACAAACTCGCCTTCGGCATCGACCGCGCCGGAAACCCCTTCTCCGACATCCTCCTCACCGACTGCCTCCTCATCGCCGGCTCCAACGTCGGCGAATGCTTCCCCGTCATGACCCAGTACCTGTGGGGAGCCCGCGACCGGGGCGCCACCCTCATCGTCGTCGACCCCCGCGAGACCGCCATCGCGCGCACCGCCGACATCCACGTCGCCCTCAAGCCCGGCACCGACTCCGCCTTCTTCAACGCCGTCCTCCACGTCGCCGTCGCCGAAGGCCTCACCGACGAGGCGTACCTCGCCGCCCACGCCACCGGCTGGGAAGAGGTCAGGAAGACCGTCGCCGACTACCCGCCCGCCCGCGCCGCCCGGATCTGCGGCGTCCCCGAGGAGCAGATCGTCCAGGTCGCCCGCATGTTCGCGGGCGCGGGCAAGGCCATGGCCTGGCACGCCCGCGGCGTCGAGCACCACTCCCAGGGCGTCGAGAACTGCCTCAGCATCATCAACCTGTGCGCCGCCACCGGGAACATCGGCAGGCCCGGCGCCGGCTACGGCACCATCACCGGCCAGGGCAACGGTCAGGGCGGCCGCGAACACGGCCAGAAGTCCGACCTCCTCCCCGGCGGCCGCTCCATCACCAACCCCGAGCACCGCCGCCAGATCTGCGAGATCTGGGGCATCGACGAGTCCGAACTCCCGCCCGCGGGCACCTCCATGATGGAGATGGTCTGGCAGATGCAGCGCCAGGAGATCCGCGGCCTGATCGGCATCTGCAACAACCCCTTCGTCTCCCTCCCGAACTACGCGACCGTCAAGGACGGTTACGACACCCTGCAGTTCCACGCCCAGTTCGACTTCTTCCTCTCCGAGACCGCCGCCAACGCGCACGTGGTCTTCCCCGTCACCGTGTGGGCCGAGGACGAAGGCGTCATGGCCAACGCCGAGGCCCGGGTCGTCAAGCACAACAAGGCCCAGGAACCACCGGCCGGAGTACGCACCGACACCTGGGTCATCTGCGAACTCGCCCGCCGGCTCGGCGCCGGGAACAAATTCGACTTCCCCGACTCCCGTTCCGTCTTCGAGGAACTCCGCGTCGCCTCCGCCGGAACCGTCAACGACTACTACGGCATCACCTACGAACGCCTGGAGGAGACCGGCGGCATCGCCTGGCCGTGCCCCAGCACCGACCACCCCGGAACCCCCCGCCTCTTCGAGGACGGCCGCACCTACCACCCCGACGGCACCATCCACCTGCAGGTCGTCGAATGGCACCCGCCGGTGGACCCGTACAGCGAGGAGTACCCCCTCTCGCTGACCACCGGCCGCACCGTCGCCCACTTCCTCTCCGGCAACCAGACCCGCCGCCTCGGCGCCCTCGTCGAACAGACCCCGCGCCCCTGGGTCGAGGTCCACCCCTCCCACGGCTTCCGCAACGGCGACCCCGTCCGGGTCGTCACCCGCCGCGGCAGCGAGGTCTTCCCGGCGCTTGTCACCGAGGCCATCCGCCCCGACACCGTCTTCGTCCCCTACCACTGGCCCGTCCCCACCGCGGCCAACGCCCTCACCATCGACGCCCTCGACCCCCGCTCCAAGATCCCCGAGTACAAGGTCTGCGCCGCCCGCATCGAGGCCGCCCCGCACATCGACGAGGTCCCGGCCCCGCCCACCGCCCCCGGACACCACACCTACCCGGAGACCCAGGTCTCCCGCACCGACCCGCTGCCCCCCACCTCCCCGCAGGGCCGCGGTACCGCGGAGAGGAGCTGACCGCACATGATGGGCCGCACGATCTTCATCGACCCGGGCCGCTGCATCGGCTGCCAGGCCTGCGTCTCCGCCTGCCGCGAATGCGACTCCCACCGCGGCAAGTCGATGATCCACCTCGACTACCCCGACGAAGGGCGCTCCGTCGCCTCCCTCCCCACCGTCTGCATGCACTGCGAGGACCCCGTCGCCCCCTGCGCCGAGGTCTGCCCCGCCGAAGCGATCCTCGTGACCGCCGACGGCGTCGTGCAGCAGGCCGACACCACCCGCTGCATCGGCTGCGCCAACTGTGTCAACGCCTGTCCCTTCGGCGTCCCCAAGATCGACCTCCAGGCGAAGCTCCAGATGAAGTGCAACCTCTGCTACGACCGCACCGCCTACGGCCTCGCTCCGATGTGCGCCACGGTCTGCCCCACCGGCGCCCTCTTCTACGGCACCCTCGAAGAGCTCCAGGCCGAGCGCCCCGGCGTCCAGGTCGCCGACTCCTTCACCTTCGGCGGCACCACCGTCACCACCGGGGTCGCGATGGTCGTCCCCGCGGACAAGGTCCAGTGGCCGGTACCCGGCGGCCTCCCCGTCGTGGAGATCAATGGAAAGGACGTCCGTTGAGCGTGACCGACCCCCAGCCACCCGCCCCGGGCCCCCACTCCGACGCGGCCCGGGAAGCGCTCCACGACCGGATCGCCGCCGACTCCCTCACCACCCGCCGTGACTACCTGCGGATCGTCGCCACCGTCTCCGGCGGTCTCGCCGTCGGCGGCGTCGCCGTCGCCTCCGGCATCCTGCACCGGCACGGCGACAGCGACGGGTCACCCGAGCCGAAGAAGATCGCCGACGGGATCCCGCCCGGCGAGTCCCTCGCCTTCCGCTACCCCGGCGGCGAGGACCGCGCGGTCGCCGTCCGCCTGGAGGACGGCACCCTCGCCGGCTACTCCGCCGTCTGCACCCACCTCGCCTGCGCCGTTCTCTGGCGCAAGGAGCGGGGCAGCGAGGGCGAGCTCTACTGCCCCTGCCACGAAGGCGTCTTCGACGCCCGCACGGGAGAGGTCACCGCGGGCCCGCCGCCGCGCGGCCTGCCCAAGGTGCTCCTGGTGGAGGAGGCCGACGGCAGCGTCTGGGCGGTCGGCACCGCCCGCTCGGGCGAGAGCGCCCGCGAGGGCCTCTGCCGCCGACTGGGCGACGACCGTCCCGACCTCGCCGACCGCCTGGGCTGCCCGGGCTCCGGCGCGGGCGCCCCGGCGGGCAGGACGGCGGAGAGGAGCGCACGGACATGACCGAGCCCCCCTTCCCCCGCGACCCCGCAGCCCCGGAACCGCCCAGGACCCCGGAACACTCCAGGACCCCCGACCCGGCCCTGACCCCGGAATCCCCCGGGACAGGAACGGAGCACACCAGGAGCCCGGAACACGCCAGGCCCCCGGAGGCCCCCCGGCCTCCCGCGTACACCCCGGGCAGCGCCCAGCCGCGGCTGAACCGGCCGGTGCGCGAGCGGTACCCGCAGATCCGCGCCACCAGCGGATACGGCGATCCCCGCGTCCGGCACACCGGGCCGGGCCCGGGAGCGGGTACGGAGCAGGAACCGGAGCGCTCCTCGAAGCTGTCCGCGCGTGTCGCGCTGGCGCTCACGGTCGTCATCGGCCAGCTCTGGGGTCTGACGATCGTGGTGGACGAGTGGATGGCCGGCGACACCGGTACCGCCTGGTGGGGCGCGGGCTTCCTCGTCCTGTCGTTCCTTGTGGTGCTCGGCCTCTGGGCCGTCGACCCCAAGGACCGGTGAGCGGAGATACGCAGATCAGAGAGGTACGGGACGGGGCAGCGGGCGTACCCTGAAGACATGAGCACCGCCCCCGCCCACGGACCGCGAGACGCGAAGCGGCCCGGCCCGCATCCCACGACCGAGACGAAGCCGGTACTCGTCTTCGACGATCCGCTGGACCAGCAGTCCGCGGACGACACGGACCGTGGCTGGGGAGAGCGGCCTCCGGCCGGCGGCGACAGTGCCGCCGACCTCGCGCGCTTCCTCGACGAGAAGCCGCCGCACCACCTCTGACGCCGGCGCGGACCGCCGGTCATGAGGTGGGGTGCGTCCCCGACCCGCCGCCGGTCCCCGACCCGCCGCCCGAGCCCGAGCCCGAACCGGCACCTGTGCCCGAGCCCGTGGACGGGCCGCGCTGGGCGACCAGGTGGTCGCGGATCTCCTTGAGGACCTCCAGCTCGCTGATCTCCATGGTCTCCGCGACGCCCTCCTTCGCCTTGTCGTGCGCGGCGCGCTTGGCGAGGACCTTCGCCATCGGCAGGACCATCAGGAAGTAGACGACGGCCGCCGTGATCACGAAGCTCAGGATCGAGCTGAGGACCGTCCCCCACATGATCGGGATGCCCGAGACCACGTTGCCCGCGTCGTCGACCTCGCAGGGGCCCTTCAGGCAGGACTGGTAGCTCTCCAGGTCCTTCGTGCCGAAGGCACCCACGAGAGGGTTGATGACGCCCTTGACCACCGAGTTCACGATGTTGGTGAACGCCGCACCGATGACGACCGCCACCGCGAGATCGATCACGTTGCCACGCATCAGGAAGGCTTTGAAGCCCGCCATCACGCTTTCCTTCTTCTCGGCCACCAAGGTGCCTTTCGTCGCTTGTGCTGCTGTGTGCGGAGCCATTACGCCGTGGTCGACGCAGAAAGGTCCAATCCGTACACACGGAACGGTGACTTGACAGGGAGTCAGTGCGAATCAGCACACCGTCACCGCCAGTTGGGACGTGACACCGGCACCCGCGAGGGTCGCCGCCGTCGACCGCGGCACGGACAGGACGACGAGCGCTCCTCCGTCCGAACGAGTCTCACCCGGGTGCGGAACTTCGGCCACTCGGGCGCCCTTCGCGACCACCCGGGCCTCACCCGCCGCGCCGAGCGGCGAGTTGGGCGCGGCGATCACGTCGACCCGGTCGCCCGGGCGCAGCAGCCGTACGGTCGCGGCGTCGGCGATCCGGACCGGGGCGGACACGAGACGGACGACGGGCGGCCGCGCGCGAGCGGCGACGGCGGCGGTCGCCGGTTCGCCGGCCGGAGCGCCCGGCGGCGGGGCTCCGGATACGACGGCGAGGGCGACCGCCACCAGGGCAAGCAGCACCGCCGGCGCCCACCGCCCCCGACGCAGCGCCCTGCGGAGCCGCTGCCGGCCCCCTCGTACCCGAAGAGGCTCGAAGTCCGGCACCACGCACGCCGCGGGAAGGGACGCGGGAGCGAAGGAGGAGGAGAGGGGGGTGGGGGAGGAGGAGTGCGAGGAAAGGGCAGAGAAAGGGGTCGTCATCGTGGGGTGCCGCCGTCCTGCTCGGGAGTGGAACGCCCCTCACTCTCCCGGCCGCGCCCTCTCCCCGCTCTGGCCTGGGGATCGCCCGACCGCTGTGGACAACCCCCTCACCCTCCAGGGGGGTTTACGGCAGCTCGATCCCCAGGTCCCAGCCGTCGTGGGCGTGCGTGCACAGGCAGTCCCGGTCCGCGGTCGCGGGCAGCGCGCCCACCGCGTCGAACAGCACCTCCCGCAGCCGTCCCACGTTCTCGCCGAACACCCGCAGCACCTCCGTGTGCGAGACGCCCTCGCCGGTCTCGGCGCCCGCGTCCAGGTCGGTGACGAGCGCGAGCGAGGTGTAGCAGACGCCCAGCTCGCGGGCGAGGACGGCCTCGGGGTGCCCGGTCATGCCGACGACCGACCAGCCGGCCGCCGCGTGCCACCGGGACTCGGCCCGGGTGGAGAAGCGGGGCCCCTCGACCACGACCATCGTGCCGCCGTCGACCGGCTCCCAGTCCCGCCCCCGGGCGGCCTTCACCGCGATCCGCCGCCCGTCGGGGCAGTAGGGGTCGGCGAAGGTCACGTGGACGACGCGGGGCACGACCCCGTCCGCCCGCCGCTCCCCGTCGAAGTAGGACTGCGCCCGGGCCTTCGTACGGTCGACGAGCTGGTCGGGGACGACGAGCGTGCCCGGCCCGTACTCCTCGCGGAGCCCGCCGACGGCGCAGGGCCCGAGGATCTGCCGTACGCCCAGGGAGCGCAGGGCCCAGAGGTTGGCGCGGTAGTTGATGCGGTGCGGCGGGACGCTGTGGGTCCGGCCGTGCCGGGGGAGGAAGGCGACCCGGCGGCCGGCGATCTCGCCGAGGAAGAGGGAGTCGCTGGGACTGCCGTACGGGGTGTCGACGGACACCTCCGTGACGTCCTCCAGGAACGAGTAGAAGCCGGAGCCGCCGATCACACCGATGTCCGCGTACGCGCCGTGGGTCGTCATGCCGGTCAGCCTAGGCGGGGGGGTTCCGCGAACACCGAGGGCCCCCGCCCCGGGAAACACCGAGGGCCCCCGTCGCACACGGCGACGGGGGCCCTCGGCGGAAAAGCCGGAAAGGCTGGAAAAGCGGTCAGGCGGCCGAGCTTCCGGTGCTCGACGAGGATGTCGAGGAGGCGGAAGAGGACGCCGAAGCGGTCGACGCGGCCGGCTTGGCATCCGACGTCGAGGACGACGAAGGGGCCGAGGACGACGGGGTCGAGGACTTCGACGCGGCCGGCGAGCTGCTGGACGACGAGCCGCGGCTGTCGTTCCGGTAGAAGCCGGATCCCTTGAAGACGATGCCGACGGCCGAGAACACCTTCTTCAGGCGTCCGTTGCAGCTGGGGCACTCGGTCAGCGCGTCATCGGTGAACTTCTGCACCGCCTCGAGGCCTTCGCCGCACTCGGTGCACTGGTACTGGTAGGTCGGCACTTGTCTTCCTCCTGGCACTCACACTCATCGAGTGCTAACGACGATCCATAGTGACGTATTCCGCGGGATCAGTCCACCGCCACCCGCACGCGGTGACCGATACCACGTGCCGCGACCCGGCTGGTCTCGCGCGGCCGGAGCCGCGACCGCAGGGCCACGAGCGTGGCGAGGGCGAGCACGGTGCCCGCCATCGGGACCAGGAATCCGGCGCTCGATCCCTGGGCGTCGGCGAGACGCCCGGCGACGGTGACGGCCGCGGCCTGGCCGAGCGCGACGGCGCCGGTGAGCCAGGTGAAGGCCTCGGTACGGGCCGAGGCCGGGATCAGGGTCTCGACGATGGTGTAGCCGGTGATCAGGGCGGGGGCGATGCACAGGCCCACGACCAGGCCCAGGGCGCCGAGGAGCAGCACCGAGTGCGCGGTCCACAGCAGGGACGCGGCGACGGTGAGGCCGGCGTATCCGAGGATTAGGCGGCGGCGGGGGCCGATCTTCCAGGCGACGGTGCCCATGGCGATGCCCGCGAGCATGTTGCCGGCGGCGAAGACCCCGTACAGCAGGCCGTTCGCGCCGGGGTTGCCGATCTCCTCGGTGAAGGCGGTGAGGGAGACCTGCATGCCGCCGAAGACCGAGCCGATGCCGAGGAAGGCGACGATCAGGACGCGGACACCGGGGATGGAGAGCGCCGAGCGGCGGGGTTCGGCGGAGGTCGCCGAGGCGGCGCCGAACGCGGGCTGGGTGGCGCGCTGGGCGGCGAAGAAGAGTCCGCCGACGAGGGTGAGGGCGGCCTCGGTGATCAGGCCCGCGGCCGGGTGGACGCCGGTGCACAGGGCGGTGGCGAGGACGGGTCCGACGACGAAGGTGAACTCGTCGGTGACGGACTCGAAGGCGGCGGCCGTCGGCATCAGCGGGGTGCCGTCCAGCTTGGCGGCCCAGCGGGCCCGGACCATCGGTCCGACCTGGGGCACGGAGGCACCGGCGGGCACGGCGGCCAGGAACAGGGCCCAGAGCGGGGCGCCGGTCAGGGCGAGCACCACGAGCAGGGAGACGGACGCGGTGTGGATCAGGACGCCGGGGACGAGGACGGCGCGCTGGCCGAAGCGGTCGGCGAGCTTGCCGCTCTGCGGCGCGAACAGCGCCATGGAGACGCCGGTGACGGCGGCGACGGCGCCGGCGCTGCCGAAGGAGCCGGTGGTGTGCTGGACGAGCAGGACGATGCCGATGGTCAGCATCGCGAAAGGCTGCCGGGCGGCGAAGCCGGGGAGCAGGAAGGACAGCGCACCGGGTGTGCGCAGAAGCTGCCCGTAGCCGGGTCGCTTGTCGTAGTTGACCGTGGACGCCACGGTCCTGGCCTTTCTGCCGCCTGGTAGCGCGCCCCGGCACGGTGGTGCGGGTGTCGCCGAGAGCTGTCCTCATGCGCGTTACTGCGGTAGATACCGGGCCGGCCCCACTGCGGAGGGGCGCCACGGCCGCCATACGGTCGCGCCAGCTCTGCGTCAGGCAGAGTTGGTTCGATCAGGTGTGCCTTCATGGTACAGGGAGGAGCGTCTTCCTGCCTGGGAAAATGCTCCCTCCCTTGAATTAATGCCTCGGATTAACCGTCTGTTCGCTCACGCGGACGGTTTCTTCTCCTGGTGGCCGTGCCGGTGGAACCGCGGCGCGGCTCCCGAGGGGCGCGAGGCCGCCGTGGCGCCCCCGGTGCCGAGCCAGCCGGCGAGCTTGCCGCCCTGTCCGACCGCGCGCAGTCGCCGCTCGGTGGCGTCCCGTACCGGGTCGGTGGCGACGACGAGGAGTTCGTCGCCGCGCCGCAGGACGGTCGTGGGGCCGGGGACGAAGCTCGCCCCCTCCCGTACGACGAGGGTGACGGCCGCCCCGGCGGGGAGGCGCAGCTCGGCGACCTCGACTCCGTGCATGCGGGAGTTCTCCGGGATGGCGACGGAGAGCAGATGGCCGCGGAGCCGTTCCAGGGGGGCGGACTCGACGCCGAGGTCGGAGGCCTCCGAGGAGTCGCCGAGCTTCAGGGCCTTCGCGAGCCAGGGCAGGGTCGGGCCCTGGACGAGGGTGTAGACGACGACGAGGACGAAGACGATGTTGAAGATCCGTTCGCTGCCCTCGATCTGCGACACCATCGGGATGGTGGCGAGGATGATGGGCACGGCGCCGCGCAGTCCCGCCCAGGACATGAGGGCCTGTTCCTGCCAGGGGATCCGGAAGGGCAGCAGGCTGACCAGGATCTCCAGGGGCCGCGCGACCACCGTCAGGACCAGGCCGATGACGACGGCGGGCCAGAAGTCGTGGACGAGCTCGTGCGGGGTGACGAGCAGGCCGAGCAGGACGAACATGCCGATCTGGGCGATCCAGCCGAGTCCCTCGGCGAAGCCGCGGTTCGCGGGCGCGTGCGGCAGCTTGGCGTTGCCGAGGATCATCGAGGCCAGGTAGACGGCGAGGAAGCCGGAGCCGTGGGCCATGGCGCCGGCGGCGTACGCGACGACGGCGATGGCCATGACGGCGATCGGGTAGAGGCCGGAGGCGGGCAGCGCGACGTGCCGGAGCCCGTAGGCGCCGAGGAAGCCGACGGTGAGGCCGACGGCGACGCCGATGGCGAGTTCGAGGGCGATCGTGCCGACCAGGACGTACCAGTGGTCGACGGGTCCCGCGGTGGAGAAGGCGACGACGAGGATGACGACAGGGGCGTCGTTGAAGCCGGACTCGGCCTCCAGGACGCCGGTGACCCGTGAGGGCAGCGGCACCTTGCGCAGGACGGAGAAGACCGCCGCGGCGTCGGTCGAGGAGACGACGGCGCCGATGATCAGGGCCTGTCGCCAGTCGAGGCCGACGAGGTAGTGGGCGGCGGTGGCGGTGATGCCGACGCTGACCGCGACGCCGAGGGTGGAGAGGACGACCGCGGCGGGGAGCGCCGGCTTGATCTCCTTCCACTTCGTGCCGAGGCCACCCTCAGCGAGGATGACGACAAGGGCTGCGTAGCCGATGACCTGCGTCAGTTCGGCGTTGTCGAAGGCGACGTTGCCGATGCCGTCCTGGCCTATCGCGACGCCGATGCCGAGGTAGAGCAGCAGGCTGGGGAGCCCGCTCCGGGACGAGATCCGTACGGCCGCGACTGCGATCAGCAGCACGAGGGAGCTGATGAGCAGGAGTTCGTTGAGCTGGTGGACAGTCAGTGGCCGTTCCTTCCCCTCACAAGCAGCTGGAGCGTTCCTCCAGCGGCCGACACTTCGTTACCTTACCTAATCTTTAACGTTTTCTTGACGCCTTCCCTGTGGTTCTTCGCTCGCCAGTACGGTTCTCTTCCCGACACCGCGTCCGGGCCGTCCGGACGCTGCGCCTAAGGTTGCTCCCGTACTCCAGGACCACCCTGCCCCTCGAAGGACAGCGATGCCCTCCAACACGACCGCGCCTCCCGCCAAGAAGAAAGGGCGGCGCGCCCGCCTGATCCTCCTCGTCCTGGTCCTCGCCCTGGTCGCGGGCGTCGGATTCGGCGGGTTCTGGGGTGTGAGCACCGTCCGGGCCTCGTTCCCGCAGACCACGGGCGAGATCCGGCTCGACAGGCTCTCCGGCGAGGTCGAGGTCAAGCGCGACGCGAACGGCGTCCCGCAGATCTACGCGGACAACGAGACGGACCTCTTCCGCGCCCAGGGCTACGTCCAGGCGCAGGACCGCTTCTACGAGATGGACGTCCGGCGGCACGTGACCGCGGGCCGGCTCTCCGAGATGTTCGGCGAGGGCCAGGTCGAGACCGACTCCTTCCTGCGCACGCTCGGCTGGCGCCGGGTCGCGCAGCAGGAGTACGACCAGGTCCTGTCGGCCGAGACGAAGAAGTACCTCCAGGCGTACGCGGAGGGCGTCAACGCCTACCTGAAGGACCGGGCCCCCGCCGACGTCTCCGTCGAGTACGCGGCCCTGGCCCTCACCAACGACTACGCGATCGAGCCGTGGACGCCGGTCGACTCGGTGGCCTGGCTCAAGGCGATGGCCTGGGACCTGCGCGGCAACATGCAGGACGAGATCGACCGCTCGCTGATGACGAGCCGGCTGAGCGCGAGCCAGATCAAGCAGCTGTACCCGGAGTACCCGTACGCGATCCACCAGCCGATCGTCCCCAAGGGCGCGGTCGACGAGGACAGCGGGGAGTTCGACCCGAAGGCCGAGGCCGGCGAGGCCGACGGCGCGACCACCGGCGAGACGCCGGGCAACGGCCCCGGCGGCTCGGACGGTTCGGGTCAGGGGATCGAGTCCCAGCTCGGCGCGCTCTCCGAGGTCCTGGACGGCATCCCCGCCCTCCTCGGCCCCAACGGCAACGGCATCGGCTCGAACTCCTGGGTCGTCGCGGGGAAGTACACGACCTCGGGCAAGCCGCTGCTCGCCAACGACCCGCACCTCGCGCCCCAGCTGCCGTCCCTCTGGTACCAGATGGGTCTGCACTGCCGCTCGGTCTCGGCCACCTGCCGCTACGACGTCTCCGGCTACACCTTCTCCGGCATGCCCGGTGTGATCATCGGTCACAACGACAAGATCGCCTGGGGCCTCACCAACCTCGGCGCCGACGTCACCGACCTCTACCTGGAGAGGATCGGCCCGGACGGCTACCTCGTCGACGGCAAGGTCAAGCCCTTCACGGTCCGCGAGGAGACCATCAAGGTCGCCGGCGGCAGCGACCGGACGATCACCGTCCGCTCCACCGAGCGCGGCCCGCTCGTCTCCGACCGCTCCTCCGAACTGGAGAAGGTCGGCCAGCAGGCCCCCGTCGGCAACTCCGCCCCCGATCGCGGCACCGGCTACGGCGTCTCCCTCCAGTGGACCGCCCTCCAGCCGGGCAAGTCGATGGACGCGATCTTCGCGATCGACCGCGCCAAGGACTTCACCACCTTCCGGGCCGCGGCCAAGAACTTCGAGGTCCCGTCCCAGAACCTGATCTACGCCGACACCGAGGGCAACATCGGCTACCAGTCGCCGGGCAAGATCCCGCAGCGCACCAAGGGCGACGGCGCCCTCCCGGCGCCCGGCTGGGACTCCACGTACAAGTGGAAGGGCTACATCCCCTTCGAGCGGCTGCCTTACGAGTTCAACCCCGAGCGCGGCTACATCGTCACCGCCAACCAGGCCGTCATCGACCAGAAGACCTACCCCGACCTGCTCACCAGGGACTGGGGCTACGGCTCGCGCAGCCAGCGGATCAACGACCTCATCGAGTCGAAGACCAAGGACGGCGGCAAGATCTCGCCGGACGACATGCGCACCATGCAGACCGACAACCGCAGCGAGATCGCGACCCTGCTCAACCCGCTCCTGCTGAAGATCGACATCGCCGACCCGTACGTCCGCGAGGCGCAGAAGCTCCTCGAAGGCTGGGACTACACGCAGGAGCCCGACTCGGCCGCCGCCGCCTACTTCAACGCGGTCTGGCGCAACGTCCTCAAGCTCGCCTTCGGCGACAAGCTGCCCAAGGAAGTGCGCGTCGAGGGCGACTGCATCAACGTCCGTCCCGCCGACGCCACCGGCCCGGTCGACGAGCAGAACAAGCTCGTACGGGAATGCGGCCAGCGCGACCCCGACTCGGCGCAGCCGGACGGCGGCGACCGCTGGTACGAGGTGGTCCGCCCGCTCCTCAAGCAGGAGAAGAGCGAGTGGTGGGTCACCCCGGGCAACCGCACCGACCAGGCCACCGAGACCCGTGACCAGCTGCTCGCGCGCGCCATGAAGGACGCCCGCTGGGAGCTGACCGCCAAGCTCGGCAAGGACGTCTCCACCTGGAGCTGGGGCCGGCTGCACCAGCTGACCCTCGAGAACCAGACCCTCGGCACCGCGGGACCCGGCGTCGTGCGGCAGCTCCTCAACCGCGGCCCGTGGAACCTGGGCGGCGGCGAGGCGGCCGTCGACGCCACCGGCTGGAACGCGGCCGGCGGCTACGAGGTGATCTGGGTGCCGTCGATGCGGATGGTGGTCAACGTCGGCGACTGGGACAAGTCCCGGTGGATCAACCTGACCGGGGCCTCCGGTCACGCCTTCCACTCGCACTACACCGACCAGACGGATGCCTGGGCCAGGGGCGACCTGTTCGACTGGGCCTACGGCAAGGCGGCGGTCGACGCGGCGACGAAGGACACGCTGGTCCTCAAGCCGTAGGGCCCGACCGGAAGCGGACGACCCCCTCGGGGGTCACCACCGCGTGCACGGGGTGGTCGTGCGGTTCCTCCGGGACCCGCGCGACCACCTCGTCCGCGTAGAGGAGCACCACGAGGGCCGGGTCGGCGCCCGCGCGCGTGAGCCGGGCGAGCACCCGGTCGTACGAGCCGCCGCCCCGCCCGAGCCTCATCCCGCGCCCGTCGACCGCGAGGCCCGGCAGCAGGACGGCGTCCGCGGAGCACACGGCCTCGGGACCGAGCCGGGGCCCGACGGGTTCGAGGAGCCCCCGGCCCGCCTTCGCGAGCCGCTCGGGGCCCTCGTACGCGGCCCAGTCCAGGTCGTTGTCGGGGAGCAGGACGGGCAGCAGGACCCGGACCCCGCGCGCGTGGAGGGCGTCGAGCAACGCGCGCGTGCCCGGTTCGCGGCCCACCGACACGTAGGCGGCGACCGTGGACGCCCCGGCGAGTTCGGCGAGTTCCAGTCCGTGGCGGGCGAGTGACGCGGCCGTGTGTGCCAGGGAAGGTGCGTCCAGTGCGGCTCGCGCGGCCAGAAGTCGGCCCCGCAGCAGGGTCTTTTCGGACATCTCAGGTGTCATGACGGCCTCGTCTGCATTCACAAAACTCTTGTAACTGGCTCTATGTGGAGGAAGTTAACCGAACCCACATCTTCCTCTCATTCCGAACGGCTAAGGTGCACCGCATGAATCAGTCGCTCCCCAGGCTCGGCCGGATCAGCAAGGCTGTCATCCCGGCCGCCGGCCTCGGCACCCGCTTCCTCCCGGCGACCAAGGCGACGCCGAAGGAGATGCTGCCGGTCGTCGACAAGCCGGCCATCCAGTACGTCGTCGAGGAGGCCGTCGCGGCCGGACTCTCCGACGTCCTGATGATCACCGGACGGAACAAGCGTCCCCTGGAGGACCACTTCGACCGGAACTACGAGCTGGAGGAGGCCCTGAGCCGGAAGGGCGACGCCGAGCGCCTCTCCAAGGTCCAGGAGTCCAGCGACCTCGCCACCATGCACTACGTGCGCCAGGGCGCCCCGCGCGGCCTCGGCCACGCCGTGCTCTGCGCCGCCCCGCACGTCGGCGACCAGCCCTTCGCGGTCCTCCTCGGCGACGACCTGATCGACCCCCGCGACCCGCTGCTCTCCCGGATGGTGGAGGTCCAGGAGCGGGAGGGCGGCAGCGTGATCGCCCTCATGGAGGTCGAGCCCTCGCAGATCCACCTGTACGGCTGCGCCGCGGTCGAGGCGACCGTCGACTCGGACGTCGTGAAGGTGACGGGCCTCGTCGAGAAGCCGGACGCGGACGAGGCGCCCAGCAACTACGCGATCATCGGCCGCTACGTCCTGGATCCGGCCGTCTTCGGGATGCTGCGGGAGACCGGGCCGGGCCGCGGCGGCGAGATCCAGCTGACCGACGCGCTGCAGAAGCTCGCCTCCGACGAGAAGATCGGCGGCCCGGTGCACGGCGTCGTCTTCAAGGGGCGCCGCTATGACACCGGTGACCGCGGTGACTATCTGCGTGCCATTGTCAGACTCGCGTGCGAACGTGAAGATCTGGGACCGGACTTCCGGGCCTGGCTCCGGAGATACGTCAGCGAGGAGATGTAGGACCTTGAGCAGCAGCGCGGCACCGTCGCCGTCCCACGACGACCACGACCACCAGCAGGGTGCGGACCCCTGCGCGGGCCCGGCCCGCGGTCTGTGGTCGGTGGACGAGCACCTGGCCGACATCCTCGCGACCGTCGGCCCGCTCGAACCCATCGAACTGCAACTCCTCGACGCGCAGGGCTGTGTCCTCGTCGAGGACGTGACGGTGCCGGTCGCGCTGCCGCCCTTCGACAACAGCTCCATGGACGGGTACGCGGTCCGGGTCGCCGATGTCGCCGGTGTCACCGAGGAGTTCCCCGCGGTCCTCACCGTCGTCGGCGACGTCGCGGCGGGCGCGGGCGGTCTGCCCGAGGTCGGCCCCGGCCAGGCCGCCCGCATCATGACCGGCGCCCCGCTGCCGCCCGGCGCCGAGGCCGTCGTCCCCGTCGAGTGGACCGACGGCGGTACGGGCGGGGGAGCGGCCACCGGCATGACCGCCGCCAGCGCCGCACCCGAGGGCGCGGCCGGCGAGGTCCGGGTGCACCGGTCCGCCGAGGCGGGCGCTCATGTCCGCAGGGCGGGCAGCGACGTACGGGCCGGGGAGCTGGCCCTCGCGGCGGGCACGGTCCTGGGCCCGCCGCAGATCGGCCTGCTCGCGGCCATCGGCCGGGGCACCGTGAAGGTCCGGCCCCGCCCCCGGGTCGTCGTCATGTCCACCGGCAGCGAGCTGGTCCAGCCCGGCGAGCCGCTGGGCGAGGGCCAGATCCACGATTCCAACAGCTTCGCGCTCGCCGCGGCGGCACGGGACGCGGGCGCCCTCGC
The DNA here is from genome assembly GCF_044452745.1 of Streptomyces sp. NPDC051822. NCBI lineage: Bacteria > Bacillati > Actinomycetota > Actinomycetes > Kitasatosporales > Streptomycetaceae > Streptomyces > Streptomyces sp. NPDC051822. The sequence continues at coordinate 173,289 of NZ_JBITBZ010000009.1, read as the reverse complement.
CTACCGGGTGGGGGCCGTCGCCGACGACGCGGAGTCGCTGCGCGCCACGATCGAGGACCAGCTCATCCGGGCCGATCTGATCGTGACCACGGGCGGGGTGAGCGTCGGCGCGTACGACGTGGTGAAGGAGGCGCTGACCGCCGACGGGCAGGTCGACTTCCGCAAGCTGGCGATGCAGCCGGGCAAGCCGCAGGGCTTCGGCGCGATCGGCGCCGAGCAGATCCCGCTCCTGGCGCTGCCGGGCAACCCGGTCTCGTCGTACGTCTCCTTCGAGCTGTTCGTCCGCCCCGCGATCCGCGCCCTCATGGGCGTCGAGGACCTGCACCGGCCGCGGGTGCGGGCGGAGCTCGTCGCGGACAAGGCGCTGTCGTCACCCGCCGGGCGCCGCCAGTTCCTCCGGGGGACGTACGACCCGGAGGCGGGCACCGTCACCCCGGTGGGCGGCGCGGGCTCCCACCTGATCGCGGCCCTGGCGCACGCGGACTGCCTGCTCGTGGTCCCGGAGGACACGGAGACGGTGGAGCCGGGCACCGAGCTGGAAGTGGTCCTCCTCGGCTGAGGGAGCGAGGGTGGGGGTACGGTGTCGTCCCCATACAGCGACCGGGAGTGTCACGGCCATGAGCACGCAGCAAGGTCTCACCCACATCGACGAGGCGGGCGCGGCCCGCATGGTCGACGTATCGGCGAAGGACGTCACGTCCCGCACCGCCCGTGCCAGCGGGCGGGTGCTCGTCTCGCCGCGCGTGATCGAGCTGCTGCGCGGCGAGGGCGTCCCGAAGGGCGACGCGCTCGCGACCGCCCGGATCGCCGGGATCATGGGCGCCAAGAAGACCCCGGACCTCATCCCGCTCTGCCACCCGCTGGCCGTCTCGGGCGTGACCCTGGATCTGGCGGTCACGGACGACGCGGTCGAGATCCTGGCGACGGTGAAGACCACGGACCGCACGGGCGTCGAGATGGAGGCCCTGACGGCGGTCTCCGTGGCCGCCCTGACGGTCGTCGACATGATCAAGGCGGTCGACAAGGGCGCGGTCATCTCCGACGTACGGGTGGAGGAGAAGACGGGCGGCAAGTCGGGCCACTGGACGAGGGCCGAGGCGTGACGCGCGCGGGCCGGGTGGCGGGGACCCACGAGCACGAGGAGCCCGCCGGGCCGCCGGAGGAGGTCCCGGCCGCGGCCTACCGCGCGCTGGTCGTCACCGCCTCCAACCGGGCCTCCGCCGGGGTCTACGAGGACAAGGGCGGCCCTCTGATCGCCGAGGGCCTGACCCGGATGCGGTTCGCCGTGGACGGACCGCAGGTCGTCCCGGACGGGGCGCCCGTCGAGGCGGCCCTGCGCGCCGGGGTCGCCGCCGGGTACGACGTCATCGTCACCACCGGCGGTACGGGCATCTCGCCCACCGACGAGACCCCCGAGGTGACCCGGCGGGTCCTGGAGCGGGAGATCCCGGGCATCCCGGAGGCGATCCGCGCGTTCGGCCGGGAGAAGGTGCCGACGTCGGCGCTCTCGCGCGGCCTCGCGGGGGTCGCGGGCGGCACTTTGATCGTGAACCTGCCGGGGTCGTCCGGCGGGGTGCGGGACGGCCTGACCGTCCTGGAACCGATCCTCCGGCACGCCGTCGACCAGATCCGTGGCGGCGACCATCCGAGACCGTCGTGATCCCGTCCTGGCCCGTGGTCCTCGTGGACGACGAGGTGGTGCTCCGCCCGATAAGGATGCGCGACCACGCGGCCTGGCGTGAGGTGAACCGGCGCAACCGCGAGTGGCTGCGGCCCTGGGAGGCGACGGTCCCGCCGCCGGCTCCCGGCGGCCCGGTCGCGCAGCGGCCGACGTACCGTCAGATGGTCCGCCATCTGCGGTCGGAGGCGAACGCGGGCCGGATGCTGCCGTTCGTGATCGAGTACCGGGGGCGGCTGGTCGGCCAGTTGACGGTGGCCGGCATCACCTGGGGTTCGATGTGCTCCGGGCACGTGGGGTACTGGGTGGACAGCGAGGTGGCCGGGCGCGGGGTGATGCCGACGGCGGTCGCGCTCGCCGTCGACCACTGCTTCCGCTCGGTGGGTCTGCACCGGATGGAGGTCTGCATCCGCCCGGAGAACGGCCCTTCGCGCCGGGTCGTGGAGAAACTCGGCTTCCGCGAGGAGGGGATGCGCCCCCGCTATCTCCACATCGACGGCGCGTGGCGGGACCATCTGGTCTTCGCGCTGACGGCGGAGGAAGTGCCGGAGGGGCTGTTGCGCCGCTGGCGCCAGAACAGAATAAAATAGATGTTCGAATTCAATCGGTAGTTGTCAGGCAAACGATCTGAACAATCACAAAAAAGTTCAGTGATATCAGCCAGATCGTGCGACACACCGGGCCAATTGGCCGATGCCGTCACGCGAACCCCTCTACCGTGTGAACCGTGAGCAGCAGCGGCCTCATCTACGCAGTCATCGTCGGGGCCTGGGCCGCCTACTTGGTGCCGATGTGGCTCCGCAGGCAGGACGAGCTGAACGAAGCCCGTCCGACGGAACGCTTCAGCACCGCCATCCGGCTGCTTTCCGGACGGGCGGGCATGGAGCGCCGGTACGCCAAGGAGCTCAAGGAGCGGGACCGTACGGCGGAGGGTCCGACGCCCGACGTGGACCCGGACGCGGAGACCGAGCATCTGAGCTCGGTCGACGTCCGGGCCTTCTCCGCGCCCGCGGCCAGGACGGAAGCGCGCCTGGAGCTCCCGGAACCCGAACCGGAACCCGCGCCTCACCCGGCGCAGGCCCCGCTCCAGGCCCAGGCCCAGGCCCAGGCGCAGGCTTCGGCGCAGGCGCCGGCCCGCCCGGCCACCGGCGCCGCCGCCGAGCGCGCCCGCCGCGGCAAGGTCCTCGCCCGGCGCCGTCGCACCACGACGCTCCTCTTCGCGGGGTTCACCCTCGGCGCGGTCGTCGCCGCCGTCGGTGGCATCGCCTTCCTGTGGGCGCCGGCCGTCCCCGCCCTGCTGCTCAGCGCGTACATCGTCCATCTGCGGGTCCAGGAACGACGCCGCTTCGTGTACGTGATGGACCGCCGGCGCGCCGAGGCCGCCGCGGCCCGGCTCCGCGAGAGCAGGCGCCCGGCCCCCACGCCCGAACCGTCCCCCGAACGCTCGGCGGCCCCCTCCCCGCAGGAGGCGGACCGGCGCGCCCTGGTCGAGCAGACCGACCACGCGGAGTGGGTCGACCAGCAGCGCGACCGCGGCCCGGCCCGCGGCGACAGCTGGGACCCGGTGCCGGTCCCGCTCCCCACGTACGTCACCGCCCCGGTCGCCCCGCGCGCCACGAGCGGCATCGACATCACGGACCCGGAGACCTGGAGCGCGGCCCGCTCCTCGACGGCGGCCGACCCGGCCCCGGCACCGTCCCCGGCGCCCCGCCAGCGCACCACCCAGCCCCGCCGCGGCCGTGACCACGGCCGCACGCCCCTCTTCGACCAGTACGCGGACGACGACCGCCCCAGGGCGGCGAACGAGTGATCGGCCGGGGGACCGGCGACGGCCCCCGGCTGACCTGCGGCGGAAGCGATTTTTGTTCTCGTCGATCGGGATGCTAATGTTTCACACGTCGCAAGGGCCTGTGGCGCAGTCTGGTAGCGCACCTCGTTCGCATCGAGGGGGTCTGGGGTTCAAATCCCCACAGGTCCACAGACACCGGGAATCCCGTCCGATCGTAAGATCGGGCGGGATTTTCGTCGTTCGGTCACGGCGGATCAGGCGTGCGGGGCCTGCCGCTCCACGACGAACCGGTCAGGCGCCCGCCGCCACGGCCGTGAGCCAGGCGTTCCAGTCGCTCTCGTAGTCCAGCGAGGTGAGGAAGGAACGTGCGGCCGTCCAGTTGCCGGTGCGGTAGTGGCCCAGCACGGTGGCGACGTCGGCCGGGTGCCTTTCGAGCATGTAGCGGGCGGCGAGGTAGCCCCAGTTGTACGTGCGGTTGACGTCGCTGTTGGCGTAGGTGGTGTCGAACAGCGTGCGCAGGGCGTACGTGTGCTTGCCGGCCTCGGCTATCGCGTTGGTGTAGGTGAGGCCGCGGTAGGAGTAGGAGACGTACTCCGCGATGCCCTCGCCCCACCACACGGTGGGGGTGGTCTGGCTGTCGCCGAAGTCGCCGTACAGGTCGTAGCGGCCGTCGAGGTAGTGGGTGTACTCGTGGTTCAGGTTCCAGATCTGCCATCCGGGACTCACGTCGGTGCGTTCGTAACATATGAACCGCGGCTGGTTGCCCGGCGCGGAGGGGTCTCCCTCCAGGTACATGCCGCCGTTGTTCGTGTCGATGCCGTAGATCTTCCTCGCGTAGGCCTTGTAGTCGGCGCTCGAGTTGAAGACATCGACCTCCAGGGTGGTGTTGAAGTCGTTCGCGACGGGCCCTGAGTCCTTGACCACGCCGTGGAAGTAGGCGTCCTGGTTCGCCAGGCTCGCGCAGGTGGCCGCCAGTTGGGCGGTGGTCATCTCCTGGGCCCGGATCCGGAGCGACGGGCTGCAGTCGTGGACGATCGGCAGGATCCGCGACTCCAGCCTGCCGCCGGTGGTGCCGGTCGCGCCGGGGACGGCTGTGGCCTTGCCGTGGGCCGGGCGCTGGCCCGGGTCCGCGAAGACGTGGCTCGGCGGGGGCTCGGGCGAGGCCGCCTGGGCGGGGGCGGCCGCGACGGCGGCTGTGAGCAGGGCGGTGACGAGGACCATGGCGCGCAAGGTTCGCTCCTGGGTGGGGGAGGGATCCCGTCCGTGACGGGCTGCGCTGTAAAATGGCACATGTCACATGGCTTTTCAATGTTGCGCGCAAAATGACGGATCGCCAGGCGTTCTCACGCCTGGCGATCCGTCATTTCGTGGTGGTGGCCCGTCAGGTCAGCGGCTTCGCGAAGCAGCGGCTGTTCGGGTAGTCGCGGTAGTGGCCGAACTTCGGGCAGGGTGCGTAGCCGCTGGAGGTGTAGAGGGCTATCGCCTCCGGCTGGGCCGTGCCCGTCTCGAGGACCATGCGGGTGCGGCCGGCCTCGCGGGCGTCGGATTCCAGTGCTGCCAGGATGCGGCGGGCCAGGCCCAGGCCGCGGGCCTCGGGGATCACGTACATGCGCTTGAGTTCGGCGTCGCCGTTCTCGTAGCCCTGGTCGTTCTTGTCCTGGGTGCGCCAGCCGCCGGTGGCGACGGGGCTGCCCTCGGGGTCGTACGCCAGGAGGTAGAGGCCGTGGGGCGGGACGAACATTCCGGCGTCCAGCGGTGTGACATCGCCCTCGTCGTCGTAGCGGACGGCGTACTCCGCCTGGACCGCGTCGTTGAGTTTGACGGCGTCGGGGTGGTCGTAAGGCGTGGGCTGGATGTTCATGCGGAGTATCGTACATGTATGCGATGCGGTGGTGTCGGTATTCTCCCGGGATGCTCACTGTCACCAGCGTGAATGTCAACGGGCTTCGGGCCGCCGCCAAGAAGGGCTTCGTCGAGTGGCTGGCCGGCACCTCCGCCGACGCCGTCTGTCTCCAGGAGGTGCGCGCCGAGGAGACGCAGCTGCCCGTCGAGGTGCGCGCGCCCGAGGGCTGGTTCACCGTCCACGCCCCCGCCGCCGCCAAGGGGCGCGCCGGGGTCTCCCTCTACACGCGGCGCGAGCCCGACCGGGTGCGCGTCGGCTTCGGGTCGAGCGAGTTCGACGGCAGCGGCCGGTACGTCGAGGCCGACCTGCCCGGCGTGACCGTCGCCAGCCTCTACCTGCCCTCCGGCGAGGTCGGCACCGAGCGCCAGGACGAGAAGTACCGGTTCATGGGCGAGTTCCTGCCCTATCTCAAGGAGCTCAGGACCCGGGCCGCCGCCGACGGGCGTGAGGTCGTCGTCTGCGGCGACTGGAACATCGCCCACCGCGAGGCCGACCTCAAGAACTGGCGGGCGAACAAGAAGAACGCCGGCTTCCTGCCCGAGGAGCGGGAGTGGCTCGGCAGGGTCCTCGACGAGGCCGACGGGGGTTACGTCGACGTCGTGCGGGCGCTCCACCCCGAGCAGGAAGGGCCCTACTCCTGGTGGTCCTACCGCGGACGGGCCTTCGACAACGACTCCGGCTGGCGGATCGACTACCAGATCGCCAGCCCTGGTCTCGCAGCCAAGGCCGTGAAGGCCTACGTCGAGCGGGCCGCCACCCATGAGCAGCGGTGGAGCGACCACGCGCCCGTGACCGCCGTCTACGAGCTGTAGCCGATTCGTCCGTCGAGGGGTGGGGGCATCGTTGGGCGCGCGCATTCTGGTCGCCGAGGACGACGCGAAGCAGTCACGGCTCATCCGGATCTACCTGGAGCGGGAAGGCGACACCGTCCAGGTCGTCGCCGACGGGCGCTCCGCGCTGGAGCGGGTCCGTTCCGTGCGGCCGGACCTCGTCGTCCTCGACGTCATGCTGCCCTTCGTCGACGGGCTCGACGTGTGCCGCATCCTGCGCTCCGAGGGATCCGACGTGCCGATCCTGCTTCTCACCGCCCGCAGCACCGAGGAGGACATGCTCCTCGGACTCGACCTCGGCGCCGACGACTACCTCACCAAGCCGTACAGCCCGCGCGAACTGACCGCCCGGGTCCGCGCCCTCCTGCGCAGGTCCCGGGCGGGCGGCGCCGCCGTCCGCGACAGCTGCTGCGGGTGGGCGAGATCGAGCTCGACACCGGCCGGTTCGAGGTGCGGGTCGCGGGCCGCCCGGTCGTCCTGACCTCCAAGGAGTTCTCCCTCCTGGAGTTCCTGGCCCGTGAGCCGGGGCGGGTCCATACGCGGGCGCGGATCATCGAGCGTGTCTTCGGCTTCGACAGCGACGTCCTGGAGCGCACCGTCGACGCCCACGTCCGGAACCTGCGGCTGAAGCCGGAGCCCGATCCGGCCCGGCCCCGCCTGCTGGAGACCGTGTACGGGCGCGGCTACCGCCTCTCGGACGGCGAAGCGGGGCGGGACGCGTGAGTTTCCGGGTCCGGGTCTTCTCGCTCATCCTGATCGTTGCCGTCGCGGCCACCGCCGCCACCGCCTGGCTCACCCTCCGCCAGGCCCCCGGCCAGCTCCGCGAGTCCGCCGCAGCCGACCGGCAGTCCGTCACCCGCATCACCGAGGAGCTGCCATGACCGTGGCCGCCGCGGCGAGCCGTATCCGCTCGGTCCTCATGCGTTCTCCCGTTCCTCGGTGTGTGGAACCGACCGTAGGAGCGGGGTGATGAAGAACTTTCGAAGAACCTGTCAGGCGGTCATGAGGCCGTGTCCCCGGGGGGCGCGGGGCGCAGCCGCCGGTCGAGCGCCATCGACAGTTCGGCCTCCACCACGCTCTTGGCGAGGGGGCGCAGCCGCCACAGGTCGTCCTCGGCGGCGTGGGTGCGCAGCAGGTCGGTGAACAGCTCCGCGAGGGCGTCGGCGTGCTCGCGGACCCGGGCGCCGGCCTTGAGTACCTCCGCGAGGGGGACGCCCTCGCGGACGAGGGCGGCGGAGACGTCGAGCAGGCGGCGGCTGATGTGGACGATCTCCTCGCCGTCGGTGGCGAGGTAGCCGAGGTCGAGGGCCGCGGCGAGGTTCTCCGGGGTGACCTCACCGGCGAAGTGGTCGGCGAGTTCCTCCGGGGTGAGGCGGACGGGCTCCTCCTCGCTGGGGGAGTCGAGCGCGAGGACCTCGCGGACGTTGCGGCCGCTCTCGAAGGCGCTGGTGAGGTCGGCGATGCCGGTGAGGGTGTGGCCGCGCTCCAGGAGGGCGGCGATGGTGCGCAGCCGGGCCAGGTGCTGTTCGTCGTACCAGGCGATCCGGCCTTCGCGGCGGGGCGGTGGGATCAGGCCGCGTTCGCGGTAGAAGCGCAGGGTGCGCACGGTGATGCCGGCGGCGGTGGCCAGCTCTTCCATGCGGTACTCGCGTACGCCGGTCTGTGCGCCTGGGGACGTGCCTGAGGGCGTGCCTGCAGGCGTGCCTGGGGACGTGCTTGAGAGAGCGCTCTTGCCCGCGCCCGCGCGTGCGTCCCTGTCCGATCCTTCTGCCACGCACGCCAGCCTATGTTGTACCGCCGGTAACTTTCCCTTGCCGTACCCCTACCGCTCGGTATGGAGCTGCTCTACAGTCCCGACTGTGCCAGTGATTGCTGGCGTGATTGGCCGGGCGCACGGGAGGCGGCATGGCGAAGCACGAGCACGTACGGGTGGCGGTGATCGGATCGGGATTCGGTGGCCTCGGGGCCGCCGTCCGGCTGCGCCGCGAGGGGATCACCGACTTCGTGGTCCTGGAACGGGCCGACTCCGTGGGCGGCACATGGCGGGACAACAGCTACCCCGGCTGCGCCTGCGACGTCCCCTCCCACCTCTACTCCTTCTCCTTCGCGCCCAACCCCGACTGGCCGCGGACCTTCTCCGGACAGCGCCACATCCGCGCGTACCTGGAGCATGTCACGGACACCTTCGGGATCCGGCCCCACCTCCGCCTCGGCCACGAGGTGCTGCGGATGGAGTGGGACGCCGAGGCGCTCCGCTGGGAGATCGAGACGAGCGAGGGCTCCTTCAGCGCCGAGGTCGTCGTCTCAGCCACCGGGCCGCTCTCCGACCCCAAGATCCCCGACATCCCGGGGCTCGCCGACTTCCCCGGCAAGGTCTTCCACTCCGCCCGCTGGGACCACGACTACGACCTCACCGGCAAGCGCGTCGCCATGATCGGCACCGGCGCCTCCGCCATCCAGATCGTGCCCGCGATCCAGCCCCAGGTCGCGAAGCTGACCCTCTTCCAGCGCACGCCCCCCTGGGTCATGCGCCGCATGGACCGGGCGATCAGCGGCCCCGAGCGCTGGCTCCACCGCGCCGTGCCCGTCACCGGCACCCTGCGCCGCGGTCTGCTCTGGGGCATCCGCGAACTCCAGGTCGGCGCCTTCACCAAGCACCCGAACGAACTCGGGCTCGTCGAGAAGCTCGCCAAGGCCAACATCGCCAAGGCGATCAAGGACCCGGTCCTCCGGGCCAAGCTGACGCCCTCGTACCGCATCGGCTGCAAGCGGATCCTGCTCTCCAGCACGTACTACCCGGCGGTCGCCCAGCCCAACGTCGACGTCGTCGCCTCCGGCCTGCGCGAGGTCCGCGGCTCGACCGTGGTCGCCGCCGACGGCACCGAGACCGAGGTCGACGCGATCGTCTTCGGCACCGGCTTCCACGTCACCGACATGCCGATCGCCGAGCGGGTCGTCGGCGCGGAGGGGAAGACCCTCGCCGAGAGCTGGAAGGGCGGCATGGAGGCGCTGCGCGGCGCCACCGCCGCCGGATTCCCCAACTTCATGACGGTCATCGGCCCCAACACGGGCCTCGGGAACTCCTCGATGATCCTCATGATCGAGTCCCAGCTGAACTACATGGCCGACTACCTGCGTCAGCTGAACGTGCTCGGCGGACGCGCCGCCCTCGCCGTCCGGCCCTCCGCCGTCGGCGCCTGGAACCGCAAGGTGCAGGCCCGGATGGAGCGGACCGTGTGGAAGGCGGGCGGCTGCGAGAGCTGGTACCTCGACGCCAACGGACGCAACACCACGCTGTGGCCGGGCACCACGGGCGAGTTCCGGCGCGAGACCCGGCAGGTCGACCTCTCCGAGTACGAGGTGCTGCGCGCGCCCAAGCCGGTCTCCGTGCCGAAGAAGACCCGCACCGCCGGCCGCAAGCAGGAGGCCGCCCAGTGAACCGGCACCTGACCTCGCTGTCCGCCTCCCGCGAACTCACCGCCGTCTCCGCCGACGGCGCAAGGATCCACGTCGAGGTGTACGGCCCCGAGGGCGCGCCCGCCGTCGTCCTCGCCCACGGCTGGACCTGCTCGACCGCCTTCTGGGCCGAGCAGATACGGGCGCTCGCCGCCGACCACCGGGTCATCGCCTACGACCAGCGCGGCCACGGCAAATCCCCTGCGGCAGCTCCCGGCGGGTACTCCACGACGGCGCTCGCCGACGACCTGGAGGCCGTGCTCGCCGCCACCCTCGGCCCCGGCGAACGGGCCGTCCTGGCCGGCCACTCCATGGGCGGCATGACGATCATGGCGGCTGCCGGGCGGCCGGGATTCCGGCAGCACGCCGCCGCCGTCCTGCTCTGCTCCACCGGGCCCTCCCGGCTGACGGCCGAGGCCACCGTCGTACCACTGCGGCCGGGCGGTCTGCGCAGCCGCCTCACCAAGGCGGTCCTCGGCGCGAAGGCGCCGCTCGGACCGGTCAACGCCGTCTCGAAGAGGATCCTCAAGTACGCGACGATGGGACCGGGCTCCGCGCCCGAGCGGGTCGACGCCTGCGCCCGGATCGTGCACGCCTGTCCGCGCGGGGCGCGGTACGGCTGGTCGCAGGTGCTGGCAGGCCTTGACCTCGGAGCGGGCCTGCGGGAGCTGCGGCTGCCGGTGGCCGTGCTCGTCGGCACCGCCGACCGGCTCACCCCGGCCGTCCACTCCCGCGCGATGGCGGAGGCGCTGCCGCACTGCACGGGGCTCGTCGAACTGGCCGGCATGGGCCACATGACACCGGTGGAGGCCCCGGAGGCCGTCACCGCGCAGATCCGCGAACTGACCCTCACGTACCTGGGAGTGAAGTCCGGGGAGCGGGAGAACGAGGAGGCAGAGGCATGAGCAGGGTGAGCCTGGAAGGGCAGGTCGCGGTCGTCACCGGAGGGGCCCGGGGCGTCGGCGAACTCCTCGCCCGCAAGCTGTCCGCGCGCGGCGCGAAGATCGCGCTCGTCGGCCTGGAGCCGGAGCAGCTCAAGGAGGTCGCCGGCCGGCTGCACACCGAGGCCGACTGGTGGCACGCCGACGTCACGGACCACGAGGCGATGGCGCGGGTCGCGGCCGAGGTGAAGGAACGGTTCGGGAAGGTCGACATCGTCGTGGCCAACGCCGGTGTGGCGGCGGGCGGTCCGTTCGTCGACTCCGACCCCGTCGCCTGGCGGCGGGTCATCGAGGTCAACCTCATCGGCGGCGCGGTGACGGGCCGGGCGTTCCTGCCGGTCCTCATGGAGTCGCGCGGGTACTTCCTCCAGATCGCCTCGCTCGCCGCGCTCACCCCGGCGCCGATGATGACGGCGTACTGCGCCTCGAAGTCGGGCGTCGAGGCCTTCGCGCACAGCCTGCGCGCCGAGGTCGCGTACAAGGGGGTGAAGGTCGGCGTCGGCTACCTCTCCTGGACCGACACGGACATGGTGCGGGGCGCCGACCAGGACGACGTGATGAAGGAGCTGCGGCAGCGGCTGCCGTGGCCGTCGAACCGCACGTACCCGCTCGGCCCGGCCGTCGACCGGATCGTGGCGGGCATCGAGCGGCGCTCCGCCCATGTGTACGCGCAGTGGTGGCTGCGCGGGATGCAGTCGGTACGGGGCTACCTCCCCGGCCTCATCGCCACGGTCGGCCAGCGCGAGATGAAGCGCTTCGAGCCCCGTCTGGGCTCGGTCTCCAAGGGCCTGGTGGGCGCGGGCGGAGCGGCGGACGAACAGGAGCGGACGGAGCGCGCCTGACGGGCTTTCCCCGTGGCCCTCACGGAGCGTCACTGATCGAAATGCGTGGAATGTTTGCCCGTGCAAGGCTGGTCGAGGCCAGGGGGCGAGACGCCCCCTTCCTCTCACAGCCTTCTAGGAGTGAACTTCCATGGGCATGCAGGACCAGTTCAAGGACAAGTCGGAGCAGCTCAAGCAGCAGGCCAAGGAGGCCATGGGCAAGGCGAAGGACGAAGCGTCCGAACGCGCCTCCCAGGGCCGTGAGCGCCCCGAGGAGCAGGCCCGCCGGGCCCGCCAGGAGGCCCAGGACCGCATGGACCGGGACCGCATGGACCAGGACCGCGACGCCTGACGCACCGTTGCGAACCGCAAAGGCGCACCCGCGACACCGGGTGCGCCTTTCGCGCGTGCGGGGGCCTCGGGCTCAGGCCTCCACGACCCGCATCCCGTCCTCCGCCAGGGCGCCGAGTATCGATGCGAAGAGGTCGTACGGCTCGCCCTCCGGCGACAGCAGCCGGGAGAGGTGCGTGCGGGCGACGGCGGAGTTCCGCCAGACCAGGGTGCCCGGCGGGGTGAAGCCGAAGAACCCGCCCAGGCAGTCGTGGAGAGCGCCGAAGTTTCCGCCGAAGTAGCCGCCGGGGCCGTTCACCGCCTCGCCGAGGGCGAGCCAGAGGCCGGGCTCGTCGGTGACGTGCCGGCCGTCGAGTTCGTACGTGGTCCCCGCCGGCCGGTCCTGGAACGTGCGCCGGCCGGCCCGTTCCCTGACGAGGTCGTGCCAGGCGCCGCGCAGCCGGGTGTCGAGCCCGGCCCAGGCGCCGGGCTCCTCGGGCGGTCCCGTCAGCCAGCGCTCCCACACGGGCCGTGCCCACGCGGGGACGGGGTGGTGGAACGTGCCGTCCAGCTCCAGGTCGATCAGGTCGAGCTGGTGCGTCTGGTCGGGCCGGTCGGTCAGCTCGGGCCGGTCGGGCCGGTCGGTCGGATCGGATCCGAGCGCCGAGGGCCTCCACCCGGCGACCCGGCCCCACATCAGCCGGCTGGTCAGCGGCTCGCCCCGCCGGTCCCGCAGCTCCAGCTCGACCTGTTCCAGTTCCAGAGCCCGCCGGGTCCCCTTCTCCAAGGCCTCCCGCAGCTCCTCGCCCGGTACGAGGCCGCGAAGGACGAGCGGGCGACGGGGGCGGGGGGCCGGCTGGACGCGGGTGAACTCCTCGCAGGAGCCGAGCCATCGGCGACCGTCGTGCAACCGGACGGGGCCCCGGTGGCTCTCGGGCGGGCCCACGTGGTCGTCCTCACCGGTGAGGACGAGGTCGCCCGTCACGCGGACGGCCTCCGCGTCCGTCAGGAGCCAGGCGTCGTGCTCCCGGTACTCCGCGTACTCCTCGTACTCCGGGCGCTCCGGGTGCTCCCCGGGCGAGCGGCCGTGTCCGACGTCCGCAGGCACCAGCCACACCGACTCGCCGAGCCATCCCTCCCGCACGCCCGCGTCGTCCGGCACCCAGCCCCTGAGTTCGTACGTCCCGCGCTCGGGATCCCCGTACAGCCCCTCCACCGTGGGGCAGACGCCCCAGACGTGGTCGTCCTCGGTCCTGATCAGCGCGTGCATGCCGAGCATGATGGCGCATAACTCACGCGCGTCACGCGGTGGATCTTCGTACGGTGATCGGCATGGCCGTACTTGAGCGACTGCGATCCGATCACGCGTCCGCCCTGCTCGCCTTCGAGCGGGAGAACCGGGCGTACTTCGCCGCGTCCGTGCCCGATCGGGGGGACGCGTACTTCAGGGACTTCGAGGCGCGGCACCGGGCGCTGCTCGGTGAGCAGGAGGCCGGGGCGGTGCACTTCCATGTGCTCGTGGGGGAGGGCGGGGCGGTCCTCGGGCGGTTCAACCTGGTCGACGTCGTCGACGGGGCGGCCGAGCTGGGGTACCGGGTGGCCGAGCGGGCGGCCGGGCGCGGGGTGGCGACGGCCGGGGTGCGGGAGGTGTGCCGGCTGGCGCGGGACGCGTACCGGCTGAGCCGGCTGACCGCCGTCACGACCCTCGACAACGACGGGTCGAGGGCCGTGCTCGGGCGGGTCGGTTTCGGTGCGGTCGGGAGCGTGACGATCGACGGGCGGGCCGGTACCGCCTACGAGTTGGACCTCGCTGGCCTCTAGGGGGCGTCCCTAGGGGGCAGTTTCGGGCGTGAGCGGTCCGGGAGGTCCTCGTAGCCCGGGGGGCTCGCCGCCGGGGTCTCCGTGAGGAGGGCGAGGGCGATGTGGACCGCGTCGTCGAGCTGGGCGTGCCGGCCCTCGGCCCAGTCGAGGGGGGTGCGCAGGACCGCGAGGTCGGGTTCGACGCCGTGGTTCTCCAGGGACCAGCCGTACTCGGGGAACCAGGCCGCGTTCATCGGGACGGTGATCTGGGTGCCGTCGCCGAGCCGGTGGCGGCCGGTCATGCCGACGACACCGCCCCACGTGCGCTGGCCGACGACCGGGCCGAGGCCGAGGAGCTTGAAGGCGGCGGTGATCATGTCGCCGTCGGAGGAGGTCGCCTCGTCGGCGAGGGCGACCACGGGGCCGCGCGGGGCGTTCGAGGCGTACGCGACGGGCTGGGCGTTGCGGGTGAGGTCCCAGCCGAGGATCCGGCGGGTGAGCTTCTCGATGACGAGCTCGCTGATGTTGCCGCCCGCGTTGCCGCGCACGTCGACGATGAGGGCGGGCCGGGAGACCTCCATGCGCAGGTCGCGGTTGAACTGGGCCCAGCCCGAGCCGCCCATGTCGGGGATGTGGAGGTAGCCGCAGCGGCCGCCGCTGACCTCCCGCACGACCGCCCGGCGTTTGGCGACCCAGTCCTGGTAGCGCAGCGGGCGTTCGTCGACGAGCGGGACGACGGCGACGCGGCGCGCGCGGCCCTCGCCCTCGGCGGGGGTGAAGGTGAGTTCGACGGTGGTGCCGCCGGTGCCGGAGAGCAGCGGGTACGGGCCGGTGACCGGGTCCACGGGCCGGCCGTCGACATGGGTGAGGACGGCGCCCTCGCGGATGCCGGTGCCGGCGAGCGGCGAGCGGGCCTTGGAGTCGGAGGACTCGCCGGGCAGGATCCGCTTCACCGTCCAGCCGGCCTCCCGGGGCACGAGGTTGGCGCCGAGGAGCCCCATGGGCCGCTGGTAGTGCGGCGGGCCCTCGTTGCGGCGGGCTGGGGTGACGTACGCGTGCGAGGTGCCCAGTTCGCCCATCACCTCGCGCAGCAGGTCGGCGAACTCGTCGGGGGACGCGACCCGTTCGACGAGCGGCCGGTACTGGTCGAGTACGGCCGTCCAGTCGACGCCGCCCATGCCGGGCTCCCAGAAGTAGGCGCGGACGATCCGGCCGGCCTCGTCGAAGGCCTGCCGCCATTCGGCGCCCGGGTCGACCTCGTGCAGGATGCGCCGCAGGTCCAGGTAGACGGTGGAGTCGCCGTCCCCGGACTCGGTGGCGGGCACGGCCCGCAGTTCGCCCTCGTCGGCGACGACGAGCCGGGTGCCGTCGCCGCTGACCGAGAACCAGTCGAGGTCCTTGGCGAGTTCGCTCTTGCGGGCCTTGACGATGGAGAAGTGCTCCAGGGTGGGGCGGCCCGAGGTGTCGGCCGGGTTGGCGAAGGTCTCGCCCAGCGCGCCCGAGATGGGCCAGCGCAGCCAGACCAGGCCGCCGCCGCTGACCGGGTGCAGGCCGGAGTACTTGGAGGCGGCGACGGGGAAGGGGGTGACCCGCTCGGGGAGCCCCTCGATCTCGACGGTGACGGTGCCGTCGCCGGTGTCCGTGTCGTCGTCGGCGGGGTCGAGGCCGCCGGCCGCCGGCCGCCCGTCGGGCAGCAGCGCGAACGGGGAGGGCGTGGCGGAGGACAGCGGGACGAGGTAGGGGCGGCAGCCGAGCGGGAACGACAGGTCGCCGGTGTGCACGTCGTACACCGGGTCGAAGCCCCGCCAGGAGAGGAACGCGAGGTAGCGGCCGTCGCGGGTGAAGACCGGGTTCTCGTCCTCGAAGCGGCCGTTGGTGACGTCGACGACGGTCCGGGCGCCGGGGCCCGCGATCCGGGCCATCTTGATGGAGCGCAGGGAGCGGCCGATGCCGGGGTGGGACCAGGTGAGCCAGGCGCCGTCGGGGGAGAACGCGAGGTCGCGGACGGGGCCGTTGACCGAGCGGATCAGCTCCGTCACCTCGCCGTTGGAGTCCTCCGTTGCGTCGAGGAGGAGGAGCCGCCCGTCGTGGGAGGCGATGGCGAGCCGTTCGCCGTCCGGGTCGGCGACGAGTTCCTCGACCCGTCCCAGGTCGCCGGAGGCGAGGCGGCGCGGCGGCCGGTCGCCGCTGGCGCGCGGCAGATAGCCGACCTCGACGGCGTCCTCGCCCTCGGCGTCGGTGACGTACGCGACCTGGCCGCCGCTGCCGAGCATCTCCGGGAGCCTGACCCGGACGCCCGGGGTGTCGACGATGGTGCGGGCCGGGCCGTCGCGGTGTGTCAGCCAGTACAGGCTGCCGCGCACGGAGACGGCGCTGGCGCGGCCGGTCTCGTCGACGGAGAGCGCGTCGATGTGGTGGGCGGCGGGAACCTGGTAGGCGCGCCTGCCGACGCGCTGACCGCCGAGCCGTACGTCCAGCTTCCGCGGCCGGGAGTCGGCGGTGAGGGCGTCGACGATCCACAGGTCGCCGCCGCACTGGTAGACGACCCGGTGTCCGTCGCTGGAGGCGTGCCGGGCGTAGAACTCGGCGTGGTCGGTGTGGCGGCGCAGGTCGGTGCCGTCGGGCAGGCAGGAGTAGAGGTTGCCGACGCCCTCGTGGTCGGAGAGGAACGCGATCCGGCCGTCGACGGCCATGGGCGAGTCGAGGTGTCCGCCGATGTCGGGCAGCAGCCGTTCGCCGTGCAGCCAGAGCCGTCCGGTGGCGCCGCCGAGGTACCGCTTCCAGGCGGCCGGTTCGTGCGGCGGCTTGCCCGTGAGGAGGAGGGTGCGGCGCTCCCCCTCGTGACCGCCGTTGCCGTCGTGACCGCCGTGGCCGTCGATGACGGTGATGTCGGAGACCGGGCCCCAGGGCAGGCGTTTGCCGGGGGAGCCGTCGGTGGGGACGTCGTAGGCCCAGGAGAAGTACGAGAAGGGCTGCCCGTGCGAGGAGACGGCGAGGATGTCGGAGCGGCCGTCCTTGTCGGGGGGCGTCCAGCCGCAGACCCGCGTGTCCGTCGAGCCCCAGTAGGTGAGCCGCCGGGCGGTCCCGCCCTCGACGGGGACGAGGTGGATCTCGGGGTCGAGGCTGCGCCAGTTCGTGTACGCGATCCGGCGCCCGTCCGGGGAGAAGCGGGGGTGGCCGACCCGCGTCCGGTCGACGGTGAGGCGCCAGGCCCGGCCGGGGCGTTCGCCCTCGGGAACGAGCGGGGCGATCCACAGGTCGTCCTCGGCTGCGAAGCACAGCAGGTCGTCGTGGAGGTGCGGAAAACGGAGATACGCGACGTCGTCACTCACCTCCCCATGCTTTCCGCGTGAAGGGGGTCAGGCAACTCGTACGTGTTTGCGGGCGTCTTGTGTCGTGTGAACTGGGGTGTGAACGGCTTCGTGAACCGGCGCGTGAACCGCTGTGTGGTCCAGGACACGTACGAAACGGTTTCGTTTCGCTAGGGGCGGGGGTATCTTCGTACTGTACGAAACCGTTTCGTTCGCTGATATCGATCGGAGGCGCCGGCCATGGCGCGCAGCAGACTCACTCCCGAGCGGGAGTCCGAGCTGTACGCGGCCGTGCTCGAGCTCCTCCGCGAAGTCGGCTACGACGCCCTCACCATGGACGCCGTCGCCGCCCGCACCCACTCCAGCAAGGCCACCCTCTACCGCCAGTGGGGGAGCAAGCCCGAGCTGGTCGCACGGGCGCTGCGGCACAACAAGCCGGCCGATCTCTCCGAGATCGACACCGGCTCGCTGCGCGGCGACTTCCAGGAGCTGATGGCGCGGACCGACGACTGCCAGATGGAGAAGGACTCCGCGCTGATGCGGGGTCTGGCCCATGCCGTCCACACCAACCCCGAACTGCACCGGGCGCTGCGCGAGCTGCTCATCGAACCCGAGATGAACGGCCTCGACGAAGTGCTGCGCCGAGCGGTCCGCAGGGGAGAGGTCGACGCCGCCAACCCGGCGCTGAAGCTCATTCCCCACATGCTGATCGGTGCGTTCGTCGCCAGACCGCTGATCGACGATCAGCCGGTCGACCGCGCGTTCCTCAGCGCCTATGTCGACGCCGTCGTGCTCCCCTCACTCGGCGTCTGAGCCCCAGAAGCACCTGCTCCATCTGCTTCAACTGCTCGATGGACCTGCTCCACCCGCTCCACCCCTCTCCACCTGACGTCGAACCGCTCACGCCGTCGGGCCGGCTCCCCATGTCCTGTCCCACCCCACACTGGGAGTACGCCCCCGTGGCCACGTTCCTGTACAAGCTGGGCCGTTCCGCCTTCCGGCGCCGACGGCTCGTCGCCCTCCTCTGGGTGGCCCTCCTGGCGATAGCCGGGATCGGCGCCGCCACCGCGCCCGCCCCCACCTCCGGCTCCTTCTCGATTCCCGGCACCGAGGCCCAGCGCGCCTTCGACCTGCTCGAAGAGCGGTTCCCCGGCGCCGGCGCCGACGGGGCCACGGCCCGCGTCGTCTTCAAGGCCCCCGAGGGCCAGAAGGTGACCGACCCGGCCCACAAGGCCGTCGTCGAGGAGACCGTCGCCGCGCTGAAGTCCGGCTCGGACCAGATCGTCTCGGTCGCCGACCCGTACACCGCGAAGGCCGTGTCGCAGAACGGCTCGACCGCCTACGTCTCCGTCGCCTACAAGGTCAACGCGATGGAGCTGACCGACGAGACGCGCGAGGCCCTGACCCAGGCCGGCGAGAACGCCCAGGGCAAGGGGCTGACCGTCGAGGTCGGCGGTGACGCCCTCCAGACGATGCCGGCGACCGGCGCGGGCGAGATCGTCGGCGTGATCATCGCCGGCATCGTGCTCGTCATGACCTTCGGCTCGCTCGTCGCCGCGGGGCTTCCGCTGCTCACGGCGATCATCGGCGTCGGCATCGGCGTCTCGTCGATCGCCGCGCTCGCGAACGTCCTCGACCTCGGCAGCACCACCTCGACCCTCGCGATGATGATCGGCCTCGCGGTCGGCATCGACTACGCCCTCTTCATCGTCTCCCGCTACCGCGCGGAGCTGGCCGAGGGCCGCGAGAAGGAGGACGCCGCGGGCCGTGCGGTCGGCACGGCGGGATCCGCCGTCGTCTTCGCCGGACTCACCGTCGTCATCGCCCTGGTCGGCCTGGCCGTCGTCAACATCCCGATGCTGACGAAGATGGGCTTCGCGGCCGCCGCCACGGTCGTCATCGCCGTACTGATCGCGCTCACCCTGATCCCGGCGCTGCTGGGCTTCGCCGGCGACAAGGTCATCGGCCGCAAGCAGCGCAAGGGCCTGAAGAAGGAGGCCGACGACAAGCCGAACGGCGGCACCCGCTGGGCCCGCCTCGTCATCCGCCGCCCCGTGACGGTGCTGCTCATCGGTGTCCTCGGACTGGGTGCGATCGCGCTGCCCGCCGCCTCCCTGGAGATGGGCCTCCCGGACGACGGCGTCAAGCCGACCTCCACCACCGAGCGCCGGGCCTACGACGCGCTCTCCGACGGCTTCGGCCCCGGCTTCAACGGCCCGCTGCTCGTCGTCGTCGACGGCGACAAGGCGGCCGCCGACAAGACGGTCTCCGCGATCAAGGGCCTCGAAGGCTGGGCGGCGGTCACCCCGGCGACCCCGAACAAGGCCGGCGACGCCGCCATGATCACCGTGGTCCCGAAGGACCGGCCGTCCTCGGTCGCCACCGAGACCCTCGTCCACGACATCCGTGACGCGACCGGCGACGACGTCCTCGTCACCGGCGCCACCGCGATGAACATCGACTTCTCGCAGAAGATGAACGACGCCCTGGTGCCGTACCTGGCCCTCGTCGTCGGCCTGGCCTTCCTGCTCCTGACCGTGGTCTTCCGCTCGATCCTCGTCCCCCTGAAGGCGGCCCTCGGCTTCCTGCTCTCGGTGGTCGCGGCCCTCGGCGCGGTCGTGGCGGTCTTCCAGTGGGGCTGGCTCGGCAGCCTCTTCGGGGTCGAGCAGACCGGCCCGATCATGTCGATGATGCCGATCTTCATGGTGGGTGTCGTCTTCGGTCTCGCGATGGACTACGAGGTCTTCCTCGTCACCCGCATGCGTGAGGCGTACGTCCACGGCGAGCGGCCCGGCGAGGCGATCGTGACCGGCTTCCGGCACAGCGCCCGGGTGGTCACCGCCGCCGCGGTGATCATGATCGCGGTCTTCTCCGGCTTCATCGGCATGACCGACCAGATGATCAAGATGATCGGCTTCGGCCTGGCCGTCGCGGTCCTCTTCGACGCCTTCGTGGTCCGGATGGCGATCGTCCCGGCCGTGCTTGCGCTCCTGGGCCACAAGGCCTGGTGGCTGCCGAAGTGGCTGGACCGGATCCTGCCGAACGTGGACGTGGAGGGCGAGGGTCTCGCGAAGCGCGACGAGGAGGCCGCCGGCTCGAAGCCGGACCTCGTCAAGGCCTGATCCCCCGTACCCGGTACCCCGTACGCCGTCAGTGTGTCGTCATCGACGCACCGGCGGCGTACGTGTGCCTGAGGAACCGGAGCAGCGCCGTGGTGTCGAACTGGACGACCGTGACGCCGTCGTTCGTGTGGAGCTCGACGATCGTCTGGACCCGGCCGCAGGGCCAGACCTCGACGTCGCCGCGGCGGGTCGGGGCGCGCAGGCCGGTCTCCAGGAGCGCGCGGGGGAAGGACCACTCGACGGCGCCGGGGAATCCGAGGCGGATCGTCGCGGGGGAGAACGCGGGGTCGTAACGCAGGGACACCGGGACCGGGCGGGAGAGCGGCGCGTCACTGATGATCCGTCCCTTGGCGTGGTCGTCGACTTCGGTTGCGTGCGCGCCGGCCATGGGAAGGCTCCTCACCTTTTGTCCTCTTATCTACTAATGTTCCACTTCTTCCCGGCGGGCGCGCGGCGCATGCCGGGAAGGCCGCGGGTGTGGGCGGGGTCACGTGCGACCGCCGCGCCGCCGTTCTGTGACCCGTGCGCTCTTGCAAGCTCTTCGCAAGAGCGCTCATCATTCGGTACGTGCATGTACCTGACGGATTCATCAACGCCCCCGTATCGGCCGTCGCCGGTGTCGTCGCCGCCGGCGCCGTCGCCGTGAGCCTGCGCGGAGCGCGGCGCGAACTCGGAGGCGCCCCCGGCGCCGAAGGCCACGGCGGAGACCGTACGGCCCCGCTCGCCGGGCTCGTCGCCGCCTTCGTCTTCGCCGTCCAGATGCTGAACTTCCCGGTCGCCGCCGGAACCAGCGGACACCTGCTCGGCGGCGCGCTCGCCGCGATCCTCGTCGGCCCCTGGACCGGCGTCCTGTGCATCGCCGTCGTCCTGCTCATGCAGGGCGTCCTCTTCGCCGACGGAGGCCTCACCGCCCTCGGCGTGAACATCACCGTCATGGGCGTCGTCACCGTCGTCGTCGCCTACGGGCTCTTCCGCGGCCTCGTCCTCGTGCTGCCCCGCACCCGCGCCTCGGTGACCGTGGCCTCCTTCGTCGCCGCGCTCGTCTCCGTACCGGCCGCGGCCGCCGCCTTCACCCTCGTCTACGCCGTCGGCGGCACCACCGACGTACCGCTGCCCAAGGTCCTGACCGCCATGGTCGGCGTGCACGTCCTCATCGGCATCGGCGAGGCCGTCATCACCATGCTGACCGTCGGCGCGGTCATCGCCGTCCGCCCCGACCTCGTGTACGGCGCCCGCGGCCTGACCGCGCCGCTCAAGCTCCGCGTCGACGGCGAACTGGTCGACGCGGCCCCCGCGGCCCCGGCGGCCGCGACCGGCGGCGGATCCCCGAGGAAGTTGTGGATCGGCGGGGTCGTCACCGCCCTCGTCCTCGCCGGCTTCGTCTCCTTCTACGCCTCCGCCAGCCCCGACGGCCTGGAGAAGGTCGCCGCCGACCAGGGCATCGACGCCAAGGCCGAGGAGCACGCCGCCGCCGGCTCACCGCTCGCCGACTACGGCGTCGAGGGCGTCGAGACCGCCCGCCTCTCCGGCGGCCTCGCCGGCGTCATCGGCGTGGGCGCGACCCTCGCCGTCGGCACGGGCGCGTTCTGGGTCGTACGCCGC
This sequence comes from Streptomyces sp. NPDC051822, assembly GCF_044452745.1. NCBI lineage: Bacteria > Bacillati > Actinomycetota > Actinomycetes > Kitasatosporales > Streptomycetaceae > Streptomyces > Streptomyces sp. NPDC051822. The sequence goes on along the minus strand of NZ_JBITBZ010000009.1, from coordinate 151,706 downwards.
CGCAGGGCCGCCGCCGCGGAGGCCTGACATGGGCGCAGGCCACGCCCACAGGCTCTACCGGCACGCGCACTCGCCGGTCCACCAGCTGCCCCCGCACACCAAGCTCGCCGCGGTCCTCGGCTTCGTCGTGGTCGTCGTCTCGACGCCCCGCGAGGCCGTCTGGGCCTTCGCCGGCTACGCCCTGCTCCTCGCGGCCGTGGCGGCGAAGGCCCGGATCCCGGCCGGCTTCCTGCTCAAGCGGCTGCTCATCGAGGTGCCGTTCGTCGCCTTCGCGCTGCTCATGCCGTTCGTCGTCCCCGGCGAGCGGACGACCGTCCTCGGGGTGTCCCTGAGCGTCCCCGGCCTCTGGGGCGCCTGGAACGTCCTCGCCAAGGGCACCCTCGGCGTCGCCGCCTCCGTGCTCCTCGCCTCCACCACCGAGCTTCGCGCCCTGCTCCTCGGCCTCCAGCGCCTGAAGCTGCCCCCGCTGCTCGTCCAGATCGCGTCCTTCATGATCCGGTACGGCGACGTCATCACCGACGAGATGCGCCGGATGTCCGTCGCCCGCCGCTCGCGCGGCTTCGAGGCACGGGGCGTCCGCCACTGGGGGGTCCTCGCCAAGTCGGCGGGCGCGCTCTTCATCCGCTCGTACGAACGCGGGGAACGGGTCCACCTCGCCATGCTCAGCCGTGGCTACACGGGCACCATGCCGGTCCTCGACGAGGCGACCGCCACCCGCGCGCAGTGGGCGTACGCCGCCGCGCTGCCGCTCACCGCACTCCTGATCTGCCTCCTGGGATGGACCCTATGACCGCCGCCCCTTCGCTCGAGGTGCACGGCCTCGCCTACGCGTACCCCGACGGCCACCAGGCCCTGTTCGGCGTCGACCTGACCGTCGGGCGCGGCGAACGGGTCGCCCTCCTCGGCCCCAACGGCGCCGGCAAGACCACCCTGGTCCTGCACCTCAACGGCATCCTCACCGGCGGCGCGGGCACGGTCGCCGTCGCCGGCCTCCCCGTCGGCAGGAAGCACCTCGCCGAGATCAGGCGCAAGGTCGGCATCGTCTTCCAGGACCCCGACGACCAGTTGTTCATGCCGACCGTCCGCGAGGACGTGGCCTTCGGCCCCGCGGCGGCGGGCCTGCGGGGCGCCGAACTCGACGCCGCCGTCCGCAGGGCCCTCGAACGCGTCGGGATGGCGGAGTACGCCGACCGGCCGCCGCACCACCTGTCCTTCGGGCAGCGGCGCCGGGTCGCCGTCGCGACCGTCCTCGTCATGGAGCCCGAGATCCTCGTCCTCGACGAACCGTCCTCCAACCTCGACCCGGCCTCGCGCCGCGAACTCGCCGACATCCTCAGGGGGCTCGACGTCACCGTCCTGATGGTCACCCACGACCTGCCGTACGCCCTGGAGCTCTGCCCGCGCGCGGTGATCCTCAGCGAGGGCGTCATCGCCGCCGACGGGCAGACCCGCGAGATCCTCACCGACGAGGAGCTGATGGCACGGCACCGCCTTGAGCTGCCGTTCGGCTTCGTGCCCGGCTCCGTGGCCTGACCGCGTCGCCCGACCCCGGAATCCGGCCCTCACCCGCCGCGTTGCACCATGGGAGCCGGTCGTACGAGAGGTCGTACAAAAGGTCGGACAAAGGGAGAGTGGGTCGGGTGGACGTCCAGGGCACGGTGGCGGCGGGCTGGGAGCCGGTCAGGGACGCGTTCCTGCGCAACTTCGAGCAGCGCGGTGAGCGCGGCGCGGCCGTCGCCGTCCACCGGGACGGCGTCGAGGTCGTCGACCTGTGGGCGGGCAGCCGCGACGTGGACGGCACGGATCCGTGGACGGCGGACACCGCCCAGGTCGTGCGCTCCGCCACCAAGGGCGTCGCCGCCGCCGTACCCCTGCTCCTGCACCAGCGTGGCCTGCTCGACCTGGACGCCCCGGTCGCCGCGTACTGGCCCGACTTCAAGGCGGCGGGCAAGGAGCGGGTGACCGTACGGCAGCTCCTCGCGCACCGTGCCGGCGTCCCCGCCCTCGACCGCCCCCTCACGCTCGCCGAGGCGACCGACCTGCCGACGGCCATCGCCGCCATCGCCGCCCAGGCCCCCTTCTGGGAGCCCGGCACCGGGCACGGCTACCACGCCCACACCTTCAGCTGGCTGCTCTCCGGCCTGGTCCACCAGGTCACCGGCCGCACCATCGGCAGCTGGGTCGCCGAGGAGATCACGGGCCCCCTCGGCCTCGACCTGTGGATCGGACTGCCCGACGCACAGGCCCACCGGGTCGGCCGGCTCGGCCCCGTCGAGGAGATCGACCCGCCCGGCGGCGGCGCCCTCAGGCTCCGCCCCAAGCGCTCCGTCTCCGAGGCGTACGAGAACCCCGACTCCCTCACCCGGCGCGCCTTCGGGGCCATCGCCCCCAAGCCCGACGAGAACGACCCCGCCTACCGGGCCGCCGAACTGCCCGGCTCTGCCGGAGTGGCCACCGCCCGCGCCCTCGCCGGCTTCTACGCGTCCACCCTCGGCCCGGTGAACGGCGCCGCACGCCTCTTCACCCCCGACACCCTCACCCTCGCCGGGACCGAGGAGTCGGCGGGCCCGGACCAGGTGCTGCTCGTCGGCACCCGCTTCGGCCCCGGCCACATGCTGCACGGCCCGGCCTCCCCGCTCCTCGGCCCGTCCTCTTTCGGCCACCCCGGCCGCGGCGGCTCGCTCGGCTTCGCGGACCCCGACTCCGGCATCGCCTTCGGGTACGTCACCAACGGCATGCGCAAGACGGTGACGGCGGACCCCCGCGCCCAGGCCCTGGTGCGGGCGGTGCGGGCCGCGGCCGCCGATTAGTACGGGAGGTCAGGCGGCGGACGGCGTGAACGCGAGGACCATGCCGAGCCCGACGAGCACGCTGCCGATGACCTTGTTGAGCACGGTCTGCTTGCGGAGCAGCCGGGCGCGCAGGCTCTCCTGGGAGAACAGCACCGCGGCGAGGCCGAACCACACCAGGTGCGCGAACGACATGAACAGGCCGTAGCCGACCTGCTGGAGGACGGGCGTCTCGGCGCTGACGACCTGGGTGTACGTGCTCAGCACGAAGAGCATCGTCTTGGGGTTGAGCGCGTTCGTCAGGAACCCGGTCCGCAGCGCCCCCGCCTTCGACAGTCCGGCGTCGCCCGACAGGTCGACGTCCACCTGCGACCTGGTGACGAAGGTCTTGTATCCGATGTAGACGAGGTAGGCGGCGCCGATCAGCTTCATCGCGGTGAACAGCATCGGCGAACCCGACACCAGAAGGCCCACGCCGAGCATCGTGTACGTGACGTGCACGAGCACGCCGAGCGCGATCCCGACGGCCGCGAGGACCCCCGCCGTCCGCCCGTACAGATAGCTGTTGCGGACCGTCATGGCGAAGTCCGCGCCGGGGCTGATGACAGCCAGAACCGTGATGATCGCGACGGCGATCAGCTGAGCCATGTTCCCGTTCCCCCCGCCCGCGCGCGTCCCGCGCCTCAGGACGGCCCCGTGACGCTAGTCGATCAACGGTTGCCGCGCGAGGGGCAGGTGACAGAGTCGCGTGCATGGGCATGGGCGCGGGCGCGCCTTCGATGTTGAGATCACCCCATGGAACTCACCCGACGGTTCGACGGATACACGGCACTGGTCACCGGCGCGGCGCGCGGCATCGGCGCGGCCACCGCCCGGCGCCTGGCGGCGGAGGGCGCCAGGGTCCTTCTCACCGACATCGACGAGGAGGAGGCGGGGAGGACGGCGGCCGGCATCCCGGGGGCGGTGGCCCTGCGCTGCGACGTCGGTGACCGGGCCTCGGTCGAGGCGGCGGTCGCGTACGCGGTGGAGCACCTCGGCGGCCTCGACGTCCTCGTCAACAACGCCTTCGGCCCCGTCGCCCCCGACCGGGACCGCTTCGAGGACGAGCCGGACGAGGTCTGGACCGGCCAGCACGACGTCACCTTCATGGGAGCCGTCCGCTGCTCCCGGGCGGCGCTGCCGCACCTGGCCGCGGCCGGCGGGCGCGGGGCGATCGTCAGCATCGGCTCCGTCAACGCCGAGGCGGACTTCGGCGGCCACGCGTACAGCGCGGCGAAGGCCGGCCTGGCGTCCCTCACCCGCACCCTGGCGGGCGACGCGGCCCCGCGCGGGGTCCGCGTGAACCAGATCAACCCGGGCACGATCGCGACGACCGGGTGGGCGGGCAGGGAACCGGACCTGTCGGCCCTCGCCGACCGGGTCTACCCGCTGGGCCGCGTCGGCACCCCCGAGGACGTGGCCGCGGCCGTCGCCTTCCTCGCCTCCCGGGACGCCTCGTGGATCACGGGTACGGTCCTCCGCGTGGACGGCGGCCTGCTCGCGGTGAACACGCACTTCGCGGAGGTCCTGGGTGGGTGATGCGGCGACGAGGACCCGCGAGGGTGACGAGCGGGTCAGGCCGAGGGCCCGTGGGCGTCCACCGAAGCGTCGGCGGCCTGCTCCCGGACGTCCACCAGGACGCCTCCGGCGTGCGCCACGAGGGACTTCGGGTCCATCGCGAAGACCGTGCGCGGGGTGCCCGCCGCCGCCCACACCACGTCGTGGTCGAGGATGCCCCGGTCGGCGAGGACCCGGGTCCGGGTCCTGTGCCCGAACGGCGGGACGCCCCCGATCGCGTACCCGGTGGTCTCCCGGACCACCCTCGGGTCGGCCCGGGTGACCTTCGCCGCGCACAGTTCCCGCCGTACCCGCTCGACGTCCACCCGCGAGGCGCCGTCCATGAGGACGAGGACGGGCACCCCGTCGGCGGCGAAGATCAGCGACTTCACGATCTCGGCGACCTCGCAGCCGATTGCCTCGGCGGCCTGCTGCGCGGTGCGGGTGTCCTCCGGGAAGCGGCGGACCTCGACGTCGAGGCCCAGCTCCTGGAGCGCGGCGGCGAACTGGGGGTTGGCGGGGGAGTTCTCAGCGGTCATGGCCCGACGCTAGCGGTAGCCGTACGGGCCGGGCGACGGCGTTCCGACGCGTGGTCAGCCCGCCTTCAGAACCGCCGCCACCACCGGACCCGCCGCGTCGCCGCCGTGGCCGCCCTCCTGGACGACCGCCGCCGCCGCGAGGTCGCCGGAGTAGCCGGTGAACCAGCTGTTGGACTTGCCCTGGCTGTCGACCTCGGCGGAGCCGGTCTTGGCGCCCTTGGGGAAGGGGACGCCGGCCATCGCTTCCGTCGCCGTCCCGTCCGCCGCGGTCGCCGCCGCGTTCATCATCTTCTGCAGCCCCAGGGCGACCTCGGAGGAGAGCCGTTCGGCCTTGGCGAACTCCCGGTCGTCGAGCGACTTCGCCACCAGGTACGGCTGGAGGAATCCGCCGTTCTTCACGGTCGCGGAGAGCGAGGCGACGTTCAGGGCGCTCATCGTGATCTTGCCCTGGCCGATGTACGAGGCGGGCGTGTCACTCCCGGCCGACTCGGGGACGCTGCCGTCCGCCGCCGGGACACCCACCTCCCAGACCTGGCCGATGCCGAAGGAGTCGCGGGCCGTGGTGCCGAGGGCGGTGTCCGCGATGTTCTTGTCGGCGAGGGGCGGCACCGCCTTGATGAAGGCGGTGTTGCAGGAGCGGCGGAACGACTCGGTGAGGGTTCCGTCGGTGATGCTGAACTTGTCGAGGTTCTGGAAGGTGCTGCTCCTCGACACGACGGTGGAAGGACACTCGACCTTGGTATTGGGCGTCGCGAGGCCGTTCTGCATCATCATCGCCGCCGTGACGATCTTCATCGTCGAGCCGGGGGCCTGAGCGCCCCGGAACGCGATGTTGTACTCGGTGGCCGGGCTGTTGGCGACCGCGCGTATCGCGCCCGTGGACGGCTCGATCGCGGCCACCGAGGCGTTCCCGTACGTCTTGACCGCCTTCTCGGCCGCCGCCTGCACGTCCGCGTCGATGGTCGTCTTCAGCGTGCCGGGCGTCCCCTTCTGCAGGACGAGGAGGGTGGAGTCGGCGACGGTCTCGCTGCCCGTGTCGATCCACGTCTCGATCCCGGCCGTGCCGCCCGCCTTGGCCCCGTACCGCTCGCGAAGGGTGTCGAGGATCGGTCTCAGCGAGGGGTACTTCTCCGCCGTCAGCTCCTTGCCGTTCCGGTCGACGGCCTTCACGGAGGCCGTCTCCGCCTCGCCCGTGCGCAGCGTGGCCTCTGCGGTGGTCAGCTTCGGGTGGAGCACGGACGGCGCCCACTTCACCAGTGGCCGGCCGGTCGTCGTCCCGCGGACGACGGTCAGTTCGGAGGCGTACGACCAGGGCTTCGACACGCCGTTGTAGGTGACGGTCGCCTTCACCGTGAAGGGGACCTTCTCGCCGACGGGCGCCCCGGGCGTGATGGTGGCCTCCGTGACGCTCGCGCCCTCCCGGTAGGCCGCCACGGCGGGCTCGGCCGTGACCGGGTCGTTCGTCAGCTGGCCCGCCTTCTCCGGTTCCCCGGCGGCCCAGGCGGCCAGGAAGTCCCGCGCGGTGGTCGTGACCTCCTCGGCGGTGACGGGCCCTGTCTTCGGTGCGTCGTTCGACGCGGTGTTCACGGACGAGTCGCCGCCGCCCGTGATCCCGTTCCACAGGTTGTAGCCCCCGTACCCGACGCCGCCCGCCACGACGGCGAACACGCCCCCGACGATCGCGACCTTTGCTCCACTGCGCATGACTGCGTTCCCCTCCCCAGGTGACCGTCCAGTCAAGCAGTGTCGCTATGGTGTGTCGAGCAACTATCGCGATATCTGTCACACCCGCCCCACGGGTGGCGGTCCGCGTGCGCGAAGAGCAAATCTTTCAGCCAGGCACTTAGTGCGAAAATAAGCTGAGTTCTCTCGACGGGAAGACCCCCACTGGACCAAGCTGTCCCCAACAGGCCTTCACTCAGGCCACATTGGCCACTTCTGGACAGCCTCGGGGGGCAACATGTCAGGCATCACCAGGCGTTGGACGGCGCGCATAGCGGGCGTCGCCGCCACGGCGACGCTGATCGTCGGCGGGACGACCAGCACCTCGTTCGCCATCGAGAACCCGCCCAACGTCAACCTCACCGCCAACTTCGCGGTGGTCGCGACCACGCACCCGGACACCACGGGCTGCAACGGCTACAAGGTGACCGGCACGGGCACCGCGACGGGCAACCCGAGCGCCGGAGTCTGGTCGCAGACCGAGGACGCGTGTACCGCGACGATCCCGGGCAAGTACGAGATCAAGGGCACGGCGATGATCACCGAGCCCGACGGTGACAAGTTCAAGATCAGCTACCACCTCACCGCGCCGCTGACGGGGGACACGATGGTCTACCCGACCGGCACGTTCTCGATCCTGCGCGGCGAGGGCCTCTACGAGGACGCGACCGGCAGCGGCACGATGAAGGCCACGGTCAACCTGCTCGACCATGACCACGTCACCGCCAACCTGTCGGGATACCTGCGCTTCTACTGGCAGATCTGATCCCCCGGCCCCCGGCGACGAAGCCGGCTCCCCCGCGACAGGGGAGCCGGCTTCCGCCGTCCCGGGCCGTCTGCCGAGCGCGCCCCGGAGCTGCCCGCGGCTACGGCGCCGGCGGGCGACCCGGGTCGCCCACCCGGACCGATCCACCGATAATTGGCCGTATGACCGAGAAAACCGCAAAAGCGCACGGACCGTCCACGGTGACGGTCAAAGGGCGGGACATGCGGCTGCGCACCATCGGCTTCATCGTTCTGGCAGGCCTGGCCATCTGGTTCATCGCGGCCAACACCGGATCCGTCACCATCAAGCTCTGGGTCCCCACCGTGACGCTCCCCCTGTGGATCGTCCTGACGGTCACCCTGCTCGTCGGGATCCTCCTCGGCCTGATCATCGCCCGACGTCGCGCCGCTCGGCGATAGCCGTTCGATTTCCCCGCTACACCCAGGTGTCCAGCCACATCCGGCCGCGCCACTGGTCTATCGGGATCGGCGTGCCCGTGTAGATCGGCCAGAAGTAGATGAAGTTCCAGACGATCAGCAGGACCAGGCAGCCCGCAGCCACCGCCCCGAACGTGCGCCGTCTCTCCGACGAGCCCGCCGGGCCGATGATCGCGCCCAGCATCATCGCCACCGCCAGACACAGGAACGGCACGAAGACGACCGCGTAGAAGAGGAAGATCGTGCGTTCCTGGTAGATGAACCAGGGGACCCAGCCGGCCGCGATGCCGCAGGCGATGGCCCCCGCGCGCCAGTCGCGGCGGAACGCCCAGCGCCAGAGCACGTACAGGATCGCGAAGCAGGCCGCCCACCACAGGAGCGGGGTGCCGAGGGCCAGGACCTCCTGGGCGCACTTCTCCTTCGTGGTGGCCGGGCAGCCGGCCGTGCCGGGGGCAGGGGACTCGTAGAAGTACGAGACGGGGCGGCCGAGGACGATCCACGACCAGGGGTTCGACTCGTACGTGTGCGGCGACGTCAGGCCGACGTGGAACGTGTACACCTCGGACTCGTAGTGCCACAGGCTGCGCCACCACTCCGGCATCCAGCTCCACGTACCGCCCCCGCCGGGGAGCTTGTCCTGCTTGGCGGCCCAGTCGCGGAAGTAGCCCTTGTCGCTGACGATCCAGCCCGTCCAGGTCGCCAGGTACGTGCCGATCGCCACCGGCACCACCGACACGAACGCCGGCAGCAGGTCCTTCTTCAGCACCGCGAGGTGCGGGCGGACGGCGCCCGCCGTGCGCCGGCCCGCCACGTCCCACAGGACCGTCATCAGGCCGAACGCGGCCATGACGTACAGGCCGTTCCACTTCGTCGCCGCCGCGAGGCCCAGCATCACACCGGCCGCGATCCGCCACGGCCGCCAGCCGAGCCGCAGGGTCTCCGCGATCTCCCCGTCGGGCCGGAGCACCCCCTCCTCGTCCTCGGGGAGCGCGTCCGCGAGCCGCTTCCGGACCCGGTCGCGGTCCACGACGAGGCAGCCGAACGCGGCGAGCACGAAGAACATCAGCACCTGGTCGAGGAGCGCCGTGCGGCTCATCACGAAGTGCAGTCCGTCGACCGCGAGCAGCAGACCCGCCAGACAGCCCAGGAACGTCGAGCGGAACAGCCGCCTGCCGATCCGGCACAGCATCAGGACGGACAGCGTGCCGAGCAGCGCCACCATGAAGCGCCAGCCGAACGGCTCGAAACCGAAGATCTTCTCGCCGACGCCGATGACCCACTTGCCCATCGGGGGATGGACGACGTACCCCGGGTCGGTCGGTACGAGGACCGACCCCGGGTCCTTCAGGATCGTCTTGTCGATGTCCTTCGGCCACGCCCCCTCGTACCCCTGGTTGATCAGGGCCCAGGAGTCCTTGGCGTAGTACGTCTCGTCGAATATCACCGCGTTCGGCTTGCCCAGGTTCCAGAACCTCAGCAGGCCCGCGACGGCCGTGACCAGGAGCGGACCGCCCCAGGCCATCAGCCGCCACAGCCGCTCGGAGGGGCCCGGGCCGAGGCCGAGGAGCGACCACACGCGGGCGGACGGGCGGGTGTACGCGGGGACGAGCCGCTCCCGCAGCCCGATGGGTGCGGCGCTTCCGGCGGGCGGCGAATAGCCGAAACGCCGCAGCCGCTGTTGCCACGAAGAGGGCTCTGCCACGGCGTGCCGGCCCTCCAGGGTCTCGGGTGCGGTACTGGTCACCGCGCCATCGTAGGGAACGCGCCTGTGCACGTCGCCTCTCCGGGCTGGGAGGATGGTCCGTGTGACAGGAACGCTGGTACTCGCAGGGACCCCCATCGGTGACATCGCGGACGCACCGCCACGACTCGCCACCGAACTGGTGAACGCGGACATCGTGGCCGCGGAGGACACCCGGAGGCTGCGCGGGCTCACCCGCGCGCTCGGCATCCACACCACGGGCCGGGTCGTCTCCTACTTCGAGGGCAACGAGTCCGCCCGTACGCCGGAGCTGGTCGAGGCCCTGGTCGGCGGCGCCCGGGTGCTGCTCGTGACCGACGCGGGCATGCCGTCCGTCTCGGACCCCGGCTACCGGCTCGTCGCCGCCGCCGTCGAGCAGGACATCAAGGTGACGGCCGTCCCCGGCCCGTCCGCCGTGCTCACCGCGCTCGCCCTCTCCGGGCTGCCCGTGGACCGCTTCTGCTTCGAGGGCTTCCTGCCGAGGAAGGCGGGCGAGCGCCTCGGACGGCTGCGCGAGGTCGCCGACGAGCGGCGCACCCTCGTCTACTTCGAGGCGCCGCACCGGCTCGACGACACGCTCGCCGCGATGGCCGAGGTCTTCGGCGCCGAGCGGCGCGCCGCCGTCTGCCGCGAGCTGACCAAGACGTACGAGGAGGTCAAGCGCGGCCCGCTGGCCGAGCTCGCCGCCTGGGCGGCCGAGGGCGTACGGGGTGAGATCACCGTCGTCGTCGAGGGCGCCCCGGAGACCGGCCCGGCCGAGCTCGACGCCGAGGAACTGGTGCGCAGGGTGCGGGTGCGCGAGGAGGCGGGCGAGCGGCGCAAGGAGGCCATCGCGGCGGTCGCCGCCGACGCCGGGCTGCCCAAGCGCGAGGTGTTCGACGCGGTGGTCGCGGCGAAGACGGCGGCGGGCGCGGGGCCGGCCGCGAAGGGCTGACGTTCCCCCGCGGAGCCGGTCCGCGACTCCGTACGAAGAATCGAAAGATCTCGTACAACCACTCGACCCGATCATGAGTCTGAACTGGCACGGCACTCCCCGTCGTGTCCGTTCCTTCTCGTGGGGGTTCACCTTGCAGTTCCGCTCGACCCGTCTCGCGCTGGCCGTCACCGCCGTCCTCGCCGCCACGGCACTCGGCGCCGGCACCCTGGCCACGGCCCCTAGCGCTTTCGCCGCGGGCACGGCCGCGGCCTCGACCGAGCAGGCCGCCGCGACGCTGCCCGTCTACCCCGAGGGCTCCACCGCCGGTGGCGTGGGCACCTCCGGCTTCCTCAGCTTCTCGTTCGACGCCGACAGCAACCGGAAGCTGCTCTGGACTTCGTACGAAGGCACCCGCACCTCGCTCGGGTCTCCGACCGGTTGGGCCACGGGGGCCGGTGACGTGGTCGTCCTCGGGGACGAGAACTGGATCTACGAGATGCAGTCGCTCACGCTGCGGAACATGGCCGAACCGTCCGCCCCGGGCGTCGCCATCGACCTGCGCGCGCTGAACGGCAAGTACGTCGCCGTGCTCAGCCCGACCAGCGTGCTCGCGCAGCTGACCACGCAGGCAGGCGTCGAACTGCACGTCGTCAGCAAGGACGGCGGCACGACGACCACCCGCAAGATCGCGGGGCTGCCCGCGGACGCCACCGAATTCTTCGGCTCGACGGCCCAGAACGGTCACGTCCTCGTCGGGTACGAGAAGGGCCCGGCGGACCTGCGGACCGGCGGCCGGGCCCTGGTCGACGTGGCGGCCGGGACGGTGACCGAGACGTACGCCTCCGCCGAGTCCGGGCGCGGCTTCGGCGGCCTGCAGTTCTCCGCTTCGCACGTCGCCTGGTACGAGGTCGAGAGCGGCGTCGGCGGCGTCATCGTCTCCGTCGACCGCAAGACGCGCGAGGCGAAGCGGACCGTCCTGGGCGGCCACACCTCCCTCACCGCGCTCGTGGGTGACTGGGTGGTGTACGGCCACCCCACGACGCCCGTCCGGGCCGTCTCCCTGACCACGGGCGAGAGCCGCGACCTCCTGCAGTACGGCTCGGAAGCGCTGGGCGCGAGCGACGGCACCGTGGTGGTGCACGGAACGCGGTCCGCCGACGACGAGGGCCTGTTCCGGATCGCCGCCGCGGCGGACGGCGCCCCGACGGTCACCAAGGTGGCCGAAGAGGGCCCGCTGCCCGCGCTGACGATCCAGGAGACCCACGTCCCCGACGCGGTGAACCTCGACCAGACCGGCGGCAAGGCGACGCTGGCGTGGACCCTCTCGGACCGAGAGGCCTACGTGGACGTCACGCTCACGCACACCGTCACGGGCAAGGAGTTCCGTACGCGCGTGAACGCCCCCGCCGAGGGCACCCGGTTCTCCTTCACCTGGGACGGCACCATCGGCGGCGTGGACGCCCCGAACGGCACGTACGGGGTGGAGGCCGAGGCGACGTCGCTCGACGGCACCGGGGAGCCCGCCTACCAGGGCTGGCTCATGAACGTGACCCGCACCGCCAACCCGCACGACTACAGCGACAACGGCTCCACGGACCTCCTCGCCCGTGACTCCGCCGGCGACCTGTGGCGCGACGACCTGCGGGACCGGCCGGCCGACGGCAAGACCGTCTCCACCGGGCGCACCAAGGCCGGCAACGGCTGGCAGACGTACAAGCAGATCGAGGCCGTCGGCAACATCGCGGGCAACGGGGTCGGCGACCTGGTCGCCGTCGACGGCGCCGGTGCGCTGTACCACTACCTCGGCAAGGGCGACGGCACGTTCACGGCCCGCCAGAAGGTCGGCACGGGCTGGCAGATCTACAACAAGCTCGCCGGCGGCTCGGACCTCAACGGCGACGGCCGCGCCGACCTCGTGGCCACGGACGCCTCCGGTGTCCTGTGGTTCTACAAGGGCCCGGGTTCCACGACCGCGCCCTACGCGGCCCGCGTGCGCGTCGGCGGCGGCTGGCAGATCTACAACCACATCACCGCCCTCGGCAACATCGCCGGTACGGCCTCCGGTGACCTCGTCGCCCGCGACACGGACGGTGTCCTCTGGCTGTACCAGGGCAACGGCACCGGCGGCTTCGCCCCGCGCGTGCGGATCGGCGGCGGCTGGAACGTCTTCACCCAGCTGGTCGGCGCCGGTGACATCGACAACGACGGCCGCCCGGACATGATCGCGTACGGCTCGGGCGGCACCTCCGTCTACCGCTCGACCGGCTCCGTCACCGCCCCCTTCAGCCGTCAGACGACGACGCTGTACGCGGGCGAAGGGACCAAGTTCAACAGCGTCGTGTAGCGATTTACGCGGTGATTTACGCTGATAGGTAAAGCCGAACCCGGCGCCGGGACATTTTTCCTTGGGCGCTTGGCAAGGGGGAGCCATGGAGGGCCAAGAACCCTCCATGGTTCGGCCCCCGCTGATGCGCTCCGGCCCGAAAAGGCGTCCACTGATCAGTGGAGAGGAGCTGGCATGAGCGAGATCACCGGCACCGGCATATCCGTCGCCCATGAGGCGTACGCCTTCGCCTGTATGCGCTGTGGATACGGCTGGGAGCAGGCGTACGACATCGAGCACCACGTCGACGCCGCCGGCCAGGAATTCGTCGTCTACAAGGCCGAAGGGGAGCGGGTCCCGTCCCCGCTGTCCAGCCCCACCTGCATGAACTGCGGCGGTCACGTCGTGCGGATCATGCGGGCCGGGCAGGTGTCGTCGGTGCTCGACCTGATCGCCGCGACGGAGAAGCACCAGCAGGGCGCGCGGGCGACCAAGCCCGTCTCGATGGCCGGTCCCATCGGGCAGGAGCTCACCGAGGACGACCCCGAGAGTCCCCCGGTACCGCACCACTGGCACCTCTCGGACCTCCTGCATCCTTTCCGCCACCACAAGTAAGGCGCCGACGACGCAGGGCTTCGGCGGCGTAAGCCCTTGGCGACGGCACTCATCGCCCTCGTACGATCGGGGGCATGAGTGCCAAGGACGCCCCGCCGCCGCTGCCCGAACCCCTCCTCGTGGAGGTCGCGGACTCGCACACCCACCTGGACATGCAGTCGGGGACCGTCGAGGAGGCCCTCGTCAAGGCCGCCGCCGTCGGGGTCACCACGGTCGTGCAGGTCGGCTGCGACGTGAAAGGCTCCCAGTGGGCCGCCGAGACCGCCGCCGCCCACGAGCACGTGCACGCGGCCGTCGCCCTGCACCCCAACGAGGCCCCCCGGATCGTCCTCGGCGACCCCGACGGCTGGTCCCGGCAGGGCGCCCGCGAGGGCGGCGGCGACGCGGCCCTCGACGACGCGCTGGCCGAGATCGACCGCCTCGCCGCCCTCCCGTACGTCCGCGGCGTCGGCGAGACCGGCCTCGACTTCTTCCGCACCGGCCCCGAGGGCATCGCCGCGCAGGAGCGTTCCTTCCGCGCCCACATCGAGATCGCCAAGCGGCACGGCAAGGCGCTCGTCATCCACGACCGCGAGGCCCACGCCGACGTCCTGCGCGTACTCGACGAGGAGGGCGCCCCCGAGCGGACCGTCTTCCACTGCTACTCCGGCGACGCCGCCATGGCCGAGATCTGCGCCGCCAAGGGCTACTACATGTCCTTCGCCGGCAACGTCACCTTCAAGAACGCCCAGCACCTGCGGGACGCCCTCGCCGTCGCCCCCCTCGAACTCGTCCTCGTCGAGACGGACGCCCCCTTCCTCACCCCGGCGCCCTACCGCGGCCGCCCCAACGCCCCGTACCTGATCCCGGTCACCGTGCGGGCGATGGCCGAGGTCCGCGGGATCGGGGAGAACGAGCTCGCCGAGGCCCTCGCCGTGAACACGGCCCGCGCCTTCGACTACTGAGCCCCCTGTACCGATCCCCTGACCGACCGCTCCATAACGATTACGTTTCGTGGTCGAGTCGTCCGGCTGCGTGACCGGGGCCGGGGCTAGGGTCCCGGCCTCGTGAGTACTTCCCAGGGCAGTCACCGGGCCGGACGGCGCGGCGCGGCGGTCACCCTCCCCGTCCACGAGCAGCAGACCCTCGCGGCGCCGCTCGTCGTCCCCGGGCAGGGGTCCCGCACCGGGTCCCGGCGCGCCGCACGCCGCCGCAAGGCCGCCGGGTCCGCCGGCTCCGCCGGAGAGGGGCTGCGGCGACTCGTCCCGCAGGCCCTCGTCGTCGCCTTCCTCGCCGGCGGCACCAGCGCGTTCGTCGCCGACGACAAGGCCGTCCGGCTCTCCGTCGACGGCGTCCCGCGCACCCTCCACACCTTCGCCGACGACGTCCACGAACTCCTCGCCGACGAAGGCGTCGCCGTCGGCGCCCACGACATCGTCGCGCCCGCCCCCGCCGAGGCGCTGGCCAACGGGGACGAGATCGTCGTCCGCTACGGCCGCCCGGTCGCCCTCACCCTCGACGGGCGGCGCCGCCAGGTGTGGACCACCGCCCGCACCGTCGAGGGCGCGCTGCGCCAGCTCGGGGTCCGCGCCGAGGGCGCCTACCTCTCGGTCTCCCGAGGAGCCGCCATCTCACGCCAGGGCCTCGCCCTCGACGTGCGCACCGAGCGCACGATCACCTTCCTCGCCGACGGGCGCGAGCGGACCGTCAGGACGAACGCCGCGACCATCCGGGAGGCTCTCGCCGAGGCCGGGATCACCCTCTCCGGGCAGGACGCCACCTCCGTCGCCCCCGGCTCCTTCCCCCGCGACGGCCAGACGGTGAACGTGCTGCGGATCACCGGCTCCAAGCAGGTACGGGAGGAGGCGATCCCGTACGCCGTCGAGCGCACCCGCGACCCCGAGCTGTTCACCGGCACCGAGGTCGTCGAACGGCAGGGCGTGCACGGCGTCCGCCGGGTCACGTACAGCCTGCGCACCGTCAACGGCGTCCGGCAGAAGCCCCGCAGGACCGGCGAGGAGATCGTCCGCGAACCGGTCTCCCGGCAGGTACGCGTCGGGACCCGGCCGCTTCCCACCTCCGTCGCGGGCGCCGACGGCCTCGACTGGGGCGCGCTCGCCGCCTGCGAGTCCGGCGGCCGGCCGAACGCCGTCGACCCTTCGGGGACGTACGGCGGGCTCTACCAGTTCGACCCCGGCACCTGGCGCTCCCTCGGCGGCAGCGGAGTCGCCCAGAACGCGCCCGCCGCCGAGCAGACCTTCCGGGCCAAGAAGCTGTACGTGCAGCGGGGGGCGAGCCCGTGGCCCCACTGCGGCCGGCGGCTGCACGGGTGAGACGGGGTGAGTAGTAGGGCTGCCCCACCCGTGCCCCGTAGGCTGTACCGGTGAGCACCACCACCGGCCCCGAAAGCCCCGACGCCCTCCTCGGCCCCGCCGACATCCGTGAGCTGGCCGCCGCCCTCGGCGTGCGCCCCACGAAGCAGAAGGGCCAGAACTTCGTCATCGACGCCAACACCGTCCGGCGGATCGTCCGCACGGCCGAGGTACGGCCCGACGACGTGGTCGTGGAGGTGGGGCCCGGACTCGGCTCCCTCACCCTGGCCCTCCTGGAGGCCGCGGACCGGGTGACGGCCGTCGAGATCGACGATGTCCTCGCCGCCGCGCTGCCCGCCACGATCCAGGCCCGGATGCCCGCGCGCGCCGACCGCTTCGCGCTGGTCCACTCCGACGCCATGCAGGTCCAGGAGCTGCCGGGCCCGGCGCCGACCGCGCTCGTCGCCAACCTGCCGTACAACGTCGCCGTGCCGGTCCTGCTCCACATGCTGGAGCGGTTCCCGACCATCGAGCGGACCCTAGTCATGGTCCAGGCCGAGGTCGCCGACCGGCTCGCCGCCAAGCCCGGCAACAAGGTCTACGGCGTGCCGTCGGTCAAGGCCAACTGGTACGCGGAGGTCAAGCGCGCCGGATCCATCGGCCGCAACGTCTTCTGGCCCGCGCCGAACGTCGACTCCGGCCTCGTCGCCCTGTTCCGACGCACCGAGCCGCTCGCGACCACCGCCACCCGGCAGGAGGTCTTCGCGGTCGTCGACGCGGCCTTCGCGCAGCGCCGCAAGACCCTGCGCGCGGCCCTCGCCACGTGGGCGGGCTCGCCTGCGGCGGCGGAGGAGGCCCTGGTGAAGGCCGGGATCTCGCCGCAGGCGCGCGGCGAGGCGCTGACGGTGGAGGAGTTCGCGAGGATCGCGGAGGCGAAGGCGTGACCACCCCCGGCGGCGTGACCACCCCCGGCGGCGTCACCGTCCGCGTCCCGGCCAAGGTCAACGTCCAGCTCGCCGTCGGCGCGGCCCGCCCCGACGGCTTCCACGACCTGGCCAACGTCTTCCTCGCGGTCTCCCTGTACGACGAGGTGACCGCCACCCCCGCCGACAAGCTGACGATCACCTGCGAGGGCCCGGACGCCGACAAGGTGCCGCTGGACCGCACCAACCTCGCCGCGCGGGCCGCCGAACTGCTCGCCGCCCGGCACGGCATCTCCCCGGACGTGCACCTGCACATCGCCAAGGACATCCCGGTCGCCGGCGGCATGGCCGGCGGCAGCGCGGACGGGGCGGGCGCGCTGCTCGCGTGCGACGCGCTGTGGGGTCTGGGCTCCTCGCGCGCCGACCTCCTGGAGATCTGCGCCGAACTCGGCTCCGACGTGCCGTTCAGCCTGGTCGGCGGGGCGGCGCTCGGCACGGGCCGCGGCGAGAGGCTGACGGAGCTGCCGGTCGGCGGGAACTTCCACTGGGTGTTCGCCGTAGCCGACGGCGGCCTGTCGACGCCGACGGTGTTCGCCGAGTTCGACCGCCTGGCCGAGGGCGCCGAGATCCCCGGTCCGACCGCGTCCCCGGCCCTCATGGACGCCCTGCGCACCGGCGACACGGTCGCCCTCGCGGGCGCCCTCACGAACGACCTCCAGGCGGCGGCGCTCTCCCTGCGCCCGTCGCTCGCGGCGACCCTGACGGCCGGCACGGACGCGGGGGCACTGGCCGCGCTCGTCTCCGGCTCGGGCCCGACGACGGCGTTCCTGGTGAAGGACGCGGAGACGGCCAGGACGGTCGCCGCGGCCCTGACGGCCTCGGGCACCTGCCGCACGGCCCGCACGGCGACGTCCCCGGCACAGGGCGCCACTCTCCTGCCGACCTGAGACCCCGCCCCCACGGGGGCGTACTCAGGCGGGAGTTGAGTAGGCGCGCCCTGTCGCCCCGCAGGGTGGTCGCGGGACCGTACCCCCATGGGATTCAGCGTTCGTGAACTCGCCGCCGCGACCCCCGCGACCCGGGACCGGTACGTCGACCTGCTCCGGGTCGCCTCGCTCGCCGTCGTGGTGCTCGGGCACTGGCTGATGGCGGCGGTCACCGGCGACGGGCAGGTCGGCAACCTCCTCGCCGTCGTCCCGGAGCTCCAGGTCGTGACCTGGGTCTTCCAGGTGATGCCGGTGTTCTTCTTCGTCGGCGGCTTCTCGCACGCCCTCGCCCACCGCTCACGCCCCGCCTACGCGGCCTTCCTGCGGGCCCGGCTCCAGCGGCTGCTGCGGCCGACGATGGTCTTCGTCGGGGTGTGGGGCGCCGCCGCGCTGGTCCTCCAGCTGTCGGGCGCGGACGGCGGGCTCACCGGGGTCGCGCTGCGCCTGGTGACCCAGCCGCTCTGGTTCATCGGGATCTACCTGGCGATGGTCGCCTTCACCCCGCCGCTGCTGCGGCTGCACGAGCGGTACGGGTGGGGCGCGTTCGCCGGGCTCGTCGGGGCGGCCGTCCTCGTCGACGTGCTGCGGTTCGCGGCGGACGTGCCGTTCGTCGAGTTCCTGAACTTCGCGTTCGTGTGGCTGGCGGTCCACCAGCTCGGCTTCCTGCGCGCCGACGGCATGATCGGCCGCCCGGCCCTGCTGGCGGGCGCCGGCCTCGTCGGCGCGACCGCGCTCGTGGCCCTCGGCCCGTATCCGCTCTCGATGGTGGGTATGCCCGGCGAGAAGGTCTCGAACATGGCCCCGCCGACCCTCGCCCTGCTCTGCCACGGCCTGTGGCTGGTCGGCGCGGTCGAGCTGCTCAAGGGGCCCGGGGCGCGGCTCGTGGCCCGTGCCGGGGTGTGGCGGGCGGTGGTCGCGGCGAACGGGATCGCGATGACGGCGTTCCTGTGGCACCTGACGGCGATGCTCGGGGTGTACGGGGCGATGCTCGGCTTCGGCGCGGGGCTGCCCGCCCCCGCCTCGGGCGCCTGGGGGGCGCAGGTGCCGCTCCGTATCGCGGCGGCAGCCGCCCTCACGGCCGTCCTCGTCGCCGTCTTCCGCCGCTTCGAGGCCCCGGGACCGAACCGTCCGGGAGAGGGCTCAGGCCCGCTGGCCGCCCTCGGAATCACGCTGGCGCTCCTGGGGATCCTCGGCCTCTCGGCGACCGGCCTCGGCGGCCTCCTGGAGGGCCGCACCGCGACCCTGATCGCGTTCGAGGTCACCGCCCCGGCGGCGGTGGCGATGGCCCTCGTGGGCTGGCTGCTCGTCGAGCGCCCTACATCTCGTCGATCGCGGTGAGGTCGATGTCGATGTCGAACGGAACGGTGAGCTTCAGCCGGTCGCGGTGGACGCCGGTGCAGGTGTACTGCTTGGTGACGGGGTCGCGTTCGTAGACCCGTACGACCGCGTGGTCGTCCTCGCCCTCCATCTCCACGAGCCAGAAGTGCTCGACGCCGGCGGCGGCGTACTTGTGCGGCTTGGTGTCGTGGTCCCGGGACTCCGAGTCGGGCGAGACGACCTCGACGGCCAGCAGGACGTCGGCGACCGGGTACGAGGTCTGGGTCCGGCTCCGCACGGCGTCCTCGCGGACGACCAGGACGTCCGGCTCCGGACAGTTGCGGCGGTCGATCACCACGGCCATCTCACTGTCGACCCTCAGATGCGGCGGCACGCTCGCCCGGAGCCCCATCCGGAGCAGGAAGATCATCGCGCTGTGGAATCGGCCATGCGGCCTCGCGAAGACGAGGCTGCCGTCGATCATCTCGGTGTGCGGCGGGAGGTCGGGCAAAGTCTGCAGGTCGTCCACCGTCCAGCCGTCCTGCGGGGGCTGCGGCCATTGCTTTGCTCGGCCTTCGGCCTTGGGCCCGGTCGTCGGCATGGTTTCTCCCATGCGTGGATTCTTCGGCCTGCCAGTCCACGGTAACGGCAGAAAGTCGATCACGTCATCACAAAGAGTGACCAGGTCGCGCAGCGTCTACTCTTGGACGTCGATCGTCCCCCCGTACAGGAGTCAACGTGGCCGTCAACCTCGTCAACGTCGAGGCCGTCAGCAAGGTGTACGGCACCCGTGCCCTTCTCGACGGGGTTTCGCTCGGTGTCTCCGAAGGGGAGCGGATCGGGGTCGTCGGCCGCAACGGCGACGGGAAGACCACTCTCATCCGGATGCTGGCGAAGCTGGAGGAGGCCGACACCGGCCGTGTCACCCACAGCGGCGGGCTGCGCCTCGGGGTGCTCACCCAGCACGACTCGCTCGACCCGAAGGCCACCATCCGGCACGAGGTCATCGGTGTCATGGCCGACCACGAGTGGGCCGGCAGCGCCAAGATCCGCGACGTGCTCACCGGCCTGTTCGGCGGGCTCGACCTGCCCGGCTTCGAGCACGGTCTCGACACCGTCATCGGGCCGCTCTCCGGCGGTGAGCGCCGCCGCATCGCGCTCGCCAAGCTCCTCATCGACGACCAGGACCTGCTCGTCCTCGATGAGCCCACCAACCACCTCGACGTCGAGGGCATCGCCTGGCTCGCCAAGCACCTCCAGGAGCGCCGTTCCGCGCTCGTCTGCGTCACCCACGACCGCTGGTTCCTCGACCAGGTCTGCACCCGCATGTGGGACGTGCAGCGCGGTGCCGTGCACGAGTACGAGGGCGGCTACTCCGACTACGTCTTCGCGCGCGCCGAGCGGGAGCGCATCGCCGCCACGGAGGAGTCCAAGCGGCAGAACCTGATGCGCAAGGAGCTGGCCTGGCTGCGGCGCGGCGCCCCCGCCCGTACGTCCAAGCCGCGCTACCGCATCGAGGCCGCCAACGAGCTGATCGCCGACGTGCCGCCGCCGCGTGACACCTCCGAGCTGATGAAGTTCGCGAACGCCCGGCTCGGCAAGACGGTCTTCGACCTGGAGGACGTGACCGTCACCGCCGGTCCGAAGACGCTCCTCGAGCACCTCACGTGGCAGCTCGGCCCCGGCGACCGCATCGGCCTGGTCGGCGTCAACGGCGCGGGCAAGACCTCACTCCTGCGCGCACTCGCGGATGCCGCCGTCAGCCAGGGCGAGATCCAGCCCGCCGCCGGCAGCGTCACCGTCGGCAAGACCGTCCGGCTCGCCTACCTCTCCCAGGACGTCACCGAACTCCCCGCCACCCTGCGGGTCCTGGAGGCCGTGCAGCAGGTCCGAGACCGGGTGGACCTCGGCAAGGGCCGTGAGATGACGGCGGGGCAGCTTTGCGAGCAGTTCGGCTTCACCAAGGAGAAGCAGTGGACGCCGGTCGGCGACCTCTCCGGCGGTGAGCGCCGCCGCCTGCAGCTGCTGCGCCTGCTGATGGACGAGCCGAACGTCCTCTTCCTCGACGAGCCCACCAACGACCTCGACATCGAGACCCTGACCCAGCTGGAGGACCTCCTCGACGGCTGGCCGGGCTCCATGGTCGTGATCTCCCACGACCGGTTCTTCATCGAGCGGACCACGGACAAGACGCTGGCGCTGCTCGGCGACAGGGCCCTGCGGATGCTGCCGCGCGGCATCGACGAGTACCTGGAGCGGCGCCGGAAGATGATCGAGGCGGCCGTCCCGACGCCCGCCGCCGCGCCCGCGCAGACGAAGCCCGGCGTCTCCGCCGCGGACGCGCGCGCCGCGAAGAAGGAGCTGCAGAAGGTCGAGCGGCAGCTGGACAAGGTCTCCGACAAGGAGGCCAAGCTGCATGCCCGGATCGCCGACAACTCCACCGATTTCGAGCTGGTCGCCAAGCTCGACGCGGAGCTCAGGGAACTCGCCGGGGAGCGCGAGGAATTGGAGATGCGCTGGCTCGAACTGGCCGAGGACGCATAACGAGGGCATCACAGGCCGGTCCTCCCTTGGGTACAAGGGGCGGACCGGTCGCTTTTGCGCCATGGCGTGAGTGGTAGAAAGAAAACCCGTTCACGTCAAGGGGGAACCGCTGATGACCCAGCCGCCCAGCAACCAGCCGCCGGGGGGTTTCGGAGCCCCCCAGGACCCGAACCAGAACCCGCACCAGGGCATGCCGCCCGTCCCGCCCGTACCACCGCAGGCACCGCAGGCGCCGCAGACCCCGCCGCCGGCCGCGCCCGGACCGTACGGGCAGCAGCCGCAGCCCGGTTACGGGTACCCGCAGCAGGCCCCCGGGCCGTACGGGCAGCAGCCTCCGCAGCAGCCGTACGGCTACCCGCAGCAGGGCCAGGGCCAGCCCGGCTACCCGCAGCAGCAGCCGGGGCCGTACGGCCAGCAGCAGGGCCCCTACGGCGGCTACCCGACCCAGCCCCAGCCGGGCTACCCGGGCGCCCCGACCCCGCCGCCCTCCGGCGGCGGTCTCAAGGGCAGGACCGGGATCGTCGCGGCCGTGGCCGCCGGCGCAGTCCTGGTGGCCGCCGTCACCACGTGGGCCGTCGTCGGCGGTGACGACGAGAAGGACCCGGTCGCCAAGCCGACCGCCACCGCCACCTCCGCCGCTCCCAAGCCCACCGAGTCGGTGGACCAGGGCGACGGCTCGGGCGACGGAGGCAACGGCGAGGACGACCTCAACGCGGGCCGTCAGGCCGGCGAGGCCAAGGTCAACTGGCTCCTCAAGAACGACGTCGACCTGCCGCGCAACGGCTCCGACGTCTACGGCCCGTGGATCGTCGGCGACACCGTCGTCAAGGCCATGTACAAGGGCATCAGCGGCTACAGCCTCAGCGACGGCTCCTCGAAGTGGCACATCGACGTGCCGTTCGAGCTGTGCGCGGCACCCGCGAACCCGTCGGCGAACGGCGTCATGGTCTTCGGCTACGCCGAGAGCGCCAAGGACGGCGCCAAGTGCAGCCAGCTGCAGATGGTCGACCTGAAGACCGGCAAGGCGGGCTGGAAGAAGGCCGTGCCCAAGCCCAAGGGCCTGTTCGCCTTCTCGGACAACACCCTGTCCATCAGCGGCGACACGGTGACCGTCGCGGGCACCAGCAGCTCCTACGGCTTCTCGCTCGCCGACGGCCGCCAGCTGTTCACCGGCCCCACCACCGGCTGCAAGCCCTTCGCCTACGCGGGCGGCAGCAAGCTGGTCGCCGCCATGGACTGCCCCTCGGGCAGCACCTCCAAGAAGTCCCAGGCCGTCGGCGTGGTCAACCCGGCCACCGGCAAGCCCGCGTTCACCTTCAAGCTGGAGACCGACTGGGAGGTCGACAGGGTCTACTCGGTCGACCCGCTCGTCGTCTCCGCCACCCAGCGCGAGCAGAAGAAGTGGACGATCTTCGCCCTCGACGCCAAGGGCAAGCTCCGCTCCCAGATCCAGGGCGGCAAGGACAAGTTCGCCCCGTCGTGCGGCGGCAGCTTCGTCGTCTTCGGCAAGAACCTCGAAGGCTGCACCGGTGTCGCGGCCGACGCGAACACCTTCTACATGGCCACCGAGACCTCGTACGGCAAGCCCAACGAGGTCGTCGCCTTCGACCTTGCGAACGGCAAGCCCAAGTGGCGTTCCAAGGCGCCCGGTGAGCAGTCCATGACGCCGCTGCGCATGGAGGGCGGCCAGGTCCTGCTGTACGTCGACGCCGCGTACGACAAGGGCGGCGCCGTCGCGACGCTCGCCCCGACCGGCGGCGCGCCGAAGATCCTGCTCCAGCACCCGGCGGCGACGGCCACGATCGAGAACAGCTTCTACAGCCCGGGCTACGCCTACGGCAGTGGCACGTTCGTGGTGGCAAGCGGGCGTGTGTCCGCCACCAACGACGAGGCCGAGAAGCAGGTCAAGACGATGATGGCCTTCAGCAAGTGAGGTACACGGACCGATGACGCAGCCCCCACCGCCCCCGCCGAACCAGCCCCCTGACCCGCAGGGCGGCTACGGCGCGCCGCCGCCGCAGCAGCCCGACCCGGGCTACGGCTACCCGCAGCAGCAGCCGGGGTACGGCCAGCCGCCGCAGCAGCCCGACCCCGGTTACGGCTACCCGCAGCAGCCGCCCGCGGCTCCGCAGCAGCAGCCGTACGGCTACCCCACCGCGCCCCAGCAGCCGCAGCAGCCCTACGGCGGCTACCAGCAGCCCGTGCAGCCCCCGTACGGCTACCCGACGCAGCCCCAGCAGCCCCAGCAGTCCTACGACACGTACCAGCAGCCCGTACAGGCTCCCGGTGGCGGCAAGAAGCTGTCGGCGCAGATGCAGATCGTCATCGCGGCCGTCGTCGCCGTTGTCCTGATCGTCGGCGCCGGCATCTGGTACGCCGGTTCCAAGGGCGGCGACGAGCCGGCCGAGGAGGCCAAGGGCTCGGCGGGCACCTCGCAGGGCGCGAACGGCACCGGCGGGTCCGGCGGCTCGAACGGCCTGGGCGGCGGGGGCAAGGAGAAGGCCCCGGCGAACACCGGTGCCAAGGAGGTCTTCAAGATCGGCCTGCCGACGGTGCCCGACACCACCGACGTCTCCGGTTCCTGGATCACCGACAAGGCGTTCGTGAAGACCGGCGTGAACTCGATCGTCGGCTACGACCTCGACACGGGCGCCGTCCTGTGGACGCTTCCGCTGACCGGCCAGGTCTGCGGCGCCTCCCGGCACATGACCGCCGACCACAAGGTGCCCATCCTCTTCGAGGCCACCAAGCGCGTGGCGCCGCGCTACTACCAGATGTGCACCGAGGTCGGCATGGTCGACCTCGCCACCGGCAAGCTGCTGTGGTCCACCTCCGTCACCGGCGGGGCCGCCGGTGACGGGAAGGCCCGGTTCAGCGAGGTCACGCTCAGCGGCAACACGGTCGCGGCCGGCGGCACCGACGGCGGCGCCGCCTTCGACGCCGCCAACGGCAACCCGCGCTGGAAGCCGCAGGTCAACGACCAGAACTGCTACGACCTCGGATACGGCGGCGGCGCCGGTCTCGTCGCGGTCCGCAAGTGCGGCCCGTACAGCAGCCAGTACGTGATGATCCAGAACCTCGACCCGATGACGGGCGCGCCGCTCTCGCAGTACAAGATGCCGACCGGTGTGAAGTACGCGTCGGTGGTCTCCACCAAGCCGCTGGTCGTCGCGGCCGACGTCGGCGACAGCGCCGGCGACGGCAGCGGCATCTCGGACTTCTTCTCGCTCGACGAGAAGACCGGGAAGCTGAAGGCGAAGATCACGGCGGACGCCGACCAGTACGCGGCCCGCTGCCGTTCGACCAAGGTCGAGGCGTGCACGCAGGTGCTCGTCGGCAACGGCCGGCTCTACGTGCCGACCGAGGAGCACGAGGGCTCGACCGGCGAGTACGGCGACGAGACGAACGAGATCATCGCCTTCGACCTGGCCTCCGGGAAGATGGTGCCGGAGAAGGCGGACGCGGGCGACAAGTACACGTTCGTCCCGCTGCGCATGGACGGGGGCGACCTGATCGCGTACAAGGTGCCCCCGTACGACAAGGGCGGCCGGGTCGTGTCCGTCAACGGCGGCACGATGAAGGAGACCCTCCTCCTGGAGAACCCGTCGGCGAAGCCGCTGCGGGAGACCGAGCGGAGCTTCGGCGTGACCGGCAGCGAGTACCTCTTCGGCGACGGCCGGTTCTTCGTCTCGAAGACGTACGTGAGCAAGACGAGTGACAGCGGCTTCTCGAACAAGGAGTACCTCGCCGTCTCGTACAGCGCCAAGGGCTGAGCCCCGGGCAGGATCAGGCAGCGGGCCCCTCCGGAAATCCGGAGGGGCCCGCTCCTGTCTGCCACGGGTCCACTCGTGCGGGTGATGTGACGGCGGGTGAGGTGACGATTCGTCGACATGGCGACGCGATTGGGGCGATGCGGGGCCGGGGAGCGTGTACCTTGCCGGGTCAGGCGTGCCGGGGGACGGGGCGCGGAGAATGGGGGAAGACCGGGATGGGCGTACGCCTCGTGGTCGTGGACGACCACCGCCTGCTCGCGGAGGCGCTCGCCTCGGCGCTGAAGCTGCGCGGGCACCGGGTGCTCGCGGCGGCCGCGCCGGTGGCGGGGGCGGCGGAGCTGGTGGTGAGCCGGGCGCCGGAGGTCTGTCTGCTCGGGACGGCGGCTCCGGCCGAGCCGGGGGCCTTCGACGTGGTCGTGCGGATCAAGCGGGAGCGCCCGCAGGTGGCCGTGGTGGTGCTGGGTCCCGTGCCCTCGCCGCGCGGGATCGCGGCGGCGTTCGCGGCCGGCGCCTCGGGATACGTCCGGCAGGACGAGCGCATCGAGGGCGTGGAGCGCGCCCTGGTGAAGGCGAGGGCGGGGGAGTCGGCGGTGGCGCCGCAGCTGCTCCAGGCGGCCTTCGCGGAGCTGCTGCACCCCTCGGCGCAGCCGGACGACGAGGGGCAGCGGCTGCTGCGGCTGCTCACGCAGCGGGAGGTGGAGGTCCTCGTCCGGGTCGCGGAGGGGGAGGACACCCGGCTGATCGCGGCGGGGATGGGGATCGCGTCGAGCACGGCGCGGACGCATGTGCAGCGGGTCCTGATGAAGCTGGGGGTCGGGTCGCGCCTGGAGGCGGCGGCCCTCGCGGCCCGTACGGGGCTGCTGGACCGGGCGGTGCCGCAGCAGCGGGGAGCCCGCTGAGACCTCAGGTCTGCGGGGCGGGGCTCCGGCGTTGACGCTCATGTTGGAATGTGATTCCTTGTGCGTGGTTCTGTTTGATCCCGCCGGAGGGCACCCCCGTGAAGAAGACCGTCGCCACGCTCGCCGACGGGCGCGAGCTGATCTACTACGACAGCGGCGACGGCACCGTCCGCACCGCCGTCGACCCGCGCCCCCTCACCCCCGTCGTCTCCCGGTCCGAGATCCGGCGCGACGCCCTCACCGGCGACGACGTCGCCGTCGCCTCGCACCGGCAGGCCCGCACCTACCTCCCGCCGGCCGACGCCTGCCCGCTCTGCCCCTCCCGGGACGGACGCGAGAGCGAGGTACCCGAGGAGAGCTACGAGGTGGTGGTCTTCGAGAACCGCTTCCCGTCCCTCTCCGGCGGCGTCGGCCGCTGCGAGGTCGTCTGCTTCACCGACGACCACACCGCCTCCTTCGCCGACCTCACCGAGGAGCGCGCCGCCCTCGTCCTCGACGCCTGGACCGACCGCACCGCCACCCTCTCCGCCCTCCCGGGCGTCGAACAGGTCTACTGCTTCGAGAACCGGGGCCAGGAGATCGGCGTCACCCTGCCGCACGCGCACGGCCAGATCTACGCCTTCCCGTACGTCGCCCCCCGCACGGCCGCCATGCGCCGCCGCATCGACGAGCACCGCGCCGAGACCGGCCGGAACCTCTTCGACGACGTCGTCGCCCGTGAACGCGCCGACGGCGAGCGGGTGGTCCTGGAGACCGAGCACTGGATCGCCTTCGTCCCGTACGCCGCCCACTGGCCGTACGAGGTGCACCTCCACCCCAAGCGGCGGGTGCCCGACCTCCTCGCCCTCGACGGCGCGGCGCGCACAGAGTTCGCACAGGTCTACCTGGAACTCTTGAAGCGCTTCGACCGGATCTTCGGCCCTGACGAGCCGCCGACGCCCTACATCGCCGCCTGGCACCAGGCGCCGTTCACGGACGGGCGGCGGGAGGACTTCGGACTGCACCTGGAGCTCTTCACCGTCCGACGGGCCCCCGGCAAGCTGAAGTACCTCGCGGGCACCGAGTCCGGCATGGGCGCGTTCATGAACGACGTACGGCCGGAGGACGCG
Organism: Streptomyces sp. NPDC051822; assembly: GCF_044452745.1. NCBI lineage: Bacteria > Bacillati > Actinomycetota > Actinomycetes > Kitasatosporales > Streptomycetaceae > Streptomyces > Streptomyces sp. NPDC051822. The sequence goes on along the minus strand of NZ_JBITBZ010000009.1, from coordinate 124,420 downwards.
GCCCGACGACTCCGAGAGGTGGCAAGCGCATGACACAGAGGTACCTGGTGACCGGCGGAGCCGGATACGTGGGCAGCGTCGTCGCCGCCCACCTCCTGGAACGGGGCGACCGCGTCACCGTCCTCGACGACCTCTCCACCGGCTTCGCCGAAGCCGTCCCCGAGGGCGCCGAGTTCATCGAGGGCCGCGTCCAGGACGCCGCGAAGTGGCTGGACGGCTCCTACGACGGCGTCCTGCACTTCGCCGCCTTCTCCCAGGTCGGCGAATCCGTCGCCAAGCCCGAGAAGTACTGGGACAACAACGTCGGCGGCACCATGGCCCTGCTCGCCGCCCTGCGCGCCGCGGGCGTGCGCAAGCTGGTGTTCTCCTCCACCGCCGCCACCTACGGCGAGCCGGAGACCGTGCCGATCACCGAGTCCGCGCCGACCGCTCCCACCAGCCCCTACGGGGCGAGCAAACTGGCCGTCGACCACATGATCGGCGGGGAGTGCGCCGCCCACGGCCTGGCCGCCGTGTCGCTGCGCTACTTCAACGTGGCCGGGGCGTACGGCTCGCTCGGCGAGCGCCACGAGCCCGAGTCGCACCTGATCCCGCTCGTCCTCCAGGTCGCCCAGGGCCGCCGCGAGGCGATCTCCGTGTATGGCGAGGACTACCCGACCCCGGACGGCACCTGCGTCCGCGACTACATCCACGTCGCCGACCTCGCCGAGGCCCATCTGCTCGCGCTCGACGCCATGAGCCGGGACGCCGTGCCGGCCGGCGAGCACCTCGTCTGCAACCTGGGCAACGGCAGCGGCTTCTCCGTCCGCGAGGTCGTCGAGACCGTACGGCAGGTCACCGGCCACCCCGTCCCGGAGATCACCGCGGCCCGCCGCCCCGGCGACCCGGCCGTCCTGGTCGCCTCCGCCGACGCAGCCCGCGAGCGGCTCGGCTGGACGCCGTCCCGTCCCGACCTGGCGGCCGTCGTCGCCGACGCCTGGGCCTTCGCCCGTCTCCGTCAGGAGGAAGGCGCATGAGCGTCGCCGCCGACTTCGAGGCGCTGTACGGCGCCGCCCCCGACGGTGTCTGGGCCGCCCCCGGGCGGGTCAACCTGATCGGCGAGTACACCGACTTCAACGACGGCTTCGTCCTGCCGCTCGCCCTGCCGCACACGACCGTCGCCGCCGTCTCCCGCCGCGACGACAACGTGCTGCGCCTGCACTCCGCCGACATCGACGGCGGCATCGTCCAGCTGGCGGCCGACACCCTCGAACCGCTCTCCGGCGGCGGCTGGGCGGCCTACCCCGCCGGGGTCGTCTGGGCCCTGCGGGAGGCAGGCCACCCGGTGACCGGCGCGGACGTCCACCTCACCTCGACCGTGCCGACCGGCGCCGGGCTCTCCTCCTCGGCGGCCCTCGAAGTCGTCACGGCCCTCGCCCTGAACGAGCTGTTCGGCCTCGGACTCACCCGGCCCGAACTCGCCAGGATCGCCCAGCGCGCCGAGAACGACTTCGTCGGCGTCCCCTGCGGGGTCATGGACCAGATGGCCTCCGCCTGCGCCGAGGAGGGCCATGCCCTCCATCTGGACACCCGGGACCTCTCGTACCGTCAGGTCCCCTTCGACCTGGCCGCCGAGGGGCTGCGGCTCCTCGTCGTCGACACCCGCGTGAAGCACGCGCTCGGGGACGGCGCGTACGCCGAGCGGCGCGCCGGGTGTGAAGCCGGTGCGCGGGCGCTCGGGGTGAAGGCCCTGCGCGAGGTGAGTGCCGTGCATCTTCCCGAAACGCTCGCACGCCTGGGCGACGAGACGATTCTGCGCTACGTCCGGCACGTCGTCACCGACAACGCGCGCGTGGAGCGGACCATCGCCCTGCTCGACGCCGGGGACACCCGGGCCGTCGGCCCGGTCCTCACCGAGGGCCACGCCTCCCTCCGTGACGACCTGCGGGTCTCCTGCCCCGAACTGGACCTCGTGGTGGAGGCAGCGAACGCCGCAGGGGCGCTCGGAGCCCGGATGACCGGCGGCGGCTTCGGCGGCTCGGCCGTCGTCCTCGTCGACAGCGACCGGGCGGACGCGGTCGCCGCCGCCGTCGGCAAGGCCTTCGCCGAGGCCGGGTACGCGGCCCCGGGGGTCTTCCCCGCCGTGCCCTCGGCGGGTGCGCGCCGGGTCTGAGCGCCGCCTTCACGCCCCCACAGGCCCGGACGACTTCGGACAGTTCCGCGAATCGGCCCCCACCGCGCTGCCCCGCCCCTACTGTGTGGGGCAGCGCCGGTGGGGGCCGGTGCTGTTCAGGGTGCGAGACCCGGTCGGGTACGGCGCCGGAAGCGGGGTAGCAGTCAACGCACGGCGGCGGTCGTGCGCGTGACGGACCCGCCCCCCGGCGCCGTGCCCGCGTCGGTCCGTTCCTCGACACTTGGGGGTGTCCGTGGCACGTATCCGTGTCCTGGTGGTGGACGACCACCGCGTCTTCGCCGAATCGCTCGCCGCCGCGCTCGCGGCCGAGCCCGACGTCGACGTCGCGGCCGCGGGAAGCGGCCCGGCCGCCCTGCGCTGCCTGGAACGCGGTGCGGCGGAGGGCCGCAGGTTCGACGTGATGCTCGTCGACGCCGAACTGGGCGCGGGTCCCCCCGGAGCGGCCGTGGCCCGCGCGGTGCCGGACGACGCGGACGCGGCCGTCGACGGGATCTCCCTGGTGGCGGGGGTGCGCAGGGCGCAGCCCGCGGTCCGTACCGTCGTCCTCGCGGAGAAGGACGACCCGCGGCGGGCCGCGCTCGCCCTCCAGGCCGGGGCGGCCGGCTGGGTGGCGAAGGACTGCTCGCTCCAGCGGCTCCTCGCGGTGGTCCGCGGGGTGCTGCGGGACGAGACGCACCTGCCGCCCGCGCTGCTCACCGGCGTCCTGCGGGAGCTGACGGCGGCCCGCAAGCACCGGACGGACAGCGAGCGGCTCGTGGAGTCGCTGACCCCGCGCGAGCGGGAGGTGCTGCGCTGCATGGTCGCGGGCCTGGGCCGCAAGGCGGTGGCCGAGCGTCTCTTCCTGTCCCCGCACACCGTCCGTACGCACATGCAGAACGTGCTGGGGAAGCTGGGCGTGCACTCGACCCTGGCGGCGGTGGCACTGGCCCGGCGCGCGGGCGTGGGTCCCGCGGAGCCGGTGACCGGCCTCCCGCCGGCCCGGGAGCTAGCCCGGGAGGTTGTCGAACGGGGCGGTCAGCCGGCGTAGCAGGGCGGCCAGTTCGCCGCGCTGACCGCGGGAGAGCTGGGCCAGGATGGCGCGCTCCTGGGCGAGGAGTCCCGCGAGTGCCTCGTCGGCGCGGTCGCGGCCCTCGGGGGTGAGCCGGACGAGGACGCCGCGCCGGTCGCTGGGGTCGGGGAGCCGCTCGACGAGGCCCTTCTTGGTGAGCCGGTCGATGCGGTTGGTCATGGTGCCGGAGGTGACCAGGGTCTGCGTCAGGAGCTGGCCGGGGGAGAGCTGGTAGGGCGCTCCGGCCCGGCGCAGGGACGTGAGGACGTCGAACTCCCAGGGCTCCAGCTGGTGCTCGGAGAAGGCGAGCCGGCGGGCGCGGTCGAGGTGACGGGCGAGCCGTGAGACGCGGCTGAGCACCTCGAGTGGTTCCACGTCGAGGTCGGGGCGCTCGCGGCGCCATGCTGCGACCAGTCGGTCGACCTCGTCCTCCATGACGATCAGTGTAGAGGGTCTGTTGACATAAAGTCTCTTGTGTTCAAGTATCTTGATCTCAAGCTTCTTGACCTCAAGATATATTCCGCTGGACTATGGGGAAGGGACCCGGCCGGAACTCGTTCCGTTTCGGCCATTCAGTCCAGCAAGGGGCTTCGAACATGCATTCCGTTGAATCCGCCGCACCCACGTGGGACCCGCAGCAGTACCTCCGGCACTCCGGCCACCGCACCCGCCCGTTCCTCGACCTGCTCGCCCGAATACCGCGCCTGCCCGCCCAGGGCCGGCCCGCCCGCATCGCCGACCTCGGCTGCGGTCCCGGCAACGTGACGGCCCTTCTCGCCGACCGCTGGCCCGACGCCCACATCACCGGCTTCGATCTCTCGCCCGACATGCTGGAGCACGCCGAGAAGGACTGGTCGGGCACCACCAGGGGCGGCGGATGGCTCGATTTCAGGGCCGCCGACGCCGCCCACTGGACCCCCACCGAGCCCTACGACCTGATCGTCTCCAACGCGGCCCTCCAATGGGTGCCCAACCACCCCGAGTCCTTCGCCCGCTGGATCGACGGACTCCATCCGGGCGGCACCCTGGCCTTCCAGGTCCCCGGCAACTTCACCTCGCCCAGCCACGCCCTGCTCGGCCAACTCTGCGAGACCCCCGAATGGCGCGCCCGCGTCGGCGACCAGGGCCGCCGCTTCGTCCACATCCTCGACGCCGCCGACTACCTCACCCGCCTCACCGACCTGGGCTGCGAGACGGACGTCTGGGAGACCACGTACTGCCAGCTGCTCCAGGGCGAGGACCCCGTCCTCGACTGGGTCAAGGGCACCGCCCTGCGGCCCGTCCTCACCACCCTGGGCGACGACCAGGAGGCCGTCGACGCCTTCCTGGGCCAGTACCGCGCCCTCCTCCGCGAGGCCTATCCACCGGGCCCGCACGGCACGGTGTTCCCCTTCCGCCGCGTCTTCGCCCTCGCCCGCAAAAGCGCCTGAAACGCGCGGACGCCCCGCACCGGAGATCCGGTGCGGGGCGCCCTGTGTACTGCGCGGTACGACTAGTACAGGCCGTTGTAGGTCTGGTAGCCGGTGCCGATGGAGGCGCGGGGCTTGAAGACCCAGCCCGACTCGCCGCGGCCCGTGTAGCGGAACAGCTCGCCGCCCGAGTTCACCGCGAGGAGGTCGGCCTTGCCGTCACCCGTGACGTCACCGGGGGCGACGATCTTCGGGTACGCGTTCCAGCCGCCGCCGATCTTGACGCGGGTCTTGAACGGGTAACCCGCCTGGCCGGTGCCCTGGTACAGGTACAGGTTGCCGTCCTTGGCGCGCGCCACCAGGTCGTTCAGACCGTCGCCGCTGAGGTCGCCGGAACCGACGATCCGGTCGTACGCGCCCCAGCCGCCGCCGATCTTGACGCGAGAGTGCAGCGACGTGCCGTTGTAGTTGGTCCGGTACAGCCACAGCACGCCCGAGCGGTCACGGGCGACGAAGTCGCCGGTGCCGTCGCCGTTGAGGTCACCCGGCCCCGCGATCAGGTTGATGCCGCTCCAGCCACCGCCGAAGTCGACTTCGCCGTGGTAGAGGCGACCGTTGTAGATCTCCAGGGTGTCGGAGATCCCGTCAGGGCCGAGGGAGTTGACCTCGAAGATGGTGGAGCCGGCCCAGCCGCCGTCACTGCTGATCTGCTGGCGGGGGTACAGCTTGCCCGTCCCCGTCGGGGTGTACCAGAAGAGCGTGCCGGCCTTGTCGCGGGCGAGCAGGCCCTCCTTGCCGTGCGCCGGGACGTTGCCCGCGCCGCCCAGCTGGGGCGTGCCGGCCCAGCCGCCGCCGGAGCTGGCCTGCTGGCGAGCCGTGAAGAGGCCGTTGCCCTTGCCGTAGTAGATCCACAGCGTGCCGTCGGCACCACGCGCGACGACATCGCCGATGCCGTTGCCGTTGTCGTCGTCGATGCCGACGATCTGGTTGTAGAGGTCCCAGCCGTGGCCGACCTCCTTACGGGGCTTCACCGAGTACGGGCTGCCGGTGCTGCCGTAGTAGAAGAGGACTCCGCCGTTCGTACGGGCGAGGAAGTCGCCCTTGCCGTCGCCGTCGCTGTCGCCCAGGCCGATGAGCTGGTCGTAGGCCTGCCAGCCGTTGCCGACCTTCTGACGGGCGTGGAACGGCGCGTTGTACGTGCCGGTGGAGACGTAGACGAACAGCTCGCCGCCGGGCGTACGGGCGAGCACGTCCGGACGGCCGTCACCGCTGATGTCGCCGGGCGAGAAGACCTTGTTGTAGATCTGCCAGCCGGAGGCGCCCCAGCGGAAGTCGCCGTAGGACTCGGTGGTGTTCCCGTACAGGGTGATGTCACCGTCGGTGGACAGCGTCAGGACCTCGGGACGGCTGCCGTCCTTGTCCTGGTCGCCGATCGGGACGATGTCCTTGACGAAGGCGGTCGAGCCGTCACCGCGGTACACCTCGGAACCTTCGATGCCGCTCGTCAGAGCGGAGTAGACCTGGCCGTCGTAGCCGCGCCACAGGATGTCGCTGTGGCCGTCACCGTCGACGTCGGAGCGCGGCGCGCTGCCGGCCTCCGCGGCTTCGGCGATCCCGGCAGAACGGGAGCCGTCCACCTTCGGCAGGGCCAGCTTGGGAAGTGCGGTACCGGCCGGAGCCGGCTTCTCCACGGACGGGCGCGGCGCCGGCGAGTCGGCGGACGCCGGGCCGGCGAGGAGCATGCCCGCGGAGAGGGCGAGAGCGGTGCACGCGGCGATGCGACGGGCACGCTTGGACTGCATGAAGAACAAAAAGATCCCCCCCAGGGAATCAGAGGTTCGACGGAACCAAACAGGGGGGTTCGTACAGGCATCGAACGGCGTCAGCGCGCGGCGGAAAGCGCACGGAGACGACCTCGTTCGACGGTCGGACACCCCCCCGGATGTTGAACATGATTCTACTCAGCGGGAAGGTTTACGCCAGAGCTTTACCCAGCGAATCCGACCGTCCGGTCAGTTATTGTAACGCTCTGTCGTCGGGCGATCGCCAGTCGTGAACGCATGGGTGCCCCGCACCGGATGTCCGGTGCGGGGCACCCATGAAGGCCGAAGCCGTTACGACATGCTGTTGTAGGCCTGGTAGCCGTAGCCGATCTTGGTGCGGGCCGTGAACTTGCCCGGGGTGGTGTTCAGGTAGCGGTACAGATCGCCGCCCGAGGTCACACCGAGCAGGTCGGCCTTGCCGTCGGCGTTCAGGTCGCCGGGGGCGGCCAGCTGCTTGTACGTCTGCCAGCCGGTGCCGATCTTCACGCGGGGCTTGAACGGCGTGGTGGCCGAGCCGGTGCCCGCGTACAGGTACAGGTCACCGGCCGTGGTGCGGGCCACCAGGTCCGTGCGCCCGTCACCGGTGTAGTCGCCGGCGCCGAGGATCTTGTTGTACACGCCCCAGCCGGTGCCGACCTGCTGGCGGGCGGCGACGGCGGTGCCGTTGCCGTTGCCCTTGTACAGGTAGAGGATGCCGGAACGGTCCCGGGCCAGCAGGTCGCCCTTGCCGTCGCCGCTCAGGTCGCCGGGGCCGACGAGGGTGTTGTAGATGCCCCAACCGCCCCCGATGCGGGCGTAGTCGATCCAGAGGCTGCCGTCGCTCCAGACCTCGGCGATGTCGGAGTAGCTGTCCGAGTTGAACGAGGAGGTGTTCGTGAAGCTGGTGCCCGCGTACTCGCCCGGGTCGCTCACGTCACCGGCGGGGATCAGCCCGCCGGTCGTGTCGGCGAAGTACCCCTTGAGCGTGCCGGCGCTGGTCCGCCCGATGAGGGTGTCCTTGCCCGTGTACGGGTTGCCGCCGCCGCCGGCGAACTGGACGATGCCGACGCCGTCGCCCGCCTCGCCGAGCTGCTGGCGCGCGCTCAGGCTGCCGTTGGCGTTCTCGGCGAAGTACCGGTAGAACGTGCCCGCGTTCGTCCGGGCGAGGAGAGTGGCTTCGCCGAAGTTCGTGATCTGGTTGTAGGCGCCCCAGCCGCCGCCGATGAGCCTCCTGCCGGCGAACGGAGCGGACGTGTCGCCCGTGCCGGAGTAGAAGTAGAGGTTCCCGGCGGTGTCGCGGGCGTACAGGTCGGCACGTCCGTCGCCGGTCACGTCGCCCGAGCCGATGAGCTGGTCGTAGATGTTCCAGCCGCCGCCGACGAGGATTCGGGTGCCGAGCGGCCTGCTCAGGTCGCCGGTGGCCAGGTACAGGTAGAGCTGGCCGTCCTTGGTGCGGGCGACGACGTCGGCGAGGCCGTCGTCGTTCACGTCACCGGGCGACACGATCTTGTTGTAGACCTGCCAGCCGCCGCCCACCGTGCTCTCGTACGGCGTGCCGGTCGCGCTGACGTCGGTGTACAGCTTCAGCGTGCCGTTCTCGGAGAGGATGAGCAGCTCGGGGTGGGTCGTCTCACCGCCCTGGTCGCCGATCGGGATGATCTCCTTCGCGACGTCCTCGAAGCGGTAGAGGTCGAAGGTCTCGCCCTCTCCCAGCTGCGCGGTCGTGTAGATCTCCCCGTCGATGGCACGGTAGATGAGGTCGTCGTAGAAGTCGCCGTCCAGGTCCGAGAGCGGCAGCGACGACGCGGTCTCGGCGGCGGCCGCGCCCGCGCGGGCCGAGTCCTGCTTCGGGTGCGCCAGCTGCGGCGGCGTGAAGGAACGCTCCACCTTCTGGGCCGTCGGCGTCGGCTCGTCCGCCGAAGCCGGGCCCGCGAGGAGCATGCCCGCGGAGAGGGCGAGAGCGGTGCAGGCGGCGATGCGGCCCGCACGCTTGGAGTTCGTGAAACGCAAGAGATCCCCCCCAGGGAATCAGAGGTTCAAGAGGAACCAAACAGGGGGGCTCGATCAGGCGTCGAACGGCGTCAGCGCAGGCCACTGGGCACGCGGAGACGACTTCGCTCGACGGTCGGGACACCCCCCCGGATGTTGAACGTGATTCTACCCAGGGGCGCGCCCTACGCCACTGCCTTACTCAGACGAATTGTCGGAATCCGACCGTCCGGTCAGTTCTTGCGGTGCCCTATCAGCCGCGGCTTCTGCTCAAGGCCGTCGAGCCCGTGCCACGCCAGGTTCACCAGATGTGCCGCGACCTCGGCCTTCTTCGGTTTCCGGACGTCCAGCCACCACTGGCCCGTCAGCGCCACACTGCCCACGAGGGCCTGTGCGTACAGCGGAGCCAGCTTCGGATCAAACCCCCGGGTCTTGAACTCCAGGCCCAGGATGTCCTCCACCTGCGTGGCGATGTCACTGATCAGCGACGCGAACGTACCCGTCGACTGGGCCACCGGGGAGTCCCGTACGAGGATCCGGAAACCGTCCGTGTAGTTCTCGATGTAGTCGAGCAGCGCGAACGCCGCCTGCTCCAGGAGCTCCCGCGGATGCCCCGCCGTCAGCGCGCCCGTCACCCCGTCGAGGAGCTGGCGCATCTCCCGGTCGACCACGACCGCGTACAGCCCCTCCTTGCCCCCGAAGTGCTCGTACACCACCGGCTTCGACACCCCGGCCTTCGCCGCGATCTCCTCCACCGACGTGCCCTCGAAGCCCTTCTCGGCGAAGAGCGTGCGACCGATGTCGAGAAGCTGCTCCCGGCGCTCCGCGCCCGTCATCCGCACCCGGCGCCCGCGCCGGGGCTTCTGCTCGTCGCCGCTGCCGGTCCCGCTGGTCCTGCCGTCGATCGCCACGTCTTCCATCATGCCGCGTCTGCGGAGGCGCTCTGGCGGCGGGCTTCGATGCGCTCCTTCGCCGGCCAGCGCACGTCGGACGCCCAGCCCAGCTGCTCGAACCAGCGGATGAGCCGCGCGCTGGAGTCGACCTGGCCGCGCAGCACCCCGTGCCGCGCCGACGTGGGGTCCGCGTGGTGCAGGTTGTGCCAGGACTCGCCGCACGACAGCACCGCCAGCCACCACACGTTGCCCGAACGGTCCCGCGACTTGAAGGGACGCTTGCCCACCGCGTGACAGATCGAGTTGATCGACCACGTCACGTGGTGCAGCAGCGCCACCCGCACCAGCGAGCCCCAGAAGAACGCCGTGAACGCGCCCCACCACGACCACGTCACCAGACCGCCGATCAGCGGCGGGATCGCGAGCGACAGGATCGTGAAGGAGAGGAAGTGGCGGGAGATCCCGCGCAGCACCGGGTCCTTGATCAGGTCGGGCGCGTACTTGTGCTGCGGGGTCCGCTCCTCGTCGAACATCCAGCCGATGTGCGCCCACCACAGGCCCTTCATCAGCGCCGGGACCGTCTCCCCGAAGCGCCACGGCGAGTGCGGGTCGCCCTCCGCGTCCGAGAACTTGTGGTGCTTGCGGTGGTCCGCCACCCAGCGCACGAGGGGCCCCTCCACCGCGAGCGAGCCCATGATCGCCAGCGCGATCCGCAGCGGCCGCTTCGCCTTGAAGGAACCGTGCGTGAAGTAGCGGTGGAAGCCGATCGTGATCCCGTGGCAGCCGATGTAGTACATCGCCACCATCAGCCCGACATCCAGCCAGCTCACCCCCCAGCCCCAGGCCAGCGGAACCGCCGCGAGCAGGGCCACGAAGGGCACCGTGATGAACAGTCCCAGGGTGATCTGCTCGATCGAACCCTTGCTGTCGCCGCCCAGCGTGGCGGAGGGCAGTGCCGTGGCGCCGGCGGGCGCTTGCGGCGCCTCCGGCGCCGAGGTCACCTGTGGGCTAGTGGTCATGGGTGTCCCCTGGGGGTGAAGGTGAGGGTGTGGGGGGGGCGTCGGAGAGAAATCCGAGGAATGTGCGAGAAAATACCGCAAAACGCGACCTAGGCTACGCCTCCGTAACCTACGGCATCGTAAGTATGGCAGCGCCGGGGCGCGCGGCAAGAGGGCACGAGAGGGGCAGGGCCATCGCCGGACGGACGGACACCTATCCTGGGTGCGTCGGACAGCGCGGTCCGCAAGCCTCCAGTACCCCTCCAGACGTGCTCAAACACTGCAAGGAGCCGCACCTGTGAGCAGTGCCGACCAGACCCCCACCGCCAGCGCCGAGCTGCGCGCCGACATCCGCCGCCTGGGCGATCTCCTCGGCGAGACCCTCGTCCGCCAGGAAGGTCACGAACTCCTCGACCTCGTCGAGCGGGTCCGCAGCCTCACCCGCGAGAACGGCGACGACGCCGCCGAACTGCTCCGTGGCGTCGAACTGGAGACGGCCGCCAAGCTCGTGCGCGCCTTCTCCACCTACTTCCACCTCGCGAACGTCACCGAGCAGGTTCACCGCGGTCGCGAGATGCGCGAGAAGCGCGCCGCCGAGGGCGGCCTCCTCGCCCGTACGGCCGACATGCTCAAGGACGGCGACCCCGAGCACGTCCGCGAGACGGTCAAGAACCTCAACGTCCGGCCCGTCTTCACCGCGCACCCCACCGAGGCGGCCCGCCGCTCGGTCCTCAACAAGCTGCGCCGGATCGCCGCCCTCCTGGAGACCCCGGTCATCGAGGCCGACCGGCGCCGCCACGACCTGCGGCTCGCCGAGAACATCGACCTCATCTGGCAGACCGACGAACTCCGTGTCGTCCGGCCCGAGCCCGCCGACGAGGCCCGCAACGCCATCTACTACCTCGACGAGCTGCACGCCGGCGCCGTCGGCGACGTCCTGGAGGACCTCGCCGCCGAACTGGAGCGCGTCGGCGTCGAACTGCCCGCGGGCACCCGCCCGCTCACCTTCGGCACCTGGATCGGTGGCGACCGCGACGGCAACCCCAACGTCACCCCCCAGGTGACCAGGGACGTCCTGATCCTCCAGCACGAGCACGGCATCACCGACGCCCTCGAACTCGTCGACTACCTCCGCGGCCTGCTCTCCAACTCCATCCGCTACACCGGAGCCACCCAGGAACTCCTGGACTCCCTCCAGCGCGACCTGGAACTCCTCCCGGAGATCAGCCCCCGCTACAAGCGGCTCAACGCCGAGGAGCCGTACCGCCTCAAGGCGACCTGCATCCGGCAGAAGCTCCTCAACACCCGCGAGCGCCTCGCCCAGGGCACCCCCCACCAGGACGGCCGCGACTACCTCGGCACCGCCGAGCTGGTCCAGGACCTCACCCTCATCCAGACCTCCCTGCGCGAGCACCGCGGCGGCCTCTTCGCCGACGGCCGGATGGACCGCACCATCCGCACCCTCTCCGCCTTCGGCCTCCAGCTCGCCACCATGGACGTCCGCGAGCACGCCGACGCCCACCACCACGCGCTCGGCCAGCTCTTCGACCGCCTCGGCGAGGAGTCCTGGCGGTACGCCGACATGCCGCGCGACTACCGGCAGAAGCTCCTCGCCAAGGAGCTGCGCTCGCGCCGGCCGCTCGCGCCGACGCCCGCCCCGCTCGACGCGGCGGGACAGAAGACCCTCGGCGTCTTCCACACCGTCAAGGAGGCCTTCGAGCGCTTCGGCCCCGAGGTCATCGAGTCGTACATCATCTCGATGTGCCAGGGCGCCGACGACGTCTTCGCCGCCGCCGTCCTCGCCCGCGAGGCCGGCCTGATCGACCTGCACGGTGGCTGGGCCAAGATCGGCATCGTGCCGCTCCTTGAGACCACCGACGAACTCAAGGCCGCCGACGTCATCCTCGACGGCATGCTCGCCGACCCCTCCTACCGGCGCCTCGTCTCGCTCCGCGGCGACGTCCAGGAGGTCATGCTCGGCTACTCGGACTCCTCCAAGTTCGGCGGCATCACCACCAGCCAGTGGGAGATCCACCGCGCCCAGCGCCGCCTGCGCGACGTCGCCCACCGCTACGGCGTACGGCTCCGCCTCTTCCACGGCCGCGGCGGCACCGTCGGCCGCGGTGGCGGCCCCTCGCACGACGCGATCCTCGCCCAGCCCTGGGGCACCCTGGAGGGCGAGATCAAGGTGACCGAGCAGGGCGAGGTCATCTCCGACAAGTACCTGATCCCGTCGCTCGCCCGCGAGAACCTCGAACTGACCGTCGCGGCCACCCTGCAGGCCTCCGCCCTGCACACCGCGCCCCGCCAGTCCGACGAGGCCCTCGCCCGCTGGGACGCGGCCATGGACACCGTCTCCGACGCCGCCCACACCGCGTACCGCGAGCTCGTCGAGGACCCCGGCCTGCCGGCGTACTTCCTCGCCTCCACCCCCGTCGACCAGCTCGCCGACCTGCACCTGGGCTCACGGCCCTCCCGCCGCCCCGGCTCAGGCGTCTCCCTCGACGGACTCCGCGCCATCCCCTGGGTGTTCGGCTGGACCCAGTCCCGCCAGATCGTCCCCGGCTGGTTCGGCGTCGGCTCCGGCCTCAAGGCCCTGCGCGAGGCCGGACTCGACCCGGTCCTCGGCGAGATGTACGACCAGTGGCACTTCTTCCGCAACTTCCTCTCCAACGTCGAGATGACGCTCGCGAAGACCGACCTGCGGATCGCCCGCCACTACGTCGACACCCTGGTCCCCGACGACCTCAAGCACGTCTTCGACACCATCGAGGCCGAGCACGCGCTGACCGTCGCCGAGGTCCTCAAGGTCACCGGCGGCGAGAAGCTCCTCGACTCCAACCCGGTCCTCCAGCAGACCTTCGCCATCCGCGACGCCTACCTGGACCCGATCTCCTACCTCCAGGTCGCCCTGCTCGACCGTCAGCGCACCGCCGCCGAGCGCGGCGAGGAGCCGGACCCGCTGCTCGCGCGGGCCCTGCTCCTCACCGTGAACGGCGTGGCCGCCGGCCTCCGCAACACCGGCTGACACCCTGCCCGTACGTACGACAGAGCCCCCGCCGGGGAATCCGGCGGGGGCTCCGTCATGACGGGGTACGTCAGGCCTGCTGGCCGGCCTTGCGGCGACGGGTCACCAGGAACGCGCCGGCGCCCGCGAGGGCCACGGCCACGGCGGCGATGATGCCGACGGGGGCGCTGGAGCCGGTCTCGGCCAGGTCGCCGTCGGTGCCACCGGTGCCGCCCGTGCCACCGGTCTCACCCGCAGGGGTGGACGCGGTGGGGGAGGCGGTGCCGCCCGGGGTCTCGGAGACGCTGGGGGACCCGGTCGGGGACACGGACTCGCTCGGCGTCACCGAGGGGGTGCCGGACGGGGTGCCGGTCGGCGTACCGGTCGGGGTACCGGTCGTCGGGGTGTCCGTCGGCGTCGGCGCGGTGGTGGTCGGCGTGCCGGTCGGGGTGGTGCTCGCGAGGCAGGCGTGGGACAGGTTGAACCAGCCCTGCTCTACCACACCGTTGACCTCGGCGACGGCCGAGGTCAGCTTGGCACCCGGCTCGGACGCCACGTACGCGTGGTCGTCCTTCGGCGGACCGAAGTCGGTGACGACGATCGGGGCGCCGTTGTCGAAGGTCACCGTCAGCTTGGTGAACTCAACACCGTTGCCGGGGATGATGAAGTGCCAGCCGTCCTTGTCGGAGGGAATGCCGGGGCAGTCCTCCCCCTCCTTCACGAACTCGGAGGCGCTGATCGGGGGGTTGGTCGGCTGGTGCAGCGGGAGTTCGTACGTCTTGCCCTCCGAAGCCGAAGCCGCCGGGGCCAAAACGAGAGAGCCCGCAACGGCCGCGACCAGCGCGCCGGCGGAAATCAGGGAGCGTCGCATGTGCAGTCGTCCATCTGTGGGATGAGGGATGCCGTGGGAGGTGGCGGGGGGCAGCCTATCCGTCGCTTTAATCAGCTCTTAAGGCCGAGGTCCATAACGATTGCGCCGGTTTACGGCGCAATCCAGACAGACCGTCAGGAAGCGCTGGCGCCAACCGGGTCACAGCGCCAGGAACGCCGCCACAAGGAGCGCCCCACCGGCACCCGCCGCCGACCACGCCGTCCGCGGCAACCGCAGACCGCCCCCGACCAGCGGCGCCGCGAGCAACAGCGCCCCGCCCAGCGGCAGCCACGCGTGCAGCCCGCCGCCCCAGCCCGTCCGCACGCCCTCGTCCGTCCCCGGCTTCACCACCACGGGGATCGTCAGGCCCTTCTCCGCGGCCACCGACTTCTCGATCGTCAGCGTCCGCCGCGTCGACGAGGCGTCCTCGGGGGCGTAGCGCCCGGTGCACGTCTTCTCCGTGCAGCCGGTCACCGTCAGCGTGCCGTGCTCCCGCCCCTTCGCGAGCAGGACGTGCTGGGCCGAGCCCCAGGAGGCCCAGGCTCCCGCGACGAGCAGCAGAAGGGCGACCAGGGCCATGGCGGCGTTACGGACGTGCGTCATGACCCGCGATCGTACAGTCGTACGTTCTCCCCGCCGCGCGCCCTACGCGTTGTACGCGGACTGCGCCCGCTCCAGACCCTCCGCCACCAGGCACTCCACCGAGTCCGCCGCCCGGTCCACGAACCAGTCCAGGTCCTTGCGCTCCGCCGACGAGAAGTCCTTCAGGACGAAGTCCGCGACCTGCATCCGCCCCGGCGGACGCCCGATCCCGCACCGCACCCGGTGGTACTCCGGGCCCATCGACTTCGTCATCGACTTCAGACCGTTGTGCCCGTTGTCGCCGCCGCCGATCTTCAGCCGCAGCACCCCGTAGTCGATGTCCAGCTCGTCGTGGATCGCCACGATCCGCGCCGTCGGCACCTTGTAGAAGTCCCGCAGCGCCGTCACCGGCCCGCCGGACAGGTTCATGTACGACATCGGCTTCGCGAGGACGACCCGGCGGCTCGAAGGTCCCGGCGGCCCCATCCGGCCCTCCACGACCTGCGCCTGCGCCTTCTGCGCCCGCTTGAACGAACCCCGCATCCGGTCCGCGAGCAGATCCACCACCATGAAGCCGATGTTGTGGCGGTTGGCCGCGTACTCCGGTCCCGGATTGCCGAGACCGACGATCAGCCAGGGGGCGTTCGCGTCGTCGTCCGTCATGTGCGTCAGGTCTCCTCGTATCCGTCCGTACAAGAGAATCCGTACAAGAGAAACGGGGTGACGGGCCGATCGGCCCGTCACCCCGTCACGTCAGGCAGAGCCTACGGCTCAGGCCTCGGCACCCTCGGCGGCGGCGTCGGCGGCCGGCTCCTCGGCCTGGGCGGCCAGGATCTGGATGACGACGGCGTCGGGGTCGGTCACCAGGGTGGTGCCGGCCGGCAGCTCGATGTCCTTGGCGAGGATGGAGTTACCGGCCTCCAGGCCCTCGATGGAGACGGTGACGGAGGTCGGGATGTGCGTGGCCTCGGTCTCGACGGAGAGCGTGTTCAGCACGTTCTCGACGAGGAAGCTGCCGGGGGCCAGGTCGCCCTCGGTCTCGACGACGACCTCGACGGTGACCTTCTCGCCACGACGCACGAGGAGCAGGTCGACGTGGACCAGGAAGCCCTTGATGGCGTCACGCTGGACGGCCTTCGGGATCGCCAGCTCGTTCTTGCCGTCGACGTCGAGGGAGAGCAGGACGTTCGGCGTACGCAGCGCGAGCGCCAGGTCGTGGGCCGGGAGGGTCACGTGCGCCGGCTCGGCACCGTGGCCGTAGACGACGGCGGGAACCTGGCCGTCACGGCGGATCGCACGGGCGGCGCCCTTGCCGAACTCGGTACGGACGGAAGCGGCGAGCTTGACCTCGGACATGATGCACTCCTCGTAGAAAGGTGACGAAAAAACCGGGTCACCCGGCCACGACTGGCGATGGCCTGCTACGAAGAGCGCGTCGATAACGGACCGCCGTGACCCTGTACGGACGTACGGGTACGGCCTCCCTCGCCGAGCAACTACGGCAGTCTACCGGCCACCCGCCCTACCACCCAATTCGATCACCGGGGACCTCCCCGGGCACACGACGGAGGGCCGCTCCCCGAACGGGGAACGGCCCTCGCGGTCACGTACTCGGAGACTCAGTGCTCCTCGAAGAGGCTCGTCACCGAACCGTCCTCGAACACCTCACGCACCGCGCGCGCGATCGTCGGCGCGATCGACAGCACCGTGATCTTGTCCAGTTCGAGCGCACCCGGCACCGGCAGCGTGTCCGTGAACACGAACTCGCTCACCTTGGAGTTCTTCAGGCGATCGGCGGCCGGCCCCGACAGGATGCCGTGCGTCGCCGTCACGATGACGTCCTCCGCACCGTGCGCGAACAGCGCGTCCGCGGCGGCGCAGATCGTGCCACCGGTGTCGACCATGTCGTCCACCAGGACACAGACGCGGCCCTTCACGTCACCGACGACCTCGTGCACGGTGACCTGGTTGGCGACGTCCTTGTCACGACGCTTGTGCACGATCGCCAGCGGCGCGTCCAGACGGTCGCACCAGCGGTCGGCGACCCGCACGCGGCCCGCGTCCGGGGAGACGATCGTCAGCTTCGCGCGGTCGACCTTCGCACCCACGTAGTCCGCGAGCACCGGCAGCGCCGACAGGTGGTCCACCGGGCCGTCGAAGAAGCCCTGGATCTGGTCCGTGTGCAGGTCGACGGTGAGGATGCGGTCCGCACCCGCCGTCTTCAGCAGGTCCGCCACCAGACGCGCCGAGATCGGCTCACGGCCGCGGTGCTTCTTGTCCTGACGGGCGTAGCCGTACGACGGGACGATCACGGTGATGCTCCGGGCGGAGGCCCGCTTCAGAGCGTCGACCATGATGAGCTGCTCCATGATCCACTTGTTGATCGGAGCCGTGTGGCTCTGGATCAGGAAGCAGTCCGCGCCACGGGCCGACTCCTGGAAGCGGACGTAGATCTCACCGTTGGCGAAGTCGAACGCCTTGGTCGGAACGAGGCCGACACCCAGCTGGTGCGCGACCTCCTCGGCCAGCTCGGGGTGGGCGCGGCCGGAGAAGAGCATCAGCTTCTTCTCGCCGGTCGTCTTGATCCCGGTCACAGCACTGTCTCCTCAGACGTGTTGTCTGGTCGCCAACCACGAGCTGTCGTGCGCGTGTGCGAGCCAGCCGAATTTGTGTGCACGTATCACGGTACGCCGAGTTCGACGCACCTGTTTCCGGTCAGCTTTCGCCGGCGGAGTCCTCGGTCGAGGCCTGAGCGGCCTGCGCGGCAGCGCTTCCGGGCCGCTTCCGGGCCACCCAGCCCTCGATATTCCGCTGCTGGCCCCGGGCGACGGCGAGCGAACCCGCCGGCACGTCCTTCGTGATCACGGACCCGGCGGCGGTGTACGCGCCGTCCCCGATCGTGATGGGAGCCACAAACATGTTGTCCGAGCCGGTGCGGCAGTGTGAGCCGATCGTGGTGTGGTGCTTCGCCTCGCCGTCGTAGTTCACGAAGACGCTCGCCGCGCCGATGTTCGTGTACTCGCCGATCGTCGCGTCGCCCACGTACGACAGGTGGGGGACCTTGGTGCCCTCGCCGATCGTCGCGTTCTTCATCTCGACGTACGTACCGGCCTTGGCCTTCTTGCCGAGGCTCGTCCCCGGACGCAGGTACGCGAACGGGCCCACCGAGGCGCTCTCGCCGATCACGGCGGAGTCCGCGACCGTGTTGTCCACCCGGGCGCCCTTGCCGACGGTGGTGTCCTTGAGGCGCGTGTTCGGGCCGACCTCGGCGTCCTCGCCGATGTGCGTGGCGCCGAGCAGCTGCGTACCCGGGTGGATCACGGCGTCCGGCTCGAAGGTCACCGTCACGTCCACGAACGTGGAGGACGGGTCGACGACGGTCACGCCGGCCAGCATGGCCCGCTCGACCAGCCGCTGGTTCAGCAGGGCGCGGGCCTCGGCGAGCTGCACCCGGTTGTTGATGCCGAGGATCTCGCGGTGGTCGGCCGCCACGGAGGCGCCGACCCGGTGACCGGCCTCGCGCAGGATCGAGAGGACGTCGGTGAGGTACTCCTCGCCCTGGCTGTTGTCCGTCCGCACCTTGCCGAGCGCGTCGGCGAGCAGCTGCCCGTCGAACGCGAACACGCCGGAGTTGATCTCACGGATGGCGAGCTGGGCGGGGGAGGCGTCCTTGTGCTCGACGATCTCGGTGACGGCGCCGGTGGAGTCGCGCACGATCCGGCCGTAGCCGGTGGAGTCCGGCACCTCGGCGCTCAGCACGGTGACGGCGTTGCCGTCGGCGGCGTGGGTGTCGGCGAGCGCCCGCAGGGTCTCGCCGGAGAGCAGCGGGGTGTCGCCGCAGACGACGACGACGGTGCCGTCGGGCGCCTTCCCCAGCTCTTCGAGGGCCATCCGCACGGCGTGCCCGGTGCCGTTCTGCTCCTCCTGGACGGCGGTACGGGTCCCGGCGTAGTGCTCCTCCAGGTGACCCCTCACCTGCTCACGGGCGTGCCCGACGACCACGACGAGGTGCTCGGGCTCCAGCTCGCGGGCGGCCGAGACGACGTGCCCGACGAGGGACCGCCCGGCGATCTCGTGCAGGACCTTGGGGGTCTTCGACTTCATGCGGGTGCCCTCACCCGCTGCGAGGACGACGACGGCTGCCGGGCGATTGGCGCTCACGGGAATGCCCTTCGGCTTTGGGTGGTGGACGCACGAAGGATACCGGGGCGAAGGGTGGCGGACATGAGTGCGGGTCCCGACCTTGGAGGTCAGGACCCGAACTGAGGTCTTGCGCACCGTGGCTCCCCCGCAAGGATTCGAACCCTGTCCTACCAAGACCAAAACTTGGTGTGCTGCCAGTTACACCACGGGGGATTGGTGCGTCAGACCATACCGGAGTCCCGCCTCACCGCGGCATTGATCCCTGCCCACCATCCTTCGATGCGTTGATAGAGATCGGATCCCTGACGGACGTTCACCGCCAGGCACCCTCGGTAGCCCTCCCCGACGTTCTTGCGCACCGTCTTGGGGTTGTGCTTCTTCAGCGAGGTCTTGCCCAACGCGGCCACGTCCACCTGGACGAGATCGGCCCAGTACTGCTCTGCGCCTGCGACGTCGGCGTTCTCGTGGATCATGACGTGGTAGCGCATCCGATCGGGCTCGATGCCGAGAAGATCGAGCCAGGCCAGGTAGAGCGTGATCATGTCCGGGTCGCTGTTGACGAAGATGACCTTCTCGCGGCGCTCATAGGGCTTGCTCTTTGATCCCTCCGCCCAGTACAGGCCGACGCCGATGAGGAACAGCTCCCTCTCCGTGAGGGATCCGATCTCATCCCGGGCCAGACCTTTGCGACTTCGGCGCTCCTCCTCGCGGCGACGCAGAGTAACTTCCCAGCCTCGCCGCGCGATCTCCGACGCCTCCTCCCGGGTCCGCTTCCGTTCCGGCTTCGGCAGGTCGCGGACCCACAGTGAGATCGAGCTCTTCGAGCAGCCCAGTTCCAGCTGGATCTGGTCGTACGTCTTGCCTTCCAGGCGCAGTTCGCGGGCGCGGGCGCGGATGTCGTCCTTCGCGTTCGGGCGTTTCGTCCATTCCGGGGGCGGCTCGCCTTCGAGGAGGCGGTTGAGGATGTCGTTGTTGTGGACGTGGAGGCGGTCTCGGATCTGGCGGCGGCTGAGACCCTCGCGGCGGAGGGTGACGGCCTGCTCGCGTAGGTCTTCGAAGGCCGCGTACTTGTCGGTGGTGGATGTCATACGAGCACCCTCGTCCGGAATGCGGACGTCCGGGTCGAAAGCTCTGGCGATTCAACTGTTCGAGGGACTGGTGTGCGCAGGGTTGACGTTGCGTGTCTCCGTGAAGGGCTCGCCCGTAGGGTGGGTGGCATGACCGTAACGGGGGCAGACCGGGACGCCGGGGGCGTCCGGAGTTGGTTGTGGTGGGGGAGACGGCGGAGCGCCGTTCTCGATGTCGGGCTCGCTTTCGTGTCCGCGCTGGAGTGCGCGGTCGAAGGCGTCGGGTTCGCCGAGAAGGCCGGGCTTCCCGTGCCCGTGGGGGTGCTGTTCGGGCTGGTCGTCGGGTCCGTGCTCGTCTTCCGGCGGCGGTGGCCCATCGGCGTCGTGCTCGTGTCGATCGCCGTCGCGCCCGCCGAGATGGGCTTCCTGATGGGGATCGTCGGGCTGTACACGCTCGCCGCCTCCGAGGTGCCCCGCCGGATCACCGCCGTGCTCGCGGGGATGTCGACGGTCGCCGTGTTCGTCGTGACCGTGGTCCGGATGAGGCAGGACATCGCCCAGGCCGACGTCGGAGAGCCGGACATCGACCCGAGCGGCTGGTACGTGCCGGTCGTCTCGGTGTTCATGACCCTCGGGCTCAACGCGCCGCCGCTGCTCTTCGGCCTCTACATAGGGGCGCGCCGCCGGCTCATGGAGAGTCTCCGGGAGCGCGCGGACAGCCTGGAGCAGGAGCTGTCACTGCTCGCGGACCGGGCGGAGCAGCGCGCGCAGTGGGCGCGGCAGGAGGAGCGGACGCGGATCGCGCGGGAGATGCACGACGTGGTGGCGCACCGGGTGTCGCTGATGGTGGTGCACGCCGCCGCGCTCCAGGCGGTGGCCCTGAAGGATCCGCAGAAGGCCGTGCGGAACGCCGCGCTCGTGGGGGACATGGGGCGGCAGGCGTTGACCGAGCTGCGGGAGATGCTCGGGGTGCTCCGGGAGGGGACCGCTCCGGCGGGTCCGGCCCCGGTGCCGTTGGCCGCCGTCGGCCGTGCGGCCGCCGCGGCCGCGGAGGCCGCCGCCGAGGACGGGCCGTGCCTGGACGCCCTGGAGGCCTTGTGCGAGCAGTCGCGGCTCGCGGGGGCGGCGGTGGAGTTCGTGGTGGTGGGTGAGCCGCGGGCGTACGCGCCGGAGGTGGAGCGGACGGCGTACCGGGTGGTGCAGGAGGCGCTCACGAACGTCCACAAGCACGCGGCGGGCGCGAAGGTCGTGGTCCGGCTCGCGCACCGGGAGGCCGAGGTCGCGACGCAGGTGGAGAACGGTCCGTGTCCTTCGGACGCGGGTGGCGCGGACGTACGGCTGCCGAGCGGCGGGAACGGGCTCGTCGGCATGCGGGAGCGGGTGCTGCGGCTCGGGGGCGTGTTCGTCTCGGGGGAGACGGACGCCGGCGGGTTCAAGGTGTCCGCGGTGCTGCCCGACAAGACACCCCCCGGGTCCTAGCCGGCGGTGAGGCGGGGCGGCTGCGCGCCGGTGACGAGGGTCGAGAGGGCCGCGTCGATGTCCTTGCCCAGGTACCAGTCGCCCGCGTGGTCGAGGCTGTAGACGCGGCCTTCGGCGTCCATCGCGAGGAGGGCCTGGTGGTCGCCCTCCTCGCCGAGCGGTGCGATCTCCGTGTCCAGGGCGCGGCCGAGGTCGGCGAGGGTGCGGGAGAGGTGGAGCCCGGCGAGCGGGTCGAAGCGGACGGCGGCGGGCGCTATCTGCCGGCCGTGGCCGGGGGCGGTGATCCGCAGGCCGCCGAATTCGGCCCAGGCCTCGACGGCGGCGGGGAAGACGCTGTGCCGGTGGCCGGCGGGGGAGACGTGGGCGCGCAGGGTGTCGGCCCATTCTTCGGCGAGCTTGATGTCCCAGCGGCCGGGCTGCCAGCCGGCCTCGCGGAGGGCGGCGTCGACGTTGACCGGGAAGCGGGTGGTGCTGAGGTGGTCGGGCATGGGTGTGCGGTCAGCCGTTCTCGACAGGCGTGGTGGGGTCGACGGTGCGGACGCCGAAGTGGGCGAGCATCGCCGTACAGGAGCGGCAGGGTGCGGCGTAGCTGCCGTGCAGCGGGTCGCCGTCCTCGCGGATGCGGCGGGCGGTGATCTTGGCGTGCTTGAGGGAGCGGCGGGCCTCGCCGTGGGTCAGGGGCTTGCGCTGCGCGCGCTTGGAGCGGCTCGTCTCCGTGGCCGTGAGGTGCCGGGAGAGCAGGATCGCCTCGGGGCAGCGCCCTGTGAAGCGTTCCCGCTGGCTGCTGGTGAGGGTGTCCAGGAAGTCCTGGACGAGGGCGTGCAGGGCCGGCGGGCGGTCGCCCCGGCCGGCGGTGCACGTGAGGGTTTCGCCGCGCACGGAGAGAGCGGCCCCGACGGTGGGAAGGATTCCGTCGCGGCGGTGACGCAGTAAGGGTGCCCGGGTGGCCTCGGCGCTGCTGCTCCAGTTGAGGCGTGGGTCACCCTGAGTGGGTGTCGTTGCTGTCTGCATGGTGCTGGTCTTCCCCTCCTGCAATCCCCCGAGTTGCGTGCACAGCCTGCCAAATAGGAAGCCACATGGGGAAGCTGGGGCGGGGAAACGTGGCTTCGGTGTGTCGGAATCATGGTCCACCTGTCATGGGCTCGTGACACTTGGTGACCGTCGGATCGGGCCGGTTCGGGCTCTTGTGGCAGCGCATAGGCTGTGCGGCATCAGTCAGCAGCAGCCAGCGGCTGCGGGTAGTAGCAGTCAGCGACGCCAGCAGGGGGCAACCGCCATGACGACAGGTCGGCTCGGGCAGGACACCGCGCCACCGAACGCGGCCTACGCCGGGCAGGTCGTGCACTTCCCGGACCCGGTCCGTGCCTCCCGGCATCCGCGAGGGGTGCGGGTGGACGAGTTCGGTCATCCGGATTTCTCGCCGTACGCGCGTGCGGCGGCGGAGATCGCCGACCCACCGGAGGGTTTCGGGGTCGACGAGCTGCGCCTCACGGACTACGTGTCGGCGAACGCGGCGATGGCGGCGACCGGCCATGAGCTGTGGGACACGATTCCCCCGGTGGCGACGCCGCACGGCTGGACGTGGCACCACGTGGCGCGCAGTCGCCGGATGGAGCTGGTCCCGGTCGAGGTGAAGGCCCTCCTTCGGCATCACGGCGGGGTGGCGACGGCTGCCGTCGACCACGCGAAGCGGGGTACGCGTCCGCTGCAGGAGACCCGGCCGGTGCACTTCGGGCTGCCGAAGGGCGTGGTGTCGGTGTCCGAGCAGCAGTTGCAGGGTGTCGAGGAGGACCTCGGCTACCGGCTGCCGGGGGCGTACCGCTCGTTCCTGAAGGCGGCGGGTGGCTGTGCCCCGGTGGGCGCGGCGCTGGACGCGGAGCTGGGGCTCCTGGTGGACCAGCCGTTCTTCACGGTGCGGGAGGAGGCGGGCGTCAACGACCTGGTGTACGTCAACAAGTGCCTCCGTGACCATCTGACCAAGGACTATCTGGGCGTGGCGTTCGTCCAGGGCGGTCTGATCGCGCTGAAGGTGCGGGGTGAGGGGGTCGGGTCGGTGTATTTCTGCGCCTACGACGACGCCCGGGACTCCGGCGAGGTGGCGGCCGGCTGGTCGGTGGGTGAGCGGGTGGAGCGTCTGCTGCTGCCCTGTGGTGCGGACTTCGACGTGTTTCTGCAGCGTCTCGCGGGCAATCCGCCGGAGCTGGAGACGGTGGCGAACCTGATGGTGGACGGTGGCTTCGCGCGTGCGGTGCCCGTGGTCCCGGTGGGGGAGTGAGTGGGCTGTGGTGACCTTCGCGCAGGCGCAGGAGCGCGCCGAGGAGTGGATCAACGGCGAGCTGCCGTCGTACCAGCACCGTGAGGTGCGGGTCCGGGAGTTCGAGCTGGGGTTCGTGGTGTGGGCGGAGGACCGCGAGGGCGGTCCGACGTCGGACGGCGGTCGTCAGCGGCTCGTGATCGCCCGGGACAGTGGCGAGGCGACGCTGTGGCCGGGGCTGCCGGTGGGTGAGGTGATCCGGCGGTACGAGGAGGAGTACGGGGCGGCGGAGGAGGTTCCGGCGCAGGCGGCCGTTCCCGCGGCCCGGATCGATCTGAACCAGACGTCCTTCCTGCTGACTCCGCCGGAGTGGTTGCAGGACGCGGCGGACAAGGTGGGCCTGCCGCAGCGGCCGAACGTGTCGCAGGAAAACGGGAGTTCGTCGGCGCCGGCGGATGACGCGTCCGATCCGGTGAGCGCGGCGGGGGCGGGGCCCTCGGCTTCGGTGGCTTCCTCCGCTTCTTCTGCTTCCTCTGTTTCGTCGGCTTCGTCGGCTTCGTCGGCTTCGGATTCGGTGGGCGGGGGCGTCGCGTACGAGCCCACGGCGATGGACGGGGTTCCGGCGGAGACGCCGGCCGCGCCCGTATCCACGCCCGCGCCCGTACCCGCGCCTGCCCCGGCGGCTCCGCCCGCGCCCGCGGCCGGCCCGTGGGTCGACGCCAACGCGAGCGCCGGTGGGGCGGACGGGGCGGTGCCGTTGCCCGCGACCGTCTTCGCGCCGGCACTGTCCGGGGCGGACGACGAGGACGCCCCGCCTCCGCAGGTCGGCGCCGACGCGCCGACCGCCCTGATGCACGGCGGCAGCGCGCTGCCCCCGACCGCCGTGGCGCCCCGGCTCGACCCGGCCGCGCCGAGGCCGGGCGGTGCTCCGGCGACCCCGCCCGGGCCGCCCGCCCCTTCGGCGCCCGGTCCCTCGCCGCTGCCTCCGCAGGCCGGCCCCGTCGGCCCGGGTGGGCCCGGGGTTCCGCCGCCGCCCGCTCCCGCGCCCTCGGCGCCCGGCGGCGGGGACATCGCGGACGCCGCGACCAGCAAGGCCACCCTGCCGCCGAAGGCCGGGCGCGGTCCCGCGTCGCCGCCTCCGCCGCCCGGAGCCCCGGGTGTGCCGGGTGCCTCGTCGGGTTCCAACGCGTACATCCCCACCCAGTTGGTGTCGCAGCTCGGGCCCGAGGGGCTCCAGCCGCCGGCGCCGCCCGCTCAGCCGGGGCCGCCCGGTGCGCCGCCCGCTCCGGCTCCGCCCGGTCCGCCGACGCCGCCGCAGCCCGTGCACCACGCGGCGACGATGCTGGCGCACCCGAGCCAGGGCGGTCAGGCCGCGCCCCCGCCGCCTCCGCCGCCGCCGGGCATGCCCGGTGCGCCCGGTACGCCGGCGGGCGGCATCGCGCATGCCGCGACGATGCTGGCGCACCCGGGTCCCGCCGGTCCTTCGGCGCCGCAGCCTCCGGGCCCGCCGGCTCCGCCGCCGCCGGTGCACGGTCACACGCCGCCCCCGGTGCACGGTGGTCACGCGCCGCCGCCCGGGCCGGGGCCCGTCCCCGGTCCCGTACCGCCGGCGTACGGATATCCGCAGCCGGCGGGTCAGCCGACGGTCGGCCCCGGCTACCAGGCGGTGCTGCGCTATCGGGCGCCCGACGGTTCCGAGGCGCAGATCATCCGGCGTTCGGCGCCGGGCACCCCGCATCCGGAGTGGCAGATCCTGCACGAGCTGCGCGCGATGAACGTGCCGCCGCAGCAGGTGCTCGAACTGCACACGGAGCTGGAGTCCTGTGAGCTGCCGGGTGGTTACTGCGCGCGGATGATCCGGGAGACGTGGCCGCAGGCGCGGATCACGAGCATCGCCCCGTACGGTCGCGATCACCACGGCCGTCAGCAGGGCATGCGGCAACTCCTGACCCATCAGGGTGAGTTGCACCAGGTCGCGGACGGTCCCGCGCGGCCCGCGCCGGTGCGGGCGCCGCTGCCGCAGGTGCAGCCGGCACCGCCGGTTCCGCCGGAGGCGATCGCGCAGGAGCTGGCCGGTGCGTTCGGTCCCGGCATCCTCCGCTTCGACCAGCGCGCGGTGTCCCGTCAGGGGGTGCCCGAGCTGGTGGCGCGGACGCTGGTGTGGGCGGGTCTGCCGGCCGACTTCGGGCCGTTCTTCTGGGCGCAGCCCGCCGTGCCGGTGGTGCCGACGCTGGCCGAGCTGGCGGCGCAGCGGCAGGTGCAGGCCGCGCCGGACGCGAGCTCGTACCTGGTGCTCGGTTCGGACTTCGGGCGGGCGCTGTGCGTCCAGTACGGGACCGCGCACATCGTGGCGGTGCCGGTGGAGGCCGGTCCCGGCGGGCAGTCGGTGCCGCCCCAGTTCGTGAACACCGGGCTGCCGGAGTTCGCCCGCTCGATGGCGCTCCTCGGCCGGATGTGGCGGCTGCGGTTCGGGCTCAACCCGGAGCAGGCCGGTCGCTGGACGGTCGACTTCCAGGCGCAGTTGGCGATGCTGGACCCGGCGGCGCTGTCGTCGCCGGAGAACTGGTGGTCGGTGCTCCTGGAGCAGATGTGGGACGGCCTGTTGTAGGAGAGGGCGGTCCAGGTTTCCCGCTGACGCGGATGGACAGGGATGCGCTGAACGGAATGTGATGAAGGGCGCTCGACGTGTATGCACGTTGAGCGCCTTTTGTCCGTTCTGATGGAGCATCCTGGACGTTCGGGACAGAGGGAAGGGGAGCCAGGAGATGAGTTTCGCTGTCGGACGGGGGCGCGGGTACCGGCCCGAACAGGTCGACCGCTATCTCGCCGCGCTCTCCGAGGACCGTGACGGAGCCCGGGAACGGGCGGCCCGGCTGACGGTCCTGGCGGAGGAGATGGAGACCGAGGCGGTCCGGCTGCGCGAGGCCGTCGAGGCGCTGCCGCCGCAGCGGTACGAGTCGCTGAGCGCCCGCGCCCGGAAGATCCTGGAGCTGGCCGAGCTGGAGGACGAGACGCTCGTACGGGAGGCGGAGGCGGAGGCGCAGTCCCTCGCGGAGGCGGCGGAGACGGCGGCCCGGGAGGCGGCGGAGGTGGCGCGGGCGTACGCGGAAGGGGTACGGGCGGCGGCGGATGCGGCGGCCCGCGCGACCCTGGAGGCGGCGCGGGGACGGGCCGAGGAGCTGACGACGGAGGCGGACCGCGAGGCGGAGGAGCTGCGGTCGGCGGCTCGCGAGGTCTTCGAGGAGACGGAGCGGCGCGCGGCGGAACTCCTGGAGCAACAGCACGCGGAGCAGACGGCCGTACGGGACGAGGCCGACCGTGCGGCGGAGGGCCGCGCGGCCGCCCTGGACGCCCGCCACGAGGAGCGGCTCACCCGCGCGGAGGCCCGGCTCGCGGAGGCGCAGAAGGCGCTGGCGAAGACGGAGGAGCAGGCCAGGCACGGCCAGGAGGACGCGGAGGCGCGGGCGGGAGAGCTGCTCGCGGAGGCCAGGCTGAAGGCCGAGCGGACCGAACGCGAGACGGAGCGGGTGCTGCGGGAGCACGAGGAGGCGCGGGACGAGATGCACGCGCACATGAACCACATCCGCAACGCGCTCGCGGCCCTGACGGGGCGTCCGGCGGGGCCCTCGGAACCGGAGACCGGCTCGGATCCCGTGACGGACCCGGACGGGAACCCCCGCGCGGACGAGGAGGACTGAAGCCCGGGGCCGGACGGGCACGTCCTGCCCCGGAAGCGGCCGGGCCGTGTGACGGAAACGGCCGGCCCGTGTGACGGAGGCGGCCGGCCGGCCCTACCCGAAGCCGGTGGCAACCGGAAGCCGCCCGTCCGATACCCTCCCCTTTCCCAGGGGAGGGAACACGTATATGAACCACGCACGCTCGCGCGCCCGCCGGCTCGCGGCCACGGCCGTCACCATCGTCCTCGCCGCCACGGGAGGCACGCTCACCACGCTCCCGGCCACGGCCGCGCCGGCCACCACGCGGGAGGACCAGCAGGCCGCCGTGGCGTTCCCGCTCGACGCGGACGTCGTCGGTGCGGGACCGAGTGGCTTCCTGTCGAAGACGCGGGGCACCACGCCCGAGTACCGCTGGACCCGGTACGCCGACGGCTCCTCGACAGTCCTGACGGGCGCGTCCGCCGCCGGTGGCGGTTCCGACCTCGTCGTCACCGGTGACCGGACCCTGCTGACCGTCAGTTCGGTGCTGCGGGTCTACGACATGTCGAAGCCCGCCGCGACGCCGGTGGAGATCGACTTCGACGCCCTCGGCGACTACAGCTACTCGGGGCTGGCCGGCGACACCCTCCTCCTTGAGCGGTACGAGAACGGCTACGGGGTGCAGTACGCCACCACGCTCGACGCCGCCACGCTCGCCGGAGGCACGCCGACGATCCGCAAGCTGGTCGGAGGGATCCAGATCGACTGCCAGGACGGCGACGGGGGCTGGACCGACACCGGCTCCGCACTCTACGACTGTGCGATCGGGGACTGGCGGGGCTCCGCCAAGATCCTCGTCGATCTCGCCACGGGAGAGCAGTCCTGGTTCCCCCAGGGACCGGACGAGTGGGCGTGGGACGGAGCCGTGTCCGCCACGCATGTGGCCTGGCGCGAGGCGCGGTTGGGGGGCGACGGGATCGTCGTTGTCCGACGCGGCGGCGGGGCAGCGCGTCAGTGGTTCCCGGAAGCCCACGTGGAGGACCCGCTGTACCTGGTCGGCGGCTGGCTGGCGTACGGACAGAAGGCCCACATCGACGCGTC
This sequence comes from Streptomyces sp. NPDC051822, assembly GCF_044452745.1. Taxonomy (NCBI): domain Bacteria; kingdom Bacillati; phylum Actinomycetota; class Actinomycetes; order Kitasatosporales; family Streptomycetaceae; genus Streptomyces; species Streptomyces sp. NPDC051822. Next base: position 95,948 of record NZ_JBITBZ010000009.1, on the reverse strand, counting down.
CGCGACCGGCGCGGGCACGGCGAACCCGACGGTGCGGCCGTTCACCCTCCAGTCGATCGAGACCGGCGAGAAGGCCGTTCTCCTCACCGCGTTCTCGTCAGCCGTCGCCGGTCCCGGAGGCTCCCTCCTGGTGCGCGGTGGCACCCCCGAGCACGGCGAGGGCCTCTACCGGGTCTCACCGCGCGCCGACGGCGCCCGGCCGGACGTCGAACTGGTCGCTTCGACGGGGCAGTCGACCGTCGTCGCGCTCACCGGCTCCACCGCCCCGCAGACGCTCACCGGCGACCAGCTCGCGAACGGGGTCGACTTCGGCTGGGACCTGTCGCGGGGAGACGCGCACGTCGAGGTCAGCCTGACGCACGTCCGCAGCGGGAAGTCGCTCTCGCGGGAGTGGCCGGCCGACGGCGCCGCCGCCGACGGGGCCGCCCGCCGCGTCGCCTGGCGCTGGGACGGCAAGGACGTGGAACGGCCGGGCGGACTGCTGAGCCCCGCCCGCGCGGGCGCGTACGAGTGGAAGATCGTCGCCCGCCCGGACGAGGGGATCGGCCCGGAGCTGGTCGCCACCGGCCGGTTCACCGTGAACCGGGCCCCGGCGCCACACGACTTCGACGGCGACGGCACGGCCGACCTGCTGACCCGGGCGTCCGACGGCGGCCTGTGGTCGTTCCGGACGCAGCCCGCCGCCACGGGCGGTCCGGTCACGTCCGCGGGCGGGACGCGGGTCGGTCACGGCTGGCAGGTCTACGACCGGATCGAGACCGCCGGGAACCTCGCGGGCACGACCGCGCCCGACGTCGTCGCCCGGGACCGCTCCGGCGTCCTCTGGCTCTACCAGGGCACCGGGGACCGGGCCGCGCCCCTCGCCGCCCGGACGCGGATCGGCGGCGGCTGGCAGGTGTACGACCGGATCGCGGCCGGCAGCGACGTCACCGGCGACGGCCGCCCCGACCTCGTCGCCACCGACACGTCCGGCATCCTCTGGCTCTACGCCGGCACCGGCAACGCGAACGTGCCTTTCTCCGCCCGCAAGCGGATCGGTCACGGCTGGGGCGTCTACAACGAGATCACCGCCGTCGGCAACCTCGCCGGAGGCCCGGCCGGTGACCTCCTCGCCCGGGACAAGGACGGTGTGCTGTGGCTGTACCTGGGCAAGGGCGACGGCACCTTCGCCGCCCGCACGCCGATCGGCCGGGGTTGGGGCGCCTTCACCGACCTCGTCGGCGTCGGCGACGCGAACGGCGACGGGTACGCCGACCTGATCGCCTCGGCCGGCGGAGCCACCTTCTACGCGGGAACGGGCTACTGGAAGGCGCCCTTCAAGCCGGGCGTGAAGACGGACGTCACGAACGGGCTGCGGTACGACACCGCCTTCTGACCCGGCCCCCTCACCGGGCGCGGGCCGCCGGTGACCGTTCGGTCAGCGCTCTCTCGACGAATCTTTGATGCGACTGTCATACCGGACCCGTAGAGTCCGCCTGTTCACAGGGGAGGGGCAGGAGTTCGATGAAGATCAGCAGAACGGTCCGGGCGGCAGCCGTCGCGGTGGGTCTCGTAGGAGCCGTGGCGGGATGCGCACTGGGCGGGACCAGGGCGGGGGACGTCGCGCCGGACGGGCAGGAGTCGGGGGGCGCCCGCCCGGCGGCACGCACCGCGACGGTGACCTACGCGTCCGGCGAGCGGCTGCCGGAGCGAACGGCCCAGGACGGTACGACGATCGTCGTCGGCAATCCCGCGGCCCGTTCCACGGTGCACGTGTACGAGGACCCGCGCTGTCCCGTCGTGGAGGAGTTCGAGCGGACGACCGGTGAGGCACTCCGGAAACTGCTGCTCGGTGGGGAGATCAAGGCCGAGTACACCTTGGCCTCCTTCAGGGATGTCCGGCTCGGCGGCGACGGCTCGAAGCGGGCCGTCAACGCGCTGCGCGCGGCGCTGGAGAAGGGGAAGTTCGTCGAGTACCACGCGGTCCTCTTCGAGAACCAGGCCGCCGTCGAGGGCAGCAGCGGGTTCACCACCGAGCGCCTCCTGAAGCTGGCGGAGAAGGTTCCGGGACTTCGGGGCGAGGCCTTCGACCAGGCCGTCAGGACGATGAAGTACAGCTCGTTCGTCACCGCCTCCCAGAAGGCGTACCAGCAGACCGGCGACGATCCGATCGGCCCGGGCACGCCCACGGTCGTCGTCAACGGGCACCACATCGACGGCGGTCTGTACGGGGTCAACTTCGACGCGAACCTGTTCTCCCTCCTGGTGGAGGACCTTCACAAGCACCCCGGCAACTGGGACCTGGTCTACAAGGACCTCAATGTGGTCGCGGAGGCCGGCGAGTCCTGATGCGGGAGGGCGCACTCCGCCCAGACCGTCTTGCCCGGGGCGCCGGGCCTCGGGCACCAGCCCCAGCGCTCGGCGAGTGCCTCGACGAGCAGCAATCCCCGCCCGCCGTCGGCGGTTTCCTCTCCCGGGCCGGGGGGCTTCCCCGGGCGGGGCGGTACGCGCTCGGCCCGGGTGTCGCTCACCTCGATCCGTGCGACGCGGCCGGGCCCGTCCGTGACCCGGAGGAGCAGCCGGAAGTCCCGCCCCGGCACGTGCCCGTGCCGCACCGCGTTCGCGGCCAGCTCGGCGGCGACCAGGACGACGGTCTCGTGGGGGCCGGTCCCGTACGGGACGCCCCACTCGTCGAGCCGCACGCCGACCAGCCGGCGGGCGAGCCGGGCGCCCCGGGGCGTCGAGGTGAACCGCAGGGAGAAGACGCCGCTGCCCAAGTAAGGCGAGCGCGAGCCGAGTTGGGTGGGGCCGGTGAGGCTCAGGTTGTTGCTTTTCATGCCTCCCAACCTCCTCTTGGTGGCGTAGCGTGACCAGTGGTGACGCACCGACGCGATCACCCTGTACGTGGTCTGTCGGTGCGCGTACGAGAGGCGGGGTGCGATGGCGGAAGAGCAGGCGGAGCCGGAGGCCGACGAGGCGGAGGGCGCCCAGAGGGCCGACAAGTCCGGGCGTGGTGTGGTGGCCGCGTTCGGGCAGAGCCTGAAGACGCTGCGGACGAGGGCGGGCATGGAACGGGAGGAGTTCGGCAAGCGGCTGGGCTACTCGGCGTCCACCATCGCCTCGTTCGAGCAGGGCCGGAGGATCCCGCCGCCGCGCGCGATCGACCGGTCGGACGAGGTGCTCGACGCGGGCGGACTCCTGACGGTCTGGAAGGACCAGCTGGAGAGGGCGCAGTACCCGGCGTTCTTCCAGGGGATGGCGCAGCTGGAGAAGCAGGCGATAGAGCTGCTGTCGTACGACACGTTGGTGGTCAATGGCCTGCTCCAGACCGAGGAGTACATGCGGGCCCTGGTGGGCAACCATTGCCCGCCGGTCGACGCGGAGACCATCGAGCAACGCGTGACCGCCCGACTGGCCCGTCAGGCGATCTTCGAGCGAAGGCCCGAGCCGCTCCTGAGCTTCGTCATGTGCGAGTCGGTGCTGCGGAGGAAGGTCGGCGGTGGAGACGTGCTGCGCGGACAGCTCGAAGAGCTTCTTCTCATCGGTCAGCGGAGGAACGTCGAGATCCAGGTCATGCCGCTGGCCAGTGAGGACAACGCCGGTCTGGAAGGGCCGTTCACCTTCATCACCCGTGACGATGGCAAGAGGTTCGTCTACGTTGAGGCCCAGGGCACCAGCACTCTGGAGACTGACCACAAGCAGGCCGTTCTCGCCGCAGCTCGCTATGGGATCATCCGGTCACAGGCTTTCACGCCGCGAGAGTCGCTGCAGTTCATCGAGAAGTTGCTGGGAGAGCTATGAACACCACAGATTCCCTCGCCTGGTTCAAGAGCAGCTACAGCGGTGGTGACGGCGGCCAGTGCGTCGAGGTCGCGACCGGCGTCGACGCCGTGCACGTCCGTGACTCCAAGGATGTGGCCCGGCCGGCCCTCCGGGTGTCGCCCGAGGCGTGGGCCGGGTTCGTCGGGCTCGCCTCGGCGGAGTAGTACATCTGCCGCTTGTACGAGAGAGAGCCCTGCCCGTCCGAGTCGGGCCGGCAGGGCTCTCGGGCTCACCTCGGCGGGTCCTCGCCCGTCAGGCCGTCGACGGATTCGCGGATGAGGTCGGCGTGGCCCGCGTGGCGGGCGTACTCCTCGACGAGGTCCAGGAGGATGCGGCGGAGGTTGGGGCGCTCGCCGCTGCGGGTGGTGTAGGCGCCGAGTTGGTCGAGGCCGCCCGCGTCGAGTGCCTCGTCGACGATGGCGCGGGAGCGCGCGACCGATTCCTGCCACAGGGCGAGCAGTTGCTCGGGGGTGTCGTCGGCGGCGGACCGGTAGGCCCAGTCAGGAGTGCTCTCCCAGTCGACGGCGTCCCAGGGGGCGCCGACCGCAGTGTCGAGCCACAGCCGGGCGAAGTGGCTGTCCTCCACGTGCGCCAGGTGCTTGAGCAGGCCGCCCAGGGTGATCGTGGATGCGCCGACCGTGGCTCGCATGCCGGGGGAGTCCAGGCCCGAGCACTTCCAGGCCAGCGTGGCCCGCTGGCGTTCGAGGGCGCCGAGGACGGCTTCCGCCTCGGTACCGGCGAGGGGAGGTTCCGGCCATGTGTCGGCTGTCGCTTCAGTCATGATCCAGACCCTAGGCCGCCCAGATCACGAGGCCGAGCGCGATCGCGCACATCGCGAGACCGGTGACGAGGGCGCGGGCCGGTACGGACAGGCGGCGGACGGCGGGCGTGCGGAGCAGCGCGACCGGTACGGCCACTACGGCGAGGCCGATCGGCGCCCAGCCGAGCGGGATCCCGTCGGTCGCCCCCGTGTCCGCCGCCGCCCACAGCGCCAGGAACCCCGCGCCCGAGAGCAGCAGGAGGGCGACCGCCCACAGGAGGGCCGCCACCACGGCGATGCCGGTCCCGCGACGGGACCGCGCCGGGCGGGCGGGGCCGTAGAGCCTCGCGTACGTGTCGGGGTGCAAGGCCGGCTCCTTCGGGCGGGTTCACCACAATCGTCCGGTCCGGGGCGCCGCCCCGACATGGGCGCGCGTGCTCATCTCCGGGCGGGCGCGTACTCAGGGCCGAACTGCATGCGCTAATCCGCTTCCTTCAGGACCGGGAAGCGGCGGGGGGCCAGGGTGAGCAGAGCCAGGAGGGCGAGGGCTGCCGCGCCCGCCGCGCCCAGGTAGACGTAGTCCACGGCCGCGTCGACGGCCCGGCGGGTGGCGTCGGTGGTGTGGAGGGCGCCCGCCAGGCTGTCGAGGTCGGTGTCGGCGCCGAGGCGGGAGGCCAGGACCGCGTTCGCTACCGCGCCGAAGAGGGCGGCGCCGATGCTCTGGCCGACCTGGCGGCAGAAGAGGACCGAGGCGGTGGTCGTGCCGCGTTCCTCGTACGGGACGGTCGACTGGACGCCGACGATCAGCGGCAGTTGGAAGAGGCCGAGGGCGCCGCCGAGCAGCAGCATCAGGAGCGTGGGCTGCCAGGGTTCGCCGGGGAACGGAAGGAACGGGAACGCAAGCAGCAGGATCAGGGCGAGGGAGATGCCCAGGATCGCGGTGAGGCGGAAGCCGATGCGGGTGTAGAGCCGGTTCGAGAGCGCCGCCGCGATGGGCCAGCTCAGGGTCCAGGAGGACAGGACGAAGCCGGCGGCTATCGGGCCGAGGCCCAGGACGGACTGGGCGTACGTCGGCAGGAAGACGGCCGGGGCGACCATGAGCAGGCCGAGGGCGCCCAGGGAGAGGTTGACGGCGGCGATCGTGCGGCGGCGCCAGACCCAGCCGGGGACGATGGGTTCGGCGGCGCGGCGCTCGACGACGACGGTGACGGCGCCGAGGACGGCCGCTCCGGCGAGGAGGCCGAGGGAGGGCGCGGAGAGCCAGGGCCAGGCGACGCCGCCCTGGACGAGCGCGGTGATGAGCACCGCCCCGGTGGCGAAGATGCCGAGGGCTCCGGCCCAGTCGATCCGTACGGGCGCGCGGGGTGCGGTGCGGGCGGGTTCCACCAGGTGGCGCCAGATCAGCCAGAGGGCGACGAGTCCGACGGGCACGTTGATCAGGAAGATCCAGCGCCAGTCGGCGTAGCCGGCGAGGAGTCCGCCGGCGGCGGGTCCCGCGACCGAGGAGGCGGCCCACACGGAGGACAGCCGGGCCTGGATCTTCGGGCGTTCCTTCAGGGGGTAGAGGTCGGCGGCGATGGTCTGGACGGTGCCTTGGAGGGCGCCGCCGCCGAGGCCCTGCACGATGCGGAAGGCGATGAGGGAGGCCATGCTCCAGGCCGCCGCGCAGAGCAGGGAGCCGATGAGGAAGAGGACGACCCCGGCGATGAGGACGGGCTTGCGGCCGAAGGTGTCGCTGAGCTTGCCGTACACGGGCAGGGTGACGGTCACGGCGAGCAGGTAGCCGGCGAAGAGCCAGGAGAAGACGGCGAGTCCGCCGAGGTCGCCGACGATCTGGGGGACGGCGGTGGCGACGATCGTGCCGTCGAGGGCGGCGAGGCCCATGCCGAGCATGAGCGCGAGGACCACGGGGCGGCGGTGTGCGGGGGCGGGCGCCGGGGCAGGGTCGGCTTCCGCGCGGGTGGTCGACGGCTCCGTCACCGGGACACCTTTCCTTTCTTCATACACCTAAATGCTCGCGGACAGCGTGCCACTCGGACCGGGGGTGGAGGAACCCCTAGGGGCTTCTCCCCCATACGGCCCAGGGGCCGTTCGTCCCGGCGGAGGACGAGAAGGGGCGCTCCGGCTTCTTAACTTGAACTTACAAACCCACCCAACGCTCCACTCCACCCCTAGGAGAAGACCGTGACCACGGCTGTGACCACCCCCAAGCACGGGGGCACCGGAGGGCGGACGGCCGTCGTCGCGCGGGCCCGTCAGGTCGTCAAGGCGTACGGCTCCGGGGAGACCCGGGTCGTCGCGCTCGACTCCGTCGACGTCGACATCGCCCGTGGACAGTTCACCGCGATCATGGGCCCCTCGGGGTCCGGCAAGTCGACCCTGATGCACTGCCTCGCCGGGCTCGACACCGTCACGAGCGGTGAGATCTTCCTCGACGACACCGAGATCACCCGGCTCAAGGACAAGAAGCTCACGCAGCTCCGCCGGGACCGGATCGGCTTCATCTTCCAGGCGTTCAACCTGCTGCCCACCCTGAACGCCATCGAGAACATCACGCTCCCCATGGACATCGCGGGGCGCAAGCCGGACGCCGAATGGCTGCGCCGGGTCGTCGACACCGTCGGCCTCTCCGACCGCCTCAAGCACCGGCCGAACCAGCTCTCCGGCGGTCAGCAGCAGCGCGTCGCCGTTGCCCGCGCGCTCGCCGCCCGGCCCGAGATCATCTTCGGTGACGAGCCCACCGGCAACCTCGACTCCCGGGCCGGCGCCGAGGTCCTCGGCTTCCTCCGCACCTCCGTCGACGAACTGGGCCAGACGATCGTCATGGTCACCCACGACCCGGTCGCCGCCTCCTACGCGGACCGGGTCCTCTACCTCGCCGACGGGCGGATCGTCGACGAGATGGAGCGGCCCACCGCCGACGCCGTCCTCGACCGCATGAAGGACTTCGACGCGCGCGGGCGGACGTCATGAGCGTCCTGAAGACCTCCCTGCGCAACTTCCTCGCCCACAAGGGCCGGATGGCGCTCTCCGCCGTCGCCGTGCTCCTCTCCGTCGCCTTCGTCTCCGGGACCCTCGTGTTCACGGACACGATGAACACGACCTTCGACAAGCTCTTCGCCGTCACCGCCTCCGACGTCACCGTCAGCCCGAAGAACGGCTCGGTGGGCGACGAGGCCCCGCAGACCGGCCGCCCCGAAGCGCTCCCCGCCTCGCTCGTCGAGCAGGTGCGGAAGGCCGAGGGCGTCCAGGCCGCCGACGGCGACGTCACCTCCCTCAGCGTCACGGTCGTCGACGCCGAGAACAAGAACGTCGGGCCCACCGGCGGCGCCCCGACGATCGCCGGCAACTGGAGCCCCGAGGACCTCCGCTCGGTGGAGCTCGTCTCCGGCCACGAGCCGCGCGGCCCCACCGACGTCGTCGTCGACGGCGCCACCGCCGACAAGCACGGCCTGAAGCTCGGCGACGAGCTGCGGACGATCTCCGTCGCCGGTGACTTCACCGCGAAGATCTCCGGCATCGTCGAGTTCAAGGTCACCAACCCCGGCGCCACTGTCGTCTACTTCGAGACCGCCACCGCGCAGCGTGAACTCCTCGGCAAGGAAGGCCTGTTCACGCAGGTCCTCGCCGAGGCGAAGCCCGGTGTCCCGGACGACGCCCTCAAGAGGAACATCGCCGCCTCGATCGGCGGCGACTACAAGCTCCAGACCGCCGCCGAGGCCGCCGACGCGGGCCGCGAGGACGTCGCCGGCTTCCTCGACGTCATGAAGTACGCGATGCTCGGCTTCGCCGGACTCGCCTTCCTCGTCGGCATCTTCCTCATCGTCAACACCTTCTCCATGCTGGTCGCCCAGCGGACCCGCGAGATCGGCCTCATGCGGGCCATCGGCTCCAGCCGCAAGCAGGTCAACCGTTCCGTCCTCGTCGAGGCCGTACTCCTCGGCGTCGTCGGCTCCGTCGCCGGAGTCGCGGCCGGCGTCGGCCTCGCCGTCGGGCTCATGGAACTCATGTCCTCCATGGGCATGGAACTGTCCACCCGCGACCTCACCGTGAAGTGGACGACCCCCGTCGTCGGCCTCGCCCTCGGCGTCGTCGTCACCGTCCTCGCCGCCTACGTCCCGGCCCGCCGCGCCGGGAAGATCTCCCCGATGGCCGCCCTCCGCGACGCGGGCACCCCCGCCGACGGCAAGGCCGGCCGGGTACGGGGCGCGATCGGCCTCGGCCTCACCGCCGCCGGAGCGGCCGCCCTCGTGACGGCGGCCCGCGCCGACGAAGCAGGCCCCGGCTCCCTCTGGCTCGGCGTCGGCGTCGTCCTCACCCTCCTCGGCTTCGTCGTCATCGGCCCGATCCTCGCGGGCGGCATCGTCCGCGCCCTCGGCGCCGTCGTCCTGCGGGTCTTCGGCCCCGTCGGCCGGATGGCCGAGCGCAACGCGCTCCGCAACCCGCGCCGCACCGGCGCCACCGGCGCCGCCCTCATGATCGGCCTCGCACTCGTCGCCAGCCTCTCGGTCGTCGGCTCCTCGATGGTCGCCTCGGCCACCGACGAACTCGACAAGTCCGTCGGCGCCGACTTCATCGTGCAGTCCGGCACCGGGCAGCCGATCGTGCCGCAGGCCCAGGCCGCCCTGGAGAAGGCGCCCGGCCTCGACCACGTCACCGAGTACAAATGGGTCGACGCCACCGTCACCGACCCCCGCGGAAAGACCACGACGGCCGACCTGGCCGCCACCGAGCCGACGTACGTGAAGGACCTGCGCCGCGAGGTCACCGCCGGCACCCTCACCGAGGCGTACGGTCCCGGCGCGATGTCCGTCGGCAGCGACTACGCGTCGGAGCACGGCGTGAAGGTCGGCGACGTGCTGACCCTCGCCTTCAAGGGCGGCGAGAAGGCGAAGCTCAAGGTCGCCGCGATCACCGCCGACACCGGCAACGTCGACAACGGGGCGATGTACGTCAACATCACCACCCTCGCCGAGTACGTCCCCGCCGACCGCGTCCCGCAGAGCCTGCTCCTCCTCGCCAGCGCGAAGGACGGCCAGGAGACCCAGGCCTACCAGGCCCTCAAGGACGCGCTCGCGCCCTACCCGCAGTACAAGGTGAGCAACCAGGCCGACTACAAGGAAGAGCTGAAGAACCAGGTCGGCCAGCTGCTCAACATCGTGTACGGGCTCCTCGCCCTCGCGATCGTCGTCGCCATCCTCGGTGTCGTGAACACCCTGGCCCTCTCGGTCGTCGAGCGCACCCGCGAGATCGGCCTCATGCGGGCCATCGGCCTCTCCCGCCGTCAGCTGCGCCGCATGATCCGCCTGGAGTCCGTGGTCATCGCCCTCTTCGGCGCCCTGCTCGGCCTCGGCCTGGGCATGGGCTGGGGCACGGCCGCCCAGAAGCTCCTGGCCCTGGAGGGCCTCGGCGTCCTGGAGATCCCGTGGCCGACGATCCTGACGGTCTTCGTCGGGTCGGCGTTCGTGGGCCTGTTCGCGGCGCTGGTCCCGGCGTTCCGGGCGGGCCGGATGAACGTACTGAACGCGATCGCAAGCGAGTAGCCGCGGCCGCGATGCGACCCGGGTGCCGGCCCCCTGCCAGGGGCCGGCACCCGACCCGTTTCCGGGCGGCCCCGTCGGGGGCCGTATCCCCCGGGTGGCCGGGGTCGTGGGCCGGGGGCGGGCAGGTGGACCGTGTTTCGGAAGCGGGTGTCCGTGGGTCGTCGTAGGCTGGGGCGGACCGGGCCGTACGCGTCCGGGACCACCCCGGCCCGTGACACGTGTCGGGCTGTTCGCGTTGTCCGCCCCCGTAGTCCGAACCCGGGATGGAAGTCCATGAGTCTGCACGGTCTGCTCGACGTCGTCGTCAAGGACGCCGCCCTCGCCGAGGCGGTGAAGGCCGCCGCCGACGGGAACCGGCCCCACGTCGACCTGGTCGGGCCCGCGGCCGCGCGGCCCTTCGCCGTCGCCGCGCTAGCCCGGGACTCGGGGCGGCCGGTGCTCGCGGTGACCGCGACCGGGCGGGAGGCCGAGGACCTCGCCGCCGCGCTGCGCTCACTGCTCGACCCGGACCGGGTCGTCGAGTACCCCTCCTGGGAGACACTGCCGCACGAGCGGCTCTCACCCCGCTCCGACACCGTCGGCCGACGCCTCGCCGTGCTGCGCCGACTGGCCCATCCCCGGGACGACGACCCGGCCGCCGGACCCGTCAACGTGGTCGTCGCGCCGATCCGGTCCGTGCTCCAGCCGCAGGTCAAGGGGCTCGGAGACCTTGAGCCTGTGAGCCTGCGCAGTGGGCAGACCGCCGATCTCAACGGCATCGTCGAGGGGCTCGCCGCCGCCGCGTACTCCCGCGTCGAGCTCGTCGAGAAGCGCGGCGAGTTCGCCGTGCGCGGCGGCATCCTGGACGTCTTCCCGCCGACCGAGGAGCACCCCCTCCGGATCGAGTTCTGGGGCGACGACGTCGAGGAGATCCGCTACTTCAAGGTCGCCGACCAGCGGTCCCTCGAAGTCGCCGAGCACGGCCTGTGGGCGCCGCCCTGCCGTGAGCTGCTCCTCACCGAGGACGTGCGGCAGCGGGCGGCGGCGCTCGCCGAGGAGCACCCGGAGCTGGGCGAGCTGCTCAACAAGATCGCCGAGGGCATCGCCGTCGAGGGCATGGAGTCCCTCGCGCCGGTCCTCGTCGACGACATGGAGCTGCTGCTCGACGTACTCCCCAAGGGCTCCATGGCCGTCGTCTGCGACCCGGAGCGGGTGCGGACCCGGGCCGCCGACCTCGTCGCCACGAGCCAGGAGTTCCTGCAGGCCTCGTGGGCGGCTACCGCCGGCGGCGGCGAGGCCCCGATCGACGTCGGCGCGGCCTCCCTGTGGGGGATCGCGGACGTACGGGACCGGGCGCGCGAGCTCGGCATGGCGTGGTGGTCGGTGTCGCCGTTCGCGGCCGACGAGTCCGTGCCGGGCGACGGGGACACCCTCACCCTCGGCATGCGCGCCCCCGAGTCGTACCGGGGCGACACCGCCCGCGCGCTCGCGGACACCAAGGGCTGGCTGGCCGACGGCTGGCGCACGGTGTACGTGACGGAGGCCCACGGGCCCGCGACCCGTACGGTCGAGGTCCTCGGTGGCGAGGGCATCGCCGCCCGCCTCGACGCGGACCTGGCGGAGATCTCGCCGTCCGTCGTGCACGTGTCGACCGGTTCCATCGACTACGGCTTCGTCGACCCGGCGCTGAGGCTCGCCGTGCTCACCGAGACCGACCTGTCCGGCCAGAAGGCGGCCGGCAAGGACGGCCAGCGGATGCCGGCCAAGCGCCGGAAGACGATCGACCCGCTGACCCTGGAGGTCGGCGACTACATCGTGCACGAGCAGCACGGTGTCGGCAGGTACGTGGAGATGGTCCAGCGGACCGTGCAGGGCGCGACCCGCGAGTACCTCCTCGTCGAGTACGCCCCCGCGAAGCGCGGCCAGCCCGGTGACCGGCTGTACATCCCGACCGACCAGCTGGAGCAGGTCACCAAGTACGTGGGCGGCGAGGCGCCGACCCTGCACCGGCTCGGCGGCGCGGACTGGACGAAGACGAAGGCGCGCGCGAAGAAGGCCGTCAAGGAGATCGCCGCCGACCTGATCAAGCTCTACTCGGCGCGGATGGCGGCACCCGGTCACGCCTTCGGCCCGGACACCCCCTGGCAGCGCGAGCTGGAGGACGCCTTCCCGTACGCGGAGACCCCCGACCAGCTGTCCACCATCGCCGAGGTGAAGGAGGACATGGAGAAGACGGTCCCGATGGACCGGCTGATCTGCGGCGACGTCGGCTACGGCAAGACGGAGATCGCCGTGCGGGCGGCCTTCAAGGCCGTCCAGGACGGCAAGCAGGTCGCGGTGCTCGTCCCCACGACGCTGCTCGTGCAGCAGCACTTCGGCACCTTCAGCGAGCGGTACTCGCAGTTCCCCGTGAAGGTGCGGGCGCTGTCCCGCTTCCAGTCGGACACCGAGTCCAAGGCGACCCTGGAGGGGCTGCGGGAGGGCTCGGTCGACATCGTCATCGGCACCCACCGCCTCTTCTCCTCCGAGACGAAGTTCAAGGACCTCGGCCTCGTCATCGTCGACGAGGAGCAGCGGTTCGGCGTCGAGCACAAGGAGCAGCTGAAGAAGCTCCGGGCCAACGTCGACGTGCTGACCATGTCGGCCACCCCGATCCCGCGAACTCTGGAGATGGCGGTGACGGGCATCCGCGAGATGTCGACGATCACCACTCCGCCGGAGGAGCGGCACCCGGTCCTCACCTTCGTCGGGCCGTACGAGGAGAAGCAGATCGGCGCCGCCGTCCGGCGTGAACTCCTGCGCGAGGGCCAGGTCTTCTACATCCACAACCGGGTCGACTCGATCGACCGGGCGGCGGCGCGGCTGCGCGAGATCGTGCCCGAGGCGCGGATCGCGACGGCCCACGGCCAGATGGGCGAGAGCGCCCTGGAGCAGGTGGTCGTCGACTTCTGGGAGAAGAAGTTCGACGTGCTCGTCTCGACGACGATCGTCGAGTCCGGCATCGACATCTCCAACGCCAACACCCTGATCGTGGAGCGCGGCGACAACTTCGGCCTCTCGCAGCTCCACCAGCTGCGCGGCCGGGTCGGACGAGGACGGGAGAGGGGCTACGCCTACTTCCTCTACCCGCCGGAGAAGCCGCTGACGGAGACCGCGCACGAGCGGCTCGCGACGATCGCCCAGCACACCGAGATGGGCGCCGGCATGTACGTGGCGATGAAGGACCTGGAGATCCGGGGCGCGGGCAACCTGCTCGGCGGCGAGCAGTCCGGCCACATCGCGGGCGTCGGCTTCGACCTGTACGTACGGATGGTCGGCGAGGCGGTCGCGGACTACCGGACGCAGATGGAGGGCGGCGCGGAGGAGGAGGCTCCTCTCGAGGTGAAGATCGAGCTGCCGGTCGACGCCCACATGCCGCACGACTACGCGCCGGGGGAGCGGCTGCGGCTCCAGGCCTACCGTTCGATCGCCTCCGCGAACTCGGAGGAGGACATCAGGGCCGTACGCGAGGAGCTGACCGACCGCTACGGCAAGCTGCCGGAGCCCGTCGAGAACCTGCTCCTGGTGGCGGGCCTGCGGATGCTGGCGCGTGCGTGCGGGGTCGGCGAGATCGTCCTGCAGGGGCCCAACATCCGTTTCGCGCCCGTGGAGTTGCGCGAGTCGCAGGAGCTGCGCCTGAAGCGCCTTTACCCGCGCACGGTGATCAAGCCGGCGGTCCACCAGATCCTGGTGCCGCGCCCGACATCGGGCAAGATCGGCGGCAAGCCGGTGGTCGGTCGCGAACTCCTCGCGTGGACGGGTGAGTTCCTGACGACGATCCTCGGGTCGTAGGTCCTGCTCGGGGGTGCGTGGGGCTTCTTCCACGCACCCCCTCCCGCTCAGAGCTCGTCGAGGTCCAGCGCCTCGGCCATCGCGGTGTAGCCCGCGTCGTTCGGGTGGAGGCCGTCGCCCGAGTCGTACGCGGGAAGGATGCGGTCCGGGTCGGCCGGGTCCGCGACGGCGCGGTCGAAGTCGACGATCGCGTCGTACGCGCCCGAGGTGCGGACCCAGGTGTTGAAGGCGTCCCGCTTGGCCTCGTTGGCCGGAGTGCTGTAGGAGGAGCCCTTGACCGGGGTCAGGGTCGCGCCGATGACCTTGAGGCCCTTGGCGTGGGCTTCGCGGATCAGGGTGCGGTGGCCCGCGATCAGCCGGTCGACGGGGACGTCGGGGGTCGCGGCGGCGGGGAAGTCCACCGTGCTGCCGCCGATGTCGTTGATGCCTTCCAGGATGACGACGGTCCGCACGCCGGGCTCGGTGAGGACGTCCTGCCGGAAGCGGGTCAGGGCCTTCTCGCCCGCCCAGGTGGTGTCGTTGACGACCTGGTTGCCGGCGATGCCGTGGTTGAGGACGGCGCGGGGGCGGCCGGCCGCGGCGAGGCGTTCGGCGAGCTCGTCGGGGTAGCGGTGGTCGGTGTCCTGTGTGGAGCCCACGCCGTCGGTGATGGAGTCCCCGAAGGTGACGACGCCGTTGCGGCGCGCGGTGTCCCGGCCGCCGGTGACCTCGACGCCGGAGAGGAAGTACCAGGAGGCGCTGGTCTCCTCGAATGCCGTGCCCGAGAGATCGGCGCGGTGGTCGCCGGTGGCGCGGTAGCTGGTGGCCGAGGAGAAGTGGTGGAAGGTCGCCGGGCCGGTCTCCTCCGCCAGGTAGAGGGTGACGGTCAGGGATCCGAAGGCGTCGACGGGGAGGGACGCGGAGTCGCTGAGGAGGGTGCCGCCGGCCGGGATCGTGACGGACGGCCGACCGTCGAAGCGGAGGTGGCGTACGGAGCCGGTGCGCACGGCGCCGCCTTCCGCCGTGCGGGCGACGGTGGCCCCCGTGATCCGCAGGGGGCTGGTGCCGTAACGGTTCGTCAGCTCGATCCGGGCCCGGGTGCCGCCGGTGGTGACGCGGACGACCTGGCGGACCGTGTGGTTGTCGAAGCCCTGCTGTGACCAGTTGGCGCCGAAGGGCGCGGTCGGCGACTGCGGTGAGGCGGCCCAGGCGCCCCGCCAGTCGGGGCCGTGGTGGCCGGTGTCGGCGAGGGCGGTAGGTGCCAGCGCCAGGGCGGCGGTGGTGACGAGGGCCAGGGCGGTGCGACGGAGGGTGTTCGACGTGTACATGCCTTCGTCAATGGCCGGAGGGTGCCTCCTATTCCTCGTTCGTCAGGGGGAGTTGGCCGGTGAAGAGCAGGCCGGTGAGGGAGCGGAAGTACTCCTCCGGGTCGCGGTCACCGAGTGCGTCCCGCACGTTGTGGGTGAGCAGCAGGGTCGCGAAGCCGTGGGCGAGGGACCAGGCGGCGATGCCCGCCGTACGGGCGTCGGGGAGCTCCGTCAGGCCGGCGACGCCCGCGCGGAGTTCGGCCGAGGCGCGTTCCTTGGCGGCCAGGAGGTCCGGGTCGTCGGCGCGCAGCAGGTCCGGCTGGAACATGACCTGGAAGTGGGCGGGGTGCTCCACGGCGAAGCGCACGTACCGCACCCCGCGCTCGCGCAGGTCGGACGCGGCGGCCAGGGTCTCGGCGAGGAGCCCGTACCCCTGGGCGGCGAGGGCTGTGAGGAGTCCGGTGCGGTCCTTGAAGTGGTGGGCGGGTGCGGCGTGCGAGACGCCCGCGCGGCGCGCGAGGTCGCGCAGGCTGAGTGCCCCGGGGCCGTCGGCGGCGATGACGTCGAGGGCGGCGTCGAGGACGGCCTGCCGCAGGTCGCCGTGGTGGTAGGTGTTCCGGCTCGTCATGGCTGCAGCGTATCCCGCATCTAGTCATTGACAAGTTCCGGCGGGTCCACGCATTATCTAGTCAGTGACAAGATGATGGGTGGGTCCGTTCGCGAGGAGGACGCTGTGGAAGCCGTGGAAGCTGTGGAGACCGGCCGCGTACGTCAGATGTGGCACCTGCTCGAACCCCTGCACGCCCTGCTCTACTACTCCCCCGAGGCCTTCGGCGAGGCCGCCGCCCTCGGCTACGACACCACCGAACGCTGGCCCGCCTACTTCGCCTGGCGCGCCGCGCCCCTCGGCGCCGCCGGCCCCGACCGGGTCGCCGCCGCCTTCCACAGCTTCAGCCCCGCCATGGTCGCCCGGTACGTCCCCGCCGCCTGGGAGACCGCCGAACCGGCCGAGGTCCTCGCCGGCCGGCTCCGGGCCGTCGACCGCACCTACCGGGCGCTCCTCGGCGACCTCGTCGACCGCCCCGAGTTCGCCGGGGCCGCCGCGCTCGCCCGCCGCGCCGCCGACGCGGCGGTGGCCTCCTCTGGTCCGGTGACGTCCGGCCTGGTGAGGGCCGATGTGGCCGTGGCCCCCGGCTCAGGCTCAGTGTCCCCCGGTTCGGTGGGGCGCCCGCTCGCCGCCGCCAACGCCGGACTGCCCTGGCCCGAGGCACCGCACCTGGTCCTCTGGCAGGCCGCGACGATCCTGCGCGAGCACCGGGGCGACGGGCACGTCGCCGCCCTCGTCGCCGCCTCCCTCGACCCGGTCGAGGCGCTCGTCTCCTTCGCGGCCGTGGGCGCCGCCCCCGAGCCCGTCTTCGCCGGCCGGGGCTGGAGCCCGGCCGAGTGGACCGCCGCGCGGGAACGGCTGGGCGCCCGGGGACTCGTGGACCCCGAAGGGGCGGCCACGGAGGCCGGCCGCGCGCTGCGCGCCGAGGTCGAGCGGCGTACCGACGAGCTGGCCGCCGCCCCCTGGGCCGCCCTCGGCCCCGACGACACCGCCCGCCTCGCCGACCTGCTCGGCGGCCCCTGGCTGGCCGCGATCGGCTCCGGCCTGCTGCCCTCGGAGAACACCCTCGGCATCGGGAAGGTGTGAGACCCGGGCCGCGACGGCGCCCCGCCTAGGATTCCGGGGTGCTGACGTATCGAAGGACCCTGGCCGCCTCGGCGCTCGCCGCCGCCACCCTCGTGACCACCGCCTGCTCCACGGAAGCCGGTGCCCCGGGCTCGGGCTCCGGCTCCGGTACGGGCGGCAAGCCCACCGCCCGTGGTACGGCGCTCGCCGCCGTGGACGCGCTCACCGTCAAGGGCCGGGCGCCGAAGACCGGTTACGAGCGGGAGAAGTTCGGCCGCGCCTGGACGGACGTCGACGGCAACGGCTGCGGCACCCGTGACGACATACTCAAGCGCGACCTGGACCGCGTCCGCTTCTCGGACGGCCATTGCAAGGTCGCATCCGGCACCCTCGTCGACGACCCGTACACCGGCACCTCCGTCACCTTCGTCCGGGGCCGCAGCAAGGTCGACATCGACCATGTCGTCGCGCTCTCCGACGCCTGGCAGAAGGGCGCGCAGAAGTGGGACCCGGACACCCGGCGCCGCTTCGCCAACGACCCGCTCAACCTGCTTGCCGTCGACTCGGCCACGAACCGCCGCAAGTCCGACGGCGACGCGGCGACCTGGCTGCCGCCGAACAAGACCTACCGCTGCCCGTACGTGGCCCGGCAGATCGCGGTGAAGCAGAAGTACGGCGTGTGGGTGACGCGCGGCGAGCGGGACGCGATGAAGCGGGTCCTCGGCACCTGCCCCCAGCAGAAACTGCCGTAGGGATGGCCCGCTTCGGGAAAATTCGGTTGGGTGCCCCGTAAACGATCTTTACCCTGCGGGTATGGACATCAACATATCGACCCTTGCCGAGCGCCCCGAACTGGAAGGGCCGATGTGGGGCATGCGCGACCTCTGGCCCGAGTTCATGATGTACGACCCGGTGGGCTGGGCGAACATCGGACAGATCGTCCGGCAGCTGCCGGAGTACGTCCTCGTCGCCACCGACGCCGAGGGCAAGGTCGTCGCCCGGGGCTTCAGCGTCCCCTTCCGCCTCGACACGGACGGCCGCCGCGAGCTGCCCGCCCGGGGCTGGGACGAGGTGCTGCTCTGGGCGTTCTCCGACCTGAAGCACGGCCGCGAGGCCGACACCGTCAGCGCCATCGAGATCACGGTCGACACGAGCGCCCTCGGCCAGGGCCTCTCGCACCGGATGCTCGCCGCCATGCGGGCGAACGTGGCCGAGCGGGGCTTCTCCGAACTCGTCGCCCCGGTCCGCCCCAACGGCAAGCACCTGGAGGCCGAGGCATCCATCCACGAGTACGCCTTCCGCACCCGCGAGGCCGACGGGCTGCCGCACGACCCGTGGCTCCGGGTCCACGTGCGCGCGGGCGGTGTCATCGAGGCCGTGGCCCCTGCCTCGATGACGGTCGCCGGCTCCGTAGAGCAGTGGCGCAAGTGGACCGGCCTCCCCTTCGACACCGACGGTCCCGTCGAGGTCGAGGGAGCGCTCGTCCCCGTCCACTGCGAGGCCACGCGGGGCTACGCGGTCTACGTCGAGCCCAACGTGTGGGTGCGGCACCGCGTCTGACGCACACGCGAGCGAGAGGGCCGTCCCTGGTGGGGGCCCTCTCGCTCGCGTACTGGGTGGTCAGCCGTCGACTTCGACGACGTCCTTGGCCGCCGGGACCTTCGCCGCGACCGGCTTCCCGTACTGCGAGAAGGTGAGCGCCCCCGGCTCCTCGCCGCCCGTCGTGACGATCCGCAGGACGTACGGCGTGCCCTTCGTGGCCACGTAGACCGTGCTCGTCTCGCCGCCCGTGCCCGGCTCCGTCAGGGCCAGCGCGGGCTGCCCGTCGATGGTCGTCTCCTTGCCCTTCGCGATGCTGCTCGCGCCCTGCTCGAACCCGCTGAGCAGCCCGTCCAGATCGCAGAGCGCCAGCATGTCCTCGGAGTCCGGGTCGGAGGTGGGCGTCTTCACCCAGCGGCCCCTGAGCTCCTTGACCGTGGCGTCCTGCACCTCCTGGCTCTCGCCCTTGACCTGCTCGCGCAGGAAGGCTTCGTCGAAGCGCAGGTAGACGTTCGTGGCGTCCGCCTTGATCAGCTCGGTCGTGCGGTCGACGCCCATGGTCAGCGTGCCCGCGCAACGCCCCTGGCTGTCGAGCGAGAGGTAGGCCTTGGTCGGGTCGTCGGCGGTCTTCAGGTCGACGTCGACCGTCAGGGACTTCGCCGACTTCGTCGCCACGAAGGCCTTGTCGACGATCTGCGACCCCGTCAGATCTCCGAAGGGCCCCGCGGGCTTCGCCGGCTTCGTCGCCTGCGTCGGCTTGGCGTCCTCCGAGGTCGGGCCGCAGGCCGTGGCACCGAGGGCGAGGGCGGCACAGACGACGGCGGCGACGGCGGCGGGGCGGGTGCGGGGGTGAGCGGGCACGGTGGTGTCTCTCCGAGGGGGGTCGTACGGGGGAGGGGGCCCCGTAGGGCCCCGGTCCTGTGGTGTCGGTGTCGGTGTCGGTGTCGGTGTCGGTGGCGCGGCGCTGCGGGGCCGCCGGGGGTCGGCCGGGCCGGCCGGGTCAGCCGATCTTCAGCTCCCACTGCGAGGCGTCGTACTCCCAGCCCGGGTTGACCTCGACGGTCAGGTTCTTGGCGTCCTTCGGGGCGTCGAAGGCGTAGGTGACGGTGGCCTTCTTGCCGGGCATGACGGTGCCTTCGAAGCCCGCGCCGATCTTGTCGTCGAGGATGTCCTCGGCCGTGACGCTGTTCGCACCGGCCCGCGCGCTCAGCTGGACGGAGGTGGCGTCGAACTTCTCCTTGCCGGCGTTCTCGATCACCACGGTGACCTGGTAGGCCTTGTTGCCCTTGGTGTGGCCGATCGCGAACTCGCCCGGCGTGTACGGCTTCGGGTCGGAGACCGTGATCTCGAGGTCGTCCTCGTAGACCTGGGTGTCGCCGTCCTCAAGGGCCGCGTCCTTGTCGGCGGGCGCGGGCTTGGACGCGGAGCCCGAGGGCGCCTTGGTCGACGGGGCGTTCGAGGCCGCGTCCTTGATGCCCTTGTCGAGCTCGTCGACCGCGTTGCTGACGGCCGTGAACGTGATGACAGCGCCGACCACCGACAGGACCAGGGACACGAGGCCGAGGATCGCGCCGGTGAGCGCCACACCCTTGTTGTTCGCCTCGCCGCGCTTCACGCGGCCCTTCCCGGTGAGGCCCAGGATCAGGGCGATCAGGCCGAGGATGCCGGCCATCCAGAAGAGGAACGGGATCAGGCCGGAGAGCGTGCCGATGATGCCGAGGATCAGGGCCGCGGTGCCGAGCCCGTTGCGCAGCGTGTGCGGGGCGACGGGCGGTACCTGGGTGTCGTACGACATGAGTGTGTCCTCCCGGACAGAGAAGATGTCTGGCGCGATGGGTCAATCAGACCAGAGCCTGTGAACCGAGTCAACACGGTTCACGAAGAATGGATCGGCTCACGCTGTGAAGTGGTGCGGCGGGTGTTCCTCGGTAAGATCGGAGTCACACGAGGACGCGTCAGAGGTGAGCCAGGGGAGATGGGTCAAGTGCCGGAGAGCTCAGAAGAGGCAGCCGGAGCGGCAGCGGACGCGACCGACGCCGGTGCCGCAGAGGTGACCGCCGCCGGGATCGCCCGGCTCGCCGGGGTCGGCAGGGCCGCCGTCAGCAACTGGCGCCGCCGCCACGCCGACTTCCCCAAGCCCGTGGGCGGCACGGAGACCAGCCCGTCCTTCGCCCTCGCCGACGTCGAGCGGTGGCTCCGCGAGCAGGGCAAGCTGGCCGAGGTCCCGCTCCGCGAGCGCGTCTGGCAGCAGATCGCGGGCCATCCGGCCGGCGCGGTCACCGCCCTCGTGCACGCGGGCTGCGCGCTCCTCCTCGTACGGGACAGGTCGGCGGCCTGGCCCTCGCTCGCCGAGCTGCCGGACCGGCGGCTCGTGGACCTGCTGCCGCTCGCCCTTGAGGAGACGCTCACCGAGCGCCTCGGCCCGGAGCGGGCCGTCCGCACCCCCACCTCCTCCGCGCTCTCGGGCTCCGTCGCGCTGCTCAGGGGGGCCGCCGAACTCGCGGCGGAGACAGGGGCGCGGCAGACCTTCGAGTTCCTGCTCGGCCGTCACCTCGACGCGAACCCGCGCCAGTACACCCTGACCCCGCCCGGCCCGGCCGCCCTCATGGCGGCCCTCGCCGGAGCCACGGCCCCCACGGAGACCGGGACTCCGGGAGACACCGAGAACGACCCGGCCCCCCTCACCCCCCTCACCGTCCTCGACCCCGCCTGCGGCACCGGAAGCCTGCTGAGCGCGGTCGAGCGCCCCGGCGCCGTCTGCGGACAGGACGCCGACCCCGATCTGGCCGCGCTCACGGCCCTGCGCCTGGCCCTCGCCTCGGACGGCGACATCCGGGTCAGGTCCGGTGACAGCCTGCGCGCCGACGCCTTCCCGGCGCTCGCCGCCGACGCCGTCCTCTGCCACCCGCCGTTCAACGAGCGCAACTGGGGCCACGACGAGCTGGCCTACGACCCGCGCTGGGAGTACGGCTTCCCGGCGCGCACAGAGTCCGAACTCGCCTGGGTGCAGCACGCCCTGGCCCGGCTCCGCCCCGGCGGGACCGCCGTCCTCCTGATGCCGCCGGCCGCCGCGTCCCGCCGCTCGGGCCGCCGGATCCGGGCCGATCTGCTGCGCCGGGGCGCCCTGCGCGCGGTCGTCGCCCTGCCGGCCGGTGCCGCGCCCCCGTACGGCGTCCCGCTGCACCTGTGGGTGCTGCGCAGGCCCGTCCACGGGGAGCGTCCCCCCGCCGAACTCCTCTTCGTCGACACCGCGTCCGAGCACACGGGCCAGGGCAGGGACGGCCAGGGCAGGGACGGTCAGGGACGTGACCGGCTCGACTGGGCGGCCGTCCACACCGCCGTACTGGAGGCCTGGACGCTCTTCGACCGGGACGGAACCCTCGTCGGGGCGCCGGGCGCGAGCCGTTCCGTTCCCGTCATCGAGCTCCTCGACGACGATGTCGACCTGGCCCCGGCCCGTCATCTGCCGCCGCAGGCCGCGGCCGAGGGCGCGGCCCAGCTCGCGGGGGTGCGCGAACGCCTCACGGAGACCCTGCGCCGTACGCGGGAGCTGACCCCGCCGCCCGTGACCGACCCGACGGGCGCCGAGGGCATCGGCCGGCTCACGACGACCGTCGGGGAACTCGCGCGCGCCGGCGCCCTGGTGCTCCGCGCCGGCGGCGGGGGCACGACCCCGGCCGACGCCCCGGTCGCCGTGCTGACGGAGCACGACGTCCTGGCCGGGCAGCCGCCGTCCGGCGCCCTGCCCGACGGCCCGCCCGAGGAGCCGGTCCTCCTGGCCTCCGGTGACGTGGTCGTCCCGGTCCTCGGCGGCGGCGCGGCCGTCCGGGTCGTCGACGCCACGGCGGCGGGCGCCGCGCTCGGCCGCAACCTCCAGCTCCTCCGCCCCGACCCGGCGGCGCTCGACCCCTGGTTCCTGGCGGGCTTCCTGCGGGCCACCGCCAACAACCGGCAGGCCAGCAGCTACGCCTCCACCGCGACCCGCCTCGACGTGCGCCGCCTCCAGCTGCCGCGCCTGCCCCTTGCCGAACAGCGCCGGTTCGGGGAGCGGTTCCGCGCCCTCGCCGCGTTCGAGGACGCGCTGCGCCAGACGTCCCGGCTCGGCGACCAGCTGGTCCAGGGGCTGTACGACGGTCTCGCCGACGGCACGGTGGCGCCCTGAGCCGCGGTTCCTGACCGGTCCCGGGATCCGTCCGGCAACGGTTCCGCACATCCTGCGGCCGTTGTCGGCGGACGTGTATACGCTC
Organism: Streptomyces sp. NPDC051822; assembly: GCF_044452745.1. Taxonomy (NCBI): domain Bacteria; kingdom Bacillati; phylum Actinomycetota; class Actinomycetes; order Kitasatosporales; family Streptomycetaceae; genus Streptomyces; species Streptomyces sp. NPDC051822. The sequence goes on along the minus strand of NZ_JBITBZ010000009.1, from coordinate 73,290 downwards.
GTCTCCGCACCCGATCCGTTCGAGCAGGAGCAGCAGGATGTACGGCCCTCCGCAGGCCCCGCAGTCGCCGCATGTCCCGCCGCCGAAGAGCCCCGCCTCCGGCGGACTCGTCGCCCTGCGCGTGCTGTTCTGCGCGCTGTCGCTGCTCAGCTGCGGCTTCCTCGCCTGGGCGCCGCTGCTGCGGCTCGCGGTCGTCACCCGCGAGCGGCGGGACTGGGTCCTGTTCGGCCTCGCCCTCCTCGGCTCGGCGGGCCTCTTCACGTACATCGTGGTCACCGGTGAGGAGACGAGCAGCGACCTGGAGGCCTTCCTCGGGATCGGTACGATCGTGCTCCTGGCGGCGGGCTCGATCACGTACTACCTGGTGGCGGAGATCCGCCACTTCGAGCGCCTCCGCGTCCAGCCGCCGTCCCAGCCCCCGTACCGGCCGATGGGGTACGCGTACGGCGCCGACGGCACCGCCGTCACGGCGCCGAGCGCGCCCGGCGCCCCGAACCCGTACATCTGCGCCCCGCCCCCGGTCCCGCCCGTCCCCGCACCGCGCATCGACCAGGTGCGCGCCGAGCTCGACGAGCTGAGCGACCTCCTCCGTACCCGCGGCGAAGACGACGGCCGGGCGTGAACGGACGTGTCATCGGCGGGCGCTACGAGCTCGCCACCGTCATCGGGCAGGGCGGCATGGGCCAGGTCTGGACGGCGTACGACGGCAGGCTGGACCGCCGGGTCGCGGTGAAGCTGCTCCGGCCGGCCACCATGACGGGTCCCGCGACCGCCGCCGAGGAGCTGCGGCGCCGTTTCGTGCGCGAGTGCCGCGTGACCGCGCGCGTCGACCACCCCGGTCTCGTCACCGTCCACGACGCGGGCAGCGAGGGCGACGACCTCTATCTCGTCATGCAGTACGTGGAGGGCGCCGACCTCGCCGACCACCTCGCCGAGCACGACCCGTACCCGTGGGAGTGGGCGGTCTGTGTCGCCGCGCAGCTCTGCGCCGTCCTCGCCGCCGTGCACGCCGTCCCGATCGTGCACCGCGACCTCAAGCCGCGGAACGTGATGGTCCGCCCCGACGGATCGCTCGTCGTCCTCGACCTGGGCGTCGCCTCCGTCCTGGACACCGACACCACCCGCCTCACCCAGACCGGTTCCCCCATCGGCAGCCCTGCGTACATGGCGCCCGAGCAGGCCATGGGCGGCGCCGTGGGCCCGTCCACCGACCTCTACGCGCTCGGGGTCCTGCTCCACGAACTCCTCAGCGGCAACGTTCCTTTCGCCGGGTCCACCGCGCTCGGGGTCCTCCACCGCCACCTGCACGAGCCTCCCGCGCCGCTCCGGCAGCTGCGGCCCGAGGTCCCCGAGGCCCTGGAGGCGCTGGTCCTCCGGCTGCTCGCCAAGGACCCGCGCGAGCGCCCGTCCGGCGCGCACGAGGTGTACGAGCACCTGCTGCCGCTGCTGCCCGCGCGCGGCGTCCCGACGGGGCCGATGGACCCGACCCGGCCGTTCCTCCGCCCGCACGCGCCCTGGCCCGACCGGGCGCCGGCGGCCAGGCCGCCGGGGGCAGCGCCCGGTCCGGCGGCGGTCCCGGGGCCCGACCCGCGCACCAGCGCACCCGGCGCACCCGGCGCACTCCACGCCCCCGCGCCGCTCAACGCCCACGGCGCACCCCACACCCACGGCCCGCTCCACACATCCGGCCCGTTCCCCTTCCCGGGCGCGCCCGCCGACCCCCGTACGGGTCTCCCCTCCGTCGTCCTCACGGACCCGAGGGCGGTCCCGCCGCCCGCGCGTCCCGACATCGCCGCGGCCGTCGACGAGGTCAAGCGGCTGCTGGGGGAGGGGCAGCTCACCCGGGCCGTGGACATCCTCGGCGGCATCCTGCCCGCCGCCGCGGCCGAGCACGGGGAGCGTTCGCCGGTCGTCCGCATCCTGCGCAAGCAGTACGCGTCGACGCTGATGGACGACGGCCGGTACCGGCAGGCCCTGCCCGAGCTGCGCCGCCTGGCGGCGGACCGCGACGCGGAGGCGGGCCCCGCGGACCCGCAGGCCGTGCAGTTCCGTTACGACGCGGCCGTGTGCCTGGAGCAGCTCGGGGAGACGGCCGCCGCGCTCACGGAGTTCCGCGCGGTACTGCCGTACTACGAGCGGGATCTCGCCCGCGCCTTCGACATCCGGCAGCGGATCGGGCTGTTGCTGGTGGCGACGGGCGCGCACGCGGCGGGCCAGGAGCAGCTGCAGCGGCTGCTGTTCGACGCCGAGCGGGCGTACGGCCCGTATCACCCGCTTCCGGTGGAGTTGCGGCGCGTGCTCGACCATCAGCGGCAGTTGGGGCCGTGACGCTGACGCGACGCCAGCATCACGACTCGACAACTGATCCGGAAGTGGATCTTCATGATCCTTTTTGCCTGTTTTGGCGCATGTAACGTTCGCGTCTGATCATGTCCGCGCTCACAAGGAACTCCACATGACGACGCCGTCCGCGCCCCTCACCCCCGAGCAGCAGCCCGCCGCCCCCGAGGGCCAGTCCGCCGCGCCCGCGAAGAAGGGCAGCAGCATCCTCAAGAAGGTCGGTGGAGTCGTCGTCGCGATCGCGATCGCCCTCGCCGTCAAGTTCGGCCTCCCGTACCTCACCGGCGAGGCCCCGGTGCACGCCAAGGCCGGCGAGTGCGTCACCGTGACGGGCCCCGACAACGACCCCAAGGTCGACACCGTGGACTGCTCGGCCGGCAAGGCCGACACGTTCAAGGTCGTCAAGGTCGTCGAGGACACCTTCGACGTGAACAAGTGCGGCACGGAGCTGTCGGCGCTCGCGCAGCAGCTGGAGTCGGACAAGTTCGTCCTCTGCCTCGAAGAGGTCGCCGCGAAGTAACGCGCGCCGCGCGTCCGCGCGTCCGCGCGTCCGCGCGTCCGCGCGCCGGAAGCGCCGGAAGGGCCGGAACCCGCCTGGGGTTCCGGCCCTTCGCCGTGCGCTCAGTGACCGACCGACCGTGGCACTGCCTCTGGTTCGGCTCCTGGTTCGGCCCCCGGTTCTGCCCGCGGCCCGGACCCGGGAGGGGCCACGGTCGGGGCGACCGGGTGCGGAGTCCGCGAGGGCTGCGGTGTGGCGGGTGGGGCCGGTGCCGTCGGCTCGCTCACCCCCGGCGTACGAGCGGGGGGCGCCGGATCCGGACCGGCCGGGCCGCCGGGCAGCAGGACGAGCAGGTACGCGGCCGCCAGCGCGGCGGCGGCGCCGAGCCCGGCCAGGGCGAACCCGCGCACCCGGCGCGTTCCCCAACGGCGCTCCCCCGGGGGCGCGTCCCGGCGCAGATCCCGGTACGTGACGAGGGCGGCGCGGCCGGCCGCTCATGGCCGGCCGCTCGGCTCCCCACGCCGCCCCCGCGCCCCCACCCGCAGGGACACGCCCAGAAGCACGAGACCCGCCGCGCCCGCCGCGAGGCCCGCCCCGAGGCCCGGCGGGCGGAAGGCGCAGTCCAGCGTCGCGGTGCCGGGGCCGATGCCGGCCGCGAGCAGGCCGCCGTACGACGTGGTCCGCGCGTTCCCGCAGCGCCAGCCCGGGATCCCCGGGGCCGCCACCACCGCCGTACCCGTCGTGCCGGGCGGCAGCTCGGCCCGTATCCCGTCCGAGGTGGCGTGGACCGTGACGGCCGCACGCGCGCGCAGGGCCGTGACCGCCGCGCGCAGACGGTCGTGGTCCAGGCAGCCGACTTCGCCGGGGCCCGGCAGGACCGGCCTCAGACCGGGGGTCCGCTGGACGCCGAGGGACGTCATCGCCGCCCGCCGTTTCGGCTGCCCGCCGAGGAGCCGGGCCTCGCGGTCGCCCAGGCGCGCCGTGCCCGTCGCGTCGGGGGCCCACAGGAACACCTCGGTGCCGACAGGGCAGGCGCCCGCGCGCGGAGCCCCGTACACCCGCGCGCCGAGCAGGAGTTCCTGGTTGCGGAAGGGCGACGGGCCGTAGACGGGCGCAGGACCCGGCGGCCGTACCGTCACCAGCGGCAGATACGTCCCCGTACGCACCACCGCGCCGTCCCGCCACCGCGCCCCCACCCCGAACAGCGCGTCCGTCACCGGGTTGTCCAGGCTCAGCAGGTTCCGGCCCCGCGAGGTCCAGCCGCCGCCGAGCGCGGTCAGCGTCTCCGTGAGGACCGCCGGGGTGTGGCTGGAGTAGTACGCGGCGCCCTGGCCGCCGAACAACAGCGGATCGTTGCCCGCGAACCGGGGCAGACCGGCGTCCGTGCGGTACGCGGGCCAGCCGTCGGCCGCCGCGAGGGCCGCCGCCCGCCGCTCCTGCTCCGCGCCGAGCGGCGGATAGTCGTCGAGCCGGCCGAGCCGCTCCCGGTCCGCGTACGCCGTCGTTGCCGCAGACTGGCCGAGCAGGGTCCCGACGACCAGGAGCGCGGCGAGCACCCCGTACCGGCCCCGCCCAGGAAGCAGCAGCGCACCCGCCACCGCCACCAGGCCCACGCCCGCCAGGAGCAGCGCCCAGCCGGTGAGGAACGGGCTGGGCAGCGCCCCCGCCGCCAGGACCACGACGACCGCCGCCCCGCCGAGCAGCGCCCTGCGGTCCGGCCCGCCGCGGCCGAGACCCGTCCAGGCGGCGATGACGAGAACCCCGGAGAGGACGAAGGTCTGCCGGTACGGGCTGCCGTTCGGGGTCGCGAACGCATGCCACAGCAGGTGCGTCGGGCCCCACTGCATCGAGGCGACGACCGCCCCGCACAGACCGGGCCACAGCCACCGCTCACGCCCCGGCACGTCCCGGCGGAACAGCAGCGCGCCCGTGAGCAGCAGGACCGCCGTGGAGACGTAGGCCGCCGGGGTCGAGAAGCTGTACGTCACCGGGAGCAGCCGGGCCAGGAGGTCGGTGAGGGGCGCCGGGTCGAAATCCCGCACCAGGCCGGGGTGGGCGTGTCGGGAGCCGAGGAAGACGGGCACGAGGACGGGCGCCGAGAGGGCGATCCCGACGCCGGCCGTCAGGGCGGCCCGCAGCAGCGTCCGTACCCGGAAGCCGTCCGTCACCGTGAGACGGACGAGGAGGACGAGGGCGGCGCCGAGGGTCGCCATGTACGCGGTGTAGAAGTTGGCCGTCCAGCAGACCGCCACCACCAGCGGCCCGAGGAGCGGCCTGCGGCCCTCCCGTACCCACTCGCCCACCAGGCATAGCAGCGGGAAGGCGATCAGGCCGTCCAGCCACATCGGGTTGTACGTGCCCTCCGCGAGCGACCAGCCGCACAGCGCGTACGACGCGCCCAGGACCGCCGCCCACCACCACGCCCCGGGGCCGAGGCGGCGCAGCAGGAACGTCATCGCCGCCGCCGCGACCGCCGTCTTCAGGACGGTCACCCCGTACACCGCGTACTCGATGTCCCCCCGCGGGAGGAGCGCGACCAGCGGGGCGAAGGGACTCGACAGATAGGTGCCGTAGTCGGGGAGGAAGCTCGTGCCCCAGCCCGCCCGCCAGTCGAGCAGCAGACCGCCGTCCGCCCGGCCGTGCAGCAGGTCCCACAGGTGCGCGTGGAACGGCACGAACTGGTTCGCGAGGTCGTTCACCGCCCGGTGGCGCGGCCCGAAGGGGAAGACCCGGGCGACGGCGTCCCCGCCGCAGACGGCGGCCACGGCGAGGAGGGCGGCCAGGAGGGGTGAGCGTCCGGTGTTCGGCATGACGGCTCGAATATGCCAGCGCCCGACCGGGAAATCCCGGGCCCCGAAACCCAGTTCATTCAATGGTCGCCTGAAGGCCATCCACGCGGACCGGCCGGGTCACCGCGCTCCGTTGTCGTGGTCCGTGTGCTGCTCTCGATCGTCGTCCCGTGCTTCAACGAGGAGGACGTCCTCGCCCGCTTCCACGACCACGTGAGCCTCGAACTCGCCAAGCTCGACGGCGCGTACGAGATCGTCTACGTGGACGACGGAAGCCGGGACGGGACCCTCCCGCTCCTCCAGGAGCTCGCCGCGCGCGACCCCCGCCACGTCCGCTACGTCTCCTTCAGCCGCAACTTCGGCAAGGAGGCGGCGATGCTGGCCGGGCTCCGCGACGCCGCCGGCGACGCCGTCGTGATCATGGACGCCGACCTCCAGCACCCGCCCGAGCTGGTGCACCGCATGGTCGCCCTGCACGCCGAGGGCTACGACCAGGTCGTCGCCCGCCGCACCCGCGAGGGCGACCGCGTCACCCGCACCCTGACCGCCCGCCTCTACTACCGGGCGATCAACCGGCTCGTCGACGTCGAGCTCGTCGACGGCGTCGGCGACTTCCGGCTGCTCTCCCGTCGCACCGTCGACGCCGTCCTCGGACTCGGCGAGTACAACCGCTTCTCCAAGGGCCTCTTCTCCTGGGTCGGCTTCCGCACCACGACGTTCTCCTACGAGAACGCCGTCCGCGAGCAGGGCCGCTCCAAGTGGACCTTCGGCAAGCTCCTCAACTACGGCCTCGACGGCCTGCTCTCCTTCAACAACAAGCCCCTCAGGGCCGCCGTCCACCTCGGGTTCCTCCTCGTCCTCCTCGCCCTCGGCTACGCGGCCTGGATCGTCGGCGACGCCCTCGTCAACGGCGTCGACACGCCCGGATACGTCACCCTCCTCGTCGCCGTCACCGCCCTCGCCGGCGTCCAGATGGTCATGGTCGGACTCATCGGCGAATACGTCGGCCGCATCTACTACGAGGTCAAGCGACGCCCCCATTACCTGGTGCAGGAGACACACGAGGGACCCGAGACGGGTGTGATGCGGGCCGACACCCGGCATGCAGGTGAGTCGTTGTGGGAAACAGTCGCACCGAAGTAGTGGCTCCGGCCCCGGCGACTCCCTAACATCGATCACCGCAAGGTCGTTCAACTGACGCACGACCAGCCCGGGAGGCTCCTTTGCACCGCCGCACTGCGCTCACCGTCTCCGCCGCGCTCCTCGCCGCGGCCCCGCTGCTCACCGCCTGCGGCAGTGACGCCCACCCAGGAGCGGCAGCCGTCGTCGGCGGCGAACGGATCGACGTCTCCAGCCTCCAGGCCCAGGTGGAGGACGTACGGACCGCCCAGGAACGCTCCCCGCAGGCCGCCCAGCTCGTCCAGGCCAGCGGCGACCTGTCCCGGCGCAAGCTCAACGTCATGATCTTCGACCGGGTCGTCGACAAGGTCGCCGCGGACAACGGCGTCACCGCCACCCGCGCCGAACTCCAGCAGACCAGGACCGCCTTCGTCCGCGAGAGCGGCGGCGAGGAGCGGCTCGCCACCGCCCTCCTCCAGGAGCAGGGCGTGGCCCCGGGACAGATCGACGACGTCGTCCGCCGCAACGTCCTCATGAACAAGATCGCCGCCAAGCTCGGCGTCACGGACACCCCCGACGGCCAGAAGAAGATGACGGACGTCTTCTCCGCCGCCTCCAAGGCCCTCGCCATCGACGTGAACCCGCGCTACGGCGCCTGGGACGACGCCCAGGTCCGGCTCTCCGCCACCACCGCGCCCTGGCTCCGCCAGATCAGCCAGGACCCGGCCGCCGTCCCGGCCGGTGCCTGAGGCGAGGTAGTTTCGAGGGGTGACATCTGAGAGCCCCGGCCGCATCGTCCTGCTCACCGCCAGCCACCGCGTGGCACCCGGACTCCTGTCCTGGCCCGCCTGGCAGGCGCTGGGCGCCGCGGACCGGGTGCTCTGCCCCGACGAGCACCACCCCCAGCTGCCGTACCTGCGGGACGCCGGGATCGCCGTCGAGCACCTCAGGCCCACCGCCGAGGAACTCGTCGAGGCCTGCGCCGGAGGCCGGACCGTCCTGCTGCTGCCCTCCGGCGAGGGCGACCGGGCGCTGACCGACGGCCTCGCCCGGCTCGCCGGCTCCGGCCGCCACTCCATGCCCGACCTGGAGCTGCTGCCCGGCTCGTACGACCTGCCCGGCGCCCGGCTCCTCGACCTCGTGCAGATCATGGACCGCATCCGGCGCGAGTGCCCCTGGTCCTCGCGGCAGACGCACAAGGGACTCGCCAAGTACGGCATCGAGGAAGCGTACGAACTCGTCGAGGCGATCGAGGAGGGCGACCGGGAGGAGCTCCGCGAGGAGCTCGGGGACGTCCTGCTCCAGGTCGTCTTCCACGCCCGGATCGCCGAGGAGGACCCGGAGGAGCCGTTCTCCGTGGACGACGTCGCCGGCACGATCGTCGAGAAGCTGATCCACCGGCACCCCCACGTCTTCGGCGACGCGACCGCCGAGACGCCGGAGGAGGTCAAGGCCCACTGGCTGCGGACGAAGGCCGTCGAGAAGCAGCGGGAGTCCGTGACCGACGGCGTGCCGCTCGGACAGCCGGGGCTCGCGCTCGCCGCGAAGCTCGCCGCCCGGGTGCGGACGGCCGGCCTCGACGTACCGCTGCCGGAGGGCGAGGGCATCGGGTACGAACTGCTCGGCCTCGCCGCACGGGCGGAGGCGGCCGGCGTCGACCCGGAGGCGGCCCTGCGCGCGGCGGCCCGCACCTACCGGGACGCGATCCGCGCCGCGGAGGGCGTGAAGTCCGCCTGAGGGATCAGGCCTCGCGCGGGACGCGGGCGGACGGGTTGTGCCAGAGCGGGGCCGGCGGGCCCAGGATGTGTTCGGCCGCGGAGTTCGGACGGACCGTGAAACGGCCCACCGGCGGCAGCGTGTCGTGGTGGATCCGCGCCGGGTCCGTGCCCAGGTCCACGAGCGCCTCCGCGACCTCCGTCAGGAAGGCCGGGGGCCCCGCGAGGTAGACGTCGTGCGCGGCCCAGTGGACGCAGGCCCGCAGCGACTGCAGAAGCCGCTCCGTCGCCTGGTCCTTGCGGTGACCGGGCGCCGAGGTGATGTAGGTGACGCTGAGACCGGGCAACAGCTCCTTCAGCCGCTCCGCGTCCCGCCGCCCGTACAGGTACTCCTTCGCGCGCGCCACGACGAACAGCCGGCCCTTCAGATCCGGCTCGGCCTCCGCCGCCTGCCTCAGCAGCGCCCGCACCGGGGCCCAGCCCGTGCCCGCGCATATATAGGTGCGGAGCCCGCCCGGCCCCGTCCGCGCGGTGAGGGCGCCGCCGGGCGCGCTCAGCCGCAGGATCTCGCCGGGAGCCGTCTCCTCGACGAGCGCCGTGCTCATCGCGCCGCCCGGGATCCGGCTCACGTGCAGCTCCACCGTGCCGTCGGGGCGGGGCGCGTCCGCGAGGGAGTAGGTGCGCCAGACGCGCGGCACGCGCAGCGAACTGACGCTGACGTACTGGCCGGGGAGGTACGGCAGGGGCTGACGGGGCCGCAGGGTGAGGACGGCCAGGTCCGCGCCGAACCGTTCGTGCCGCACGACGTCCGCGTCCCACCAGGCCGGCTCCCCGGCCCCGGCCGCCTCGGCGGCGCCCGCCAGCATCAGATCGGCGACGTGCCCGTACGCCTCCGTCCAGGCCTTCTCGGCCTCCGGGGTCCAGGCGGATCCGGCGGCGTGCGCGAAGGCGGCGAGCAGGCTCGACCCGACGGCGGAGTAGAGCGCGGGGGAGGCGAGGAACTTGCGGTGGTCGCGGCCCAGCTGCCCCAGGTAGGCGGCGAGCCCGGGGGACTCCAGGTGGGTCACCACGTGCGTCAGCGCGGCGAAGAGACGGTCCCGCTGGGGAAGCATGTCCTCGGGGAACAGCTCGCGCACGGCGGGGTTGTTCCAGAAAAGATGCGAATAGAAGAAGGCGACGGCGTGTTCGGCCCGTCTCTCGACGACCGCGAACGTGCTTCTGAGCATCTGAGGATCCACTGACAAGAATCTAAGGCACGCCTCCCCTCCTTGATCACAGGATCTCCACACACCTCACCTTCCGGACCGCCCTGTACGGTCGGGGGGTGAGCACCACCCCCGCCTCCGAGCCCGCCCCCGACCTCTTCACCTGGGAGTTCGCGAGCGACCCCTACCCCGCCTACGCCTGGCTGCGTGAGCACGCGCCCGTGCACCGGACGACGCTTCCGAGCGGCGTGGAGGCCTGGCTCGTGACCCGGTACGCGGACGCCCGACAGGCCCTCGCGGACCAACGGCTCTCGAAGAACCCGGCGCACCACGCGGAGTCCCCGCACGCGAAGGGGAAGACGGGCATCCCGGGTGAGCGCAAGGCCGAGCTGATGACCCATCTGCTCAACATCGACCCGCCCGACCACACCCGGCTGCGGCGCCTGGTCTCGAAGGCCTTCACTCCACGCCGGGTCGCCGAGTTCACCCCGCGGGTGCAGGAGCTGACCGACCGGCTCATCGACTCCTTCGTCGAGAAGGGGAGCGCCGACCTCATCCACGAGTTCGCCTTCCCGCTGCCCATCTACGCCGTCTGCGACCTGCTCGGCGTGCCCGAGGAGGACCAGGACGACTTCCGGGACTGGGCCGGGATGATGATCCGGCACGGCGGCGGTCCTCGGGGCGGGGTCGCCCGATCGGTGAAGAAGATGCGCGGCTACCTCGCCGAACTGATCCACAGGAAGCGCCTCGATCCGGGCGACGACCTGATCTCCGGGCTCATCAAGGCGTCCGACCACGGCGAGCACCTCACGGAGAACGAGGCCGCCGCGATGGCCTTCATCCTCCTGTTCGCCGGGTTCGAGACCACCGTGAACCTCATCGGCAACGGCGTGTACCAGCTGCTGCGCCACCCCGAGCAGCGCGAACGGCTCCAGGCCTCGATCGCGGCGGGGGAGACCGGTCTCCTGGAGACGGGCGTGGAGGAACTGCTGCGCTACGACGGACCCGTGGAGATGGCCACCTGGCGGTACGCGACGGAGTCGCTGACCATCGGGGGGCAGGAGATCCCGGCGGGTGACCCGGTGCTCGTGGTGCTCGCCGCCGCCGACCGGGATCCCGAGCGGTTCGACGGGCCGGACACGCTCGACCTCGCACGGCGCGACAACCAGCACCTCGGGTACGGGCACGGCATCCACTACTGCCTCGGCGCACCGCTCGCCCGCCTTGAGGGACAGACCGCGCTCGCCACCCTGCTGACCCGCCTGCCGGACCTGCGGCTTGCCGCGGAGCCGGGTGAACTGCGGTGGCGCGGGGGGCTCATCATGCGTGGATTGCGGACGCTTCCGGTGGAGTTCTCCCCTTCCGTACGGGTCCAGAAGCCTGACAGCGTGTCAGAAATGTGATCTTCGCGTGATCGTGAGGCCATCGACTTGTGACGAGCGTTCGAATACCGCTACGTTCGCCGCTGTCTCAGCCGTCACGCGAAAGGCCCCTCCTATGCGTTCCGGGAACGGACGACACCGTCGCCCCCGTCAGGCCCCCGCCCTCGTCGTCGCCGCGGGCGTGACCGGATCCGCCATGGCGCTGCCGCTGCTCGCCACCGGATCCGCCTCCGCCGCCGACGCGGCCACCTGGGACCGGGTCGCCGAGTGCGAGTCCGGCGGCCAGTGGAGCGCCAACTTCGGCAACGGCATGTACGGCGGGCTCCAGTTCACCCAGGACAGCTGGGAGCGGCACGGCGGCCTCGTCTACGCGCCCAGCCCCGACCTGGCCAGCCGCGCCCAGCAGATCGCGGTGGCCGAGAAGGCGCTCGCCCAGGGCAGTACCGAATGGGCCACCTGCGCGCCGATCGCCGGCCTGACGAACGACGGCAGGTCCACCGGCGTGGACCCCGGCCCGACCGCCGTCCCGAAGGTGCCCACGGGGCCGGTCGCCGAGTCGAACAGGACCTCGGGACTGCCGGAGGGCTCCACCGGCTCCGTCGCCACCGAGGACGCCGCGAAGAAGAGCGCGAAGAAGGTCACGCCTTCCGCCCCCGTCACGCCTTCCGCTCCCGTCACGCCCGTCTCGCCGACGGCGCCCGGTTCCACCGCGCCGACCACCCCGGTGAGCCCGTCCGCGCCGGCCGACCCGAGCGCGCCGACCACTCCGGTCGCGCCCGATTCCTCCGTCAAGCCCGGTACGCCGGTCACGCCCGGCGCGCCGACGGATGACGTGTCGTCGGCCACGCCGGGAACCGGGAAGCACCGGGGCGATGCGGCACCGGAGGAAGTCGCCAAGTCGGACACTTCATCCGAAACGGGTCGACATGCCTCATCTGTCAACGAGCTGACCGAAAAGCCCGTCGCCGCGACTCCGGTTGGCGACGCGAAGGATTCGGACGCAACGGACACTCAGGGCACTTCGGACGCGTACACCGTCCAGCCCGGCGACAGCCTGTCCGACATCGCGCGGCAGAACGAACTCGCCGGAGGCTGGACCGCCCTCTATGACGCCAACCGCCAGACGGTGGGCCTCGATCCGGACCTCATCCTCCCTGGTCAGAGCCTCGACCTGACGGACGGTTCGGCCGCGAAGGCCGAGTGATTCGGGGGCGTATGTCCGGTTCTGGGCAAGTGAGACATGGGTCTCTTCGCCCCAACTGGCGTGTCCTGCCCGTGACCTCCGCCCCCGTCACCTCTCACCTGCGTAAACGCCCCCCACCGGAGGGCAAGTAGGGGCGATATTTCCGCAATACGCCTCTTTGAACTTTCGGTGGGTCTGTGTCTACGGTCTTAACCGCTCGCCACCGCGGGCCCCGTCGACCGAAACGCCGAATCCTGCCGTCGGCCGATGGGAACAGTCGTCGCGCAAGCGCCGAAGGCAGGAGTGGGGGACCCAAGGTAAGTGCCGGTCCCGGCCGTTGAGAAAGACGGCCGATGACCGGCTTGGGGTGAAGCCGCGTGCTAGGACACGCGGCCGGGCAACTTTCCGGCCCGAACCCGACAGCTCACCTCACAGGCGTCGGTGAGGAGAATTTCCATGCTGTTTTCCGGTAAGGGCAAACACCGCCGCCCCTCCAAGGCCACCCAGGTCGCCACGCTCGTCGGCGTCACCGGTGTCGCCGTCGCCGCCCCGCTGATGACCGCGGGCACCGCCTCGGCCGCCACGGCCTCCGAGTGGGACCGCGTCGCCCAGTGCGAGTCCGGCGGCAACTGGTCCATCAACACCGGCAACGGCTACTACGGCGGCCTGCAGTTCTCCGCCTCCACCTGGGCCGCGTACGGCGGCACCGCCTACGCCTCGACCGCCAACCAGGCGTCGAAGTCCCAGCAGATCACCATCGCCGAGAAGGTCCTCGCGGGCCAGGGCAAGGGTGCCTGGCCGAGCTGTGGCGTGGGCCTCTCCAACGCCCCCTACGGCGGCGGCACCGCCGAGCAGAGCCCCGCCCCGGTGCGGCCGGCCGAGCGCCCCACCCGCAGCGAGCCGCGCCAGGCCGCCAAGAAGGTCGTGCCGCAGCAGGCCGCCAAGAAGGTCACGCCGCAGCAGACCGCCAAGAAGACCGTCACCACCCCGACCGGCAAGAAGGTCAAGAAGGGTGACGGCGAGTACAAGGTCACGGCCGGCGACACCCTCAGCACCATCGCCCAGAAGCAGGGCGTCGACGGTGGCTGGGCCGAGCTCTTCGACCTGAACAAGGACGTCGTCGAGAACGCCGACCTGATCTACCCGGGCCAGCAGCTCCACCTGAGCTGAACCCGGCGGTTCGCGTGAGTCCGGCGGCTCACGCGATCCCCACGACCCTCCCGCGGTGACCACCCCGGTCCGGCGCGCCTCTCCCCCCGTGCGCGCCGGACCGGGGTTCCGCCGTTCCCGGCCCGGCCGTTTCGCGGTCCTTCTCTTTCTTCGCGGTCCTTCTCTCTTCCGGATCGGTCCGTTTTCGCGTCCGGCCGTGTCCGTCGAGGGTTACCGTCCAGTAGATCTGGGGCCCTTCGTCCCGACATGCGTGCCCTTGGGTCCTTTTTCGTCCCAGGGGGCGGGCGCCCGGCTGGCCGGAGCCTCCGAGCCGGTTAGGCTCTTGTCGCAAGGCCGAGCGACCCTGCACCGGCCATGCGTCACATCCAGCGTCACATCCCAAAAAGGAGATGCTCGTGCCGTCCATCGACGTCGTCGTAGCCCGGGAAATCCTGGACTCCCGAGGCAACCCCACGGTCGAGGTCGAGGTCGGCCTCGACGACGGCAGCACCGGCCGTGCTGCTGTTCCGTCCGGCGCCTCCACCGGTGCGTTCGAGGCCATCGAGCTTCGCGACGGTGACCCGAACCGCTACCTGGGCAAGGGTGTCGAGAAGGCCGTCCTCGCCGTCATCGAGCAGATCGGCCCGGAGCTCGTCGGCTACGACGCCACCGAGCAGCGCCTGATCGACCAGGCCATGTTCGACCTGGACGCCACCGAGAACAAGGGCTCCCTCGGCGCCAACGCCATCCTCGGCGTCTCGCTCGCCGTGGCCCACGCCGCGTCCGAGGCCTCGGACCTCCCGCTCTTCCGCTACCTCGGCGGCCCGAACGCGCACCTGCTGCCCGTTCCGATGATGAACATCCTCAACGGTGGGTCGCACGCCGACTCCAACGTGGACATCCAGGAGTTCATGATCGCCCCGATCGGCGCGGAGTCCTTCTCCGAGGCCCTTCGCTGGGGTGCGGAGATCTACCACACCCTCAAGGCCGTCCTGAAGCGCAAGGGCCTCTCCACCGGCCTCGGTGACGAGGGCGGCTTCGCCCCGAACCTGGAGTCGAACCGCGCCGCCCTGGACCTCATCATCGAGGCCATCAAGGAGGCCGGTTACGCGCCGGGCACCGACGTCGCGCTCGCGCTCGACGTCGCCGCGTCCGAGTTCTACAAGGACGGCTCGTACGAGTTCGAGGGCAAGTCCCGCTCGGCCGCCGAGATGACCGAGTACTACGAGGAGCTCGTCTCCGCGTACCCGATGGTCTCCATCGAGGACCCGCTGTACGAGGACGACTGGGCGGGCTGGAAGGTCCTCACCGACAAGCTGGGCGCCAAGGTCCAGATCGTCGGCGACGACCTCTTCGTCACCAACCCGGAGCGCCTCGCCCGCGGCATCGAGGAGGGCACCGCGAACGCCCTCCTGGTCAAGGTCAACCAGATCGGCTCGCTGACCGAGACCCTCGACGCCGTCGAGATGGCCCAGCGCAACGGCTTCAAGTGCATGATGTCCCACCGCTCCGGCGAGACGGAGGACGTCACCATCGCCGACCTCGCGGTCGCCGTGAACTGCGGCCAGATCAAGACCGGCGCCCCGGCCCGCTCGGACCGCGTCGCCAAGTACAACCAGCTGCTGCGCATCGAGGAGATCCTCGACGACGCCGCGGTCTACGCCGGCCGCAGCGCCTTCCCGCGCTTCAAGGCCTGAGGCACCGCTGAGAGCTGACACCTCTCTGTAGTGCAGCTTCCGGACGTCCCCGTACTCGGTCCCGTACCGTGTGCGGGGACGTACGCGTGAACAGGGGAGGCGACACGACATGGCCGCGAAGGACCGGGACCGGTTCTCGACCGCGACCCGGATCAGGCTGCTCGGCGAGCAGACCGCCGCCCGTGTCTACCGCTCCCAGACCCGCCGCCAGGCGCGCCGCTCGCGGCTCACCGGCCGCGCGGCCTTCCTCGCCCTGGTCGTCTGCTCCCTCGTCGTGGCGCTCGCCTATCCCATGCGGAGCTACGTCTCCCAGCAGGGCGAGATCGCCGAGCAGGAGCGCAGGGCCGCCGAGGCCGCCCGGCGGGTCGAGGAACTGAAGGACGAGAAGGCCCGTCTCCAGGACCCGGCCTACGTCCGCCGCCTCGCCCGCGAGCACCTGCACTACGTGCTGCCCGGCGAGTCCGGCTTCACCGTGAACGACCCCGACGCGGAGCAGCGGCCCCGCGGCGAACAGGGCGCGGCGGACCGCCCCTGGTACGACAACCTCTGGGACGGCGTCGACCACGCCGACCGTCCGTAAGCCCGTAACGAACTGACGAGCAAGGCAGACATGGAAACGCCCCCTCCGCAGACCGAACGCACCGAGCCCACCGAGGCGGACATCGCGGCCTTCGAGCAGCAGCTCGGCCGGCCGCCCCGCGGCCTGCGCGCCATCGCGCACCGCTGCCCGTGCGGCAACCCGGACGTCGTCGAGACCGCGCCGCGGCTGCCCGACGGCACCCCGTTCCCGACCACGTACTACCTGACCTGTCCCCGGGCGGCCTCGGCCATCGGCACCCTGGAGGCCAACGGGGTCATGAAGGAGATGCAGGGCCGGCTCGCCACCGACCCGGAGCTCGCCGCCGCCTACCGGGCCGCGCACGAGGACTACATCGCCCGCCGTGACGCCATCGAGGTCCTGGAGGGCTTCCCGAGCGCCGGCGGCATGCCGGACCGGGTCAAGTGCCTGCACGTCCTCGTCGGCCACTCGCTCGCGGCCGGTCCCGGCGTGAACCCGTTCGGCGACGAGGCCCTCGCGATGCTGCCGGAGTGGTGGGCGAAGGGCCCGTGCGTCACGCCGTGCGCGGACAAGGACAAGGACAAGGACAAGGACAAGGAAGAGGAGGCGAAGTGACCCGGGTCGCCGGAATCGACTGCGGTACGAACTCCATCCGCCTCCTCGTCGCCGACGTCCACCCGGACACGGGCGAGCTCGTCGAGCTGGACCGGCGGATGACGATCGTCCGGCTCGGCCAGGGCGTCGACAAGACGGGCCGGCTCGCTCCCGAGGCCCTGGAGCGCACGTTCGCGGCCTGCCGCGAGTACGCCGGGGTCATCAGGGAGCTGGGCGCCGAGCGGCTGCGCTTCGTCGCCACCTCCGCCTCCCGCGACGCCGAGAACCGCGCGGACTTCGTGAGCGGGGTCGTGGAGATCCTGGGCGTCGAGCCCGAGGTCATCACCGGCGACCAGGAGGCCGAGTTCTCCTTCACCGGGGCAACGGGCGAGCTGCACGGCACGGAGACGTACCTCGTCGTGGACATCGGCGGCGGCTCCACCGAGTTCGTCACCGGCAACAGGCACGTCGAGGCGGCCCGCTCCGTCGACATCGGCTGCGTCCGGCTGACCGAGCGGCACGTCCGGCACGACCCGCCGACGGCCGAGGAGGCCGAGGCGATCCGCGCCGACGTGCGGGCCGCGCTCGACCTGGCCGCGGAGACCGTGCCGCTCACCACCGCCGGGACCCTCGTCGGCCTCGCCGGCTCGGTCACCACCGTCGCGGCCATCGCCCTCGGGCTCCCCGAGTACGACTCCGAGAAGATCCACCACGCCCGGATCTCCGCCGCCCAGGTCGCCGAGGTCACCGACCGGCTGCTCGCCTCGACGCACGCCGAGCGGGCCGCTATCCCGGTCATACACCCGGGCCGGGTGGACGTGATCATCGCCGGAGCGCTCGTCCTGCGGGAGATCGTGGAGCGGGTCGGAGCCTCCGAGGTCGTCGTCAGCGAGCACGACATCCTCGATGGGATCGCCCTATCCGTCGCATAGTGGGCGCCTATCGGGCCTCCCGGCGACGCCCCGTCGGGAAAGTTCGTGAAGTTCTTCACAAGGAAAAGCGCCCTGATGGCACCCGAAGGGGGCTTGAGGGGGGTCTTCAGCCCCTCCGAGGGGCGCCGCGGGGCCCTTTCGCAGGCGCGGGGCCGATTCGCTCGATGTTTCCATCGTGTGAACGGGCCCCGCGGTTCAGCGTTACCGAGGGCTCTCCTGGCCAGTTCACAAGGGGTGAACAACGTTCGCCCTTGCATCCCGGTTCCTTTGCAGCACCATGACATGGATCACGTGGGCGGCGGAGTGTAGCAGAGGTGTCCGAAGACCTTGTGAAGGGGCGCACGAGCACCCCCCTCTGGAGGGGTGGATACTCGATCTCATGAGCACCACGGAGCGTCCCAGGATCCTCGTAGTAGGCGGCGGGTACGTAGGCCTGTACGCAGCTCGGCGCATCCTCAAGAAGATGCGCTACGCGGAGGCGACCGTCACGGTCGTCGACCCGCGGTCGTACATGACCTACCAGCCCTTCCTCCCCGAAGCCGCCGCCGGCAGCATCTCGCCGCGCCACGTCGTCGTCCCGCTGCGACGCGTCGTGCGCGGAGCCGAGGTGCTCACCGGCCGGGTCACCACCATCGACCAGGACCGCAAGGTCGCCACGATCTCGCCGCTCGTCGGCGAGGCGTACGAGCTGCCTTTCGACTACCTGGTCATCGCGATGGGCGCCGTCTCCCGCACCTTCCCGATCCCCGGCCTCGCCGAGCAGGGCATCGGCATGAAGGGCATCGAGGAGGCCATCGGCCTGCGCAACCACGTCCTGGAGCAGCTGGACAAGGCTGACTCCACCACGGACGAGGAGGTCCGCCGCAAGGCGCTGACCTTCGTCTTCGTCGGCGGCGGCTTCGCCGGCGCGGAGACCATCGGCGAGGTCGAGGACCTGGCCCGTGACGCCGCGAAGTACTACCAGAACGTGTCGCGCGAGGACATGCGCTTCGTCCTGGTCGACGCGGCCGACAAGATCCTCCCCGAGGTGGGCCCCAAGCTCGGCCAGTACGGCAAGGAGCACCTCGAGGGCCGTGGCATCGAGATCTACCTCGAGACGTCCATGGACTCCTGCGTCGACGGCCACGTCGTGCTGAAGAACGGCCTCGAGGTCGACTCCAACACGATCGTCTGGACCGCCGGCGTGAAGCCGAACCCGGCGCTCTCCCGCTTCGGTCTGCCGCTCGGCCCCCGCGGCCACGTGGACTGCAACGAGAAGCTCCAGATCAACGGTCTCGACTACGCGTGGGCCGCCGGCGACAACGCCCAGGTCCCGGACATGGTCGGCCGCAAGGCCGGCAACCCGAACGCCTGGTGCCCGCCGAACGCCCAGCACGCGCTGCGCCAGGCCAAGGTCCTCGGCGACAACGTGGTGGCCGGTATGCGCGGCTTCCCGCAGAAGGAGTACAGCCACGCCAACAAGGGCGCGGTGGCCGGACTCGGTCTGCACAAGGGCGTCGCGATGATCGTCATGGGCAAGGTGAAGATCAAGCTCAAGGGCCGTCTCGCCTGGTACATGCACCGTGGCTACCACGGCATGGCGATGCCGACCTGGAACCGCAAGATCCGCGTCTTCGCCGACTGGACCCTCGCGATGTTCCTCAAGCGCGAGGTCGTCTCCCTGGGTGCCATGGAGACCCCGCGCGAGGAGTTCTACGAGGCGGCCAAGCCCGCCCCCGCGCCGGCCGTCCCGGCGCAGGAGAAGGCCAAGGCCTCCTAGCGCGCCCGCAGCACCCGCAGTACACGCAAGGCCGTAAAAGGGCCGTCCGCCATCCGTGGTGCGGACGGCCCTTCGCGTGTTTTGCCGACTGATTGCGCTGCGGCGGGAGTGGAAACACCTACGGACGGTGTTCCCTTGGTGACGAGCATGTCTGGGGCACGACATCACGGAGGTGTGCACCATGGCCGACGCCGCGTCGCGGCTGACGACTCTCGCCGAGGAACTGCTCGGCGGACCGCTCCCGGTCCGGCTGCGGGCCTGGGACGGCAGCGAGGCCGGACCAGTGGGCGGGCCCGTCCTGATCGTCCGCGACCGCCGCGCCCTGCGGAGGATGATCTGGAAGCCCGGCGAACTGGGCCTGGCCCGCGCCTGGGTGGCCGGGGAGCTCGACGTCGAGGGAGACCTCTACCAGCTCCTGGACAGCCTGTCCGGCCTCCTGTGGGAGCGCACCGAGGACACCAGGGGCCTGCTGGAGTCCGTACGCGATCCGGCGCTGCGGGCCGCCGCCCGCTCCCTGCTGCGACTCGCCGGGCCGCTGCCGCCGCCGGCGCCGCCGGCCGAGGAGATCCGGGGCCGGAGCGGCAGCCGGCACAGCAAGCGCCGGGACAAGCAGGCGATCAGTCACCACTACGACGTGGGCAACGACTTCTACCGGCTCGTCCTCGGCCCCTCGATGGTCTACAGCTGCGCCTACTGGGCCTCGTACGGTGCCGACGCGACCCTGGAGGACGCCCAGCGGGACAAGCTGGACCTCATCGCCCGCAAGCTGAACCTCAAGGAGGGCGACCGGCTCCTCGACGTGGGCTGCGGCTGGGGTTCCATGGCCGTCCACGCCGCCCGCGAGTACGGCGCCAGGGTCGTCGGCGTCACCCTCTCCCGCGAGCAGGCCGCCTACGCCCGCAAGCGGATCGCCGAGGAGGGCCTGACCGACCTGGTCGAGATCCGGGTCCAGGACTACCGGGACGTCGACGACGGCCCGTACGACGCGATCTCCTCGATCGGCATGGCCGAGCACGTGGGGGCCGTGAAGTACCGGGAGTACGCCGACACGCTGTACGGGCTCCTCAGGCCCGGCGGACGGCTCCTCAACCACCAGATCTCCCGCCGCCCCGAACCCGACGAGGAGGCGTACGAGGTCGATCCCTTCATCGACGCGTACGTCTTCCCCGACGGCGAACTCGCCCCCATGGGGCGCACGTTGAGCACCCTGGAGGACGCCGGGTTCGAGGTGAGGGACGTGGAGGCGATCCGCGAGCACTACGCGCTCACCCTGCGCCGCTGGGTCGCCAACCTGGAGGCGGACTGGGAGCGGGCGGTCCGGCTGACCTCGCCCGGACGGGCGCGGATCTGGCGCCTCTACATGGCGGCGTCCGCCGTCTCCTTCGAGCGCAACCGGATCGGCGTCAACCAGTTCCTCGCCGTGAAGACCCCGGTGTCGGGGAAGAGCGGGACGGCGCTGCGGCCGCGCGTCTGGAACGAGCGGCCCTGACATACGCCCGAGGGCCGGGTTCCCGCAGGAACCCGGCCCTCGTCGCTCTTCGCCGGTCGTCACTCGGCCTTGATGGCGGCCAGCATGTTCAGCTTCGCCGCGCTGCGGGCCGGCCACAGGGAGGCGAGGACGCCGACCAGTCCGGCCAGGACCAGGAAGATCCCGATCCGGTCCCAGGGCAGGACCAGGGTGTAGCCCGGGAGGCTGCTCTTGAAGGTCTCGCCGATCGCCCAGCCGAGGAACGAGCCGAGGCCGATGCCGACGATCGCGCCGAACACCGAGATGACGACGGCCTCCAGACGGACCATCCGCTTCACCCGGCGCCGGTCGAGACCGATCGCCCGCAGCATGCCGATCTCCTGCTGACGCTCGAAGACGGACATCGCGAGGGTGTTGACGACACCGAGGACGGCGATGATCAGGGCCATGCCGAGCAGGCCGTACATGATGTTGAGCATCAGGTTGATCTGGCCGCCGAACTCGTCACGGATGTCCTTCTTGTCGAGTACCGTGATCGCCGGGTTGTCGCCCATGGCCTTGGCGAGGGCCTTCTCGTTGGCCGTGGTGGGGCCGCCGTCGGTCGAGACGAAGATCTGGCCGATGTACGCCTGCTGCTCGTGCGCGTCGAGGAGCTTCTTGTCGATGAGCACCGGCGAGACGAACTCGCTCTGCTCGTAGATCGCGCCGACGGTCAGGGTGGCCTTCTGCTTGTCCATGTAGGCGACGGGGACCGTGGCGCCGACCTTCAGGCCGCGCTTCGCCGCGGTCTTGTCGTCGACGGCGATCTGCCCCTTGCCGAGGGAGCCGAGGGAGCCGTTCACGACGTTCAGGCTGAGGACCTGCTCGATGTCGCCGGGGGTGACGCCGGAGGCGGAGACGTACGAGTCCTTGATCTCCAGGGCGCCGGCCTGCTGCGGGGAGACGGCGGTGACGCCGGGCGCCTTCCGCAGGGCGGCGAGCGCGTCGTTGCTGAGGCCCTGGCCGCCGCCCGCCATGGTCACCATGTAGTCGGCCTTGATCTGGTCGACCGTCATCTTGTCGAGGGCCGTGCCCGCGCTCACGCCGAGTACGGAGAGGCCGGTGACCAGGGTGAGGCCGATGGCCAGCGCGGAGGCCGTGGCGCCGGTGCGGCGCGGGTTGCGGACCGCGTTCAGGCCGGCGAGCCTGCCGGAGACGCCGAAGGCCTTCACGAAGAACGGCCGGATCACGGCGATCACGGGCCGGGACAGGAACGGGATCAGGACGATCACGCCGATGAGGGTGACGAAGGCACCGCCCGCGATGAGCAGCCGGCCGTCGTCGCCGCCCTGACCCGCGCCGAGCACGATGAGCACGGCGCCGATCGCGGTGAGGGCCGCGCCGATCGAGTTCCGTACGACGAGGGACTTGGTGTCGGGGGTCGCGTGGACGCTGTTCATGGCCGCGACCGGCGGGATCTTCGCGGCGCGGCGGCCGGGCAGCCAGGCGGCGAGCATGGTGATCAGGACGCCGACGCCGAAGGCCGAGAGGACCGGGGTGGCTTCGAGGACCAGCGGGCCGTCCGGCACCTTCAGCTCGAAGGCGGCCATCGTGGAGCGGAGACCGACCGCGAGGCCGATGCCGAGCAGGTAGCCGACGGCGGAGGCGACCAGGCCGACCAGGGCGGCCTCGGCGAGGACGGAACGGGTGATCTGCCTGCGCGAGGCGCCGACCGCGCGCATCAGGGCCAGTTCCTTCGTGCGCTGGGCGACCAGCATCGTGAAGGTGTTGGAGATCAGGAAGACGCCGACGAAGAGCGCGATGCCGGCGAAGCCGAGCAGCATCTGGTTGAAGGCGCCGAGTCCGCTCTCGATGTCCTTGGCCTGCTGGTCGGCGAGGGCCTGGCCGGTCTGGGCGGTGGCGGCCTTCGGGACGACCTTCAGGACCTCGTCGAGGAGCTTGTCCGCGTCGGTGCCGGGGGCGGTGACGGTCAGGTTCTGGAAGTACCCGGGCTTCAGGTAGAGCTTCTGGGCGACCGGGGTGTCGAAGAGGACGAGGCTGCCGCCCGCGCTGACGGCGCCGTCCTCGGTCGTGAAGACACCGGAGAGGGTGTACTCCGCGACCGGGCCGTTGGTGGCCACGCGGACGGTGTCGCCGACCTTGTAGCCGCCCTTGTCGGCGGTGTCCTTGTCCAGGGCGATCTGGCCGGCCGCCGCGGGGCCGGTGCCCGTGGTGAAGGCGTACGCGCCGTCCTTGCCGTCCTTGCCGGGGGCGAAGTTGGTGCCCTTGTTGGCCCAGCCGAGGCCGATCAGCCTGCCGTCCTTGTCGGGCACGCCGGCGAAGCCGTCGACGCGGGCGGAGACGGAGGTGACTCCGTCGAGTGCGGCGACCTTGCCGACGACGGCCTCGGAGAGACCGGGCGTCTTGCGGGCCTCCTCGGGGTCCGGGTGCATCTCGACGGCGACGGCGACGTCGTCGTAGCTCTTCGCGGACTGGCCGCGCAGGGCCTGGGAGAGGGTGTCGGTGAAGACGAGGGTGCCGGAGACGAAGGCCACGCCGAGCATCACGGCGAGGACGGTCATCAGCAGTCTCGCCTTGTGCGCGAGGACGTTGCGCAGGGCGGTACGGAACATGGGTGTGTCCTGGAGGAGGGTGGGGCGGGACGGAGGGTCGGGGGTCGCGCGCGGGGGTGTCGTGTCGGTGCACCCCCTCCGGCGTCAGCTCGTACGGCCCTTGGCGTCGAAGGCCTTCATGCGGTCGAGCACGCCGTCCGCCGTCGGGTGCAGCATCTCGTCGACGATCCGGCCGTCGGCGAGGAAGATCACGCGGTCCGCGTAGGAGGCGGCCACCGGGTCGTGGGTGACCATGACGACGGTCTGGCCCAGCTCCCGTACCGAGTTGCGCAGGAAGCCGAGGACCTCGGCGCCCGAGCGGGAGTCCAGGTTTCCGGTCGGCTCGTCACCGAAGATGATCTCCGGGCGCGAGGCGAGGGCGCGGGCCACGGCCACACGCTGCTGCTGGCCGCCGGAGAGCTCGGTCGGGCGGTGGCTGAGCCGGGCGGAGAGACCGAGCATGTCGATGACCTGCTGGACCCACTGCTTGTCGGCCTTGCGGCCCGCGATGTCCATGGGGAGCGTGATGTTCTCCAGGGCCGTCAGCGTCGGCAGCAGGTTGAAGGCCTGGAAGATGAAGCCGATCTTGTCCCGGCGGAGCTGGGTGAGCTGCTTGTCCTTCAGGGTGGACAGTTCCGTCTCGCCGATCCGGACGGAGCCGGAGGAGAAGGAGTCCAGGCCGGCGACGCAGTGCATGAGCGTCGACTTGCCGGAGCCCGAGGGGCCCATGATCGCGGTGAACTCGCCCTGGCGGAAGTCCACGCTGACCCGGTCGAGGGCGACCACCTGGGTCTCGCCCTGTCCGTAGATCTTCGACAGATCCGAGGCGCGGGCGGCCACCGCGGTGGCACGGGACACGGTGGGGGTGGTGGTCACGAGGGACTCCTGTCACTGCGGGGCTGTTGCGGGAACCCCTCCATCGTGTCGAGCGTTCCGGCCCGGGACGTCCGTCCACGTGCCCGTTCCCGGGGCAGTCTCGAGTCTGACCGGAGGGCCGCTCCGTCCTCCTGAGGTATGACGGGGGCCCTGAGAGCGGCTTCGCGCCGACCTGACACTCGTGCGACGACTTTTCGTCATTCCAGGGGGTGCGGCTTTGCGCCTGCGACCCCTGTCACAGTTCGGCGAAAACGCCCCCACCTGCACTGACGCACCCTCAGGCGTCAATAAAATAAGACAACATCGGGACGATGTTCCGCTGAACGAGGGACGCGCCCCGATAGGCTCATGTGCCAACGCGGAGCTTCGCGACGCCCGGATGGTGGAATGCAGACACGGCGAGCTTAAACCTCGCTGGCCTTCGGGCCGTACCGGTTCGAGTCCGGTTCCGGGCACCACCCGGGCCCCAGGCGAGAGCCTGCGGCCCGGCGAAGCCGTCCCCTCCTCCCCCTCCCTCCTCCGCAGCAGGTCGGAAAAGATCCTCCCCGAGCACTAGAGAGTTTCTTTTGCCTACCCATTACTCTTGACGAGAGGCCGCGCACATGCGGCCGCCATGGAGGAGTGAGATGAGGAGCAGCAACCCGGTCTTCTCGCGACGGGGGTTCAGCCGCGACAACGGCACCGCGGGCTTCAACGGCCAGCAGCCGCAGGCCGGGGGCCCCGCCGTAGGAACCGCCAACCCGTACGCCACCGGCAACCCGTACGCCGAGGGCGCGACGAACCCGTACGCGACCAACCCGTACGCCCCGCAGGACACGCAGCAGGCCGCCCCCCAGCAGGCCCGCGGCAACGTGATGACGATCGACGACGTCGTGAGCCGTACGGCCATGACGCTCGGCACGGTCGTGCTCACCGCCACCCTGTCCTGGTTCCTGCTGCCGGTCGACCCGGCCAACCTGGGCAAGTCCTACGGCATCGCCATCGGCGCCGCCCTGGTCGCCCTCGTGCTGGCGCTCGTGCAGTCCTTCAAGCGCAAGGCCTCGCCCGCGCTGATCCTGGGCTACGCGGCCTTCGAGGGTGTCTTCCTCGGAGTGATCTCGGCCGCCGTCTCGACGTACATCGCCGACGGCGTGGTCATTCAGGCGGTCCTGGGCACGATGGCGGTCTTCGCCGGTGTCCTGATCGCCTACAAGCTCGGCTGGATCCGCGTCAACCGACGCTTCTACGGCTTCGTGATGGCCGCCGCGATGGGCTTCATGCTCCTCATGGTCGCCAACCTGCTGTTCTCCGTCTTCGCGGGCGGCGACGGCCTCGGCTTCCGCAGCGGCGGTCTCGGCATCGTCTTCGGTGTCGTCGGCGTCATCCTGGGCGCCTGCTTCCTCGCCCTCGACTTCAAGCAGGTCGAGGACGGCGTGACCTACGGCGCGCCGCGCGAGGAGGCCTGGCTGGCCGCCTTCGGTCTCACCATGACCCTGGTGTGGATCTACCTGGAGATGCTGCGTCTGCTGTCGATCCTGCAGGGCGACGACTGACGCGTCACCGCGTGAAGGAGGGCCCGTCCGGCTTCGTGCCGGGCGGGCCCTTCCGCGTGTGCGGCGCGCGGCTCAGAGCAGTCTGCGGGCCGCCCGCCGCAGGTCGTACTCGTGGAGGATGGCCTTCGCGTGGCCGTACGTGAGGTCGTGCGCCCCGCGGAGCCAGTTCACCCGCTCCTCGAAGCGGAGGAGGGACGGGCCCTCCTCGACGGTGCGCATCCAGTCGCCGATCTCACGACCGGTGCGGCGTGGGATCCGGGCCAGCATGTTGCGGTGGGTCTCTTCGGAGAATGTGTGGGACATCGGCGCCTCCGGACGCGTCGTACCGTGTGCTCCTCGTACTCGTCCCGCCACCGTGCCCAAGGCGCGGGCCGTTGGCAAGGGGCCGGGGACGGCGCGTAGGGTCACAGGGTGCGCGATACGAGTGAACTGACCGCCGCCGTCGAGCGCCTCGCCGACCGGCTGCGGGCCGCCCCGCAGAGCCGCCTCCAGCGTGGCGCGGCGGCCGAGGGCCTCGGCCTCGCCCGGGAGCTCGCGGTCCGCGCGCAGCGCGCCGAGGACCCGGAACGGGAGCCGGTGGTCATGCCGGACGCCGGGGTCTTCACCGTGGCCGACCAGCTGGTCGTCGCCGGGAACGATCTGGCCGAAATCCTGCGAACGGCCCCCTCGGACTCCCACGGAGGGGAACTGAGTGAGGCCGTGAGGCTGGTACGCGAGGCGACGGAGCGCGCGGGTCTCTAGCCGCGCGTCGTCGGTCGCCTCTCGGGCGTCTGCCAGGCGTCTGTCGGTCGTCTGGCGGGGCCCGGGGGCCCGTCGCCGCCCCGTCGGGGCAGCCCGGGGCTACAGGGAGGCGATGACGCGGTCCGCCAGGATGTAGACGTTCTCCTCGTCGGACTCGCCGTACGAGAAGGTGAGGGCGAAGGCGCCCGAGACGCCCGAGCCGCCGAGCAGCACCGGCGTACGACCGGCGCGCAGGGCCTCCGCGAGGCGCTCCGCGGTCTCGCGGTGCCCCGGGGTCATGCAGAGCGTCGTGCCGTCCGCGAAGACGTACACGTCGAGCGTGCCGAGCGGGCCCGGGCGGACGTCGGTCAGCTCCGTGCGGGTGTCCGCCAGCTCCTCGAGGCGGGCCACCGTCCGCTCGTGGTCGGTGACGACGGGCGTCTGCACCGGCACGAAGTCCGGGTGCGAGGGGTGCCGGCGGCGGGCCGCCGCCAGCTCCGCCGAGTCCTCCGGGTACTCGTCGAGGGCGTCGAACGAGTTGAGGGCGTCGAGCGGGTCGGGACCGTCGAGCGAGACCGCCTCCGCCTCCATGGCCTCCAGGGCCATCGCCTCGAGGCCCGCGAAGTCGGCCTGGCGGGGCACGAAGAAGGTGCCGTCGTCGGC
The DNA here is from genome assembly GCF_044452745.1 of Streptomyces sp. NPDC051822. Classification (NCBI taxonomy): domain Bacteria; kingdom Bacillati; phylum Actinomycetota; class Actinomycetes; order Kitasatosporales; family Streptomycetaceae; genus Streptomyces; species Streptomyces sp. NPDC051822. Next base: position 46,518 of record NZ_JBITBZ010000009.1, on the reverse strand, counting down.
CGGGCCGCCGAGGCCGCCGAGCAGGGAGGGGGCGTCGGCCGCGTCCCTGGCCTCCTGCGCGGCCCAGAAGGCCCGCGCCTCGGCGAGCTCGCGCTCGCGCTCCTCGGCCAGCGCCTCCGCGACCGCGGCCCGTATCTCTGCGGCGGGCGTGGCGCGGGCTGCGGGAACGGTGACGCCGTGTCCGGCCGCCAGTTCGTTCCGCAGGGCTGTGACCTGCTTGCGGAGACCGTGGACGGCGTGCAGGGCGGCAGCGCCCACGGCCGTGGCAGCGGCCGTGGTCAGCAGCAGGGCAAGAGGCATGGTGCTCACTGACGTACTCCCGATTCCGAGTCGATCCCCCGACTTCCTACATCAGCTTGTCCTGAGCCGGGGCCCGCTGTCAGTGCATTACGTCACGAATTGGACAGGTATTTCTGCCAGGTGTTTAGTCCCAAAACGGCTCTGACCTGGGAAAACAATCTCCCCCGGGATGTAGGTCACATCCTGGGGGAGATTCGGTCACGGCTCGGACGCGGGACGGTTGACGCCGGGGGCGCCAGGAGAGGCGCCCGATCGGCTCAGCCGCCGGCTCGGCCCGGCCCGTGGTTCAGCTCAGGCGCTCGCATCTTCTGGTCGCGCTGAGCTTCGCCACCGCTGCGGGCAGGTGCCGCCTTCGTGCCTCAGGCGGCCCCTACCCTCCGCTCCGGCTCAGCTCAGGCGCTCGCATCTTCTGGTCGCGCTGAGCTTCGCCACCGCTGCGGGCAGGTGCCGCCTTCGTGCCTCAGGCGGCCCCTACCCTCCGCTC